>NZ_SUPK01000004.1 GCF_005049045.1 Cohnella pontilimi
ATTTCTCAATGGCTTCGATTTTTTCAAATCCTGATATTTTTGCTTTATGGGACATAAAAATGCTCCACCTCGCAGTAAACAGTTTTATTATTTCAACTGTCTACCGCAAGGGGAGCATATCAACATCGCGGCGATTTCGAGGTTTTTTCATGTGCTAAGCTATTAGTCTTTCACATAATGCTTCAACATCTGGACGGCTTCCGCATGCGGCGGCTTCCTCAAGTCGAGACCTTTCACCAATTGCCACGTTTCCTCGTGCACAACCGTTTCCCCGGACTCCACCTCGCGGTACTCGCCGAGCGTCTCCATCTCTAGCATGGAGCTATTGGTGTACATTTCAAAAGAGACGCCGAAATCCGGATATTCGCCGCCCGGTACCGGACGGTAACGTTTAATGAACGTATCCCCGTGATTGCTGTAGGCCGCCCAGCCGGACTCGTTGTCAATGCCGATTTTGTAGGGAGTCGGCCCCTCGCCTTGATCGACGATAAGCTCTGATTCGGTAAAAGTGATGCGCGGATCGTTCAGCCGGCTGTACGGCCACAAAATAAACCGCCGATTCGGCAGCAACCCGGTGTCCTTGCCGGCCATCGGCAGGATCGCACGGCCGCCAGCGCCCATTACGGACAGCGCCCATGGCGCAAAACGGATCGGCCAAGCGCCCTCGTTCGTCACCCGATGAATGACCGCAACATGCGGGCCGGCATGATCGATGCGAATTTCGATTTCCTTCGTGACCTGATTCCATCTTTCTTTCGCGGCGCGAAGGACGATCCCGTTATCTCCGACCTTCTCCCATTGTACCGGATCATTGTCCGGGTAGGTGGTGCGCGGGATCCGTTCCGGGCTCGTCCACAGACGGTGCCCCCCGTAATTTTTCCAGCTCCCTCCCCCTACCGGGGCAAAAGCTTCGCCGCTTTGGACCATTTCTCCGTTTCGGTCCTCGAAAAATAAGTTGGAGCCGCCTTCGGAAGATAGATGAATAATTCGTGGACCGAAATCCAAAGTGGCCAACAGTTCGATGCTGCCATTTCGGATGGAGACGCATTGCCCCCAGTGTTCATGGCGGATCGCTTCCCTTACGACTGCCGTCATTCGTATTCCCCTTTCATGAAATAAAATCACGGTACCCTCTTGCTTTAGTCCGCCATCAACGACGATGTAACGAGAAACCGCTGGAACGCTTCCTGTCCTCGTTCATCGGCCTTGAACACTCCGGAATCCCGAAGCACCGCGTAAAATTTATTCCCGACCTCATCCCGGACAATCGCTTCCGCTTCCGACAATCCGTTCGAAGTTCCGTAATTATCCACCAGCTCTTCGATCCAAGCCGAGTGTTTGTGCAATGGGTGATCTGGATTTGCCAACGTCGAGGAATCGTAAGGCTGCCTGCCGCTCAGCATAGCGGCGATAGACGCCGTTTCCTCCTGAAGACGGCCCGGCAATACCGCCAAGCCCATTACTTCAATCAGGCCGATATTTTCTTTTTTAATATGATGCAGTTCCTTGTGCGGATGAAAAATACCGTCCGGATGTTCGGAGCTTGTGCGGTTGTTGCGCAGGACGAGATCCATTTCATATTCGCCGTTATCCCGAAGCCGCGCGATCGGCGTAATCGTGTTGTGCGGCGTCTCCCCGGTGTAGGCCGCAATCTCGGCGTCAGGGTCGGAATATTCCCGCCAACGGGCTAATACATTCGCGGCAACACGAAGCACGGCGTGGCGGTCGGCCGACCGCAATCGAAGCACGGACATTGGCCATCGCACGATGCCCGCCCGTACGGACAATTCGCCGGCAACGGCAAACCATTCCGGCACAGCCGCTTTTTCCATCGGGAATGCGTGCCGGCCGGCCTGAAAATGGTCGTGATTCAAGATCGAACCGCCGACAATCGGCAAATCTGCATTGGAGCCGACGAAATAATGAGGAAAATGCTCGACGAAATCGAGCAGGCGGGCGAACGTGGACGGCGAGATGCGCATCGGCACATGTTCGTCCCTCAATACGATGCTGTGTTCATTATAGTACACGTAAGGCGAATATTGGAAATACCACAGTTCATCCTGCAGCGTCACCGGTAAAACGCGTAAGTTTTGCCGGGCGGGATGGTCCGGACGACCGGCATAGCCTACGTTTTCCTTGCACAGCAAGCATTTCGGATAATGGGCCGGAGGCAGCGTTTTCAGCAGGGCGATCTCCCGCGGATCCTTTTCCGGCTTGGAAAGATTGATAGTGATCTCCAGCTCGCCGTCGGGAGTGGAATGACGCCAGTAGCCGTTTTTGCGGATGCGGTCCATGCGGATATAGTTCGAATCGATATTCAACCGATAAAACCAATCGGTCGCAGCCTCGAGCCCGTTGTACCGCGCCTGTTCGAGAAAGATTCTCTCCGTTTCGGAAGGCCGGGGCATGAGCAGCCCCATAATCCGGGCTTCGAGCAAATCGCGGGAAGTCGTCGTATCGTCTTGCAGCAGCCCGATTTGGACAGCCGCATCCAATAACGGCTCCAGGAGCGGGACCGGACTGTCGGGCAACGGCTCTTCCACGTTCCAGTCCTGGTGGGCAGGCTCGTTTAAACGAAATAGATCCAGCAGCGCGTTTTGGGCATGCTCCCGGTCGAGAGGCTGCAACAAACCGCTCTTTAAGGCGAAAGCCACCAACCTTCCGATACTGTGGCTGATGGAAACCGGTGAAGCCTCATTCCGTATGTTCATTGCGGCCCCCCCATTCAGTTGTCGTATCCGTTCGGATGCCCGTTATGCCATCTCCAAGCGCTGGCGATAATGTCTTGCAACCGGCTGCGATAAGGATTCCAGCCGAGCTCCTGCCGCGCACGCTGCGAAGAAGCGACGAGAACCGCCGGATCACCGGCGCGCCGCGCCTCGATTCGAACCGGTATCTCACGGCCGGTTACTTCGCGGGCAATGTCGATGACTTGCTTCACGGAAAAACCTTGACCGTTCCCAAGGTTATATACGGCACTTTCTCCATTGCCGCGGAGCCGTTCCATCGCCAAAATGTGCGCGTCTGCCAAGTCGCTGACGTGAATATAATCCCTCACACAAGTCCCATCCTCGGTCGGATAGTCGTCTCCGAATACGGCGATGAATTCGCGCTGGCCGAGTGCCGTTTGCAGGACGAGCGGGATCAGGTGGCTTTCCGGCCGGTGATCTTCCCCGATACGACCGCTCTCGTGCGCGCCCGCCGCGTTAAAGTAGCGCAGAGACACCGACCGGATCCCGTGGGCAACGTCGAACCAGCGGATCATTTTTTCCATCGCCAGCTTGGTCTCTCCATATACGCTGGTCGGCTCGGTGCGGTCAAACTCGTCGATCGGCACGCGTTCCGGCTCTCCGTATGTCGCAGCCGTCGAAGAAAAAACGATGCGGGAAACGCCGGCTTTATTCATTTGCTCCAGCAGGCACAATGTGCCATATACGTTGTTGTGATAATACATTCCGGGCTTATACATGCTCTCCCCGACCAAGGAATTCGCTGCAAAATGGATGACGCCGTCGATCTCGTTTTCCGCAAACACTTGCGACAGGAAGGCTTCGTCCCGCAAATCCCCGACATATAACTTGCCGCCCAGCACTGCATCGCGATGCCCTTGATACAGGTTATCCACGATGACGACCTGTTCGCCTTTCTCCAGCAGCGCGGCTACTGTATGAGAGCCGATATAGCCTGCGCCTCCTGTTACCAAAACCGCCATTTTACGCTTCCCCCTTCAACTCGCGCACACCGTCGCCGATGTCGCAAACGTAAAAATCCGCGCGCAGGCCGGTCGCCGCTTCATATTTGGATCCCACTTCCGACAGAAACCGTTCGACGGAATTTTGATGAACGAGCGAAATCGTGCAGCCACCGAAGCCCGCCCCGGTCATTCTGGAGCCGAGCACACCCGGAACTGAGCGTGCGGCTTCTACCATTGCATCAAGCTCCGCACCCGTCACTTCGTAAAGATCCCGCAAAGAGTCGTGCGAAGCGTTCATGAGCAGCCCGAACTCGGCCAAGTCGCCACGTTTCAGAACATCCATGGACAACGCGACACGATGGATCTCCTCCGCTACATGGCGGGCACGTTTACGTACGGTCTCATCTTGAATGAGATGCTCGTGGCCGCGGAATTGCTCGATCGAAAGCTGGCCGAGCAACTGCAGTTCCGGGAACGCCTTCCGCAGGTCGCGGACCGCCTGCTCACATTGCGAGCGGCGTTCGTTATACTTCGAATCCACAAGGCCGCGCCGTTTGTTGGTGTTGCCGATGACGAGCTTGAACTCGCCGGTGCGGAACGGAACAAGCTCATACCGGAGCGTGTCGCAGTCCAGCAAAATCGCATGATCCTTTTTCCCGTTCGCCACCGCGAACTGATCCATAATGCCGCATTTCACGCCGATAAATTCGTTTTCGGCGTGCTGGCACCACACAGCGATGTCGACCGGATCGGCCGGTTTGCCTTCCATCGACAAGAGGGCGAACGCGGTGACGACTTCGATGGAAGCCGAGGAGGACAAGCCTGCGCCGTTCGGGATTTCACCGTGATACAGCAAGTCATATCCCCGGCTAAGCTTGATTCCTCGCTGGTTCAACTCCCATACGACTCCTTTGGGATAGTTGATCCAATCGTCTTCTTCGCGAAACGTCACGTTTTCGGTCGAAATTTCCCGGGAAATGGGAAAGTTTGTGGAGGCGAAACCCAATTTCCCGTCCTCCCTCGGACGAAGAAGCAGCGTAGTGCCGAACGTTAAAGCCGCCGGAAAAACGGAGCCGCCGTTATAATCCGTATGCTCCCCGATCAAATTTACCCGTCCTGGAGCCTCGTATACCGAAATCCCGGACTCTTCACCGCCGAAACGGTCTACAAATTTACGTTTTAATTCCGCAAGCAACGCCATATTAACGCCACCTTTTTTTCGATAATTGCTTTTTGTAATCTCAGTATAACGGATGCCGGATGTTTGGAAAAATGGCGGGATGTGCGGTTCATATGGAGAAATGTGACTTTTGAGAAGAGACTTGACGTGTTGGCGTGTTACAATAGGAGGAGTGAAAGGAGGAACGGACGTGGCGAAAAACCCTACCTATCATGTCGCTTCCAACCCCGTCAGCGTGGAGCCCGGCGAGTTAACCGTACTGTTCGCGGGGGAAAGCCAAACGAAGCCGAATCACCGCGTCGGGCCGAAAGTCGTCGATTATTTTTTGCTGCATCATGTGATTTCCGGGAAAGGTACGTTCCAATTGGGAGATATTCAAGCAGAGTTGGGGGCCGGAGACAGCTTCCTGATTCTGCCGGAGGAGCTATTCCGGTATGTCTCCGACGAACAGGACCCGTGGCGGTACCGCTGGGTGGCGTTCGCGGGGTCGCGGGCCGCCGCTTTGGTCGAAGCAGCGGGTTTGGGCGCTGCGCGGCCGGTCGCGAATACAGGTACAAGCCGCATTCCGGGAGAACGGTGCCGGAGCATTTTCGAGGCATTTCGCGAGAGGAAAGTTTCTGCCTCCATGGAGGCTTCCGGACATTTGCACTTGCTGCTTGCCGTCCTGCAGGAAGCGGCAGCCGGAGACACGGCGGCGCCGCTGCGGCCGGACACGCACAGCGAAGAGCTGGTGCGGCAGATTGCCGGGTACCTTTCCTCGCAGTACGCGGAGCCGGTGACGATCGAGGGGATGGCGGAGGCGCTTGGTTACAATCGGGCTTATTTGTCGAGGTTGTTCAAGCAACATACGGGTTTGACCCCGGCGACATTCTTGGCAAAGCTGCGCGTCGATCAGGGCCGGCGCCTGCTGCGTGAGAGACCGGAGCTTACAGTGGAGCAAATCGCCTCGTCGGCGGGATTTGTAGACGCTCTGTATTTCTCCAAGCAGTTTCGCCGCTGGTACGGCCAATCGCCCACCGAATACCGTGCCTCGGTCGGGCGCAAGGGGAAGTAAGGGCAAAGGTAGTTTGGATCGTGCGGCAGTCTTACTGCGGTTCGGCGGCGGTCGTAACTTGGAGCAGCACAGCCCAAGCGAAGGCGCAAGAACTTTGAAGTTACTCTTCGTTCTCTGCCACGCTTCACGGTGTACTGCTCCTTGTATATTCCGTCAAAAGTAACATTTCTCTTGGCAAGGGTTAAAGCCGATGGCATCAGCCTAAAATACGATCTCCCAGCGGCCTGCGATATCACCGGCGTCGTTGCGGTATTCCGCCGGGAAACGGGCACGCAAGCCCGCGAGCGTGTCGGCGGACACACCGCCCAACCGCTCGAGCAGCGCGATCACCACATGCGGCCACGCCCCTTCCGTTCCGTCCGCGACGTGGATCGCGATGCCGAGCCGCTCGCGGCGGAGGCCGATGGTGAACAGCCCTTGCGCTCCGCTCTTGGCGACCACGTTCGGGTCGGCAAGCAGCATGCTGGCCAATCGGCCGGGGCCTTCGACCAGCTCGGGGTGGCGGTTCATCGCGGCCGCAACGCGCGATGCCGCCTCTGCCGCCCTCTCATCCGCTGCCGCGTCCGGGCACGCCAGCCGCGCGTACGATAGCGCGATGCGCTCCAGCGGCATCGCCGCCACCGGCAGCCCGCAGCCGTCCCGGCCCAGCTCGAAATCATGCTCCGTCGCTCCGGCCCATTCCCGTACGCGGCGGGCAATTTCCCGCTGTGCCGGATGCTCCGGCTCGGCGTAACCTTCCAGCGGCCAGCCTTCCAGCTTGCTCCACGCCAGCATGCCCAAATGCTTGCCCGCACACGTATGATACAGCTTCCGCGGTTCGCCGCCCGCAGCCGCCCAAGCCTCTCTCGCTTCCGAAGATACCGGCTTCCCCGCTCGGAAAACGAACGCCTCTTCGGGAATGCCCGCTCGATCCAGCATCTCCTGCAGCGCAGCCACCTGATCCGCATACCCCCGCTGGGACGCGGCCATCAACGCCAAATGACGGTCGTCCCACCCGAACGCCTCGGCCGTTCCCGCCATGAGCGGAGCGATGGCCTGGATCGGCTTGGCCGTGGACCGCACGAACGTGAGCGCCGTAACATCGCCGTACGAGGCCACAGCTACACCACCATCCGCAGAAACGACACTGATACGTCCGCGGTGAACATTTTCCGGCACTCCCGCCCTTGTCGTCACGACCAAATCCAGATCTGCCGGCATGGACGGATTTCCATCATGACGCGCTTGTACATGCTGCTGAATGCTTCCCATTCTGACACCTCGAGATCAGCCGACCGGCTGGAATCTGACCTTATTCTTTATAAAATATGCACGAAAAATCCCGACGCCGCAACGCCGCCTGAGCCGCCGATGATGGCGTTTCCATGCAAAAAATCGATAGCTGCCATGTAAAACGTTGGATAACTCCCCCGATTCGCTTGGTGTTACGATGAAGCCAACAAAAGCCAGGGGGCGAAAAAAATGTTGATCCATGACTATGCGGCTCTTAAAATATGGGAAAACGAAACTTCAGAACGGGAACGGGAATGGATGCGCGATCTGGGGAAAAAAGCTGCCCTTACCGCAGCGGAACTCAGTCAATTCGCTGTAGGTGCTGTCGCGGCCTTGCTTTCCTTTGTTCTTCCGTTCCATCAGTGAGAAGGCGGTGACACCGGTTGGACTTGATTTATCTTCGATCCTTCATAGAAGTTGCGCGCTGCCAAAGCTTTACGAAAGCCGCGGAAAACCTGGGGTACGTACAGTCCAGCGTCACGACGCACATCCAAAAGCTCGAAAACGAGTATGGCGTCGTTTTGTTCGAAAGGTTCGGCAGGTCGATGCGACTTACTTCGGCGGGCGAGCAGCTGTTGGAAACGTTCGAACGGATTCTCGCCCTGTACGACGATTCCAAAAACTTGGTGTCTCGGCAAGTAAAGGGAAACCTTCAGATCGGCACCATCGAGTCTCTCATCGCCTTTTTCCTGCCGCCCGTGTTTCACCGGTTCAGAAAATCTTTCCCGCACATCACGATGCAAGTCCGGCCGCTTGTGGACGGTGAAAGCGTGCAAGGCGTGCGCTCCGGACAGCTGGATCTGGGCATCATCCTTGACCGTCCCATTGTGGCCGATGACGTGGAAAGCGTGATCATCCGGCAGGAACCGTTGGTGCTGGTCGCCGAACCCCGCCACCCGCTTCGCCATGAGAAATCGATCGATATCCAAGATTTATCGGGCGTCTCTTACATTGCCACGGAAACGAGATGCACTTATCGAGCTGCCTTTGAGCAGCTCTTCGAGCGCTGCGGAGTTCCCTACCACATCCATCATGAGTTCGGCAGCCTTGAAGCGATCAAGCAGTGTGTGTCGTTGGGCCTCGGCATCGGGCTGATCCCGAAAATATCGGTGACCCGCGATTTGGAAGAAGGGAGATTGATCGTGCTGCCATTTTCCCACCCGGACATTACGTTTTATACCCAAGTCATCTACCACAAGAAAAAGTGGCTCGACCCCGCGATCCGGCAGTTGATTGATCTGCTGATGGAAGAGAAAGGCGTGTCGGAGTCGGCATAAGCGCAAAACGGCGAAAAAAAGGCAGTTCCTCCGTCAACCGCCCGACGGGGAACTGCCCTTTCTCTTTCCGCTAGATCAATGTCTCATGCCAGATCCGACCGGCTCCTGTGCCGATTCCGGCTTCGCTTCGAAATTGACCCGGTCCGCCACCACATAGAGAGGCCGGCGTTTCGCTTCTTCATAGGTTCGGCCGATATATTCCCCAAGTACGCCCAGCAGTGAAAGCGTAATCCCGTGGAACAGCAAGCTGATCACAATGAGCGAAGTCCAGCCCTGCGTCGTAGAATCCGTGAACAGCCGCTGGTATAAGACCACGAGCAAATAAATGAATCCTGCGGCGGAGAGCAGAAATCCGAGAATGCCCGCCAGCTTCAGTGGCTTCGTGGAGAATGACGTAATGGCATCCAGCGACAAACGGATCATTTTGCTTAGCGGATACTTCGTCTCTCCGGCGAAACGCTCCTCCCGCACGTACTCCACGTACGTTTGGCGGAAGCCGGCCCAGCTGACCATTCCGCGAATAAACCGGCTGTTTTCCCGCATCGAACTCAGGGTGTCGCAAACTTTGCGGTCCATGAGCCGGAAATCACCGGTATCCAGAGGAATATTGACGGACGTCAGCGAACGGAGCAGCCGGTAAAACGCCGCCGCCGTCACTTTTTTGAACCAGGTTTCCCCTTTGCGCGCGGCCCGTTTGCCGTAAACGACATCGTAACCTTCCCGCCAGCGGGCGACCATTTCCGGAATAAGCTCCGGCGGATCCTGCAGGTCCGCGTCAATGAGCACCACCGCTCTGCCGGAGGCAAAGTCCATTCCTGCGGTAACCGCGATTTGGTGGCCGAAATTCCGTGAAAAATCGATCAGCTTCACTCGGGGATCGGAGGCGCAAATTCCGCGGACAATCTCCGCCGTCTTGTCGCGGCTGCCGTCGTTCACCAGCACCAGCTCGTAGGACTCCCCGATCGATTCCAGCACCGAAGTCAATCTGCGGTAAGTGGTTTCGATCACTTCTTGTTCGTTATACATGGGTACAACCACGGACAGGAAACACGTTCCGTTCATTTCCGTTCCCCTTTCATGCTGTAAATCCTAATCCGTTATTCATCAAAATCCCCAGCTGGGCAGCCATCTGAGTGCCGCGTTCATCCATTCCCGGCTGATGGTCATACCGGTGAGCACAGGATAGAACCAGATCATCAGACCCGCCGCGGCGAGGCACACGCCTGTCGTGAAGCGCCGTCTTCGGTAAGCCCCCTGCTCCCACCACCGGAGCATCCAGACGAGTGACAAGATCAGCAGCGGCACCATCGGAAAATAATGATATAAGAACGTGATGCTCCTTGGCGCCACCATCCACGGGACGTAGAAGGACAAGTACATGACGGCGACGGTTAGAACGATCCGGTCTCTTCGCCGTATGCCGATCCACCAGGACGCCAGCATCGCCAGTAATCCGCCCCACCAGATCAGCGGATTTCCGATGGCCGCAATGCTTTGGGCGTCTCCGCGCGGAAGGTCGGGGCCTCCGTAATACCAGACCGGCCGGAGCATCAAAGGCCAAGTATACCATTTGGACGCGTACGGGTGAGGCTCTTTTACGCCTTTGTGATAATTGTACATATTTTTTTGATACTTCCACAAATCGTGCCAGTCGTCATCGGCTTTGGTGGACTTGATGAACGGAATGTACGATGCCGTGTATATCGAAGCGGGAACCGCCGTGAACAACACAAGGGCCGCCAGCAACGTGAGTATGAATCGCCGCCCGGAGCCGGACTCGCTGTAACCGCGGTAATGTCTCCACAAGGACAGGAAGAACAAAATCGCCAGTCCCATGCCGCCGTATAAATAGTTCCATTTGACCGCCGCGGCGCAGCCGAAGGCGATGCCGCTCAGCGCCAGCCAGCCGATTCCCCGGCGGAAGCCGCCGTGACGCCAGGCGGTTTCACCGTACCGGTACATGGCGTAGTACATGACAATCGTAAAGGTGACCCCGAAAATATCGACGTTCGCCATCCGGGAGTGCACGAGATGAAATCCCTCGAACAACAGCAGCAGCGCGGCGATCACGGCATAGCGCGTGCGGCCGAACATGCCTTTCGCCGCCGCATACATGACCGGGATCATGATCGTTCCGAAAACCGCGGCCATGAACCGCCAGCCGTACGGCGTCATGCCGAACATCTTGACCCCGATTTCCAGCAGCACCTTGCCCAGCGGCGGGTGTGTATTTTCATAGGGTTCCATCCGCTCCACAAATTCATAAGCCGTACGTCCGTGATAGATCTCATCGAAGTACATGCTGTTCCGGTAATCCGGACGAAACGGAGCGAACTGCTGCTCGTCGAATACTTGCTGCCCGGTTCCCTCGGCGGAAGAGGCCGCTTTGCCGTTGTCCCGAATCTCTTGAATCGGGATCGGAGCCTCTGGGCTTCCTTTCGCAAAGAAAGCCGCTTCATACAGGCGGTATCCGATGCTTTGCGCAGTAAAACGCATATAACGGGCTTGAACCGGCTTGTCCTCCGTTTTCCACGTAAACACCCGATTCGTTTTATGCTCGATACTGGCATACGGTTCCCACTTTTGGCCGTCCACGGACCATTCGATTTTGGTCGTCCCTCTCGCCCCGGGACCCTCATACAGATTGAGCCGGTCGATCGGGCGGACTTGTCCGAAATCAACGGTAAACCCTTCGCCGCTCGCTCCCGGCATCCAAAAGCTCTGCGGAGCCGAACGGTTGCCGAGATCCGTAAACGACATAAGCGCCGAAGCGGCCATCAGCAGAATGACGAAAAACCAATCGATCGGCGACCAGCGCCGACGCTCCGTACGGTAGCCCCATCCGCCGCTCCGCTGCACCGGCGAAGATGATCCGACACTATTCGACAGCTCCATCCCCCGTCCCCGCTCTCTCCAAGATCTGACTCCCCTATTGTAGTCGAAACCGTTGTCCCGGGAAAGACCGCGTTTCTTATTGACAAAGGGCGGGTAAAGGAAAGCTAGGACGGCATGACCGCTGCAGCATGTTCCTTGGCGAACATGGCCTACCTGAGAAAAACCATGAAGGAGGAATTTGTCATGGCTGAAAGAGGCGGACTTCTAAAAGGCATACTGATCGGCGGCGCGGTTGGGGCGGCTGCTGGCTTGCTCTTCGCGCCGAAACCCGGACGTGAGCTCCGCTCGGACCTGAAAAACCGTTACTCCGATGTGTCGGTGAAAACCAAAGGAATGGTTTCCGACATGGCGACCAAGACGCAAAACATGGTGAAACAAGTCGGTCAGCAAGCGACGGACATTATGGACAGAACGAAATCGGCCGTCAACGCGGCCAAAACAGAGGCGCAATCTTATAAAAACGAGGAACCCAACATCAATTGAGACCGCGGAACCGAATCCGCACAGCAAGGCCACCCCGGCCCCGCCGGCGGTTGGCCTTCTTGTCGGATATGAAGGGAGATCACATGATGACGCCAGACACGATTCTGACTTTCAGCGCTCCGGCGGCTCGTTTGAAAGAAGCTCTGTCCCAGACCGGGTTTGTGCGGGATTCCGCCGTGCACGGTTCCACCTACCGCACCGAGCTGGAATTCCCAAGCGGATCCGTGTACGTGTTTCAGGTTCCCTTCGAGGAAGAGGACGGATCGCTTCTGCTGGACGGCGAAACTTCCTTTTTCGATGGCGTGTCGGATTCGGAAGTACCGGAAGAAGTGCGCGAGTCAGCCATGAAACGCCTGCTGGCCTTGCGTTCCCGCATTGAATCGCATGTCTCCCAATCCTACTCGCCCGATCGGGACAAGGACCGCAAAGCGACGTCGATGCCTACCCGTTCCGTCGCAAGTGCGGAAAACGGAAGGATGGTTCAGGACTTCGACGATATGCGAGCGTTGGGCAAAGACATGCAACGCGTGAAGACCGGTCAACAACTTCAAGAACAGGGCTTGCTGCCCGATCCGATACAACATTAATCCCCAAAATGGCGGCCGCTGGGCCGCCATTTTGACTGTATTAGTTAGTCTGAGTGACTATCCATTGTGATAATGGCGGAGGTTAGCATTTGTTAGTCAGTGTGACTGACTAACAAATGCCGTGACGGCGAGAATGCGCATATGTAAGTTCAAGGCGCCCGCTCGAAAAAGCTGCCCCAAGGAAAGCTGTTCAGTTCGTGGAAGAGTAAATAAACGAATAATACGTGGGCGGCCGAAATGATACAGACGTTCACCCATTCAAAACGACGAAAAAATTGATGCAAGAAATAGAACAGGATCCCGAACATAAGGCCAAACACGATGTAGAACTGCAAAAACACCATGATGCTCTCCGGCACCGAAACCAGGGTATATTTCACAACATATCGGATGAAATACAGCAAAGAAATGACCGTACTAAGGCACCATGCCAGTACGAACGGTTTAGGCCGAGCCATCCAAACACCTCCAATAGATCTAAATATAGAACGAAATAAACCGTAAATTGTTGGTGCCTGCGCCCGCCCAAACCGCTTTTCCCACCAATTTATCGATTTTCGGGTGCACTTTAGCACTCCAACAGCATTTTTCCGCTCCAACGCGCCTTTTGTAGTGCACTTTGGCACTTCAGCAAGAGGTCCTCTCAAAGTTCAATCGCATCTTCACAGAAACATAAAAAGCCGATACCCGAAGGTATCGGCGTGATCTATGCGGCCGCTCAATAGGTTCCGTACATCAATTCGTCCTTCTCCAGCATGCTTCTCATCTCGTCCGTCGACAATTTCTTGTCCAGCAGTTCCGGTACAGGTATAGGCGACAAACCGTCCTTACGCAGCTCCGTCTTTTCCAGATGGTAGCCATACTCCTTGGAAAGCGTATACATTTTGCAAAACTGTTCCGCCGCGTCCACCGCTTGACCGAGAGAACCATACTCCGCAAGCTTGTTGCCGAAACTGAGCGGATTCACCCGGGAGCCGATGGTGACGTGGAACCCGCTTTCCTTCTCGAGGACAAAAACATCACTCTCCGAACAACGGATTCGAAATTTTACCGTCATCATGTCCCACTCCTTCATTAGGGTGTCGTGCCGTACAGATAATTACCCCCGCCACGCACAATGAAACCCGTTTTTAGAGTTTTCCCGGGGGCTCCCTTTGAGGGAATGATAAAAGAACCTTCCACCGTGGTTGGTGGAAGGTTCTTGTCTATATCTCGTAATCTCCATCCTTTTCCGTGAGAAGCTGTTTCAGCTTGTCGATCGCCCGTTTCTGGATGCGCGATACACTCATCTGCGAAACACCGAGCCGTTCCGCAATCGTCCTCTGCGACAACCCGCCTTCGAACACGAGCAGCAGCACTTCTCTTTCCTCGGGCTTCAGCTCCGACATCGCTTCCTGTAAATCCAGCTTTCTCTCCAAAGCGGCGAATTCGTCGGTCGGCGAACCGATCAGCTCGCCCAGCACCGCCGTATTTTCCTCATCGGAAATCGGTGTGTCCAGCGAAACATAATGGTATAAGTCCCGGCCGGCCAAAATCTCCAGCGTTTCTTCGAGCTCGAGTCCCAAATGGGCGGCGATCTCGTCGACGTTCGGCGAGCGCTCCAGCGTGACCGTCAGCTCGTCGATCGCCTGCTGGACGACAAGGCCTTTTTCCTTGATTCTGCGGGGTACCTGCACATACCAGGATTTATCCCGCAAGTAGTTCTTCATGTGGCCGATGATGCTTTTCATGGCATACGGCTCAAATGGCATTCCCATTTCGGGATCGAATTGCTTCAGGAGGCGGAACAGCGACATCTGACCCACCTGGTACAAATCGTCGAACAAGTCGGGACGATTGCGCGACATTTTGTTGGCCGCCATGCGCACCATAGGTTCATAATGCCGGATCAGTTCTTCCGCCAGCTCGTTGGACAACGTCCGTTGATACTCGATCAAAACGGCGATCGCGTCGTCGGGCAAACGCGCGGACAGCGGCAAATTCATGCCGTCTCTTCAGACCGTGCCCTTTTCTTTGTCAGGATAACCGCGGTACCGCCGTCATGCTTCACTTCCACGCGGTCCATCAGTGCCTGCATCAAATATAAACCCAATCCGCCCGACTGGATTTCGTCGATCGACTTTCCATGAAGGGCGGCCGACTCCGGATTTGCGGACGGAGCGAAGCTCACCCCATGATCACGGACCGTAATGGCAAGCTCCTCGTCGGAGACCGCGAATGAAACCTCGATGATTCCGTCTTCACCGCCGTAAGCGTGAAGCACCGCGTTGTTCACAGCCTCGGAAACCGCCACTTTCATATCTTCGATTTCTTCAAACGAATATTTCATCTTGCTCGCGATGCCGTAAAGCGTCAGACGGATCAGGTCGACGTACTCGGCTTGAGCGGGAACGGACAGCAGCACTTGTCTATCTTTGGTCATGGAGGATTCCTCTCATCCTTTCCGAATATGGATTATTCCGCGGCCGCCAGGAATGGCGTAATACCCGTCATGTCGAATAGCTTCCGGATATGGCCCGGTACATGCTCCACATCGAAAGGAGCGTTGCGGGAATGTCTGGCTTTCAGCACGGATATAAGAATCCCTATACCGGTACTGTCGATATATTTCAAGTCGCGCAAGTTGAGGGTGAGACGCCGGTCGGACAGCTCCATGAGCGGTTCCATCGCGGCTCTCATTTGGGAGGCGACTTCAAGGTCGAGTTCTCCTCCTACGTAAACAATGGTTCGTCCTTCCCGGTTCTCGGTACGGAGCGAAAATTTGTTCGGCAGCATAACAAAGCCCCTTTCTTTGATACCTTGCAATGATCTTGCGGATCCTCCGATCGACGGCGCAGATCGCAGATCGGATAAAATAGCTCTAATCTTGTTATAACCCAAATCTTTCGACACCGAAACAGCAACCGAAGTTTAGCTCCCCGGGCGTTTCATGAGGAACCGTGTTCGGGTAATCGTTGGTAAGAACGTCGACGGCTTTCGAGCCGCACGGCAACTAATCGAAAAGGGGGCGTCTCCCATGAGCTATCGAGACCGTGACGTCGATATCGAAGAACGCCGTGTCGAAGAAAAGAACGATTCGAGCCTCGTGGCTTCGACTTTTATCAAATACGCGGCCTATCTAGTCATTTTCTTCGGCATCCTTTACTTTATCGTCCGGTATGTCTTCCCTTGGTTCCGTTAATTCATGCCAGCAAGAAGCTTCCGGGAAAATCCCGGAAGCTTTTTCATTTTACGAAAAAAACAAAAGAGGCCGCCCGAATCGGCGCCCCCCGTCACAACCGCTCAATGCAGCACTTCAGCGGCACCCGCATGGCGAAGAATGGAATCCGCGTTCGTATCCTCGTCCGCCTCGGTATACAGCAAAATCCGGCCCGCTTCGACTTCTTCCCCGCAGCGCTCGGATGCGTGCTCCGGAATGCCGATATCGCGCAGCCGACCTTCGCCGGTATCGTCATTGTCCCGTTCGAGGCCCCACAATCCGGCGGCTGCCGCCACCCCCGTCGCATTGCCCGGTCTGCCGTCTCCTCCGTTCATCACGGGCGCGGCAACCAAGATGGGCCACCCTCCGGCTCTTCCAGGCACATCATGATTGGCAGTCCGGTCCTGCAAGCCTGCCAGCTCTTCCACCGGAACGTCCGTGACAGAGGCGATCAAGGGGGCCGCTTCGGCATTTTTCACGATCACACGCATATCGTCATGGTCGACGCCGGCTTCTCTTAAGAGCCGGATCGCTTCCACCACATCCGCTTCCTTTTTGAAAATTCCAATGTTAACCGACATGCCGGTCACTCTCCTTTGGCGTTACTATCTTTGCTATACCCTGCGCAGGCGCCCTTGAACCGTGTCAGTTGACGTGAGCTCTGCCATAAGCGCCGACAAGCGGGCCATCGTGACCGGACCTTCCCAGAAGCGGCAGCCCGGAAAGGGAATTTCCTCCGGAGGAGGGTTGCCGTGCCCAATACAAACCGTCGGAACTGCGAATGCGGACCAGACCGGCAGAGCGTCCCGGTCTTTGTCCGAATACCCATCGATGATCGCCAATGCCGCAGGCTTCCCGTCCGGATAAACAACGGCGGCAGACGTGCAGGAAGTGACACGGGGCGTCATGCCGAGCTTGGCGACCAGCATCGACAGCAGCCTCCTGCGGTACGCGCTTTTGGCTACGATGATCGCGGCTTTATCCGGCCGTGGCTCTTGATTTGCGGTTACCGCGAGCTGCGGGAATTCAGAGGGCCACTCGAACGGCGCCACCGAAATCCGGCACACGAACCGGGTGCCTTCCGGGCTGCTTTCGGCCAGGCGCATACCGCCTCCCATTGCTTTGGTGAGCGTCTGGCACACGGCCAGACCGAGTCCTGTCCCGCCATGCTTGCGCGTCATGGAAGAGTCGACTTGGGAGAACGGCATAAACAGCAAGTGTCGCAGCGAATCGGGAATTCCGCTGCCTGTGTCCTGCACGGACGTCTCCAGCCGGATTCTGGGTTCACCTGCTCCCTCACCCGGCCGCGCCCGGACCAAAACATAGACACCCCCGTTGTCCGTAAACTTCACGGCATTATCCAGCATATGCCGCAAAATTTGCCGGTAACGGTGCGGATCGCCCACGACATATTCCGGGACGCCTTCCTCCATTTCCCACAACAATTCCAAGTTTTTTCGGGCGGCTTCCGCCTCATAACACGCCGCGACGTCCGCCAGGCACTCCCGGATCGAAAAAGGCTGTTCGTCGAGTTCGATTTTTCCCGATTCCATGTTGGTAAAGTCCAATATATCGTCCATGATTTTCAGCAGGCGGTTCGCATTGTCCTTGATGGCATGCGCATAGGTTTCCTGTTCGCCCGTCATTGCCGTTTCCAACATCAGCTCGCTCATCCCGATCAATCCGTTCATCGGGGTGCGGATTTCATGGCTCATGACGGCCAGAAATTGGCTTTTGACACTCGAAGCCAGCTCCGCCGTGTTTTTGGCATCCCTGAGCTGGCGCAGCGTGCCTTTGAGTTCGGTGATGTCACGAACGGTGCAGGCATACAGCCTCTCGGTGTTAATGATCTCTTTCCCGAGCTGAATCTCGGCATGGAACATCGTGCCGTTTCGCCTGTAGGCGACGGATTCGCGTACCACACCCGTTAAATAAAGCGGCATGTTATCGTGTTCCTGGGTTTGGGGACAGCGCATGAGAACGATCGAAGGAAGTACATTTTCCACCGCAGTGCCGATCAGCTCATTCGCGCTGTAACCGAACAGCCGCTCCATAGCCGGATTCACCGACAAAATGCGGCCGTATTCGTCGAACGTAAATATGCCGTCCATGGAGGTTTCGAAAATCATGCGCGATTTGGCTTCCGCCGTCGTCAGCCGGTACGTGGCCCGAAGCAGCTCCTCCTTTTGCATCTTGAGCAGGTCGCGCTGATATTGCAGCTCGCGGTTGTTCAGATACATACGGACAAAAGCGGAGATTTTGGCTTTCAAGATCGAAGGGACGATCGGCTTGATCAAATAATCGATTGCCCCTGCCGAGTACCCCTCGAATTGATCCACCGCTTCCCGGCTCGTGGCCGAAATGAACAAGATCGGCGTATCCTTGGTCTTCTCCCGCGACTTGATCAGCCTTGCCGTCTCGAAGCCGTCCATTTCCGGCATTTGCACATCCATGACGATAACGGCGAATTCTTCTCGCAGCAAGTGTCGCAGCGCCTCATGGCCGGATGCGGCACGAACGAACCGATAATTCTCCCCGTCCAGGGCTGCTTCCAACGCCATCAAATTTTGTACGTGGTCGTCCACCAACAAAATGGATACCGACTGTTCCTTCGCCATCTTGCTCTCCTTTCCCACCGCTCATTTCCGTTTTCGGTAAATCCGGTTGGGGTCGTTCCACACTTCATACCGGTCGGCCATCGGCGTAAACGAGATGGATTCCTTGTTGCCGAGCACAAGAAATCCTCCGTCCGACAAGCTCTCGTAAAAAAGCTTCTGCACCTGGTCACGGAGCGGCCATTCAAAATAGATCATGACGTTGCGGCAAAAAATCACATGAAATTCGTTAAATGACCGGTCGGTAACCAAATTGTGGCGCGCGAATACGAGATTGGCGCGTAATTCGGGTTTCAGCAGGACGACGCCGGACTCCGAACTGTAGTATTCGGAAAAGGAGGCTTTGCCGCCGGCCTTCTGGTAATTCTGCGTATATTGCTTCATCCGCTCGATCGGCAGCACGCCGCTTTTGGCCCTCTCCAACGCGTTCTCGCTGATGTCTGTGGCATATATGCGGGCTTTGCCCAGCAATCCTTCTTCGTGCAGCACAATGGCCGTCGAATACACTTCTTCTCCCGTCGAACAGCCGGCATGCCAGATCCGGATATAGGGCAGCTCCCGCAGTGCGGGCACCACAACTTGCCGGAAGGCAAGGAACGCGTCCGGGTCGCGGAACATCTCGGTCACCGGGATCATCAAATCTTCGAGCAGCCGCTGAAACGCAAGCGGATCGTGAAGAACCTGCTCCTGCAGCGCAGATAGCGTGGGCAGTCCTTCCATCTGAAGCCTGTGAAGCACCCGCCGTTTGATGGAAGCGTAAGCGTATTTGCGAAAATCATAGCCGTATTTGCGGTAAATGCCCTCCAATAGCAGCATAACCTCGATTTTATCCAGTTCCGGATTGGATAATTTTTCTTTCATCGGTATAACCACACCCTCATCAAGGAGAGCAGTTGATCGGTATTCACAGGTTTCGTGATGTAATCCGAGGCACCGGCTTCGATGCATTTGTTGCGGTCGTCCTTCATGGCCTTGGCGGTGAGAGCGATGACCGGAAGCTTTTTCCACTTCGCGTTTGCGCGAATCTTCTTCATCGTCTCATAGCCGTCCATTTCCGGCATCATGATGTCCATCAGAATCAGGTCGACGTCCGGATGCTCCTCCAGCCGGTTCAACGCGTCTTTGCCATTCTCCGCGTAGACCAAACGCATTCCCTTGTGCTCCAGCACGCTGGACAAGGCGAAAATGTTGCGCACATCGTCGTCGACGAGCAAAATCTTTTTGTTCTCGAAAGGCGCATCACGACGGTGAAGCTTGCGAAGCATGCTCCGCTTGTCTTCCGGAAGCTCGGATTCGACACGGTGCAGGAAAAGCGCCGTTTCCTCGAGAAGCCGTTCCGGAGACTGCGCATCTTTCAAAACGATAGAGCCGGCGAATTTGCGCAATTCCCGATAGTCGTCTTCCTCGTCCCCGCCGTAGAGAATAACGGGAATCCGGCGCAGCGTCGAAGAGCCTTGCATCCGTTCAAGAAGCTTAACGACGCCGTCTTCATGCAGTCCGGAGCTCAGTACGATACATTGGATCGTATCATCCGAAAGCCGTTCCCAAGCCTGATCGACGTCGGAAACGGCCAGCACGGACACATCCTTGTAACCGATCAGATCCGTTAACGCGCGTTGATCGGCTTTATTCGGCTCGACGAGCAGCAAACGCTTCGGCCGGCGCTCCAGCACCGTCGACATTTTGGAAAATGCTTCTTCCAACTGTTCTGCCGTCACCGGTTTTTGCAGTTGATCGATCGCGCCCATGCGCAGTCCGTGAGCGGACTGCTCCGCCACGGAGACGACATGCACCGGGATGTGCCGTGTCTCGGCGTCGTCTTTCAATTCATGTAAAACAGACCAGCCGTCGGTACCCGGAAGCTGAATATCGAGCAGAACGCCGTCGGGTTTCATCTCCTTAGCCAGCTGCAGCCCTTCGTCTCCGCGGAGCGCCACGACCCCTTTGAATCCTCTGGCGCGGGCCATCTCCAGCAGCACTTTCGCAAAATGAATATCGTCTTCGACGATCAGCAGCACCTTGTCGTCTTCGGCAATGGAGCCGCGGTCGTCATCCGGCTGCGGCTGTTTGGAGTCCGAAGCGGCTTCCGGCGTTTCAGTGTTTACCCCGGCTTCGCCCGCTTCCGCCTCTGTATGGAACAGCGGACGAGCCATGCTTGGTGCGGTTGCGGCCACCTCGGCAAACACGTCCTCTTTGCCGCTTGGTTCCGCCGCCGCGAGCTCGGGAATCCGTTCCGGGATAATGAGCGTAAACGCGCTTCCCCGCCCGGGCTTTGTATCCAGCAAAATCCAGCCTCCAAGCAGCTTGGCGAGTTCACGGCTGATCGTAAGCCCCAGCCCGGTTCCGCCGTATTTACGGCTTGTCGTGCCGTCGGCTTGGCGGAAGGCTTCGAAGATCAGCTCGCTTTTTTCCGGCGAAATTCCGATTCCCGTATCGGTAACGGTGAAGGCCACATATTTGTCTTCTTTGCGGAACGGCTTCCCATCGAAATCTTCATGGCGAGGCCTTCCGATGCGGAGGCTGACGCTGCCTTCATGGGTAAACTTGACGGCGTTCGATAACAAATTACGCAAAATTTGTTTCAGCCGGTGGCCGTCCGTCCAAATCGCTTCCGGCGCCTGATCGTCGGTGTCGAACGTGAGCGTCAATCCTTTGTGGTCGGCGAGCGGAGCGAACATCTGATCCAGGAAAGTCACGACGTCGCCGACGACCGTCCATTCGGGATGCAGCTCCATTTTGCCGGCATCCACTTTGGACAAATCCAGGATTTCGTCGATCATTTTGAGCAAATCCGAACCCGATACATGGATAGTCCGCAAATACTCTTTTTGTTTGTCGGTCAAATTGCCTTCCTTGTTTTCCGCCAAAAACTCCGACAAAATGAGCAGACTGTTCAGCGGCGTGCGGAGCTCGTGCGACATGTTAGCCAAAAACTCGGACCGGTATTTGCCGGTCAGCGCGAGCTGCAGAGCCTGTCGTTCCAGCTCCGCGTTCGCTTTGGCGATCTGTCGGTTCTGGGCGTCCGACCGCTCCAACTGATCTTGCAGCGCTTTCGTCTTCACGGTGAGCTCCCGGTTGGCATGCTCCAGCTCTTCCTGCTGTGACTGAAGCCGCTCTTCCGATCGCTTCAGCTCGTTGCGTTGCGCTTCCAGCTCGTCGTTCGTGTGCCGCAGCGCCTCTTGCTGCGTGATGAGCTCTTCGGACTGCGCCTGCAGCTCCTCGGATTGCGCCTGGGACTCGCGCAGCAGTTCTTCGACTCGTTGCCGGGAGTGAATGTTGTGCACCAGCATGCCGAGATGGCTGGCCAGCAGCCGCAGCAGCTCCCTGTTTTCCGGAGTGAACGGCTTCACCGCCGCCACTTCTATGACGCCCAAATGTTCTTCGTCGAACAGAATCGGCTTCAGCACGAGCTGCTTCGGCTCGGCGTCTCCGATGCCGGACCCGATTTTTACATACCCATCCGGCACATCATCCAAAACGATCGGCAAACCGGAAGCCGCGCATTGTCCGACGAGACCTTCCCCGAAGCGGATCGACCGACGTGCGTTGTCTAACGTATCGATGTCGCAATGCCCGGCGAAGGATGCCGTGAGATTGAGCGTTCGGCCGTCGGTTTGAGGATCCGTCAAATATACGGCCCCGTAAGCCGCGCCGATGACCGGACAAAACTCTTTCACAAACGCCTCGGCCAGCGTGCCGGGATCGTTCATTTGCCTCAGCAAATCGGTAAACCGCGCGATCTGGGCATCCTTAAACGCCTGTTTCTGTTGAATGGCGTTCAATTCCGCTTCCCGCTCGTTTTTGGCCAGCAAATCCAACGCAATCCTTTTGAAAATACGGGCCAATTCACCAAGTTCGTCTCTCGCCCGAATTTCCATTCGGGCAAAAGATTTGAGTCTGCCCTTGGAAAACCGTTCCGCCATTTTGTTTAACCGGTCCAAGCCGCTCGTGATGCTCGGAAGCACCCAAGCGAGTACGAGCAGGCCGAGCAACAGCCCGAGTGCGGAGAGCACAGCAACCAGGCGTACGGTATCATCGTACATTCGTTTGGTCGCGGCCATTTCCAAGTCCAGCGCTTGCTGCTCGTACGCGACCAATCCGTTCAAATCGGTCACGATCCGCTCTTGCGTTTGCCGTCCCGTATTCATGAACAAGGTTCGCGCATCTGCAAGCTTCCCTTGCTTCGCGAGTTCAACGAATGTGCCCAAATATTCACCGTAGGCTTTCCCGTCCGCCTTGATCTGCTCGGTCAGCTGCTTCTCGACCGGATCCGACTGAGAGGATTGGCTCAGCTTCTCGAATTCCTTGCCTGCCCTCGTCAAGCGGTCGGAGATGTCCTTTATGCCCATTTGCGTGTCGACTGCGCCAAGCAGCATTTCGCTTATGACCCGCGCAGAGACGTTCAATTCCCCGCGTGCGTCTTCAACCAACGACACTTTTCGAAACCGGTTTTCGTAAAAAGCATTTAATTTTTGATCCATACGGGAGAGCCGTTCGTAACCGAACAGCGTAATCCCCACCAGCATGACGACCAGCAGGGAAAATCCGATAATCAGTTTGTTTCTGATTTTCATCCTTTGATCTCTCCCGTCACGATGTCGACCCGAACCAAGCACCGGTCGTCCGAACGGCCGTCAAGCGGCTGGCCATGGATGAGGCGCTCCATGCTTTCCTCATCTTCGGACGCTTGTTGAAGAAACTTCGTCAACTGTTCGATTTGCTCCTCGTCTTCACCTTGGAAAGGCCCTAAAATTCCGTCGGTGTACAGATACAATTTGTCGCCGGGCCGGATCGACATGCTGCGCTTTCCGACTTCAAGCGATTCGAACATCCCCAATGGTGCGGAGGTTGCGCCCAGCCGCTCGGGTACCGCCTGCCCATCCGCGTACAGCAGTCCCGGCGGGTGACCGGCGTTCGCATATTCCAGCGTTCCTTGCTCCAAGTCGAACTTGACGCAAATCCCCGTGCAATAATATTGGACCAGCTCATTTTCCGGGTGAAGACTCATAAGCCGGCGGTTCAGATCCAGAAACACGCGTTCCGGAGACTGTAACGTACGCATTGATTCCTTGAGTACCGACGCGACGAACATGCTGACCAAAGAAGAAGAGATGCCGTGCCCCATGGCGTCGATGACGGCAAAAACCCATTGGCGGTCCCCCACCTGCTGCCAAGCGTACAAATCCCCGGCCAATTCTTCGGAAGCCCGGAAATAGGCGCAAACACGGACGCCGTCTTGAGCCGTTGCCTCCGGCAGCACCGCTTCCTGCACTTGACGGGCCAAGTTCAGCTCCTCGCGGACCCGGCGGTCTCTTTCCTTGTGCCAATCCAACTCGCTTTTCAGCCTCAAGGCGGAACGAATCCGCGCGAGCAGCTCGGTTTTGTTGATCGGCTTCGTCACGAAATCGCTCGCTCCGGCATCCAGCGCTTCCGCCAGCTTGCGAGAGTCGCCGATCGCTGTCACCATAATGACGGGGATATCCCGGTAGCGGCTGTCCGCTTGCAGCAGGCGGCATGCTTCAATCCCGTCCATCGTCGGCATCATCATATCGAGCAGGATCAGATCGATCTTCATCGCTGAATGCGAATCTTGTTCACCGGCTGCATTCAACAGCTCGAACATCTCTTCTGCCGAGTATGAGGCGCTGATCTTCTCGTACCCGGCCCGTTTCAGCATTTCTTGAATGACCATAACATTCATGGCGTTGTCATCTACGATTAATACACGCATCAGTTCTATGTCTCCTAACTTTAGGCAGGAAGAAATCTCCCAAATTTTAGCTTGGTTCCGCGGACGTGTAAAGCGAGACCGCAACAAACGCGAATAAGGAATGAGCGGCAGCGCGGCTGCCCTCATTCCTTATTCCCGATTGCCGCAGGCACTTTAGTGACGTGCCATGACCAGTACTTTGCCACGGTCCAATTCGGCTTCAAACATACTCGCTTCATGCGTATCGAAACCCATCGATTCGATTTTGTGCCGGAGTTGGTCACCACGGTCGCGGAACAGGTTGGCGATCGAGTCGAACATGCCTTCCTCCGATATGCCGATCTTGCTGGCATCCGTTGCATCGGCTAAGCGGTCGGTGCGGTCTTTGCCATGTGCCAGTACGTAGATTTCTTTATCCGTATACCCTTGGCGGTGCAAATCCTTGACGATATCGACGGCTTCCAATCCGTTGTTCACCAATTTTGCATACGGTCTCATGGTCACTCTCCTCCTTCGGCCTATATCTGTCCCATCATTACCCCATTCGCTTCCGGTTGAAACACCAGCCATTCCGAATTTTCGAAGACGCGTGCTTTCTCCGCGGCGGACTTCCAATCATGCCGGTTTCTGCCATCCGGTGCCGGGTGATCCGTTCCTTTATTTTTCGAATAGCCCCATTTCTCCGCATCCTCGTCGCAAGACCATGCCGCCGCTGAGGTCGGCGTCGATCCGGACGACGGCGTACCGTTACTGTTCTCTGCCGCAAGCAGCATCAGCCATGAAACTTTCATCCCGCTTCCTCCTCTTGTCTTGTTGATAAGATCGTGCGGAGCTGCACTGCCTTAATGTCTCAAATGTTCAATCTCATTTTCTCTTGGCTCTTGGACTCGAAAAGATTCCAGTTCCGGCTGCCGTCGCTCTGCAGTTTGCCGTTCTGCGTTACCGTGTTCGTTCCAACCTCTCCGGAGGCCGGACAGGACGCGGGTACCGAGGGAGATCCAGCGAACCCATTTGAGCGGCGGGGCTCCCCCATCAAGGGCCGCCGCTTGCCGGCGGACAGCGTGGGTGAGGTTCCGGGAAGCTTCTCTGGCGGTTCCGGTTACTTCTCTCAGCATAAGTCCGACATCTTGGACCGCATCGAATAACGGGTTGGTCGCTTGCAATTTCCCTTTAACATCCGTCGTCACTTCATTAATGGTTTCAGCCAGCTGTCTGATTTCACCTTGCAGTCCTTCGATCGTCTGCTTCACTTCATCTACCGCCGAGCGGGCGGATAACAGCGAACGCTGGGCAGTTTTCAGGAGACTGATCAAAAAGATACATAAGACGACGAAGGCGACGGCTGCTGCGGCTAGGCTCCATGCGATGATTTCGTTGGTGTTCAAATGCATCCCTCCGATTCGGCGTCGTGAGGCCCGGCAGCCTCCCGGACAATCACTGTATATAACTCTATGTATCTCGTTACCCGGTGCCGGACGGTTCCGAAACAAAAGCTTGTTGTCGTTTCACCCCCAAAAGGCAGGGGTAAGCAAGGACTAGCGCAACCCCGGCGGACTACCGGCCGAGGAGAAGCCTTTACCGGCTCAATCAAACAGCCGGACTATTCGAACTATAGGAGGAGATTGATCATGCTGTACTGGGCAATGGTATTTCTGGTCGTAGCTATCGTCGCTGCGATTTTCGGATTCGGCGGAATCGTAGGCGCAGCAGCAGGAATCGCGAAAATCCTGTTCTTCATCTTCCTGATTCTGTTCATCGTATCCTTGTTCACAGGCCGCCGCAGCCGGAGATCCTTATAAAAAGAAGCCTGCCGGCGATTTTTAAGGAAACCCGAAAGCCTTGGCAAAAAAACGACGCTTCTCGATCCGATGCGGATCGGGACGCGTCGTTTTTGAATCCGTTGCTGATTCGCGAAGCGCGAAAGTGCGTTAATAGTAAGACAGCCGCCCTTAGAGGCGTCTCGTAAAAATGAAACGGAGGCTGATCCATACATGCAAGCACTCTTTCTCGCCGGAGGTCTTGGAACCCGACTGCGTCCTTTGACGGAACATCTTCCGAAGCCTATGGCCCTGGTGGGTAATAAACCGTGGCTGGAGCATCTTCTCCGCCATTACAAAGAACAAGGCGTGAACGAGTTCGTCATCGCCGTTAAACATTACCGTGAGCTGATTGAAAGTCATCTCGGCGACGGATCCAAATACGGAGTTCGCATCGAATACGCGGTGGAAAAAGAACTTCTCGGCACGGCCGGCGCGATCAAAAACGCCGAACCGCTGCTTCGGGACCGCTTCATCGTCGTGAATGCGGACATCATTCATCAGGTCGATCTCTCATCCGCCCTGGCATTTCACGAGAAGCACGGCGGTGCGGTGACGATCTGCCTCACCGAAGTGGACGATCCTTCCCACTACGGAGTCGTGGAACAAACGCAGGACGGAGAAATCGTCCGGTTTGTGGAAAAACCGAAAAAAGAAGAATCGCCGACAAACCGCATCAATGCCGGCATATACATGATGGAGCGCAGGGCGCTGGATCATATTCCGGCAGGCCGGGCGGTTTCCATCGAGAAGGAGACGTTCCCGCTCTTGATCGACAACGGAAGCGGCGTATACGGGCATCCGATCGGCGGCTATTGGATGGACATGGGCACCAAGGCCCGATACCGCCAGCTGCACTGGGATTTGCTCGACCGCCGGTTCCCGCTCGCGATCGACGGTCAAGAAGGAGACGAGAGCGGCATTTGGCTCGGCGACAATGTGCGGGTCGGCCAAGGCGTTCTTCTCGTGCCGCCGGTCATGATCGGGGACGATGTGACGATCGGCGACCGCGCCGTCATCGGTCCTTACGCCGTAATCGGCAACGGCAGCAAGATCGGCAGCCAAGTGCGGCTGACCCACTCCATCTTGTGGGACCGCTGTAAAGTACGCAGCGGGGCTCAAATGAACGAGTGCATTTTCGGCTCCGGCATGCAAGTGGGCCCCCACATTTTGCACGAAGCGGTATGCAATCGTACTTTGGAGGTGCAACGCAGATGAATTTGAACGGACGCTTGCCTGTCATCGCTTATGTGAGCACGTATATTCCGAAAAAATGCGGACTGGCCACCTATACCCACAATCTCCGCGAAGCGGTCAATTTGTCCAAAGGCAATCGCGTGCAGGATCCCGTAGTGGCGATGTGCAACGAGGATGAGCGGGCGGATTACCGCGAGCCTTGGATGTGGCCGCTGCTCAAATCCGAGCCGGATGAATACCTCCGACTGGTGGATACGATTAACCAAAGCTCGGTCGATATCGTATCGCTGCAGCACGAATTCGGCATTTTCGGCGGAGACGCCGGCTCGTATATCATCGATTTTTTGAAGCGTTTAAAGAAACCGGTGGTCACTACGTTCCATACCCTTTTCGAGTCGCCGGTGGAGCCGTACTCCCCGGTGCAGAACGAAATCGCGCAATGGAGCGATCATCTGATCGTCATGAACCGCAAAGGCATCGGTTACCTGCACGACAGTTTCGGCATCCCGTTTGAGAAAATTTCATTCATTCCGCACGGCACGCCGGTTCCGCATCGGATCGACCGCGCTGCCGTCCGCCGCCGCATGGGCTGGGAAAACCGGAAGGTGCTGTTTACTTTCGGCCTGCTGGGGCGGAGCAAAGGGATCGAATTTGCTTTGCGTTCACTCGCCGGCGCGGTGCAAGCCGTTCCGGACCTGCTCTACGTGATCGCGGGCGCGACCCACCCGGAAGTGCGCAAAAACGAAGGCGAAGCTTACCGGGAAGAGCTGACGGCGATGATCCAAGAGTTCGGGCTCGAGCACCATGTCCAAATGATCAACCGCTACATTCCGGAAGACGAATTGGGTTCTCTCATATGCGCTTCCGACCTTTACATCACACCATACCCAGGCATGGAGCAAATCACGAGCGGCACGCTCGCTTATGCCGCGGGACTCGGTCGCCCGATTTTGTCCACCCCTTACGTGTACGCGAGAGACCTTGTTCAAGGCCACGAGGACATGCTGCTGCCTTACGGGGATACGGAAGCTTGGAGCGCCAAAATCATCGAGCTGTTCTCTTATCCCGGCTTGCTCTCCGAATGGCAGCGGATCATCACGGAAATCGGACGCACGATGCATTGGCCGCAAGTGGGCGCGCAGCACCTGCGGTTATTTCAGACAGTGGTAGCTGAGCAAAGGAGCAAAATCGCCGATGTCGGCTGAACGCATTTCCCGGCGCCGTTTCGCGACGCCCTCGTTCGACCATCTGCGCAGAATGACGGATGATACGGGGCTTCTGGAGCATGCGCTGGGAAGAATCCCGCGGCGTGTGGAAGGCTACTGCACCGACGATAACGCGCGCGCTTTATGGGTGGTGACCGAGTGGCTTTCGCTCGGTTCCAGCGCATTATCGCATGAAGATCAAGCCAAGTTGACGAAGCTGGCCGAAATTTATATGGCCTTCCTGTTGTGGCAGCAGCCCGACGACGGCTGGTGGCACAACAATGTGGCCTACGACCGGACGCCGGAACCGGAGAAGAAAATCCAGTCCCACGACTGCCAGGGACGCGCCATATGGGCGGTCGCGGACGCATGGGTCCGGCTCGAAGGGACGATGCCGAATACCGCTCGCGTCATGGTTCAGCGGGCTTTACCGACGCTCCGCCAGGTCGATTCCCGGCGGGGTCAGGCTTTCGCCATGGCGGCCTGCGCCCATTTGCTGGACGCGGGCAGCCGGGGTGCGATCAGGCTGCCGGATTCCTGGCGGGAAGAGCTCACCACGCATATGGAGAACTTCGAAAGAACGATGAACGAGCAATTCCGGAACTTCTCCGATGACAATTGGCGTTGGTTCGAGCCCGCCATGACTTACAGCAACGGCGTGCTCCCATGGGCGATGCTCCGTACGTATCAGGTCACCCGCCGGTCGGAGACGCTGAGGAACGGACTCGAAAGCCTTTCCTTCCTGCTGGAGAAAATGACCGCCGAAGAAGGCTGGCTGCGTCCGGTCGGCAACGACGGCTGGGGTACTGCGGAAAATGTGAGTCAATGGGACCAGCAGCCGCTGGAGATGTTCAAGCTGGCGTTGGCGCTGGAGGAAGCGGCGCGGGCGGTGGAGTTCGCCGATCAGCTCGCGGCCGCGGACGCCGAAGAGCATTATGTGACGAGCGGCGCGCCCGCCGGCTCTGCCGGCACGGCTCCGCGGACCGGCGGGGTCGGGTCCGGCATGACGCAGAGCAGCGGTCAGCATACGCCTACGTTGTATCGCACTTCCCATCTGCGTGCCATGCGCGACTTGTGTCTCGCCTGGTTCTATGGCGAGAACGACAAGCGGATGCCGATGTGCGACCCGCGTGACGGAAGCTGCTGCGACGGACTGATGGAGATCGGTCCGAACATGAACTGCGGGGCGGAATCCACGATTTCGTATTTGATGACCGAGGCTTTATGCCGGCGGGATTGAAGCCGGATGCGAAAAAAAGGGGCTTTCGGCAAGGTCAGTTTAAGACCTTGCCGAAAGCCCCTTGTTGTTATTCATCACTTGGTTTGGTCGTGAGCCACCCTCAGTTTCCTCCACGCAGCTGCTCGAGAGCCGCTTGAAAATCGTCGGGCAGCGGCGCCTTCACCTGCTGCTTCTCCCCGGTCCACGGATGCGGCCAGATCAGCTGCTCGCCGTGCAAGGCTTGGCGGGACATGATTTTGCGCGTACCGCCGTACATGCCGTCTCCGGCCAAAGGATGGCCGATGGCGGACATATGCACGCGGATTTGATGCGTGCGGCCTGTCTCCAAGCGAAGCCGGACAAGCGTGTGATCGGCGAACCGCTCGATCACCTGATAGTGTGTGACCGCATGATCTCCCGTCTCGCTGACCCGCCTGCGAGTGGAGTGATGACGGTCTTGTCCGATCGGCTTGTCGATCACGCCCTTGTCCTGGGCCACAACACCTTCCACCAGCGCGACATAGATCCGCTCGATTTTCTTTTCCCGCATCGCCTTGTCGTATTGGTAGTGTGAGAATTCGTTTTTGGCGTAAAGCACAGGGCCCGTCGTCTCTTTGTCGATGCGGTGAATGTGCCGGATGCGCAGCTGCTGGCCGCTGAATTCGTAGTAAGCCGCCACAGCGTTCGCCAGCGTGCGGCGCTGCCCCTTCTCGCTCGGATGCACTTCAATGCCGGCCGGCTTGTTCACCACAAGCGTAAACTCATCTTCATGCAAAATATTGAGCTCCATCCAGTCGGGTTGAAATTCCGGCCGTTCTTTCGGAAACAAATGCAGCCGCAAATTCGGCCCTTGCAGGAGCAATCCTTTGGACTGCAGCAGCTTGGAAACCAGCTTCGGCGGCAGCGGCAAAGCTTTCGCCACGTGCTGCAGCGGTGCTCCGGCCAACCCTTCCGGCAGCCGGATTTCCATCCACTCGCCCTTATGCCGGCCCATCTTCAGCATCTCACCCGTTGAGGAGCGCCCGGGAGACCTTGTTCCGCGTACGTTCGCGTTAGCGGGAGCGCTGAATGCGCGGGAATCCCGCCGGCTGCTCCGCTCGCTTCTCTCTTTTCGTTCCGTCGGGCGGGCTTTCCGTCCTCCTCCGTCATTTCGGTTCGGTTTGCGCGGCCCTTGACGTCCGGCTCGGTTCATGCGGTTTCCTCCGATTCCGTTCCAATGCCGTCAATATACGGGAACGCGTCTTCAATGTCAACTGAAACGGTTTCACCGCTCGACGGCATTCGCCGATGCGAATCGTTGGAACTTTTGACTACATTTCTGGAATGAACACGGAGTGTCCCGTTTTCGATAACAGCCGTCATTTTCCTTCAAAATTACACCGTTGCCAGTTTTTTGCATACGTTCTATCGTGTGAATAGGGGCTTGTCCCCAACAATTCGCGGGAGGTAATCGGAATGGACATCAACGAACAAGAAGTTACGGCAGTCGAAAATGTGGAAGCGGATGCACAAGCTGAGGTAGCAGCTGAAGCCGTATCCGAAGAGCAACCGGAAGCAGTTGCCGAAGCCCAGGAAGAGGAAGTCGTAGCTGAAGCCGAGGCAGAAGGCGAAGCAGCTGCGGAAGCCGAACAAGAACCGGTTGCCGAAGAAACGGCAGCTGAAGAAACGGTTGCCGAAGAAGAAGTCGTTGCGGAATCCGCTGACGACGCTGCGGTTGCGGAAGCCGACGAGCCGGCGCTTGCCGAAGTAGCGGCTGACGAAACCGAGCAAGCCGAAACGGAAGCGATCGGCGACTGATTTTACCATGAACGCAAGCCACAGATAAGGGGAGCCGCTCAAGCCAGCGCTCCCCTTTGATGTTGCGGTTCACCGCTTACCGGCTGCCTCGCAGCAAGCTCTTCAGCACCCATTTTCGTTCCCTGCGTTTCATGTATCGGGGTAAAGAAGCGTACAACTGCCGGCATTCGCGGAAGGCCGAGGCGGCCTCTTCCTTTTTCCCCAAAGCGGCATACAAAGCGCCAAGCCGATAATAAGCCTCGCAGGATGAGGAATTCACTTCCTTGAAAGCTTCCAAATAAGACAGCGCTTTGTGCGGATCCTTGGCGGTGAAAGCTTCGGCCAGTCTCAAGTAAGGCTGTCCATATTTCACGCGGGGACTGATCTCGAGCGCCTGAAGCATCTCCTTCTCCCCGTCCTCCAGCCTGCCGAGCGCCAAATCGCACGTCCCCAAATCGCTCCAATATTCCGCCGAATGCTCCATTTGCGACTCGATGCCGATAAGCACGTTGCGCGCCTGCGCATATTTCCGGCTCTCGATCAGCAGCCTCGCAAGCTCGGACTTCGCGGACACATCATAAGGGCTCATGTGAAGCTGCCGTCTCCATTTGGCTATCGAACTGCGCCGCCTGAACGGGCGTACTATACTGGGCGACAACCCTATGAACCGCCGCTCCAGCACATATAGAATCGCCAATAATACCAAAATCGCCAGAAACGGGTTGCCGAGCAACCACCATAACGCTCCAAAAAGCAAAACCTTGCTCATGGGCGCCTCCTTATCCATTTCTTCAATTTTTTCTTTTCATCCTATCATAATGGATATTGCGTCTAATCGGAACCATTTTGTCGTTTATCCCCCTTTGACGCTATCCCGTTCGCTCAGGGGGCAGTGCGCCCGCTCACCGCCACGAATAAGACTGTGCCATAACCTTACCGCCAACAACCACGCTCACCATTTTCGATAAGAGTTACCGGCATAAAGCCACGCTTTGTACGTTATCCCGTTCACTCAGGAGCATCGTGGTTATGCCACGCTTTGTATGTTATCCCATCCGCTCAGGATGTTGTTTTATGGCTGATGTACCGCACACATGCTTTGTCGCCATCCCCGATACTCAGAAGCACCGTCGTTATGCCACGCTTTGTCGCTATCCCGTTCGCTCAGGATGCTGGTTCATGGCTGATGTACCGCACACATGCTTTGTCGCCATCCCCGTTACTCAGAAGCACCGTCGTTATGCCACGCTTTGTCGCTATCCCGTTTACTCAGAAGCATCGTCGTTATGCCACGCTTTGTCGCTATCCCGTTCGCTTATGGCGATGTGATCCTCAACTGCGGATGAATGGAGGGTTGAAATGCGCTCGGCGCTGAGCGAAGGGGATAAGTGTTAAAGGCGGTTTATAGTGTCAGTGGTCATTCAGTTCTGAGTGCAGGGGATAAGGGTAAAAGGTGGCTTTTATTGGTAGAGGCAACACGAATTCTGAGCGAAGGGGATAACGGTAAAAGGCGATTTTTAGTGATAGAGGCAACACGAATTCTGAACGAAGGGGATAACGATAAAAGGCGGCATTTAGCGGTGGTGGTCATCCCAGTTCTGAGCGAAAGGGATAACGGTAAAAGGCGGTTTTTAGTGGTAGTGGTCACACGAATTCTGAGCGAAGGGGATAGTGACAAAGAAAACGTCAGGCGTGAATGCCTGACGTTTTCTTTGTCAGTCTCGCGGTTTGGCGCGGCGGGTGGCTTGGGCTTCCAGGGGGTTGTCGGGCCAGTAATGTTTGGGGTAGCGGCCCTTCAAGTCTTTGCGGACTTCGAAGTAGGCATGGCTCCAAAAGCTGGCCAAATCCCGCGTCACTTGCACGGGGCGCTGGGCCGGCGAAAGCAGGTGCAGCGTGAGCGGCACCCGTCCGCCCGCTATGCGCGGCGTTTCGGAAAGGCCGAACAGCTCCTGGAGCCGGACGGCAAGCACGGGCGAGTCTGGATCGGTGTAGTCGATCGGCAGGCGTGAACCGCTGGGAACCGACCAATGTGTAGGGGCGAGTTCATCGAGTTCCCGGCGTTTGATCCAAGGGAGCAGCGATTCGAGCGCTTCTTTCAGATTCAAGCGCTGCAAATCGGCCACGCTTTTCATATTCACCACGTAGGGAGACAGCCATTCTTCCAGCGTTGCCAGAAGCGCGTCATCGGACAGATCCGGCCACGATGGATCGCTGCGCCGCACAAACACCGCCCGTTCCTGGAATTGGCGGGCGGTGCGCGACCAGGGCAGCGACTCGGCGCCTTCTTCGCGAATCCCTTCGAGCAGTGCCGCCGCCACTTCGTCGGCGGGCGGCGACGGCATAGGCGTTTCGTCGAGCATCAAGGCGCCCAGTTTGCTTCGAACTCTCGCCCGCACCGCTTTCGCCGACCGGTCCCACGTCACGGAGCGTTCTTCCATGATTACATCGCGGAAATGGCGGAGAAGACCCGCCATCGTAACGGGAGCGGCGAGCCGGATTCTGCTTTCGGTGCCGGTATCGTCCACGTCCGCAACGACGATCCACTCTTCCCTTGCCAGTGGCTGCCCTTCCTGGAACGCGGCTCCCCGGCCGCCGCTCAGCAAATATTTGCCGCCCTCCCGACGGCGCCCGATCCGGTCGGGATAGGCGAACGCCAGCAACAAGCCGGCAACCTCTTCCGGCCGCTCGTCTATTCCTCTGTCTGCTCCCGTCTTCACTCCGCATTCCCGTTTCAACCGTTCCGCTTCCTCCAACAGGCGCCTTCTGGCGCCTTCGTCCGCCTTGAGCGGACCTCTGCCGTGCAATGCTTCCAGGCGATGCCGGAAATCGGTGTCCGGCCCGCCGGCGGCGCGAGTGAAATCCCGGTCACCCAGCAGCACGGCGATTTCACAAGCGATGCTGCCGAGTCCGAGCGGCATAACCCGCAGGAGCATATGAGATAATCGCGGGTGGATGCCGAAGGCGGCCATTTCCCGGCCATGCGGCGTGATTGCGCCTTCCGAAGTCAAAGCGCCAAGCATGCGTAGCAGCTCGCGAGCCTGCTGCACCGACGCCACCGGCGGCGCGTCAAGCCAGCTCAGTTCGGCCGGATCAGGCGTCCCCCATGCGGCCAGTTCGAGCACAAGAGGCGCGAGATCGGCCTCCCGGATTTCCGGCGAAGAAGAAGGCGCCAGCCGGTGCTGTTCTTCCTCGCTCCATAGCCGGTAACACGTCCCGGCCTGAAGCCGGCCCGCACGGCCGCGCCGCTGCTCGGCGGAAGCCGCGGAAACGGCTGTCGTTTCCAGTCTCGACATGCCGGTCCGCGGAGAAAACCGGGAAACCCTGGCGAGGCCACTGTCGATGACCACCGTGATTCCTTCAACCGTCAAACTCGTTTCCGCCACCGAGGTGGAAAGGACGATTTTGCGTTCACCCGGTATGGCCGGAGATATCGCGCGATCCTGTGCTTCGGGCGGCAGACTGCCGTGGAGCGGACAAATCCGAATCGCCGGACCGCCCGCGAATTCACCGATCATGGCCTGCAGCTTACGTTCCACGGCACGGATTTCCGCCATTCCGGGCAGGAAAACGAGCAAATCCCCGTCCCGCTCACGCAGCGCTTCCCGGACAACCGGTTCCACCCTATCCTCGATACGCAGGCCTGCTCTGGCCGGCCGCCGATAGAAGGTCTCCACGGGAAACTGGCGGCCTTCGCTGACGATGACCGGAGCGCCGCCAAGCAGCCGGGCGACCGGCTCGGCTTCGATCGTCGCGCTCATGACGAGCAGCCGCAAGTCCTCCCTCAGCAATTCCTGCGTCTGCAAGCACAAAGCCAATCCCAAGTCGGCCTGCAGGCTGCGCTCGTGAAATTCGTCGAAGATGACGAGCGCGATCTGTTCGAGACCCGGATCCTCCTGCAGCATTCGCGTCAACACGCCCTCCGTGACAACCTCGATCCGTGTGCGGGGACCGACTTTCGTATCCATGCGCACGCGATAGCCGACGGTTTGGCCCACCGGCTCCCCCAGCAAAGCGGCCATATACCGGGCTGCGCTGCGGGCTGCCAACCGGCGCGGCTCCAGCATGACGATTTTTCTTCCCTCCAGCCAAAGCTCCTCCAGCATGGCCAGCGGCACGCGCGTCGTTTTGCCGGCGCCGGGCGCGGCAACGAGCACGGCGCTCGTCCCTTCCGACAATGCTTGGCGCAAAGCCGGCAAACTCGTCTCCACAGGCAGCGTCGTTTCGCGCATCTCCGGCACCTCCTTTTGCTCGCTCATCATACTGCCCTTCAGCTTATCATGACTGGGCAAGCCCGGGAAAGAGCGGACAATATGAAAAAGAAGCCGCCCGAAGGCAGCCCCTGTTCCATTTCCCTCTAACGAATCAGCCGCTCCATCAGCATCTTCACAAATCTTGACGCTTCGACGTCAAGACAGACGTCGACCCGGCCGGCGGGGTCAGCCCAAGCGACGGTTTGGCCCGAAGGCTCGCGATGGTCGTAATCAATTTTCACTGTCATTTTCTTAGTCTGGACAAGAGAGCGGTCAATCAGTAAGGAGACCGCCAGCGGGTCGTGCATCGCCGTCCAGTCTTGCCCGATCACGTCCAGCCAGCGCTCGATCAGTTTGGCCAGAGCGGCGTTGAGCGGATCGCCGGAACTTTCCAGCATCCTGACTTCCTCCCGCCGGATTTTGACTTTCATCGTCACGTCGAGTCCAACCATGACGATCGGGGCTCCGCTGGTAAAGACGAGGTGAGCGGCTTCCGGATCGCTTTTGATATTGTGTTCGATATGCGGCAACTCAGCTCCGTTGTCCCCCAAGCGGGTCACGCCGCCCATGAGGACGATTTCCTTGACGTTCTGCGCGACGCGGGGTTCCCGAATGATCGCCGCCGCGATGTTGGTCAAAGGTCCGATCGGCACGATCGTAATCTGGCCCGGGCTTTTCATCACGGTATCGATCAGATAATCGACGGCATGCCCTTCTTCGAAAGGAATCTCTTCATCGCCGAGCACACCGTCACCCTCGTGACCGGGCCACCAAATTTCCCGGTTATGCAGCAGGGGCTTCTCTATGCCCGCAAATACCGGCACCTCGGGTCTGCCGCCAAGATGAAGGAGCTTTTTGGCCAACCGCGCTCGAAGTTTGACGTCGCCGTAAACGGTCGTAACTCCGACGAGATCCAGCTCGGTCGAACGCATGGCTAACGCCAGCGCCATCGCGTCGTCGACGTCTGTCGCAATATCGGTATCCAATATCATGCGCGTCATCGGACGATCCCTCCTATTTTCTCAGCGTTACGGGCTGTTGGAGTTCCGCCGACCGATACGCCGCAAGCGCAACTTCCATGGCACGCAGACCATCGACGCCGTTCGGCGAAACCGGCTTGTTATGCATGATGCAATCGATGAAATGATCAATCAGCCCCTGATCCGAATCGTCGCCGTAAAAATTTTCGGTCGTCTTCATTGTGTCGTCACTATGCAGCAGCACATTTTGCTTGAACAAATCCACCTTGCTGGTGCCATTCGTACCGAGAATGTCCAGTGTGACGTCACCCCATACCGGAAAAGACTTTGACCGCGACCAGGAAGGGTCGAGGGTGGCAATGACGCCATTATCGAAAGTGAAGGTTAAAAGTCCGCTGTCGTCGATGTCGAGATCCGGATGGAACCGGTTGTCGACCTCCGCATAAACCTCCGTCACTTCGGCGTCCGGCATATACCAACGCATCAAGTCCATGACGTGGACCGTGTGATCCATCACCGCGCCGCCTCCGGCCATCGAACGATCGATGAACCAGCCGCCGGGCATCGTGCCGCGGTTCGTACCGTTGATGGCCACCAGCTTGCCGAGCTTGCCGGATTCAACCAGCTTTTTCGTGCGCTTCGCAACCGTGCTGAAGCGGCACGGGAAGGCGATCATGAGCTGCACGCCGTTGCGCTCTGCGGCTTCGATCATCGCTTCCGCATCCTTTACGTTCGTAGAGATCGGTTTTTCACAAAGGATATGCTTGCCTGCGTTAGCCGCCTGGATCGTATACTCCGCATGTTTGGCGTTTTCGGAGCAGATGACGACCGCATCCGACGCCGCGAGCAGCTCCTCCGTCCGTTCGAACCATGGTATGCCGAGCTCCTCTGCCATGCGGCGGCCGCGCTCCGGATCGTCGTCGGTAATACCCGCCAGCTCCGCATCGGGGTTCCTTTTTAAGGCATGGGCATAAGAGTAAGCGTGCATATGGGCAAAACTGATCATTCCGATTTTCATCTCATAAGCCTCCGTTCCTTAAGATAAAAAGACAACTTGTCCGGTTTCGGCCGAACGAATCGCCGCCAGTGCCAGCTCCAGCGATTGGGCCGCGTCCTCGCCGTTCACCGACGGTTCCGTTCCGGAAGCGATACAATCGATAAAATGCTGCAGCTCATGAAAATAACCATCCGGCTCAAGCGGACTTTCCAACTGATGTGTCAGTCGTTCTTCCCCGCGTAGAGTTGTCTTGATCGAATAGGTGTCGGCCGAATCGAACTTGGCCACTCCGCCGGTACCGGCCAGTTCGAGGAACGTGCGGAACCCGTCCGGCTGTGCCCAGCTGCCCGTGATGTGCGCGATCACACCGCTCTTCATGCGGATCGAGACGACGGCGTGCTCGCCAGGCAGGCCTTGTTCCGTACCGGCCAGTTTGGCGTACACCCGTTCCGCCTCACCGAAAGTCCAACGAAGCCAGTCCATATCATGGATCGCCAAATCGAGCAGCACGCCGCCGGACCTTTTGTTGTCGCCAAACCAGGCGCTCCACCCCGGTGCCGCGCCCTCCCGGATCATCCGTACGGTTCCGACTCGGCCGAGACGACCGTCCTCCACCATTTGTTTGGCTGTACGATACTCGGGGGAGAACCGGAGCACATGTCCGATCATCAGCTTGACGCCGGCTTTGCGGCAAGCTTCGACCATCGCCTGCGCTTCTTCGGACGAACGGGCCATCGGTTTTTCGCAAAACACGTGTTTTCCGAGCTCGGCGGCTCGAACCGCGTACTCTTTATGTAAGTCAGTCGGAAGACAAATATCGATCAAATTCGGATTTTCCGCACTCACCAATTCATCGAGCGACGTGTAGTGAGCAACACCCGCTTGCTCCACCAATCTGCGGGCCGCCTCTTCCCTCGCATCGACGACCCCGACCAGCTTGGCTCCCCGCATACCGGCCAAGGCCGCGGCATGAACGGCCCCCATGCCTCCGGCTCCCACCAAACCCACTTTCAGCATACTGATTTCCTCCTCCATGTTTACGCTTTTCATCATTTAGGGCTGCACGATTTCGTTCCTCTCAACACCCGAGCTTTCCCTCACGATCAATTCAGTAGGAATTACGATCTTGCGAGCCGAACGATTTTCCGAAAGCTGCTCCACCGACTGAAACAATAGGCTCACGAGTTCTTTGCCGATATCGGTGATGGGCTGCCGCACGGTCGTTAAAGCCGGCTTAAACAAACTTGCCGAAAAAATGTCGTCATACCCGACAACCGCCACTTCTTCCGGGACACGGATGCCGGCTTGCTCCAACGCTTTGATCGCGCCGAGAGCCAACAAGTCGTTGCCGCAAAACAAAGCGTCGAACATCACGCCCAATTCCAACAGCACCGTAAGAGCTCCGTAGCCATCCGAAAATGTTTGCCCCTGAACGAGCCGAATCAGTGCTTCATCGACATTCAGTCCGTGCATCATCAATGCTTTCCGGTAGCCAAATTCCCGTTCGATCGAAACCGCCGGTCCCCCGATATACGCGATCCGACGGTTTCCCAATCGGATGAGGTGTTCCACAGCGGTCAGGGATCCGTGGAGGTGATCGCCTACTACACTGCTCACGCCGGGCATGCTCTTATCCAACATGACCAACGGGATGCCGGAATTTCTGAGCATCTCCATTTGCTCCTGCATATCCGTCGGATCGTCCGGCGAAGCGCAATATATAATGCCGTCCATCCGCCGCTCGATGAACATTTTTAAGTAGGCCTTCTCTTTGTCCGTTCGGTTATCCGTTGAACAGATCAACGTGGTGTACCCGTTCGACCAGCACTCGTCCTGGACTATTTTCGACAGCAAGGACCAAAATTCGTTCGATAGCTCGGGAACAAGAAGCCCTATAGTCTGCGTTTTCTTGTTGATCATCGCTCGGGCCGTATGGTCCGGGTGAAACTTCAGCTTGTCAATAGCCCGCCGAACTTTGTTCAACGTACTTTTGCTCACCCGGTCCCTGCCGTTAATAACCCGTGACACGGTGGAGATCGAAACGCCCGCTTCTTTGGCGACTTCTTTAATGGTTGATTTCATCGTTATCCCTGCTTCGCTAGTGGAATCAATCGCCTATCGAAACAGTCAATCGGGCAGACGACGGATGCGCGGATCGGTAAAAATATCCGATTCGTCATCGCTCGTGCTGGAAAATTCGGACACGACAGCACCTTCATCGCCAGCTTGAAACCAATGCAGCGTGTTCGGCGGAATCGTATACTGCTCTCCCGGATTGAGCTCGATTTCGTGAAAAACGGTGTAGCAGGCTTCGCTTCCGGCCGGCGGTATCGCTTTCGGCGAAGCGGCGGGCGTTCCTTCGACATAAAGAAAAACTTTTCCGAATCGGCAGCGGAACGTCTCCATTTTGCCCGGATTCGTCTCGCTGAGCGGTGGATGCCGATGTTCCGGGCACGTTTGGCGGGGCATCAGCACCAGATCTTTGGCGCAATACCGGTCCGTGTTGATGTACGTAATGAGCTGAAGTCCGCTTTTTTCCAATTCCCCAAGCCCCATGTCGGTCACTTCCACTTTGGCCTTCTCTTCTTCCGTCAATACGACCCCTATTTGTTCCAGCATGCGGATCGTCCGTCGTCTCGCTTCTTCCCTGCTGATCGATTCCGTCATTGTTTATTTTCCTCCATCACATAGTCGATTGAAAAGCAAATCCAAAAAACGGTCGGCGTCCACGTCCAGCGCTACTTCTACTGTACCATGCGGATCGGCGACCGCAACCGTTTGTCCTGTTCCTTCGCGGTGATCGTAGACAACCTGGACCTTCATCCGGCGCGTGGTGACCAATGTTCGATCAATGGCAAGCGCCATAGCGAGCGGATCGTGCATAGGCGTCCTGTCTTCCCCTATTCGCTGCAGCCACCGTTCGATGACATCGGCCAGCGCTGCGTTAACCGGCTTGCCCGAGTCGATCAACCTCTGGGTTTCCCGCCGGGAAACGGTCACCTTGCACGTTACGTCGAGACCCACCATCACAATCGGAGCACCGGAAGAAAACACGACGGATGCCGCCTCGGGATCGCACTTGATGTTGTGTTCAACCGGGTAAAGCTCAGCACCGTTGCTGCCGAGACGCGTGACGCCGCCCATCACAATCAGCTGCTTGACCTGCCGAATGACGCGCGGTTCCATGATGATCGCCGCCGCGATATTCGTCAGAGGACCGATGCACACGAGCGTGATTTCGCCTGGATGGTTTGTTACCGATCGGACGATGAAGTCCACGGCATGGCCGGCGTTTGGAGGCTGGGAGCCTTGATCCAGCAAATCGCCCATCCCGCTGTCGTCCTGCGTATCGGAGTCGGACGTCCAACTGACGTTTCGGTTGCGAAGTAGCGTTTGGTTCAAGCCATGATAGATCGGAATCGGACGAGAGCCGGCCAGTTCGAGCAACCGGGCAACACGGCGTGCGTGATAATGGACGTCGGAATAGACGGTCGTGATGCCTTCGATCATCATCTCCGGGGAAGCGAGAGCCAGCGAGATCGCCGTGGCATCGTCCGGGTCGCCTCCGATATCTGTGTCGATGATCACACGTTCTTGGCGCAAGCCGCTCATTTCGCTTCCTCCTCCCATTCAGCCGCAGTTTCCTTCGCCAGGTGCTCCAACCGGTCCGCCATCCACAAATTCACTTCCCATAAATCTACGACCGGCTGCCTTGTATAAGGCAGGGTGGGCATGTAACCCGGAGGCCCGAATTCCGGCGTGAACGTGATCGTTTCCGCGCCTTGGGCCAGCCGGCTTTGGATGATTCGTTTCCACCAGCTCTCGTGGACGGAAAGCTCTTGAGCGAATTCCGGCGCACGCGGATCTGCAACTTGCGGACCTTCGCGGTGGCCGACACGCCCATGAATGTGAATGGAACGCTGACAGGCCAGTTCCATCGCATCGTCCTGCTCCTCGAGCAGAGATTCCGCCACACAGCACCAATGGCTGAAATCGGCGTTAATTTTCAGTTCAGGCAACTGCTGCAGCATAACGGCCGTATGCCAGGGTGTATACAAAGCGCGGCCTCGATGCGTTTCATGAGCGACGGGGATACCGATGGAACGCTCCATTTTCAGCGCCTGTTCGAAAAACGCCAGCTGCTCCTTCGGACCGTCACTGTCTTTGCCGCTTTGCGACACGATGAACAGCGGATCGAACGAGGCCGCCCGCTCGATTTGAGCCGCGAACGAAGCGGCATGATCCGGCCCGCCGGTCAAAACTTGCGCGATAAACGCCAGCCCATAATCCGCGAGCAGCAGCCGGAAAGCCGGCTCCTGATCGGCGGCGGGCAGCGGACTTTCAATCCCGTGATAGCCCGCTTCCGCAACGCGTTCGAACACACGGCCGATGTCCCGGGGCATTCGTATGGTCAAAGGCGATCCTTCGAACCCGACGTATTCCCACAGCGATTTAAACCGTTTGATCGCAGGCGCCACGTCACACCTCCGCCGTATGGCACGCGACGAGCGCGTAAAGAGGCATCGAAGGAAGTGTCACCGACAGGCAGCCGTCTGAATAATGCCATTCGGCGTCGATCGTCCTGTCGTCCAGGGTATGTACGGTCAGGCCGGACACCGGTCGATCCGTTCGGAGGCGGAAGCTCACGTTGGCAATCGGGATGACGCGATCCTCTTCCCGGCTGAATTGATAGTTTACGAGATGAACGGCCGTGCTTCCGTCCGCCAATAGGTGAGGATTCAGCCCAATGTCAGGCCGGCCTTCCACTTCGATCTGGAACTTCCGGTCGGGCAGCACGTTGCGGATGGCGGTGACGAACCCGTACAGCCTTTCCGCCGGGTCGCACACGATCGTTCCGGCATGCCCCAGAATTTGCGCGGCAAGCTCACGGTCTCCCATCTCATCAGCCAGTCGGCCATAAACCACCACGCGTCCGCCGGCGTTCAAAAACTCCAGCACGACCGCCAGCTGATCCCCCGTCATTTTGTTGTTGTCCGGGAGCACGAGGCATTTGTACTTCTGCAAGCTTGCCAGCGTGAAATCGTCTTGGAACAGGTCGCCGTCGGACGAAATCAGAGCATCGAACGGGACATGCTGCTTACTCATTTCTTTGATGATGTCCCAGAATGGCATCACCACATCTTTGTTCATCGTAGGAGACAGCATCGTCGCCTGGTTCGGATCGTTCTCGACTGCATCGTTCTCACGATAATAATAGCTGGGATAGCTGTAATTCACGACGATTTCTGCGCCGGATACATCGGAGATCAGGTGATCGTACTTTTTTAGGAACTGCTGCACGGCCATCGTCGGCTTTTTCGGCGCATAGAAAGCGTCCCGAATCGTATTGCCCATCCACCCGCCGTAAGGAACGGCCAAATTGCAGCCGAACGTCGTCGCTTCGAGCAGCATGAGCTGGAACTGTTCCGCCATTTTGCCCGCGCGCAAATTTTCAAGCAGCTCCGGTACGACGCCTCCGTAGGGGTTTTCCACCACCGTCATCGGCTTGCCGTGGGCAAATCCGTTAGCATACCGGTACCAATAAGCTTGCCGGTACAGCGTGTTGCGCATTTCGGTAGCGATGATGTCCACTTCCGGCTGCAGCGGCATGTATTGGTGCATCACATGGAAGAAGTTGCCCGACACCAGCACTTCGCGGCCTTTCGAACGCCCGTAGCTACGCACATAATCCGTCAACTCTTTGAAATAGCCGGTCATGATTTTCATCTGGAACTGGAAATATTCCGTGAAAAAAGGAACCTCGGATGCCTTGCCGGGATAATCGACGTTTCTTTCTTTAAGGTACTGCCCGTAATGAAACTTGCTGAGATCCATATGCTGAAGCTCCGCAGGCAAATCGCCTTTCGCTTGCCGGCTCAGCAAATAGGCATTGAACTGTTTCATGCAGTCTTTGCAGAAGCAGCCGCCGTACCCGATGGCCGTAATCGGCAGTTCGCATTCGTCCAAATGGACGCCATGAACGCCGGCATCGATCTGAATTTCGATGATTTTTTTCAGATAGGCCCGCCAGACCGGGTTGTTACGGCACATTTGATAGCAAATTTGTTCATGCCCGACCACTTCCACCCAACCCGCGTGAACGGCGGTACCGTCCATTTTCCGGGCTGCGCATTCTTCCCACAGGTCAGTCACTTGCTCGCCGTCGCTGTTAAGGAGACCGTCCGGGAAATAGTCGCGGAATGTTTTTTTGAACAGCTTCGGATATTTGTCCTGGCTGAATTCGCGCAGGCCGTACCAGGTTTTTGTGCCTTGTCCCCGCATGATGTTGAGGCCGAGCAGCCGCGTCTCGTCTTCGCTGATCTCCGCCGGAAATTCCCAGCCCTGCACCTCGAAAACGACGCCGAACACTTTGATTCCGTGTTTGTCGCATTCGCGTATGAACTCCTGATCGTTCATGTACCCGTACATGCGCAGCCGCGGCGGCACTTCCCCAAAAGCCTCTTCTTCCAAATAGGGCAGGGAAACGACACCTCCGCCGAGCGCGGACCATACCAGCAGCGTCGCCTCGTAATCCTTCAGATCCTCCACCATCTGCGTCCTGCGCATCGGCAGGCTGGGGTGATAGCAATGTTCGTCCCGGTACCATCCGTCAAAATAAATTCCGCGTTCCACGTCGGCCTCATCCTTTCAACTATACGTTGCTTTTGAATCGGTCAAGCGAGAATAGCGAGAGATCAAAACCGGGCGATTCTCGGAAAGCCAGCTTCGCCAGCATTTCTCCGATGACGCTGGCAAACTTGAAGCCGTGTCCCGAAAAACCAGCTCCGATGGCGATATGCGGATACTCCGGATGGCTGTCCACGATAAAATGTTCATCCGGCGTCATCGTGTACGTGCACGCCGAGCCTTTGGCCGCCGCCGGGGTTACGCCAGGCATGTACCGTCGCACGTACTCGGTGATGTCGTGCCCGTCCTCCGGATAAGTCCCGAACGGAGGCATAGGTCTGTCGAGCGGCGAAGGACGGGATTCCCCATCATGCCTTCCGACTTTGACGCCGGAGCCTTCGATGCTGGGGAAGCCGTAGTAGATGCCTTCCGGCAGGTCGAACAGGAACGCCGGAAAACGGTCCGCATCATAGTCGTGCGTTTCGGTCGGGAACCAGGCGACCGTTTTGCGGATCGGCTTCAACGCCGGTTCCAGTCCAACGCTGCGCAGCATCGGTCCGGCGAATTTGCCCGCGGTCAGCACGAGCGCCTTCGCCCGGTACGTTCCTTCGTTCGTCACCACGGTGACACCGTCGGAATCCGGCAGGATCTCGGTGACAGGCGTGTTCACCTTCAGATCCGCGCCCTTGGCCAAGGCGGCATCCCGATAGGCGGCGATGCACGCTTCGCACAGCAGCAGTCCGCTGTCACCTTCGTAACAGCCGATATGCGACTTCGGAAGGGCCAGGCCGGGCCAGCGACCTTGGATAGCTTCCGAGTCCAAAATTTCGACCGGCAGATTGTGCTCCTTCGCGCTTTCCATCATTTCGCTGAGCATTTGGGAGCCCGGCTCGCCGGTCTGAAGGAGTCCGGTTCGCAGGAACAGCTTGCGGCCGGTTTCTATCTCCAGCTCGTACCACAGAGCCTGGGCCCTCAAAGCCATCGGCGTATATTCGCGGCCTTCTCCATAAGCGTGCCGGATAATGCGCGTTTCTCCATGATGCGTGCCATTGCCGTGCGGCGGATTATCCGCGTCGATCAGCAAGGTTTTACGGCCGCCCGCCGCCAAGTGATATCCCGCCGACATTCCCATCGCACCCGCGCCTACTACGATTACATCATACTGCTGCATGAGCGTTCCTCTTTCCAATGTTGCAAATTTCGGTCTGTAGTTTCTATTCTAACATTTAGAGGCAATAATGCTCTATTAAGTCAGCCGCCACACCGCGCAGCCGTAGCCGGCGAGCGTGACGCGGGTGCCGGTCGAAGATTCCGCGCCGCCGAGCAGCAGTTCGGCGCCGGCAACGCCGGCGTCCGTCTCTAACAAAGCCGGCTCCGGCCCCAAGTTCACCGCAACGAATCTGGCTTCGTCCCCTCGGCGGCGGTAAAAAGCCATCACCGGCGTACCGGTGTACACATATTCCGTTGTAAAGTCGTTGCTCAGATGCTTTTTGCGCATCGTGAACAACTCCCGGAAAAACTGCCGCAGATCCGGGCCGTCGCCGCCATAGATCGAAGCGTCTTCATCGCCTTGATAGATCATCGGCATCCCGTCTATGCAGCTGAGCACGACCCATAACGCTTTGGCCTTGTCTACACCGTACCATTTTGTGGCCCGTGCTTTGTTCCACACCCAGGTGACGGTATCATGGTTGCCGAGAAAACGCAGCTTCACATAGCCCGGCATTGTGCTCAGCATCTCGGCCTCCAGCCAGCGGGTGAGTTCACGCGCGTACGCTTCCGGCGACAGCGCCGCACCTTCCAGTTCGAACAGCACGCGATAAAGCGCCATGTCATAGAAGACATCCGTATACGGAGCATAAGCCGGAACCGGATTGAAATTTTCCGGCGTCACCAGCGGTTTTTTCCCGGCTTCCACGAAGCCGTCCCGGATCGCCTTCGAGATTTCGATGCCGCCCATCAAGTTGGAATTGCTCGGCCGGTGGTCTCCGTACGGCCTCCAGTTCGTCAGTCCGCCCATCGCGCAGTCGATGCGCGCGCCGTCCACCCCAAACCGCTCGACATGCTCCTTCACGAGATCCTTCGTGTACTGCAAATATTCCGGGTTCGTCATGTCGAACGACAAGCAATTCCACTCGATCTGCGGCATCCCGTCCCGCCGAAGCGAAGCCCAATGCCGATGTGTCTTTCCGAGCGGATCTTCAAGCTCCGGCCCATGCGGTACGTAGTCGAACAACAGCGTCATGCCCAGCTCATGAAGCCGCCTGCTGAACGCGCTTACCGCTTCGTCTCCTCCATACCGCCGATCTACAATTCGCTGGTCTGTCGGATGGTAGACCCCCCGATCGAGATGCTCGAAAATCGGCAGCACCCAGACGTGGTCGATTCCCACCTCCCGCAAACCTTGCATTTCTTCCGCATACTGATAGAGATCCCGCCGGATAGGGAATCCGGCGTCCATGGTGCCGTGCGGATGACAGGAATACAGGACACCGTCCCGATGGCCGTTCGTTGGCGGCAGCCATCCTTTTCGTGTATATAAAGCACGAATCGGAGCGAAAGGATCCGCAGTTCCCACCGGTTGAATATAGAGAACGCCTGCGGTGAGAGGCCGTCCCGGTTCCAGGTTGGCCTCCACCGCCGCGAGATTGACCGAATGTAAAGTATCCCCGGTGCGATAAACGCCGGTCGCCCATTTTTCTTGTTCGTCCACAAAAATCAGATTCGTGTTGTGTCCGTCCGAGCGAAGACGGATGACGGGATTGACCAACCCGGTGCTCACTACGTTGCCATCCTGCATGTCCTCGGCACGGAATTCGGGATACGGCACGTTGCCTGGAAAATCAAACACCGTTGAAGAAATTGCATGCTGCGAAGCTATAAAAGCAACTCCGTTGATATGTTTCATCGCCTTACCACGATTCACGACAACAGCGGTTATTTCCAAGGTGCCTTCAACCGCTTGATATCTCATTTCTAACGCTAACTCTTCCAAAACAAACTTCGTGCTCAAAACGCCGGCGCTCTCCTCAAATCCCCGGAACTCCCATTCTCTCCCCGATAACGCCGAGTCCGGCGGCTCGATCCGAGGCAGCTCCCATGTATTCGCGCCTTCGAAAGAATGATAGACAAGACGCCCGGCGGTATAATTCCCGTCACAGCCGACGTCCACTGCGAGACTGCCGTGCCAGACCGCCTCATGACTCGAAACGGCCAGCAGCCCGCCGTTACGGCGGTCAAACGTACAAACGAGTCCATCTCCCGCAAAATGGCGGATATCGTCCGTCAAAGGCATCCTAACCGTCTCCTTCCTCTGTGACAACACACACGATTCGGAGAAGGGGGCAGCGCGGCCCCCACCCCCATCCAATCTTAAACGTTGACGTATTTATTGCCGGCAAGATCGACCCCGCGGGCCAAAATAATTTCCCAATTCTCGTTCTTCTCCGGAATCACTTTCGTGTCCGTCGAAATAAAGCGCATCGTATATCCGCAGCGCCGGTATGGACTTGTGTTGGCCGCGGCTCCGTGAATGATGCGGGAGTCGTGAAGCGAGCATTCGCCCGGCTCGAGCTCGAAGTAAACCGCCTTGTCCTCGTCGATGTTTTTGATCTGCGCATGGAACGTGTTGATTTTCATATCGACGTCCTCATATTCCGAAAAGCCGTTGTTATGCGTACCCGGAATAACGCGCATGCAGCCGTTTTCTTTCGTGCTTCGGTCAATCGCGAGCCATACGGTGACAATTTTGTCGTATTTGTCGAACCGGCCGTTCCAATATGCGGAATCCTCATGCCATGGCGTAGCACGCCCGACGTAAGGATCTTTGCAAATAAAATGGCTGGACCAAAGCATAATGTTCGGCCCGATTAACGGTTCCACAATATCCAGCACCTCGTCCGCCAGCAAAAACTCCAGCAGCCGCTTGTCCCGGAAATGTGGCGTATCGAGCTCGTCCGACAATTTGTCGCCTTTTTCCGCCAGATGATCCTCGAAGATGCCGCGGAGACGATCCATTTTGTCGGCTGAAAATACCGGTTTTTTATAAAGGTGGTATCCTTGTTCCCAATATTTGTCCACTTCCGGTTTCGTAAGGGTATGAATCGCCATGATCTCAACCTCCGTGAATTAAGCGTTTTGGAGTAAAGCGTCTGTTATCATTTTGAACAAAACAAGATCGTCCTTATAGTCTTCCGGCGTCGTCTTCGGCTTGACACCTTGGGTCACCACATCGTAGAAATGTTCGAGCTCCACCGTATACGGATCTTTCAGCGTCGGGCGTTTCACCGTCTCGTGATACGCTTCGCCGATCGTCTCTTTCACGCTCAGCGTGGTCGGCAAGTGCCGAATGTAGGGCGTATCGTACTGGACCATCAGCGTTTTGGTTTGCCCGAACACTTCGATGTGCGCGTCAAAACGGCGCTGGTCGTCCACACCGGTCTCGAACGTGGCATAGTAACCGTCGAATTCGAGAATGGCCGTAATGTAGCCGCCTCCGTTCCACTGGGTTGCGGACACAACGCGTTTCGGCATGCCGAGCAGCTCCCGCATCGCCGACAGGTCGTGGCTGTTCAAGCCGGCAAGCAGCCCGTAGGCATTGTAGATCTCTTGCGGAACTTCTCCGATCGCTTCCTTGATCATGGCGGAGCGCCTCGTCCAGCGATCGTTCATCGCTTCCTGGGGAATATCCGAGAAACGGTGCACCGTGCTGGATTGCTCGATCATCAACCGGTTTTGGCCGATGATGTCACGGATTCTCGCGTACTTGATCGGGCCGAGCGTTCGGATCTCCTCCAGCGCTTCGGTAAACGCGGGGGCATAACGCCGCATATATCCAACCATGACTTGGACGCCGGCTTCATCGCGTGCGCGAATCATGGCATCGGCATCCGCGTGATTCAGTGTCATCGGCTTCTCAATCAGCACATGCTTTTTGTTGTTCAGCGCATGAATCGCGCATTCCGCGTGATACTCGTCGCTGTTGAGTACGAATACGGCGTCGAGATCCGCTTGCTCCGCGAGCTGCCGGGCATCTGTATACAGATTCGCAACGCGGTGTTTTTCACCGAGCAGCTTGAGCAGCTTCGGGGAAATGTCGCAAAGAGCGGCAATCTCATATCGGTCCGCCAAATTCTCCAAAATCGGCAGGTGAGTGATCTGCGCCACTTCGCCCAATCCGATCAAACCTACTTTTAATCGTCTCAAGGTGTACAACTCCTTCATAACTGTAACATGACAAAACCTGGCGGCTTCTGCTTGGCGGTTCGGAACGGCAGCAGCTCACGGGACCCGTGTCGGCTGAAAATGCATAGACACAAAGCACGAGTCCCGCGCATGCAGGCTGCCTCTCAACCTTTCTTGCCTTGTGAAATGTTTTACTTCTTGCCCATCTTTGTGAGAAGCGCATCTCTGTCCTTGCTTACGGCCTTCATCACGGCATCTTGAATTTGCTGCAGCGCCGTGTGCGAATCGGTGTTTTTGTCGATCGCTTCCTGCAGCATTTTGTTCCAGATGTCGTTCGCTTTCGCATCGAGCGGAGTCGGGATGTTGAGCGGGATATTCTTCACAAGCTCTTTGTACATCATCAGCGGCTTCTGCCCGCCGAGAATTTCAAGCGGCTTCTCTTCCGTCTTCGCCAGGTCGAATGCCGGCAGGAATCCCGTCGGGTTGCTCCATTGAATGGCTTCCTTATTGCTGTTGTCCATGCCCAGGATGTTGAGGCGGATATATTCCCAGCCGCCCAGCTTGTTCTTCGCTGCGGATGGAATCGCCAGCGAAGCGCCGCCCATGCCGCCATACACGCCGAACGGCAGGTTCGTCACGCGCCATTTGCCTTTGGTGTCTTTGGCCTTCCCGTCGATGTCCCAAACTCCCCAGTCGCCGGAGTAGAACATGACCGTCTTGCCTTTCGCCATCGCTTGAGCACCTTTATCGTCATAGAAGTTGATGTTCGAAGCCAGCTTTTCTTTCTTCATTTCCTTTGCCGTATCGAGTGCGGTGACGAATTGGTCGGTGTTGCGGACCCAGTTCAGGTCGCGGTCGAAAAATCCGACGCCGCTCGTCATGACATTGACGATCGTGGTGTCGTAGTCATAAACGTACTTCTTGTCGGCCGCCAGTGTTTTCGCGAGATTAATGAAATTGTCTTTGTCTTGAATGTATTCTCCGAATTCTGCCGGATCCGAAGGGAATCCCGCGGCGTCCATCACGTCCGCGCGATAGAACGAAAGCGCAGGCGGAGTCGTCCACGGAATCGCCAGAAGCTTGCTGCCGTCAAGGGATTCGAAACGCTGCCAGTGGGAGTCCGCGAAGAAAGGCTTATAGCGGCCCGCGTCATACGGCTGCTGCAGCAGATCTTCCAGGCCGTCGATCGTGTTGAATTCGCCCATCTTGGAGCCGTCGACCATGACGACGTCCGGAACCCCTTTGCCGGCGGCAAGCACGGTTTTCAGTTTGTTGTGCAGCTCGTCGAACTGCATGACGACGTTATTCACTTTCACGTTGGGATATGTGTTGTTGAAGAACGTGCTGAGAGATTTCAATTCCCAAGAGGACCACACGGTGATTTCACCGGAAATGTCCTTCTTCTGCTCTTCCGGCAGCGGAGGGAATTCGGATGCTTCCGATTCAGAAGCGGAAGGAGACGCAGAAACATCGGACGATGAAGCGCTGGCCGATGCCGATGGGGATGCCGCGGGCGATGATGAACCGGAAGCCGACGGGGAACCGGAATTGCTCCCCGATCCTCCGCAAGCGCTAAGAACCATCATGAGTGCGAAAATACCAATCAGAGTCAGTACAAATGATTTTTTCATTGACCCTTACACCCTCTCACAAGAATTGGTAAGCACAGTGGATCTTCATTCTAAAATCTGAACTCCGCGGCTTTGCCTAGACGATAGGCATTCCCCCTCTCAAGCGGCCCGCCGGTCATTCGCCCGCGATCCCGGTGCGCTCCAGACTTTCCACAAAGTAACGCTGGGCGTAGCCGTACAGAATGACAAGGGGCAGAATGGTGAGCAACGCGCCGGCCATGTTGCGGTTATAGCCTGTCGGGACCGAAGTCAGCATGGCACCGCCCATCATTTTTTGCGCCTCCGACAGCTGTTGTTCGGCCTGAGCATTTAGAATCATCAAAGATTGCGGCAAGTTGTAATGCTCCGAAACCATGAAATACAAATTGGGCTCGAATACGTCGTTCCAATGCCAGACTACGGAGAAGAGGAAGACGACGAGCATCGCCGGTCCGGCCAAAGGCAGCATAATGGAGCGGAACGTGCGGAACGCTCCCGCACCGTCGATCCGTGCCGATTCCTCCAACTGATAGGGAAGTCCCCGGAAAAACTGGATAAAGATCAAGACGAACAGCGCCCCGCGAAGACCGTGGCCGAATGCGCTTGGCACCAGGAAGGGCAGATAGGTGTTAATCCACCCTAAATCGCTGAAAAACATATACAGAGGAACGACGATCGTCTGCGGAGGAACCAGGAAAGTGAACAATACCAGCCCAAGCAGCACATTGTATCCGGGAAACCGGTACCGGGCGAACCCATACCCGACGATCGCGCAGCTTATAATCTGCAGCAGCGCCGCACCCAGCGAGGTGACGGTGCTGTTCATGAAGCTGCGCCAGAAATGCAGACGGTCAAACGCAAAGCGGAAATGCTCGAAATTCAATTCTTTGGGAATCCATTGCACCGTTGCATCCGCGATGTCGTTCACCTGCATGAGAGACTGGCTCACAATATAGAGCATCGGGTAGACAAAGACGAACGACAGGCTGAGCAGGATCGCGTAGTGGAACAGATGGGAGCCGAAGCTCCGGGCTTTGCGCATCGGGAACATCCGAACCGTTTCTTTCCATTCGCCAAGCATGCTCGTCACCTCTCTTCCCGGTTGTAGTTGTTGGAGCCGGCGTTTCGGAAAATGTAGAGCACAATCAGAATGATAAGGAAGATGATCACGAAATAGATCCAGCCGAGTGCGGAAGCGTATCCGTAATTGTTTTTCTCGAACGCGATCATCTGGATGTACTGCATGACGCTGTTGCGGATCTCCGTGAAGGAGTTGACGATGCTGAACAGCGTGTTGACAAGAATCATCGGGGTAATGATTGGAAGCGTAATTTTCCAAAATTTTTCCCACGGGGTTGCGCCATCCATGTCGGCGGCTTCGTACAAGGAGACCGGCACCGACTGCAAGGCGGCGAGAAAAATGAGAATTTGTACGCCGGAATCCCAAATCACCAAGGTGAGCGAATCCATCATGCTCAGCAAAGGAAGCAGCACGGCAGTCGGCACGTAATCGTTCAGCTTGTTCGCCACATCGTACTGCAGAAAGATCGGCAGCGTGGCCGCTCCTTGATCCAACAGCTTCTGCAAAACCGTACCCGAGGCGATGATGACCGGCAGGAAGAAAATCGAGCGGAACGCCAGTCTTCCGACGAATGGGCGGTTCAGCAGCAACGCGCTGAACATGGCGAATACGAGAATGAGCGGGACGTGCAGCACCAGGTTGGTCATCGTATGGATTAAAGCGGGCGTGAAACCGACATCAACGGTGAAAGCGTCACGAAAAAATTGGAATCCGTTAGGTGATGCCTTGAGTCCGTTTGCCGTGATTTCCAGCCGGTGAAACGCGAAGTAGAGCGACCGACCGAGCGGCACCGCGAGAAAAAGCAGAAAACCGACGACCCAGATGGAGATGAAGGAATACCCTTCGAGAATGTGCCTGCCGCGCATTGAGATTTTGAAAGGTTTCTTCATCCCCGGCCCTCCTTACCTGCAACAAGCGCGTAATCCGACGCCGGAACGCTTACTCCGCCGGCATTGTACGGTTTGCTGCCATAATTCACGATGATCTGTGTTCCGTCGGAGTAAATCGTTCGATACACATCCGGACTCAACTGTTCGTGCCCTGTAATGGTCATATCCTTCACCCGGTCCAGAGCATCGGCTGCGCGTTTGTAAGTCTGAGCTGAAATCTGCATCCAATCTTTGTAGTAGGAGCTGACCAGATTGTCTTCCCAAGAACGCTGCAGTTTGGAAGTCTCCTCATAAGTCAGTTCGTAGGAAGGCATCGCTCCGTATTCCACAGCACGCAGAAAATCGGTCTGCAGGTTGTCGCTCAAGTTGAGCGGAGAACTTGTGTAAGGTATAAGTCCGTGAATCGCGATTTGATAAAACGGTACAGTGCGGTCCGCGTACAGAAAATGGCTGGAATCCAGCGGAATATCGTCGATTCTGTCCACGTGTCCAAGCACATATCCGAATCCGTAATCCACGGCCGACGCTCCGGTCGTTCGGCGCAGCAGGTCAAGCGATTGGGTCCAAGCCTTCATGCCGTCCTCGCGATTGAGCGGCTTGGATGAGCCGGGGTCGGAGTACAGATAACTGCCCATATTCCCCAGCTGTACGCCCTGAACGCCTACATCCGCGAAGTGTTCCGACTCGCTGGTCACGTATTTGCCGTAAGCCCTGTCCGGACGCAGAAAGTAGTATCCGATTCCCCATGGCTGCCGGGTGGTGCGGCGCGGATCGAACGATTTCATGTACTCCTTGTTAAGCCCCCGGATCGCGTCGCTCGATTTCTTAAGGGCACTCTCCTCGGCATCGACGCGCACATAATTCGTTTTCAGGAACAGCCGGACGCCTTTGTCCTTGGCATAAGCGGCCAATTTCTTCAGTTCGCCGTTGCCTCCAAGCTGAGACGCCGCCGGAAAATGCCGGGGCTGGGAGCCGTAAACCCCGCCCTTGGACCAGCCGTCATAAGTGACTTCCAGCGACTTGATCCCCTGCTTCATCAATTCGTCGATGATGGTTCGGGCTTGCTCGAATGTCGTCATGGATACGAACGACGTACCGATGACTTCGCCTTGCTTGACTCCGCCGAGCAACCGGAGCTGGAAGGGAACGGACTTCTCTTCTACCCGCTTAATCCCTTTCTCTTGGACCAGATAGTCGCGGTAAGTCTGCGCCATGCCGACATAGCCGGCTTTGTCTTCGTTCAGCAAGATATACCGAACCTGCCGGTCTCCGGGTATAAAACGGCTTTGCAGCAGCGGCACTTCACCGCGATCACCCAAGTAGACCAAGTCGTCATAGCGGTAAATGAACTCCGCATCCGTCCTGTAGAGCTTGATATTACGGATCCCGGAAGGTACCGCATTGATCTTGGCGTCGTGATCGCCTTGCGTCACAATGCCCAGAAAAGCTTGGTTCTGCTTATAGAGGCCGAAGATGGGAAGGGAAACTTGCTCCTGCTGCCAGGGACTTACATTTTCCGTCGGTATTTGAGACGTTTTGTCCAATACCTTGGATGGGAAGGCATGGTCACCGCCGTAAATTGATTGGCTGTAGGAATTGAAATATCTGGGATGATCCTTCGTGAACGTGATCAGAGCACCCGAGCCGTCAGGAAGAACGACCGCGCCTTTGTCGTTCTCGGAAGCGGCTTCAAAGAAGGGCAGAGGCTCTATCGAAATCAGACGGTACTGGCTGCCCTCCTTGACGGATCCAAAAGGAACCGTCATCTCGAAACCGTCCTCTTTGAGGCGCAGAACAACGCTGAAAGAGACTGCGATCTTCTTCAGGTTATAATCCATCCGAATCGCGTCGCCCTCCCGCTTCACGGAAAGCGTGCCCTGTTCTTTGAACGGATAGGTTTGGACGGTCTCCTTGCCTTCCGAGTAACGGACGAACACCGGAGAGCGCACATAACGCTTGTTGTTGCTCGGCAGCTTGCGCGTTTCGGCTTCGGGAAAGCTTGACCAGACCTTTCCCGATGTTTTATCTGTAAGGGTAAAGCTTCCGTATTTGCCGTCCATGGAAAGCTTGAAACGGTTGTTCTCCAAAGCCGCATTGCCGGCTTTGAATTCCTCAAGCTCTTTGACTTCCTCCTGATCCTTATCCAGCAGCCCCCCTTGCCTGACGAGTGCGGGAGGTTTGCTGATCACGTTGAAGAAAGCGACGAGGAGAACGAGCACGATGACGGATCCTGCCAGTTTGCGTACGATCTTCATCTGTTTCCTCCTATCGCCGGAACATGATTTCTTTATAAACGGTAATAACGAACGAGATCGCCTGGTTGATCAGGCCGAAAAGGAGAAGGCCCACGAACCAAATGATGAACATGCCGATGATCGACAGCACGATGACCCAGAACGTTCTCTTGAATTCGAAATCGTGCAGCACTTTCACATGCAGGAACAATTGGAGAAACAGATACAAATACATGAAGACGAGCATGGAAACGTATAAGGTATTCGGATTTCCGGTCGTGTCATAGTCGAAATTCAAAGTCATCAGATTGCTAAGTCCCGCTATTCCGAGCGAGAGCGGGATATAGGGAACGAACACGAAAGCGCTCGTGGCGAGAATGTCGATGAACTTGCCCTCTCCGTCCACAATCGTGCTGACTCCCCAGCTGGATACGGACCAAGTGAGCCAGGGAACGATGATCCACATGGCTTCCACCGGCACGGAAACCTGATAGGGAGCTTGCGTTTGCAGAGCAAAACCTGTAATCAGCAGAGAGATCACCCTCGCGGCAACGGCGCAAAGAATAATGATCCCCGCATATAGCAGCTTTTTTTTCCGGTCGATCAAGGGAAAATCGTAAAAGAAATCGAGCGGGTGTCTCAGCGACCGGAGCGCCCAGCTATAAGTGTTCATCCGTTGAGGCCCTCCTTTGCAGCTTTACCGTGAAGCTTCCTTTCGCCCGTCTTCTTCTTCCGATACATAAAGCGGCCGATTTTCCAGGCGAGATACAAGCCGATGACGCCGAAAGCGATCTGCCCGAAATGCTGCCGGAGAAAAACTTTCCGGTATCGAGCCAAAGCGTCCGAATAGCCGTATTTGTCTTTGCCGAGTTTGAAATATCTCATCGCTTCCAAGTAATTCTCTTGTTTAACGAGCGCCATGCCGATGCCGGAGTAGCCAAAAGTATAATTGGCGTTCATTCGAAGCACTTCTTTCCAGATAGGCAGTGCCTGTAAGTATCTGCCGTCCGTATGCAGCAGCGAAGCTTCGTGCACTTTGTCCCCGAACGGTGTCGTCTTGAACCGGTCGATCCGGTTGCGTCCCTTGTCGGCGACGTAAATCGTGCCGTCCTGCGTTTCCGCGATGCTGCTCGGCGCCTGAAACAAACCGTTCTGATCCCCGATTCCGCCAAACACGAAGAGCATCGTCTTGATCTGGTTGTACTGAAAAACTTTGCCCGTCACGCTGTCGAGAGCGGTAATTAAACCGTCCGGGCTTACTGTAACGTCTACGAAGGATTCGAACGCGGGCGTATAGTTGATTGTCGGCAGGTCGTAGTCTCCGTAGGTGTTCTCTTCTTTAGAGCCCCCTTCTCCGTCTCCGTTCAGAATATCGACTCCAACGGTGCTGAGGCGTTTGACCTGATTGATATGAATGCCAACCGACGTCGTGTAATAAAAACCTTCCGTGTCCTCGAAAAGATTGGAGAATTCCGGCGGTTTCTCGCTCGCCATCTGGTCCTTCTGTTCCTTGGTGGCGATCAATTTCACCAGAAACCGGCCAAGACTCCATTTGAGATGGTTGGCTCCGAAAAATCCGGCGAACCGTCCTTCCGGGCTGATTTGGAGCAAGCCTTGACTGGCCCCTTCGCTGACGACGAACAGGTATCCCCGTTTATCCACCACCACTTTGGATGGCGAGAAAATGAAATCTTTTCCGAGGAGCGGGGAGTCCGGTTTTAGGAATTCCTGAATGAAGCTGCCCTTGGCGTCATAATGGACGATTCGGCGGTTTCCCGTATCGGCGACATAGATCTCGCCGTTCTTCGCAACGAAAACCCCCTTGGGCGTATTCAGCAAACCTTTGCCCTCTTGATCACCGAAGGTCAGCAGGACGTTCTTGTTTTTATCGATCCGAACGATCCGGTTATTACCGCTGTCGACGATGTAAATCGTATCGTCATCCGCCACGAACAGATCCTCGATGGTGTCGAAAGGTCCGGTCGGGAGTTGGTAACCGTCGATGGAATCGGAGTATTGGTAACCGTTAACCGATGCCGGCGTTCGTTGGTTGGGGTCATAAACGTACCCCGGATACGGGGATTTGGCGGACACCGGCAGAGCGAGCAGCATAAGCGTAAGCGACAAAGAGGCCAGCAAAAGCGTACGGATCGTCTTTTTCATCGCGGCTCACTCCTTAATCCCCGAATGGGCCATCGTTTCCAGCACCATTTTTTGCGTGACGACAAACACAATAACTGTGGGAACGATCATAAGCAGGCTTGCCGCCCCCACCGTGCCGACCGTGGCGATGGCGTTTGCCCCTCCGCTGATTGTGGTCAGGGCGTACGGCAGCGTTTTCATATCCTCTGTCGTCGTGTACACGGCGGACGACCACGGGTCGTTCCATGCCGCAATGAAGATAAACAGCGACAGTGTGGCCCACGCGGGTTTAAGCATCGGCATGACGATCCGCCAAAAGATCGTCCATTCCTTCGCTCCGTCCACTTTGCCGGCTTCCAGCAGCACATCCGGGATCTGATCCAGAAACTGTTTGATCAGGAACAGGCCGATGGGATAAGCCAGATAAGGAAGAATGAGTGCGAAATAGGTGTTCATCAATCCGATTTTGCTCATGATGATGTATTGCGGAATTTGTGTCACTTGAGGCGAGAACATGAGCGCCAGGATGACGAGATTGAAGATCGCCTTGCGGAACGGCATATCGTGCTTGCTCAGCGGATAAGCCGCCAATGCCGAGATCAGAACACCCCCCACGACGATCACCATGGACACGACCAAGCTGTTGAAGATGTAGCGCGAGAAGGGGACCATTGTCGTGCCGGATGCCTGAAACAGACTATAGAAGTTTTTCAGCGTCGGATTCATGACGAAAAATCGCGGCGGGAACAAGAACAGCTCAGAAATCGGCTTGAATGCCGTAGATACCATGTACACGAGAGGGGTGAGCATGACGAACCCCATCAACGTCAGAAACACGTACAGGAACAGGCCGCCCCAGTCGATCCGTCTGCCTTTTACTATGGTGGTCATCGCCCGTTCACTCCTTACTCCCGAGTACTTTGAACACCATCCGGTTCAAGCCGACCATCAGGAGGAACAGGACGACGGCGATCGAAGCGGCATAGCCCATTTCGAACCGGATAAATGCATAGTCGAATGAGTGGGTCATGATGGTGTGACCTGCATACAGCGGGCTCGGCATCCCGGCGAGCTGCACGCTCACGTCGAACACCTGAAGGGAGAACACGATCTGCATGACGGCCCCGAACAGCAATTGCGGTTTCACCGACGGGATCGTGATGTACCACAGCTGTTGCCACCGGTATTTCACCCCGTCGATCGCTCCGGCTTCATATAATTCTTTCGATACATTCTGAAGGCCGGCCAGGAAAGACAGAAATCCGATCCCCATACTCATCCACAAGCTGACGATGATCAGGACGGGCATGATGGTCCGCACATCCTGCAGCCACAGAAAAGGCTCATTCAAAATACCCAACTTGATCAGCCATGTATTAATGAGACCGTACCGGTCGCCGGAGAACAGATACGTCCAGACGACCGTCATGGCCACGGCGCTCGTAATCGCCGGCGTGTAATAGAAGAACGTGTAGATAAAGCGATACTTGACCGGGATCTGGCTGATGAGCCATGCCAGGAGAAATGCCAGGACATAACTGACTGGCCCCGTGACGACAGCGAACTTAATCGTGTTCGAGACGGCGATCAGAAACACGTCGTCGTCGACGAACAGGAGCCGGTAATTGCCGAGCCCGACCCATCGCGGAGCTTCCAGGATGTTGTAGTAGGTAAAGCTCAAACCGATCGAAGTCAGGACCGGGGCCACGGTGAAGACCAAGAACAGCAGCATAAAAGGAGCCATGAACAAGTAGGAGATTTTGTTTTTGACCATTTCTTGAAGAAGAGTTTTCACTCGCCCGGGCCGGGAGACCGGTACGGTTTCCGTTACCATTGTTTGCGCCATTTTACCGTTTCACCTCTAGCTGCCGGATCGGCTATTGATCGAGACCGAATTCTTCCCGTTTCTTGCGGAGTTCCCTGTTGATTTCCTTGACTCCGTCTTCGACGGCCTCGCGCCGGTTCTGGCCGCTCAGCACGATTTGGTTCCAAATGTTATCCACATACCGGTTCGTGTAGTAACCTCCGAGAACGACTTCTCTCTCCCGGAACCAGTTCCATTGCTCCAAAATCGCCGCAAGGTCTTCGGACGGCCAAGGCAGCCGATTGATCGCTTCCACATTGGCCGTATTCCAGCGGGCTTCGACGCCGAGAATGGATTCGAGCTCGGTACCGAACTGCTCCTGGATGTCCGCGCTGGTCCACCATTTTAAGAAGTCCCACGACTGCTGCTGTTTGTCCGAGCTTTTGAAAATCATGCCGGTCTGCGACATGCCGCCGGTCGAGCGGTTGATCTTGCCGTCCGGCTGCTTGATGCCGGGCATCGGGCTCATGCCCCACCAGCCGGTTAATTCAGGCGCGGCCGTCGAGAGCATCAGGTAAGTCGAGTAGTCGGCGACGCCGATCGGCATTTCGCCGCTGCGGAAGCGGTTGTAGAAGTTGGCCTGCTTGCTGATCTTGTAGTTGGTGAACAGTCCGGTCCACATTTTGAAAGCCTGCAGCGCCTCCGGGGAATCGAGATCGGACGTCTTCCCGTTGTCCTTATAGAAGTCCCCGCCGTTCTGGAACAGGAAAGGCGCAAACTCACTGATGGCGTCGGCATGCGGATAATAGAAGTCCATCCCGTGCTTCTGCAGCGTCGGAATAATGTCCATGACTTCTTCCCACGTCTCGGGAACTTTGGTAATGCCAAGCTGCTGCAAAATGTCTTTCCGATAGAAAAGCATGTTAAAATTTTGGTTTTCCGGAAGCGCGTAATCTCCTCCGTTGAACCGATAAGGAATGAGAGCACCCGGACGGAATCTTCCGGCGACTTCCTTGTAATCCGGCAATTCGTTCAAATTCACCACGGCATTCCGTATCGCGAAATCGATGGGCACTTGGCCGTCGACGCCCAAAGCGACGTCGGGAGCTTTGCCGGACGTTTCGGCGAGCATGAGCAGGTTCATCGCACCGACAGGTATAACGTTGACGTTCACCTTGATGCCGGTTTTGGGCGTGAAATCGTTGTCCGCGAGCTGTTTGATAATCATGGCCCAATCCCGGCCGCGAGCCACCCACACGTCCAACGTTTTGTCCCCATCGTAGATGTTGCCGATTCCGGAGTAATCGTGGCGGAAAGACAACGCGAAGTCATGAATCGTATGCCAAGTTTTCTTCAAGAAGCCGGCTTCAGAAGACGGCCATTGTACGTCCGGCGATTTGACGGCGAGCCAGTCAAGATCCAAGCTTTGTTCGCTTTGCGAATTGATCCACGAACCGAGCGAAGATTGCGTCTCCGTCATCGCATCCAGCCGTGAAGGAATCGTATCCGGGTTGTCGGCCATATGCAGCAGCTGATCCCGCGTCATGCCCAGCTGGCTGATGCTCGAGCTGGTTTCCGACACGCCCAGGTCGATCATTTCGTTCATGGCGGTGTCGATTTCGCGGGCCATGAGCCGGAGCCGAGGCACCAGATTCGTGACTTTCTTGTCCAGCTCCCAATCGAGGTTCGGGTCGGGATTCGTGCCGGTGTACAAAATGATCTCGCGGCTCAGCAGCGACATTTTGTGTGAAACGTCCTGGACCTTGTCGAAAACGGAGCCGAGAGAACCGATCTGCACTTCCATGCGGATCCGGCGCTTTCCTTTCTCGAGATAGAAGAGAAACGGTTTGCCGGTTTTGTCGGATAAACTTCCGACCTGCCATTTTTCTTTGTACGGAAACTTCTGACTGTTCATTTCCTTGAAGGGGAGCTTATCGTCGATCGTCACGATCCGTTCGACGGGTACACCGTTCAGCCACCAGCTGCCGAAGCGGCCGCCAATCTCGTAAAGCCCGCTTTGGGGTACATCGAATTCCCATTCCGCCCACTGACCGCCGGTTTTCCATGCCCGGTCTCCGAAGGCGTTCAGCACGATTCCATTGCTGTTGTACGGCTCGGTCAGCGGTTCCCGGTTTTCAATGCGCCGCAATGTCGGGTCGGATTTCAGAACAGCCTGCTCCGCTTGAACTTTGATGAATTGACCGGTAGTTGCGTGATACCCTTGCTGATCATATTGCTGTCGAACTTGCTCGTAACTTGGAGGAGTTACCGGTGAGTGGACGCTCAGTTCCCCGATAGCGCCCGCCTCGCGAAGATTGTTAATTCGTACGGTATGTACGCCTTGGCTCAAATAAAAACGGAACGGTTCGCTGACTTTGGCGTCCGCGTCGCGGAAGTCCTTGTACTGCCAGCCGGGAACCTCTATATTGTCCGGGTTGTATTCGTTGCCCTGGTTGTCTGTCCAAGTGGGGCCGGCTTCCTTCCACATCCGTTGGAAAACCATCCGCTTCGCTTGGAAGAAAGGAAACTTCCCGTCAATTTGCACGTTCCGAAGAAGAGCGGATCGTCTTCCTTCTATCGGATAGTAGCTCATGCCGATTTGGTAAAACCCATCCCGGGGAATGTCGATGCTGAACTCGATCCAGCTGTCTTCCGCCTCCAGTACGACAACTTTGCCGGATTGACCGCCGAGCGAATCGGCTTCTCTTGTACCCGCCGGGCTGACGCCGGAATTTTGGGAGGAAGGAATGCGGATGTCGACTCCCTCTGTGTCGGACTTGCCTTCTTTCTGTAACTGTTCAAAATATCTCGTATAGGACGGTTCCAACTTGGTAGAGATATCATCGGCTTCCAGCATGGAAGTTTGATCTATATTCGAATAGTCGGGGATGCCCGCCATCGCATTTTTGTCAAAACGTTTTGATGGATAAAAATAAACAGCAGCGGCTAAAAGAACTGCGATTATGAGCACATTCAGGAGTCTTTTTGTCCATTTACGGTTCATTTCAGGTGTTCCCCCTTGTTCGTAGCCCTTTTTGATAACGTTTACAATTTGGGAGATTCATAGAAGCTGCAATTATAGATCGAAAGATTGTAAAAACGTTTTTGCAAATTTCTCATAAAAAAGGCGTTTCCGCCGTTTACTGTTATATGGAATAAAAACGCTTACATAAACAAATATATCACGTTCCCATTGAATTGAGAAGTTAGCGTTGGAAAAATTTTATTCCGGAGAGGTCAGAACGATTTTACCGTCTGCGAGCTCCACCTTTACCTTGTTCGTATCCTTAATCCCGATGGACTCGAGATAAGCGGCCGGTACCTGCAGGCGGCCCGCTTTATCCAGTATCGCATACTCGACGTGGGTATCCTCTTCCTCCGAAACGGCAATGCCCTGCTCTAGCTCAGCCAGTTCCTCGGCGTACGATTTTCTGCGCAGCATCTCAGAAGAGATTTTGCCGTCGCGGATGGCGACGACGCGGTCCACTTTCCGCGCGAGGTGCGGGTCATGCGTCACAATGACGATCGTGATGCCGATCGTGCGGTTCAGCTCGCGGAACAGGTCGAGAATTTGATCGGCCATCTTCGAATCGACCGAGCCGGTCGGCTCGTCGGCCAGCAGCAGCTTCGGATGGTTGGCCAGCGCAATCGCGATCGCGACACGCTGCTGCTCGCCGCCCGACAGCATGTGCAGCTTGCTGTTTTTGCGGTGCGTCAGACCGACCGCTTCAAGCAGCTCCAGCGCGCGGAGCCTCTTGCGCCGGCCCTGCAGCAAAATCGGCAGCTCCACATTTTCGAGCGCGGTTAAATACGGAATAAGATTGCGCGCGTTATTTTGCCACACGAATCCGACGCTTTCCCGCTTGTACCGGACAAGGTCGGTCTCCGACATCTTCAGCATGTTTTTGCCGTCTACCGTCAGGGAGCCGGCGGTAGGGCGGTCGAGGCCGCCCAGCATGTTGAGCAAAGTCGATTTACCGCTGCCGCTGTTGCCGATGATGGCCATTAATTCTCCAGCCTCCACGCGGAGATCCAGTCCTTGAAGAGCGAACACTTCCAAATCCGCAGCTTTGTAAATTTTGACCAATCCTTCGCAGTGGATCACAGCTTAGTCCTCCCCTAGCTTCAGTGCTTGATGGACGCGAATGCGCGACAGCATGTATGACAAAATCCCGATGCCGATCAGCAGCATGATGCCGACCGTTGAGTACAGACGCAAGAAATCGATCGCTTTGAACACGACTTGGAATGGCGGCACCAGGCTGCTCGGGTTGAAGGCAATTTGAAAATTCGGCACATAAAGCCGGCTCGCCAAATTCCCCACGAATACTCCGATGAGAATCGCCACACCCGAAGTCAACAGCTGTTCGAGAGCCAACATGGACACGAGCTGACGCAGCGAGAGTCCGACCGCGCGCAGGATGCCGTTTTGCAGCGTTCTGCCTTTTAACGACAACACCCAATACAGCAGGAAGCCGACAAAGCTGATGAGAATGGAAATGATGAAGCCCAACGTCAGCACGCCGTTCAACGCCATAAGGAACGGATCGTTTTTCGCCTTCACCAAATCGGCCCGCGTGTTGACGATCCGGGTTACGTTCAAGTCGGACTTCGCAATTCCTTGATAAAGCTCTTCGGTCGTCGTGCCAGGTTTGAGCTTCAGCCAGACTTGATACGGTTCCAACCCGAGTTGCAGTTGCATCCGCGACAAGTGGCCGACAATCAGCATCGGCGCATTATCCTTCGATTGCTCATCGGCGGCATCGATGGAACCGAGCGGCGGATTGGGGTTGAAGGTTGGAAAATAATCGATCACGCCGTACACGAGAAACGGCTGCTTGTCGGTTTCTCCCCACCCCGCATAAATCGTGTCTCCGGGTTTGACTTTGCGCTGTTCCGCCAGCGTGCGCGAGATCAAAACAGCCCGCGAATCGGACGCGATCAAATTCAAATAGTCGTACAAAGGATAAGGAAGCAGCCGCTCCGGAAACCATGCGGTACGCCCAAAATCGTCAGAGTCGATACCGATCAGCGTGGCGGAGCCGTTCGCCTCCCCGACGTAAAAAGAGGCTTCCGGCTTAACAAACACTTTGGCCGCCGCTTCTACTCCCGGCAATTTCATATAAGGATCGAACGGCGGTTCCAAATAGTGCACGACGCTCGGAACCGGAGCGGCTGGAGCGGCTATTGCGCCTTGCGGCCCCGCAGGCGCCGGAGGCGGCTTGTCGTTCGGCCATTCGGATTCCAGCACCACATCGGCTCCATTGGCATACCGGATGCGGTCCTCCGTGTTGTTGTTCAACGTACGGGCCGCGCCCGCGCTGAAGACACCGATGGCAATCGTGAGAATGAGGAACACCATCAGAAACTGATACTGGCTGTTGGACCGCCCCACCTGGATCAGCGTCGCATATAAGGAAGGCGGCCACCATTTGCGGCCGATCCAATAAACGAGCCTAAGCGCGTAGGGGTATACCCGCAGCAGCAGCAATCCCGCACCAACCACGAACAAAGCAGGGACGACGAACTGCAGAGGATCGATCCGCAAATCGTCCACGTTCAAGCCGAGTTTTTGAATATCTTTCAATTTGGTACGGAACGTATACAGCCCGTAGATTGCTATACCTAACGTAAGGACGTCCAGAAAAGCCTTATGCCACAGCGGCGTCTTGTTAAATCTCGCAAGCTGCTGCTTATGCCCGACGATCGTGACCCGCGTGGCGAGCAGCGCCGGGATCAAGGTCATGAGGAACGAAGCGGCCGCCGCCAGTGCCCCGTACAAATAGGCGTCCGAATTCAGATGAACGGGCATCCGCGCCCGCTGCACGAATTCGAGGAATCCGTTCGAAGCGCCGAGCACTTCGGTGAGCTTGAGGCCGATGGGCGGGCCGAGCGCGAGTGCCGCCGCGCTGAGAAGGAGGCCTTCCACGGCGAAAGAGGCGACGATCTGCCAACGGGCGGCTCCGCGGCTCCGGAGCACGGCGATCTCGTTGCGCTGCCGATCGACGATCAGGTTGGAGACCATGAACATATAAAAGCCGAGCATGATGAGCACAGGAACATTTAGCGACCACATCAGCGTGCGAAGCTTTGTGGCCCGGGCGAAGTACGACTCGATCGTATGCAGTGCGGGCACTTTGAAATCGGCCTGATAGCGGCCGACTGAAGCGGTCAGCGTATTTTTAATCAGCTTGTTCGTGTCCAGAAAGCTCTGCACGTTGCGCAATTCCATTTTGGTATAATCCAGCACGAAAAACCAGCCGGAGGACGAAACCGGAATTTTGCCCTGCGCCGTAAATTCCGATTGGAACAACGCGTCCGTAACGATAAACGAATTGCCGAGATCGCTGAGCAGCGGATCCCGGAAATACGGATCGTCATCTTCCTTTTTCACGAAAACGCCGACCGGCTTGATTTTCACCGTGCCTTTGATTTTGGGATCTTCCAATACGAGCACGGTATCCAGGACGATTTTGAAATTGGTGAGCGCTCTCTCCGTGACCAGCGTTTCGTACACGCCGTTCACCGGCTTGTCCGACGGCATGCGGCCGTCTGTCAGCTTGATATGCTTCGCAAAATCAGTGAAGGAACGCAGTGACGTGCTGGGCTTGGAGCGCTTCGGATCATTGCGGGCGGACTCCTCGAAGGAGAACGTGACCGACTTCGTCCGCCGTTCCGTCACCAGCTCTTCCACCGGAATGCCGAATCCCGGTGCGGCCTGCGTTTGCATGAAGCCGTCCAGCCGGGCGAGCAGCGCCCTGCGCTTCTGTTCGGACTGGTCGAAAAAGTTGATGACCGACCAATGCGAGCCGGGATACACGGCGCTCTCCGTCTGAGACGTTTCGAGATCTTTGACGAGCATGCGGGACAAAATGGCCTCCGAATAAATCGGCATCGTGCCCACCAGCGCCACCGTCATCAGCATCCCGAAGAACAGACTGGAGACGAGCCATTTGTTTTGCACCATTTTGCGGATGATCATGACGAATAAGGCCAAAGGAAAGCCTCCTCACGCTCCAGTTACTTAGCGGTTATTGCAGAATAACGTCCTGGCCCTCTTGCAAGCCTCTTACAATCTCCACTTCGGTCGGCGTGACGACACCCTGCTCCACATCTACTTCGCGGATGCGTTTGCCGTCTTCCAAAACCCGCACGAAATTGCGCCCCAAATAGGACCGCAGCCCGCTTCTCGGAATTTTGAGCACGTTGTCCTTTTTTTGCGTAACGATTTTGACGTCTACTGAGGAACCGATTTCGGCCGCTTTCGGGAGCTGGGGAACTTCGATATACAGCGTCCTCGAGTACTTATCCGCCAAATCTTTGTTCAGCGTCATCGGCGAGGAGCTCGGCGTCTGGACAACTTTTCCCTGCACAGTCTCGTTTTTCAAGGTAATCTCCGCCGTCATGCCGACGTCGACGTCCTTAATATCGTTCGAATTCTCCACGCGAAGCGCGACCCGCAGTTTGGTCGGATCGGCCACCGTCACCAACGTTTGATAAGCCTCGACCAAATCGCCTTCCTTCAGGTCTTCCGCGAAAATGACCTGCCCGTCGATGCGGGCCCGAAGCTGCTTGCTGTTGAATTGTTTGCTGAGACGATCGTACTTGATTTGTTCGATATCCGTCTGAAGGCTCGCGATGCGAAGCGCATCGGCGTCCGATCCGTTTTTCTTAGCTTGGCTGTACGCGTATTTGGCCCGCTCAAGCGCCAGCTGCTGCTCCTTCAGCTGCAAATCGAGCCCGTCCATAATGAGCTGCACGAGCAGGTCACCTTTCTTCACCTGATCTCCCGGGTGTACGGCAACAGACGCGATCCGCCCTCCCTGTCCGGTGAATTGGGCGACGTCCGTGGCGACCGATTCAAGCGAACCGGAGCCGGTTACTTGCTTAACAATGTTACCCTGCGTCACTTTCACGGTTCGGTAATTTTCGGACGCGGGCTTCACCAGCGGCGCCTTCAGCGGCTGCTCCTCGCGGGGCAGCAAGGAACAACCGGCCAGCACGGCCGCTGCGGTCACGACGGCGGTGACGGCTTTGACGGCTTGTTTAAGATGGCGTGACAAATTGTCCATCCTCCAGTTCGTAGACGTGATCGACGATTTCCATGATCGCCGGGTCATGTGTGGTGATGATGACGGTCATGCCCTGCTGAACGAGATCCCGGAATACTTTGATGATGTGAAGGCCGGTCCGGGAGTCCAGCTCCGCGGTAGGTTCGTCGGCCAGCACCAATTTGGGCCGGTGGGCAATCGCCCGAGCAATCGCGGTCCGCTGCTGCTCTCCCCCCGACATTTCGAAGGGGCGGTGATTCATGCGGGGCTTAAGGCCGACCTGATCGAGCGCCTGTATGGCCGCTTCTTTGCGCTGAGACGCCGGAATACCCGCAATGCGAAGCACGAATTCCACATTCTCGTAGGCGGACATGAGCGGCATGAGGGCGAACGATTGGAAAATAAGCCCCATCTGCGACCGGCGGATTTCATCCCGCTCGCGGTCGGACAGCTCCGTGATGTCCCGGCCGTCGAACGCGATCGTGCCTTCTGTGGGCCTGTCCAGCGCTCCCAACAAATTGATCAGTGTCGTTTTGCCTGATCCGGATCTGCCTTTGAACGCAATCAGGCGGCCTGGAGGGATGGCGATATCCACCCCTTTGAGTACCGTGACCGCGCCTTCGCCCCGTCCGAACGTCCGCTTCACACCGGATGATTGAATGATGTAAGGTGACGCAACGCTCATGGTAACCTCCGTCGATAGAGGATTAGTTCCGAATGCCCATTTTCCTCTACAATGTTCGACTCTTTTTGCAAGCGCTTGCACAAAAGGATGTCCTTCCAATATAAGGAGCGTCCGAAGAACTGTCAACCCGAAAACATTTCCGAAAAATGAAGCGAGCCGGCCCGTACGGGAACTACGCAAATTTAAGTTGCGGAAATGAACTCCATATCGTATGTTAGGGTTGAGTGTGAAAATAATTTTCTTGATTGTTTAAATACTTATGTAACTAATTTTCTTAGGAGGTGCGGGCGGCATGAGCATCTTGAGTGCCATGCAAGACAAACTGGACAGCCTGCATCCCAAGGAGCGGAAGCTCGCCGCCTATTTGCTGGAACAGCCGCTGGAAGCCGTGCAAATGACAATCACCGAACTGGCCGGACGGACAGGCAGCAGCACCGCCACGATCTCCCGGTTTTGCCGCACGTTTCACAGCCAGAACTTCCCCGAGTTCAAGCGGAAGCTCGCGGCTGAGCTCGCCGGACAAAGCGGTGCGGCACAGTATCAGGATATTGTCGCCGGCAACCCGCTTCCGGACATCGTGTCCGCGATCACCGCCAACCATCTGCGCTCTTTGACAGATACGACCCGGCTGCTCGATCTGGCCCAGCTCCGGCAGGCGATCGACGCCCTTCACCGGGCGAAGCGGATCGACCTGTACGGTTCGGGTACGTCCGGCGTGGTCGCGCAAGATTTTTTCAGCAAGCTGATCCGCATCGGCAAAGCCGCGGCAGTCTTCTCCGATCCGCACATGCAGATGACGTCCGCCGCTTCTTTGGATTCGCGCGATGCCGCAGTGGGTATTTCGTATTCCGGGGAAACGCCGGAAACGATCCAAGCGCTCAGGTGTGCGTCCGAACGGGGCGCCCGGACGATCTCGATTACCCGGTTCGGCACGAACCCGCTCGCCGCGGTCGCGGACGTCCGGCTGTTCACCTCTTCCTCGGAAGCCGGCATGCGCCGGGGCGATATGGCTTCGAGAATGGCACAGCTGCACGTTGTCGACATTTTGTTCACGGGTTTGGTCAGCGAGCATTTTGACGAGTATGTCCCCCGGCTGGAGAGTTCGTTCCAAGCCGTCAGGAGATATATCACCAAAGAGGAGTGAAGCGGAAAATGAACATCCTGATTTTCGATGGCGACGAGAAATTGAACGAGGCTGCGGCGAATATTATCGCCGGCCTGATCCAGACGAAACCCCGCGCCGTATTGGGACTGGCGACCGGCGGAACCCCGGTCGGGATTTACCGCCATCTGGTGAGCGACTTTAAGCTCGGCATGTTCAGCTTCAAAGAAGTGACCACGTTTAATCTCGACGAATACGCCGGTCTGCCGGCCGATCATCCCGAAAGCTATTATGCTTATATGCGACGGAATTTGTTCGACCATATCGACATTCAACCTTTTCAGACTCACCTTCCGAATGGCAAGGCTCCGGATGCCGAAGAGGAATGCCGCCGGTACGACGAGCTGATCGACAAGGCGGGACAGCTGGATTTGCAGCTGCTCGGGCTCGGCCACAACGGGCATATCGGGTTTAATGAACCCGGGGACGAGCTGATCGGCGGCACGCACGTGACGGAGCTGGCAGAGGCGACGCGCGAAGCGAACGCCCGGTATTTTCAGTCGCTGGACGAAGTGCCGACTCGTGCGCTGACGATGGGGGTCGGCACGATCTTGAAGGCGAAAATGATTTTGTTGGTCGTCAAAGGCGCAGACAAAGCCGACATAGTGAAGCGTGCGCTCCAAGGGCCGATCACCACGAAGTGTCCGGGCTCCCTGCTGCAGACGCATCCGAATTTGGTGGTGCTGCTCGACCAAGCCGCCGCGGAGAAATTGGCATGAGCGGACCGGCGGATCGTCTCCTCTTGAACGCCCGGGTCGTAACGACGGAAGGCGTCCTGGACGACGGCTGGGTGTGGATGCGCGGTGGAAGCATCGGTGCGGTAGGACACGGCGCGGTGCCGGCGGAAGCTGCAGGCGCCGATCGCGTCGACGGCCGGGGCGGTTGGGTGCTTCCCGGCTTCATCGACGTGCACGTGCATGGCGGAGCTGGGCACGACTTTATGTACGCGGACCAAGAAGAGCTGCGGGCGATTACCCGATTTCACGGCCAACACGGCACGACGGCCATGCTGGCCACCTCTCTCACAGCGTCCCGGGAAGAGCTGACACGGGTATTGGAACGCGTCAGCCGGTTCATGAGCGATCCTATGCCGTTCGCTCAGTTGCTGGGGGTACATTTCGAAGGCCCGTTCATCAACGTCAAATGGAAAGGCGCGCAAAACCCCGCGCATATAGTGCCTCCGCAAGCCGAGTGGCTGGAAGATTGGATGCGCAGATTCCCCGGCGTCATCAAACTGCAGACGCTGGCTCCCGAGTCGGAAGGCGCGGCGGATTATATCGAGCGGCTGGACAGGCACGGCATTGTGCCGTCCTGCGGGCATACCGACGCAACGTACGATCAGATTGCGGCGGCTGCCGGACACGGTCTGCGCCATGCGGTTCATACGTTTAATGCCATGAGTCCGTATCATCACCGGGCGCCGGGAACAGTTGGCGCGGTGCTGACGGATGACCGGATCACGGCGGAAGTGATCGCCGACGGGCACCATGTTCATCCGGCCGGCATTAAGCTGCTCATCTCCGCAAAAGGCACGGACCGCGTCATTCTCGTGACCGACGCAATGGCTGCCGCAGGCATGCCGGACGGCGAATACGACCTGGGCGGACTGCCGGTCGTCATGAAAGGCGGCGTCGCCCGCCTCAAGGAAGGCGACAGCCTCGCCGGCAGCACGCTGACGATGATCGACGCGTTCCGCTTCGTCGTTCGCGAGATCGGCGTGTCCGTGGCGGAAGCGAGCCGCATGGCCAGCGGCAATCCGGCCCGGCAGCTGCGCATCGACGAGCAGCGCGGCTCCTTGGCCGCCGGCAAGCGCGCGGATGTGCTGCTGCTGGACGATTTGCTGGCGCTGCAGCGCATCTGGGTCGGCGGCGCGGAAATGGCTTGAGTGAGGGTTCATGTTCAGAAAGCTCACGAGAGATAGGCTCACGAGACAGAAAACTCACGGGACTTGTGTCTCGTGAGTTTTTTGTTCACATGCCGTTCTGTAACTGCATTTCGCCAAATTACAGCGAAGAATTCGCCTTGAAACGATTTGTAATGCTATTTAGTCAAATTGGAGAGATGGTTTGCGGAGGCGCGTGCTCGAAACGGCTCTGTAATTTCGCAAAATGTAGTTACGGCATCGTTGCACACCTAAATCGTGTTTTTAGCTTGGCAAAATGAAACTACAGTCCACCTCCCTCGCTTCTCCTCAGCGTACTTAGATGTTATCGAGCGGTTTGGCCGGATATCAGACAAAAATAACTGTACTTTGGCGCTTAACGGGTATTCGAAAGTTGACGAACGGGATTCCGGTTGGATGGCGGTTGAAGTATAGGGTGAAAAGTCGGTTAAAGTGTTGGATGAGTGTGTGGTGTCGGGTTCGGTGTCGGGTTGGGTGTCGGGTTGGGTGTCGGGTTGGGTGTCGGGTTGGGTGTCGGGATCGGTGTCGGGTTCGGTGTTGGGTGCGGTATCGGGTTGGGTGTCGGGTTGGGTGTCGGGATCGGTGTCGGGTTCGGTGTTGGGTGCGGTATCAGGTGGGTGTCTGGTGATGAGGTTGCGTAACGGATGGCGCTTCGAGTGTAGTAACTGGAATGATGACGGTGTGACGGGTGACGTGGTATGTAACTCTATCGCGCCTTCCTACGCCAACTGCTCAGCGAGGTGCCAAAATGCACTCTAATCTCTTAACTAACTCGATTTTTCTCCGCTGAGGTGCCAGAATGCACTACAATATCGCGAGAAATCGCGTTTCCGCCCATTTTGTCGGTTTTCAGGTGCACTTTGGCACCCTGTGCTGAGTATCTTGCGAGATGATGTGCGGCCACAAAAAAGGCATCCTCCCTCAAACTGGGAGAATGCCTTTTGTCGCTGCCGAACGAACTTACATCGCCACATCCGTCTGGCTGGTCTTGTTGCGAGCGAGCTTGAGGTAGCCGTATACGTTCTGCAGCTCGCTGTCTTCCACGAAGCGAAGCCGCATGCTCTCGGCCGCTTCCAGAATGTACGGCTTCAGCGCGGCTGCGCCGCCGCCGAGGACGTAAAAGCATTGAATGTCAGGGTACTTCTTCCAGCGTTTGCGGATGAGGTCGACGATTTTTTGCGCCGCCCGTCCGAAGTAGGTGTCCACGATCGGCCGGATGTCCGCTTGACCTTCGCCTACCCGCTGAATGACGAATTCGTTGCGGCGGATGCGGCGAATCAGCTTCGTGCGGCTCGGGAAACGGTAGCCGAATTGATCTTCCACGTCGCGGATGATGGAATCCAGATAGGAGGCCAATCCGAGCTGCTCGCCCGTGCTGAACTGATTGTCGATGCTCATCCGTTTCACCACAGGGAAATCGGTCGTCAGCGCACCGATCTCGCAAATGCCGATGCAGCCGTAGTACAGTTCCTCGTCGCGCACCTGCAAGTTGTCATGCGTCGCCATTTGGAACAGGGCTGCCGCGCCCTCGATCGAGACGACTGCACGCCGGATGTTCACGCGCACCGTGCGACCGCGTAGCTTGGGCGTGGAGAGGAAGGTCACCTCGTGCTCCCCTACCAGCCGCTCTTCGAATATTTGATGATAACGGGCATAGGTGCGCACCGGAAGCCCCGTTCCGATGACGTACTCCACTTGGTCCACGGTTTCGCCGGGCTGCAGTGTTTGGGACACGTTGGTCACGCTGGCGTACGCGAGAGCCGTCAACGCTACGATGAGCGCTTGGTCGCTGGTCGCCTTGTTGTCGGTGTCCTCGAGCTCCGCGTTGTCTTGATCTTCCGAAGCAAGCAAGCCTACGAAATATCGCTGGCTCTTCTTCTTCAGCTTCGGGCTGTAAATCATGACGTCGAGCGCCTTAAGCGGGGCGTCCTCCTCTTGGAGAACGTGCCGTTCGTATCCTGGAGAAACGATGCTCGGAATGATGATCGGCTCGTTGGATCCGCTGACGACCAATTTTACGCTATCGTTTCCGATGTCTATACCTGCCAATTTGATCATGACAATCCTCCTGGTCTAAAGACTGCTAACATACAGATTTCGCTGAGATCCGAGAAATTCCTTCTTATTTTCGCTATTATGCGAGTTTTTTTTCCGAAATAAAGGAAAATCGAGTCGACAGGTCGAACTTAAGAGGGATGAATCTATGAAATCAGCAGGTGATGATGCAGGAGGAAAGTCATGAAGTGGAAACGGCAAAAGTTCACGTTCATGGTCATACCGGACGCGAACAGCAGTCGAATCGTAAAATTCCAGCTTTCGGCCATCGTGCTCACAATCGCTCTGGTAACGACGGCCGCATTGACGTCGGCCGCTCTTATCGTTCTGTTCGTTTATAACGCCCACGCCGGCGAAGTCGGACGCCTCAAGCACGAACTGGCGAACGCGTCGGGCAAATACGAGAAAATCATTTCCGAAAAAGAGCGCCATATCGGAGATTTGCAGACGGAAGTGGCCAGCTTATCCGATCAAGCCAAATCGATCCAAAATAAAATGGCCGACCTGAGCAAGCTGGAAACCCAACTGAAACAAATCGCGGGCCTCCCTTCTTCGAATAAGAGCACAGTCAAAGCCAAGCCCGAAGACAGCGGCCAAACGAACGACTACGCGATGGACGGCGCCGGAGGCGAGGAGCTTCCGGTTCCGCAGGAAGCGATGGATTCGTTGGTGGTGGAAACCCGCAGCGACTTCTCTTCCCTTGACCGGCTCATTCAAGAGCTGACGCCGCGTTTGCTGCAGACGAAAGAAGCGGTGCTGAAGAGGCAAAAAGAGTTGAGCGTTACGCCGACGATCTGGCCTACGGTTTCCCGAAGAGTGACGTCACTGTTCGGCGTCCGCACCGATCCGTTCACGCATCGGGCTCGCTATCATGCGGGAATCGATATCAGCGGTGACGTCGGCGATCCTGTCTACGCGGCCGCGGACGGCACGGTTACCGACACCGGCAAGCAAGACGCCCGCGGCAATTACGTGGAAATCTCTCACGGCAACGGATTGCGGACCCGGTATATGCACCTTCACAAAATTTTGACGTCCCCCGGCACCAAAGTGAAAAAAGGCGACCTAATCGCCGAACTCGGCAATACCGGCCGCAGCACCGGACCCCACTTGCACTATGAAGTTTCTGTGGACGGCGGCAATGTCGATCCTAAACCTTATCTTCAGTCAACTAGAAAGGAATAACGACCATGTTTAAAAAGCAAAAAGTGAAAATCGACCCGAATATGACCGACACGCTGATCGGAGAAGGAACGCAGTTCGAGGGCAAAATCAGATCCGCGGCCGGCATCCGGATCGAAGGGCAGCTGACCGGCGATATCGAATGCACCGGTGACGTCACCATCGGCGAAAACGGCGTGGCCCGCTCCAACATCCGGGCGCGCAATGTCATTCTGGCCGGTCATGTGACCGGGAACGTAACGGCGACAGGCAATTTGACCATTAAAGCGAGCGGAAACCTGAACGGCAATTTGACCGCGCAAGAGCTGTCTATCGAATCCGGGGGCGTTTTCCAAGGCTCAAGTAAAATGGACTATCAGAGGGAAAGCACAGCCGACGAAGCCAAAGCGCTTGCCGCCGCGGCCAAGGAAACGGAACTGCTCACCGCTTCCGACGATTCGAATTCCATGCTCAAAACCTGGTAACGAAACGATAGAACGTGCCTTCATAGCCCCCGTTTCCCGCGTTGGAGTCGGGGGCTATTTGCGCATTCTTCGGCGGTTCGTGTATCATTTTCGTGGGGGAGTGAACAACGTTGGATGAGTTGAGACAAGCTTACGAAACTTTGGGACTGCCGGAAGACGCCATCCGGGAACAAGTGGAACAGCGGTATTTTTTACTCCTGAAGAAAGCCCGGTCCCGGAAACAGCGGCAAGGTGCCGAGACGGAGGACAGTCCGGACCTCGAAGCGGTTAACCTCGCATACACGCGGATTATCGGCCATGAGTCGGAGAAAGCCGTCACCGTCCCGAAACAGGGCAAAGCAGCGCACTTTTTTCATTACTATAAATGGCATCTGATTATCGGCGTTATCGCATTGATCCTCGTTGTGACCGCGGTGAAGGGCGTTGTGGACAGACGCGCCGAAGAGGCGAACAAACCTCCTCTCGACGTATCCGCAACGGTGTTCGGCAATTTCTTCGGTACGGACGCCGATAAGCTGTCGCAAAACCTGCTCGGAGAATTTCCGGAGTGGAAACGGATCGACGTCTCCCTCACGGCCATCCCCAAAGAGCTCAGGAGCCAGCAGGACATGGCCCTTCAGCAGAAAGCGATGCTGACGCTTATGACCGAGAAAACGGATCTGTTTATCCTCGACGAGAGCAACTTCAGCGTACTGGCCAAGCAACATCTGTTTATGCCGCTGGACGGACTGCCCTTCTGGGCGGATTTGAAAAAAGACCAACAGCGTATACGGACGGCGCTCACTGACCAGGATACTGCCGCCCACCCTTACGGTGTGGATATTACCGGGAATCCGATTTTTACGGGTACGAATGTGGAAGCCATGGGCGAAAGACAAATTATCGCCGTGCGATACCAGGCGCCGGATAAGGACAAAGCTTTACGCGTGCTGAAGGCGCTCACGCTGGGCAAATAAGAAAACCTCGATTCCGTCACGGCGAATGCCGGGGGAATCGAGGTTTTTTCGTATTCGTGGACGATCAGCGGGACAGCCAGTAGGCGAGGATGCCGATATGAATCGCCAGCATGAGCGGAATGCCGGCCGCGAACGCCGCATGTTTCGTTTTGTGGCGGCGGCTTCGCATCGCGATCCAGGCGCCCAGCGAACCGCCGGCGGCGGCCGTCGTCAGCAGCGTACGTTCCGCAATTCTGCGGCCGCCCCTGCGGGCCTGTGCTTTATCGAAGGACATGAGTGCATATGCTGTTGCGTTTATGAAGGCGAGGTAAATCCAGATCTGTAACAACCCATTTTCCTCCGAATCAGCGCTTTATTGCATTATACCCCGCGGAACGTTTTTGTGAAATCATCGGTACCGCTTTTCGTTTTCCATCCGTTCCATCCCGCCGCGTCGGTCACGGTGCCGGAAACGAACGACATCACATACAGATGCCCCGATTGAAGCGGATCGGTGAGCGTAAGCACCACTTCCGTCGTGACTTTGCTTAAGCTGTTCAGCGAATCGGCGGAAATCCGGATGTTGGTCCCATCCTGTTCCTTCAGCAGGAAGGCCGCTTTGCTCACATTTTTGACCGGTTCACTGAACGTGACTTTCACCGATGTGGCATTGATGGCCGTGACACTGGCCACTTCCGGAATCGCGTTCGCTCGTTCCGTACCGGCAAAATTCAGCTGGTTCGCATTATTCGTGGTCACCAGGTTGGGAATGCCGGTGACACGGGTGAGGTAAACGTGACCCGGCCGAAACAAGTCGGGACTGGCATCGCCGGAGGTACGGAATTGGACCGTCACCGCACGGTCGTTCCCGGTTACGCGCATCTTGAACGCCGACCAGCCGCTCATGGATACGGTATTTCCGTTATCCGTCAGGACCGCGGTACCGAGTTTGTTCACATCGTCGTCGCTAAGCGCACGATTGAAGGTGATCAGCAGCGTATTTTCATTTTCTGCCGAGATCGATTGCAATTGTATGGACTGGACCGGATTCGCAACCCCGGCGAACACGAAGGTTTGCGTGTCCATCACGTTGCCGGCCAAGTCCGGAATACCGGAAACGGTTAACGTATAAAGGGTGGCATCCCTTTGCGCGGAAGTTCTGAGATACACCGTTTTTCCGTCCGCATCGAGATCCGCACGAACGACGGCAACTCCTTTGTCAATGCTGTAATGGCTCACACTGACCGCTTGCTGGGCATTGACCTTCTCGCTGAAGGTGAGGGTAATCACAGCAGTGGAGTCGTTGAAGCTGAAGGCAGCCGTAGGTTTCTTATTGTCCGCCAGGAAAGTCGTGCTCCAGGCGTCCATCACATTACCGGCCAAATCCTTCACGTTCCGGACCGTCAGCGTGTAATGGGTTCCTTCGTTTTGCCCGGACGTCGTCATCGTGACGACGCGTTTATCGTCCGACAGCTGGATGGAGGTCAGTCTCAGGCCATTGTTGAACGAATAGTTGGCGGAATTGATGGCCGAGTTGCGGTCCACCTGCTCCGAAAAGACGATTTGCAATACGCCGTTCGTGCTACGGCTGAATGAGGAGACGACCGGCTTGGTGGTGTCGTCGGATGGGGCCGTGTAGACGTATGCCGTTCCGTCAATATAAAGCGTATGCGTGCGGCCGGAAACTTGGCGGTCGGTTACGAGCGTGACGCTGAGGCCGTCTGGAGCGAGAATCGCCTGCTGAATGTTGACGGTGACGCCGAGAATGTCCTTCAGCAGGAACCGGTCTTGGGATACGGAAGAGACGGCTTGATTCAGGGTGACACGGATCAGTTGGTTCGAAACCGGGTCGACCGATCTGACTTTGAGCGGGTCTACTTGCGTCTTTACATAAACGGCATAAGCGGCTTCAACGAGCAGTCCGCGGGTGGCGGGCAGCGTGTAGTCTTTCATTTCCGGAATCAGGTTGTTCTGCAGCGCAATGCCGACGGACGCTCTGGCCCAGGCGGACACTTTGCCGGAGACGTAAACGCCGTTCCCCGAGAAACCGTAGCTTCGGACGAGAACGGAGCACAACTGCTCGACGGTTACCGGCGATTCGGGAGAAAATTTACGGTTGCCGACGCCGGACATGAGGCCGGCTTTCGTGACGGCTTCAATCGACTGGAAAGACCACCTCGTTTTGATGACGTCCACGTAAGTGGGCGACCTATTGGGCTCGGGCATCTCGAAAAGCTTGAACAGTACGACAGCAAATTGCTCCCGCGTCATGGACTGGTACAAACGGGACGATCCGTCGCTGAAGCCGGAAAAAATCCCTTTTTGCTTCAGGATTTCGAACTTCTGCTCGGTCGTCAAGCTTGTCGCGCCAGCCGCGGTAATGGGAAGACTGAACAACAACGCCAGTGACAACACCCATAGTAAAGCCTTCCTCATGACGATGCCCTCCTCGTACCGCCGTATCTTTTGCGTCTTCCTTTCGGCGGCGGTATTTGGTTTGACGCAAGATAGCTACATAATGTTTCGCTTACTTGGCAAAAATTTGAACTTTTTGAAACGAAATGGAGCAAGGCTTGTTCGGGGGGAGAGGAGCGCACCCCAGCGATGGCTCGGGGGCGGGGCGGGCGCCGCTGTAAGTTAGTGTGAGTAACTAACGATGGCTCGTGGTCGGGGCGGGTGCCGCTGTTAGTTAGTGTGAGTGACTAACGATGGCTCGGGGGCGGGGCGGGCGCCACTGTTGGTTAGTGTGAGTGACTAACGGTGGCCCGTGGTCGGGGCGGGCAGCATTGTTAGTTAGTGTGAGTGACTAACGATGACGGGGTCGGGGCGGGCGCCGCTGTAAGTTAGTGTGAGTAACTAGCGATGGCTCGTGGTCGGGGCAGGCGCCCCTGTTAGTTAGTGTGAGTGACTAACGATGGCTCATGGTCGGGGCGGGCGGCCTCGACTCTCCTCTACTCCCTTAATGCGTCTCTCAGTCTGCTGGACATGGAAGAGTCGGAGGCGGACGCTTTCCTTGCCTTTTGTAGTTGTGAGAGTAGGCGGGCATTGGTGTCGCGAAGCGTCTGCATTTGTTGCTGTAAGTCTTCCTCGCCGGCGCCCGCGGGTTCGCCGTTGATGTAGTATGCATCCTCACGATATGTACGAAATGCGATCTCGGCCTCGGGCACGCCGAGAGCGCGAACATGCCGATCTACAATTTTCGCAAACCTCCCTCGTACCTCCGATCCCCTCTCAAACCAAGCAACTTCTACGAATGGATAAGATGCGGCAATTTCCCCGTCAAATACCGCAGTTGTATGTAAGCACTCCAGCACGAAATGGTCGGACGGGCAGCCGCACAGTTCAGAGAGTTCGTTCACAAGCGGGCTGCTGATTTGCCGAACTTGCTCCACCGACAAACCGCGAATGAGAAGATGAGGCACGACAACGTCTCCTTTTCAAAATATTCTACCCGTTTATCATAGTAGCTCACCGCTGCTAAATCCAGCCACTACCCTTCGGTTCGTGTCTTCTGCTGCTTCAGCCGGCCAAACGACGCAGAAAAGCCGGCCCAAGAGCCGGCTTGCCGGACGCATTATTTCCGCTCTTCCTGCTCCTCGGGCACGTCGTACTTGTTAATGTGCCCCACGAACGCTTCGACAGCTTCCCCTGCATTGGTGCTGGCGGGCACTTCCTTCACTTCGTCTTCCGTTTCATCCAAAAAATTTTGCTGGTCGGCACGAATCGCATCGATGCTGTTGCTCACGCTGTCACCTCTCCTCTCGTAGTCCGGCATTCAACCTTTCAAGGAATACAGCCACTCCTCATAACATTCCGGGCACAGCAGCCGCAGCCGGTCCTCGACGCCCTGCTCGTCATAAATCGTGATCGTGCTCGCCGATTCCGACTCTTGCCCGCAGTCTTGACAGGTATAAGCCAAAACAAGCTCCCCTCCAAAATAGCCGTGTGGAACTTATTGTTGCCGGGGAAGAGGATTTTCACTTATAGTGAGAACCGGAGGTGTTTTCCAATATGGCCAATTCCAAAACGAAAAAAGCCCGCCTGAGAGCAGAACGGGCCGGGCACTTGAACCCGGACATCGTCCGCGGCGAATGGAGCCGCAAACCGCAAACCCAAGTCGTACCGAACGTGAAAGCAGAACAGCGCCGATCGCAATGCCGCCGAAAAGGCAGCCGCGAAGGCGCTGATTTATTTAGAACCATTTCCTGAGCTTCTCCTTCAACCAATAGCCCCAAGGCTGGTGCACCCGTGGATGTTCAATCCGGCGGCCGCTGCGCAGCGTCACCCACGTTTCGAACTCCCGCTTCCCCGCACGAAGCCGAATGACCCGAGCCCCGCGCGAGTAAAACGGACGCCCGTAAGCCTGATAGCCGCTGGCCCTGCCATAGCATAAGCGGATACCCAGCAGCTCCCCCTCATAGTCGTTCGTGTGATCATGGCCGCAAAACGTGCCCAGCACATCTCCGCGTTCCGCCATGGCCGCGAAAAAACCCGAATTCACACGGGGAGAGGCAGGTTTCTCATGCCGGTGGCCGTAGCATTTGCGCGTTTTCCACACCTCATTGTACTCCGGCAGCGGAATATGAAAAAACACGAGAGACGGCATCACTTCACCGCCGCGGTCCGCCTGAAGCTTCTCGGAACGCTCGAGATACCAAGCGATCTGGTCCCGCCGAATCCAATCGTAACCTCGTATCCACGGAACCCTCGACACGGCGCCGCTGTCCAAAAAATACAGCTCCGCCTGGTGATTCCCTTCCGCATCAGCGATGGGCAGCACGTAATTGCCCACCCCGCTGACACCCGGCTCAGTCGGCTTGGCGACGCATCCTTCATGCTCGCGCAAGATGCCGAACAACTCCTCCCGGCTGACCATCCGCTCCGAATCATGATTGCCGAACACCGCAGCCCAAGGAATACCGCTTTCTTCGGCCGCGGAAACGGCCTGACGAATCGCCTTGCGCGGATCGGCGGCTTTCGGACTGAAAATGATATCCCCGGTAAACACGATCAAATCCGGCTGCTCCTGCTCCAGAATCCGCTTCATCAAATCCCGGGTCTTGTGATCGGCGGGCTCGCCGTTCTGCCAGTGCAAGTCGGAGAACTGGACGATGGTGAACGTTCCGTCGCTCCGAAATTGCAGCCTTCGGTTCATCGCGTCCAGCTCCTTTCCGGATTAAGGCAGCACATGTAAAATCGCAAAAAAGTGAAACGCGGAACCGGCGACGACGAACATATGCCATACCGCGTGATGATACGGAAAGCCCCGCCAAACGTAAAACACTGCGCCTACGGTGTAGCATAATCCTCCGACTACCAGCAGTTGGACGCCTTGCGGCGTCATCAACGTCTGCAGAGGCTGCCAGGCAAACACGATAAGCCAGCCCATCGCCACATAAAACAAGGTGGAGAGCACCAGAAATTTTTTCGTGAAAAACGCCTTGAACACCACACCGCCTACCGCCAGTCCCCAAACGACACCAAATAGGGACCAGCCCAGCGGACTCCGCAGAGGACCCAGCATAATCGGCGTATAAGTGCCCGCTATAAACAAATAAATACAGGAATGATCGAACGTTTCAAATAAGTCCTTCACTTTGCCCTCGGGAAACGAATGCACCAGTGTGGATGCCGTGTACAGCAGCACCATCGTCACGCCGAAAATCGTAAAACTGACCACATGCCAAGCCGTACCCTTCGTGACGGAAAACACGATCAGCAGTACCAGCGCCGCAATGCTCAGCGCCGTACCGATGCCGTGCGTGATGGCGTTGGCCACTTCCTCCCGCCGGGTGTAAACATGCGTATTTGCCATGGATGATTCACTTCTTTCTTTATGCCGGTCGTGTAAAAATTATATTCCTTTTTCGCCAGGATAATCCTTCTCTTGAGAGCGTTCGACGCACTGCGGGAAGAAACGGCGGAAAAAGGGAAACATTATATGTTGAGATGTACCGTTCGTCGTACGTGTTAGAGTTCGTGGATGATGTCCCCGGCGATCAGGGAGCCGGGGGACGGACGTTTGGCCGCGGCGAGATCTCCGGCCGTGCCATGCAGGAACACGCCGGCCGCCGCCGCTTGGCCGGCGGTGAGCCCTTGCGCCAGCAGGCCGGCGATGACGCCTGCCAGCACGTCGCCGGCTCCGCCCGTGGCCATGCCCGGGTTGCCGGTGGTGTTGACGTACGCGTCGCTGTCGGGGGTCGCCACGACGGTACGCGCGCCCTTGAGCACGAGCGTTACGTCGTGCTGTACGGCGAACTGCCGCGCGAGGCCGATGCGGTCCCGCTGGACATCGCGTACGGACATGCCGCACAGGCGCGCCATTTCGCCGGGGTGCGGTGTGAGCACGGTGGTAGACGCGCGCCGCGGCCATGCGGCGAACGGCGGCACGTCGGCCAACTTGTTGGCATCGGCCAGCATGTTCAGCGCATCCGCATCGAGCACGAGCGGCGCGTCCACCGCGTCCCATAACTCGCGCAGCCAAGCGCTGTCGCCCGCCCAGCGGGCCATGCCCGGCCCGATCGCAACGGCTTGTTTGCCCGCGGCAAGTACGGCGAGTTCGGCGGCCGGGATATTACGCCATTCGCCGGTGCTGCCGTCTGGCAAGCCGCGCAGCATCGCCTCCGGCAGCCGTCCGGCCAGCGTCAGCTCGAGCAGCTGCGGCACCGCCCACGTCACGAGCCCGCAGCCGGAACGAAGTGCGGCTCCGGCGCACAGCAGCCCGGCGCCGCTCATATGGCGCGACCCGGCGGCGACCAGCACGTGGCCGTAAGTGCCCTTGTGCGTGTCCGCTTGGCGAGGCAGCGGAATCTGCACACCGAGCCGCCGCTCCAGCGTACGCTCGTCCAGCACGAAGGTGCGGACCTCCCGTTCCTCTGCCGCTGCGGTGGGAATGCCGATGGACCGCACGACGACTTCTCCTGCGATTTCCGCGCCCGGATACAACAGCAGCCCGCGCTTCATGAACGCGAGCGCCACCGTCACAGTGGCGCGGAGGCAAGGATCGGCGGGCTCGCCGGTGTCCGCGTCCAGCCCGCTCGGCACGTCGGCCGCTACGATCGGCAGCCCGCTCGCGTTGGCCGCGCGGATCAGCGACGCGTACGGTTCCCGCGGCGCTCCCGCGGAACCGGTTCCGAGAAGTGCGTCCACGATGCCGTCCCAGCGGCTCCAATCCGGCGGCGCGCCATCCGCGTAATACACCGTGGCCGACAAACCCATCCGCCATGCAATATCACGCTGCACCGCAGCCTCTCCGCCGAGCTGTTCCGGCGGCACCGCGTACAGCAGCTCTACCTCATACCCCTGCTCCACCAAGTGACGGGCGCACACAATTCCGTCTCCTCCGTTGTTGCCTTTTCCGACGAGCACAAGCCATCGGGGCGCCCGACTGACGCAGCGTCTCTCCGCACCTCGCCCTTCTGACCATCGCACAACCTCTTCCGCGATCGCCCGGCCGGCGTTCTCCATTAGGACAAGAGCTGGAATGCCGATGTTTTCGATCGTATGCCGGTCAATCTCCCGCATTTCTTTGGACGTTACCAGATGCATGCGTCACCTTCCCCCTTATGGAGAATCGAACAAATCGAGCTGCACCGCCCGCTCCGGCAGCTCCGGCGCGGCTTGTCCGAGCAGCCGCATCAGGTCGGCTGCATTGCCCGCCGCATGGCCGCCGGAGTTATTGTTGAAAATGACGCAAATCTCATTCGTCTGCTCTTCCAATGCCCGAAGTCGATCCGCCCATTCCGACAGCTCTTCCATGCTATAGTGATACAAATAGCGGACATCCCGCCAATTCGGCGCTCCGCCTGAATTCCATCCTTCTTCATTACGTCCATGCATGCGGACGATCGTGAGTTCCGGATCCGTAACGTGGAGCACCGTCGGCACTGACCCCGGCCCCGCCTGCGGCTCGTCGCAAATACTATGAATCCAGCTTTCCGCCTCCATGAACGCCAGCGTCTTTTCCCGAAATGCCGGCTCGAACCAGCTTTGATGGCGAAATTCAAGCGCACATGTCCAACCCGCCATACGCTCCTTGGTCTTCCGCAGCACTTCCACGTTTCCGCGGGTGCAGTCGAACCAAGGTGGGTATTGAAATAGCACCGCCATGAGCTTGCCTGCCTCTTTTGCCGGTACCAAAGACTCGCAAAACGCCGAAAACACGGCATCCAACTCGGCATCCCCAAGAGGCTTTCCCCTCTGGTGCCCCGTGAGGCCTTGGTAGGCTTTCACCACAAAATGAAAATCCGCCGGCGTCTCCCGGGTCCAAACCGCAACCCGCTCCGCCGTATGGACCGCATAAAAAGTGCTGTCCACTTCAACTACAGAGAATCGGCGGCCGTATTCCCGAAGCTTGTCCTGCGCCTTGATACCGGGCGGGTACAGCTCGTTGTGATCTCCCCAGCCCGCTAGACCGACTCGGATCATTTTCCGCCTCCCGCCCCTTTCTCCGACTTTCTTTGACTCTTATTATAGTCCGGCAAGCCCGGTTTGCCCAATTAAGCCGCTCTACTCCGCCAAAATCCGTTTTGGTGCCTTTGAAGAGGGTAAATTCTAGATAACCTATGCGGAGAGGTGATACACAACAATGGAACAAAGACAGCTTGGCAAAACGGATATGAAAGTGTCGGTCGTCGGATTCGGCGGTTATGAAATCGCGATGAAAAGCGTAGACACCACAACCGAAGCCGCCGGCAAACTGTTGAATACCGCCTTGGACCGAGGGATGAACGTCATTGATACCGCATCCATCTATCTCGACAGCGAGAAAATGATCGGAGATACCGTTTCCCACCGCAGGAAAGACTTTTATTTGTTCAGCAAACTGGGAGAAGGCAAAAGCGCCGGCCTCCCGTATCCGGAATGGGACGTGCGCAACGTGCGTCCGAGCATTGAGCGTTCGCTCCGGGACTTGAAGACGGATTATCTCGACATGCTCTACATCCACAGCTGCTCAGAAGCGGTGCTGCGGCGCGGCGAGCTGATCGAGGCCGTCCAGAAGCTCAAGCAGGAAGGATTAACCCGCTATATCGGCTACAGCGGCGACAGTACGGACGCTCTCTATGCGATCGGCACAGGCGTGTTCGACTCTCTCCAAACCTCGCTTAACATTGTGGATCAGGAAGCCGTCACCTTGACGCTGGATAAGGCCGCTGAGCAAAACATGGGCATTGTGATCAAGCGGCCGCTGGCCAACGTTGCGTGGGCGCGGGAAGGTGCCGAAAATGCTCCTCAGGACTATGTCCAAAGATTCGAAAAGCTTAACTTTCCGTTCAAGGACGGCGATCCGGACAAAGTGGCGGAAATCTCGCTGCGCTTCGTCCTCTCTTTCCCGCAGGTTCATGTCGCGCTCGTCGGCACCAAGAATCTCGACCATATGCTCAAAGCGTTCGAGTTCGCGGGCAAAGGCAAGCTGAGCGACGAACAATTCCAAGTTATCCGCAAACGTTGGGAAGAGATTCACGAGCCGGCTTGGGCGGGGTTAGTATAATAAGCAGATGTTGGCGGATATCTTTTATCACCCATTGCCGGGGAGGTTCGTACGAATTTTTCAGTTTATGAAGCGCCACACACTCTCCTGAGCGGAAGGGATACCGACAAAAAAGAAGTCTGGCGGGCGAGTTTCCCGTCAGACTTCTTCTTCGTTCACAATGGCGAGAACCTGGTGGTCTTCCCAGACTCCGTTGATTTTGACGTTTTGGCGTGCGACACCTTCTTTGTGGAAGCCCACCTTCTCGAGCACACGCATGGAACGCGCGTTATTCGGCATGACGCCGGCTTCCAGCCGGTGCAGCTTCAGCACGCGGAACGCATAATCGACCGCCAGCTTCACCGCCTCCGTCATATATCCTTTGCCGTTGCACGCTTCATCAAGATAATAGCCGATATAGCAGCTCTGCAGCGGTCCGCGGAGCACCTCCGACAACACCAAGTTGCCGACCAGCTCCTCCGTGTCTTTTTCGAAAATACCGAACAAGTACCCTTCGTCCACTTCCTTTTTATCGCGTGCATTGCGTATTTGTTCCAGCTGGCCTTCCAATGTGTAAAACGATTCGCTGCGTAATGGAGTATACGTTTGAAAGAACGCCCGATTCCGGAGCAGCAAAGCCAGACTAGCCTCGGCATCCCGTTCCTCGAGCCAGCGGAGGCATACGAGCCGGCCTTCCCTCACCCACATGACCAAACCCTCCAATATCCGTTATCCCCGATTCGTCGCCTCGGACACAGCTTTCACGCGCCCGACTTGCGTGGCGAGATAAAGAATGAAAAGCAGCAAAATGACGCCGATTCCGATCACCGACAGGTTGACCGACACCCGCAGCTCCGTCATGGCCAAGTACACGGTCAATCCCATGACGGTCAGCGAATTTTCCACCAGGTTCTGCACTGCAATTGTTTTGCCTGAGCCGATCACTTCTTTGCCCTCTTCCTGCAGCATCGTGTTGAGCGGAATCAGGAAGATGCCGCCGAGCACCCCTACGCAAAATAACAATCCGACCATGACCCACACACTGTGCGTCAAAGTCGCGGCCATTACGCATACCACCATGAAAAATCCGTAGTAAAACGCGTTGTACAATTTGCCCTCTGGCACAAGACGCGGTGTCAGCGCCGCGCTTAACACGACTCCGATCGCGGTGACGCCAATGATCATCGATTGCTGCTGCGTATCCGAAATGCCGAAATTCGCCGGCAGCCAGTCCACCAGCGCAATCCGCAGAACCGATGCGGTGAGCCAGAACGCGCTCGTGCCGATCAGCGAAAATCTCGCACGGCGGATGCGAAACAACGCGCGCACGTCCAACAAAAACCTTTTTGCAGATTCGCCATACCGAAGAGTCGCATCCCCGCCCCGAACCGGAACGGCGAAGGTGAGTAACAGCGACAGTAAATACACACCGAGACAGCACAAAATCGCCGGCAAATCTGAATTTTGCGCCAGGATGCCTCCCGCAACCGTACCCAGCAGGATGGCCAATATCGTCGTGCCTTCGATTTTGGCATTGGCGCTCAGCAGCTCGCTCTCGTTGGAAGTTAACTCTGCGAGGATGCCGTATTTCGCAGGTGAATACACAACGGCTCCGACGCCTACGAACAAATAACACAGCGCAGGCGGCAGCCCGAACAGCAAGAGGGCAATTCCCGCTCCCTTGATCAAGTTGCCGATCATCAGCACACGGGATTTCGATTTTTTATCCGCGAAAGCCCCTACGACCGGCGCCAGAACGACATAAGCGAGCAGGAATGCGATCTGGATATACGTGACCACCCCGCTCGGATGTTCGACGCCCTGACGGTTGACCAAACCGACGATCAAGAAAAAATTCAAATTATCTGCAAACGAGCTTAAGAACTGCGTAAGCACGACCGCGTTAATCGGTGAAATCCACTTGCTGCCTTGAGACATGTTATTCTTCTGCACCCTTCTATCGCGTATCGCGGCTTTCCGATCCAGTCTTCAGTATACATCGGTCGCCCGATATCGTCGAAAAGAAGTTCAGTCACCGATCGCCGGCATCGGCCCCGTGTATACGGATAATGGCCGGAAAATGCGGTTGTGGGCGGATTGCTCGAGCATGTGGGCGGTCCAGCCCACCGTTCGCGCCGCCGTGAAGGTCGGCGTGAACAATTCCGCGGGCAGCTCGATCGCCGTCATGATCGCTGCAGCAAAAAACTCCACATTCGTGTACAGACGGCGGCCCGGCTTGTATTCTTCCAACAGGCGGATCGCCGTCTTTTCCACATGCAGCGCGAATTCGAAGGCGTGGTCACGGCCCGTCAGCCGCTCCGTCACGATCCGCAGCGCTTCCGCTCTCGGATCTTTCGTTTTATATATGCGATGGCCGAAGCCCATGAGGCGTCCGCCGTTTTCCAGCTTGCAGCGCAGCCAGGGCTCAGCGTTCTCCTCGGTGCCGATTTCCTCCAGCATGGCGATGACTTCCGAAGGAGCCCCTCCATGCAGCGGCCCGCTCATCGTGCCGATCGCCGCACTCACGGCCGTGAACAAATCCGACTGTGTAGAGAGCGTGACCCGGCCGGCAAACGTGGACGCATTCATTCCATGCTCCATGCCAAGGATCAGATACGCTGTCAGCGCTTTGGCATGATCCGAATTCGGCATTTCGCCGGTCAACATATATAAATAATTCGCAGCATGATCTAAGCTCGGATCCGGTTCTACGGGCGGAAGGCCTCGCAATCTGCGATACCGATAGGCGATCACGGTCGGCAGCAGCGCGGTCAAGAACTCCGCTTGCGCCGCCGAGGGCGGCCAACCCGCGGAGGCGATCCCCGACAGTGTGGCCACGGAAGCCTGGAGAACGCCCATCATCGGCAGCTCGGCCGGCAAGGCATCAAGTACACGTCGCAAAGCTTCCGGAAGCGCCCGCGCGGCGCGCATTCTTTCTTCAAGTGCCGCCAGTTGGCGCGCATCCGGCAGAGCCCCGTACCACAGCAGATAAGCAGTTTCCTCGAAGCTGTGATTCACCGCCAAATCTTTGGCCCAATATCCTCTGTAAATCAAATGTCCGCGTTCTCCGTCCACATGGCCGATTTCCGTCTCAGCCGCCACAACACCTTCTAATCCCGTCACTTTCGGCATTTCGTAATCTCCTCGCTCCTTAGATATTAAGAAAAGGATAACGGGAGTGGATGATATTGTAAATTTATAATATTTTTTATGAGTGAAAAGTTTTGTTTATTGAGCACATTGGCCGACATTGGGCAGGTTCGCGGCAGTTAAGCCGTTGGCACCCGCTTATCGGCGGCACCAGGCTTCTTTGCACGGCGGTTAAGCCGATGGTACCCGCTTAACGGCAGCACCGGGGTCCGTTGAGCGGCGGTTAAGCCGATGGTACCCGCTTAACGCCAGCACCAGGCTTCTTTGCGCGGCGGTTAAGCCGATGGTACACGCTTAACATGCACACCGGTACGTTGGGCGCTGGATGAGCCCAAACAAAAATACCCCCGCATCCTTTGCGGGGGTATTTCGCGTGAAAGCTGCCTATTCGTCGTCATGGCCGTGCTTGTGTTCTATCCGGTCCCTGTTCTCGTGCTCACCCTTCTCGTCGTCATCCTCTTCATTGTCGGGAGAGACCGCTTGCTGCACGGAGACGGACAGGAGATGCTCGGACGTGAGCATGGAGCCGAGTGATTTGTTCACTTGTTTGGTCAGTTCCACTTGCTGCGTCTGGATCTTCAAAGCTTCCGAATAGTTTTTGGCCTTCACCGCTTCATCAAAGCCGGTCTTGAGCTTAGCGGCCGTTGCTGCCGATTTGTCGAGCTGCTTGTCGGTGGCGAGCCAACGCTCGGCCTGCGAGGAGGCCTTGTCCAATTGCTTGCCAGGGAACAACCCGCTAAAGCTTTCATCCTCATCCGCCAGCTTCTCCAAAAGCGCCACGAGCGCCGCGTCAGCCTTGTATGGAGAGGTTGTGGCTGCCGGATCCGTCGTCGTTCCGCCCGTAGGCGCTGTCGTAGGCACAGGAGCCGTCGGTTCTGTCGGAGCGGGCGCCGCGGCTTCCGCTGGGGCCGGCTTCTGGGCCTGAGCCAAGGCGTCTTGCAGCTGCTTCAGCAATTGGATCCGGCTCTGTGTCAGTTTCTTAACCAGAGAAGCCTGCTGTTTCGTGAACTCGGCGTTCGCTTTGTCCAACGCCGCGCTTAGCTTCTTGAATTGTGCCTCATCTATTTTCTTAACCGGCTTTTTCTTTTTCGCAGATACGGCATGCGGTGCCGAAACCGCCGCGACCGCCGATGTCGCGAGGACTGCCGACAGTGCGATCAAGCTCGCCTTCACGATTTTCTTCATCTCACGCATCCTCCCGAAACAAAATAAAAGGCAGCAAAAAAACACCCTTTGGCAACCCGGCCGTCGTAGCGTACGCCTTAGACCCGTGGCTTTGCGTCCCCGCCTTTCGGCGGGTTTGCCTTTATCAGCAGTGCTTTTCGCACCTTTTCGACACCCCTATGGTAATTCACCCAGGCAACATTTGTAAATCAACCTTGTCGATTTTGAGTCATTGGACCTAGCTCGGTTAGCGTCAGCAGAACATGCCGGACCAGCTCCGGAATATCCCCCATTTGCTCCTCATCGATTTGACGCGCGAAGCGAATCTCCACCGTATTACGATAAACGGCCGGCTCCGTCCCGTATACGAAGCTCAAAGTCTGCACGGGCGGAATGTCCGGCTGCCAGATCCTCTCCACCACCTGCCGGATCTGCTCGCATTGCGATGCGGGATCTTCCACCTCCAGCAAAAAGCGAACACTCAGCTCGCAGCCCGGCGTCTTGCCCGGTATTTCCAAAATTTCCGCCGCCAGCTCTTTTAGCGGAGCTACCAGACGAATTTCGGCTTGTATCCCATCGTTGCCCGTCAACGCGAACAAAACGGCGAACTCTCTTCCCATAACCGACAGCTCCAGCCGGTCGGTCCGGCCGGTGATCCGGATTTGCCCGGCGAGATTATCCAAATCGTATAGATGATTCTCAAAACCGACCTTCAAGTTGTCAAACACGGTAGGATCGAACATCGTGCGTCTCCTCTCTTCACTTCCATGATCATGACGATTGTTTCGTCGTTCCTTCGACCTATTCTCAAGACCCCAGTCCCGAAAACATCGACAAACTTCGAGGGAATCGGCAGGAATTTGCCGTGTGTCTGTAGAATATTTCCTGTTCATAGGTATCGTATCAGATAAAAATGTAGGGGTGTATCGAGTGAAAAAGCTATCCGTGCTGTTATTCTGTTGTTTATTATTGGCCGCATGCGGCAATGGAAAAACCGATGGCTCGAATGCAGCCGAGGCACATCAATCCCACAAGCCCTCATTGGACGCAAAAGTGGAAGTGAACGGTCATGACGTGAAGGTAACCGTCACCACCGATATGACCATTTCGAAGAATCATTATGGACAAGCCCGCCAAGACGGCGAGGGCCACATTCATATGTATTTGGACGGCGGAGAAAAAATGGGCGTGAAAGCACCGGAGCATGTAATCCCCAACGTACCGACCGGCCACCACAGCCTCAAGGTATCTCTTCACAACAATGACCATACGCCGTACGACGTCACGAAGACGTACGAGTTCGAGGTCAAATAACGATTCTTTAGAGGAGACCCGTCGTGCTGCGTAATCTCAAACTCAAACTTCAAACCCGAATCCTGCTCTCGGTCAGCCTGGTCACGATCCTCATGATGGGCGCGGTCGTCTGGTTCGATTCCTACAGCCTGCAGAAATCGGTAGAAGAAACGTACATGAGCCAGCTGGACGGCATGACCACGGCGATCAACGGGAGATACGAGGAATCGCATAACCCGAAGGACGTTCAGCAAATTTTCGATTATATCCAATTTAAAAATCCGAAAGTGCTTCAGCTGACATTATACGGAAAAGACGAAATCACTGCGTCGACGGACCGGACCAAAATCAAAAAGCCGACCCCGATGCACATCCAAAGCACGCTCGCTTCCCTCAAAAAGACAAGGCTTACGCATTTGCCCGCGGACAATGACGGATTGAACAAAGATCTGCTCATGTCCCCTTTGAAGGAAGACGGAATGACGATGGGAGCGATCGAGCTTGTGCTCGACACTTCCGAAAGCGCTGCGCTCGTCCAGAATCGGATTCGGATCATCATCCTCATGAGCTCTTCCATCACGATTTTGCTCTTGGTGGTGCTTTACTTCATCATCCGCGGGCGGCTGATCCGGCCGCTCATGAAATTGAGGAACGCGGCACTATCCGTCAAGCAAGGGGCGGCTTATAAAGATATCTCCTTAAATGCCAGCCAGGAGATCAACATCGTGGCCTCAGCCTTTAACGAAATGGTGCACGACCTGGAAAGCCGTTATCTCGAGTTGCAGCTCGCCATGAAGCAGCTGGTCGAATCCGAGAAAATGGTCGCGCTCGGTAATCTTGTCGCGGGCGTTTCTCACGAAATCAATACACCGATCGGAATCGGCGTTACCGCGGCTTCCTTCATGGAAGAGAAATCGAAGCAGTTTCAGACACTCTACCGGGAAAATAGGATGAAAAAATCGGATCTGGAAGAATACCTGAACACGGTGCGCGAAACGACGGGCATGATCCAGGCCAATCTGCACCGCGCCTCTGAGCTGATCCGCAGCTTCAAGCAGGTAGCCGTGGACCGGTCGGTCGACACGAAACGAAGATTCAACATGAAAGAGTACATCAAAGATGTCCTGATCAGCCTGCAGCCGAACCTGAAGAAAACGAAGCATCACGTGACGGTGCGGGGCAATGAAGGCATCGAGGTGCTGAGCGATCCCGGAGCGATCTCGCAAATGATTACGAATTTGATCATGAACTCGCTCATTCACGCCTACGGCCCGGATGACGAAGGGCATATCTCGATCGACGTCATTCAAGACGATCAGGAACTGATCATTCAATATTCCGATGACGGTAAAGGAATGCCCGAAGAAGTGGTCGAGCAAATCTTTCATCCTTTCTTCACGACCAACCGCGGCGGAGGAGGAACCGGGCTGGGCATGCACATCGTGTACAACCTCGTGACCCAGTCACTCGGCGGTACGATACGATGCGAGAGCAAAGTCGGCACCGGCACCACCTTTTATATCCAAATTCCACTGAATGAGGGATGACAGCATGCCTAACGACCAACAGGACGAATTCCTGACATTTGCCGACGAAGAACAGGCGGCATCGCACTCGTCGGCCACGCACAACGATAAATGGAAAGTCATTATCGTGGACGATGAACAAGAGGTTCATCAGCTGACGCGCATGGTTTTGAACGATTTCGAATTCGACGGCAAACGTCTCGAGTTTCTGAGCGCCTACACCGAAGCCGAGGCGATGCGCACGATCGCGGACCATCCGGATACGGCCATCATTTTGCTCGATGTGGTGATGGATCAGGACGACAGCGGCCTGAAAATCGTCAAATACATTCGCGAGCAGCTGAAATTTCAATCGGTCCGGATCATTCTCCGTACGGGACAGCCGGGACAGGCGCCGGAACGGATGGTCATCAGCAACTACGACATCAACGATTACAAAGAAAAAACCGAGCTGACCACGCAGAAGCTTTTTACGACCGTCATGACGGCTTTACGTTCTTACCGGGACATCATGGTGATCGAAAACAACAAAATCGGGCTGGAAAAGATCATCAAGTCGTCGGCGGACCTGTTCGAGCTCAAGTCGCTCAAGAAGTTCGCATCCGGCGTGCTCCAGCAGCTCACCTCCATTTTGAATCTGAATAGGAACGCGCTGCACTGTAACAGCTTTGCCGTAGCCAAGGGCCAAGAGGACATTTATATTCTCGCGGCCACCGGCGATTATGCGTGCGATGACTGCGAAGAGATCCGCGACCTCATTCCGCATCATGTGCTGAGAAGCATCGAAAATACGTTTCGGGACAAAAAAGGGGGGTTTTATGACGATCATTTCACTTGTTACTTCCAAAGCAAGACGGGCAGCGAAAATGTGATTTACTTCGAAGGGTCCAAGAAGTTGAACGAGTGGAACCGGTACTTGATTGAAATTTATACTTCCAATGTATCGGTAGCTTTCGAGAATTTGTACTTGAACGAGGAAGTCGAAAATACGCAGCGGGAGATTATTTTCACCTTGGGCGAAATTGCGGAAACACGATCCCGGGAAACGGGCTTTCACGTCAAACGCGTGGCGGAATATTCGAAGCTGCTGGCGCTTAAATACGGGCTGCCGGAAGAAGAAGCCGAGCTGATCCGGCTGGCCTCCTCCATGCACGACGTGGGCAAAGTCGCGATTCCCGACGAAATCATGAACAAGCCGGGCAAGCTGACGACTGAAGAGTTCGAAGTGATGAAAGAACACGCAATTTATGGCTACACCATGCTGAACCACACGAAGAGCAAAATGATCCAAACCGCCGCTATCATCGCCCATCAGCATCACGAGAAATACAACGGTACGGGGTACCCGAACGGCTTGGCCGGCGAAAACATTCATCTGTACGGCCGCATCGTGGCACTTGCCGACGTGTTCGACGCACTGGGCAGCGAGCGGGTGTACAAGCGGCCTTGGACGAACGAGGAGATTCTCTCTTACTTCCAGAAGGAACGCGGCGGGCATTTCGATCCCGGGCTGGTGGATATGTTTTTCGAAATTTTGCCGGACATTATGAAAATCAAGGAACAGTACGCCGATCCGAATCAACCGGTATGAAAAAACGTCCCGTTGCCCCACGTTGGGGTGAACGGGACGTTTGCTTTTGCTGGATGCTCGTTGCTGATTGCTGGGAGCAGCTTATCTGTATACGTCGTGGTAGACGGAATTGTCGGTGTATCTGCCGTCGTATGAATCGCCGCTGTCGGAATAGTCGCTGCCCGATTCGACGTCGCTCTGCGCGCTCAACACATCGTCGAAAACGGAGTAAATATCGCTGTCTACGGACAGTATGGATTTCAGAACCTCGTTGATTTTCTTATCCAGGCTGATTTGCTGCGAACGCACGTTCAAGGCTTCCTGATATTTTTTGTCTTTCACGTAGCTGTTATAGGTGGTGGTCAGTTTGTCGTAGGAAGCGGTCAGTTTGTCCGCCTGCTTCGCGGAAGCGATCCACCTGTCGGCGAGGGAAGATAACTGATCCAGCTCGTCCTGAAGGAAATATTCCTGCACGCTCGCATCCTGATCGGACAACTTCACGAGCGTGTCGGTGAAGAATGTGTACATTTCGTCTTCCGTAGCACCGGCTGCCGTCGGATCCCCGAAAATTTCCCCGATTTGTCCTGTCAAAATCTCAATGTGCTGCGTGAGCAACCCGTAAAGATAGTTTTGATCTTTTTTGACTGCGTTGCTCGTCTTCGCCAACTCGGCCAGCTTCTTCTTAAATACGCCGGCGTCCATTTTGCGGGCCGGGGCCGATTTTTTCGCCGCGGCTACAGATATGGAAGGTGAAACAGCCGCGGTTGCGGTCGATACTGCGAGGACAAGCGTAAGTGCGATGAATCCGGTTTTAAGCCATTTGTTCATGTTGGATTTCCTCCTATGGAATGAAAAATTGCATAGAAAAAAACACCCTTTGGCAACCCAGCCGTCTTAGCTCTCGCCTTAGACCTGAGGCTTTGCGTCCCCGCCTTTCGACGGGTTTGCCGTTATCAGTCGTGCTTTATCATAAGACTATCGTAATGAGTCTATAGTAATATATTGGAACTAGATTTGTAAATAGCGGAAAATTTAAAGGAAGAAAACGGATATCGGCCGATAGAATGCGGGACGAATGGGAACCAATATATAGAAAACGACTTTAACCGGGGATGACGATCACGCCTCCGCCCTTTTACCGAGAGGGAAAAATGGGTATCGAAATACAGAAGATCCCTGTCGGGATTCGAAGACGATGATAATCGAGGGATGCACAATGCCAAACGAACAACGAAACAGCCGGGAGCTGTGGAGGCAGTTTGCCGGCCCGAACCTCGGCTACATCCAGCAGCAATATGAAATTTACGCGGAAAATCCGGAGGCGGTGAACCCCAAGTATCGCGAATGGTTCGAGCGCTGGGGAGCGCCGGAGATCGATGCGGATGCGGCTCCGCCTGCCGTCACGGCTGAACGGCCGGCCGGCCCGTCGGTGGACGCCCGTCTGCTCAAGCAAGCGATCGCGGCGGGCAAGCTTGTCTGGAACATTCGCTCTTACGGCCATTTGGCCGCCGATATCGATCCGCTGGAAATCGGGCCGCGGGCGGAAGCCCGGATGCTCGAGCCGGAATCGTACGGCTTGACCAAGCGCGATCTTGCGGCGTTGCCGGCGGAATGGGTGTGGGAAGACGCGCCTTACCCGCTGCAGAACGGCTGGCAGGCGATCGAGAAGCTGATGGCCGCTTATACGGGAACGCTCGCCTACGAGTTCAACCACGTACAGGACGAGAAAGAACGGAAATGGCTGAACCGTCAAGCTGAAGCGGAGCTCCCCTCTTCCTCGCCCGGTTCGGACCAGCGCAAAGGGCTGTTGAAGAAGCTCATCGCTTCGGAGCAGTTCGAGGACTTTCTGCATCGAACGTTCGTCGGACAGAAACGGTTTTCGTCGGAAGGACTCGATGTGCTGCCGGCGCTCATGGACGAGATTATCCATGAGCTGACCAATGACGGAGCGCGGCACATTCTCATGGGCATGGCCCACCGCGGACGCTTGAACGTGCTTGCCCATGTGCTGGGCAAGCCGTACGGCAATATTTTTTCGGAATTTCATCATTCGCCGAACAAAAACCTGATCCCGTCGGAAGGCTCGATCGGCATCAACTACGGATGGACCGGGGACGTGAAATACCATCTGGGCGCCAACCGCTCCATTCCGTCCGGGCAGACGGCCGAAACCCGACTCACGCTGGCCAACAATCCGAGCCATCTGGAGTTCGTCAACCCGGTGGTCGGCGGGTTTACCCGTGCGGCGCAGGAGGATCGGAGCGCGCCGGGGTACCCCTCGCAGCGGGAAGAGAAGGCGGCGGCCATCGTGATTCACGGCGACGCCGCATTTCCGGGAGAAGGTATCGTGGCGGAGACGCTCAATTTCAACAATTTGCGCGGCTACTCGAACGGCGGAACGATTCATGTGATCGCGAACAACAAGATCGGCTTCACCACCGAAAGCCACGATTCCCGCTCGACGCACTATGCCAGTGATTTGGCCAAAGGCTTCGAGATTCCGATCGTTCACGTCAACGCGAACGACCCGGAAGCCTGCATTAAAGCCGCACGTCTCGCAGCGGAGTATCGGACGCTGTTCCATAAAGATTTTTTGATCGATTTGGTCGGGTACCGGCGTCATGGCCACAATGAGACCGACGATCCGGAGACGACGCAGCCGCTGATTTACCGGAAAGTGAAAGCTGCGCCGAGCGTAAGCGTGCTGTATGCGGACAAGCTGGTTCGCGAGGGCGTGCTTGGCGCCGACGAAGTCGAGCAAATGCGACAGGAGGCGCTGGACCGCCTCAAGGAAGCCTACGAGGAGATCAAGCAAAAGGATTACGAGGATCCGGTCCATCAGCCGGCCAAAGTGCAGCAGACCCCTCCGGAAAGCCCGGTTAAAGCCGAAACCGGCGTTCCTGTCGAGACGCTGCGCCGGATCAACGCGGATTTGCTGAAGCGGCCGGAAGGTTTCCATGTGTATCCGAAGCTTCAGCGGATTTTGGAGCGTCGGGCGGACGCCTTGAACGACGGCGAAAAAGTGGACTGGGCGCATGCGGAGACTTTAGCGTTCGCGACCATTCTCGCGGACGGACGGCCGATCCGGCTGAGCGGCCAGGATGCGGAACGCGCGACGTTCGCCCACCGCAATCTGGTGCTGCACGATATCGAGACGGGCGCCGCCTATTGCCCGCTTCACGGGCTGCCGGATGCCAAGGCCTCGTTCGCCATCCATAACAGTCCGCTGTCCGAAGCGGGCGTACTTGGCTTCGAATACGGGTACAACGTGTATGCTCCGGAGACGATGGTGATTTGGGAGGCGCAGTTCGGCGACTTCGCTAACGCCGCGCAGGTGCTGATCGACCAGTTCATCTCCGCGGGACGGTCCAAATGGTCGCAGAGATCCAGCTTGACCATGCTGCTCCCGCACGGCTATGAAGGCCAAGGGCCGGAGCATTCGAGCGCGCGGCTCGAGCGGTTCTTGCAACTGAGCGCCGAAGAGAACTGGACGGTCGCTTACCTTTCTTGCGCCGCGCAATACTTTCATCTGCTCCGTCGTCAGGCCGCGTTGTGCGGGACCGACGAAGCGCGGCCGCTCGTGCTTATGGCGCCGAAGAGTCTGATCCGCAACCCGCGCGTCGCTTCTCCCGCGGCGGAGTTCAGCTCGGGATCGTTCCGGCCGGTGCTGGAGAATCCCGGGACTGGCGATTCGCCCGAGCTGGTGGAACGGCTCGTCCTGTGCAGCGGCAAGGTTGCGATCGACCTGGCGGAAGCGCTGGAGAAGCCGGCCGATGAAGTCAAGGAGCGGCGCGATTGGCTGCACGTCGTCCGGGTGGAGCAGCTGTACCCTTTTCCGGCGGAAGATATTCGGGCGATAGTGGAGCGGATGCCCAAGCTCAAAGAGATTTGCTGGGTGCAAGAGGAGCCGAAAAATATGGGCGCTTGGAGCTACATGGAGCCCCATGTATGGGCATTGGCGCCGGCAGGCGTGACCGTCAGCTATATCGGGCGTCCCGAGCGCTCGAGCCCGGCCAGCGGGTTCCAGCAGGTTCACAGCTTCGAGCAGCAGATGCTCCTTTCGCACGCATTGACCTATAGTAAGCGTTTGGCGCAGACAACGGGGAGGTAACGTCGATGTTCGAAATCAAAGTACCGGCGATGGGCGAATCGATCACGGAAGGCACGATTTCCAAGTGGGCCGTCAAGGAAGGAGACGCGGTCCATCAGGGGGATGTGCTGCTGGAGCTCGAGACGGATAAAGTGAATCTGGAAATCAGCGCGGAGCAGGACGGCGTCGTCGAGCGAATTGTCCGGCAGGAAGGCGATACGGTGCAGATCGGCGAGGTCGTCGGCGTCCTTGGAGCCGGAGGAGCGCAAGGCGCTGCGCCGAAGGCTCAGCCGGCGGCCGAAGCTGCTCCTGCGGCTCCGGTGGTGCCTAGCGCGCCGGCGGCGAGTGCGCCTGCTGCGCAGCCCGCGGGAGGCGACGCTGCGGAGCTGACGGCAACGCCGGCAGCGAGGAAGCTGGCCCGCGAGAAGGGCATCGACCTCAGCAGCGTGCCTGCGCGCGATCCGATGGGACGCGTCTCCGCGGCCGACGTGCAGAACGCCGGCAACCGGCCGGCTGCCCCTGCACCTGCTCCTGCCGCCAAGCCGCAAATGCAGCAGCCGGACGCCGTCGCCCCCGGCAAACCGCAGGAGCGCAAGCGCATGTCCCGTCGCCGCCTGACGATTGCCAGACGGCTCGTCGAAGCGCAGCATAACGCGGCGATGCTGACCACATTTAACGAGGTCGATATGACGGCCATCCTGGATGTCCGCAAGCGACGCAAGCAATCGTTCCAGGAAAAGCATGAGGTTGGCCTCGGCTTCATGTCCTTCTTCACCAAAGCAGTAGTCGGCGCACTGAAGCAATTCCCACTGCTAAACGCCGAGATTGACGGTGAAGACATCATCGTCAAGCAATACTACGACATCGGCATCGCCGTTGCTGCCAAAGAAGGACTCGTCGTGCCCGTCGTCCGCGACGCCGACCGTCTCGGCTTCGCAGATATCGAGCGGAAGATCGGCGAGCTTGCGAAGAAAGCCCGCAGCAACACGCTCGATCTATCCGATCTGCAGGGCGGCACGTTCACGATCACGAACGGCGGCGTGTTCGGCTCGCTCCTCTCCACCCCGATTCTGAACGCGCCGCAAGTGGGCATTCTCGGCATGCACAAAATCCAGATGCGCCCGGTTGCCATCGATCAGGAGCGGATGGCCAACCGGCCGATGATGTACATCGCCCTGTCCTACGACCACCGCATCGTCGACGGCGCCGAAGCGGTACAATTCCTGATGCGCATCAAAGAAATGCTCGAGGATCCGGAAACGCTGCTGTTGGAAGGTTAAACGTAATAAGTTGGCCGGGCGGGGTTCTCCCCTGCCCGGCCAACTTATTGAAAAGCGTAACCGAGAGTCTGTAACTCTATTTCGCCAAATTACAGCGGCAAATTCCCTCCGAGATTCTCCACAGTTTCATTTTGCCAAATTGGAGAGCCGGTTTCTGGGGTCCAGTCGTCGGAAATCCTCTGTAGTTTGGCAAAATGAAGTTATAGCCGCTTTCATGCCCATGCGACCTCTTTAATTTGGCAAAATACAGTTGCAGAAGCGGCCGCCGGGCAGGTTCTCTCCTGCCCGGCTTTTTTATACTTTTTTTAGATTTCATTAAGACTCCATATAGAGATGGAGGTTACGATGAAGGACAGGAGGAGAATCGTCCATGTCCATCAAATCAAGATTATTGCTTTCCTATATCGCCATGACCTTCATCCCGGTCATCTTGTTCGCGATGATTGCCGCAGCGCTGGCTTCCGTATTTTTGAAAGATACGCCCGGCGGGCGCAACGGTCCCCCGTTCTTCCAGCAAATGTCCAGCGAGCAGCAAGAGCTTTTCACCGGAATGAAGTTCATCGCGCAAACCGAGCCGGACCGGTTATCCGACCCCGTGTTCCTTGACAAAATGGGCGAGCGCATGAACCGGCTGAAAACCCGCATGGTTGTCGAAAAAAACGGAAACGTCATCCACACAATGTCCAACGCGCCTTCACCTTCTACAGAACATTCCACCGCGAAATACGATTTCACATTCGGCGACGGCAGCCGAGGCACTTTGCTCATGATGACGGCGGGAAATCCTTGGTCCGGCGGTGAGCATACCTTCTTCCCGCTTCTTCTGCTGTCCTTGCTTACCGTGATCGCGCTGACCAATGGGGTGTTAACCTATTTGGTTTCCCGCAGTATCATCAAACCGCTGTATGCTCTGAAATACGCCGCAGAACAAATTAAAGACGGCGACCTCAGCCACGAAGTCGCGCTCAAACGTAAGGACGAGATCGGGGAGCTCGGCGGGGCCTTCGAACAGATGCGGGTCCGTTTGAACGAATCGATCAGACTGCAGCTGCAATACGAGGAGAACCGCAAAGAGCTGATCTCCAACATCTCCCACGACCTGAAAACCCCGATCAGCGGGATCAAAGCTTGTCTGGAGGGTATTCAGGAAGGCATTGCGGAGTCCGGTCCGATGCGCGAGAAATACATGGAGATGATCGAAAAAAAAACGGACGAAATGAACCGCCTCATCGATGAACTCTTGTTATTTTCCAAATTGGACTTGAACCGGCTTCCATTCGATCTTGAGCGTGTCGACCTGGCCGCTTACTTGCGCGACTGCCTGGAGGAATTGCAGCTTGATCCGCTGTTGGCTGGAGTTACGGTGAACTTCTCCCGATCCGGTGAATCCCTTTATGTCGTCGCCGACCGAGAGAAGCTGCGCAGGGTCATCATGAACATTATCGACAACAGTTTAAAATATATGGACAAACCGCATCCGGAAATCCGGGTGGAGCTTAGAGACGATCAAAATGAAGCAACGGTGGGCATTCGGGACAACGGATCGGGCATCGAAGCCGCGGTGCTCCCGCTCATTTTCGACCGCTTCTACCGCGCGGATCCTTCGAGAAACGCGAAGACCGGCGGCAGCGGCCTTGGTCTTGCGATCGTCAAACAATTGGTGGAGGGCCAAGGCGGCAAAGTGTGGGCGGAGAGCGTTCCCGGAGAAGGCACCGGCATTTATTTTACATTGCCCAGAAGCAAAAATGGCGGTGAGCAAACTTGAAACGAATTTTGATTATCGAGGACGATCCTGTCATCTTGGAAGTTCAGAAGGACTTTTTGGAGGCCGGAGGTTTTGAAGTGGATATCGCGAAAAGCGGCGATGCGGGTCTGCACAAGGCGCTGGAGCATCATTACGATCTGATCATCCTCGATCTCATGCTGCCCACAACGGACGGATTTGAGATTTGCAGACAGGTCCGCCGGGTGAAAAACATCCCGATTCTGATGGTGTCCGCCCGCAAGGAAGACATCGACAAAATACGAGGACTAGGACTCGGCGCCGACGACTATATCACCAAACCGTTCAGCGTGGGAGAACTGGTCGCGAGGGTCAAAGCGCACCTTGCCCGTTACGACCGGTTGATCACCGATAACCGGCTTAAGCACAACGACGAAATCCGAATTCGCGGGATTGTCATCGATAAAAATTCCCGGAAGGTGTTTGTTCACGGTAAAGAAATACCCTGCACGTCCAAAGAGTATGACCTTCTTCTGTTTTTGGCCTCCCATCCTGACCGGGTTTTCAGCAAGAACGAATTGTACGAGAAAATTTGGGGGCTCGACGCGATCAGCGACAATGCCTCGGTAACCGTGTATATCAGCAAGCTTCGGGAGAAAATTGAGGCGGACCCGTCCAAACCTCAATATATCGAAACTATATGGGGCGTAGGATACCGGTTCAATTTGTAGGTATAGTGCCGGATGGGGGAGGTGAAATTTGTGGAGAAAATCAGCGTTGCCCCACGCAAGTGGCTGCTCACGCTTCATCTACTCTTTTCCGCCATTATGTTGGGTAACGCCGTCGCATTTTTGATTTTAAGCCTGACCGCGGCTGCGGTTCACGATGCCGAAGCGCTTAAGGCCACCTATGCAAGCATGCATGTGCTGGCCAGAACGTCTGTCCGGGCTTCGACCATCGGCGCCGTGGTCACCGGAGTATTGCTTTCCGTACTCACCCGGTGGGGGCTGTTCCGATTTTACTGGATTATCGCCAAAGAAGCGTTAGCGATCGTTGCGATCGGCTTAGGGCCGTTCGGCATGTATTTCTGGACGCTCAAAGCGGGAAGTTCTTGGCAGCTGTGGAGCGGAATTGTCGTGCAAATTTTAACGCTCGCTTCTCTCTTCGTGATTTCGGTTTTCAAACCTTGGGGACAGAGGCAGCGGAAAAATTAAATTTCATTTTGGGCAATGGAGAGGAGAAAACAACATGGAAAAAAACATCGGCCGTATCCGGTTCGTCCGCTTTCTGTACGGACTGCTGGCCACAGGTTACTTGGTTTGCGTCATATTGCAAGTTTTCTTCGCGGGTCTGGGGATTCTCGCGGATCCGAACGGTATGCAGCTGCATCGCGTGTTTGCCAATTACTTTGAGTTCGCATCGGTCATCATGTTTGTACTGACATTCTTTGGGCGCATCCGCGGAAGCCTTCGGTGGCTGCCTCTCGTCATGTTCGGCATTACGGCGTTGCAGCATATCACCATCCAACAGTTTTCCGGAGATCTCCGGGCTATTCACGTCGTGGATGCTCTGGCCTTGTTTGCGATCTCGATGCATTTGGCCAAGCGATCGTGGTCATGGCTGCTTCTTCGGGAGAAGGACATCCCTTCTACTTTCACTTTATAGGAGGCGCTAAGCCTTTAGCATCATTTTTCGATTTTAGAATGCGAACATGTGTTCGTGCATGTTATAATTTGGTCAGGTACACAAGATGGCTGGCAAGGGCGGTCGGCTAGTCTCCCGGAGGGGAGGTGATGCCGTGCAGGTTAAGGATGCTTTGACGCTGATGATCAGCTCCGTAAGCGCAGTGATTACGCTGCTGTCGTTCATCGTAACGATCGTCTTGGCACTTATCCAAAATAAAAAGAAATAGACCGCCCCCACCCAAGGTTCGGTCTATCCCATGGACCCTATCTTGCCGACCGCCTTTGAAGCGGTCTTTGTACCTATGGAGCCGGTTGCCGCCGGCTCCTCTTTGTTATTATTATAATGCTGCGTGAAGATCTGTGCAACCGCGCGCTTTAAGTAAACTGCCGGGTTTGTAAGAAATGATAGGTATATCGAAAGATACAAACACACGTTCTCGGAATGTATAATGAATATAGGCACATAGAAAGGCTCGCAAGGGCGGTCGGCTAATCTCCCGGAAGGGAGGTGATGCCTGTGGAGGTTAAGGATGCTTTGACGTTAATGATTAGCTTCGGCACACTGGTAATTGCGTTGCTGACGCTTGTCATATCCATCGTCACGGCACTTATCCAAAACAAAAAGAAATAGACCGCCCCCAACAAGGTACCGGTCTATTTCTTGACCAAACCCAAGCCGACCGCCTTCGCAGCGGCTATGTGCCTGAGGAGCCGGTTGCCGCCGGCTCCTTCTTTATTTTTATTATAATACTGCGTAAAAATGTGTGCAACCGCGATATGAGTGTTCACCCCGCCCCCGCCTCCATTTTGCCCAGCGAGTGCAAATAGAACTGCTCATAGTACCCGTGCAGTTCCAGCAACTGCCGGTGGCTTCCTTCTTCCACGATCCTGCCGCCGCGCATCACAATGATGCGATCCGCTTCTAATATCGTAGACAGTCGGTGCGCAATGACCAGCGTCGTTCTCTGCTCGGACACGACATTCAGCGCTTTCTGAATCAACTGCTCGGTATACGAGTCCAAGTTGGCTGTCGCTTCATCGAGAATCAATACCTTCGGCTGGAACACGATGATTCTGGCAAACGAAATCAGCTGCCGCTCTCCGGCCGACAGCCCGCTTCCTCTCTCCGACAGCAGGGTGTCGTACCCATGCTTCATGCGCCGGACGATTTCGTCCGCACCAACCAGCCGGCTGGCCCGAATGACTTCTTCTCGGGAAATCGATTCATCGAACATCCGAATATTATCGACGATGCTGCCCGAATACAGAAACGGCTCCTGCTGGACAAGCCCGACAATCCGGTGAAGCTGACGCTGCGGAATCTCGCGAATATCCACGCCATCAATCGTGATGCTCCCCTCGTTCACATCGTAGAACCGGCACAGCAGGCTAATTAGCGAGCTCTTCCCCGCCCCGGTCGTACCGACGATCCCGATCATCTCTCCCGGCCGAATGTGCAGGTCGAGATCGTGAATGACCGGGCTTCCTTCCCGATAGCCGAACCGGATATGGTCGAAATCGATCCGGCCTTTCACCTGCTTCAAATCCAGGTCACGCACGACGGCGGCGTCCTTCACTTCCGGCGGAACGGAGAAAATATTCCAGATCCGGCTGACGGAAACCGAGGTCGACTGCAGCGTGTTCCATTGCTGGGTAATCGTGCTGATCGGCTGAAAAAACTGACGAATATACGTTATAAAAGCGTAAAGTACCCCGAACTCGATCGATTGGTGGAACACCGCTTCCCCGCCCAGCCACACCACGAAAGCGACGGATAAACTGCCCAGCATGTCGAAGGTACGGTTAAACACGACGTTGGTCCGGATTTCTTGCAGATTGGCGCGAAAATACGTCTGGTTGCGATCCGTGAACTGGTTTTGCTGCTCTTTCTCCTGGTGAAACGCCTGGATCAGGTTCATGCCCGCCAAATTTTCTGCCACGAAGGCGATCAAACGGGAATACGCGGTCCTTGAGGCTTGATAAGTCTTCCGCATATAGGTTCGAAACGCAATCGCGATCAAAGCAATCACCGGCAGCAAAATCAAACAATACAGCGCCAGCGTGACGTCCAGTTGGAACATCATGACAATGATGAAAATCAAGGTCATCCCGTCGCGTACCACGCTTAACAGCACTTGCGTAAAAAATTGATTCAGCGTTTCCGTGTCGCTGGATACGTGAGTAATCAGGCTGCCGCTCGGCATCCGGTCGAAAAACGACATCGACAGCTTCGTAATATGCTCGAACAAATCTTTGCGAATACGGGCAACGATGCTTTGTCCCGCTTTTTGCAGCAAATTATTTTGCAGATAGGTAAACAGGAAGCTGGATATGGACAAACCGAAATATATCGAGCAAATGATCAGCAGCTGGCGGTAATCGTTCGTGCCGATCAACAAATTGTTATCAATCGCGATCTTGACCAAATAAGGCTGCAGCAGATCCGCGGCAATGGCCAGCAAGGTGCAGCAGATAAACAGAAGAAAGGTGACCCTGTACGGTCTCATATAGGAAAATAAAAAGCCGAACGTCGACTTAGAGGGCTGCATCGGAATTCCCCTCCTCTTGAATGGCATGAAGGGTGGCGTAGATGCCTTGGTGCGCCAGCAGCTCGTGGTGCGTTCCGCGCTCCACAATTCGCCCTTCGTCCAACACGACGATTTCGTCCGCATGCTTCAATGCGCTGACACGGTGCGCGATAATCAAAGTCGTCCGATTCCTTCGCTCCGACCGGATCATGTTGATGATCTTCTTCTCCGTTATGGAATCCACCGCACTGACGCTGTCGTCCAAAATCATGATCGGCGAATCCTTGATGATGCCGCGGGCGAGACTCGTTCTTTGCCTCTGCCCTCCCGACAGCGTAATGCCGCGTTCCCCCAGCTTCGTCTCGAACTGTTCCGGAAACTCCGTAATATTCGAATAGATCTGCGCCTTTCGAGCGGCGTCCTCTACCCGATCAAAAGCCGTGTCCCGGTGATAAAACGCAATATTATCCCGGATCGTCGTGCTGAACAGAAAGCCGTCCTGCGGAACGTAACTGATCTGGCTGCGCAAGCTTTCCAGCGACAAATCTCGGATGTCCACTTCTCCAAACCGGATCGTTCCCCGGGGAGCATCGTAAACTCGGAGCAGCAGCTTCATGAGCGTCGTTTTGCCGCTTCCCGTTTTACCTGCGATTCCTACTGTTTTGCCGGGTTCGATCTTCAAATTGATATTATGCAGTGCGTATCGGTCTGAATCCGGATAAGAAAAGGACAAATTGCGGATGTGGATGGCGGCGTGACGCAAATCGATGGACCCGGACGATTCTACTTCTTGTATGTCCGGCTTCACCGCCAGCAGTTCATTGATGCGTTCCAGCGAAGCGCGCGAGCGCTGCATCGTGTTGATGACGTTGCCGATTTGTTGGAGCGGGTTCACCATCATGCGGACATATAACGTTAGCGCGACGAAATTGCCGAGCGTGATCCGGTCATGAATCGTTAAATAGCCGCCGAAGGCCACCGTCACCACCAGCGACAAAGCGCCGAGAAAAGGAATCGACGCTTGGAACAGGGACGATACGCGCACCAGATGGAGCTGGTTATCGCGAATTTGGTCCACCGCAGCTCCAAAGCGCCGCATCATAATCGGCTCGACCGCAAACTTTTTCGTCACGCGAATTCCGCCGAATTGCTCCTCCGCCGCCTCGGTCATTTTCCCCAGAGAGTCCTGGACGGTTAAGGAACGTTTGCGAACGACGGGTCCGATGCCGGTCACAATCCATGGAATAGCCGCGAGCGGCAGCACGCAGGCCCCAATGAGATACAGCGGAATCGAGCTCAGCAGCATCATCGTCATGGCGGACAGAATCGTGATGGTCGCGTTCGTCGTTTGATTCACGCCCATCGCGATCGACTCGCGAACCGCGGTTACGTCGTTCATGACATAGCTGAGGAGCTTGCCCACGCCGTTTTTCGAATAAAACTGCTCGCTTAGCGTCGTGAAATGGCCGAACAGTTTCCTGCGTGTAACAAATTCGAAAAGCCTGCCCAATCTGACGACGATATATTGCCCGATACCGCCGAGCACGGCGAAAGAGACACCCACCGCGAGCAGCAGCAAGCTGTACTCCACAATCACCGGCTGGGTCATTTGCCCTTGATCCAATTGATCGGTGAAACGCCCGAGCAGTCTCGGAAAGAAAGAATTGATAATATTCGCGGCTACGATGAAGAGGATGGCAGTCAAATAGAAATACCACTTGCTGGTGAGATAATCTCTCAATATTTGCTGCGCCTTCACGAACCATCACTTCCTAAAACCGTATTCCCCGCCTTTGCCACCCATATTAAAACTTTTCGCTACGCCTAACAAGTAAACGATTTGATAGCCAGCCAAACAAAAACGGCGCGGTTGCGCGATGAACGCAAATCTTTGCGGTGCAGTCCCCAATCTTTGCGTTAAAGCATCAAATCTTTGCGCGTTGGAGCTCCTAGCCTTTCAGTATGATTAGCCCATAACATTCCAATGAGAAGAAAGGTGTTGTCTCCTTTATGCGTGCCATTTTTGCCAACCGCTTCATCCAGTCCATTATGTTATCCGGCTTGTTCCTGCAGACCGGCATCTGGGTTCGGAATTTCGCCATCCTGCTGTTCGTCACGGAACAGACGGATAAGGATCCTGTTGCCATCTCCCTCATCTCGGTGGCCGAATTCGCCCCGATCTTCCTGTTCTCCTTCATCGGCGGTGCCTTCGCCGACCGTTGGCGGCCGAAGCTCACCATGGTCGTATGCGATCTGCTGAGTGCGGCATCCGTATTCGCCGTATTGCTCGCCTTGATTTACGGAGGATGGGAAGCGATCTTCTTCGCTACGCTGGTCTCGTCCATCCTGTCTCAGTTCTCCCAGCCTGCCGGCATGAAGCTGTTTAAGATTCACGTGCCGGAGGCCCAAATGCAAATGGGGATGTCGATGTACCAGACGGTCATGGCGATGTTCATGGTAATCGGTCCGATGCTGGGCACTTTGGTTTACTTCAAGTTCGGGATCGACACGGCGATTGCCATTATGGGTACTTGCTTCCTGCTGTCCGCGGCGGTTCTGACGCTGCTGCCTGCTGATCAGAAGGTTGAAGGGAAAAAGCCGGAATCGAAGCTCGGACAGGAAATGAAAATGGGCTTCCATTATGTATGGTCCAACAAAATCTTCGTCTATATGGGCTTTTTCTTCTTGGCTGCGGGATTAGGGCTCGGGCTGGTGAACCCGCTCGGCATTTTCCTGGTCACGGAAAATCTGGGTTTAACCTCGGAGTCGCTGCAATGGTTTACGGTCGTCAACGGCGTCGGCATGGTGATCGGCGGGATGGCCGCCATGGGGTTCGCGAAAAAAATGACCCCGCAAGTGATGCTGATGACCGGCTTTGTCTGCAGCGCCATCTCGGTTGCAATCCTGGGTAACATCACAATGGTCGGGTGGGCGCTGGCTGTCCAATTCGTCGCCGGCTTTATGGGTCCGCTGATCCATATCGCCTGCAATACGCTCATTCTGAATCACGCGGAGGAATCTTTCGTGGGCCGCGTCAACGGCATTCTGAACCCGCTATTCATGGGCGGCATGGTCATCAACATGAGCGTGGTCGGCCTGCTGAAAGCGCAGCTTCCGCTTGGCACTCTGTACCTCATGGCTTCCGGCTTGTTCCTCATCGGCGCGGTCGGCATGCTGCCCATGCTGCGGATCAAAGCGGCGAAGCAAGTGAAAGTCGCCCATTCGATGCATCATTGATTCCGTCGCAAATACTGCCGGCGAAAGCCGGCAGTTTATTTTTTATTAATAAATTGATTATTTCCTGTTAATCTCAGTTTCTTGGGAGTTTAGAAAGGGGGTTTATGATCGAATTGTGGGCAGCAGAAAATGCGACCGCAACAAATTTTAGGAGGTAGTTGGTATGAAGAAGAAAGTATTGATGTTGGGAGCGGGGCTGGCAATCGGCAGCGCGCTTGTGGTAACGTCCGCGTTCGCGGATATCGGAGGGGCTAAAGGCTACGAAGCTTACAAATCCGCTCTAAAAAACACGGCTGCGGCCACGAGCTCGACGCAAAATGTCGCCCTGACGATCCGGGATAACGGCAGCGAGTTGCTGAACGTGAAGACGACGGTGAAAGAGAACGAAACGATCGGAAGCGTCAGCGGCCAAGCGGCGATCCAAGCCGGCTCAACCTCGCAAACGTTCGATTTCTACGATTTGAAAGACAAGCAAGTTTTCAAAGCGGGCAACAGCGATACTTACTACGTGACGACAGAGTCCGAACGGAGGCACTGGAAAGAGAAGGCTGATGAGCACAAGAATGATCCAGCCCTCAGCAAAGAAATGGAAAACGTCGTCGACGCGCTGGTCGGCAATCTGAAGAATTACGTGAACGTGAGCAATGCGGAAGGCGGCAGCCAAACGATCGACGCGAAGCTGACCGGCTCGCAAATCCCCGCCGCAGCCAACGTCATCGGTTCCATCCTCGTGAAGGAAGCGCTGAGCGGCAAGCATGCGCAGGATGAGTTGGATCAACAAGAACAATTCGGACACAACATGCTCGGCGTTAACGTGAAGCAAATCACCGGGACGTTGCCGAAACTGACGCAAAACGTGAATATCGACGAAGTGGCGCTGCACGCGACGATCGACAGCAACAACTACATCACCGGCCAGCAAATCGATTTTACGATTTCCGGTAAAGACGCTTCCGGCCAAGCGCACAAAGTCGTCATCACCGCGGACATCGCGACGTCGAATCTGAATGCCACGACACCGGACAGCATCGACCTCGCAGGCAAGAAAGTCACCACCATCCAAGAGCGGGAATTCAAACACTAATCCAATCGATCAAGAGAGTAGCCGCAAGGCTGCTCTCTCCCTAGGGGAGGGCTAATCATGAACAAGGACACGGTGCTGGACATCCAGGGGCTGTCCAAAACCTACAAAAATAATCGCGGTATCGACAATATTACGCTGCAGGTTCGCAGGGGCGACGTGTACGGCTTCTTCGGCCCGAACGGCGCCGGCAAAACGACGGTGATGAAGATCGTCACCGGCTTGGTGAAAGCGGATCGGGGAAGTGTCCGCGTGTTCGGGTACGACGTGAACGAGCATTACGAGGAAGCGATGAAAGACGTCGGCGTACTGATCGAGAAAGCCGAAGCCTTCGAATATATGAGCGGCCGCAAAAACTTGGAGCTCGCCGCCCGACTGTATCCGCACCTTCCGAACACTCGGGTGGACGAAGTGCTCGATTTGGTGGGCCTGTCGGCCAACAAGAAAGAGAAAGTCGGCCACTACTCGCTCGGCATGAAGCAGAGACTCGGCATCGCCTCCGCCATTCTGTCCAAGCCGCAGCTGCTTATTTTAGACGAACCCACCAACGGTCTCGACATCGAGGGCATGGTGGAGATTCGGGAGTTGATCCGACGGCTGGCTGTGGAGGAGCAAATCACTTTTTTCGTCTCCAGCCACTTGATCACGGAGATGGAGATGATCTGCAATCGGATCGGCATTATTCATAACGGCCGGTTGATCCGGGAAGGCGACATCGGCGAGTTGTTGCAAGAATCGGGTCAATCCCTCGAAACGTATTTCGTCCAGCAAATTCGTGCAGAAAGAGAGGCGGCGAATCATGAGCCTGCTCCTATCCAGTACCATTAATGAATGGGTCAAAATGTCGGCCCGCAAAAAAACGATCTTCTTCCTTGGCTTGATCGCGATAATCCCCTTCCTGGGGCTGCCGGTCGTCCTGAGACTGCAAAATGGCCTCGGCATTACGGCCGTCGCCGGTGCGCACTATCCGATCAACATTTTGAATATGTTGACGTTGTTCGTGCTGCCTCTCATGATCTTCATGTCTGTATCCGATATGTTCTCAGGAGAGTTCGGCGACCGCACGATTCGCTCTGTGCTGCTTCGCCCGGTCGGCCGCTTCAAAATCTTCACCGCGAAAGTGCTCGCCGCGTTCGGGCTGATCGCTGCCGGTCTTATGCTCGGTTGGTTGAGCTCGACGATCGCCTCCTTCTTCCTCCCGGCTTCCGAAGGCATGGCGGGCGGTATCGCGAATTCGGCTCTTGCGTATGCGGTAGCGGCATTGCCGATGTTCGCGCTTTGCACGGTTGCTGTGTTCATCGCGCAATTTTTCAAAAACGCAAGCGGCGCGCTGGCCATCTGTATCCTCGTCTATGCCGCAGCCAAGCTGATCACCTTCGTTTTTCCGGAATACACCGTGTTCTCGCCGACCGCCTATACGGACTGGTACGAGATTTGGATCGGAAGCGCGGTTTCCGCCGGCAAGCTGATGACCATCTTCAGCTTTCTCACAGGTTGCGCTATAGTGTTCTATACGTCCGGTTATTACCTTTTTGACAAAAAAGAAGTTTAGGAGTTGTCCCCATGTCCATCCGGATTCGCCTCTTGCTCTCTTACCTGGCCATGCTGCTGGTGCCGCTCGTGCTGCTCAGCATCTCGATCGTCATCATCGCCGCCTCGGTATTCGGGGACCTTCGGTCCGTGTTTACGCTGGATACCCAGCATAAGAACCCGATCGCGGCCGTGCTGGGCGAAGAGGCGGACATTGCGGCGGACATTCGTCTTCGGATGAGCAACAGCCCGGATTCGCTCCGGGACAAGGCTTTGATGCAGGAGTACAGCGACCGACTGAAGAAGATCAACATGGGACTCATCGTGCGTCTTGACGATCAAGTGATTTTCGCTTCTCCTGCCTTTGATGGGACGAACGTGCCGGCTCAACTGCCTGCTTATGGAAGTGGGAGCAACCATTTCGACAAAATGGCCGAAGCGAGCGATCATAACTGGCTCCTGAACCGACAATACGATGTGACGTTCCCCGACGGATCCAAGGGCAGCTACTACATCCTCATGAACGTCGATTTTCTGAACTTTTTCATGGCGAAATTTTCGAAATCGTTCTTGATTACTTTGCTCGTCATTCTTGTCGTCGTGAACGGTATCCTGACCTATTTCGTATCCCGAAGCATCATCCGGCCACTCCGTGCCTTGAAGCGCGCGGCGGGAGAAATCAAGGAAGGCAATTTGAATTATCAAGTGAGGCCCGAATCGCGGGACGAGATCGGCGAGCTGGCCTGGGCGTTCGAAGAAATGCGGCTCAAGCTGAAAGAATCGATCGATCTGCAGCTGCAATACGAGGATAACCGCAAAAATTTGATCTCGAATATTTCACACGACTTGAAAACGCCGATGACCGCGATCAAAGGGTACGTAGAAGGCATCATGGACGGGGTGACGGACACGCCGGAGAAGCTGGACCGGTATGTGAAGACGATTCATAACCGGACCGTCCAACTGGATCACATGATCGACGAGCTGTTCCTGTTCTCGAAGCTGGACCTGAAGGGGCTACCGTTTCATTTTGAAGAAGTGGAACTGTCTTCCTTCCTGCAGGATTGCACCGAGGAGCTTCAGATGGATGCGGAGAAACGCGGCGTGCAGTTGGTCTATGAATCTCCTGTTAGCGCGCAGCCTGCGATGATCATCGGGGACCGGGATAAGTTGAAGCGTGTGTTCACGAATATCATCGAAAATGCCATGAAGTACATGGATAAAGAAGACGGCCGCATCTGGATCTCTCTGAACGAGGAAAAGGATGTGTACCGGGTCGTCATCAAAGATAACGGACGGGGAATTTCTCCGGAGGCGCTGCCGCATATTTTCGACCGGTTCTACCGGGCGGATCCCTCACGGAACGCGAATGCCGGAGGCAGCGGGCTCGGGCTGGCCATCGCCAAGCATATCGTGGAAGAGCATGGCGGCACCATCAACGCGGCGAGCGAGCTGGGCGTCGGTACGGTCATGATGATTTCGCTCAAGAAGCGGAATGACGGGGGGATTCAGGTATGAAGCGCATTTTGATTATCGAGGACGACATCAACATTGCGGAACTGGAACGCGATTATCTGTTGCTCCACAATTATGAAGTGGATATCGAATCCACCGGAGACAAAGGGCTGAAGCGGGCGCTTGAAGGCAATTATGATTTGATCATTCTCGATTTGATGCTGCCGGGGATCGATGGCTTCGAAATTTGCCGCACGCTTCGCACCAAACTGGACATTCCGATTCTCATGGTCTCCGCGAAGAAAGAAGACATCGAAAAAATCCGCGGTCTCGGCCTCGGCGCGGACGACTATATCATTAAGCCGTTCAGCCCGAGCGAGCTGGTCGCCCGCGTGAACGCCCACCTCGCCCGGTTCGAGCGCTTGTCCGGAGGCGGCCAGAAAAAAGAAGAGATCCGCATTCGCGGTCTCCTCATCGACAAAGCCTCCCGTCGCGTATTCGTGAATGACAAAGAAGTCCCTTTCACCACGAAGGAATTCGACCTGCTCACGTTCCTGGCTTCGAACCCCAACCGCGTGTTCAGCAAAGACCAGCTGTTCGAGCAAATCTGGGGCATGGACTCCCTTGGCGATATCGCCACCGTCACGGTGCATATCCGGAAGATTAGGGAGAAGATCGAGCTCGATCCTTCGAATTCGCAGTATATCGATACGATCTGGGGAGCGGGTTATAGGTTTAAGGTGTAGGTCGACGTTTATTTCAAAATATAATAGTGCTTCGGAAGCTTCCGATACTTGTTCGGGCTTACGCCGATGAACTTCTTGAACGTCCAGTGAAAGTGCGTCACGTTGTTGTACCCGACCTGAAAAGCGATTTCCGTCACCTGCGAATCCGTGTGCAGCAGCAGTTCTTTGGCGTGCGAGATGCGCTTGTAGGAAATGAACTCCACCACGGTGTAGCCGGTGTTTTTCTTGAACTCCCTGCTTAAGTAAGACGGATTCACCCGAAGCTGTTCGGCAATGGACTTCAGATGAATGTTTTCGTGGTAATGTGCGTTTATGTATTCCATCGCTTGATGCGTAACCTCTTTAAAACGGATCCCTTTCCACGATTCAAGTCCGCTATATCGCTTGTTATTGGCGTAAGCGCGGTTCAGTTCGACGAGCAGCCACTGCAGCAGGGATCCGACCACTCTCAGTGAAAAGCCCTCCTTCCTCCCATACTCCTCCAACAAGAGGTCGAAGCCTGTTTTGAGCTTCGCGCTCAGCGCGAGCCCAGGTTTCAATTGATGCGAGAACTCCTCCGGCCGCTCGTAAAAAATGGACAGCGGGTCAAATTCGTCCTCCAGCTGCCAGCTTTGAGCCAGCCTCGGATGGAACAACAACACCAGCGCCTCAAACGGTTCATCGTCGATGAGTTCACTCCGATGCAGCTCATGGCTGCCGATCACGAACAAGTGCCCCGGCTTGAACCGATACTCCTTTTCCCCGATATAACATTTTCCCCGCCCAGATAGCACGTAGAAAATCTCCACCGGCTCATGCCACTCCAGCGGCATATGCCAGCCAGGTTCGCTCCGGTTGATGAAAATTTCGAAATCATCGAAGCTTCTGAATGTGTGCAGCGATTCCGGCAGATTGTACAACCCCATCCCCGCCTTCCAATCGATTGTGCCGCTACCTATTCTTTGTCCCATTTTCGCGAAGTTAATCTTTCTGAATTTATAGTCAAAATATCGAAAGTATTCGCCCCGGGTTCTGTTCGATAATGAAGAGGAACGCCGAATTTGGCAGGAAGGAGCCATGAAGATCGACGAAACCAATTTGAGAGGGGAATGGAAATTGAAGAAACCATTTTCAAAGCTTGCTGCCGTAGTTGTGCTCGCGTTACTATGCAGTCTTCTCCCGCTCACCGCATTCGCACAAGAGAATGCCGATTCCCACAAAAATGCCGCGAAGCTGGACATGCTGTTCATCGGCGCGCACCCGGACGATGAAGCCGGCGGACTGTCCACTTACGGGCAGTGGATTGAACAATACGGCTACAAAATGGGCGTGCTTACCATTACCCGCGGAGAAGGCGGGGGCAATGCCGCCGGTCCGGAAGAGGGTGCGGATCTAGGCATTTTGCGGGAAGGCGAAGAACGCGCCGCGGTGTCGCTGGCAGGCATCGGGCAGGTTTTCAATTTGGATAAAGTCGACTTTTACTATAATGTAAGCGCTCCCTTAACAGAGCAAGTTTGGGGACATGAATCGACGCTGGAGAAAGTGGTTCGCACGGTGCGCATGACGCAGCCGGAGATTATTTTTACGATGAACCCCTCTCCCACGCCGGGCAATCACGGTCATCATCAATATGCGGCGCGGATGGCGGTCGAGGCGTTCTACGCGGCAGCAGATCCGAACGTGTTCCCGGACCAGATCAAGAAAGAAGGCTTAAAGCCATGGAAAGTGAAAAAAATCGTATATCGCGGAGCCGCCGGAACAGGCTCGAACGTCGGGCAGGCTTGCGAAGCGGTGTTCACGCCGACGGAGCCCACGGATAAAGTGTACGGCGTCTGGGGCGGCAGGACCTCGGCGAAGTCGGGCAAAACATGGGCCCAAATCGAACGCAACGCGCAAAAGCTGTATGTGTCTCAAGGATGGGCGGTTTTCGGGGACGTACCGACGGATCCGAACCAACTGGGCTGCGACCGGTTCACGGAGTTCGACAGCCGGGTGCCGATCACGAAGGACAACACCTCGTCCACCGCGCTGCTGGAAGGCGCATTGCTGACTGGAACTCAAGGGATGCCGCTTGGCACGGAGTTGCATGTCACAACTTCGGATTACAACATCACACCAGGCGAGACATTCAAGATTACAGCTGAAATTGTAAACAACGGCGGCCCTGCGATGACGGATGGCGTGGCGACATTGGAGCTGCCGGACGGGTTAGTGGCGAAGAGCGAGGTGAGCGTTCCGGTGAAGCTCGCGAAGGGTCAATCCACGAAAGTAACCTTCGACGTCGGTACCTCGGATTCCTTCGCAGCCAAGCGTTATCGCGTGAATGTGAAGCTGACGGCCGGAGGCAAAACAGGCTGGTCGAGCAGTATAGTAGAAGGCGTGTCTGAGGTCACCTCTGCGTTGCAGCCGTTGCCTCATGTGAAGCAGTTCCAAGACTGGACGGAGACCCATCACGTTCAGCATTTGGCGAACTTGATCAAGCCCGTCTTCTCGATCGGCGTGGGTGAAACCAAGACAGTGACCGTTAATGTGAAGAATAACAGCAGCTCGGTACAGAACTCCGAAGTGTCTCTGCAGCTGCCGACCGGCTTCGCGGCCGAGCAATCTTCGATGGCTGTGAATGGCTTGCAGCCCGGTGAAGTAAAAGCAGTTACGTTTACAGTGAAAAATACGGATACCACCTTGAAAACGTCCAACCAAGGCGGCAAAGGCGGCGACTATGATTTCTCGATCACGACGACAACAGGCGGCAAGTCTGTCGTGCAAAATGCCGCTATCAACCTGGTTCCGGTAACGGAGATAGGCGCGGCGGTTTCGCCGGTTGTGGATGGTGAGGCGCATGACGGCGAGTATGGACATAGCCACGACTTGGATCTGAGCCGTGTCTGGGAAGGCGAAACTCCAACTTCTGCCGCCGATGCTTCGGGAACGGCGAGAGTAAGCTTCGACGATGAGGCGCTGTACTTCTATGTGAAGGTCGTCGATGATAAGCTGGGCACTGTGCTGCCTGCCTCGGACGCCAAACGGCACTGGCGGACGGATTCGGTCGAGATCACGATCGATCCGCGCGGCGATTCCGAGAACACCTCAACGACGTTTAAAGTGGGCATTTTCCCAACAACGGTTGAGGGCAAACCCGCCGCTTATCGCGACGCGGATAACTACCAAGGACCGATTGATGTGACGGCTCCAGGCATGGAGATTGCGTCCAAGATTGATCCTGCCAACTATAACGGCTATACGATTGAGGCGAAGATTCCATTCTCGGTACTGCCCTCCGCTGTCGATCCGGCGAAAATGGCCTTCAACATCTTCATCTATGACTCGGATACGACGGACAAAACCGGCCAAACCCGCCTCGGCTGGTCCACTTGGGGCGGCGTACAAGGCGACCCGTACCGTTGGGGCCACGGATATCTGACCGGCTACACCCCGGATCCGAGCCTGCCAACCACACCGAAAACACCAATCATCCCGCTCGATGTCGCACACAGCACTTTGTCTCCACAGTCGATCCTGCAATCGGCCATGAATGGCGTCCCGCTGGCCAGTGGTGTAGCAGCCGACAAGAACAGCTTGAATATTGAAGGCAAGCCGACTGTGAAGGACGGCAAAGTGAGCGTGAAGCTAAAAGCAGGGCAGAAAGGCACCGCCAACTTGTTCGTCTGGTCAAGCGGCAAGATCCAGGACAAGAAATCGGTGAGCCTTGCAAGCAAACAGGTGGTTCAGGTGAGTTTGAACTTCCCTGCTGCAGAAGAAGCTTACCACGAAGATCATGAGCCGAGTGTTGGTCAGCAACTTGTAGGAAGCTACTTGTTGATCTCGTATGAGACGGCTGATGGTAAGACATTAAGTTTTGCATATCCGCTAGAATAATTAGAGAAAAGCAGACGTCGAACATACCGACGTCTGCTTTTTTGTTGGATGTATAAGTAAATTAGCATATATTGATTGCTCACACCGGATCTAGCTGAACCGCTGCTTGTTTACCGCTCAGCTGAATACCGGTTTTGGGCTTACCCATCGACTGAAGCTCCTTCACCAGCGACTGAAGCAGCTCCCTCGCCCGTGCCCCTTCTTTGCCTTGAACTTTCACAACGAGCATCACCGCATCGCCAGCCTTCAATATCCGTTCCGCCTGCTGCCTCTTCGTCTCATAATCATGATCCTCAATCTGCGGAGTCAGCCGGATCTCCTTCAACTTCGGCGCCTGCTCACGCTTCCTCGCCTGTTGCGCCTCCTGCTTTGCTGTGCCGGCGCTCATTAGTCTCGCCGGAGGCGGGCTGCTCATAAGGGAGGTGCAAACTAGATCGACCTTCAGCTTCTTGGCCATAGCCAAGGCTTCCTTGGTCGAGACGATGCCAATGTCTTCGCCATTGAGGCCGGTGAGTTGGACTTCGGAGGCTATGATTTTTTCGTTTAGGATCATATTAGTTCCTCACTGATTTCCCATTTCTATGGATTGGCTTTCCAAAAACCGCCGAACGGATTGTCGATATTCGGATTGCCGTCTCCGTCACGATAAGTGCCCTCTCTAAGGTCACCATGAATTGTAACCGTTGGTTTCACATAGTGAGGTTTCGTAAAGTGGAAATGCGTGGTATCAAGTTGAATCGGCTTAATCTGGTATTTGTAAGCATGTTTCAGCGGATCATCGAAAGAAAAGATATCGTGATTCGAAAATGCGGTCGTGTGATGATTATGCAATCCGTCTAAAGGCCAATGATCACCGGCATAATGATGAATGGTCGAAGAATGGTCTACATCAAATAGCGCGGGCAAATTCGTATGCCCATTCATGGAACCGTCGCTCATACGTAATCCTCCTTTAATGTCTCTATAGATTGAAATGCCTTGCCTAACAATTCTTTCAATTCCTTTTGAAAATGATGCTCCCGCTCTGCTGCGTTTCGTTTCATAGACAGCTCGTTTTGAACAGCGCTCTCCATGCCTCTAATCAGTCTATTAAACTCTTCAATTGATTGGCGGTGGATTTCATACACAGCCTGAGCAATATACGATCGAATCGCCACCCTGGTTTTGTCATAAACTGTGTCCAGGTGACTGTTTAATGCTAGAATAACATCAGGTTTCATGGATTCCAACTTCTTTTCGGCCATTTTGTGTTGCAAGAACGGCAATCCAGCCATACCGATAATCGGAATCAGAAAAGTACCGCCAAGCATAAGAGCGATCGAGCTTGCACCACCGACGAGCAATCCGGCTTTTACATGGGGATTTCCACCACCATTTACATTCAAAGTGTCCGTTAAGTCCACATTGATTCTGACCTCTCGATAACCGCGGATTTGAACGGACTCCCGAAAAGATTGCATCAAACCGGCGGACACCGCCTTCTCGAGCTCCAGCAACAATTGTTGAATCGCATCGGTATTCTGATCAAGCCAATGTGAGAATTCAAGCCTGATAAGCATCGGAAGCTGGGATTCCGTCAGCCCTTTTATATCTGACCCTTGATAGAATTGAACTCTTTGTTCTGCCTCCGCCCGGAGTTTCTCTCCGAAAAAGTCGAAAGATTTTAACGCCATAAATGCGATCTCGTCCTCATGCTGCCGGATATATTCAATCAGTTGCTCTTCCCACTGTGCTTGTCGGGATTTCCAAATCCCGATGTTGTCTAGGTGTGCCTGGAGCCCTTCCATACTTTCCTCGGACAGAGCCAACGCCGCTTCGATTTCCTGCATCAACTCTTGCAGAGCCAACTGGAAGCGCCACTTACGGCCGGCTACTTTGGCTTTGGCTTTCTCTCCGTCGATTAGTTTGCTGCGAATAGCCTCTTCCACAGCCTGTATTCCGGAAGTAAGAATGAGTTCTTCTTTTGATTGAAGTCTCCCTGCTAGTGCATCCCGGGCCGATAACTTGAACAATAACGGATTCGGATTTCCGGTGATACGCTCCAACCGTCGGCGAAGCAGTTCCATCGTCTCTTCTTCCTCTTCCTCATCAATCCGGTCGGAGAAATTGGCCGCGAATAAAATATGGTCCGTCCCATGCCTCAGCAGGTATTGCTGTATAAAGGATTGTTCCGTTCCATTCAGAGGAGCGGTCATGCTAAGCATAAGAATGATAATATCGGCCCTCGGGATAAAACGGTGTGTAATGGCGGCACGATGCTGGTTTAAATCGTTCACCCCAGGCGTATCGACCAAGACGATACGATTCTCCAGCAACGAAGACGGATAAAAAATTTTCAGATGATGGATTTCATCCGGATTGAAATCCGCGTTCGCCGTGTACCGTTCAAGTATGCCGGATGTCAATTCATGAATTTCAGTCCCGCCGTCGGTTTTTAACACATGCACCTGAGGCTGAGATCCGTAAAAAACGGCATTTAACGTAGCCGTCGTCGGCGTCACGTCAGACGGCATAATCTGCTCGCCCAACAGAGCATTCACAAAAGTGGATTTACCGTGCTTGAATTCTCCAGCCACGACAATGGTGTAATAATCCTGCTCCATGTCCTCAAACAATTCTCGCATCTTGGCAAGTGCGCTGCTATCCGGCAGCAATTTTTCCGTGGAGTTTCTGAATTCGCCGACCCATTCCACCAGGGTCGAATCACGGGCAGGTATCATCGTTCACTACACCCTTACTTTCATTTGTTTGTCCACAATTGTTTTGAGCAAATCGCTTAGCGAACGTTCTATATTTTGAAGCCGCTTTTCCCGGCGATTGATGATGTCCATTTTCCGATCGGTTTCCGTTTCTTCCAATCCCGCGTTGGCTTGCAGGGTTTGAAGCTGCCTTTCGAGCTCGTTGGTGCTATCTTGCACAATACGGTTGACTTCCTGCCGCGCGAACTGCTCCATACCCTTCCATTCATTTTGAAGTTGCGATTTCTTCTCCTGCCGCATGGATTGATATTGCTGAGTCAGTTGGTCACGCATCTTTTGCTTCGGATCTACCCCGCCGAACAGCCAGGAGAATAACCCTTTGACCATATGAGTGAGAACGACCCCGGTACCAATGAGGATCTTACCGATAACGCCTCGATGATTATCCCAGGCGCCATATAGATCAGTTAAAACTTCGTCAAAGAAATCCACTTTTGCTGAAGCAGCTGCCGCTTGGTCAAGGACAATGGCAAATTCCGATGAAGCGTATTCCTTCCATTCATTCCCTATAATACGGCTCATGCCCTCTTGTAATTTCAGCCGCTCCTCATCCAGGATTTTTGAGACTTTTCCCAGCGCTGCCTTGAAGGCTTCGCCGGTCTTTTTCTTGCGCTCATTGAACAAATCCCGTTCCAACGGCGCCACGGTGTCTTCGACCTTTCGGCGGATATCCTCTACCGACATGGAACGATGACGGTCGAAGGCGGCCAGCGCTTGATCAGCGATATTACGCAAAGCTGAATCGTGCCAGCGGGTAATATCCTCCTCCGACTTCCTTAATTCCATCTGCATGGCATTCAGTGCGTCACGGGTTTTAACTTTCGCTTCTTGTACGCTAGGTTTAAAGGCCTCCACTTTTTGCATCACATCTTGTATAGAGACAGTCAGCGCCGTTTTCTCGAATGAAACGGTTTCCTCCAACGTTTTGCGTATCTGTTTTAGTGCACGGTCGATCGGCCTTTGGAGCTTTACGGCCCCACGCTCGAATTGGAGAAACTCAGCTAATGCACGCTCGAACTCCGGCAAACCAGTATCCTCTATATCCCAAACATCCAAAGCATTCTTACCGGTTAGTTGTTCTCCGTTTAGGAGCCTTCTTGCATTTAGCGCAAATTTCGTAGATACCAGGAACAAGCGGGGAGAAGAAATGATGTTCTTCAGCTTGTCCGCCGCATATTCCAATACCTTTTTTTGCTCCATCTCCGTAAGCAGCCTGTCTTTAAAATTGACGACGAGGAAAATTTTTTGAATATCATTGGATAAAAGGCGATCCCTTAAGAGGCTCATTTCAGAATCGGAGAGGATTTTTGTGGCCGCCAGAACAAGAATCGCAGCATCCGATTTAGGAATGATGTTATTCGTGATTTGTTCCCGTGCAGCATCAAGGTCGTTAGTTCCCGGCGTATCGATAATAAGTACGCCTTCCTTCAGGAATTCTAATGGATATCCAATTCTGGCAAAGCTGATCTCGGCCAGTTTGTTGGCATGAGCTTCGTATTGCCTTTCGCTTTCCCGGTCGCCGCGAATCGGTTCGATGGGAGCAACCAAGTCATGAAATTGCTGTTCTGAAATTTGTTCCGGCTTGCGAGCCATGTTGTGGTAATGGAGCTCAATCTCCGGCTCTTTGGCGAAGGTGATCTGGTTTAGTATAGCCGTAGTCGGCTTGTTGGCCGAAGGCAGCAGCCGGGAACCCAGCAACGCGTTGATGAATGTGGATTTTCCACGGTTAAACTCTCCTACGACAGCAATCTGAAAATATTCATTGAGCAAATCATCTTTTAATTCTCCTATCTTATCCGCTTGTTCAAGGAGTCCCATCTCTTCCAGAAGCAACACGAGCTGACTTAACTGATTCAGCACTTCCTGCCGGTTTTTTTCGTACTCATTCAGAGTAAACGTCATCGAATACGTTTCCTTCCTCTACCGTCTGCGGAGTAATTTCCTGAGTCTGTTTTTGGGTATCCAAAATCACAATTCGGTCTATGGAGAACTTATCCTTATCAAGCGCCCGAATGAAATATTGTTTTTTTCGATGATATTCCGCTTGTTTGTTCACCGCATAATCATAGGTAATAAAACCCTCTGAAGTGCTAGCAACGTACACATTCGGTCCGGATTGCTTGATGTTATTGATTTTGAAATCGACATGTTCGAATTTGTAACCCCGTCCCGAAATGGATGCGGTATACTTGAGCAATTCCGAATAGGCTTCACCGTCCGGTGTCAAATAAGAACTGACGAGTCGGAAGTCGTCTTCATTTAACGTATCGAAGTAATTTGCCCGGTAATCTTGGAGGAACTGTTCCATGGCACCCACATCTGCGACAATACCAATCGGTTCTTTGGCGTGTTGATTAATCGAAACATTGGAAACGACCAGTGTTTGATCTTGGCGTGTCGTGACCTCAAATGTGACTTGATAGGTAAGCCTTTCATTGTCGGTCTCATACACCTCATCTCGCATCGCAACCATCTCTCCGGTTCTCAAAGCATAGATGCCCCGATTGATCTCTTGCGTCCTAACATTACTGTAAAACTGCTTAACATAAGGCTCATATACCTGCCAAGCTTCATCCGTAAAATAAACCTTTGGGTCAAAATTGCCTGTTCGCGATTCAGACGGAACCCGGGAATACATGTCATCGAGAAAGTTGGCGATCTCTTCCGGATCATAGGCTGCCGCGGGAATGATCTCCGGGGATTCCACAGGCTGTGTCGCTGCAGGGGTAAAACTCGGCGGGTCCAACGAACTCGGTGTGTTTTGTTCTAAAGCGATTCCATCAGCATTATTTTCTTCCTTGGAGGAAGAGTTGTTCGATAAATAGTAGGCCAAGATTATAAATAAAATCAGAGAGACTAAAGAAGCTGATTCTACAACATTCTTCTTGATGCCGCGGAGCAAGCCCTCGGCATCGTAGTCTACTTTCTGCGGTAAATGTGGAATTAACATCGAAGTCACGAAGTCCGCCGAGATATTGCCTTTTATGCCTGCTCTTATTTTTTCCGACCAAACGGACGGAAGCCGAAAAAACTCATTGAAATCTTTGCGCGCTTGTTCAATGCTTAATTCCGGCAAAGAGACTTTGATGTTCTCGTAATGGTGTTTGCTGCGCTGATAAGAATCTACGGCTGTGACGACTTTGTCCGGAGAAATAAACGCCGGTTGAAACGCTTTAATGAATGCAGAGTGAATCGAATATAGGCGATCTAGCCGGTCAAGTGCTTTGGCATCTATCTCTTTATATTTGATGTTTAAGCGCTCAAGCTTGGCTTTCCATTCCTTGCTCAACGAGTCCATCGTTGTGTAATCCGGATCGATCGCCGTCTGAATATTTTTCTTGATGAGAGTATCAAGGGATTGAATATCAGATAAAATTTGTCCTCTCGTTTTATTTAATCCTGTGTGTATAACCTCCAACTCGGATCTCATTATTTGGCAAGCCGCCATTTCCGTAGCAAACCTTTTGATTTTGCGAAAACGACGTAGACCTCCCCAGCTGATTTCCGGCCATTGTTGAATCAATTCATCGCTTTGTTTCCGTAAAGGCTCCACTTGGCTGGTGTATGAGTCAAACGAGTGCTTAAAGGAAGAAAACTTATCTTTAATATAATGGCTGAGTTCTTCGGCTTTTCCGCCTAATTGCATGGTCACTTTCTGAATTTCTTCAGGCGATCTCAACTTGGCTTTGTATATGTTTAGCCATTGCGAGACTCTGGAATATGCTTCCTCATACTCTTTTCGACCTTTGTTTACAAAACGCTGCATCTCGGGAAAGTCAGTGCTGATAAACGAGTCGATCAACGGTTGGAATCGGGAAACACAACTTTCACTTTTCTCTTGCGTGAAATATTCCTCTATTTGCTTAAGCAGTATTTCTACCCGGCGAAAAACACGGGCAGGCATCAAGGAAGAATCTTGTTTGATAGAGTTAATCAGCTTATCGACTTGCGGCCAGCCGCTATATAGCAGCCGTTGCTGATTGCCCTCCTCCATGGCCTTTAGTGCTTCTCTCGCGGAAACGCCGATCAACCGGTCGATTTTCCCTTGAAGCCTCCGCTGTTGTCCAGCCAGAAAATCTTCAAGTGCTTCCTCTTCTTCATCGTGGCTGTCGATCCCGTTCACGAGGCCGATAATTGGAATTTGACGCCGAAGAATGTCATCAATTTGTTCAAGTTCGGTAAACGAACCGGTGAACTGATAACTAAATACCCAAATCAAAATATCCGCCCGGTCCAGCATAGATCGAGTCGCTTCCGTGTGCTCATCGTGACTGGAATTAAGACCCGGCGAATCTATGATATGTAAGGTTTTAAGCCTCTCTATCGGCAACTGAAGCTCTACGTATGCCAGTTCTTTGCGCAGTTTTGCCATTTCACCACCCACTTCGGCGGTCAATTGCGGCAGCCATTCGGCGCTGTACTCCTTGATGGTACCATTCTGGAAATGTCCGAGTACTTTTTTCTCGCTTCCATAAGTTAATTTCGTCATCACAGCCGTTGTCGGCAGAACATCAACCGTGAGTTCGGACCGGCCGAGCAACGCATTTACAAACGTCGATTTTCCGGCTTTGAACTCGCCCGCGACGATCAGCGTTGTCTCTTCTTCGAGCTCGGTTTGAAGACCGGCTATTTCTTTGCGAAGCTTATCCCGCAATTCGGGAATATGATCCAGGGTTTCCGAGAACTTTGTTAGTGCTGCAGATAAGTCGGATCTCCAATTCATCCAAGCGTTCCCTCACAAGTCGTTTCATGATCTTAGTGAGTTAAGATTTCGACACTTTCCGCGTTTTTCCTCTGCAAGGATATTATTAGGATATGAAAACGATTCTCTAACTCTCCTTCTAAAAAAAAACGGCACCCCATGGTGCCGGTAACTTTACCTTCTTTTTCCCGTTCCAAAACTACCGGGTAGAATGCTCCGATACCCGCTAAGATATGCTTTGATTTTTTCGTTCATTATCATATAGAGTCACCTAATTCATTCATTCTTCAGTAAGGGATAGAGTCCACGTTCTTTTCAAAGGTATTTCTGCTTTTATGTCATCTTCCAGCTTATCATAATTCTCCAATAGCTCCTGAATGATTGCTTTTTGATCCCAGAGTCTAACATTGAAAAATTGAGGGGCCAGTTCTTTATCAACTGAACTCTTAAAACCACTCCAAGAAACGAGTAATCCATGATCTGCTTTAAAATTATGCATAGTGCCAATTAATTGGTCTAGCGTTGGTCTGTCAACGGGTGTATCTGATGTTTTCACTTGAACACAAATTTTAGGACTTCCAAAACCCAAATTTCCTTGTGCCGCTAAAATGTCTACTCCTTTATCCGGACCTTCTGGGCTTATGTATGTTGTGAAACCTTTTGCTTTTAAAATAGCCTCCACGATTCTGGCCATACCGTGACCTTTAAATTTTCGGATGATATATTTGGCAATTGCATCATTTGCATATTGTTCAAGATCAATTAATCCCTCATTTTCTTGCTCAGCTGTATCCTGTGATGTGACTCCGTTGGTAACCCCCACTTTAGAGGTGATCCAATTATTTTTAGCCATTGATTTGATACGTTGTTCCGCATCGTTCCGTTGAATTCTGCACACAGTCATGAATGCGCCAAATGAATAAAGCAGATCTTGATCAAAATTTGTTCTAGGTATATCCGTTGCAAACCATTTTACTGGTCTTGAATGGTAATATGGATTTCCTTGTTTAATGTCAAAATGGTAGTCACCGGTTATTTCACCAATATGAATTGCAGATTTCATCTTGCTTGGTAGAATAATCCAATCACCCTTCTTCATTTCATGAGCGATCGGCCACACTTGTCCTGCCCAATTTCTTGCTCTACCTAACTTTTCTGCAACATACTCTTTCATGAAATAATCTACCAAGTGCTGTCTCTCTTGAAACTTTCTTAAATCAACTTTTAACTCATCCCAAGTAAGGCAGACCTTCTGATCGTTAAGGAATTTATTTTCATACTCCCCCGTACTACCAGCTCTAAATAACCAAAGACTCATTGGTAACCCTCCATCAAGAATTTTCTTCTACTCCTTTTACTCCCTCAAACTTACCCCTAAGACCCTGCTCGCCAAATCAACTTGCTCATGGTCTAACTCCACTTTGATGGCACCTAATCGTCTCTGCTCACGCCACACTGTGAGATCCTCATCTGTATCTAACTTAAGCTCAGCAATTTCAAAGGCTCGATCAAAAATATACTTCGAAGTATACAGCAGCGAGTATATGCCCCTGCCACCAGGGACAATTGGTTTCTCACGTTTTACCCAGCCATCTACGGTAAACTTCACGTACAGCTTCTCTTCAGTCCCTCTTCTCGCTGGTCGTTCCGTAATTTCCTTACGGCGCACAACCCGCCAATTTACTATTTTGCCATACCAGTTCACCCCAACGTCTCCCCGGGCTAGAAACTGATTTCGTGACTGATAGAGCGCCACATATTCCAGCTGTGTTAACAAGGTGTGGTCAGAAATATTCTCTAATGGCACATGATAGAATCCATATCTAAGCGCATCATCTAGCTGTGACACTTCCCGAAGCGATCCAACCAAAACATTTTTGCCTGTCAACTTGTTCCGATAATACTCCTTCGTTCCCCTAGGACGAGTCGATCGTTCGTAAGCCTTCTCCGGACTATCCAATATAATTTCATCTAAGAAGTCTTCCATCAGCTTTGTTGAGTTAGGCAAAAAAGGAAATGCGCCGACGTTTATTAATTGAATGCTTTTGTAAAACCTATGCTCCCGGAACTGCTCCTCATTATGATATGGAAACAGCACATATGCACCGAACATGCTCCGTTCCAGTTCAAAACTCTGCTTGTCCGTATAAACAATTGCATCTCGGTAACGGTGCATAGTGTTGATATCATCTTCTTCTGGGCCTGGCATCTTGTACTTTTCGTAATAAGATGTTCCCTCATAAGCCGGATTCAAACGATACTTGGCATCAAATATATACTTATATTCCGCCGCGGATTCATTTTTCTTCAGCGTTAGCACATTATCTGGCTTCTGGCCCAATGTCTCGCTGTGATCGCCCTTCGGCAGTGCGTTGTAGTAGAGGGTAAAAATCTCACCATTTTTCGGATTTCGGTAGACCATTCTCGCATGCTGAGACTTATCCAAAGTGACGAATACACCGGTACGGTTCACCTTTATGATGTCTTGTTTCAATAACTCATATTTTCGGCTAAGGAGATCGTGGATCTTAAGAAAGCACCAATATTCGTACAGTTGGGCTAGATCTTTCATCGAGAGACGGAACAAATCACTTTGAATAGACAAACCTTTCATCAGCATCAGGTAATTCCGATAGACCTCTCGATAGCCCGGCGCCATCTGTAAGACAAGCGAAATCGAGAGCTGTCTCATCTCCCCAACGTTTAGGAAATCCAACTTCAATAACCGCTGCAGCTGCATTTGCATAGAGTTCAACCGTTTAGCCAGTAGCGGATCCTGCAGTCGATTATTTTCTGTCAATCGCATCTTTAGGTGTTTGAGCTTTAAGGAGATTCGTAACAATACCCAGCGAACAAAGCGATTTTCCATCGTGTCGTAATTCACATGTCGTTTCGTCTCCAGCACATAATTAGGGTAAAACAACTCATTGTTCAACGGAATAAACCCGAGCTTCTTATCCTGAACTAGGTGCTGCGGGCGTTTGGTCAGATAAACTATATTCTCTCTGCCGGCCTTCTTCACTCTTGCCGTCTCTACTACTCGATTCTCACGTTCAAGCTTAGAATGAGGGCTAGCATTGATTCGCTCCACGGCTTGAACTAATTGGTCGAATACATGTTGAAGGATTGTGAAAAATTCAGTTAAGCTTTGGTTACGTGTTTCCGTTACCCCTGTGAGATTATAGGTCTTCCGCAGAAAATCAAAAGATAGGTTATAGATTTGCTGGTTCACATCGTGAAGAATCATTTGATAGTCTTGTTTATAATCAATTTTCGAAGGAAAAATCTCAAGTTCCAGTTGAAATACGGGTAGTCCGTTTAATCGAAGCTCCAACTCTGTGAGACCGACTTCGTTCTGAAAGTTCAACAACCCGGATAAAATCGTCTTGCCTAGCGGTTTAACAGCCTGCCTTAGGTACACATTCTCGTGGTAGAAGGTCAGTGCCAGGTCTTCTTTTTTCTCAACCACTAACTCGTAAGTCTGTGTTTCAAAAAAGATAGGAAAGCTCAGATCTCCGGTTTGCCACTCCGTCAGCTCTCTAAGCTCCGGATTAAACATGGATATTCTTTCGATCGTAAAAGATTTGGAAAGAGTGGTTACCTGTAAACCGGCAGCCACCCACTTTGCCTCAGTCGTTCGATGTAATTGTAAAGACTCGACCGTTGGATGAAACGGCTTGCCTTGAATATATAAATTAAAAAGGTTCGTCTCCACACGAAGAAGCTCAACACTTTCGTTAAGAGAGCCAGTATGAGGTGAAGCCATCTTCCTCTAACCTCCGCAGCATGAACGCAATTTTCCGGGCGGTTTGTGGATGTTTTGCCGCTTCGCCCGTTTGGCTTCCGCTCCATTTTACATAAAGGTCTGAGGCATCTTCCATGAGCTCTGCAATAGGTAATGTCTTGCCCAATGCTCCCTGCATTAGCTGGAGTAACACTCGTTTTACAGAGGAGCTACTGCCTTGCACACGGGGCAAAATTTTCTGAAGTAACTGTAAATCAAATGCTGCATCTTCGCTCAACAACTGGAACCGTTCGTTGTAAATCATGTAAAAGCAAACAGAATCCCGAATCCGAAAGCCGACATGGGAATGAATTTCTTCTAGAATGCTGTTAATCTTAACAAGCTTCTCAGTTGTTCTGTGGACCAAATCGCGGTGATTTTGATAGACATCGACCAGCTGCAAATATTCGCTTCGTAAGAAGGAATTGTCTGGTGGAGAAACGCCTAACGAATCGGAGTAACCGATCTCATCAGGAAACTGTCCGAGATTAATATAGTTAAACTCAATAGTATTTGCACGGTCCAGCACTTTTTTGCTGAAAGGATGCGTGGTCTCATCCATGTTCACAGTTCCTATTAAATAGACATTATCCGGTAGAGACAAGCTACCATACACCGCTTGATCTTCTAGTCTAAGAGAAGCCCCATTGATTAGGGGTGAAGTCACGATCTGACCGTTTTGCCATTCTTGGGTCTCGATTATACTCAGAAGATCGCTGAAATAATGCTCAACTCTAGCCAGATTCATTTCATCTAGGCATATGAAATAAGGCTTTTGTCGATTGCCTGCTTTTGATGCCTCAACAAGTACCTCTGTTAGTTGCCCCGGACGATAAGTACCTGATAAATCTTTGTAGCCAAGTAGATCAGATGGATCGCTCCAATCCGGTCTTACCGGGATCAAAGAGAACTGTTTATTTTGACTTGTGGCACCAAGGGCCTCTGCAAATAGTTTGACAAGCTTGGTTTTTCCCGTTCCTGAAACACCGGCCAGAATGACAAAAGGCTTGGATTTAAATGATAAATAAAGATTCTCGATTAACGAGTCCGGATAGTGAAAGCCTTTCTGAGCGATATACTGTTTAATGTGCTCGATTCGTTCGGAAACCGATAAAGTATCCAAAGGCGCAATCTCCTTATCCGCGAGAAGAATGTACTTATCTCCCTGTTTCTGAATGAATCCAAGCTCTTCTAACCAGTTCAGCATGAACCTAGACCGGTTATCCTGGGTAACCTTACGCCATTCCTCTTGCAACTGCATTCCAGCAATGAACTTCTCAGTGAATTGCTCGAAGGAAAATTCATTTAAGCCACGGACAATTGTGATAGCCATGTTTATGACTTTAATTAAGTTACTCGCGTTGCTTTCCTGTTCGGCTAGTTTCTGTCTCAGGAGCTTGACTTGCTCCGCGCTCAGCCTCCAACGGTTTGAATCAAAGGCACTCGCATATTGGGCTCCAAAAGTTGTTAGTGAATAATGGTTATTTTCATGTTGAACTAGACCCAACTCGACTAACGCTCGTCCAATGTGCTGGATCCGCTCCTTTGGGTGCCTCACTTCATCCCCTGAGTACAAAACAGATGATTGATTACGAGCTAATTCATCTAAACCGATAGGGATTGGAAGATCCTTCCCAAGATAAGCGATGATCCCTTGAGCTAAGTAGAGATGAGCCATTGTGAATTTGAATGTTGGCTTGGGCGAAATCGGCTGGCTTGTTTCCGAATCTGCGTAAAGCCTATAATTAGCCATCATATTTTCTAAGTCTGCGATTAGTTGCTCTTCCTCAGGCATCTGATCTCGCTGATATCGAATATAAGCGACAGTGGAAACTTGGTAATCGCGACCGAGTCCGCTAGCTGTCAGGTGAATGTTTTCATCCTTTTTCATATTCTCAAGTGGTAAAAAATCTCGCATTTCCTGAACCTTTTGCTGAAGGTATTGATAACCCTCTCTTTTGCCTCGATCTCTAAGCGGAACGGTAACCCCTTGTGCCAACGTCAAATAGACCGAGCTCATATCCTCGGCAAACAGGTACACCACATATTCGCCATATTGCGTGGTTTCAGTTATGCGCTTGTCCAGTATCGCAAGCCATGGAATATTGGCCCAGTTGCCCTGACCAATTGAACCATGTACTTTATACTTATCATCAATGAAGGTTAATTTTTTTAGATTCGTAGGAAGAGTGTGTCTGAGCAATGTACCCAACGCATGATTGGAGAATGGCTGAGCTTTAGCACTTATGTAACTGTTCATGATTTGGGATAAAGATTGTTTAAGCGACACGGGTGCAGCTAGATTGCTATTATAGTTATCCAATTCAGTTAGGGCATATCTTTGCAATTCGTTCATGGTCCCATCGTCTAGCGTGTCCCAGATTGTCGACTTAAACGAGATGGTCTGTCCTCCGTTACTTTCATCGAGTACTGAGGATAACGCTTTAATCGGTGTGTAGAGCAGCGATTTGGTTTGACTTAGCGTAAATACATTCCAGCTTGTAGCTACACCACTAGGAGGGGAATCGACCTTTTTTCCATCTTCGATGCTACTTTTGTAATAAGCCAAGAATCGTCTCGCGACATCATCGAGTGAAATTGCTCGATTCTGAGTATTTTGATATTCATCTATTATTGAAAGAATAAGAACCATTTTGTAAGATTTTTGTTTGGATCTAAATATCGAAGACAACTCGAGGGGAAGTGGCATGATTGTGTCCTCCAGAACTGAGGTTAAAATAGGCTTTTTAAATATAAACGGATTAACCCTTGTGATTTGTTAGATACGTTGATAAGGATTTATGGCTTTCCCTTAGTAGAACCCTCTCACGTAAATTCTCGCAATTCACCTAGACCTATACTCTGCACAACTTGATCGTGATAAAACTCGATTTTGATTTCTTCCATATTCGGATGTAATTCAATTTGCCGGACAAACGTTCGAATTAAGTCATTTTTCTCGGTATTGGTCGCGTTATCGTAGGCGATTCTAAAGTTGGAGAAGAACAACTTGAGCGATTCAGCATCGACATCGTAGTCTTGGCTATAGGATCTTTTTAGCGATTTAATTATGGTTTCTATATCATACTTCTGGCTCTTCATCCTGTTGATCTCATCGGCAATCAGAGAAGGATCTATTCCTTTTTTGATCGCATCAAGGAGTCTTTGGATTTCTTGGTTCGCTTTTTTCAAATTGGTTGTTAATTCTGAAATGGAACGGTCAAGTTCTTTGTTCTTAGTCTTGGCGCTCGATGTTACATCCTTGATTAACTCATCCACTTTGGCAGGTATGGTGTATCTCGTCTGGATTTCTTCAACAATATTCTGTTCAAGCCATGCGGCGTCCACTTTTCAATTGCTGTGGCAAGCCAATTCAGGTCTTTGCAAGAAAAGAACTTAGAAGTTCAAAAGAAAGCCCGTCAAGGCGTTCACTTTGCCTTGATGGGCGTTTTGCTTCTCCCACACTCAAATGTGTCCCAGCCGAATGGCTGGGCTGGCTAACGCCGAGTGGGGAACGCAGGGGGAGAGCCCCCTGTGTTTCCCCCGCAGGGGGACGGAAGGGGGGGTCTTCCGCACTTACTTTACTTGAGTAATGGTACAAATTTGACCGGTTAAAAATTAAATTTCCCCATAGAAATTAGCTTTTTCAATGTGTTCAATAACATTAGCAATGTTCTTTTTCAGTTCATCTGAACGGTAATGTTCCATTGTCCATTTTGCAACTACCAATTTGGCAATGCCCGCCTTTTTCTTTGAAAGGTCATTCGCAATATTTGTTATATGTCCAGCAGCTAGTGGAGTCCCCTCATCAAATTTATATTTCTTTGCATAAAAAATATCAAAGGCAACAAAAGGATCAAACTCGATATCGTCAGTCTCGAATATTAGATCCTTTCTCTGTTTTTGACCGGCTCCATCATTTTCATATAAAAACTTTCTTAGGTATGGCTCAGAAGATAAAACATCATCAAAGATTTCCTTTGGTACGTAATTCTCAATTTCTCTTCCAGATGTTACCCATATATACACATAGTCTCCCAAATTTCTTCCATCATCGAAAGTCATGGTTGCTACCCGTTCAATTATCTTCACAACCCTCCCTTTCAATTCATCGGCTTCAGCACTTTTATCAGAATCACAAATAATTACAGAGTATCGACTTGTCTTAAGTAAGTTAATGTAATCATCATCATCATCAACTAGGTCATAATTAGCCAAATTGGAACCACCATACATCAGGAAAGTGTAATGCTTCCCTTCTATCAGGCTTGGATTGTTGTCACTAATCCACTTATTTACGTATGTTCGATCACTTGGACCTTCAACCCAGATTACAGTATTGCTTTGTAGTAATTGCGATGCTCTTATACCCAATTCATCCAATAAGTCATACTGCTGTAATAATTCAGTACACGGTAAAATTTTTGAAGCATTAGTCGATTTTCTATATACACGATTAATTGTCCAATTATCATTCACTTGATCTATTAATATCGAGGAATGTGTGGTAATAAAAAATTTATGTTTTGGAAAATTATTCTCAATTATTTTAACTAGTTGGACGACTGCTTCTGGATGTAAATTACTTTCTGGTTCTTCTATAAAGACATTAAGATTCCTATTTCGATTAATGTGTAGGAACGAAAGTAACATAACTAGCTGTGAGACACCTGTACCCATATTTTCAAAAGAGGCCGCAATCTCTTTCGTCCCTCTCTTTATATAAAACCTTAGTTTTTCATTAGTAGGGTCAAGTATTACCTCCGGTTCTATTAGGATTTTTTTTAACCACTCCTCCATATTTCTTTTAAACTCTCGCCATTCTGTATCTTGTTCATTACGAACTTTGATAATTTCTTGGACAATATTACTACCATCAAAATCACTTTCATTAAACTCTGCTCTATCCCTTGAATAGTGTCTAACAGGATCAACAAATACTAAACTCTCCGCAAACTGTTTCCAATATATAACCGTGTCATGAGGATACCCTATTCCCTCTACAACATTAACGTACTCGGTATTCTCTGGATTCAGTATCTTAGGATTGTTGTCTTGAAATTCTTCAAGAAGGCATAATTCATCCTCATAAAGAACCGAGAAACATGACTTTTGTTCCTCTATTTTATGCTGAGCCTTTAATCGAATTTCCTTACTCTGATGTAATGTTGGTGTAATCCCATCCACAGAAAACTCTTGGATTTCGTCAATTGCTAGTTTTAATACTATTCTAGAACCCTCTTCTGCCCATGTATCACTAATATTGAAGGAAGATGAAACATTATTAAGTAAATTGTAATTACTAAGACCATCTCTCCTTCCATGCCTAGGAGTTGCTGATCTTACCATATCTCTTATGTGAAATAGATACTTGAATAAATTGGATTTCCCTGAATTGTTTGGTCCGATGAGAATGTTAATTTTTTTTAGATCGCTAAGTGTGGCCCCTTCATCACTCGAAAAAGATCTCCAACCTGTTATTTCTATGGATTTAATATTCATTTGCTTTAATCCCTCTGTGTAATATTTCTCTCTCTAGTTATCCACCATTTGGAAATGTCTTCTACACTATAACCAGGAGGAGGACCATCAATCCAAGCCTTGTGGAATCTAACATCATTACTTTTTGGTCTAGGTGCAGGTGGATCAAACAGCACCTTTCCGGGCAATGTCATTGCATCACCTGTTACTAGGGCTTCTCCGTCCCTTAAACTGGATAATATATCAGCCTGATCGCCTAAAGTGTCAGGAAGTAAACGCTTTATTTTATTTTGATCAAGATCGTTTGTTAGTCTTAGTGTGACGAAAGTACCGCATTGGGACAACACAGTAGATGATATATTTGAAGGCCTTTGTGTAACTACAATTAAGCTTAATCCATACTTACGCCCTTCTTTAGCAACTTTCTCAACTCTTTCTAAACAGAGCGTATATTTTGATGATGAATCTTCGGGAATATAAGTATGAGCTTCCTCCAAAATTAAAGCTATTGGCAAGTTTTCAGGATCCATGTCCCAATATCTGTAATCAAAACATAGTCTAGTTAGTACCCCTACACATATGGTTCTTACTTCAGCCGGTAAACCACTTAAATCTAAAACAGAAATATATTTTTGGTTATCAGAGTCTAATCCTAAAATAAACTTAAAATAAGCGGCAAGACTCTTCTTCTCATCCATATCACGTTTTAAAAATGAGAATCTTGTATCATTATGTATACTCTGTATTTTTAAAATCATTTTATTAAATGGATCTCTTTTTGCTTCAGTTGTTTCTCCGTCACGTTTTCTGGATATTTTACCAATAAGTGTATCCATGTCAAAATATATTGGACTATCAACGGAAACTTTTTGATCTTCAGGTTCCGGTATATCTAATCTCTTCAATTCCTCAATCATTTCTTTTATGTACATTTTCTGTGTACCACCAGCTTCTGGATAGTATATGCTAATAAATTCATCTAAATCCAAAAACCAATATGGCAATGAAAAGCTATCCCATTCAATACAATTCGCCTTTTGTTGCCAGGTTCCTGAAAAAGCATTCGTATACTCATTATGAATATCAAAAAAAATTAACCTTGGTTTCGGATAACTCTCCAATATTGATTGTGCTATTCTTGCCACAGTACTACTTTTTCCGCTGCCAGTTGTACCTACAATTGCAGTATGTCTACCCAATAACTTATCTAGATTTAGATATGCATCCCCCGCTCCATTCATTGAGCGTCTGCCAACCTTGAAGTATTTTTTTCTCTCTTCTTCATCTAGATTTATTCCTAATAAGAAATTGACTTGCTCGCCATTGAGGAGAAAAGCATCACACCCAATGGATGGCAACTTATCAGCCCCGCGTGTAAATCGACCATCTACACCTTTACTTCCAATTATAGAAAGTTCAACTATTTTGTTTTCCACAATGTTCTCTCTACGCTCTACTTCTTCAATTAATACACGAGTTATTGTACATATTGTGTCTCCATGGAAACCACCGCAGTTTACAAATGATCCTACTTCTACATAAAGAGTTGTATCTCCATCTAAATTCCTTAAAGATTCCGCTTTAACTGTAACTTTGCTGCCATCAACACTTATTACCTTGCCAAAGGATAGTGCACTCTTTCTTAGATCCAAAATAACCCCTCCAATATTTCACATTTTTAGTTGCTTTGCTTCAGTATTTTCGACAAACGAATGTAAAATCCTGTATCATATTGTTGAATTTAAAAAGAACCCTTTTTTGGGTTCTTTTTAAATTCAAAAGTAAGTTTTAATCCATCATGTGTGCAAACTATATGTCTACGTTCACCGTATCATAAATAGAGCGAAAATGAAGGACGCCTCGATTCGGCGTCCTTCACAGTTGGAATGGGGTGTGAAGCTTCATCTTTACTGAGCAATACCAACCAAACTAGCCTTCTTAGGATCATATACCACATCAGTAATTGAGCCGTCGCGAATACGGCTCACCGCTTCGTCAATTACGTGCAGTGGCACGAGAAACCATTCCTGCGGCCGTACCGGGTGGCCGAAACGGTCATGAATAGTAAGGTCGAGCTGAGCCGGTGCGAAAATGCGGTGGAATAACCCCTCTAGCTTCGTACGGTTGATACCGGCCAATTTGTATGTGGCAATGACATCAACATCCGCCAACAGATAGGTGGCATCGTGCGCTGCATTGGCGATGCGGGTTTCTACTTTACCTCCAGTAACTCCAATCTTGTGAATGAGTTCACGGTGCTCCGAAACGAAGGGATGATTGGATAGGCTGCGAAGGACATAAATAGTACCACTTTCGATATCAGCTTCATCCCAAGTCTCACTGAACAAAGGCCCTAAATCAGGATCAGTCAAGCGGCGCCCAGCTTCATCTTTGTATAACGCGCGCTGCAAGGACCTGAGCAAGAGATTACTTTCGGTAGCGTTGGAGTAAATGACTCTGAGCCGCGCATCAGGATGTCCATTCGGTGCCCTAAACTCTTCTCCCTTCTCAGCTACGTAGGCAAGTTGGCCGCCCAAGACAAAGAAGTCGCCCGTGTTGACACTCGCATCCTTACCAAATGGCCGTGCTTGTCGAATGCCGGATTTGAGTTCACGCTCAGTCTGCTCAAACAGAGGCCGAAAGTGCTCGAAGTCTTGGCACTTCTCACGATTAGCAATTTCTTCTGCAGCCTGTATTTCAGCACGGGAGCGAACGTGTCGCAGTTCTGTAATGTCGGTTGGACCAGTCGCGCCTTCGAGTTCGGCGAGCAGTTCATCGTCATCCAGTGACTTTATTGGGTCGACCGGCGCAATCTCCACTCCACTTAGTAGTCCTTGATTATCAAGTGAAGCAAGAAGAGCCCGGCATTCTTCCTGTTCACGAAGGCGATCGAGTCGCACGGCGTAAAGCCTCTCAAAAATATCATTATCTTCACCATGTTGGGGCGCACGGCCATACTGTTCGACAAATTGCTGGATTTCTTCAAACCCCGCAATAATACGTTCCTCACGAGGTGTGTGAGAACGTTCCTTTACGATCTCATATTCCACACCAAGCTCTCTGAGAAGTTCGTCATCAGAAAGGCTAGACATCTATATTCCTCCTCCCCGACCTTCTGCGGCCTTCTGTTGCGCGGAATAGCGCTGCAACGCTGCGACGCCTTCCGCCATACGTTTCTCCCATGGATCTTGCGCGTTTATGTCCGGCAGTCGCCCACGTTCCTTCTTGAATTGCACAGCCCGTTCAGTCAATGCTCTGGCCTCTTCGTAGGATATGCTAACGCGCTTTGCAGCAATAACAGCCGCAACCTGTTTCAGACTATCCTCGCTTAACGCCTTGGCGAGGATCGCATATGCCTCGCTGAATGGATTGATCCGGTCGATTAGATCAATATCTAGTTCACGCACGTCCATTACGAACTTGCGAACTCCATCGATAAAGGCGGTGTTGGCGGTAGGTTCGCTGCTGCCCCCCGTTCCCCCAAGCGCAGTTTGCTTAGCCTGTTGCGCTAGGTTCAAGGCAGCGATAGCGTGCTGGCGAACCGCTTCCTGGTCCTCTTCGCCGAGTTCGGGGTACTTTTCCTTGATAATCTTGCCCATCCGAACCTGGGTCAGTTCCTCCGGCACCATTTCGTCGTCAAACAAGCCGCGCTCAATGGTATTCTTGTCCTGAACGAATGTCGCGATGACTTCGTTCAGGTCCTCTCGACATATGCGCACGGCTTCCTCGCTCTTGGGTTCGGAGAGGCCCTTGATCTCGATCTGCAACTGCCCCGTTTCGTGGTTAAAGCCGACGTTACACTTTCCTGGGTCATAACCGCCGTCTCCATAGTCAAACCCTTGCACCGGACCGTTCGCTGAATTCTTTGACTTGAACTCAAAACGAGGCGAAAGGACCTGTTCCATCAGCAAGCTGGCAGCAATGGCCTTCAGGGTATCATTCACGGCCTCGGTAACGGCCTGCTCGGAGGCATCAGGTTCGGCAATCAGATTGGTAAATCGAGCGCGAGTTTTGCCAGGCGCGTCGCGGGTTGCGCGGCCGATGATTTGTACAATCTCAGTGAGACTCGCCCGATAGCCAACCGTAAGTGCGTGCTCACACCAAATCCAGTCAAAGCCTTCCTTAGCCATTCCAAGCGCGATGATGATGTCCACATGATCGCGATTATTCTTATGGGCAGGATCTTTCAAAGCGGCAGACACCCGGTCGCGCTTCGTCGGGTCGTCATCCACCAGATCGGCGATCCGGAGGATTCGGCCGCTTGGCGTCTTGACCTGCTGAAAGCCGGTCGCGGCGTCAGTCCCTTGCCATTCCCCCAACTCTTCAATGATGTGCTCCACTTCCCTGATCTTGTCCTTCGTGCTCTCGCGTGAATTGACATTCGGGATGTGGATGATGGTTTTCTCAGCCGGGTCGAGCACTTTAAGGATGTCATTGGTGTATGAGCCGGAGTAGAAGAAATAGCCGATGTCCAGTTGCTTCAAATATTCGTAACCATTAAGTTGCTCGTAGTAAGTATAGGTGACGGTGTCGAACTTCGACTCGTCCTGCGGGGCTAGCACTGCCTCAGCATCGCCTCGGAAATAAGAACCGGTCATCGCCACGATATGCACAAGATCGCGGGCGATAAACTGTCCGAGATGCAGGCCGAGTTTGTTATCAGGGTTCGACGAAACATGGTGAAACTCATCAACGGCGATCAGTCTGTTATCGAATGCCTCCACCCCAAACTCATCGACAGCGAATCGGAAGGTAGCATGTGTACAGACTAATACCTTGTCGTTGCTTTCGAGGAACGCGCCAACGGATTTTACCTTGCCGCCATTATCCGAACCCGGCGCGTTGCAAAGGTTCCATTTTGGCTCCACACTCCAGTCGGCCCAAAAGCCAAACTGGCTCAGCGGCTCATTGTTGAAGCTCGAACCAATTGACTTCTCCGGTACCACAATGATCGCCTGCTTGAGCCCTTGATTCTGAAGTTTATCGAGGGCGATGAACATTAGCGCCCGGCTCTTACCAGATGCCGGCGGTGACTTAATAAGTAGGTACTGCTCGCCGCGCCGTTCATAGGCTCGTTCCTGCATCGTTCGCATTCCCAGCGCATTGGCCTTAGTCGAGTTCCCGTTGCGTGCGTATGTCACAGTAATAGTAGGGATCGATTTATTTCCGTTAGTCACGCGTCTACCCCCTTCTTTTTCTTATTAGTCAGTTTCGTAGAGGTCGTCATCTTGGTGTAAAGCTCGAACAGTTTTTCCAGCCGTTCGGTGTCGTTGCGGAAACGACGGCCAACATAGATACGCTCTAGTACTTCATCGTTACGCTTATGCGCCTCGCGTAGATCAGCAGGCATGTTGTCCGGGTCATAAAGTTCGGCGATCGTCGCTGGAAAGTGTGCCTCACGCGCCAATAGAATGTCCTCGGCACAATGGGTAAGGTCGGCCTTGTTCTTCTCCGTCAGTGTAGAGACGGGGAATGTGTTCCATCCTATTGTATTTGAGTACCTTAATCGAGTCTCTAATTGTCCACAAACCGTTTTGACCCACACCATATGCAATCGCGAAGCTATTACGGCCATATTCCAAAGAGGCGCGTCGAAAAGAACAAAGGCAAGATTACTTACTATTGTTTCCGCTGTCGCAAGCCCTACCGGAAGATACTCGCGGCTCTCCGATGATACGGTAGCAACAACAATACAATTCTTTTTTGGATGGCCCGCAACCTGGACGAATCGATGCGGTTGTGATGCAAATTTCCTAGTTGATTCCGCAGCCGATTGGAGGCGGTTCTCTGCCACCAATTTCAATCGCTGCGCTATAAATTCACTTTTCCTTGATACCTCTACCGCGTCGTCTTCAATCCACAGGCAATACCGAAGCCTACCGTTTATCAATTCGTCCGAACCGACAAATCGCTTGATGAAGGGCCGAGCAGTGACGTCTTCAGCCATAACCTTCGCTGCCAGTTCACTATCCAGTAACAGATGCCCACCATCACGCGGCATGTTGCCGAACAGCATAGGCGACTGCTGGCCAATAGGATTATTGGTATTCTGCACATAGGCTAGGCTATTTGGTACCAGATACGGGCCTATTGCCGAGCACTGCTTAACCAAGCCATCCTGATACAGCCTTTTCGGCGAAACGGAACTCTTTCCTAAGCCGACGATCACCACGGTAACACCTGCGTTATGGCTGGCCAGATTGGCCCACTTAAAAGATGTGTGTGCAAAGCGGATTTCACACCCTCGCTGAAACACCACTGGCCACACATCAATGGCTTGCTGACCCTGACAAACACTGTTGGTGGCTACAAATGCGCCAACAGCGCTCGGCTCAGTGTCAATGTAGTCCATTATTTTTGCGAACCACCCTGTGACGTAATCCGTTGTCTTGGCGAGCTTTGGGTGTTTCGACCATGAATTGGCCAGGTCCTTTTTCTGCTCGTCAGTTTGCCACTTACTACCTTTGTACGGTGGGTTGCCGCAGATGTACGTTTCGCCTCCCTCATTCTCGAAGTCGATCTCCGCTTGATCCAATGGCGTGCTGAAAAGATCATCGGTATGGATTTTCACACCTGTTCCAGTTGGTGGGCAAATACTCAGCCAATCTAGCCACAGAGCATTTCCGCAGGTGATCCAGTTGTCAGCAGATAGTGGCAAAAATTCGGCAAGGGCGAGTGTTGGTCCACGATAAAGTACATTGCATTGGTATTCTGCGATAATGAGGGCGAGACGCGCAATTTCAGCTGAAAAATGGCGCAGTTCGATGCCACGGAAGTTGGTCAACGGTATGTCGCTCTCACGCCCATGTTCGCCGCGTCGTTCGTTGATAATATTTTCTATCTCCCGCATTTGCTTATATGCAATGACTAGGAAGTTACCTGAGCCACAGGCAGGATCAAAAACCCTAATCCTGGATAAACGTTTCCGCAAGTTGAGCAACATTCGAGGATTGTCGCCCGCTGCTTCAAGCTGGGTTCGCAAGTCATCCAAGTACAGAGGATCGAGTACCTTCAGGATGTTTGGCACACTCGTGTAATGCATGCCGAGCGCACCACGTTCCTCATCGTCCGCAACCGCTTGGATCATCGAGCCGAAGATGTCAGGGTTTATCTTGGTCCAGTCAAGATTACCGATGTGCAGAAGGTAGGAGCGCGCAATTTTGCTAAACTTGGGGACATCTACACTGTCAGAAAAAAGTCCCCCGTTCACATAAGGGAACGTGTCGGCCCAGCGTGGTAATTTCACTTTTTCGCGGTCAAGATTATTCGTGTTCATGGCGCGGAAGATTTCACTAATCACTTCATGCGTATTTGAAGCATCAGTTGCACTCATCTGCTCGATCGTGTCGGTAAACAGACGTATCCCGCTAAAGATACCGGTATCTTCGGCAAAAAAGCAAAATATCAGTCGAGCCATAAAGTGGTTCATCTCATGACGCCGTTCGGTTGTTCCCCACTGCGGATTGTCTTTCAGCAGCTCGACATAGAGCCGGTTCAACCGACCTGTCGCACGAATATCGAAAGAGCTGTCGCGTACCTGCTTAACGGTCGTGATCCCGGCAAGTGACAAGAAAAAGCCAAAGTGATTCGGGAAATCCTGATAGGCACAAACGAGCGGTGGTTCATCAGAATCAAGCTCCTCCGCCTGAAAATCCACGCCATCTGTAGCAAGAATATATCGTGCTCTCGCTCTGATTGTGGCTCGGCTCTCTTTCAGTGCAGCTAGTGTCTTATAAACTTCGCCATGTTGAGCAACCGCGATATGAATGTTGTTCGTTTGTAGGACACCGCCCAGGTCCGACTTATTCGATTCGCCTGAGCGCAGGCGCTTGATTGTCGTTTCCTTGTTTCCGAACGCCCGCAGGAAGGCAAACGGAAACTCATCCTTATCAAAAGGTTGGGTCGCTAATTCGGAAACGGCTGCTTCAATCTCTACCGGGTTCATGCTATTTTTCCTCCAAGTTCAGTTCTGTTGCCGACATGAAGCCGTAGTGCATTCACTACGGCGATAGTAAAGGCTATGCCGATATGTGTCTCTCAAAGTTTGCAAAGACATTTCATATAACTAGATTACCATATTCAAAACAAAAATGGCCTATCTAGGTTGCTAACCTAGACGGCCATAGAGACTATGATAAAAATTAATATGCTTTATTTCTCCAGATCAAAGCACAGATTCGAATTATTAAATTAACGAATCGGACATAACGTACAGCATATAATCTTCAATCAGCTTTTCCACAAATGATTCCTGGTGCGCCTTTCTACCGGTCTGACGCATAATTTCACATAATCGTTCGTCCCAAGGCACCTTCATCTTATTGAGTTTTTCCATCTCATTTTCATCGAACGAAGGTCCGGGATAACGAAATAGAGAAGCAGCCTGATATGTTTCAACATCGAACCTCCATGCGGCAAATTGTTCCGGAAACATCCTGTACAGGGATTGTCCCATCAGCAACCCTTTTACATCAAAATCACCGGAATAATATAGTTGGCATTTAGGCCCGGAGGCTTCCAAGCATCTCTGGATCCAGCGAATTGCCGCCGAACTGGCGGGGCCGCTCGTGCAGATCAACGCCGGCGGCGCATGATCGGAATGATCGACTGGCTGCCTGATTGAATCTAATACTGCAGAGAAGACGGCTGGATTCTCAACCACATAGATTCGCGAGCATCGGGGAAACCGCTCTTCCGCGTCCACTTGCCGAAGCGTCCAGACCGTCGGTACAATAGGTTTGTCAGACTCCGGAATAAACCAATGGACAATAGAAGACAGATCATCGTCCAGAATGCCGAATTGACGGTAGAATTCACGAAGTTTCAGCGTCGCGGAACCGTCATGGCGATCCGGTATGCCGTCACTCGATTCCTCGTCGAACGGAATATCGGACACTTTGGATCTCAACGCTGCTATCAGCATTCTGCCGGCTGGTCTGTCCAAATCCAGCGCGTGTGCATCTCCACTGGCGCGGGCAGCCAAAACCGGCATCCGGATCTGCGCATTTGTAACGCCTTCTTGTTCCTCGAACAATTGGTTCAGCGCATGCATCACAATGCGGAGCGACATGAGAGCGTTATCCGGATCCGCGTTGTAACACTCGCGAAGCGTACGGTAGCCAGCCCCTGCGCCTTGCTCCATCAGCGTCAGCCACTCCTCCCCGAGCCGACAGAACGATCCGCTCTCCGTCTCCCGTAGTTTGGCGAAGAGACTGCGCCACCGCCGGCCATAGCCCAGCATCCTCTCGCTCTTTGTCAATAAAGGCGTTCCTTCAAGCATGCTATGCAGTTGAAGCATGCTGATCGCGAACGCCGATTCCCGCAGCTCCTGATCGAACAAGCGCAACGGAATCGGCACCGAATCGCCCGGTCTGAAATCCCACCCGAAGAAGGAATTTAAAGCTTCGCACTCTGCTTCAGACACGTGTTCGACAACGGCCTGACCGCCAATCCGCCCCAGTGAAACGTATTTTTTCCACACCGCCTTCAGAGGGCGTCGAAACCCGGGTCGATCGAAATATATTTGGGCGCGTCGCATCACATCCGCTTCAGGTTTCACGTCGCGTCACCCTTATCCTGCACGTACTCTTTCACCCGTCCATTCCACCGGTAACGGAACAACGTGACGAAATCGACATCCTTCGGCCGGTAGATTTCATAGATAGCCAGCTGCGGCACCGTATCATAGCAGCCCCACAGCACCTGCGAAGTCATCATGTAGTCGAAGCCCATCTCCGTAAGCAATTGGAACATATCTCGCATGTTTTCCTCGTCGACACCCGCGAACGCTTCGTCCAGCGAAATCAACCGCGGCGCATCCGCCCGCGCGTCGGAATAGCGTGACCAGGTTGCGGCAAACAGTGGAATGTACATGGCCATCGCCTTTTCCCCGCCGCTTAGCACGTTGAATCGGGAGTCTGACAGCGGTCGGTATGCGGTTTGCTCGCCTTTTCGATATTTCAGCTCGAATTCGAACCAATTCCGATAGTCAAGCACTTCGTACAGATGCTTGCGCAACGACTCCTTCTCGCTCTGCGCCGTTTGTTTGGCATAGCCGATTTGGTAACGGAAATGCTGGATCATGGCGTCGATCTCGTCTTCGCGCAGCCGGTGCGAATCCCGTTTCAACAATTCGACCAGCGCTGCGGTATCCATCTGCTGCTCATTCTGCGCCGCCTTTGGATCCCAGTCGAGCTTCAACCTCAGACCGCTCGACGTATTCCGCTCCTCCATGAGCCGGTTCATCCGTTTAACCCAGCTTTCCGCCCGATGGATCCGTTGACGGATCGCTTTGCCGACGCTGCGCAGGATGATTTCTTCATATAGCTCCCGGTCCTTTTCGTTGAGCAGAACGCTTTGTTCCTGTTCGTCCCGCGTCAATTCCTCGACCAGTAGCTGCGGAGACAAAGGATGAGCGCGGTCTCGCATCGACCGGATGACGATTCGACCGGTTTCTTCTTCGATATCAATTTCCAAAACGTAATCCGTCAGCAGGCTACGAACCTCGTTGTAAAGTCCGAGCAGCGTATTGTTCACCGTATCCGCGTTTTTGCCGAGAAACGCCGCGTCGTATTTGTGCTTGATATCCGAAGCGATGCGTGTCGTTTCGGTCTGCTCCGATTGCCCTTCGTCGGACGAATACCTTTCTCGCCATTCCGCTATCAGATTTCGCCGCATTTCCCGATGCCAGCTAGCAACGGAAATCTGCAATGCCTCTGCGAGCCCCGTCTCCTGTTTTTGATACAATCGGACGCTCTCATCGGCTCTGGCGGCTGCGTCTTTAGCCTTGTCCAGCTTGTCGTCGAACGCCTTGCGCTCGTTGCCCAGCCGCTCCCTGTCCGCTTTCAACGTTTCAATGCGCCGCGAGATGTCGGCAAGCCCCAATTCCTCCATCAACTTGCGAAGCGTATCGACCTGCGCGCGCAGTGACAGCCGCCGTTCATCCAGCTCAACCGTCAGCATCTCATCGTCTTCGATAGACGCCGTGAGCGTCTCCTTTTCATCCGTCAGCACGCCGATTCGATTCGCCGTCTCTACGCTCCGGCTCCACGCGGAATGCAGCCCGCCAATCAAGCTATCGTAATCCCGCGTAATGGATACGGCTTCTTCTAGATCTCTCAGCCGCTTCAAACGCGTCCAGCCCGCGGTCAGTTCGTTCACTTGCCGTTGCAGGTCGCGCCATAGCGTCGTTTTATCTTTAAACCGCTCCAAAGCGCGGTTTTCTTGAGTTAATGCGGCGTCCAGACGATACGACGCTTCAAGTAGTGCATGCAAGCCCTGTTCCAATGCGGAAAATGCAGGGAAAGCGTCCCCTTCGGCTTGCAGCACCTGCTCCCGCTCCTGAATTGCAGCAATGCGGGAGTCGAGCTCCTCTAACTGCTTGCCTAGAAGCTCCAATTCGCTCTGCAGTCGGGCGACTTCGAGCATTCTCGTCCTTTTGCGCGTCTCCTTGCCGATGTATTCGGCACGAGATTTGGCTGCCGTCGCCCCGGCCAAAGGACCGAGCTGAAACATGCCGGACCCTGATAATACCGCGCCAAACGATTCGTAGCCGCCGATGTCTCCTTCTTCCACCCATAAGAACGTGCGCAGCACCGCGTGAATCGTTTCTGCCCGCAATCCGCTTCCTTCCGAAGGCGAAGGTACCAGCACATCTGCCAGAGTATAACCTATTTCATGCGGTTGAGCGGTGATCCACAGTTCTTCTTGTCCGTCCTCTAGCGGTCCCAGTCGGCCGTCCGGAGAAATCCACGCGTCGAGCAGACCGGAACGCTCCAACGCTTCCTCGATCCTCGCCTTCTGCACCTCGTCCACACCTACCTGGAAGTCGCACACGGCGAACAGTGGCGATCCGCTTCCTACCGGCTGCGCGCGACGCCGCTGCGCGCGCGCCTCGCTGCGGGGCGGTTCCGGCTCGCGGCTGTCCTCCCACGTCCGCTTATCTTCCCGCAGCTGATCTTGTCTGCGCTCCAGCTCCTTCTTCTCATGCCGGAGTTGCAACCGTTCCCCCGCCAGCCAATCACGCCGGACGGCAAGCGCGTTTAGCATGGGTGCGCGAATCGGCTCAGGCGAGCGAGACTCTGGTCCGAACGCCGTCACCGCCTGGAAAGTCTCGTGGACGCGTACATCGTCGAACGGCACTTCCTGAAGCGTCCCACGCCATAACAACACCGCTTCGCGATATGCTTCCTTGCCGGATTCCAGCGATTTGTCCGCCTCCGCTCGCCCCCGCTCCCGTTCGTCCCGTTGCTTACGCGCCTCGCCCAGCTCCGTTTCCAGTTCTTGCGCGATCCTCGCCGCTTCACGCTCTTCGCGCGCTTTGCCCAAGGCAGTCTCCAACCGCTCGCGATGCTGACGCAGGTCACGTTTCCAAGGCTCCCGCCAGCGGTCGTCCTCCGGTTGACCCCTGTCCCAGTATCGATGGTAAACCGGATGCTCGGCGAACTCGAGATCCTGCGCTAACGACTCCAGTTCCTGAAGCGTTTGCCGCTGCTCCGACGCATAGCGGCTGCGCTTCTGCTCCAGTTCGTCCAAATCGCGGGCAACCGCCGACTGTTTCATACGCTGTTTGCCCAAACGTTCTTGTGTCCGTTCAAGGTGCTTCTCCGTTTCCGATAAGGAAGAAGCCGCTGCTTCCAGTTCCCGCTGCTTTCCGACCACCTCGTGATTCTCCAACACGTCGATCTCTGCCGACATTTGCCTAAACGCCGCTTCCGTACGGCTGATGTCTGCTATTGCCGCCTGCTTCGCTTCTTCAGCCTCCGACCGCTTCGCTTCCAGTACCGCCATGCGGCTTCTATGCGCGGAATACTCGGCATTTCGCTCCAACAGCTGCACCGACTGATCGTATAGCGTCCGTTTGTTGTAACGATCGTAGGCGTCTTGAAGCTTCTCCATCTCCTTCCTATGGAGACGAAGCTCGTCCAGCCGGTCGGCAATCTGATCCATGTCCTCCAGCACTTCGGACAAAGGCCTCAAGTCTTCCTCCTGCAGCGGCGGCAAGGAATCGTGCAGGATGTCATAGATCGCCGACGGCTTGAAGTCTTTGGACAGCTTTGGGCTTCTGAGCTGAATCATGAGATGCAGTAAATCTTGAAACGCTTCCGCGTCGGCGAACCCGAACAGCTGCTTGTTCACCATGTCTCGATAAGACGCTTGATCCTGAACAACCTGGCCGCCGGAGTTTATTGTCTTCTCCAGATCCTGTCTGCTGAGTGGAATACGCGTATGATGCTCGAACCAATGGTTCCGGTCGTACAGCCAGAAATTTTCGCCGATCCGCCGGCCGTCATCCAGCAGGAAGCCCCAGAACTGGACTTGACCTCCGCGACGCGCGCGCAAACCGATGCCGATCGTTTTAGTCAAGCCTTTCGACGGATTCGCGAACTCCATCCACAAATAACCGGTTACGTCCGATTTCCCGCTGTCCGCTTCTCCGAGCAAATAATATTCGATTCTGCGATCCCGAGACCCGAAAGGGTCCAATCGATGCGAGCGCTTATCACCGTCGAGCACGAGAGGGAGAAAACTTTGCATTGTAACGGATTTGCCCGAACCGTTCGCTCCCCGCAATATGATCCGACCTTCCTCGAGCTCAAACACTTCTTCGTCGTAATACCAAAAATTAAGCAGTCCAAAACGCATCATCCGCCACCTGGCATCAAGCCCTTCCTGCACGTTCATTTCCACCGCCATCACCGTCGACCTCCTTTGATTCGTTAATCCAGATCAAAATCTGTATTCGCGTATTCAGCGTTCCAACGCGCAACAACCGGCGAGACCAGAAAATGGTTCGCATCCTCCCACTCGCCAAGCCGCCATTGTTCCATATGTTCAAAACAAAATTCAGCCAGCAGGGCGGAGGACGATTCCCGGAACTCCTTGCTCCAATATTCACGATGGCGTTCTTGCAGTCTCAGCAACAGCCCCTCCATCTCCGAACGTTCTAATCGGACGGAGCCATCCGGCTCCATGTAAAACCGGCTGCCTTCCTGATTCATCTGCCGCCGCAATTCGCCCGCAATAAGCAGTACCAGGTCCGAAACTCCGGACAAGGTGGGGAACAGCGCCGCTTCACCGGTCAATTCTGGATGGAAGAATAGCAATCCTTCCCGGTACCTGCGGCCTTCCATGCCGAGCATTCGTTGCATGTGATCCATGATGTATCGCCGCTGCATTAACACATAAGGGAGAGAATCGTCGTCCCAATATCTGTCTAGCACAACCGGTTCCAGTAAAAATCTGCGGAATACCCGGTGTCGCTTTCGGATATTTTGTCCGTCCGGGGTGTCGGCGTACAGAATCGGGTCCGCCAAATCTTCCATCGAGCTGTACGTGGTCAAATCTTGCGGAAACCGTCTCAAAACGTAGCGGGAGTGCGGAGAACATTCGTAGAGTGCATTTTTGTTTTCATTTTGCGCCCAATCATTCTCGTCTCCGTCCACCATGATGAGTACGCCGAGTGAAGTAAGCTTCTTCAGTGCTCGTGCCATCGACAGACGGTGGTGGTAATGTCTCCAGTCCGACTCGAGGCCGCCGATCGCCATCTGCTCTCTGACTTCTTCCACAATGTCTGACAGCAGGAACTGGTCCATCTCCGTTTTGCCTTCCAAATACCACAGACAATATGTGAAAAATACGTAGTCCCGAACTTCCCGGAATTCCTCGAAGCCCATCCAGGCATGCGGTACTACCGGCGTCCGCTCCAGCTTCGCCAAGCTTCGGGTCACGATCAACGGAAACCCGGCTTGATCCATGAACCACTCCCGCAACTCCTCGTAATGATCTTTTATTGAGAAATAAAGATCTTGATCCTCTTCTTTCAAAATCCATGGCCGATTTAGCAACGCGTGAACACAGGCTTGTTTGCGTTCCTGCGCTTGTGCCGAATTAACTTCCGAGCGTAACGTCCGCCTGGCGCGTTGGATGGCCATGTTTCCACGTCCCCTCATGCGTCAAGTGCCTCCTTCCGTCGTCACCGCCGCTTGTCTGGCCGCTTCCGTCAAGGCAAACACGAACTCATAATCCGGCAGGTGGAGCTCACCGTCTTCCGAAATCAACTCCGTGCGCTCCTTCGTTTTGGCATTCATCATCGCAACCCGAACTCCTTCCGGTGTTACGAAAGCGTGATTCGGCGCAGAATTGCATCTGCCGATCCAGTGAAGAAGCCGAATCCGGGTTTGCACAGATACAGTTCCCAACTCCGAAATCCGCAGCCGACCCCGTTCCGCCAATTCGCGAATCGCTTCCCATTCTTCCGCCTGCCGCTTGAGGAAAAATTGTCTCTCTCTTCGTTTCCGCTCCTCATTTTCCGGAACAGGTTCTGTGTCTTGCTTGCCGGTTCTTTTGCGGCTCCGGGAACGAAGCATGCGAACGGTCGGTGCTTCGTCCCACATCGATTGTTCCGCTCGGTCGGAATGCCGCAAGTCTTCACCCTGCAGATGACGCGTCTGAAACAATCCGAACGTTAGTCCGGCAAGCCGGTGGGCATCGCCCAGTTTTTGTGTCCGAGCGAACCATTGCCCGAGGTGCTCCAACTCTTTTTTTCGACTCACACCGGATCGCTTACGCTCCTGCATCCGGATCACGCTGCGTACGATGCGAGCGATGGCGTCCTTCGTCGCCCGCTCGAGCAAAGTAAGTTCAGAAGGTGTAACGCCGTTTCCTAGAAACCACCGGTGCAAGTTGGACCAACCCTGATGTAGCTCAGCCATCAGCGCATCCGGGGACGGCGTCTCTTCCAGCCTCGGCTTGTCCAGTTCCGTATTCACGACCTGTGCCAAAAACATGTCTCGGACGCTCTCGTGAATACGCTCCAAGTTGCCTTCAATTTTATAAGCACTTCGCTGCAACGCCTGGATAAAATTTTGCAAATAATTCGTTAAGCGATCTTTAAATATGAGGAACGATTCGGCCACCATCATCTCTTCCGCTTTCGCAGTTTGCAGGCTCGCGATGTAATCGGCCGCGTTCTCATGCAGCCGCTTGAACGCGTCGTATAGCGTCGCCCACAGCTCCAGCGCGACTTCCGGCGACGATTCCCATCCCATGCTTCTAATGGCGAACAGCTTTTCGGCAATCGAATCGAACAGCGTCGATTCCAAGGACCCCCCGTATCCAGTCACCTTCTCGAGAGTCTCCAGCAATCTTTCAATCTCGATGGAATAGGGCCGCAAAAGGTATTGCATATTCTTTTTCATATACTCTTCCAACGTTGCCGCCCGTCCGCCGTCGTGCCTCGAGGCGAGGTTACCCCATTCCTCAAGCTGCTCCAAATCCGATACGCATTGATCGAGCGTGTAGGTTGGCAGCACATTCCATTCCAGGACGCCCGTATATACTTCTTCGGGCTTCATCCAATATCGGAGCCGCTTATATTCCTGATAGAAAAACCGCATAATTGCCCGATATCGCACCACATTATCTGCATTCACATATTTCAGTTCGGGCACGCTTCGCAATGTTTGGTTGGCAATCGACAGATCTAACATGTTTCACCCCCTATTTCCTGTTCGTTCATCACTAACACCATATAAGCAATTAGGCATCTTTTTGGCAATACACACAACTTTCACCCCCTTTGTATGTATCAGATATATGTTGATCACTCTAATCAGCTTCGCTATGATGAAGTCATAAAGTTAAATGCCTTGGAAAAGAGGAATCCACATGGCTGAGCCGTCAGGAATATGGCCTGGAGAGCATCTATTCCTGCTCATGACTAAAGCTCCACCCGAGAAAAAGCAAAGATTTATCGATGATTTTAATAAATCGATAGGTTTTGATGTCCAATCGGTAAGGGAGTGGAAAAATCCAGACAGGCTTCAATGTCCCCATTGCGGCCCGAATCACCGTCCGGAAGTCGTATGCAACGGGAAGATAAAGCCGGGTTCCGACCGTCAGCGATACCTGTGTCGTCTATGTGGGGCCTCATTTAACGACTACACCGGCACTGTGTTTCATAAATCAAAAAAAGTGGCGAATTGGCCTGCATTTCTCAAATGCATGTTGGATGGAAAATCGATACGTCAAAGCGCGAAAGAGATCGGGATCAGTCCGACAACGGCACATGCATGGCGCAAAAAGATTTTGTCTCACATTTCCAATAAAATGACCACATCCTTATCGGGTATCGTTGAATATACGGAGTTATCCGTAAAAACCTCGAAAAAAGGGCAAAAGACGGGGCGTTCGTCTGTTCCCAGACAAAAAGAAACCCTCGTCTTTTGCATAAGTCGCAGCGGTAAGGTGTATGTTGGACTTGGCGCACAGTTCGTCCAGAACAGCGTACTACGTAGGGAAAGGATATTTTGGTGTACTGATCTCACCAATCCAACAATGCTTTCCATGCAACAGATGCCTGCATTTTCACGTGCAGAACTGAAACTGTTGCGTACTGAACATGTTAAGGCGATCGCGAAGCGCTTTGTTAACAGGTACGCCGACATGCGTGGAGTTGCGTCCAGGTATCTGCCCCAATACGCGGCCTGGCATCAGTTCCAGGACCAGAACTACCACTGTACTCACAGTGAAAAAATCCGACAATTGTTCCGTATCGGATTATAATGATAACTTATGCCGCATATTTCATTAATAGGAAAAAACAATAGGTAGATTTATCATCAACTGATATCTGTAACATAACCTTTTTGACAAAAAAGCATTAAAGAAGGAGCGCAGTCAGAGTTCTATGAGCATAATCTTAGCGAGATCCTAGTGCAAATTTTGCTCTCTTTCTTCACGCCCGCATTTCGGAGCGGGAGCTAGAAATTTTGCAATTCCTGGCAGACGGGCTCAAAAATTGCGAAATCGCCGCCAAGCTGTTCCTCTCAGAAGGCTCTGTGCGAAACTACATATCCAGCATCTACTCGAAGCTCAACGTGGAGAATCGGGCTTCGGATGTGAAGAAGTTTCGTATGGCACAATAGAACAACCCGATAAAAAAACCGCCCCGAGGATTCTCCTCAGAACGGTTTTTTGCCTTATCTTACACGCTGATTTTATCCCCACGGAATGCCTTTACTTTAGCCATCAAGGCCTTCACTCGCTGCACATCCACATGATTTTCGAACACTCCGTCGTATTTGAAGGTCGTACCCACGACGGCTCCGTCGGCAATGGACAGCTGGCGTTCGACATTTTCGAGCCGAATCCCCGTGTTCGCCAGCACCACCGTGTTCCCGGCCATCTTCTTCACACGGTGCAGAATTTCGTCGTTCGTTTCTGCGCCCGCCGTCAATCCGGACACACACAGCGCATCCGGCCGGTTGTTGAATACCGTGGACTTCACGACGCTCTCAATTTCGCGGTCCGCTACATACTTCGCCGCCTCAGGCACGATGTTGAACAGCAGCTTCACATTGCTTGCTCCAATGCGGTGCTGGTGCCGGATCGTTTCGCCGACATTCGTGTTCCAGAGGCCGAAATCGCTTGCGTATACTCCGGTGAAGATTTCACGTACGAATTTGGCGCCTGTCGCAGCGGCAAGATCGAGCGATTTCTTCGCGTCCCACAGTACGTTCACACCGAACGGAATCTTGATCAGGGGCATCAGCTCGCCAATAATCCGGGCCATGGCCGCGACCGTCTCTGTTTTGACATCCGTCAAATACGGCAGGCTGAATTCATTGGAGAACATGACCGCGTCGACGCCGCCTTCTTGAAGGGCGAGAAAATCCTTTCGGGCCATCTCGATCACATAATCCATGCCTTTGGCGTGGTCATACGAAGGATCTCCGGGAAGGGGCAACAAATGACACATGGCAATGATGGCTTTCTCCGTACCGATGACGTCTTTTAACCAGGTCATTCTCTCTCACTCCATTTGTGTATAGTCTGATTAGGCTTGCGGTTGACTTCTGCTCACTTTCATAAACACGATACTTAGCACGAAAATGACGAGCAGCAGCAAATACGACATCGCGGAGGCATACCCCGTATCCAGGAAGGTATAGGCCTGCTTATAAATGTGGTAGCTGATCACTTCGGTCGTTGTGCCGGGGCCGCCTTTGGTGAGAACAAAGATGAGATCGTAAGTTTTAATGGCGGTGATGGCCCGGAACAGGATGGCGACAATAATCGTCTCTTTCATGAGCGGAACCGTTACCATCCAAAATGTCTGAAGCCGGCCGGCTCCGTCGATTTTAGCCGCCTCGTACGGTTCGCTGGGCATGGACACCAGACCGGCGAGCAGCAGCAAAATCATGAAGGGAACCTGATGCCATATATCAATCATGACCACACTGAACATGGCCAGCTTGGCGTCACCCAGCCAGGCGTTTCCTTCAATCCCGATCAGACTCAGCATGTAATTGACAATGCCCAGATCGGGGTGAAGAAGCAGTCTCCAGATGAGGCCGACGGCAACCGGTGTGATGAGCATCGGGACGATGATAATCGTAAAAAATATTTTTTTCCCGAACCGGATCCGGTTAAGCATCAGAGCGACAATAAAACCGAACGCAAACTCAAGCGTGACGACCAGCACAGTAAAGACAACAGTCGTCCATACGGATCCTAGGAAATGTGTATCGTGAAAGATCCGCGTATAGTTATCCAGTCCGATAAAGTTGCCAAGCCCTTTGCGTTTCAGGGACGAATCCGTGAAGCTCATGATAAGGGCATAGATGAGCGGATACAGAACTGTTGCCGCCAGGACGATCATCGATGGAATGAAGAAGATAAGGAATGACTTTCTTTTCTCCGTGAACATCGGCCGACCACCCCCTCTCTGAACAGAATGAATGAATGCCGATTACTTCAACGCTGCGACTTCTTTGGCCACCGTATCCAAAGCGGCCTTCGGAGATTTCCCGCCGGACACGGCTTCCGACAGCTCACGACCCAGAATCTCAATCAATTGCGGCGCTTGCGGGATGATCGGAATCATTTTCGAAGACTCCAAAATGTATTGAACCTTGACGTAGTGCGGGAATACGCCCACCACATCGCTGTCCGCCAGGACATCTCTGCGCGTCGGAGATCCGCCTAACAAAGCGCGCTCCTTGGCGCTGTTGAAAGATTCGATCCATTTGAGATACTGCCAGGAAGCTTCTTTGTCCTCGGCGTTCTTCGGAATCGCCCAGCCCCAGCCTCCGTTCAGCGAGGATCCACCCGGTACGTTGGCGATATCGACTTTGCCGGCGACTTTGGATTCGCTTGCATTTTGCAGCTTCGGCAGCATCCAGTTATAGGTGATGAAGGATGCGGCATTGCCTTGGGCAAATACGTTAAACGCCTCATCGAATCCGAAACCTGCGGCCCCCTTAGGAGCGGCGTTCTTCATGTTGTCGACATACAACTCGAGCGCTTTAACCGCCTTGTCGTCATTGATTCTCAGCGAACCGTCGGTGTTATAGAAGTCGCCGCCAGAGCTGTACAAGTAGTTCAGCCATTCGACGCTGATCGGGTCCGGGCGCAAGCCCATCATCACGGAGCCGTACATGGATCCGCCCTTCTGCTTCGTGATGAATTTGCTGATGTTGACATACTCCTCCAGGGTGTCGGGAATTTTCAGCTCTCTACCCGTCTCCGCCTGGTACTTGCTCTTCAGATCGGGATCATCGAACACATCCTTGCGATACACCAGAGCCATCGCATAGTTGTAGAAAGGAAGCATGTAGGTGGTTCCTTTCACCTGGCCGACCATGTCGAACATCGATTTCAGGTACACGCTGGTGTCGAACTTATCCCTCTGAATGAACGAATCCAGCAGTTCAAGCCAACCTGCGTCCGTGAATTCGCCCACCCAGTAGTTGTCTACGACAATGAGATCGTAGTTGCTGGTAGCTCCGAGGAGCTGCGGCACAAGCTTCTCGTGCATCGAAGAATAGTTGACCGCTTCGATGTTCACTTTGATGCCCGTCTCCTGGGTGAACTTCTCGGTCACTTTCTGTACCATTTCCGTATCCGGAACGGTCTCCATCAGAATGTTCAGCTCTTTCTTGGTGCCGCCTGCCGGGCCGGCGGCAGCGGACTTGTCCCCGCCGTCTCCCTTGCTGGAACCGCAAGCCGTGACCAGCGATAAAATCAATACTGTTACGATGCCAATCAGCCAATGCTTTTTCATCCGACAATTCCCCCTATTTGATTGAACCCGTCGTCATACCGTTTACCAGGTACTTTTGTATGAATAGAGACAGAATCACGACCGGAAGGATGATAATCACCGTCGAGGCGCACAGCTCGGCGATCATGACGCCTTGCTGCGTTTCCATGTTGGCGATCGCCACCGGAAGCGTCCTGGATCCCGTACCCGTCAAAACCAGTGCAAACAAGAATTCATTCCATGCGAGAAGAAAACTCAGAATGCCGGCCGCCATAATGCCCGGAGCGGCGAGTGGAAGCACAACTTTGGTAAAGGCCCGCATTTTCGTGCACCCATCCATTTCGCATGCCTCGTCCAAATCCTTGGGAATCGTTTCGAAGAAGCCGATCAAGAGCCAGATCATATACGGTAAATTGAACGATAGGTAGGTGATGATCAGCGTCTCCCACTTATCGAGCATCCCCAGGCTCTTGACCATCAGGAAAATGGGAATGACCATGACGATTGGAGGAAGCATCTGCGTAACCAGAACGGCGATCCGGAGGAAGTTGCCTCCCTTCGAGCTGCGGGCAATCCAGTACGCCGCCATCGCTCCCAGAAATACAGCGATCAGTGTCGATACAAGAGAGATCACCATGCTGTTCAGAAAATACTTTCCGAACGGATTATTGGAGAATATCGCGCGATAGTTATCCAGCGTCGGCGTCACGAACCACTTGGGCGGGATTTGATAAGCCACGGCCTTGGTGGTGAAAGAGGTTCGGAGAATCCACAAAATCGGCAATAGAAAAATGAGAGAAACCCCGATGAGAAAGACATAGGTCAATCGGTTCAGCAGCTTATCGGATAAGCTTGCATTCATTGGCTGTCACCTCCCGCGCATGACTTCAAGTTCCTCCAGAGATTCAAGAATGGTGCAGTCATACTCCATCATCTTGTCTTTCATTGCGGCGTCGTCCGGAATCCCTATACCGATGCATCCCGCCGACTGGGCCATTTGGACATCGACATAAGAATCGCCGATCATCATCATCCTGTTGCAGGGGATGCCCAGCATCTCCGAGATGAGAAGGAGCATATCCGGATTCGGCTTGCCTCGCTTCACCTCCACCGGCGTGACGATGAAACGCAGTGAATCCGCTTCGTCGAACTGATCCACGGAGACGCGTGTTCTCTCGGCGTCATCCGATGTGGCAACTCCGTAAGGAATGCCGACGTCTCTCAGTTCGCGGAATATTCTCGGAAACCCGGGTTTCGGAAGTAGCGCCCGGCGCACGTCGAACCTCTTGTCCGACTCCTCGAATGCCTCGACTGCCCGCCTTCTGCAGCGCCCCCACTCGTCGCCTGTCGCCTCATGAAGCAGCGATGCGGTCACAACGGCTTCCTCCTGCGGAGAGGCGATGGCAAATATTCCGCTTGGATGAATGCTGAGGATCTCGCCGTTCTCACGCTCGACTCCGAACAAGCTGCACCACTTATCGATGGGAAACCCGTCAATCTCGCGCAGTGTATCCACGCGAATCTGTGCGAGCGCTTTCCAAAAATACTGAGAGTCGAACAGCAGCCCATCTTTGTCGAACACAACGGCGTCAACGTCGAAGATTCCCTTGCCAGCCCGCACTTTCGTCACATCATGTGCGCTCCGCCGGTAATGTCCAACGCCTCGCCCGTGATGAAGTCCGCCTCCGGCGATGCGAGAAAGCCGACTGCCTTCGCGACGTCATCGGGCGTGCAGAGCCGGGCGAGCGGCGTTTTCGTAATATATTCCGCTTTCACTTGCTCGGGCGTCATATTGCGCAATCCGGCTTCCCATTCCAGCTCCCTATCCTGCATGCTGGTCTTGACAAAACCCGGGCACACGCAGTTGACGGTGATGTTTAGAGGCGCAAGCTCGATTGCAGCGCTTTGCGTAAAGCCGAGCACGGCAAATTTGGACGCCGTATAGTGCGCAAGCAGAGGAGCCGCTCTCTTGGCTGCCATCGACGCGGTATTGACGATTTTTCCGCCCCCTTGCTTCCTCATATGAGGAATGACCGCCTGCGTGCAGTTAAACACTCCTTTGATGTTCACATCAAAATTGAAATCCCATTCTTTCTCCGTGAGGTTCTCAATCGTGTTCATCGTAGATACGCCGGCGTTGTTGATCAAAATATCGATTGCGCCGTATTCGTCCACCACTTCTTGAAAAACGCGAACGACTTCTTCCCGATCCGTCACATTGAGTTTCTTGGCTCCGTGTGCCGGCGACTGGGCAGTCAACTGCGCTTTCGTTTGATCCGCCGCTTCTAAGCGCATATCCGTGACGACTACCGTTGCCCCCATAGAGGCGAGTTTGCGGGCGATGCTCTGTCCGATCCCGGCTCCGCCGCCCGTTACCAAGGCGATTTTCTGCTGCAAAGGCCATGACATTCTTGTTGTCCCCCTTAGTAGAGTTGTTGAACGGCTGCAAAAGATGGCTGCAATTGCGGATACAAGTCCCGATAAATTTGATAACTTTTATCGTAAACGTCCGAATGGGACGGAATTGGAGTGAAATCTCGGTAATCGTTCAAGAATTGGTGGATTTCGTTCCAATCGGTGAACAGACCGGCGGTTTTACCGGCGACAAAAGCGACCCCCAATGCGGAGCCCGGATGGGAGGGGAAGGAACGAATGTCGGTTTTCAGGACGTCTGCCGCAATCTGACACCAAAACTTGCTCTTGGCCCCGCCATTGGTGGCGTAAATCTTCTTCGGACGATAGCCGAGTGAATCCAGTACTTCGATATGGTGACGGAAACCGTAGATTACGGCTTCTAGAATGGCCCGGAAGATGTGTCCGCGGCCGTGCGTCAACGTAAGTCCGAACATGACTCCTCTGGCTTGGGGATCGAAGATCGGCGTCTTCTCGCCCAGAAAGTACGGTAGAATGATTAATCCGTCGGATCCCGGCTTCACTTGCATCGCCGCCGCATCCAGCTCCTGGAAGATTTCATCCGAATACTCGCGCAAAATATCTTTGATAAACCATTTGACCAGAGATCCGCTGGCCGCCATGCAGCCATTGAGCAGGTATCGGTCAGGCACGACATGATAGTCAAAAAATAATTCCGGTGTGGTGACGATTTGGTTGGTGCAGTAGAGGATATCTCCGGCTCCTCCGAATTTGATCAGAAGGTCCCCTTCCTCTACGATGCCTGCCGCGAGGGTGGATGCGACATGATCCGCACTTCCCGCAATGACGGGTATGCCTGGGGGAAGACCGGTAATCTGTGAAGCGGACAGGGATATCTGACCGACAATTTCGGAAGAAGCATGAACTTGAGGAAAAATCGAAGGCTGAATTCCAAATCCGGTCAATTGGTCGCTGAGCCAGACTCCTTGGCGGATGTCGTATAATCCACTCTCGACTGCCCAGTTGACCTCAATGGACAATTGATCCGTTAACAGATAGGTGATGTAGTCGTAGGATCCAAGAACCGTCTCGGTTTTGCGCCAAATTTCCGGTTCGTTGGCCTTCACCCATAACAACCGGGGCAGAACGTGCTGCTGATTGGTGAAGCCGCCGGTGAGTTCGTATAGTTGCTGCTGATCCAGTCTCGATTTCAAGAACTCTATTTCGTCCGTCGCTCTGGCATCGTTTTGTTGGATGGAACGGCGCAGCGGCAACCCTTGCCGATCCAGCATCACTATGGCCGGTACCATTCCGCTCACACCGATTGACGCAATACGCGAAGCGGCCTCAGGCACCTCTGAGAGGATTTTGCGGACGACGAGAACCGTATTGGCCCACCACTGTTCTGCATTCTCTTCAGCCCAGCCGATTTTCTCCGAGTGGAGATCATGGGGTGCATTCGCCTCATAAACAATTTGGCCTTCTTGACTGATAAGAAGCGCTTTCACGGAAGTCGTGCCGATATCGATCCCTAGTGCGTAGCGGGACATCTTGGTTCCTCCCCTGGATGAACCCTTTCGTTCAATCCCTGAAATATATATGCGATTTGTGGTCTGAATATATCACAGCAATTTATATCTGGTCAATAAAAAATCATTAACGATCTCAAATTTATCTACAAACGATCATTAAGTGATCATTTTACACTAAAAAAAAGAGACAGCCGCGCTGTCTCTTCTCTCCTATACCAACACCCATTTGCCATGGAAGGGAATCTGCTCAATGAGTGTCTTATCAGTTTCTTCATTGGTGACGATCTCATCGATCTCATGGAATTCACATATCTTCACAAGCGAGGTATCACCTATCTTCGTTTGATCCGCCAAGGCCGTGACATGCCTGGATCGTTCCACGAATGCCCTCTTGACTTCCGCTTCATCCAAGCTAAAATCCGTCGGCCCGTGATCTTTCGATATCCCGGCGACACCCATAAAGAACCGGTCGAAGTGAAACTTGGAAATCGTATCCCGCGTGATGGATCCCACCAAAGACATTTCCGTTTTTCGCAAATTGCCACCGACTAAGTAGACGTTTAAGTTGCTTTGCGACAGAATACTCGCTGCTTGAAAGGAGCAAGTAAATACCGTGACATTCTTCTTCCGCAGGAGCTCTTTCGCCAGTTCGGCTATCGTGGTTCCCACGTCTAAAGCGATAACCTCGCCCTCGCAGACCTGATCGGCGGCATAGGCGGCGATTTTACGTTTGAGTTCGGCGTTCTGCTTCATCCGCTGATTAAACAATGGTTCAATGGCAAGTCCGGGCAGCGAAATCCAACCCCGCTTGCGTATAATTAAACCCTTCCGTTCCATCTCCGCCAAGTCTCTTCGCACCGTCACTTCTGCAATCCGAAAATGTTCGGCAAGCTGTTCAACAGATAAGGAGGATTGCTCATGCAGCATTTCAATAATATGCTTTTCCCTTCCCTTATTCAAAACATGACCTCCCTTCATGATTATTAATGTATCACATATTGATCAAATGATCACTATTTGATCGAAAATATATAACAAAAGGGAGGTTAAGTTTATTTTACCTCGTGAAGCGCATGGATTCCGGCCAGAAGAGTGTCCACCAGCATCCGGAAGCTTTCATTGAGATCCAGAGGGATGCCGAAGCCGCCCTGCTGCTCGATCGAAGCGAAGCCGTGCAGCATGCTGCGGAATCCGCGGACGATATGAATCGCTGTATCATCCTTGAGCCCGTAGGCTTGCAGTACTTGGATAACCACTTCGACCACTTCGCCTGCAGCCTTCTGAACGGCCGGATCGTTCATATCCGGATACCGGTTGGTCGCTTCATACACGCCGGGATGACGGCGAACAAATTCGAGGTACGCTTCAGCAATGGCGCGAACGGCTTCATCTTTGGACTTGCCGATGGCGGCTCTGGCCATGGCCTCTCTCATTTGGTTCATTCCGTAGATAACCAGTTTATTTCGCAAACCAGGCAAGCCGTGGACATGATTATATAGGGAAGGTGAGCGGACCCCGAGCTTCTGCGCCAAAGTGGCAAGGGTCAGTTCCTCCACTCCCTTGGTGTCGGCGATTTCTGCTGCGGCTGTGAGAACAGTCTGTGTATCTAAACCAGCTCTTGGCATGATAGGGTGAACTCCTCTCGAATCAGCGATTTGCGGCTAAGCTTTGTTCAGCTTCCTGTATCGCCCGGTCCATCGCTTGAGCGGGTTTTTCGATCATTTTACCATGTCCGACCGCCAGTAAGGTGGGGCTCAGATCCCTTAGCTTCTTCGCGCTCGCCAAAGCCGTGGCCTTATCCCAGGTTCCGAATGCAGGAAACGGAAACCATGGCTTCACCTTCCCTGCCACGGCGATTCCGCCGCGTGTTTGGAATGCGTCTCCTGCGATGAGTGTCCCGCTGCGGGTATCGTAAAATGCCATCAATCCGGGGGTATGACCCGGCGCCGTCACGGCAAGTAACGAACCGACGCGGTCACCATCTTCAAGTAACTGATCTGCCTGTTTCGTTTTCAACTTGGCCGGCACCGCACCGCGAATCGGCGTATCCGGCTCTCCCGGATCTAGCGACTTGTCTCCCGCCAACAGGCGGGAATCGCGGCGCGAGATATATACCTTTGCTTCAGGAAGCGCGGCTTTCAACTTATCCAATGCACCTACATGGTCGTCATGAGCATGTGTAAGTACGATTCGCGTGATCGGCTTGCCGATTTTACGCGCCGCTTGTAAGATTCCTTGTGCACTGTAAGGAAGCGCGGCATCGATCAGCGTCAAGCCGTCGTCCTCCTCGACGATATAACAATTCACCGGAAACATCCGCGGTATGAACGTCAGCTGATAAACCTGTCCTTTTTGAATCGTGCGCATTTCCGTTCCTCTCCCTCTCTCCGATTATATCCCGAACACGTCCGTAAGCAGCGATAACCCCAGCAAAATGCCCATCACAATGCCGGCCGTCCATACCTTTGACTTGTTAGCCAGGTGTGCGCCCCTGAGCCGAAGGGATAACCCGTACATGACCATGCCTACGACCACCAGCAGCAACTCCACCGCAGCGCTCGCCGCCGGAATCTTCCACAAACCGAATCCCATGAGCGGCAGGTCACCGACATTACCCGGCAAGACCGGCAGATCCGGCCGATGCACGAGCAAATCCAGCAGCCAGTGGCTGAACACGACCGCACCGATGGTTACGCCGCTCCGCTTCCCCCATGCCTTCCAGGCCAGCAAACCGGCAAGAACAGCCAGCACCAGCGCCCCGACAATTGAATGCGTAAAGTCAGCGTGAATGATTGCTTTGCCATACCCTACACCTTCCGACGAATCGATCGTTTCTGCCCCGCTCAGCAGCATCGGCACGAACACGATATCAAGCAACTGAGTCGCCCCCATCAAAGCCCAGAGCGGAACCTCCTGCCTCTTTGCCTTAACCGCTGCAGCCACTCCAAAATGTCCTGCGAACATTTACATCGCCTCCTTTCCGGATTGAACCGATTCGCTTTTACCTATCCGAGCATCCAACCAACCGCATAACCCCATGAAAAGTGCCACAAACAAAATGAAGTTCATTTTCACTCGCTCCTCTTTAAACTAATATCGTTAGTTTTATATTAGCTAACGATATTAGTTTTTGTCAATCCTATTTTTGGTTGTTGTCTTTTTATAAATCATTATTAAACCAAGATGATTGTTAATTGCGTCCAAATTATCACTTGAAGTATATAATAGTTGAGTATGAGATAATGGTGTAAGTTGGTAAACTAAGTGTGCGGGAGGAACTTTGTTGTGATTGACCGCAGCAACTGGAACAGTTACTTTGAAGACAGGTATAGGGAGTTTTTTATTAAACGCGACAAGATGGCAAGATTAATTCAACAACGAGGAGTTTATCAAGCCGATATTGAAGACGCCTTAGACGATCCAACCTGGGTGGTTAGAAAGAACACACACGGAGACCCAGAGTTGCCTCCCGGTGTTAAGTTGGATGGAGATTGCTTCGATGTATTCTGTGAAACAACCGAAGGCCGGGTACTTAAGATAATTGGAAGATTGTATGAGAGTGGCCAGTTTCAAGTTATTACAGTCATCACTAACATAAGCGAAGCGGATATGCGTTATTACTACAGGGAAAAGGAGTTGATTCAAGATGAGTGAGCAAAAACGACCTAGAGCCGGCAGAAATATAAGGATTAAAGTCACCGATGACATCTCGCACACAGGGCTTACTGAACAACAATATGATGTCCTAGAGAAGTTCCATGAGAAGATGGAGAACGAACAAGCTATTGATGAGGCTTCTAATTTTGACTTGGAAGATAATAAAAATAATGAGTCAAAGCTTTCCACATTGGAGGAAAAAATTGTTTTAAGCATTTCCGAAACTCAGGATATAGATGTACAGCGTATTCGCGAAGTGATTCGAGCATATAAGGAACTATACAAAAAACAGACAGGAAAAGTAATCTAAGTATTTTAGCTTCCTAGCAATAAAATCTGAGTAAATACTTAGACCCCAATAAAGAGGAGCCGATGAAGGCTCCTTTTGCTTTACATACCTCGTTCCATAGGCATTTTCGGAAACCAGCAGCTCTTAGCCCGGCGATATGGTGAACACGCCGCGGTCAAACAGTTTATGATGAAGGGAACATAGCGCGTTGAATCCGCAGACCGCACAACTGTATTCGTAAGCCACCTCCATTAGGAGATGCGGGCAGTTTTGTTGGGAAAGTGTTTCGTTTTCACAAAAAGACAGCTACAGAAACGCTGAAATACGTGTAAATGCATTTCGCAAAATTGCAGACATGCCTTTTCGTTTTGCGATGTTTGCAACGCTATTTTGTCAAATTGCAGCGCTCCCACAAAGGTCTTCCACCGGAAAACAGCTCTCCAATTTGTCAAAATATCGTTAGGTGAAAATCTAAGACCAGATTGTCGCTGTAAATTGGCAAAATGTAGTTGCAGACCTGTACAGTCAGCAAATGTCTTGAAAAAGCTCCGGTCAAGGTGAAGGCTTAGACCGGAGCCAGGCTGAATTTCTTCCCTCACCCAAAGCAGGTGATATACTCTTTTTCCGCTGTGTAAAGCTCTTCGAACATCGCCTTGATCTCTGCGAGTGAACAAACCGCTGCGGTCAGCGGGTCGATCATCAGCGCATGCATCGCTTTTTCCATATCCCGTTCCAGTACGGCTTGCACCGTCATGTCGAAGAAGGACATATTGGACTTGCACAGCGCGGCGAGATGTTCCGGCAATCGGCCAAAGTGTGTCGGTTTAACGCCGTTGCGATCAACCAAGCAGGCGACCTCCACGACGCCGTTGTTCGGCAAATTATCGATCAGCCCCGTGTTGGCGACGTTCCCGTAAATGATTTTCGGTGTTTGATTCACCACCGCGTCAATGATGACAGCCGCGTATTCATGGCTCGATTCCAGGCTGATTTCTTGTTCGCCGGTAACCTTCCTCATAATTTCTTCGTCATTTTCCTGCCGCCATCTGGGCCAATTGTTCGCGTAAAACCCTGTTCCGCCGTTATAGTCCTTGCCGCAATGTCGCTCTATCAAGTCATCCCGCTTACGGTAATAGGGAATATATTCGGAGAAATGACCGCTGGATTCCGAAACGAAGGCTCCCAGGTACTGCATGGCATCCAGCCGAACCGGATCTTTCATCAGCAGCTGAGGATCCTTCATCCGTTCTTTCAGAACGGGATACATATTTTGGCCTTGGTGTTCCAGTTTCGTGAACCAGGACATATGATTGATGCCCCCGGCTTCCCAGGACAGTTCCTCATAGGGAACGGCCAAATATTTCGCAAGCTGCCTCGATGTGTTCTGAATGGAGTGGCACAGCCCGACAACCGGAATAGATGTCGACCGAACCGTCGCCAAGGTAACGGCGGACATCGGATTCGTATAATTGAGGATCATACAGTCCGGGCAATAGGCTTCAATATCCCGCACAATGGCGAGCCATGACGGCAGCGTTCTTAAAGTCTTGAACAATCCGCCTGGTCCCATCGTATCCCCGATACATTGCTTCACGCCGTATTTTAACGGAATTTCATATTCGTATTTGACCGTCTTCAACCCGGCCACTTCGATTTGATTGATCACGAAATCGGAACCTGGCAAAATCTCCTTCCGTTCCGTGGAGGCTATGACCTTCCATTTTCTGTTCGTAACCTGAATGATTTTCTCTACGATTTGTTTGGCGATGGAGAGGCGTCTTTCGTCGATATCCACCAGTCCGATCGTTGCTTCTTCCAGGCCCGGCAGATTGGCGATATCTACGACGATCTCTTGCGTAAAAGCACTTCCCGCTCCAATAATCGTAATCTTGGTCATCGGTTTCTCCCCTCTTCCTTGTCGTTTTTATTTAAAGCCCGTCATGGACAAACCCTTGATAAACTGCTTCTGGAAAATGAGGAACACGACCAACACCGGAATCATGACGAGCACCGACGCCGACATGATGATGTTGAAGTTGCGCACATGGGCCCCGTTAAAGAAAACGAGCGCAAGAGGCAGCGTCATTTTTTCGGTATCGTTCAATACGATCAGCGGCCAGACGTAATTGTTCCAGGCGGCCATGAACGTGAAAATCGCCAAGGCGGACAGCATGGGACGGACGAGCGGCAAGATGATCCGGAGGAACGTATAAAATTCTCCCGCTCCGTCCATCCTGGCCGATTCCATCAAGTCGTAAGGCAGCTCGTCAATGGCTTGCCGCGCCAGAAAGATTCCGAACGCGCTGATCAAACTCGGAATGATAAGGGCCAGCAAATTGTTGATTAATCCGAGCTTGAAAATGATCAAATAAGAAGGGATCATCAAGATTTGCGTCGGAATCATCATCGTGGCAAGAATGACGATGAATAAGACTTGCTTTCCTCTGAATCGGAATTTGGCAAAAATATAGCCGGCCAGCGCGCTGGTAAAAACGGTCACGATGGTGATGGCCGTGGAAGTCACGATGCTGTTCCATAGCCAATGCATGAACGGAGCATCCTGAAAGACCGTCTTGTACCCCTCGAATGTCACCTTGTGAGGCAGGAGATCCGTAGACCGGATAATCTCCAGATTGCCTTTCAGCGACGATAGAACCATCCAAAGGTAGGGCACAAGCATAATAAAAGAGGAGAGCAGCAAAAAGCCGAACATCAAAAAGTACCAGATTTGAGATGAGCGTGTTCGAATGTTCATGAGGAACTCCTCCTCAATATTCCCATTGCGTTCTGCCAACACGAATTTGGATGAGCGAAATGACCAGGATGATGATCAAGAGAACGGTAGCCATCGCGGACGCATATCCCATTCGGGAATAGCTGAACGCATTGTTGTAAATGTTGAGTGCCATCACGAGCGTTTCATTTTTAGGCCCGCCCCTGGTCATGATTTGGAATTGCGGGAACATCTGAAAATAGGAAATGACGGTCATGGTGAAGACGAACAGCGTAGTTCTTTGCAACAGCGGCAGCGTGATATGGCGGAATCTCTGAAACGCGTTCGCCCCGTCGATTTCCGCGGCTTCGTAAAACAATTTCGGTATGGCATCCAGACCCGCCATGAAAATAATGATGTTGTAGGCGATGTCCGCCCACAGCGTCATCAAGATGATGGAGATCATCGCCGTGTTTCCATCCGTCAGCCAACCGACTTTGGCTTGGCCCATCTTGTCAAGCAGCATGTTGAACAACCCGTCTCCGCCGCTGCGGAGCATGGTCGACCAGATCAGCGCGGACGCGGACAACGGGGCAATCGCCGGCAGGAAGAAGCATGTACGGAAGAAGTTTCTCCACCTAGCGCTCCGAACCCTGGAAATCATACCCGCAAAAGCCAAAGTGATGACGATGTTGGCGGGCACGGCGATAAACACATACTTGAAAGTGTTAAGGAAGGATTTGACGAAAATTGGGTCCTTCCACATCCGGACATAGTTGTCGAACCAGATCAGCGGAGAACTCGAGGCGAGCGGATCATATTGAAAAAAAGAAAGCTGGATGCCCCAAAAAATCGGAATGATCAAAAACACCAAAAACAGCAGCAGAATCGGCGTTAACGAGTAGATCACGAACCGTAGTTCTTTGGTATGTTGACTCAATCGGTCTCCCCTCCATGGACCCACGGAACCCCCTCCCGAAGGAGGGGGAAACACATCGCGCTATTTTTGTTCGTCCAGCATCTTGTTGAGCGTTTCCTCGAGATTTTTCAAACCGTCTTTCACCGATACTTCTCCGGAAGCCATTTTCGGAAATTCGTTGTTGATCGTATCCCACATGAAATCCCGGTCGCCGATCGGCCCGATCCATTTGCCGTATTGCAATTGGCTGAGCGGAGCTTTCATCATCGGCAGCTGCTTCAAATATTTCGGGTTCTCGGCTACGGCCTTGAGTGAAGGTACCGTAAAGGTCGTAATGTTCCATTTCATGACGTTGTCCGGTTGGGAAGCGAATTTCAAAAATTCCATAGCCGCTTCCTTATGTTTCGTTTGCTTATTGACGACAATGCCCCATCCGGACTCCGCGGCGAAGGAAGGCGGATTGCTCGTAAACGAAGGAACGGCCACATATTCGAAATCGTCGACGTTATAGACGTTTTTCCCCGTGGGGATCGTCCACGGCCCCCGGTAAGTCATGGCGGACTCGCCTTTGTAGAAATAATCCGAGCCGTCGAGTTCCGCGCCCATTTGGTTGTAATCGGCGACTTTATACTCTTTGGTCAATTTGACCAATTCGTTCATGGCTTTTTCGGCTTCAGGGGATTGGAAATTGAAATGGCCGTCGCCGCCCCAATAATTTCCGCCTTGCTGCAAAATCAAAGCCAGGAACAAGTACGTCACATTGTCATAGGAGGTGAAGTCGAAGCCTCTGACCTTCAAGTTGTTCCCATCCATCACGGTCAGCTTTTGCGCAGCGGATACGAGTTCATCCCAAGTTTTCGGCGGGTAGCTCAGCCCTTTATCCTTGAACATTTGAGGGTGGGCGAGCATTCCGTTGTTCTCAATGTTATATTCGAGCGGAAGCCCGTACACATTGCCGTTGTACACATAGCCGCCAATCGGCGCTTCAAAGTATTTGTCGATCAGGTCTTTGCCGTTTGGCACGGCTTCCAATAAATCGTTCTTGGCATACTGCGCGACCCAGGTGCCGAAAAACTCGGCAATATCCGGACCTCCGCTCGTTTTGAACGACGCTTTCAATTTTTGTACGTATTCGTCGTAAGGGTAGGATTCGAATTTGATCTTGATATCCGGATGAGCGGCCTGGAAATCGGCCACCAATTGCGAATCCGCTTCATCGATGCCAGGGTCCTTGTGCGACCACATGACCAGGGTGACCTGTCCGTCCCCGGAGGATTGACCCGATTTCGAGCTGCACGCCACGATAGAGAAGACGAAAACCAGGGCAAGCGATAACAGAAGTGCGGTCTTCAAGCTTTTGAACTTTCTTCCCGCCATTTTGAATGAACCTCCCTATATTTATTAGCTGCTCAGGAGAGAAATTGAGGCAGCTATTGTTGCTGTGCTAGAAAGCGGGTCAGATCTTTCCCGGCCGCTTGTCGAAGCGCTTTCAAACGATTGGTCGTTGAATTTATTAGGAAGACTGCCTTGGGATTAACTCAAAAGGCAATAAAATCTTCATAGGCTTCGGATACTTGCCTTCCATTCGGTCGATGAGCATGGATGCAGCGGTGTGGCCGATTTCAAATTTCGGGATATGAACGGTTGACAAGGATGGTTCCGTATACTGCGAAACATCAATGTTATCAAAACCGAAGATCGCTAGGTCATGAGGAATTCGCAGTCCTTGCTCGGATGCCGCCCGAATGGCGGCGATGGCCATGACGTCACTTGCCACAAACATGGCCGTTGGCAAATTGTTGCGATCGCGATTGGCGGCAATGAGTTCGGTCATGAGTTGATAGCTGGTTTCGATTTGCCAATCGGCATCCAGAATCCAATCCGGGTTGATGTCCAAGCCCGCCTCGGTCATGGCATACTTATAGCCGCGGAACCGTTTCTCTTTGCTCAAGTCCCTTGCCAATCCCACCCCGCCGATGAATCCGATCCGTGTATGCCCCTTCGTGATCAGATGCTTCACGGCTGCTTTCGACGCTTCAAAGCGGTCGATTTGAACGGTGGTGACGGAGTGATCGTTCACATCGATACCGATCAATGTTTGGACTTTGGCTTTAACCAATTGATACACTTCGTGCGGAATGCCGCCGAGTACGATCAATCCGTCCACTTGACCCTTGACCAATACGTTTTGCAATATTTTCGGGTCGTGAAACTCATCTAAGGTATGGACAAACGAAAGATGAACATGGCGTTCATTGAGCCCTTGTTCAATTCCTTTAAGTACTTCGGAAAAATAGGGATACGAAAATTTGGCATGCGGAACGGATACAATGCAGCCGACCTTGCCCGCTCGGGACGGCTCGCTCTTTAATCCTTTGGCTAGCTTCTGAGCCCAAGCATTCGGTTGATAGCCAAGTTTTCTGGCCTCATCCCATATTTTATCTCTGGTCTCTTCGCTGACAGATCGCGAAGTATCGTTATTGATGACTCGCGAGACGGTCGAAATCGATACTCCGACTTTCTCCGCAATATCTTTTAAGGTAGCCAAAAAAATCTCTCCTTGCCAAATGTTTGCGCCAAACATTTCCAAGAACAGACTAACCTTGTTACATAATATTGTCAACACCTCTATTGTAACCGCTTTAATCCAATATTTATTTGCGGTGGGCCGCTTTGTAATTTTGGCGCAATATTCATTATTGTTTGCGCCAACAAATGTTCTGAAGCTCCTCTAGTATCGCGTTTTTCACTTTTTCATAGTACGCCTTGCCTCTTCGGTAGAGATAGCAATAAGCCCTAAAAGCCCGCACCTCCCATGCCGGAGATGCGGGCTCTGCTTGCGGCACCCAAGCCGCGTCAACAGTCTCTTTTATTCATGCACTTCCGTAAACAGCTTGCCCAGCTCCTGCATCGCTTCTTCTTCGCGTTCGCCGTCGATCTCGAGCGTGACTTCGTCCTGGGCGGCGATGCCAAGTGTGAGCATGCTCAGCGAGCTTTTGCCGTTGACCTTTTTGCCTTTGTTGATGACCGTGATTTTGCACGGATACTGGCTGGCGGCTTGAACGAACGTTTTGGTCGGACGGACGTGGAAGCCGGTCGGGTTGGTGATTTTAAAGGTTTGGGTGATCATGCGTTTGTATCTCCTCCTTGCGTATGTTGCGTTACAAATTGCTGAATGGACTCCTGATCCGGCAGCTCCATCACTTGTTCGGATAATCGTGTCCATTCGTCGTAGGACAGACGGCCGATGAGTTCACGGGCCGGAAGGATCGAGCCGGCGCTCATGCTGAATTCATGAAGACCGAGGCCGAGCAAAATCGGGATGGCGGTGTGATCCCCGGCCATTTCGCCGCACATGCCGACCCATTTGCCTTCCCGGCGGCCGGCTTGGATGACCATTCGGATGAGCCGCAAAATGGCAGGATTCGTCGGCTGGTACAGGTAAGATACGGTTTCGTTCATGCGGTCTGCGGCCATCGTATATTGAATCAGATCGTTCGTACCGATGCTGAAAAAGTCCACTTCCTTGGCGAACAAATCCGCCGACACCGCGGCTGCCGGTACTTCGATCATCATGCCGACTTCGATGCTGTTCGACACTTCTACGCCTTCCGCCATCAGCTTCTGCTTCTCTTCGTCGAGAATGCGCTTGGCTTCCCGCAGCTCGGACAGCACGGCGATCATCGGGAACATGATTTTCAAGTTCCCGTAACGGCTGGCCCGCAACAGTGCCCGCAGCTGCGTCCGGAACAAATCCGGCCGATCCAGGCAAAGACGCAAAGCTCGCTGGCCGAGGAACGGGTTCGCCTCACGCGGCAAGTCGAGATATGGCAGCTCCTTGTCCCCGCCGATGTCGAGTGTCCGAATCACCACGGGTTTGCCGTTCATTTTTTCCAACACATACTTATAGCTGTTGAACTGCTCTTCCTCCGTCGGAAGTTCATTCCGCCCCATATACAGGAATTCCGTACGGAACAAACCAATTCCTTCTGCACCGTTATCCAAAGCCTTCTGCACATCCTCGAGCTTGCCGATATTGGCCGCAAGCTCGACGCGATGCCCATCCGACGAAGCGCTTGGACGACCAACCCACAAAGCGAGCTCTGCTTTGCGCTGATCGTAAGCTGCCTTCCGTTCCGCGTACAAGGCCAACTCCTCGTCCGTCGGTTCCACGAGCAGGATGCCTTCGACCGCGTCCATGACCACCGGCGTACCGGTCGCCACCCCGCGCAGCCCAGCGCCAGCCCCGACAATTGCCGGAACGTCGAGCGACCGCGCCATGATGGCAGAATGCGACGTGCGGCTTCCGATCTCGGTCACGAAGCCGCGCACTTTGCCGAGGTCCAGTTGAGCGGTGTCCGAAGGCGTCAAATCCTCCGCAATCAGCACACACTCATCCGGCATAGCCGACAAATCCGAGCTCTCCACGCCGCGCAGGTGTCGCATGACCCGCCCGCTCACGTCCTTGATATCCACCGCACGTTCGCGAAGCAGCTCATCGTCCATTTGCTGCAACATTTCGATGAACGTTTGAGCCGTCTCATACAGCGCAAACTCAGCATTTTGACCGTTTTCCTGCACCTTTTCGATAACAGCATCTATTAAATCCGGATCTTCGAGGATGAGCAGATGCCCTTCGAAAATTTCGGCTTTTTCCGCACCCAATTTTTCCTCAGTCGACTTGCGGATCCGCTCCAGATCTTCCTGGGCACGCGACACGGCCACGCGAAAACGCTCCGCCTCCGCCTCCCGGTCCATCACCTGGTTGTCCGCGGGAACATATTCTTCTTCGGGCTTCAACACGAAAGCCGATGCAATCGCAAGCCCGGGGGAAGCCCCGATTCCTTTAAAAATTTCTCTCATCGCAGCCCATCCTTTCTCCCCGTCACTTCAAACCTTTGAGCGACTCGTAAGCCTCCACAATTTGCTTGTGTAACGGATGATCTTGCGCCAGTCCGGTATACTTCGCCACCGTGTCTCCGATACCGCTCTGCTGCAGCGATTGCTGAAGCTCGACCGCTTCCGGATCCTCCGAATAGTCGAACAAGAGCGCCGCCGCCACCGATTTGGTCAGATGCGGAACGTCCATGCCGAATTCATGAGCCATCCGTGCGGGCCGGATCAGCCGGTCGTCGGGCGAAATTTTGCGAATCGGCGACCGCCCTACGCGCACCACTTCGTCGGTCAGGTGAGGATTGCGGAAACGATCCAAAATTTTCGAGATATACGCTTGATGCTGCTGCTTATCAAATCCGTATTGCCGACAAAGCGCGGCACCGGTTTCTTCCAACGCGCCCTTCACTTCGGTCACCACGGCCTTGTCATTCATCGATTCCTGAATGGTGTCGAACCCGTTCAGAAATCCATGATAAGCCGCCGTGCAATGCCCGGTGTTCACGGTAAAGAGCTTCCGCTCGATGTAGGGTTGCAGCTGATCGGCGTAATGCACGCCCGGAATCTCTTCCGAACCCGGCAGCATGGCCGAACGGTCGACCACCCACTCGTAAAACGGTTCGACGATCACTTTGAGCGGGTCTTCATTTTGCTGAACCGGGACAATCCGGTCTACCGCCGCGTCGGGGAACGCCACCTTCTCCCCGGCTTCTTCCCGAAGCTCAGCCGGCAGATGTTCGAGCACAAGCCCCTTGAGAATCGTGCTTCCTCCGATTGCGTTCTCGCAGGCGATGACGTGAAGAGGTGCCGCATCTCCCGATGACAGCCGCTTCCGGATGCCCGCAGCGATATTTTCGGCAATGAATTTCAAAATGTTCACGCCCACCGCTGTCGTCACAAGATCGGCATCCGCAACCGCATCCGCCACGGCTTGCTTATCGTTGCCGCTAATGGCGGACACGCCCCGCACGATGGTCGTTTCGCCTTCTTCACTCGCCAGCTGAACCGGGTATTCTCCCCGCTCGTTCAGCAGCGCGACCAACTGTTCGTTCACATCGACGAACTGAACATGGTATCCGGCTTGGGACAGCAGCAGGCCGATGAAGCCTCGCCCAATGTTCCCCCCGCCAAAATGGACGGCTTTCTTCATGCCTCCACCGCCTCTTCGAACATCCGCAGCAGCTCTTCCTCCGACTTCGTGTTCAGAATACGCTGCATGTCCGCTTCCTCCGACACGAGTCCGGCCACGCTCGCCAGCACTTCCATGTGCTCGTCACCGAGCGCCGCCAATCCGATCACGAGACGAGCCGGTTCATCCCCGCCGAAATCCACGCCGTCGCCGGCCAACACGAGAATCGACATGCCGGTGGAGCGGATCAGCCCTTTGGCTTCGTTCGTGCCGTGCGGCATCGCCAGTCCGGCTCCGAGGTAGGTGGAAGAAGTGTTCTCCCGGTCGATCATCGCATCCACATATTCCGGAGGCACATGTCCGCCATCGACGAGCAGCTGGCCCGCGAGCCGGATCGCTTCATACTTGTCCTTCACCTGCACACCCAGTCTGATTTTCTCTTTGGCCAAAATACTCATATAGCATCTCTCCATTCCTATTTGTTCTCTATATAAATTTCCAAATGATGCGACAAGAACACCCGTATGCGGTCCTCGTCCTGTTCCTCCAGCAGCCGGATCAGCTCGGGCGACAGCAGCATGCCGCTGATCTCGCTGAGCACCTCCAGCGCCTGCTTACTCAGTTCCTTCGGGGCGAGCATGAGCAAAATTTGCCGGGCGAACGACGCGCCGTCCGCCTCGTAAACCATCCGGTGCGGAAAGCGGAGGCGGAACAGCGCCAGCACGGGTTCGCGAACCGAATCGCTGCGGGTATGATAAAGGGCCAGCTCCGAATCCGGAATCAGCAGGCTGCCTTGGCGTTCGCGTTCGATTAACTGCTTAACGATCGAATCCTTGTCCTCCGAATCCCATTTCGAAGGAACCATGTCCAGCATCCGACTTAGCATTCGCTCCATGTTCCCATTTTCGGGCGGCTCGTTGTTCAACTCATATACATGAAAAGTTTCAAGCAGGCTCGTCACGATGGGGGCATAGGCGGAAATCCGCTTCAACCGATTCCAGGCTCCGTTGTCTTTCGCGGGATCTTCCCCCGCCGCCGGCCCGGCATGGGCGGTCATCTCCCGAATATGCGAGCGGAGCTTCTCCGTCTCTTCTCGGGTGAGCAGCGGGCTCAGCTTGACGTAGCGGTCCGGCTCGACGGGCAAATCGATCGTGCTGATGATCAAATCGTATTGGTCGTCCGGTACCCGTGAAGCTTCGTACCAAGAGTAATTGCCGATCAGGTCGATTTGCGGAATTTCTTTGGAAATCCGCACGGCCAGAAGCTTCGAGGAACCGATTCCGCTCGTGCATACCAGAATGGCTTTCACGTTACCGGGGCTCAGCTTCCAACGTTCTTCCGCCGCTCCGAAGTGCATCGTCAAATACCCGATCTCTTCGTCCGGTAAGGACAGTTCCGGCCAGACTCGGCCGGCGCACCGCCGCACCGTGTCGAACAACTCGCTGTAATCTTTACGAATTTGCTGCAGTAAAGGGTTCCGAATCGTTTCACCTCTCCGGATGCGGTCGAGCGCCGGACCTAGATGCCGGATCAGGCCGTCCAGCAGGGAACGGTCTCTGCTGAGCTCAATTTCCATACGATTCTGAACGCAGCGGATGAACGTCACGGTCCGGTCGGCGAGTTGAAGTCCGTATTTCTCTAAAATGACGGTCGACGCGTCGGCCGCACTTTCTCTCGCTTCGTCGAACATAGCTTGGAGGAAATCCGCTTCTTTGGCGGGCAGCTCGAGTCCAAGCGTTTCGGCGAAACGGGAAAGCTTGATGTTCGACCCGATGGTCTGTCGCGCGCCAATATTGTCGTCTTTGTCGGAGGCGGCGGTATCCAGTCCATGCTTCCGCTTGATTCGCGTAATCACCACCGACAATCGGATGAGCAGCTTGGTGTACTCAGATTCACCCACCTTGGCGCCCCATTCCTCGGCTTGCTGCCACAACGCCTGCTCAATCTGCAGGAACGTATCCTTGCCGACCAAATCGAGCAGCCGGCGGGTTACCGGCGATTGCAGGGAGTTGTCGGCGGGAGCGCCGAACCAGTCGGAGTGGTCCAAATACTCTTCCGCCATCCAGACGATAAACCGCCGCTTGGCCGTTTCCGGACCGGCGATCTCCACCCCGTAGCCTCTTCTTCGGACGAGCTCCAATCCGTGTCTCTCCAGCTCGGGATGCAATTCGTCCAAATCGCGGCTGACCGTCGGGATCGCCGCCTGCACCTCGCGGGCTAAGGTGAACAGCTTGGCGGGCTCCTCTTGTTCGAGCAGCCGGCACAGGAGGAGAACTTTGCGCTCGTCCGGCGAGTAAGCTTCCGTCTCCGAGCGGCGCAGCTCCTCCTGAAACCGGGCCAGCAGCGAAGGGCTGCCTTGCAGGGAAATGCCGACCCCCGATTTCTTCACCAGGAACAACCCATGCTGCTCAAGGACGGGCTCCAGCTCATGCAGCTCGCGGTGAACGGTTCGGGCGCTTACGCCGGCTTCCGCGGCGAGCCGGCCCGCGGTCACTTCCTCCTGCCGGCTGAGCAGCACTTCTAATATGCGCCGCTGCCTGTTCGACACTTTCATCCGCGCGGACTCCTCTCCACCATCCATACCGTACAAACGGGCGAAACGCCGACGTAATTTATACGTCAGCGTCACGCTTCCTTGCTGCTTTGCCGATTATTTCCCTAACCGTTTCACGAGCGCGTCGTATTCGGGGCTGTTCATAAAATTGTCGATCGAGATGTGCTCAGCTTGTGGAGCTTTGTCTCTCGCCCGGTCGGTCAACGTTTTCTGGGTGATGACGATATCTGCGTCCGCGGGAATATCGTTGATCGCCGTGTTGACCACGGTCACGTCGCTGCCGGCCGTTTTCAGCTTCTTCCGCAGCACGGAAGCTCCCATGGCACTTGACCCCATTCCGGCGTCGCAAGCGAACACGATTTTGTCCACACGTGCCGCCGTGTTGGTTACAGCTGGAGCCGCAGCGGCAGCCGCTTGCCCTTTGGACTGGGCTTTCATTTCCTGAACTTTGGCCGTTGCCGTTTCCAGATCGTCCGCCTGATTTTTACGCGAAGTTTTCAGGAGCAGCGAAGCGACCAGGAAGGAAGCCGCCGTCGCAAGGATGACACCCAGGAGAACCGGGAACAACCCGCCTTTCGGCGTCATGGCGATGTAAGCGATGATACTGCCCGGCGAAGGAGCCGCAACCAAACCGGCACCTAACGCCGCGAAAGTGCCCGTACCGACAATGCCGCCTGCAATTGCCGCCAGGAGAAGGCGGGGATTCATCAGCACGTACGGGAAGTAAATCTCATGAATCCCGCCGAAGAAATGAATGATGATGGCGCCCGGCGCCGAATTTTTCACCGTGCCACGTCCGAAAAGCCAGTAAGCAAGCAGAATGCCGAGACCCGGACCCGGGTTGGACTCGAGCATGAACATGATCGACTGGCCGACTTTAGCGGATTGTTCCACGCCGATCGGGCCGAGAACGCCATGGTTGATCGCATTGTTAAGGAACAAAATTTTGCCGGGTTCAATCAGGATGTTGACCAGCGGCAGCAGGTGGGCGTTCACGAGCGCATCGACGCCGTTGGCCAGCCCTTTGCTGATTGCTTCCACGACAGGTCCGATCCCTTTGTAAGCCAGCACGGCAAGCAAGCCGCCGATAATGCCGGACGAGAAGTTGTTGACGAGCATCTCGAAGCCCGATTTGACCTTGCCTTCGATCGATTGGTCGAACTTCTTCAGGATCCAGGCCGCGAGCGGTCCCATGATCATCGCTCCGAGGAACATCGGAATGTCGGTTCCGATGATCACGCCCATCGTCGCGACGGCGCCGATGACGCCGCCCCGGTGTCCGTGTATCGCATGACCGCCCGTGAAACCGATCAGCAGCGGAAGCAAGAACCGGATCATCGGACCCACAAGCTCTGCCAGGCTCTTGTTCGGCAGCCAGCCGGTCTCGATGAACAATGCGGTGATCAAGCCCCACGCGATGAAAGCGCCGATATTCGGCATCACCATGGCGCTTAAGAATCGGCCGAACCGTTGGATGGCCACTCGGGTTCCGCCGTCAGGCGAGCCTTGCTGTTTCGTTATGTCGCTCATAAGAGAAACTCATCCTCCTTCTAATATTACCCATTTACCCGGAATGGTACATATGATGCACCAGCTTTCCTTTTCTCATCATAAATCGTAAGCGTTTGCAAGATCAATGAAAGGAAAAACAGCTTTCGTCATGAAAGCTGTTGACAGGATGTTACTCGGAAGAGGTTCTATTTAGATTCTAAAATGGAACTGTGAATCGTTAACTGGTCGTTGTTGTAGCTAATGACAACATAGTGCTGCTGTTTTGTTGCTGTCGTCGCGAATTGTTCCTTCGCCTGTTTTCCATTAGCCTCGACCTCAAATGTATAGACGTTGGCGGGAAGCTTTAGGTAATAATTTTGTGCGCCGGATGAAGCAAGGCTTTTCGTCGCAAACCTCTGACTGTTGATGGAAATATCGAAATTAACTTTTTGCTTGATCGCACTGGCATTTTCTATAAGGAGAATGACGTTCGGTTGATCATCCATGCCGGCTACAACGTATCGTTCAAACGATTGCTTTTTTTGCATCTGGAACAAAAGAAGAATGACCACTGCTAGGACAATAATGGAAGCGGCTATTCCGATGGTTGTTTTTTTGCTTACCAATGGTCATTCGCTCCCTTTAGCTCGGTACTACCGGTCTGCTGAATTAGACACTTGGCACTAGGGAATAGTTGCAATCCCCAAAAAACTACCACCTATGTGGTCCAAGGTACCGCAACTGTCTCCAGTCCACACTCCCTATTCCTCACCGATGTCTGACAGACGAGTCAAAATGTGCCATGTCGATGCCACGCCAAATGTTGTTCACCCTCACTTGCTCCGGATGATCGAATACCAGGAACGCAGTCGGCAAGTAGCGAGGCCCAGCCTTGCTCGCCGGCCGGTTCATGACCTGGTTGTCCTTCACCAGTACGGTGGAGGACCCGCCGTCCAGATTGGCCGCGGTCACCGCTCCTTTTTCGAGCAGGATCTTCTGCACGTCATATAGAGTGGCGCCGATCGAGTATCCCGGCTGCCGGCCGTCGATGATCACGAACATAATCGTGCCGTCTTTCCGCTGGGCCATGCAGGTGCGCGGCGCGATGCCCCAGCCGTCCGCTTCGTTACGGACCAGCCCTTTGCCGTTCACGATAAATCTCGGCTGGAAAGTCACCGCTTCGCTGACGCCCATGTCCAGCAGTTCGGACGGCTTGTATTTGCCGGCTACCATCAAGCCGTTGCGGTCGATTCCGACCACATTGACGGGCGTATTCATACCGACATCCTTATACAAAATTTTACCGCCCGACATGACGATACCGGCAGGCTTGAAGCCATTGCCTCTCCAGTTCGGGTCGTCGAACGCCCCGCCGTTCACCCCGGCGATCGCGCCGGTTCGCTGCACCATGCTGAGCACCCGCTCTCCCCGGCCCACCGTATTCGTGGTCACGACTCTGAGCATTTTCGGGTCATGGACATACAGGATGTAGCCTTGAAATTTTTTGCGCGAAATCGGCTCGATCTCCACACTGTCACTCGGGTGAGACGACAACCGGATATTGTGCTGATCCTTCACCTTCGCCATGGCGTCGAACTCTTTAAAGTAATTCGCTACCCGCCGATCCAGTTCGGCCTGGCCGATTAAATACTTCGCCCAATTCCGGTGCTGGCTCGTAATGAGCGTATCCGCCATCATGTAGCGTAAATCGGATCCGGAAGGCGTGAAATAAAACCAGCCGCCAGCGCCCAGTACGACGATCAGCAGTACCGCGAACCAACGCGCAAACCGCTTTTTCCTGCGTTTCGGAGACTTATGAGCCTTTTTACGATATGTCTGTCTGTTTGTTCTCGTTGCGATATCGCGCTCCAAAATCCCACTCCTAACTGTCTGAATGATTGCAGCAAGCCACATCTCAGACAGCATAGCGGAATCGGATTAACTAACCATTAAAAATGGGATGATTTAACGCGTTTTCCGCTCATTTCCCAACGCCAGCTCTATTGCCCCATACAACCCGGCATCGCTCTCGAAGCGGGCCAGTACCAGCTGAGGCGGATACGGCACAAATTGCTCCACCCGCTTCCGTAAATACGGCAAAACCTCTTCATTCCTCGCAGCCATTCCGCCTCCGAACACCACAATTTCCGGATCCCACGCAATGACGAGATTGATTAAATGGAACGCGATTTCCTGATACCTGTCATCGAGAAACTTCCGCGCCGCTTCATCCGTCGCAGCACGAGCGTACAGCTGCTTGGCGGTCAACGGTTCACCGAAATGCTTGCTGGCCTGATCTCCGATTCCTTTGCCTCCGCAGTGCTCCTCGAAGGGGGCGACTCCTTGGTGATAACCGGCCTTCTCGTCTTGGCTCCGGAGGAAGTAAGCAACCTCTCCGGAAGCCCCGTTGTGTCCTTGAAGGACGCGGTCTCCGAGCGTGAAAGTAATGGCAATGCCGGTGCCCATGTTCACATAGATCCCGTAGTCCTTCCCCTGAAGGGCACCTCTCCGGACTTCCGCCAACGCCGCCGCTTTCACGTCGTTGTCGATGCGGATCGGGACGCCGGGAAACGCGGCTTGCATCGCGCCGGGAATGTGCAGTTGATCCCAACCGGGAACGTTCGGCGCCATCTCGACCCGGTCCGCGTGTGTAATCCCCATCGTCGAGATTCCTACACCCGCCAGTTCTCCACCGTACGATTGCTTCGTTCGCTCCACGAGCTCCCGGCCGGCGGACAGCGCCTTCTCCAACGCCGTCGGACCGTCACCGCATTCTACCGTGCTGAGTTCCACCCGCTCGAGGATCTCCCGATCCGGCGTCGCCGTCGCGATCGCCATCTTGGTACCGCCGAAATCGAATGCCAGTACGAATGATTTCATCCTCATAACCTGCCTTAGTAAATGTCGTTACAGCGCATAAACGAAACCCCTCGACAACGAGGCTTCTGTTTCTATCCGGGAATCTACCCTTTCCTTGGCTCGTAGCCCCAGGCTTGATAAATCATCTCCGTCAGCTCGACGACCCGAAGCGCGAACTCGCCCGGCACGAGCACCTCATGACGGCCCATTATCGCGTCGATGAAGCTCTTGTCCTGATTCGTCGTCTGCTCCGGGATCTCCGGATACTCTGGCTCCTGCTGCATGCGGCGGATGGAGATTTTGCCGTTGTCATAGAAAATGCCGCCCGTCTCGCCGCAGAACACATACGTCTCATGCCAGCAAGGCGCATGTCCGACGATGTTCAGCCCCGCAGTCGTGCCGTCCGTGAACCGGATCGACGTGAACGAGTTGATCTCAACCGGCGTCCCCTGCTTATGCAGCTGCGTCGAAACCTCGGCGGGTGTCAGTCCGGTCGTCCAAAGCAACACATCCACAATGTGGCTGCCCGAATCCATCAGCATGCCGCCGCCCGACAGCGACGGATCCTGCCGCCAGGTGCCGGTCGTAAGCTGCGCCCATTCCTGGTAGAGCGACGCCGTGATCGACGTCAGCTTGCCGATGACGCCGGAGGCGATCGCTTCTTTGATGTACAGAAAATCCGGCTGAAAATGTCGCTGATACGAAACTTGAAGCAGTTTACCCGTACGCCGTGACACCTCAATCATGCGCTTCGCCTCATCGGACGAGCAGGCCATCGGCTTTTCGATCAGCACGTGGCAGCCGCTTTCCATCGCCTTCGTCGCTTGCTCGTAGTGAAGCGTGTGCGGGGAGCAAATCACGACCGCGTCGGGCTTATCCTGCTCGAGCAGAGCACCGTAATCGTCGTATTCATTCACTTGTACCAAGCCGAACTTCTCGATGAACTGCTTGCGGCTTTGCGGATTCGTATCGGCGAGTGCGACAATTTCCACTTCCGGAAGCTCCAGAAGCTGCCTGCCGTGCCAATGCGAAATACCGCCCGTTCCAATCATTCCGATGCGTAATTTGCTCATTTTCCCATTCCTCCCCGAATCCTCGTTTTCCCGGTCCCCCGGTCATCCCTTTCGCTGTTTCAACGCATCGACCCCGAGCGCCAGCGCACCGCACAACCCGGCATTGTCGCCCAAGCCCGGTGCTACGATGTACTGCTCAATCTCAGACAGAATGGCCTCATGCTGAACATAGCCGTTCAAATTGCGCTGCACTTCCCGATGGATCAGCGGAAACAGCTGCTCCTGATGCATGACGCCGCCGCCCAAAATCACCTTCTCTGGGGACATCAGCAAAATCGTCGACGCGACCGCTTGTCCGATATAGAACGCTTCGATCGCCCATGCGGGATGGTCGGCGGGCAGCTCACTCCCCTTCGTGCCCCATCGTTGTTCGATCGCGGGACCGGCGGCCATGCCTTCCAGGCAATCCCCATGATAGATGCAGCATCCTTGAAAATCATCTTCCGGATGTCTCCGCGTCAAAATGTGGCCGCCTTCCGAATGGACAAGCCCGTGCACTCTCTTCCCCTCGACATAGACGCCTGTGCCGATGCCCGTACCGATCGTGAAATACACACAGCTTTGAAGATTCTTCGCCGCTCCCCACATCGCTTCGCCATACGCGGCCGCATTCACGTCCGTATCCCAGCCGAACGGCACGTCGAACGCCCGCTTCATCGTGCCGAGAAAATCGAATCCCGCCCAGCCCGGCTTCGGCGTTGTCGTGATGCAACCGTACCGGGGACTCGACACGTCCACATCGATGGGACCGAAACTGCCGATCCCGATCGCATCCGCCTGCCGGCCACGGAAATACAAGATGACTTGGCTCAGCGTCTGTTCCGGATGCTCGGTTGGAAAGCTGACTCTTTCCTGAATTTCTCCTTCCTCATTGCCGATCCCGCAAATAAACTTCGTGCCGCCGGCTTCAATCGCTCCGATTCGCATCGATCGCCTCTCCTGTTCTGTTATCCCTGCTATCCATATTGTAGTAAAAAAACAGGCCATTGTCGCAGCCTGTTTTGCCCTCGTCCTATTAAAAAAATCTCTCCGCACACTCGTCGCACATGTTCACCATTTGGGACGTCCACGTGTCCATCCGTTTTTTCGTGGCCGGCTTCTGCTTGCAGCTTTCGCAAGGACCGCTCGGCGGCTCGCCGTCATCCTGCCAGGGGAATCCCTGAATTTGCGGCTTCGGTTGCTCGAACAATACTTCCACCGTCAATCCCTTCTCCTGGGTCTGGTGGTAGAAAGCCGGCTCGAACAGCGACCAGGTTCGGTCCCACTCGCTCTTCAGTATTTTCACATAGAAAATGATTGTGTGCGTAACGGTGCTGCACGTTTGGCCGACATGCATCAGCGATCGGGTGATGACTTCCGCCGCCGGCAGCTCGCCGTCAATCAAGCTGAGCAAGACAGGCTTACACGCGGACGGCGTTCCGTACGGAATCGTGTTGCAATCGTCGGACCGCAGCCCTCCTTCTACTAATGCTGCCTCATTAATTTCGTCCATGATCGGGCTGAAATCGTATTCCGGATGCATCGGTACTCTCCCTCGTCAACTCGTTGTTGTCAGCCTTCCGCGAGATTTTCCCCTGAGACGGCTCTGCTGCTGGTCATATTTTTGCCGCTTCGTTTGGCTTGGTACAGCAGGCTGTCCGCGGCTTGAAACCATTCATATTTCGTGTACGCTGGCGCAAACGGCTCCACGCCGATACTGACGGATACCGCACTGTTTCCGATTTCCGGTATGTTCGTGCGCACGATGCTGGACCGTATTTTTTCCAACGTCTCGATCGCCGTCGGCAAACTTCTATCTACCAGCACGAGAGCAAATTCTTCGCCTCCGTAACGGGCCGCAAAATCGTCCGGTGTAAGCTCCTTGGAGATCACTTCCGCCAATATCCGAAGGGCCGCATCTCCCGCTTGATGTCCGTAGCTGTCGTTAATCGTTTTGAAGTTGTCGATGTCGATAATCGCGAGCACGGGCGGGACGCCCAATTGCGGCGCGTACCCGATCAAATGATCCAAATAATCGTGAAACGCCACATGATTGTATAGGCCGGTGAGCCCGTCGAGCTTCGTAATCCGGTTCATTTCGACATTTTGCTCGATCAGCATCCGGTTGGAGGCCGTCGTCTCCCGGAGGAAGCGGACCACTTGCCGGTTCCGTTTCAAAATTTGCAAAAGAATGACCATGACGCCGATTTGCAAAATGAAAACGGTAATCAGATCGAAGGTCAACCCTTGATTCCGCCAAGCCGGATTCAGAGAATAAACCGCAACCAGCAGCGCTTCGGACAATATAAACACATAAAGCGAAAGCTTCCGGTTGTAAAAAATGTGGGACACCACAAGCGGAATCATGATCACGAGCATGACCGACTGCACATCGTGATGAAACCAAATCGCGACGGATGCGGCCAGCGACATACCGGTCATCAGGTAATAGTCGACGCCGGGCATCGAGAGAAATACGGCCAATTCGCATGCACAGAGGATGAGCATCATCCAACAGGTACTGGGGATCAAACCCTTCGTCAAGAAATTGGGATAAACAGAGTCCGGCAACAGGAACAAAGAGGCAAGCTGCGCAATGAGATAAAGCCCCGCGCAGATCCACAGACTGTTCATGATCCGGCGGCGCCACTCGGCCATATTCCGTTGCAGAAACTCTTGTTCATCCATGATGTCACCGCGTTTCTGTGCGTTTAGTATGAAAGTTTCAAGACCATCTACCTATAAGATACTCGTATTTCCGATAATTTTCCAGAAAAAAAGTGGAAGCCTCGCGGCTTCCGGTTCACATCTGTCGATCACGCGTGGAGGTATCTTTGGCTCGAAAAGGCTTCGTCAACATCAGCGCATACAGATGAAAATCCGCACGAAGCGACCAGAAGGGATGACCGAATGTGGCCGGCTTATTGCCTTCGATGAAAAAGTGGCTGAACCAAGCCAATCCGTATGCGATCACGGGAGCGAGCAGCAGCAGCCAGTAATTGTTGAGGACGACGGCCAGTATGACGCAAACAAAGACGCACGACGTCCCGACGAAATGCCAAGCTCTCGTAGAAGATTTGCTGTGCTGTGTGAGATAAAACGGCCAAAACTCGGAATAGTTTCGGAATTTCATCTGAGCAGCCTCCTAGGCGGCAAAGTTTATTCAACTCTCTGTTAAGTATTTGAGCATGGAGGCCTGAATTCCTGCTGGAGGAGTTGGGTCAGCGGTGAGCCTCGTACCGGTTGGCCAATGACATACGCCGGATAGCAGCCGCTTCTTCGTCGCTGAGCGGCGGCACTTCGGCGGCCGCGATGTTTTGCAGCAGCTGTTCGCGCGTGCTTGCGCCCGGAATGACCGCCGCGACCGCCGGGTGGCTGAGCGAATAGCGGATTGCCATCTGCGACAGACTCCGGTTCCCGCCCGTCAGCGTCTGCAACTGCTTCCTAAGCTGGATAATCTGCTCCGGCGAGTGGTTCAAATAACCTTTCTCCACTTTCTTGCCTTCCGCCAGTGCCCCGCTCGCGACCGGTCCTCTGGCAATCACGCTGATTCCGCGTTCCTGCAGAAGCGGCAGCACAGCTTCTTCCGCACGCCGATCGAGGATGCTGTACGGATTCATCACGCTGACGATCGACGACCGTCCGGCGTATTCCCGGATCACGTTCGGACGGATCGAAGAAATGCCGTAATAACGAATCACGCCTTCCCGCTTCAGCTGCTCGAACGCTTCGATCGTTTCGTCGATCGGATCGTCGAGCGTGCCGCCGTGAAGCTGGTATAAGTCGATATAGTCCGTGCCCAGCCGGCGCAGGCTTACTTTCACCGCGGACAGGATGTAAGCCTTGGAAGGATCCCACGTCCAACCCTCTTGACCCGGAATGCGCCGGTTGCCCACCTTCGTCGCCAGCACCACTTGATCGCGGCGGCCTTGAATCGCTTTTCCGACCAGTTCTTCGTTGCGCCCCGCATCGTATAAATCCGCCGTATCCAGCAGGTTCACGCCCCGTTCGAGCGCCTCATGAATGATCGATATCGCCTTCGATTCATCCGTGCCGAGCGTCATGCAGCCGAGTCCGATCTCTCCGACCATGAGCTCCGACGAGCCTAGACGGTTCTTTTTCATACCAGTCTCCTACCTTTCGATCACGATTGGTGCAGCAACCCTTTCCTATATCATAAAGCATTTGGCAGTTGATCACGAATCATCTGCCTCGCATCTCCCCCGAAGAGCGGCGGTTGGCAAAACTGCGCCTATAATTGTGACGGATTTTTCGCTATGCTGAGGGTAAAGCGATTCCAAATCCATGGGAATGGAGAGTTGGGCATGGGACTGTTCGCGAATGATTTGCTGAAGGATAAAGTGGTATTGATCACCGGCGGAGCCACCGGGCTCGGACGCGGCATGGGAGAAAAGTTTCTGGAGCTGGGAGCGAAGCTGGCGATTGCCGGCCGGCGGGAGGATGTGCTTCGGCAAGCGGCTGAGGAGATGGGCCGGGACGGCAAGGAAGTGTTCTTCCATCGCTGCGACGTACGCGATCCGGCTCAGGTGCAGGAAATGGTCGAAGCCGTGGAGCGGCATTACGGCCATCTCGACGTGCTGGTCAACAATGCGGCGGGCAACTTCATCAGTCCGACCGAACGGCTCTCTCCCCGGGCGGTCGACGCGGTGCTCGGCATCGTCCTTCACGGCACCTTCTATACGACATTGGAGGTCGGCAAAAGGTGGATCGCGCAGGCCCGCGGAGGCACAATGCTCAACATCGTGACGACATACGCTTCCTCCGGCGCCGGCTCCGGATTCGTCGTGCCTTCCGCCGCCGCGAAAGCCGGCGTCCTGGCGTTAACCCGTTCGCTCGCAGTCGAGTGGGCGCAGCACGGTATCCGCCAGGTCGCCATCGCGCCTGGTCCGTTCCCGACGGACGGTGCGTGGTCGCGTCTGGCCCCGACTCCCGAGCTGGAGCGGAAAATGCTCGACCGCGTCCCGCTTAGGCGGGTCGGCGATAAAGAAGAGCTGGCGAACCTGGCCGCCTATCTCATCTCCGACTACGCAGGTTACATCAACGGCGAAGTGGTCACGATCGACGGCGGAGAATGGCTCAAAGGCGCCGGTCAATTCAACGATTTGCTCGAGGTCACGGAGGCACAATGGGATCGGCTCGCTGAAATAACCCGCAAAGGGAAATAAGTCACGATTCGACAGGAATTTCGCGAAAGGAGTCGAATTCATGATAGTTAACGATTGATCAGATCTTGGAGGCCTCGTACGTGTCAATAAAAGCAAAGCTCTCACTGTTTATTTCCCTGATCGTAACCGTCATTCTGGCGCTCAATATATCGATCTTTTATTTTTCCACCAAGGCGGGCCTTCAAAGGAACGCCGAGCAGCAAATGGTCACGATCGCCAAACAGATCGGAACCTCTCTCGAATTGTCGGAACAATCGAGACGCTACATGGAAGACGCCGTCGGAGAAAGACTTCGCGCCGTGGCGATCGCAGCCAGTAAAGAATTGGATCCGCACGTGGGTCACGTGACGAAGGAGCAGCTGCGCGCGCTAAGCCTGAAGCTCGGCGTAGATCATATCACGCTTCTGGTCCGGACGGAGAACGACATCGTCGGGAGAAAATCGTCGGATCCGAAAGAGATCGGCATAAGCACGAAGACGTGGGATTACTGGTACAAAGCGTTTAACCAGCTGTTCGACCTGCAATACGTCGACATCCCGCAAGGACAGAAGCTTCGGAACTTTTGGTCCGGACCGATCCAATTCTCCACTTCGAATCCCTCGCAGGTCGACAAATGGGGCTATTATTACGACGGCACGACCGACTATATCATCAATCCGTATATTCACGCCGAGGAGCTTTTGCAGTTTTCGGACACGCACGGCACGAATGCGCTGATCCGCAAGCTGCTGGATGACAATCCCGACATCGTCGAGATCACCGGCTTTAACTCGGAGTTTTTCGGCAAACCTCCGATTATGAAAATCAAGAACGGCGTGCTCGTCCGCAATCTGGATGTCCGTGATATTGAGTTCGGGAATTATTCGTACAAAGACGAACTGGACGTCGCCAACGTCGAGCGCTCTTCGCAAACAGGCCAAGTGTTCACCACCGAAAGCATGGTCGGCGGCAAGCGTGTGCTCAAAAGCTTTATCCCGCTGAGCGAGGGAAAGAAGTACGTCGTCGGCGTCAGCTTCGACGGGAACGTCATCCGGCAGGATTTGAACCGGCAGCTGATCATTCACTGCGTCATCTCGCTCGGACTGGTTGTCGCCGCTTGGATTTCAAGCTACTTCATCGCCGGCTTCCTCATCCGGCCGCTCAATCAAATCGTGCGGCATGTGAACGAGATCGCGCAAGGCCGGTTTACCCGCAAAATCACCGTCCGCCGTCATGACGAGCTCGGCCTGCTCTCCTCCCGCGTCAACACGATGGCCGACAGTCTGCAGACCTATATGGGGCAGCTCATCGATACGGCCAAAGAGCTGCGCGGAACGAAGGAATCTTTGGAGTCTTTCTTTAATCATACGTCGGACGCGATACACGTTACCGACCTGGAAGGCCGCGTCATCCAGGTCAACAAAGCGTTCGAAAAAATGTACGGGTGGACCGCGGAAGAAACTTTGCACCAGCCGCTCATGATCATTCCGGAGGATAAACGCGGGGAGTTCGAGGAAATCAGCGTCCGCATCCTGAATGGGGAATCGGTCACCGACTATGAGACGGTGCGGGTCACCAAAGCCGGCCAAACGATCGATACAAGCATCACCGTCTCTCCGATCCGGAGCGAGAGCGGAGAAATCGTGGCCATCGCCGTCATCTCCCGCGACATTACCGCGAGGAAACAGACCGAGGAGCTGATCCGCCGTTCGGAGAAGCTCTCCGTGGTCGGGCAGCTGGCTGCCGGCGTCGCGCACGAAATCCGTAATCCGCTGGCGACGATCCGCGGGTTCGTCCAACTGATTCAAGAGCAAGGTGCGCTCGCCCAGCCCTATGATAAAATCATGCTTTCCGAATTGGACCGGATCAATTTTATCGTCAGCGAATTCCTTGTGCTGGCTAAGCCGCAAGCGCAAAACTTCGAATCCGCGGAGCTGCGCTCGATCCTCGACGACATTATTGTGCTGCTGGGTTCTCAGGCGATTCTGCACAATGTGGAGATCGTCCCCCGCTTCGCTTCCAGCATGCCGCCGCTCGTCTGCGAGGTGAACCAGCTGAAGCAGGTATTCCTAAACGTGCTCAAAAATGCGCTCGAGGCTATGCCGGAAGGCGGCAAAATCACGATCGATCTTTTCGAAGTTCCGGATGAAAATATGGTGGCGGCGCGGATTTGCGACGAAGGCGTCGGGATACCTGCAGACCTGCTTCCGAGGCTGGGCGAACCGTTCTTCACCAACAAAGAAACCGGAACCGGCTTAGGGCTGATGGTGTCCCAGCGAATCATCGCCAACCACAAGGGCAGCATGAAAATCGAGAGCGCTGTGGGACAAGGAACCTGCGTTGAAATCCGGCTCCCCGCGGCCGTTATCCCAAGAAAGGAGCAGGCTGGATGATAGAGTTCACCGCCTCTAAAGCGCAACTTGAAGATACCGATGCCGTGAAGCGATTGCTGGTCCGAACGGCGGAATGGCTGAAGAGCAAAGGCTCCACCCAATGGAGCGGGCTTCTTCACGGAGAAGATTACCACGATACCGCCGGAGCGATCCGGCGCGGAGACGTGTATGTGTTTCATGTGGGCGGCGTGCTGGCGGGGACGGTCATTTTGCTGCAGCAGCCCAGCGCGTGGGACCGCGATCTATGGGGAGACGAAGGGCATGAACCTTCGATCTACCTGCATCGGCTGGCGATCAACCGCGAGCTCGGCGGCACGGGTCTCGGCACCCGGATCATGCGCTGGGCGGAGACGGGCATCCGTTTTCCCGGCAAGGACCGTATCCGGCTGGACTGTATCGCGGACAATCCGGTGCTCAACCGCTTCTATTCCGGACTGGGTTACGAATTCAAAGGCACCGCGCCTACCGGCTTCAACCTGTATGAGAAGAAACTGTGACGGAATTCGCCGACTATGACGCTATATAACGGGGAATACTATCCGCGATTTTAGCGCCATGAGGGGGCAGTATGGTGAGCGACGAGCTGGAAGTGGATTCCGACGTCCGAGAAGACCGCGGGCGGGAAGCTTTGTTGGACGAATCGTTTAACAATTGGGTGACACGTAATATCGATCAACAAACTAGGCAGCAGATGGATCTCACGGATGTCCCGAACGGCAACGTATGGGACTCCGCGGACCGTGTAGACGGCGGTACATAAACAGAGGACCATCAGGGATCCGAACATTCCCTGACGGTCCTTTTTACGCTTCAAAGCCGGCTCCCCTTCTGCTGTAGTCCGAATTCGCCGAATTGCACAGCTATGCCCGCCGATTCTTCACTCTGTAGTCCGATTTTGCCCACTTAGACGCGCAAGTGATGAGTGCTATCAAGGAAAAGCGTCCATTAGCTGGGTTTTTTCGGATTAGAACAGATGTGATGGACGATACCGTAGCAGTAATTGGGCAAAACCTGACTACAGCAGCAGTGGATGCTCCGTTGCTGTAAAAATGTTACCCCTTCGTCCCGCCTTGCATGCCGAAGCCTTTGGACATGAACCGCTGCGAGAGTATATACAGCATAACCGACGGAATCGCGTACAGTACCGAAAACGCCGCCAATTTTCCGTAGTCCACCATTCCGTATTGCCCGAAGAACTGATAAAGCTTGAGCGAAGCCGGGAATTTCTCAGGTGTGTTCAGCAGAATATACGGGACGAAAAAATTGCCCCAGCTGCCCGAGAACGTAAAGATGGCGACCGTGCAAATGCCCGGAATCATCAAGGGCGCGACCACTTTGCGAATGCCGGCAAACACCGATGCCCCATCGACCCACGCCGCTTCTTCCATATCGTTCGGCACCGAATCCATGAAGTTTTTGAGCATCCATATGCCATAAGGCATCGCAGACGCCACATAAAACAAGATGACCCCGAAAATGTTGTCGTACAGCTTGAGGCTCAGGAACAATTGATAAACGGGCACCATCACGGCGGTAATCGGCAACGACGTCATGAACAAAATGGTCAGCATGAACGACTTCTTATACTTCAATTGATAGCGGGACAACGGATACGCCGCCAGCAGTCCGATGACCACCACGAGCAGCGCTTGTCCGAGCGACATGAGAAGACCGATCCCGAATGCGCGCTGATTGGGGCGGCTGCTGACGACGTCGATATAGTTGTTCGCGGTCACCTTGTGCGGCATTTTCAGGGACTGCATCGCGTTCGTATCGAGCGACGACACGAGCACCCACAGCAGAGGAAGCAGAAAACAGATGCCGATGAACGTTAAAATCGCGTATGGCATGATGCGGTAAATGATTTTGCGCTGTTTCGCATTCATACGATGTCTCCTTGTCCGATTACTCTTTCACCGAGCGAATATAGAACAAGCTCAGCACCACGCCCATGATGAGCAGGAGTAAGGAGATGGCGGTTCCGTAGCCGAGCTGATAATTGACGAAGGCCTGGTTATACATAAAAATCGGCAAAGTTGTCGTGGAGGTACCCGGACCTCCTCCGGTCATCGCGTAGATGAGTCCGAATACGCCGAGCGTCTGCAGGGTCACCAGCATGGCATTCGTTGTAATGGTTTGTTTGATATAGGGAAGCACGATCCGGTACAATATTTGCCACCTCGACGCGCCGTCCACAACCGCCGCTTCTTCGATCTCATTCGGCACATCATCTAGCGCCGCTTGAAACACGAGCATCGAGAATGCGGTGCCGTGCCAGATGTTGGCCAAAATAATCGTCAGCATAGGAACGGTATACAGCCACGTGACAGCCGAAATGCCGAAAAACTCAAGGATCATATTCAGCGTGCCTTCATCTCCGAAAAAGCTGTACAGACACAGTGCACACACAATTTCCGGCGTAACCCAGCCCGCCAGCACGACCGTACCGATCACACGCCGAAACGTTCTATTTTTATGCTTCATGAGTAAGGCGATGATGAATCCCAACACCTGCTGGCCGATGACGGCCGAACCCATCAAGAACACGAGCGTATTCCAAATGCTGATTCGGACGGTTGGGTCTTCCCACATATGAACGTAGTTATCGAATCCGATGAACTTCAATTCCTTCGCGGCTTCACCGGTCAGGGCCAAGTTCGTGAAGGAATACAAAAAGGTCAGCAAAATCGGATAAATGAAAAATACGAGCATGATGGCGATCGAGGGGAATAAAAAATAGAACCATGTGAAGTTTGTCCTTCTTCTTCTCTGATAGAGAACATTAGCCGTCACGCTGCTCATGCATCGCTCTCCTCCCGCGCGCGGTAAATAGCAAAAACCGCTTGCCCAAGCACACCTGCATCGCCGCAGGATCCGCTTGGGCAAGCTTGCTTCCTATTACTTCTCGACTATTTTATCCTTGCCGACAATCCGGGTGACATCCTGCGCATATTTCTTCGCGGCATTTTCCGGCGATGTGCCCGATGCGACCGATTCGACCATCGTCTGGATTTGCGTGGACACTTCCGGATATTTGTCCTGTGCGGGACGGAATTCCGCTTTCTGCAAAAAGTCCGTAGAGATTTCATTGAACGGCATCGCCGTATACTCCGGATCTTTGCCTACATCCGCGCGAACCGTAATGTTGCCGGAGGCGAGGATGAGCTTTTTCGTATTGTCTTTATTGAGCGCGTATTTGATAAAATCCCACGCCTCGTCTTTATGCTTCGCATTCGCCGGAATGGACAATGCCCAGCCTCCGGCAAGCGTGATGGCACCCGGGTCCTGGCCTTTGTTGGTCGGGAACGCCGTAAAGCCCAGCACGTCTTTGTACTCCGGCCATGGAGCGGCGCCGTTGGACAAGTAATTGCCCGCGATCCAAGAGCCGTCCAATGAGATAGCGAGCTTGCCTTGCGGCAAATATTCACGAGAGGAAGTATTGCCGGCCTGACCGTTCAAAACTTTGGACAACGGCGGACCGAGCTTCTCTTTGTTCACGGTCGAAACGAAATTCAGAGCATCGAGAATGCCTTGACTCTTCACGATCCATTTACCGCTGGCATCGTCGTAGAGCCGCTCGCCCGTTCCGTACAGCAGCATCTCATAGGTTTGCATGGAGGTGGCTTCGCCAGTGGCCTTGCCCATGTTCATCCAAATCGGAACGACGTTTTTCACTTTTTCTTTGACGGTTCTTGCTGCTTGGAGGACTTCATCCCAGTTTTTCGGATGCCAATCTTCCGGAAGACCGGCTTGCTTGAAAATCTGCTTGTTATACCAAAGTCCGCGGGAATCGGTGTTATAAGGCACGCCGTACACTTTGCCGTCGCTGGCCGTCACGCCCTTTTTCAACGCTTCGATGAAGGAACCGTTCGTCCAGTCTTCCCAACCGCTTACTCTGTCGTCCATCGGTGTCAGGTATCCCGCGCTGGCGTCGGAGTTAATCATGAAGGTGTCTTCCGTCACGATATCCGGCGCCGTGTCCGGCGACTTGAGCGCCAAGGCGATCTTCGCGAAGTAATCGCCTTCGGACGCCTGAATCGGTGTTTGTTTGATTTCGACATTTTTGTTCGGATAGCTGGCTTTCACTTCCTCGATCCACTTATACAGCGTTCCTTCTGGTCCCCGTCCGTCATCCCGGTATGTAATCGTGATTGTCGTCTTCTCTGCAGGTGTCGTCTCGCTCGGCGAAGCGGACGGACTCGGTTCGGCCGATTGGCTCGGCTCCGCAGAAGGACTGTTGGACGCCGGCGGGCTGCTGGCCTCAGAGTTGTTTCCTTTGCTGGAACAACCGGCGATTAGCAATGCGATACATAATAACGCCGAGGTGATGATCATCCATCTCTTTTTACTTCTAACCATGCTTTCCCCTCCTTTGCTGTTTCTCACCTTTCTTCCTCCTTTAACCAAATTTACAAGATAGTTAACAAGTAAATAGTAAAGGTTTACATCGGAATTTGTTGTCGATGCGTACTGCTGAAAGGATGGAACTATCGTCGAAACAACAAAAACCGGCTCCTATTTTCGGGAGCCGGCCGGCATGGATTTAATTTTATGAGATTAAAAAATACAAGAACCAGACGGCATGGTTTTGCTCGTCGGCGGCTATGCGTCTGAAGCTTTCTTTAATGAACGGGTCGCGAGCCTGATCCGAAGCTGCGAGATAGAAATCGACCGTATCCTGTTCATCCTTAAACGCAAATTGCAATCCCGCCCGATATTCGGCAGGACAGCTCTCCGTGATTTGCGGAACAGGCTGTCGACCGGTTAATACCGTGTAGATCTGCGAAAATATGTGAAAATGACGAATTTCATCTTGCCGGATTTCGAGAATCTGCCGACGCACTTCCTCATTTGGAGCCAAGCGGGCTAACCTTTCGTAGCACGAGATCGCGCTGTATTCCCCGTTTATCGCTTTTGTTAGGTTCTGAATTAACGTTGGATCCGCCTGCGGACGGAAATCATAACCGTAATCATACATACGAGCTAACCCCCATGGATAATGTCACTGCCAACATATGAGCAAAAATAGGCAGGTGTACATTGTCCACGGGCTCGGTTGAAACAATAACTCATCTCACCACATTGATTGATTTTCCCTTCAGGAAAGCCTCCACATTCTTCACGGCCGCATCCAGAAGTCTCTGCCTCGCTTCTTGGGTCGCCCAGGCGATATGGGGCGTAATCACACAGTTTTTCGCCGTCAGCAGCGGAGAACCGTTCCGCGGAGGTTCGGCCGACAGCACGTCGAGGGCGGCTCCTGCCAGACGTCCCTCGTTGAGCGCGTCCGCGACATCCTGTTCGACAAGCAGCTTGCCCCGCGAAGTATTGATTAGAAAAGCCGACGGTTTCATGCGCGACAACGCCCGGCGGTCGATCAGCCCCTCCGTGTCGGGAGTAAGCGGGCAATGCAACGACACGACATCTGACGTCTCCAGCACATCGTCCAGACTCGCCCACTCGATGAAAGCGTGCGGCGGAGCCCCTTCCATGCGCCTCGTATATGCCTTCACTTTCATGCCGAAAGCCGCCGCTATCTCGGCCGTTCGCGCGCCGATGCGTCCCATGCCGATGATACCGAACGTTTTGCCCGCCAACTCCAGCAGCGGTGTACGCCAATAAGAGAAGTCGATGCTGCTTGTCCATTCTCCCCGCTTCACCGACTCATCGTGCCGCCCGACATGGTGACACAGCTCGAGCAGCATGGCAAATACAAATTGCGCCACAGAATCGGTAGAGTAAGCCGGCACATTGGCGACGACAATTCCTCGCTCGGACGCTTCTTTCGCATCGACCACATCGTAGCCGGTCGCGAGCACGCCGATGTACCGCAGCCCCGGCAGCTCTGCCAAGGTTTCTTTCCGAAGCGGCGTTTTGTTCGTCAATAAAATTTCCGAACCCCGAGCCCTCTCGATAATCAGATCGGCAGGCGTGCGATCATATACCGTCACGTCCCCGAGCCGCTCAAGCCCACTCCAGCTTAAATCTCCCGGATTCAATGCATATCCGTCTAGTACGGTAATTTTCATTTAGCCTTTCACTCCACCGGCTGCAATGCCCTCGATTAAATAACGCTGGAAAAATACAAACATGACAAACACGGGAATCAAAGTAAGGAACGACATGCTGAACAAGGCGCCCCATGAGCTTTCCCCCATTGAATCCGTAAACATGCGAAGCGCCAGCGCGACCGTGAATTTGCGGATATCACTAAGATACAGCAGTTGACTGAAAAAATCATTCCAAGTCCATATAAACGTGAAAATGGTCGTGGTAATCAAAGCCGGCAGCGTGAGCGGAAGAATAACATACCCGAACATGCGGATCGGTCCGCAGCCGTCGATTTCTGCGGCTTGGTCCAATTCTCTGGGCAGTGATCGGATGAATTGCACGATGAGGAAAATAAAGAATCCTTCCGTGGCAAAGAACTTCGGCAGAGTTAAAGGCAGGTAGGTATTAATCCAGTGCAGCTTATTGAACATGATATACTGCGGGATGACGGTGACGTGGAAGGGAAGCATCATCGTCGTGAGCATGATGGCGAAAAAAGTGTTTTTCAAAAAGAATTTCAACCGCGAAAACGCGTAAGCAGCCATCGAGCAGGAAAACAAAGTGCCGATGATGGACAAAAGCGTGATATAAAAGGTATTTAAAAAAAACGTGCCGAAAGTGACGCCCGAGACGCCTTTCCACCCCTGAACGTAGTTATCGAGAGTAACTTTCGTCGGGATCAATGATGTATTTGTAAAGATTTCCGTATTGTCCTTGAATGAGCTGATGAGCATCCAGATCAGCGGGTACAGCATGATCAAGCAGCCGGCGATGATCGGGATATGATAGACCAGTCTGGCGCTTCCTCTGATGGGCACGAAACATCACCTCTACTCTTGATAAAACACCCATTTGCCGGATGACAGGAACATCAGCGCCGTGACGAACGCAATAATGAGCAGCAAAAACCAAGCCATCGCGGAAGCGTAACCCATCAGAAAGTGGGTGAACCCTTGCTGGTACAAATATAAGGTATAGAACAAGGTAGAATTCAGCGGCCCGCCGGTACCGCCGCTGACGATATAGGCCGGCGTAAAGGCTTGGAAAGCTGAAATGATATGCATGACGAGGTTAAAAAAGATAATCGGCGTCAGAAGCGGTGCGGTGATGTTCGAAAATTGCTTGAAGCGGCCCGCTCCGTCGATTCTGGCAGATTCATACAAGTCCGTCGGAATCTGTTTTAGGCCGGCCAGGAAGATCACCATCGAGGAGCCGAACTGCCAAATCGTCAAAATGATCAGCGTATACAGCGCGGTGCTAGGACTGGAAAGCCAGTTCATGCCCTCGATGCCGATCGATCCGAGCAAGCGGTTGACCAAACCTTCCGCTCCGAACAGTTGGCGCCACAAGAGCGCAATCGCGACGCTTCCGCCGAACAGCGACGGCAAGTAGTAGACGGCTCGGTAAATACGCAATCCTCCGATTCCGCGATTCAACACAAGGGCGATGAACAAAGCGAAAGAGAGCTGCAACGGCACGCCGATCAGCACGTATTTCGCCGTTACTTTCAAGCTGGCGATAAACTTTCTGTCGCCGAACATCTCTATGAAATTATTCATGCCTATCCAGTGAGGAGCAGAGAACATATCATACTGCGTAAAGGCCAGATAGAGGGAGAATCCCATGGGGAACGCGCTAAGACATACAAATCCGATCAGCCACGGACTAAGAAACAGATAGCCGACCCAGTTGTTTTTCACGAAAGTTCGAATGGCGTGCATAGCATCGCTCCTTCAACGGGGCCGAACGGAACCGTGTCGGCTCCGCTCGGCATTCCGCCAGTTCACGAGATTGGTCTTATTTTTTCAAAATGGCCTGCGCCTTGGAAATGAATTCGTCAGCTGCCTTATCCACCGATATCTGGCCGAAAGCGAGAGCCTCCGCTTCATCGGAGAGCACCTCATTCACTTGTCCTTGTCCGGCAGGCGGCAGCGGAAGTTTGCCGGCGATTTTGAGCGTATCCTCAATCGCTTTTACTGCCCGTTGCTGCGCAGGATTGAGCAAAGGCTTAATGATTTCGTTCCCTTTTGTGGATCCTAACGCTCCTTGTTCGGTCTTGAAAATTTTGACCGCTTCTTCGTTATTGACGAAGAAGCTGATGAATCGGGCAGCTTCTTTAGGATGCTTGGATGTTTTGGATACGCTCAGGTAAGCGCCTTCAATAAACTCGCCGTCTTTGCCGCTCGGATCCGTCGGTCTGCGAAGCGCGCGCACTTCTCCTTCTTTGGTAAAGTTCTGATAGTTGGGGATCTGATTATAGGGAACGGTCGTAAAGGCAACCTTGCCGGTTATGAACATACTTTGTTCCAACGGAACGCCCGTGTATTGCGCGTTCGTGGCCGCGTCCGGAATCAGCTTCTCTTTGCGGAATTTGTCCCAGCGTCCGAACCAGTCCACCATATCCTGCTTATCCACACCGAGCGAGCCGTCCTCATTGAACAGGTTTTTGTCTCTTTGGCGTGCAAACATCATCAGACTCGTCGCGTCCGAGGACAGATCAGCGGACGGCCAGAAGTTCTTTTCTTGAGATGCCGCCCGAATTTCTTTCAGCTTCGCTTCAAACTGTTCCCACGTCCAATTGAAGTCCGGCGGCTGAACGCCCAATTTGTCCAGTTGCGAGGAGTTGTAAAAAATTCCTGTCATCGTTACACCTTGCGCTACCATCAGCATTTGGCCGTTCAACTTGCCGACCTCCACAACCGCAGGCGGGAAATCATCAAGGTTGATGTCCCCGGAATCTACATAGGGGGTTAAATCGAGCAGCGCTCCGCGCTGAGCGTAGTTCGCCACTTGGGTGGCATGCATGCCGACGACGTCGGGCGCATTGCCTCCGGCCGTTTGGGTGGCCAGTTTATTCCAATAATCGTCCCAACTGCCGAATTCTCGTACAACCTTGATATTCGGATTTGCTTTCTCGAATAAATCGGCGATCGCGTTGTATTTCTCATGCCTCTTCGTATCACCCCACCAAGTGAACCGGATGCTGACCTGTTCGCCGCTGCCGCTGTCCGCTTTGGACTCCGACGGAGCAGGCACCGATCCCGAGCTGCCGGCCGACGGTTGGGAACTGCTGTTGCTGGAATTACCGGAACCACTGGAGCATGCGGTGCTAATCAACATCAATAAGGCCATAAATCCGTATAACACCACTCTTGTGATCTTCAACTAAACTCCTCCTCAACATAAGATAGATTTTGGGCTGAATCCATCAACTCGCGGGCGGACTCCAGCTCGAGCTCGTGCAATTTGCGTACCCTTCTTTGAAAATGCTCCTCGGTGCTGAATTTTGCGGTGAGGAACGTTCGGATCAGATCTTCCGCGAGCCATGATCCAATGATCTGCGCTCCAATGCACATAACATTCGCGTTGTCGTGCTCGACGCTTTGATGTGCGGAATGCACATCATGGCAAACCGACGCCCGGATTCCTGGAATTTTGTTGGCTGCCATGGCGGCTCCCACACCGGTGCCGCAAATCATGATTCCGCGCTCATACTCTCCATTTCGTACGGCGTCACACACCTTGCGGGCGATATCCGGAAAGTCGACGGGTTCCGTAGACACACACCCGAAGTCTGTAAACTGGCACCCGAGTTTCCGGAATACCGGCAGCAGCGCGGTTTTCATTTCATAGCCGCAGTGATCGCTCCCGAGCGCGATTTTCATCACGTTTTTCACTCACCTCCGCCTTTCGTGTAGACGACTTTCGTTCCCGTAAAAAATTCCTGGTTGCTGTGACCGATCGAGAATGGGCCGAATCCGGAGTTCTTCACACCGCCGAAAGGGATATGAGGTTGGCTAGCGGTACCATGGTTGATATGTATCATGCCGCTGTCAATCGCATGGATCATCCGGTCGGCCGTGCTCAGGCGGTTCGTAAATACACAGGCCGCAAGCCCGTATTCCGTGGAGTTGGCCCAATTCACCGCTTCTTCGGCGTTTTCCGCTTCAAGCACCGTGAGTACCGGCCCGAATATTTCTTCCCTCGCAATTCGCATTTCCGGCTTAACGCCGGCGAACAAAGTCGGCGCCATGTAGTATCCGGGATCATCCGTCCGAATCCGGTCACCGCCGGTCACCAGACGCGCGCCTTCCTCCAGTCCAATGTCGATATATTGCCGGACGGATTGATAATGGCTCTTGTTGATGAGCGGCCCCATGTTGGCCCCCTCTTCCCAAGCAGGCCCTACCTTGACGGCGGTCATGCCGGCTTGCAGGTGACCGATGAGTTCCTCAGCGCGATCTTTCAGCACAATGACCCGGCTGACGGCTGTGCATCGCTGCCCCGTACAGGTGAACGCGGCGCTTACGATTTGGGAAGCCGCATCGGAGAGGTTTTCGTAATCCAGTACAATCGCGGCGTTTTTGCCGCCCAGCTCCAGCTGCGTTCTCGCAAACCTTGAAGCGGCGCTGATATGAATCTTTCGTCCGAGGGCGGTGGAGCCTGTGAAGCTGATGCCGGAAACAAGCGGATGAGCAACCAGCGGATCGCCGACTTCGGAGCCGGAGCCGATGACCAGGTTGACGACTCCCTCCGGCACTCCCGCTTCCTCAAGCAGCTGTACGATGCGAACCGACGACCAGGGGGTGACGGAAGCAGGCTTGAGCACGACGGTGCAGCCGAATGCGAGTGCAGGTGCGATCTTGCGAACCGGTGTGACGATCGGGAAGTTCCAGGGAGCGATCGCTGCGACGACACCGATCGGGTAACGGAGCGTCTCACAGCGCACACCCGGCACCGCACTGGGCAGCGTTTCGCCCTGTATTCGGGCCGCTTCCCCGGCAGCAAACCGTGTCTCATCCGCCGCGCGTTTCACTTCGCCGAGCGATTCGGCTAATACCTTGCCCTGTTCCGCAGACAGCACATAGGCGAGTTCCTCGCGATGCTGATCCAGTAATTCCGCGAAACGGTGCAGAATGGAGGCTCGGTAGGCTCCCGGTGTGCTTCCCCAGGACTTGAACGCTTCGTGTGCCGACTGTACGGCAAGCTCTACATCCTCATAGCCCGAGTTGGGAAACTCGCCAAGCCTATGTTCCGGCAGCGCGGATTCATATAAGGTGTAACTTTTATCGCCCGCCGCTGCCCGCCATTCTCCGCCGATATAGTTGCCGTAACGCCGGCCCGCATTCTCCTCCAGCCATTGCCGCATGTTCATGCTGATGGCTCTCTCCTTTCACATCGCCTGCCGGCAAATCTGCTTCAGATCCTCATGCGTGGGTTGGCGCGGATTCACCGGCACGTTGCCGCTGGTCATCGCTTCTTCCGCGACCAAGTCGAGGTGCTCTTCCTTGACGCCGTAATCGGATAAAGTCTGCTGAATGCCGATGTCATCTTTCAGCTGACGTACGGCTTCCACTGCCAAAACCGCGGCATCCCGGGAAGAGAGTCCCTCCGTCGGCATTTCGAACAGCTTGGCGATGTCCACAAATTTCGGGATATTGCTCCACACGTTGTATTGCATCACTTCCGGCAGCAAAATCGCGTTCACGGTGCCGTGGGGAATATGAAACCTAGCGCCTAGAGGCATGGCCAACGCATGCGATAGGCCGAGTCGTGTCGGATTGAACGCCATCGCCGCCATCAGGCTGGCGAGCAGCATATCGAATCTCGCCGCCAAGTTGTCTCCTTGGGCCACCGCAACCCGCAAGCTGCGCGCGATCAGCTTCATTGACTGAACGGACATCGCTTCGGAGATCGGCTGTGTCGCCTTATTCACATAAGACTCCAGAGCGTGAGTCAGAGCATCCATTCCGGTCGCCGCTGTTAGGTTAGGGGGAAGCGATACGGTCAGTTCCGGATCGCAAAGCGCAACATCCGGGCAATTGTAAGGGCTGCCGACACTGAGTTTCACCTTGGCCGCCTTATCGGAGAGCACCGACCAGATCGTGATCTCGCTGCCGGTGCCGGCAGTCGTCGGGATCGCGACCACCGGCGCCCCTTTGCACGGCACTTGACCGATGCCGACATAATGCCGGATGTGCCCCTCATTCCGAAGCATCAGCCCGACCGCTTTGGCTGTATCGAGCGCGCTTCCTCCCCCCAGACCGACTACACAGTCACACCCTTCGCTTTTGGCGGCGTCGCGGCCTTCCATAACCCCCTCGATATCCGGATCAGGTTCAATATCGCTGTAAATATGAAACGGAATCCCGCTTTGCTCGAGCACATGCGTCACGTGTTCGGCCACTCCCGCTTTGACAAGGCCCGGATCCGTCACGAGCAGTACTTTACCGCCGTTCAGCCGCTTGATATGATTGGGCAAATCTTGTACCGCACCGTTTCCGAATTCGATGGCCGTTGGAAGTTCATATCTGAATACCCGGTTGATCGTCATGATTCAAACCCCTTTCAAGCGGTGGAAGCGGGAGTCAGCAAAGCATCGGATAATTGCAAGCCGTACTGCTCGCCCCAAAACCGCAGTTCTCCCTCAACCCGGGAGGGCAGCACAATCCCTGTTTTCATCCGTTCTAAGGACATTCGGTGTTCGAGTTCTCCCGGAATGAAAATTTCGCTCACACCCGGCGCTTTGGGCTCCGCCTTGATTTCATCGATGTATAAATCCATGCGGTCCTTAAACTGCTGCACCGGCATGAACCGGGCGATATCCAGGCCGATGAAGAAATGGCCGACATTTTGCGTTTGTTCCCAATTCTCATACATGTTGTTCACGTATTTTCCAAACCCCGCACCCGTCAAAACCCCGCTGAGGATATCGACGAACATCGAAATGCCATAGCCTTTGGCTCCGCCGACCGGCAGCACCGAGCCTGCCAGCGCCGCATTCGCATCCGTCGTCGGATTCCCGTCCTTGTCGATGGCCCATCCCAGCGGAATCGATTCGCCGGCTTGGGCGGCAGCGATGATTTTTCCTCTGGCGACTACACTTGTCGCCATATCCAAGATAAAAGGCTGATGCCGTCCTGCCGGTACGCCGACGGCAAACGGGTTCGTTCCGATGAACGGCCTCACACCTCCTGTTGGCGGCATCGTTTGGGACGCATTGGACAGCACGAGGAGAATCATATCTTTGGCGATCGCTTTGAGCAGGTAGTAGGAGCACGTGCCGAAATGATTCGACCCTTTCACCCCGACAACCGCCACGCCATTTCGCTTCGTCCCTTCTTCCGCCAATTCCAACGCCCGGCTGCCGACCACCGCCCCAAAGTGATTGCCTCCGTCGAGAACGGTGACCGGTCCGTCCGTGTGAGCCTTCATTTCGCCGTCGACCGCCACCATTCCGGCTTTCAACCTCTTCAAATAGATATCCGTACGAATGACGCCATGGGAGTCCACCCCCCGCAAATCCGCCTGAACCAGCGATTCGGCGATTACCGTTGCTTCCGCACCGGGTACACCGGCTTTCTCGAGTAATGCCGCGCAGTAATGCTCCAATTTTTGATAATGATAGACTCCGTTCATGGCAGGACACATCCTTTTTGCCTCAGCGCCGCATCTACCCAAGACCGGTCGACCGTACCGTCCTCAATCGAAGCGAGTATGGCCTGCTCCCGCTTCAGCTGTTCCTCCGCCAATCCGACAATTTGTTCGGCATGATCCAAAGGAACCGCCACCAAACCATCGTGGTCACCAACGATAATGTCGCCGGGATGCACGACCATTCCTCCCACGACGACCGGCACGCCAATCTCTCCCGGCCCTTCTTTATAAGGACCTCTATGCGTCACTCCTCTTGCGAAGCATGGGAAATCGAGTTCCTGGAACGCTCTCGAGTCACGGATGGCGCCATCCACAATAAATCCGGCAATTCCTTTCTTCTTCGCCAATCGCAGCATGATCTCGCCCAATATCGCTTGCGTCATGTCTCCGCAAGCGTCTACGACGATGACATCTCCGCTCTCTGCCATATCGATCGCTTTATGCACCAATAAATTGTCTCCGGCTCTGGTCTTTACCGTGAATGCCGTGCCGAGCAGCCGTCCGCTGCCGTGTATCGGCCGCAGCCCTGCTGCCGCTCCTTGCAGCCGGTTCATATTATCGCTGATCAGCGGCGAAGCCGCTTCGGCGAACCGGTCGAGCAGCGATTGAGACGGCCTGCGCTCCAGGGGTTTGATGCGAAAGCCGAGGTTTTCCGTCATTCCCATCCCCCTCAAGTCAGCAATGGTTTGCCGACAGCGGAGAAATCGAGTTCTCCATATTCCGCTTCGGTATCCCGATACAGCTTCAAAACAAACTCTGTTAACGGCAAGCGGAGATCTTCCGATTCCTGGGCGGCAATTTGAATATCCTTGGTCATCAATCGATGTTTGAAGCCAGGCGCATACTCTCCTTGCAGCAGGCCGTCCAGCTTGTTCAGAAGCATCCATGACGCACCGGAGCTGCTTCCAATGACCTGTTTGAGGATACCCGGATCGATGCCGAGCTTCCCCGCAAGCGCCGCAGCTTCCGCTGTCGCCGCCATATGGATGCCGGCCAGCATCTGATTCACCGCTTTCATTCCTTTGCCCGCTCCGATGTCTCCAACCCGATAAATCTTGGCGGCCATCGCCTCCAGCACGTGGCGGACGGAGTCCAGCACCGATTCATCCCCGCCCGCCATAACGGTCAAAGTTCCCTTCTCCGCTCCGACGGTACCACCGCTTACCGGAGCGTCCAGTACCCGGACTCCTCTGTCTCCGCAAGCGGCCGCTACTCTCTTCATCATGCCGGGAGAGCCGGATGTCATTTCGATCAGGATCCCGCCGTTTGAAGACAAGCCTTCGAGCACTTCCCCGTCCAGCAGCACGTCGGACATCTCTTGGTCTGCAGGCAGAATGCTGATCAAAACGTCGCAGCTTTTCGCGACTTCCGCTGCGGAAGAGTGCTCCACGGCGCCTTCGTTGCTTAGTTGTTCGACAGGCTTCCGGTTGCGATGCGCCGCAATGTGCAGTTGAAAGTCTTTCTTAAGCAAATTGTGCGCCATCGGGAGGCCCATAGCCCCCAAGCCGAGAAAGCCGATGTTCCGGTAATCCATCCTCTTCACTCCCCTCCAAAGAAAGTACAGGAGCTAATTCATCCGAGATGTCATTAGCCCCTATCAACATTTTCTAGAGTTTTAATCAAAATATGGTATATATTGCGATGATGAAAAGCCGTTCAAGTGACGTAACCATACGCTGTTGAAGGCCTTCTCTGTAGGTTTCCGTTATCTTTAATCTAATACTGTCTCGTCAAGTTCCCATCCGAGCTGTTGATAAAGCCTTCTGCGTCCGGCTTTGTCTCCGCGAAGTTCTTGTGTCGCATATTTCGCCACGTCGCGTGCCATTTTACGAGGAACTACGATGACGCCGTCCCCATCCGCCACAATGACGTCTCCGGGATAAACCGCAACTCCGCCCATGGCAACCGGAATATCCTTCTCGTGATAGCGGATTCGCGCCTGGTCCATCCCTTGGGATACGAATTTCGACCAAACCGGTATTTTCTGCATGATCACTTCATCCGTATCCCGAATGCCGCCACCGTTGAGAATATATCCGCGGCAGCCTTTGAGCAGGCAGGATAACGTGTTGTTCGAGCCGAGTAGACCGACGTCCAATCCGCAAACGTCAATCACCATAATATCGCCGTCCACGATGTCCTCCGCCCACGGATCGTAGCATACCTCTTTGTAATACCAGCTGACCCATTTCGTATATTCCTCCGGCGTAAGCTTGGGAGCAGGACCCTCGAAAGGAAGGTAACGGGCTGTACGGGCAATGCCTGTAATTTTGGTCCGCCACAGCGGTTTGATATCCCGGTGCATCGTGCCGTAATGGTGCATGCCCATCCAATCCATCCCGTCCCGTACATCCGTAACCCGCAGATCCTTATAAAGCTCCAAAATCTCTTGGCGATCGTCTACCGTCGTCTGGTTCGTTTCCACTGACATGTTCTTCACTCCTTCAATGATTTTTCTACTCCGATTACGCTTCGACACTTTTGTTCAGAAGCAAGCCCGAAAGAGAATTTCACCTCCTTTAATCGGGAGTCACGACCGGACGGCGCCGCATGACTTTCGAACGATCAATTCCGGTTCAAGAACAATCGTCTCGGGCTTCGGCTTCCTTTTGGCCTTTATCGATTTGATCAGCATTTGCGCAGCCAGATAGCCCATTTTGTAGCCGGGCTGCATAATGGTGGTCAGCGGAGGGTCCAAATGCTGCGACCAGACGGTCTCGTCATAGCCGACAATGGCGATGTCCTCCGGCAGCTTCAAACCCATCTCCTTGACCGCCTCGATGATCTGCAAAGTTAACATGTTGTTCGTGGAAAATATTCCGTCGATCTCCGGATGCTCACCCAAGTAGCGCATAATTGTAGATTTGGCGGTGCCCCCCTCCAACTCCAACTCTAATATCCGCAACTCCTCCGGTGAACGGCCGCTTCCTTGCAATGCCTCGCGATATCCGTCAACGCGTTCCTTCCACGTACTGACATATGGGTTATCGTAGACGAATGCCGCGATGTTGCGTCTTCCGTTGTGAAGCAGCTGATGCACGGCCATCGTGGCACCTTTCATGTTGTTCATAATCACGTGATGAACATCGAGTCCGGGCACCCGCCGATTGACCACAACCATCGGATATTTGCTGGCCGCCAGTTTGGTGTACAGCTCCAAATTACGAGCGGTCGGATTTATAACAATCCCGTCTAATCGCCGCATTTGAAATTCTTTGATGTATTGCTCTTCCATCGCCGCTTGTTCGCTGGAGTTGCAGATCATGAGATTGTATCCGAGATGCCGGCATGCATCCTCAACCCCTTCAAGGACGACCGTCCAAAAAGGATTTTTCAGGTTGGACAACACGATTCCGAGCACATTCGTATGTGACGATTTCAACCCTTTGGCAAGCGCGTTGGGGCGATAATCCAATTCCTGTATCACTTGCAGGACACGATTTTTAGTCTCATCGCGCGTGTGCGCAAAATTGCCGTTCATGATCCGGGAGACAGTGGTTTTGGATACCCCGGCTCTTTCCGCGACAAGGTCGATCGTAATTTTCAAGAGGATCCACCGTTTCTTTCATGGATTTGGTTATCGATTTCGGAAACCGATTAACAAATGCGCGGCGGGTTGGGGAACGTTTTTGGAAACCGATTCCCAAACCAAATGTAAGCGCTGTAACTTCTGGCAACACGAAACTATCATGCGCCCCGAACAGCGTCAATGCTTTCGACAAACACTCTAAAAACGTTATCGGATTCAGCATAGGCGACAAAAAAACGCCCCGTTCATGCACAAAGGCACAAACGGAGCGATTAATGTCGATATTATGATTACTGCAAACTATCCCCTTCAAACGCCGTAATCTTCTCCCGAACTACGTCGGGCAGCGGTGCGCTCTTGCCGGATTTTTTATCGATGTATACCATGGCTCCCCGGCCGACCGCTTTCGGCTGCCCGGTCGATTGGTCCACGATCGCATATTCCAAATCGTACGAGGAACGCCCCAGCTTCGCCACCCTTACCCGCAGATGCAACGAATCCTTAAGATAAATTTGCTGCAAATACTGGCACTCCAAATCCGCGACGACCACGACATTTTCCTCGTTAAACAGGACTCCGGCAACCCCAAGATTCTCCATATACTCAACCCGGCCCTGCTCGAAATAAATAAAATAACTTACGTTGTTCACATGCCCCGACATGTCGGTCTCGACGTAACGAACCTTGATCGGGATCGAAAAATGGAACTTGTCCAGCCACCCCTGCGGATCGGGCTGAACGTACGAAATTGGCCGCAACCGACTCTCTCCCTATGCTGTGATGTTTTTGCCGTAAAAGATCTCATCCATTTCCTTTTTTAATTTTTCGGTAATTTCCGCTTGTTCTCCTGCCTCCAGTTTATCTTTCGTGTAGCCGAACAAGTAATTGTTCAGGTCGAATTCCCGCAGCTGGCACTTCGTATGGAAAATGTGCTCCTGATAGACGTTGACGTCGATCATATGATACTGTTCGATCACTTCGTCCGGAATATAATTTTGGATGGAACTGATTTCGTGGTCGATAAACAGCTTCTGGCCGTGCACGTCCCGGGTGAAGCCGCGCACGCGGTAGTCGATCGTCATGATATCCGTGTCGAACGAGTGGATCAAATAGTTCAGCGCCTTGAGCGGGGAAATCTCTCCGCACGTCGAGACGTCGATATCCGCGCGGAACGTGCTGATGCCTTCGCTCGGATGATACTCGGGATACGTATGTACCGTAATGTGGCTCTTGTCCAGCTGGACGACGACCGATTCCGGCAGCGGACCCGGCGATTCGTCATAATGTTCCGCCGGAACTTCAACGACAGGACCTTCGGATACAAGCATGGTGACGCTGGCGCCTTGGGGAACATAATCTTGCTGGGCGATATTGAGCGTATGCGCTCCGATGATGTCTGCCACGTGCTGCAAAATATGCTTCAGCCGATCCGAGTTGTACTGTTCATCGATATATTCGAGATAGGCTTCACGTTCCTCTTTCGTTTTGGTGTAACAAATGTCGTACATGTTAAAGCTCAACGTTTTGGTCAAATTGTTAAAACCATGCAGTGTGACCACCTGTTCCGGCGTCAGTGGCATCGCTCAAACCCCCACCTTTTTTGTCGAATATGTATTATTCCCCTATTTCAAGGGAAATAAAAAGCGGACTGTGTACAAGCGCAATTCTGCCGGAGCTATGCGAATACACGGACATGCCGCGCAAAATCGCCATACATTAACTGTGTGATGTTTGTTCATCACAAATCCGCAAAGAGGGTGGTGATTTTATGAGTTTTGCAGGGTCCTGCGCGTCCTGCGCCGGATTTGGTATTGGTCGTATGGCTGCGTTCGTTCTGGTGCTTTTCATCCTTCTGGTGATCATCCTGAGCGCCGGCGTCATTTAATCAATCGAGCCCTCTAACCACAATGAAGAAAGCGGCTTGCCGCCTAGGGCAAAGCCGCTTTCTTCTAGTCCGCCGGAAAGACAAGCCCCATTTGCCTGCGCGCTTCGTCCATGATTTCCAAGGCGGCCAGCGAACGGGCATGCGTGTTCACACCGGATTCCAAGCGTCCGCTTTGGATCAATCGGATGAACTCTTCTACTTCATACCTCATCGTGAGCGGGTCTTGCGGCTGCGTAATGTCCTCCACGGTTCCGTCCCGCATTCGGATCTCCACCTTTTGCGGTTGGCTGATTTTGTGGATGATCATGCTGCCGTTCTCGCCCTGAATTTCGGAAGGCAAGGAAGACTCCGTGATTTTCGAGTATAGGACGACAGCTTCCATGTCCGCATATTTCAGCAGTATACTTCCTTCGCCGTCGACTCCGGAATCCAGCATGACCCCGGTCGCTTTCACTTCATCCGGCACGCCGAACAATGCGACCATGGGATAGATGCAATAGATACCCAAATCCATCAGAGCGCCGTTCGAAAATTGAGGATTGAACGCATTCGGCAAATTTCCCTGTTTATAGGCATCATATCGGGACGAGTACTGGCAGTAGCTCGCAAAATATCGGCGCACCTTGCCCAGTTTATGAAGATTTTGCTCGATCGCCACAAAGTTCGGGAGGAAGGTCGATTTCAACGCTTCCATGAGCAGCACATGGTTGCTTGCCGCAGCTTCGACCATTTGCCGAAACTGCCCGGCATTGGAGGCCGCCGGCTTTTCGCACAGCACGTGAATCCCCTTGTTCATGAACAGAATGCTCTGCTCCGCGTGCAGCGAATTCGGACTGGCGATATATACCGCGTCGATCTCTCCGCTATCGGCCATCGTCCCGAGATCCGTGAACGTTCGGCTCACGCCGTGCTTGGCCGCAAATTCGGCCGCACGCTCCTCCGTGCGGGAATACACCGCACTCAGCGAGAAATCGCTCACCTTCCGAGCGGACTCGATGAACTGATCGGTAATCCAGTTCGTTCCGACAACTCCGAATCGTATCATGAGATACTTCCTCCGCCGTGTTTAGACGCCTGTTCGTTTCTTTTGATTGTTCGGCCTCTTTTTAATCTGGCTCTTCATTTTTTTCGTCTCGGTGCTAAAGTGATCTTGCTTCCCTTGGTCCTGAGAATGTGCTTGCTTTTTCTGCTGAAGCTTCTGCTTCATCGCCTCGGCCAGACTGATTTTTTTCGGTTCCTCGCTCAAGCTTTCACCTCAGATCCGGCTGTTGAAGCCCGTCCAATTCGTCGAAGCCATTATACCGGACGGCAGAATGAAGGTCAAAGCGATTTCCCTGCAAATAAAATAAGAGCCCAGCTTTACAAGCTCGGGCTCTTGGCCATATTCCGTTATCCTTTGGAGCCGGTAATGACAATTCCTTGGATGAAATACTTTTGCGCGAAAAAGAAGAGCAACAGCGGTGGAATGACCGCCACCATAGAGGCCGCCATCAACAAATTCCAAGGTGTGGCGGCGTAAGCGGCCGTGAAATTCGACAGACCGAGTGAAAGCGGGTATTTGTCCCCTGTGCTTAAGTAAATGAGCGGGCCGATCAAATCGTTCCAGCGGTACATAAATTCCAGAATGGCGGCTGTGGCCAGAGCCGGAATGGACAGCGGGAGAATGATCCGGAAGAACGTCGTCGCATACCCGCCGCCATCGATTTTCACCGCTTCGTCCAGATCCTTGGAGATCCCCAGGAAGAACTGTCTGAGCAGGAATATAATGAAGGCGCTGCCCCCAAAGGCGGGAACGACGAGCGGCAAATAACTGTCGATCCAGTTAAATTGGTTAAACAGCAAATACTGCGGAATCAGGGTAACCTGCGGCGGAATCATCATCGTGCCGAGCACGATGGCGAATAACACGCCGCTTCCCCTGGCCTTCAACCGGGCGAATGCATAAGCGACAAGCGCCGAGCTGATCGCGACCGCAAATACGGTGATCGCCACATAAATCACCGTGTTCCAGACATACGTCAGCAGCGGCACGTCATCGAAAATTTGGGAGTAGTTGTCCCACTTGAATGGGTTGGGGATCCAGCTCATCGGCATCCTATGAACGTCGCCGAGCTCCTTCAAAGAGGTGATGATCATCCAATATAACGGAAAAGCGAATAAGAGCAATCCGAGAAGCAAAATAGCGTACACGAAAAATTTACCTGCAGCGCCCAATTCTCCATAAGACACCCTGACGCTTCTAAACATAGTCCGTCTCCCTCCTACCCTCTACTGTCATATTCGTAATAGACGAGTTTTCTGGAAAGCACTAATGACAGTAAAGTTAAAAGAAATACGATGACGAACATGACCCATGCCAGAGCGGACGCGTACCCCATTCTAAAGTGAAAGAACGCGGTATCGAACAAGTAATAAACATAGAAGTACGAATTCCAATCAGGCCCGCCTTTGGTGATGACATAGGACTGGGTGAAAGCTTGAAAAGACGAGATGATGCCGATAATCGAGTTAAACAAAATAACCGGGGAAATCAAGGGAACCGTAATGCGGAAAAACTGCCGCATGCGGCTTGCGCCGTCCATCGCAGCCGATTCATAGAGGTCAGACGGCAAGCTCTGCAGGCTGGCAAGAAAAATAACCATCGTGCCGCCGATGGCCGTCAGCTGCATAAGAACCATCGAAGGAATGACGAGATGGGCATCTGTAAACCAACCGGGACCTCGGATGCCAAACCACTGGCCTAACAAAGAATTGACGACACCGAATTCCGGATTCAGCAGCCAGGACCATAAGTACGCCACGGCCACGCCTGAGATTATCGAGGGTGTATAATAGAGCGTTCTGAATAGCGGCTGGCCTCTCACCTTCTGATTCAGGAGCACGGCGAGCAGCAGCGAGGAAATCATGGTGAACGGAACGACGAGAACAACGTAGTAAGCCGTCACGCTAAGCGATTTGTAAAACAATCTATCGTCAAATAGTCCAGAAAAGTTTCCGAGTCCGATGAATTTCGGGGGATCGATGACATTATAGTCTGCAAAGCTCAAAACAAGCGAAGCGAGAATCGGGCCGCCCGAAAACAATATAAATCCGATCACCCAAGGGGAAATGAACATCCAGAACGCGCGTTCCTCGCGCGCTCTTTCCGGGTTCCTTCTTTTCTTCAGTTTGGCAGCCGACTCTGCACGAAGCTCCGTCGCATTGACCGCACTCAACCGCTTCACCTCTTTTGGGAAGAATGGTTTCCCTTGGGGGAGCCCCAAGGGAAACCGGTACCACGTACAGTTACGATGATTAGAACTTTAAGGATCTGAGGTTTTTGTCGATCTCCTGCAATCCTTGGTCTACGCTCTTTTGTCCGTTCCACAAAGAGTTGGCGGTCTGGTTGATCGTCGTGCTGATGACGGCGAACTTGTCGATCAGGTGGTTATCCGCCTCGCGGCCGTTCTGAACGGCACCCTCGTTCAGCTGCTTCACTTCTTCAACCTTCATGCCGGTTTTATCCGCCATCTGCTGATACCATTGATCGGCGAGCGATGTATCCGCAGGAGTTGCGGATGTTTTCTCCATGAACTTCTTACCGCCGTTATTCGGGTCGACCAAGTATTTAATAAACTTCCAAGACTCTTCCGGATGCTTACTCTTCTCGCTGATACACCACGGGTCTACGAACAGCGGCACTTTGCGGCCGTCATGGTAAGGAATCGGCGCAACGCCCCATTTGAATTTCGCCGGCCCATAAGCCCAGAAGCCCCATCCTCCGTTAATAACCATGGCAACTTTGCCCGTCAGGAACGGATCCCCGACTGCGCTTACCGCGTCAACCGTCGCCTGGTTCGGAGCGACCTTATGCTTTTGGATCAAGTCTACGTTAAATTGCAGCGCTTCTTTGTTCTGCGGATTCGTCAGCACGGCCGGTTCGCCCATAACGGCGGAAGTGTAAGCCTCGGGTTTGAACATATCTCCGCCGAAGCCCCAGGTTTGCAGGTTCGGACTCATGGAATTCAGCACGCCGAACACTTGCTTGTTGGCGTTGCCCACGTCATGCGTCAGCTTTTGGGCTTTCTGCAGCATCGCGTCATAATTCCAGGACGTGTCGTTCCAATCCGTCGGCGGATACGGAACACCGTCTTTATCGAAAAGCTCCTTGTTATAGAAAAGGAAGCTGCCGATCGCGAGCATCGGGATTCCGTATGTTTTGTTGTCGATTTTGTAAATATCCATGATCTGCTGGTTGATGGTACTAATGTCTCCCGAATCTCTCTCGATAAAAGAAGTCATGTCCTTCAGTGCGCCCATCTTCATATAGCTGGCGAACCCGGAGTTTGCCCAGTTAGGTGACCATACATCCGGAACTTTACCGCTGGAAATCATCGTGGTCAGCCGCTGGTCGATTTCGGCTTGAGGAATGGTCGTCAGTTTGACCGTGATGTTCGGGTTATCTTTCTGAAAGCCTGCGATCATATCTTTCTCCCAGTCGATCATGTTGGGATCCGTGCGCACGAGCCATTCGATTGTCACTTTGTCCCCGCCGCTGGAGCCGGTATCCCCGCTCGAAGCGGCATTATTGGATTTCCCCTTGGAGCATCCGTACAGCAGCGAAACGGATAAGAACAATGCGAGCAGAAGAGCCGTTGTCTTTGTCTTCATTGTCACACTCTCAACCTCCAAAATAATTTGTTTTCCAAGCACGATCACGTTTACGGGTTAGTTTCCGAAATAGACCCTCCAGCACCCCCCACACGATCTGTACAAGCCGTTACATTCGTTTTAAAATATGAATGTAATCGCTTTCCTAAGATTGTAGATTAAAAAGTAAATTTTGTAAATTAAATAAATTTTGTCGTATGTTGTAAGGGATTGTTAACTTTTATCATCTTTTCTTCGAAATTTGTCGGATAGCGTCAGTTTCGGCTGCAGCAGATACAAAAAAGCCCAAGCCATTTTGGCTTGGGCTTTACGAATGATGCTGCTTTTCGGCCGAATTTACTCGGCAGGACGGTTTACCGTTTCTGTCTCGCGATCGAAATCATCGTCCGGTCTCGCCAATTTAGGCGGCAGCTGCCAGGCTGTCACAACAGCGAGAAGCACGAACACAATATCCATTCCGCCGAACAAATCGGAGAAGACTTCTTGGAATAAGGTGAACGTGACACTATCGAACATACCCGTCATACCTTCGTTAAACATATAAGCGAAAATAAAATATTTGCCCAGCAAAATGCCGATCAGGCTTGCGACAACTGCGATGATCTGGTGCGTCACACCGGTACGCCTACCGGATAAATAGGAAACAGCGTACCCCGACATCCCGCCGATCGCCCAAGCGACCAGGCCGAGTTCATAATCCGTCACAACCGCGATCAGCGCCCACAGCACGCCGCCGATCACCGCAGCGGCCAAAGCTCCGATTGTGGGTAAGACGACTCCGTTTCTTTGCACTTCCCAATTCCTCCTCATAGTTGCATTAGCTTGTGATATTCAGTTTGCGTTCCCCCTAAACATTTCTCCAAACGACACGAAATTCCTTTTTTAGACAAAGTTCTGCATTAGAAAACCTGGAACGCGATTCAAGCGCTCCAGGTTTCGGCATGGGTAATGAATCGTTATTTTTTTGCCGCGTCGTGCGGCACCGTAACCGTGACGCTGGCCGTAGTCCGGTTACCGGCATGATCCGTAATGAGATAGGTTATCGTATAGATTCTTCCGGTCCCATTACCGGATCTTTCAGCCCGCAATTCGAATGAAGTATCGCCGGTTCCATATTGTGCGCCGGCAATGTCCGCCGATGTGTTTCCGTCTCCCGCTCCATTGGCCGGCTCGCTGCTGGAGATGGACTCCAATATGATTTGGGCCACCTGGGAGCCGGAATCTTTCGCGTTCAAGGTGACCGTGACCGGAATCATTTTATGGTTGGCGGGCCATAGTTGGGATGGGTTGGCGGAAATGGTGAAGGCGGGTGCCGTATGATCCACCTGGATGGTTTCCTCCCGAACCGGCTCGGTATTTCCAGCCAGATCCACACTGCGATATTCTACGCGATAGACTCCTTCCGTCAAGGTGAACGGACCCGAGTAGGAAACCCAATCTCCCTGATTCAAGCGATATTCGGTTCGGTTCACTCCGGATAAAGCATCGGATGCATCGAAGGACACAACCGCGTCCGCATCGTACCATTCGCCGCTGCCCTTCGGCTCGGCTTGATTGATCGCGATGGTCGTTGCCGGAGCCGTATGGTCAGATTTAAAGGAAATCGACTTTACAGTCTCCATGTTCCCCAAATTGTCGGAACTGCGGTAATCGATGACGTGCTGTCCTTCACCGAGAACAATACCGTCTGTATACGTAGTCCAGTGTCCGCCGTTCAGCCGGTACTCCGTCTGCGCAACACCGGACAAATTGTCGACTGCCGTAAACTTAACCGCCGGATCGCTGATGTACCATCCGTTTGCCCCGTCGGGTACCAAAGGAATGATCTCCAAGACGGTGGTCGTCGGAGCATCCGTATCGAAAGTGACGGATGTTTCCGCATAGGCGCCGCCGACAGCGACGGCCTTGATGGCAGCGGTTCCTGAGACGCTGCTCGATACAGCAGCTTGAGCTATGCCGTTCAAGTCGGTCGTGGCCGTCGGTTGAATCGTCCCGATTGTCGTGGAGAAACTGACCAACTTGCCAGCCGCCGGGGAGTTATCGTGATTTTTCACTTCTACGGTCACGAGGCTCGAATCGTTCGTTAATGCCGGGGAGGCCGATGCCGTCACTTGGGTAGGTGCGGCTTCATAGATGTCAATATCCGTATCGATCACCGTGTTGTCGTTATCGAAATAAAAGTTACGGATATCATGATTTCCCCAACCGCTGCCGGTCGAAGACGTAAAGCCGACAAACACTTCATCTTGATTGAGCACCACTTCAAATCCACATCATAGGACAATATAGGCGACGCCGGACGAGATTTCGAATTTTGCGAGGCGCGAACCTCCAGCTTTTTCGTGTCTCCGTTATAGTTCACCCAAGCATACCAAATGCCGCTTTTCAGATTGCCCGGCAAGTTCGTCGCGGTGACTTCCGAAATCATGTTCCCGTTAAGATTGATCCCGATATGATTATCGTTCGGATCCCGCGCATAGGATTCGTCATTTCTCCACGTATCGAATTCCACTGCGATACTCGGGCTGATTCCCTGATACCCGATACCGCCGCCGTTGCTGCCGACATTGTTATTGACCGTTTGAATAATGAAGCTCAGTCCGTCCGCCCCTGGTATGCCGAAGTCGCCGCCGGAAGCGGAGATCTGAAATGAAAAATGCGCGCTGAAAGAACGCTGGTTGACCAGCGATACCCTTTTGGTGAAAAAGGCGCTTCCAGATTGCTGTCTGGCCGCTCTCGTCAATCGCAGCACTCTTTGCCCGTCAGGTCCTACAGCCCCCGTGCTGCCTGGGTTGTTGGACAAAGTGCTGTTGTTCAAGGTGAATTGCGACAAATCATTAAAATTTTGAAACACTGCGGTAATCACTTTCGGTTCATTAGCCGCTGAGATGGAGCCCCCTATTGAAAATAAGGCCAGGATGAAAATCAAAACTCCGAATATCAGCTTGTTCCAAAATTTCTTCAATTTCAATCGTCCTTCCGCGGGAATTTTATCGGAATCACCGACTGTTCAATATATAGGTCTACCGATGAGAATAGTCCTCCGCAGGACGTTAGCTTGGTTGATGAGATCGCCCTTGATGTTCTTCGGATCATTCGAAAGATCGAACTGGCCCTGCTTTTTTTGAGATTCCCTTGATATAGGAACGTTTGTTCCCATATAATAATACCACGCGATGCCCCGCGCGCATTCGACGTGACGAATCAAGGAGGCTTTCCCGGTGAATCAATCCCAAACCCAACAAAAAACGGAATTGAAAATTTTGGTGTGCTTCAACTGCTCGACACAATATCCCGTTCCGGTTCATACAGGATGTTCGATCTGCCCGACCTGCGGCCAGAAATCCTGCTCGGAGTAACGGAAACATGAAGTTCCTTCGTTCACATACCCGGCCGTCAAAACGGACAAATTATGTTCGAACGGCACTTTGCGGAAGAGGAGTCACGATCCTCGATGACCATGCACCCGAATAAACACGATCTCGCGGATTTGGTAAACAACAGAAGCCGCTCCGTATATGTATCCGGCCTGGACATGCAAGGACAGGATCCGACAGAGGTCGATAAAAGCGAACGAAAAGTCCTAGATGATCCGACCGCGCTTTATGATCTGGGTGTTCCCAACGCCTCGCCTCCACAATAACGGACACGGATTTCAGCGACACAAGCAATGGAAGCGGGACGAACTGGAGGTGAAACCATAGATGGCAGAGGAATTTAAACAGAATAAAGGCAACATGCTGCGTGAGCACGGAGAAGAGTATGTGGAGGACGTGCTGCGCAAAAATCATAAACATCACGCGCAGAACAACCCGAAGGAAAGGCATACCCAAAAGCCGTAACCTGATGAAGTCATGACAGGAGCGATAACATGGGCATTTTGGATGGAAATTCGAAACACGAGCCTCTCCATTACGGAGAAGTTTTTCAATTGTGGGAATATTCCATGTTAAGTGGATTAGCTTTGTCCGCTTTTCAAAAGTTTAAATCTCATGCCGGCGACAAAGATCTCAAGGAATTGCTCGAGGATTGCGCCGACCATGCGAAAAACAGCATCGAAGAATGTGACGAGCTCTTGAAGAATAACGGGATCGCTCCGCCGCCTTCACTGCCCGAAACGCCACCGGCCAAGCTGGAAGATATCCCGGTCGGCGCACGCTTCACCGATCCTGAAATCGCAGCCGCCATCACCAGCGACATCGCCATTGGGCTGACCGCGAGCAGCAAAACCATGGCGACATCCATCCGGGAAGATGTCGGCGCTTTGTTCGCGAAATACCATGCGGCGAAAACAGTATTGGGACTGCGAGCACTAAGACTCAACAAGGACAAAGGCTGGCTCATCCCTCCTCCCTTACACATTCAGCAGTCCGATTGAAGGAGCAAAAAAATGGACCGTCGGAGAAAACTCCGCGGTCCATTTTAGTTTACAGTCTTATCCTGTAGAGATTCGCGTTATTTTGTCAACACGCCGAATCCCGAAATCATTTAGTCGATAAATTCAAGGTATTGCAAAGTTTTAAGCAGGATGACCGCCGCTTGTGCCCGGGTTGACGTGCCGAGCGGATCAAACCGGCGTGTGTCCAAACCGCTCATAATACCTTTAGATACAACAAATTGGATGGCTTCCTTGGCCCATACCGCCGATCGACCGACGTCCGCAAAGCGTGACAGGTCAGTTTTCCCGGCATCCCGGTTGGGATCTACATACTTGATCGCGTTGACCGCCATGACCGCCATCTCCTGCCTGGAAATCGGATGGTTCGGATGAAACCTCCCATTATATCCGGACACCAGACCCGCTTGGCTGGCGATAAGCACATCCTGATTGTACCAATCGTTTGCTTGGATGTCTTTAAATGCACCAGGGGCTTTCTTATCGTAGAGTCCGAGCGCCCGGACGAGCAGGGAAGCAAATTCGGCGCGGGAGATCGGATCGTTCGGGTGAAAAGCAGAAGCTGATTTCCCGGAGACGATTCCTTTGGAGGCCAACTGATTGATGGCCGATTGCGCCCAATGACCGGTCAAGTCTTTAAAATGGGGATTCTTATAACCCACGGCATACGTGCTGTTTCCTGTACGCTGCAGAACCGCCGAAACGGTACCGTCCGAAGCGGTAAAAAAACGGGTAGGTACGGGTGAAAGACGTTGGCCGTCGCGGAGCATGAAAACGGAGGCACGATCCGGATTAACCTCTATTTTCCCTAACGAAATAGACCGGGACACAAACGTACGGTCAAAATCTTGGATCGTGCGGGTTACTCCCTTGTTTATAATCGACAGGCTGTAGGCTACGGCCGGGGCAGGCAGCAAGGTTATATTTTCATTTAAGGCTGCCGTTTTTAATTGATCGGCGGGTTCCGAGCCGGCCGGTACAATGGAAATGCGAATTTCCGCATTGTCATCAAAGCCTGCGTTGGCTTGCAGTACGGATAAAGGAAGCATGAAGGAACCCGTCTTCGTCAGTACAAGAATGGAACCTGTGAGGCCTATCTTATCCGCAGCCAATTTAGCCGCTGAAGAGGGAATCACGAAGACAGCGGGATCCTGGATATCGATTCCAACGGTTAATATTCGGGTATGCTCCGGCATGTCCCGAATAAGAGATGCTGCCAGTGAAGCATCCAAGCGAATTACGTACGCTCCATCGATTCTCTCAATTTTCATCGCTTCTTGCAGCGAAACAAAAGGCAAATTGCCGGTTAAATGAGCATTCGGCAGTAGAATGGGAGGCAGTTCCACTGGTGCAGGGCTCGCAGGCACAGGTGGAGGACCTCCGTCGCCGGTCGAACCGGCAATCGTCACGGAAGCGGTGGCAGAGGAAACATGGTATACATGATCTTTCGAGTCCAAAATATCCATGGACCGGTCTTGATTATCGCCTTTCAAAACAAATGTTTTTATACCGGCGGAGGCATTCAATCTAACTTTTAGTTTTACGGTAAATAAGGTCGAACCGTTCACAACCGGGTAATCAGCTTCCTGGTTTGCGACGAGATAAGTAATCGTGCCGGGGACAGTAGAATCCGTCTTGGCAGCGGATTTGATCGTTCCATCCACGAAGTAATCTTTTATCTGGCTTGCCGCTGGCTCAAAGGCGGAGGCATCATAGACAAAACGGAATGTTGCGCTATTCATTTTAGCCCCGGCTTCAAACCCATCCAGCTTGAACTGCACTTCAACCGGGTCACCCGGGTGATAGACGGACTTATCGGTAACAAGCCCCGCGGAAGGAGCCGCGAAGGCGGCTCCAGGCAGCAGTCCGACGGCGAGGCAAATGATCAAGGAAATACTTGCGGCGATACGAAACCCGTTTTTAATTGGACTCAAACTTTCTACCCCATCTCGTGGAAGTTTCGATCAATGTTTCCTGTAAGCGGCGGTCCATAACGAGAAATCCTCGTTATTCACAATGCCGTTCCTTGTGAAGTCCATGAGTGCTTGATTGTATGCCGATGCCGTTCCGCTTTGAATGTCTTGGAAAATTTTTAACCATGCCGAGAAATCGACGTTATCAATAATACCGTTGGAGCCGATCGCAAAGACGCCGTTATCAATACGTCCGACGTCCCCCGGGAGGAGAACGATAGGCTTGTCGACCGAAGTGCCCAAGGCGTTCGCTTGATCCGCAATCAGGTTTACGCCGGTTACCGGATGTACGAGATATCCGAAACCGCTAATTTCCACAATTGCATTATTCAAGGGTGTAATGGCCGAAATGTTTAATCTTCCGGTCACCCGATTATTGCTGTCGACGGCGGCAAGGTGTCCACTCGCTTGCGGCACCCAATAAGAACGACCCTGATACGTGACACCGGTATCTGTAGAAGACGATTTTACCGTGATCGTGAGATTTTCAAAGGCTTTGTCGATTTCCCCCGGCACCACTTTACCCAGCAGCAGGCTGTTGAGATTGGAGCTTTCATCGCCGAGATAGAGACTGACGAATGCAGTGATTTTGGCACCGCTTGTGATCGTGACGGCTGACGACACGGACGGCACCTGATAGACTTTAAAGCTGGAATCGAGCATGTTGATGGATAAGTCCGCATTCGTACCTTTTAAAGTAAAGGTTGATGTTCCTAACGGAGCATTCGGCTTCACCTTGAACCGTACGGAAAACACAACTGAATCGTTCACGACCGGATAATCGTTGCTCGGATCCGCCACCAAATACGCCAATGTGCCGGCCGTCGGTTCCGACTTTACATGCGCCGGAATGCTGCCGTCGACAATATCGGTTTCCGGGTTGCCAACCGCTAATTCAAAAGCTGCAGTGTCGTAGTCCAGTTTGAATGTGGCGCTGTTGATTTTATCCGTATTCGCAAACCCGCGCAGCCGAACGTATAGCGTCACATCATCACCGCGATTGTAAGCAGGCTGGTCCGTCGTCAACACGGCGGCCCGAACAGGAGAGTCTGAGGGAAACAAAACTTGAACGGGAGTCGATCGATCCGTCCATGTCCCGTCTCCAAGTTGCGCGAATTCATTATCACCCCAGGTCCAGACCGTTCCATCGCTTTTCAGCGCGATTGTATGATAACTACCGGCTGCAACGGCAAGTACACCGCTTAATCCGGCCACTTGAACGGGATTCGTTCTACTCGTCGTTGTACCGTCTCCGAGCTGACCTGCTCCATTAGCCCCCCAGGCCCAGACCGTCCCGTCATTTTTCCGAACGACCGTGTGCAGCCACCCGCCTGCTACGGAAGACGCACCGTTTATTTCGGGTACTTGAACCGGAATGGAACTATTCGACGTTGTCCCGTTTCCGAGTTGGCCTGATCCACCCGCTCCCCAGGTCCAGATCGACCCGTCGGCTCTCCGAACGACCGTGTGAATGGCCCCGCCTGCGATGGAGGTAACGCCGCTTAAATTGACTACTTTAGCGGGAATCGTTTTGTATGTCGTAGTCCCGTCTCCTAGTTGGCCGAATTCATTATATCCCCATGTCCAGACTGTCTCGTCGTCTTTTAGAGCGATCGTGTGGGCGGACCCGGCAGCAATAGCAGTCACACCGGTTAATCCGTACACTTGCACCGGCGTGTATTTATCCTCCTGATTGAACCGGTCTGTTCTTGTCCCGTCCCCAAGTTGACCGTAGCTGTTTGACCCCCAGGTCCAGACCGTCCCATCACTTTTTAGAGCGACGGTATAGCTATCACCTGCCGCGATGGCGATAACTCCGCTTAATCCGGACACTTGAACAGGTCGTGTTCTACTCGTTGTGGTCCCGTCTCCGAGCTGACCGGATTCGTTATTCCCCCAGACCCACACCATCCCGTCGTTTTTGAGCGCAACCATATATTCCGCGCCGCTCGCAATGGCGGTCACTCCGCTTAAGCCGGAGACCTGAACCGGCAATCTTCTATCCGTATTTGTCCCGTCCCCAAGCTGACCGAATTTATTCAACCCCCAGGTCCACACCGTCCCGTCGCTCTTCAGCGCTGCCGTATGCCCTATCCCTCCGGTAATCGAGGAAATCGGCGCGGATGCAGGGGTATCGGTTACCGTGACCGAAGCCGTTGCCGTATGGCCGAGATAAGTAACGGTAATGGTCGTTTGGCCGGCTTTGCTTCCAGACACCAGACCGGATGCGTTCACGGAAGCAATATCCGAATTCGACGATTGGTAACTTGCCTGATTTGTAACCGTCTGAGTCGTGTTGTCCGAATAGTGACCTGTCACGATCGTCTGATGTGTGTTTCCTTTGGAAAGGGTATAAGATGCCGAATCCAGTGTTATTCCTGTTAAGCTCGGCATCGGAGCTGCAGACCATTGAACCTGAACAGGGGCCGATCGATGAGTCGTAGTCCCGTCGCCGAGTTGACTTTCGAAGTTGCGGCCCCAAGACCACACCTTCCCGTCATTTTTTAATGCGAGAGTGTGAAGCCACCCGCCCGCTACAGCGCTTATCCCGTTTAATCCGGAAACTTGAACCGGAGTCCGCCGATCGGTCGTACTCCCATCGCCAAGTTGGCCTAATTGGTTGTTGCCCCAGGCCCATACAGTGCCGTCGTTTCTAATTGCGATAGTATGTAATCCTCCAGTTGCAACAGCGTTTATTCCTCTTAAATCGGTCATTTCAATCGGAGCCGTTCGATTCGTGGTGGTTCCATCTCCAAGCTGACCGTAACCGTTAGCCCCCCAGGTCCACACCGTCCCGTCGTTCTTCCGTGCGATGGAATGCCCTTCACCGCTTGAAATGGCGGTGATCCCGGTTAACCCGGACAGTTGAACCGGACTTAAACGATTCGTTGTAGACCCGTCTCCGAGCTGGCCGGCCGCGTTTAACCCCCACGCCCAAACCGTCCCGTCGTTTTTTACCGCAACGGAGTAAGAGAGCCCGGCTGAAATCGCGATGACACCGCTTAATCCGTTCACTTGGACGGGTGTTGACCGGTTGTTCGTGGTCCCGTCGCCAAGCTGACCGTTTTCGTTCGCCCCCCAGGCCCACAGCGTCCCGTCACCCTTCAGGGCAATCGTGTGGTTCCAGCGGCTTGCGATTGCGGTGACGCCGCTTAATCCGGATACTTGAACGGGTGCCGATCGATTCGTCGAAGTTCCGTCACCAAGCTGCCCTAATTCATTAATCCCCCAAGCCCACACCGTCCCGTCGCTTTTCAACGCGACGGTGTGGTTTCCACCGCCTGCAACGGAGACCGCACGTATACCCGGAACTTGGGCAAAAACCGGCCGATTCGTCGTGGTTCCATCTCCGAGCTGGCCGTAGGAATTGGCTCCTGCCGCCCAAACCGTTCCGTCGTTTGCCAGTGCGATCGAATGGTATCCCCCACCCGATAACAAGGTTATGGATGGTGAACTCAATGCCGGATCCCCGAACCCTTGAACTTGCACGGGAGTCGATCGATCCTCCGTTGTCCCGTCCATAAGCTGGCCGTAATAATTGTACCCCCAGTTCCAGACCGTCCCATCATTTTTCAAAGCGATCGCATGGTAGGCCCCGGCTGCAATTACGGTCGCACTACTGAAGCCCGAAACTTGAACCGGTACGGATTGATTCGTCAGGGTCCCGTCTCCAAGCTGGCCGAGGTTATTTTGTCCCCAGGTCCAGACGGTCCTATCGGTTTTCAGCGCAATCGAGAAGTTTTCTCCGCATTCAATTGCTGTTGCGCCGCTTAGTCCGGACACTTGCACCGGTGATAACCGATTCGTCGTTGTCCCGTCTCCAAGTTGACCGTGGCCGTTTTTCCCCCAGGCCCAGACCGTTCCGTCGTTTTTCAGCACGAGCGTGTGGTCACCTGAGCCTAAATCGAACGTTGATGATCCGTTACTCGCAACTGCTGTTACTCCGTTTAATCCGGAAACTTGAGCAGGAGTTGTTCGATTTGTGGTTGTCCCGTCTCCCAGTTGGCCGGTATTGTTGTCCCCCCAGGTCCAGACCGATCCATCGGTTTTCAGTGCTACCGAATGGGACCTCCCGCCGGCAATGGAAGTCACATCGCTTAATCCGTAAGCTTGCACAGGTGTCGTTCGATCGATGGTCGTCCCGTCTCCAAGTTGGCCTTGCCGATTGTCACCCCATGTCCAGACTGTTCCGTCGTTTTTCAGTGCCATGGAGTGGGATGCCCCTGCGGCAATTGCTTTTACCCCGTTTAAACTGGACACTGGAACAGGAGACAAAATTCCTGTCGTTGTCCCGACTCCGAGTTGACCGTAATCATTGCTCCCCCAGGCCCAGACCGTTCCGTCGTTTTTGAGCGCAAGCGTGTGGGATCCACCGCCTGCAATGGCGACGATTCCGCTTAATCCGGAAGCTTGAACGGGTGTGTACCTGACCCTGGTTGTCCCGTCTCCCAGTTCACCTTTTCCATTAGCCCCCCAAGTCCAGACGGTTCCGTCGCTCTTCAGGACTGCCGTATGCACTCTCCCTGCGGTAATCGAGGTAACCGACGCGGATGCGGCCAATAAGGGTTCAGCCGGTGTGCTCGGTTCTGAAGAAGCGAATAACAAAGTGGGTGAGAAAGTAGACAACAGCAATACGAGGACACACATCAAGCTAAGCTTTTTGGTATGTATTGCGTACCAGCCGTTCATCGAACTCCTCCTTCAATCCACGCATGATACATATTGTATCAAATTTAGGTTATTAAAAAAATGCAAGTTATCCTTTAATTGTAAAAAAACACTTCCTAAGCGGAAGTGTTCAGAGGGAAACGATCATAGACTTCGACAATACATGATCGTGGTTGGCTTTTATTCTTGCTTCGAGTCCGCCAACCGTTCGTATAGGAAATCGACGATATGCATGGCCTCCATCTTCTCCTGCGGCCGATGCTTCTCGATGCCGAGCTTCATTTGCAGCAGGCACCCCGGATTGCTCGTCAGGAGATATCGGGCCTGCGTCCGGTCGGCGTGCTCCATTTTGTGCTCGAGCAGCTGCCCGGCCATTTCCGGCTGGGTCACGTTGTAGATGCCGGCGGAGCCGCAGCAGCGGTCCGCCTCCTTCATCTCGACGAACCGCACGCCGGCCACTTGCCGCATCAGCGTCCGCGGTGCGTCCGAGCTCCGCATCGCATTGCGCAGGTGGCAGGAGTCCTGGTATGTGATGCACGGTTCACCGCCGCTTTGCGCCTCCGCGGCGAACACGGGAACACGGCCTTTTTCCACGATCAGCCGACTGACGTCGATCACCCGCTCGGCGAACCATCGTGCATCCTCGCGGCAGGACGGATCGTCCTTCAGGACGTGATCGTACTCGATCAACAAGGCGCCGCAGCCTCCCGCGTTCGAGACAATATAATCGACGCCCGCCGCTCGGAAGGCTTCGACGTTCTTACGCGCCAGCTTCCGCGCCGTATCCATTTCCCCGCTGTGCGCGTGAAGCGCGCCGCAGCACACCTGCGTCTCCGGAATGACCACCTCGAAGCCCGCCTCCGCAAGGAGCTTCACGGTATGCTCGTTCGTTTCGGCGAACAGCACGTCCATGATGCAGCCCCGGAACAGCGCGACCCGGGCGATCGGCTCGTCCTTGGCCGGATACAATGTGCCGAGCCGCTCTACCACGCCTCGCGCGGTCGCTTCGGGCAAAATGCCTTCCATTTCCTGCAAATGCTTCGGCAGTACGCGCAGGATGCCGGTGGCGCGGGCGATCTTCCGGAGACCGGACTTCTGGTAGAACCGCAGGGATCTGCCCAGCCACTTTAAGCGACTGCGGTGCGGGAATACGCCTCCGAACACCAGCTTGCGCAGGCCGGAGACCGGCGCGCTGTGAGCAGCGTGATCCTCGATGGCGTCCCGGGCTTGCTCGATCAGCTGCCCGTATTTGACGTCAGCCGGACAGACGGGTTCGCACGCGCGGCAGCCCAGGCAGTGGTTCATCTGGTCCTGGAACGCCTGATCAGGCTCCATCAGGCCGTCGGCGACCGCCTTCATCAAAGCGATGCGTCCCCGCGGGGACTCGGGCTCGACGCCGGTCTCCCGGAAGGTCGGGCAGGCGGGCAGGCAGAAGCCGCAGCGCATGCAGTTGGTCAACTGATCGTAGTCCAGCTTCTGAAGAAGCGTACGAGACAAGGGATTGTGGTGTTCGATCTCCGGTTTGCGGATTGCGCCGGAATTAGCCATGCTGCAAAACCACCCTTTTCCTCGTTTCTTTAGCGAACACCTTCCCGGGATTCAGCAAATGGTGCGGGTCGAACGCGGTCTTGATCCCTTTCATGACGGCCATGCCCGCCTCCCCGACTTTCCATTCCAGGTAAGGCGCCTTCACGACGCCCACCCCATGCTCTCCCGTGATCGTGCCGCCCAGTTCGATCGCGGCCTCGAATATTTCCTCGAAGGCCAGTTCGACACGGTGGATCTCTTCCTTGTCCCGGGCGTCCGTGGTCGCCGTAGGATGCAGATTGCCGTCTCCGGCGTGCCCGAAAGTCGCGATCGTGACGCCGTGCTTGCGTGCGATCTCGTTGATCCGCAGCACCATGTCGGCGATTTTCGACCGGGGAACCGTCGCGTCTTCGAGAATCGTCGTCGGACGCAGCCGGGCCAGCGCCGTGAAGGCGCTGCGCCGCGCGGTCAGCAGCCTCTCCGCCTCCTCACGGCTGGCCGCGACCTCAATCCGGTCGGCCCGCTCCTTCATACAAATCTCTGTGATCCGCGCGATATCGCGCTCCACCGCTTCAGGATCGCCGTCCTGCTCGATGATGAGAATCGCGGCCATGTCCTCCGGCAGCCCCAGCTTGGCGAAATCGCTCACGACCCGGATCGTCGGGTTGTCGAGAATTTCCAGCGTCGCCGGGATAATCCGGCCTTCGATGATGGACGACACCGTCCGTGCCGCTCCATAAATATCCTTGTACATCGCGAGCATCGTTTTCTTCGTTTTCGGCGGAGGAATCAACTTGAGCGTGGCTTCCGTCACGATCGCGAGCGTTCCCTCCGATCCGACCAGCAGCTTGGTGAGGTCGTAACCCGCCACATCCTTCATCAGCTTGCCGCCGGTGCGGAGGATGCGGCCATCCGCCAGCACCGCCTCCAAGCCGATGACGTAATCCTTGGTCGTTCCGTACTTGAGTCCCCTGAGACCGCCCGAGCATTCCGCGATGTTGCCTCCGATCGTGGAGATGCGCATGCTGCTGGGGTCGGGAGGGTAGAACAAACCGAGCGATTCGACATGGGCGATAAACTCCGCCGTGATGATACCGGGCTGGACGGTGGCCGTCAGATTCTCCAGGTCGACCTCGAGAATGCGGTTCATGCGGTGCATGACCATGACGACACCTCCCAAGGCAGGAACGGTTCCGCCGCACAAATTAGTGCCCGAGCCCCGCGTCACGAGGGGGATCCGGTATTCCGAGAGCACCTTCATGATCGCGGAAACCTCTTCCGTGGAAGCAGGGTAAATCACTCCGTCCGGAAGCGACTGCAGCATAGGCGTGCCGTCATAGGAGTGCGCCACCAGCGCTTCCTTATCGTCCCGGAAGTTTCTTTCACCGACGATTGCCCGCAGCCGGGCTGCCGCATCGGGATTTAACATGGTGAATTCTCCCCCTCTCGCGCGTCCTGCCGGCGGAGCGCCATCAGCGCCGCGCCGAACGACGCGTCCCGCTTGGCGGAAATCACGCGCAGCTCCGGTAGGACGCGGCCCAGCTTCTCTTCGAAGGCAGACCGGACGTAGACATTTTTCAGCAGCACGCTGCCGATCGGCGCAAGCTCACCCCGCTGCAGGGAAAGCTTTGCCGCCACCGGGACGACGAGTTCAACCAGAGCCGCGGCGCTTCGATCCGCGATGGCCAAAGCCGCTTCGTCGCCCAGCCCGCACGCCTCCGACAGAATCGGTGCGAGCGCCGCGACATCCTTCTTGCTCCGGCTGCGGTCGTATACGAACGCGATGACGTCGCCGACCGTCTTCGTGCCCAGCCGTTCGTGCACCATCGCGCTGATCGGCGTGGCAGGCGCCCGCCCGTCAAACGCTTTCACCAAGGCCGTGAGCAGCTCCCGACCGATGCTATAGCCGCTGCCCTCGTCATCGATGAGGTGGCCGAAACCTCCGGTGCGGTGGGTATGCCCGGCTTCGTTCCTGCCGTAGCAAATGGTGCCGGTTCCCGCGATCAGGATGATGCCCGGTCCGCCCTCATGCGCGCCGTAATGCGCCGCCTCCTGATCGCCCATAATGACCAGACCGCCGCGGTGACCGCAATGCCGGACCGCATTTTCAATCCGGGCGGTCACCGCCGGATTGCTGACGCCCGCTGCGCCAACGGCAACCTGCGCGCAGTTGTCCAGGCCGCCGCACGCTTCGGCAATCCCGTTGAAGATATCCCGGAATGTCCGGAGCACCGCCGCTTCGTCCGCTCCGTTAAAGTTCAGAGCGCCGGAACCGAACGTGCTAACCGTGCCGCCGTTCTCGTCCAGCACCGTCACGGCGGTTTTCGTTCCCCCGCCGTCCAAACCGGCAACGTATTTCATGCGCATTTCACGTCCTTAATCTTTCCAGGCGACCGGTATCCGGCCGGTCGGCGACGAGGCGCCGCCCAAGATGCCGATAACGGAATTGATCGCCAGAGAAGTGTATTCGAAAGCGGCCAAGCCGCAAATGTCCCCTTCCAACATCCCCAAATCGTAGGGCTTGCCCATCGCGACGGCGGTGACCCGATGACCGCCCGCAGTCAGCCGGTTCACCAGCTCCAATTGTCCGGGATTGTCCATGCCGTTAAGCAAACCGACAATGACATGGCGATACCCATTCGCTTGCTCCATGACGCGCCCGATTTCCTCGGCGTCCGGATTCATCGCCGTCATGACGTGCGGTATACCGAACGCCTCTGTCATTGCCGCCGGCAGCAGCAGCCGCGCGTTCACCTCGCTCGAGGCTTGATCCGTACGGTAGGGGTAACAGCCGACCGCAATCGTGTCCCCGGCCCCACGCACCACCGTTTCCAGGTTTCCCCGCAGCAGGCAGATGCTGTCCCGGCTAATCGCATTAATCGCAATCCTGTGCGTTTCGCAACCCACAACCGAGAGATCGCCGGCCGGCAGGCTGCCGTATTTTCCCTTGTACTTCAGCACCTTCTCAACGGCATCGTCCACCGTTTCCAAGGACAGTTCGCCGGATGCGACGGCCTGTTCAATCCGCTCCACCGCCTCTTTGACGAGCGACGGCGTGTGGCTGATAAAGACGAGATGAACCCCCGCTTTCAACGCCCCGAGCGCTCCCTCGGCGGTACCATAGTACTGGCGGATCGCGTCCATTTCAAGGCAATCGGATATGACCAGACCGTCAAAGCCCAGTTCTTTCTTCAGCACGTCCGTGATAATGGTTCTGGACATGGTGGCAGGCACCCGCTCCTTCTCGATGGAAGGAAATAGGATATGCGTCGTCATGACGCTCTCCGCACCGGCTTCGATGGCGCTTCGGAACGGGATGAGCTCCAGCTTGTGCAAGTCCTCCAGCGACTTCTCGATCACCGGCAGCCCCAGGTGGGAATCGACCGCGGTATCGCCATGCCCGGGAAAATGTTTGAGACACGGCAGCACGCCTCCGTCCATCAGGCCTTTCATCATCGGCAGTCCGAATTTCTGCACGGTTTCCGCCGTATCTCCGTACGACCGCACGTTGATGACCGGATTGCGCTTGTTGTTGTTAATATCCAGCACGGGCGCCAGGTTGAAATTAATGCCGAGAGTCTGCAGCTCCCGAGCCGTGATGCGCCCGGCTGCATAGGCGTTCTCGGGCTCGCCCGTGGCGGCGACCGCCATCGCGCCCGGCACGTTCGCGGCGTCGGCGGACAACCGCGTCACCCGTCCCCCTTCCTGATCGATGGAAATGAAAGGCGGCAGCCCCGTCTTTCCCGTAATCAGGCGCTGCAGCTCGCCGCATACCGACTTTAGCTGCTCTTTATGGATCACATTGCGGGTGAACAAAATGATGTTGCCGATTTTGTACTCGGATACGAGGTCCTTCAACTCATCCGTAATGTCCGGTCCCTGAAATCCGGTGACGACCAGCTGGCCGATTTTCTCTCGCAGCGTCAGGTTTTTCATACGATCTCCCCGTTAATAAAGATGGAACTGCCGCTTGAGCGCGGCGAACGCCGCGCTTTCATCTCGGAACCGCTCGAACATCGCGGGCAAATCCGCCGCGTTCGCGTTCCGGTACGTGTCTTCCCCGCCCAAGAGGTCGATAAAAGGACGCCCTCCCTCCCGATACGGCGGCAGGAACTCGAATTCCCCGAACATTTCCTTGATGGCAAAAAGAAGCGTGACACCCGTTTCCAGCGGCCGAATGGCGCGGGGGTCCGTCACGTACAACTGTACGCCTCCGCACAACACCCCTTGGTGCTTGGAGGTCGTCGGCTTGAAATAAACCGGGCGGAATCGCACCCCCGGAAGCCCTTTGCCGTTCATCACGTCCGCCAGCCGCTCCGCCTGAATGTAAGGAGCGCCGATCATTTCGAACGGGAACGTCGTGCCCCGTCCTTCGGAGACGTTCGTTCCTTCGAACAGACAAGTGCCTGGATAGAGCAGCGCCGTCTCGAACCGGGGGATGCCCATCGAAGGATGCACCCAGGTGCGGCCGGTTTCGGGAAACAGCATCCGCCGCTCCCATCCATCGCACCTGACGATGTGCAGCTCGGCGTTCCAGTTCATTTGCGCGTTGGCCATCGCCGCCACCTCGCCGGCCGTGAGACCATACCGGACGGCAAGCGGGTAGTTGCCTACGAAGGATTCGTAGCCGGGCTTGAGCACATTCCCTTCCACGGTGAGGCCGTCCAACGGATTCACCCGGTCCAGCACGACGAACGGCTTGCCGGCTTTCCCGCAATCTTCCAGCGCGTAGAGCATCGTATATATAAATGTATAATAGCGGACGCCCACGTCCTGAATGTCGTACACGACCAGATCAACCCGATCCAGCATCTCCGAGGTCAGCCGTTTGGAGTCTTTACGGTACAAGCTGTACACCGGGACCCCCGTAAACGGATCCTCGTACGCATCGACGAGGGCGCCGGCTTCCTGGTCCCCCCTGACGCCGTGCTCGGGCGAGAACAGGGCCGCCAGCTCGAACCGCTCGTGCAAAATCTGAATCGTGGAAACGAAGTCCGACGTCAATCCGGTAGGCGCGGTAATGAGTCCGAGACGTTGGCCGCGGAGCAATTCGGAATAGGCGTCGAGATTATCGACTCCGTTGAGGATCATGGCTCTCCTCCTCCTTAAATGCGATGAAGAAAAAGGGCTGCCCGCCGTCGGAATGATTCCGCTGGTCGGGACAGCCTCCGGGATGCCGCGATTAGAGCTCGGATTGGCGGAGGCGCATCGTCTCTTCCGGAATCATGAACGTCTCCGCGTACAGCTTCCGGGCCTCGATGCCGCGCACCCGCGCGAGATGCTTGTAATATTCCAGATAAGGGAACGACTTGCTTCCGGTGACGAACCAATGGGTAGACAGCGCCTTGACCCACAGATCGAAAGCTTCCTGAGAGAAATCGACATAGACGTAGGGTCGATAGTCGACGGCATCCTCCCAATTCTCCGCGTAATAGAGCTTGGAGGCGAAATGGGCAGGAAGCTCTCTCTCAAAAGATGCGAGACCGGCGAAAAAACGGGCGTCGTTCACGATCCGGTGAGTGGTGATATGGTCTTTATGCATGCTGTTCTTCCAATGGGTGATGAGCACATCGGCTTTCACCAGGCGGATCACGTCGGCTACGCGGAAGCGGACCGCCTCATCGTCGGGCAGCTGGCCGTCCGCATTGTCGTCGAACACGATCGCTTCCCCTCCGAGCATCTCGGCAAAGGTATGCGCCTCGCGGATTTTCTGCGCCTTGTACTCGCCCATATCCTGACCGGCCGGCACGCCGCGCTCGCCGGGCGTCAGCGCCAGCGTCACGATGCGGTCGCCCTTCAGGTAATGGCTCGCCAGCACGCCGCCGGCCGTCAGTTCCGCGTCTCCCACATGGCCGCCGATGGCCAGAATCGTCAACTTTTTCTCGCTCATACGTCAAGCTCCCTTCTCATGACCGCGAACTCTTTCACTTTTTGGAAGCCGGCTTTCTCGTAAATCCGAAGCGCCGGATTGTTGTATCCCGTGTATAGCGACATATATTCCGTCCCGATATTCCGGAAGGCCTCACACAATTTATTAAACAGAATGCTGCCCAACCCGTGCCCCTCGTGGTCCGGGTGTACACCGATGCCTGCGAAATAACCCCGGCCGTTCTCCTGCCGGATGACGGGGCCGGCGAACCCGGCCGCTGCGCCGCGGCACGACGCCATGACGACGGGCACTCCGGACGCCGTGCTCTGAGAAATCTCTCGCTTCCACAAAGGATTGCCGAGCGCCTCCAGCATGACCTCCACGCCAACGACCTTGCCGGCATCGTATAGTTCCACCGAATACCCTTCCGAAAGCGCCTTGGCCTCTTTGTCCCGTATTTCTTCCGGTACCCGGAAACCGGCCAGCGGCAGGTACATTGCGTGCTGCCTCGCCCGGTCTGTGTAACCCGCGCGCAGCAGGAAACGGTAAAGATCGCTCTCCACCGGCACCCCGGGCGCATTGTTGTGCTCATGCTTCGGCGTATTCGGAATGTACCAGGGCAACATCATCGGATTGAAGAACAGAACCTCGGCCTGCTTCTTCCCCAGCTCCCGGAAACGGTTTTCCAGTGCGCCCAACATCTCGTTGTACCGATCGTCGGTCCGGCGGTCTCCCGCCAATACGATGCAGGTGATATACCCCGCAACGTCGCCGAGCGGCAGTTCGTCTCCCGTGCAGCCGCAGGCGAATCCGACCGCCCGGCCGTCTTCCACCAGCAGGAACGCGGCCTCGGGATCGAAGTTCGGATGACCCGTAAAGGTTCGCGCGAAGCTCTCCTCCGTCATTTCCTTGTAGCCGTCCTTCACGGCTTCCGCGTTCCACAAATCGATCACGTCGTGCAAGTATCGGTCGTCCCAGGAAATGAGCATGACGGCGACACCCCCTTTGCTGAAATATTCCGGCTCCTTACCACGAGCCGCTTACCAGGAGATCTTGCCCAGCACCACCGGCCGGCTGGCACCGGTCGCGGCCGGGAGATTGCCCGGAATGCCGGCCATCGTGCAATCGGCAAGCAGGGCGAACGCGACCGCCTCCTTGGCGTCGCTGTTGCCGCCTGCTTCTTCCTGCGTCTTGACCGGCACCCCCTTCCCTTCCATCTCCTGCTTCAGAAATTGCATCAGCACCGGGTTATAGCTTCCTCCGCCGCCGACCAGCATGAGATCCGCGGGATGGCGGTCCCGGATGAACCGGTCGTACGCGTCTCCGATCGACCAGGCGGTCAGCATCGTGACGGTCGTGACCAGATCCTCCGCAGAGAGTCCGCGCTCCTCGCCAAGGCGCAGCAATTCCTCCACGTAAGCCGCGCCGAACCGCTCGCGCCCTGTCGTCTTCGGCGCCTGCAGCGCATAATACTCCTCCCGCTGCAGCTCCCGCAGCAGCTCTGCGTCGACCATACCCTTGCGGGCCATGGCGCCGCCCGTATCCATCGTCTGGCTGCCGCCGGTTAGCCGGGACACCACGCCGTCAATGAGCATGTTGCCCGGCCCGGTGTCGAACGCGTACACCTGGTCCGGCGAGCAGCCGTCAGGAATGACGGTCACATTGCCGATGCCGCCGATGTTCTGCAGCAGCAGCGTCCGCTCCGTCTCGCGGTACAGCAAATATTCTGTGAACGGCACGAGCGGCGCTCCCTGTCCGCCAACCGCGATGTCGGCCGGCCGGAAGTCGGACACGCATGGGATTCTCGTCCGAGCCGCGATCACGGCCCCTTCCCCGATCTGCACCGTATAGCGGTGCTCGGGGGCGTGATAGATTGTCTGTCCGTGCGAGCCGATGAACGCGATCTCCCCAGGCGCGACACCCGCCTCCGCGATGACCGAAAGCGCAGCTGCCGCGTACAGCTCTCCCAGCGCCACGTTCATCCGCCCAACTCGGTCCAGCGTCGCCTTAGCCGGATCGAACAGCTCAAAAATTTCTTTCCTTACATCCGCCGGAAAAGCCGTGTTTTCGAACGCGATCAGCCTGACCTCTCGGGGAGAGCCCGGTTCCCCGGCAATCTCTACGAGAGCGGCATCTATTCCATCCACAGAAGTGCCGGACATGAGACCTACCGCATAACGCTTCTCCGACGACAATGGTGCCGAACGCGCCATTTTACCCTTTCACCGCGCCGACGGTTACACCCTCGAGGAAGTACCGTTGCAAGCTGAAGAACAGAATGAACATCGGCAGTGCAGCAATGGTGGCGCCGGCCATCATCGGACCGAAGTACGTCGTATTCGCGAAACGGAAATTTTTGAGGCCCACCTGGATCGTCTGCATCTCCATCGAGTTGGTGACGAGCAGCGGCCAGAAGAACGTATTCCAGCTTTCCATGAATGTCAGAATCGCCATCACAGCAAGCACGGTCTTCGACAGGGGAAGAATGAGCTTCGTGTAGATTTGAAATTGGTTGCAGCCGTCGATTTTGGCGCTTTCCAGAATTTCCGACGGGATACTGCTCATGAATTGCTTCGCGAGAAAAATGTTATATACCGTCACGATGCCGGGCAGAATTAAGGCGCCGTAAGTGTTCTCCATGTCGAAAGTGTTCACGACGAGAATATAAAGCGGCACCTGCGTGACCTGATAAGGAATCATCATGGCGCACAGCAGCACGGCGAACAGCACGTTGCGGCCTCTGAATCTCAACTTGGAGAAAGCGAAGCCGGCCATGCTTGCGAACACCACGTTAAACACCATGACGCTGCCCGCGACAACGAGGGAATTCAACAGCCAACGGAACGAATATTTGCTGTAATTGAAAAAGAATTTGTAAGAATCCAGCGTGAACTTGCCGGGCCAGAGCGTGTAGTTCATCGCACCGGCTTCGACGGGATCCCCGAAAGAGGAGATGACCATGAAATAGATCGGAAACAGAGTCGCTAAAGCGAAAATCAGCAGCAACACGCCAATCGCGGCGTTCCGGCTTATCCTGCGGGCTGGGTTGCCCGTGTTTTTATAAAGTGCCATCGGCGTTCCCCTCCCCTTAATACTCCACGTCTTTGCCTAGGAATTTGAACTGGATCAGGGAAATGCCGGCGATGATGACCGCCAGGATGAGCGATTGCGCCGCCGCTTCTCCGAACTCAAAATACTTGAAGGCGTTGTTGAAAATGAGCAGGCCCACCATGGTCGTCGCATTGTCCGGTCCTCCTCCCGTCATCAGGAAGGCGTTCTGGAACACCTGGAACGAGCCGATGATACCGGTTACAAACAGGAACAGCGTGGTCGGCTTCAGGCAAGGGATGACGATATGCCAGATCTTCTGCAGGAACGTCGCGCCATCTAGATCCGCCGCTTCGTAATAGCTGTCGTCGATGCCCAGCAGCGCGGCCAGGTAGATGATAATCGCGGTGCCGTGGCTGGAGAGCCAAGACATCAGCACGAGCGAGAACATCGCGGTTGCGCTTGCCCCGAGCCAGTTTTGGTTGCTGCCTCCGAAGAAATGGACGACCTGGTTCAGAATGCCCGCGGGGAGCGGATCGTAGATCCAGAGCCAGACGACCGACAGCGTCACGCCCGATGCAACCGCCGGCAAGTAGTAAATCGCTTTGAACGTGGTTTGAAGAAATTTTTTCAAGGGCAAGATCAAGATCGCAATCGAGAATGAGATCAGCAGGCCGACCGGAACGGTCAGCACCGTATAGACGACCGTGTTGCGCAGCGATTTCCAGAACAAGGAGTCTTGGAACGTCTCCGCGTAATTTTCCCAACCGATAAAGGTGGATCCGAGCGGCTTGTATTTCTGAAAGCTGATGATAAAGGCGCTGGCAACCGGGTATGCCGTAAACAGCGCGTAGACGACAAGCGCCACCGCGATGAAGGCGTAACCCCAAGCCCCGTCTCCTCTGTTTTTACGTTTTTTGACTGTGATGGGCAGTTGATTCATCTGGCCAGACTCCTTTTGCATCCGAATTCAGAAACAGGTATCGGATAGCCGCGCCTGATTCGCGCGACTATCCGATACGCTTGCTTCAGCCGCGAATTTGCGTCAGTCTTTGACGACTCCGTCTTCGCCGAACGCTTTAATGGCCGCAGCTTTAACCGCTTCGTACATGGCTTCCGGTTTGATTTCATTAGCAAGCAGCGCTTGCAGTTTCGGAATGATCACTTCGTCTTCCAGCTTGATCGCTTGAGCCGCTTTGTCCGTCGGGATGTCCGGGCGCGGCTTCGCGGCGTGGGACAGCATTACGTCTACGGCTGCAATGTTGTCGGGATTGCGGTCGATGGTCATGCTCTTCGCCGCTTCTTTCGCGCTCTTCGTGATGTGCGCGGCGAACAGGTCGTTGTTGGTCGTGGCGGCGACTTTGCCGCTGGCCAGGAAGTACGCGGCTTTGACGACGTTGGCTTTATGCTCGGCTGTCGGCTCTTTCTTGCCGCGGAACGTTACGTAACCATCGACAACCGTGCTCGATACCGGCGGCTGGCCAAGGAACGAAGGAACCGGCAGGACGACATAGTCCACCTTGATGCTGTCCTTCACGGCGCTGCCGTCGTTGGCGTCGATCTTGGCGTTGTTCTTCTTCGCGGAGTTCTCGAATACGGCAAGGCCTTTGCCGGTGATCATCGTCTGGCCGGTCAGGAACATGTTCCAGCGTTTGCCGGCGTCGACGGAGCTGAGCTCTTTCGGCATGGAGCCGTCGTCGATCATTTGGCGAACCGCTTTCAGCACTTCCAGGTAATTCTTGCTCGTATAAGCATACTTCAGGTCAGAGGTGAACGGATCCGGCATACCGGCGTTTTTCACCAGAATCGTGAGGTAATCGCGGGAAGCGACGCCGGCCGTCGCGAATACGAAGCCGTAACGCTTTTTGCCGTTTTCCGTCACGACGCCCTTCTTGATCGCTTCGCGGAACTGTTCGTAAGTCCAACCTTCTTGCTGGACTTTCTTCCAATCAATGCCCGCTTGCTCCAGGAACTGCTTGTTGCCGCCAATCGCGTGCACTTCCATGTAGGCTGGGAGACCGTACAGGCTGTTGCCGTTTTTCATGTATTCGAGCGGCAGCGGATCAAAGTCGCTGACCATATCCGGTGTGACCGAGTCCGTGATGTCCATCAGCATGCCTTGGTCGACATACTTGGCGATGCCGCCGGAGCCGATGAACGCGATGTCGGGCGGACTGCCCGCGTTCACTTGCGTGTCGAGCTTCTGCGACATGTCTTCCCAGCTCGCCGGCTCGATTTTCAGCGTTAGGTTCGGATACAGCGCGTTGAATTCTTTTTCCATTTGTGCAAAGTTGTCTTGGTAAGTAGGCGATACCGGCGGCAGCAGCGCAGTGATCGTATCTTTCTCTCCCGATGGCGCAGCGCTTCCGGAAGCGCTTGCTGAACCAGACGGGCTGGGGCTGGAATCGCCCTTGCTTGAGCCGCAGGCGGCCAGCGAAGTGACAGACAGCGTCAAAGCCATGATGGATGCCAATACACGCAACTTTCTTTTCATCCGTAATTCCTCCCCTAATTATGATCATGCTTTATGTGAAACAGCGCGCATATCCGTGTCCGGTCAGCCGACTCTCGTATATGCGCGGATCGCTGCCTTCAGGTTGCCTTCGAAGCGTTCCAGCGCCTTGCCCGCTTCTTCCGCGTCCAGGCTGGTTTCGATCATCATGATCGCCAGCTTGCAATTCATGGACGCTTTCTGCAGATACGCCGAGGCCGTTTCGAAATCCGTTCCGGTGGCTGCCTTGATGATTCGGATGGACCGGTCTTGAAGCTTCTGGTTGCTCGCCTTGAGATCGACCATCAGGTTGTTGTATGTCTTGCCCAGCTTCACCATCGTGCAGGTGGTCAGCATGTTGAGCACCAGCTTCTGGGCGGTCCCCGCCTTCAAGCGGGTGGACCCCATGATCACCTCCGGTCCTGTGACCGGGGCGATGCAGATGCCGCATACCTCTTCCAGCTTCGAGTTCTTGTTGTTCGTCACCCCAATTACGGCTGCGCCAATTTCCGCGGCCCGCTTTACCGCGGCGATGACGAACGCCGCGCTTCCGCTCGCCGATATGCCGACGACCGCGTCGCGGCCGGTGACGCCGCAGCGCTCGATGAGCGCGATCCCCTCCTCCGCATTGTCTTCGAATCCCTCCACCGCAGTCCTCAGCGCGATATCCCCGCCCGCGATATGCCCCTGCACCAGCTCGGGGTCCACGCCGAAGGTCGGTGGACATTCGGAAGCGTCCAGCACGCCGATGCGGCCGGAGCTGCCCGCTCCGATGTAGAACATTCTGCCGCCGTCCTTGAGCGTCCGATGCAGAATATCAACCGCTTTCATAATTTGCGGAATTTCTTCCGCAACGGCGGCGGGCACTTTGGCGTCTTCCTCGTTCAGGAGGCGGAGCATTTCCTCGGTGGCGACCTCATCGATCATCCGCGTTTCCGGGTTGATCTTCTCTGTTGTCAGTCCCGCAAGGTATTCGTTCATGGACATTCTCCTACCCTGTTTTTGTTGATCGTTCCGTTATTCGGTGATCGTTTTCTCTTTGTATGCGTTTATCTTAAAGAACCAAGGCTGATATCGTCAATAGATTTTGAAATATTTTTTCATCATAAAATTTATTGCTGTTTTTTATTTTCAGAAAAAGCTGCAAAAAACCGCCATTTCCGTGTCGGAACGGCGGTGTTAACACACTATTTTCGATGCTTGCTAGCCAAAATGTTATGGGTTTTCGACAAATATTTTTTAACGTTCTGATATTCCGCGCTGGCCACCCCGGCAAAAAGAATATCGATGACGGTAAGCATGGCGATGCGAGAACCCATGGCCCCGCTGCGGATTGTCAGTTCCGGCGTGGAGATGCTGAGCACGATATTGGACTTGTCCGCCAGCTCGCTTTTGTTGTACTTGGTCAGGGCGATGCACGTGGCCCCGTTTTTTTTGGCGATCTCCAGCGTCTCGAGAATTTCCACTGTATCGCCGGAATTCGAAACGAAGAACGCCACCTCGCCCTTGCCGAGCAGCGTCGCGGCGGTAAGCTGGCTGTGCCCGTCGGTGTAGGCGTGGCAGAGCTTGTTAATGCGGGAGAACTTCTGCTCCGCGTCCATGCAGACGAGGCCGGAGGCGCCGATGCCGAAAAAGACGATGCGCGTGCTTCCCCGCAGCACCTTGACGGCGCGGGCGATTTCGTTCTTGTCGATGATGCTGAGCGTGTCGTCAATTGACTTGATATTGTTGTGGGAAATGTTCGCCACGATGACGTTCAGGTCGTCTCCCGGCTGAATGTCCGTGTACGAATTTTTATGATCGTCGTCCATGGAGCCCAGCGAAGCGGAAATGCTCACGATGAAGCTTCGGTATCCGTTATAGCCCAATGTTTTGCAAAACCGGAGAACCGAGGCGTCGCTCGTCTTGCTGAGCTGAGCCAGGCTTTTGATCGACAAATGGGGAATTTCCTCGGTGTTCGCGATAATATATTCGGCCACCATGCGCTCGACCGGCGTCAAGCTGTCTTTCATGTCGCGGATTTTGATCAGAATATTGTCATGAATCGCCATCTATTCTACCTACTATCCCGTTAGTATGTTAGCTAAATCCTAAACCTGTTTTTTCCAAAACACAAGAAAAAAACCACACAACTGGTCGTGCTAGATGTCGTGTTAGAAATTTTATTTCGAAGTTATTATATCATAATGAAATTATATTTCCGAATTTTATTGTTAGTAAATCTGTACGCATGCTATAATAGCGACAATTTCAAGATCGCTGTATAACAAGGAGAACGCCGCGTATGGATAAAAAGTATGTCATCAGTGCAGACGGCGGGAACAGCAAAACCGACTACTTCCTCTTCGATACGGAGGGTAATTTCGTTGATTGCCTGAGGACCGACACCTGCAGCCATGAGCGGTTCCCGGACGCATACGCAGGCGCTTTCCGGGCGATGAACGAGCAGATTGGGCAGCTGCTGGCGAGAAACGGGCTGACCGTGAAGGATCTCGCGGCCGGAGCTTTCGGCCTGGCCGGCGCAGACCTGCCCTCTCAAAAGGAAGAGTTGAACCGGATCGTCGAACGGATTGGACTCAATCGTTTCACGTTGGATAACGACTCGTTTCTGGGGATCAAGGCGGGGATCGATAAAGGCTTCGGCATCTGCTCCATCAACGGCTCCGGCTCGGTGACCGGAGGCATCTCCCCCACCGGCCGGCGGCTGCAGATCGGCGGCGTGGGCAGCGAGCTCGCCGGAGACGAAGCCGGCGGGTTCTATCTGGGCCGGAAAGTGCTGCGTGCCGTGTACGATACGCTCTATAGAATGGGGCCGGCGACGACGATGGCGGATCCGGTCATGAAGCTGCTCGGGGTCGCCTCCAAGGAATATTACATGGAAACCGTCATCGAAGGTAACATCAACCGGACGCTGCCGAATACCGAGCTGATGCGCATCCTGTTCGCCGCTGCCGACGCCGGGGATGCGGCTGCGCTGGACATTGTCGGGAATACGGCCATGCAGCTGGCTCGCTCCACGGCCGGCTGCATTTCAAACCTGGATTTCGGGGACGAAGTGGATATCGTGCTGGCCGGCTCGGTGTGGGTGAAGGCGGAAAGCCCGCTCATGCTTCAATTATACCGGCGGCACCTGGCAAGCTTGATTGACCGCCGCTGTAACAGCGCGATTCTCGAGGTGCCGCCCGCGACCGGTGCCGTATTTTGGGCGCTCGAGCTGGCAGGCGGCCGGCCCGTCGGCGGAGAAATCCGCCGCAAGGTGATCGAGCGCGTGAAGGCGCTGTTGTAAGGCGAACACTTCTTAGCGAAGCCCGGCAAGCAAAATGGCTGAAACCACATGGTTTCAGCCATTTTTATGTGCGGTTTGCGGCTACAGCCATTGCCTCAGATCTTCGCTACAGTTTACGCAACAGACTGCACACTCTGCGAACTACATTTTGCCGAATTACACGGTCAAATTGTTCTTGGAATTTCACCGAACGATATTTTGCCAAACTAGAGAGCAGGTGCCGGATTTATAAAGACGGCTCCTGTTTGTTTTACTACATTGTGTTAATAATCAACCCGATATGAGTGAAGTAATTCATGGCGCCGAATAGAGTGAAGAGTACACCCGTTATACTCCAGCACACCGTGATGATATTCATGACGGCCGGATTTCCCCCTCCCCTTGCCAATGAAAAGGGAAGAAGTATCGCCCCTAGACCGACAAGCGCATACAATGCTGAAATGAAAGACGCCTCGAGCATCGGATAGTTTGCGAACCTTCCTGAGATCGGCTCTTGGGGCGGAGCCGCAAATAACTGATAATAAATACCTGCACATGCGATCGAGATTAAAGCGAGTCCCATGGCGGCAGCAAAATACGAAACAGGTCGGCCCATTTCCGCAAAATGGGAAACAAGCGCCGAACTTTGCTCTTTCGCTTGATCTACCGGTTTTCCGGATTCGACCGACACAGCTTTGGACTTTTGCCATAGAGCTACGGATCCCGCCAATAACATAACGCCGAACGCAAGTGAAGGTTCGCCAAATATGATGTCATCGAACGGGAACCCTATTTTCGACAATGGCCACGTAAGTGTCATATGTGCGCCTGTGAGCGTTAAGATGAAGCCCGGCACGGCGAATCCGATCGACCACGCCTGCAAGTTTACACGCTCACCTTTCCTTAGATGATTGGAAAAGCGAACTAATAGCAACAGCCCCACTCCGGTTGCCACGGCCATAATCGTATTGTATACCTGAGTTTGCGCCCAATCGATATGCATGAAAAAACCAACCTCCAATTTAGACTGCCAAAAAATAGCGTGTCCTATTTTATAGCATCTAATTCGTCGAAAGGTTGGTCTACCTATCCTGTAATAATTAAAGGCCTATTTCATGAGCCAGTTCGATCCGGACTTCGACTGTTTCGGTGTCCGCTCCTGTCTCGACGAGCATACGCCAATGCTCCGGAACGAGATCTCTCAACTTCTCGTAAAGCGATGCGCTGAGCTTCAGCCCATCGATCCAACTGCCGCCGAAGCGATAGTCGCGTTGTTCCTCTTTGCCGAATCGGATCGACAGCAGGCTCTTGATTCCACCGATCGTGATAAAAGAAAACCGGTACCCTTCCAATACGGCCGCCCGCACGGCAGCCGTATTTTCGCCAGCAAATTGGAGGAATGCCCCCCAGTTCACTTCCGCATCCACTTTCTCTTTCAACAAATCGGCGTCCGCTCTTTCGATGAGCTCTATCATCTGTTGATCCGAATACCCTTTAGCCCGTATCATTTCGATTCGAAGCGCATAGGGCTGCGGAAGTTTCGTATTCGTCATCTGTTGTTCCCCCACTTCCAGCCTTTTCACACGAGATGGCAGGCGACATAATGATTGCCGCCGACATCGCGGAATTCAGGTACTTGCTGCTTGCATTGCTCCATAGCAAATGGACACCTTGTGTGAAACTTGCACCCGGAAGGCGGATTGGACGGACTCGGAATATCGCCTGTAAGCACAATCCGGTCCCGCTTCAGCTTCGGAATCGGGACCGGTACAGCGGACAGCAGCGCTTTCGTATAAGGATGAAGCGGATTTCGGAACAGCTCGTCCCTGGAGGCAGTCTCTACCATGGAACCCAAGTACATCACGCCGATTCGGGAACACAAGTGCTCCACCACGCTTAAATCGTGGGAAATGAACAGATAAGTTAACCCGCGTGTCTCCTGCAGTTTGCGGAACAGGTTAATGATTTGGGCTTGAATCGAGACGTCGAGCGCCGACACGGGTTCATCCGCGATGATCAAATCCGGATTGAGTACCAGAGCCCGGGCAATCCCGATCCGCTGACGCTGCCCTCCGGAGAATTCATGAGGAAACCGGTCGATATGATACGACGATAATCCGCACGAAGCCAGCACGTCGAGCACCCGGTCCCGCACTTCCGCTTTCGACACCAAACCGTGATCCAACAGCGCTTCGCCGATCGCATCGCCGACCCGGATCCGCGGATTTAATGAGCTGTAAGGATCCTGGAAAATCAGCTGCATTTTCGGACGCATCTTGCGCAGATCTTCGGCTGGCAGGCCGTAAAGATCCACTCCACGAAATTTCACTTCTCCGTCCGTTTTTTCCGTTATCCGGATAACGGTACGCCCGACCGTGCTTTTGCCGCTCCCCGATTCCCCTACGAGACCGAACGTTTCGCCGCGCCGAATGACGAAGCTTATGTCGTCCACCGCCTTTACGTGCCCGACGGTACGGTTCAGCAATCCGGCCTTAATCGGAAAATATTTTTTTAAATGATTGACTTCCAGCAGCGCATCAGCCATGAACAACCGCCTCCTCGTACAACCAGCAAGCGACCTTGGATTCATCCGTCACATTTTTCAAGCGGGGCTCCCGTGTCCGGCAGATGTCCATACAATGAGCGCAGCGGTCATGGAAATAGCAAGACTCCGTGAGTTCAAGCGGATTGGGAACTTGCCCCGGAATCGAGTAAAGCTCGTTCTGCCGCTGATTGATCACCGGCTTCGATTTCAGCAGTCCTTGTGTATACGGGTGCTTCGGATTGGCGAACAGCTCGACGACCTCACCCTCTTCGACGACTTTGCCGGCATACATGACGATTACGTAATCGGCCATTTCCGCAACCACACCGAGATCGTGCGTAATAAGCAATATCGACATGTTCGATTCGGCCTTGAATTGACGAAGCAAATCTAAGATTTGCGCTTGGATCGTCACATCGAGTGCAGTCGTCGGTTCGTCGGCGATGAGGAGCTTCGGGCCGCACGAAATGGCGATGGCGATCATGATCCGCTGCAGCATTCCGCCGCTCAGTTCATGCGGATAGGAATCGGCGATCTGTTCGGCCCGGGAAATGCCGACCTGGCCGATCAGCTCGATCGCCCGCGCACGCGCCGCCTTTCGGCTCATTTTTAAGTGCTCGATTAGCGGCTCCGTCATTTGCTCGCCTATCGTAAGAACCGGATTCAGCGAAGACATCGGCTCTTGAAAAATCATGGCGATATCGTTTCCCCGAATCGTTCGAAGTTCATGACGGCTAAGGGGAAGCAGATCTTGCCCGTCGAATTCGATCCGTCCGCCGACGACTTTGCCGGCAGGTCCTTCGACCAGGCCCATCACCGACATGGCCGTAATGCTTTTGCCGCAGCCGGATTCACCGACAATGCACACCGTCTGCCCTTGTTTCACCCGCAGACTTACGCCGTCTACTGCCTTGACCGTGCCTTCTTCGGTATCGAAATAGGTTTTGAGATTTTCGATCGCAAGCAAATCACCCATGGCGTCTATCACCTACCTCTTCTGTTTCGGATCCAACACATCGCGGAGACCGTCACCAAACAAGTTGATGGCGATTACCGTCGCGAAAATGGAAAGCCCCGGCGGGACCCAAAGCCACGGCCGTTCCTGGAAATCGATCATGTTGTTGGCCGCGTCGATCATGTTGCCCCAAGTGGCGGTAGGCGGCATGACGCCGAGACCGAAGAAGCTGAGCACCGACTCGCTCAATATCGCTCCGCCGATGTTCAAAGTTGCGATGACGATGAGCAGCGGCACCAAATTTGGAAGCAGATGGTTAAACAGCTTGCGGCGGTCCCGCAGCCCCAATACGACGGCCGCTTGCATAAATTCGCGTTCGCGAAGACTGAGCATTTGTCCCCGCACCATGCGCGCAAGTCCCGGCCAGTTGATCATGCTGAGCATCAGCATCACCATGTACATCCTGTAGTCGGTCGGCACTTTCCACTCCGAGAGGAGCGCTCCAAAGATAAACAGTAACGGCAGTCCCGGTATGGTCAGCAGCAAATCCGCAACCCGCATGATAACTTGGTCGACGATTCCCCGATAATAACCGGCAATTGCGCCAAGCAACAAGCCGATGAACAACGACAGAAGCATCGAAGCCAGACCGACGGTGAGCGAAATCCGGCCCGCCTGCATCAACCGGGTCAGTACGTCCCGTCCGAGCGCATCTGTACCAAGCCAGTGCTTGAGACTGGGAGCTTTATTCATCATGGCCATGTGAATCTTGTTGTCCGTGTAAGGGGAAAACAACGGGCCGATGAAGCAAAGCGCAAACATGAAAACAACAACGATAAGTCCGGATATCGCCAGCTTATTTTTGAGCAGCCGCCTTACAGATAACTTCCACAGCGAAGATTTCACCGGTACGGGCGACGCCTGCTTATTGACAGACAGTTCAGCATTCATGGATGACATGGATGAGCCCCCCTTACAACCTGACCCGCGGATCGGCCACCCGGTACAAAATGTCCGAGATCAGCGTGCCGATGACGGTCAGGACAGCGATTAACATGGTGAAGCCCATCAGCAGCGGATAGTCCCTAAGCGAGAACGACTGCATATAGAGCTGCCCGATTCCGGGCCAGTTGAAAATTTGTTCGATGATGAGCGATCCGCCGAACAAAGCCGGCAGTTCAAACCCGACAAGCGTAATGGCCGGGAGAAGCGCGTTGCGCAACGCGTGCGTAAACAGCACCTTTCTTTCCTTCATCCCTTTGGCGCGGGCGGTCCGGATATAGTCCTGCTTGATCACGTCGATCATGTTGCTGCGGAAATACCGAGTCAGCGAACCGACGCCCAGCAGCGTCATGACGATCACCGGAAGGGTCATATGGTGGACGACTTCCTTCACGTAGGCCAGACCGGTCGCGTTGCTGCCGGTCGTTAACATGCCTCCGGGCGGAAGCCACTTCCAGTCCACGGCCAGTATTTTGATCAGGAACAGTCCGATGAAGAAGGACGGCAGAGACATAGCCGCGAAGATGGCGACCATCACCAGCGTATCGAACCAAGAATACTGCTTATAGGCGGCGATGACGCCGATGATGACCGCGATCAGCCAGGTGAAGAATGTGGAAACGACCGCAAGCAGGAAAGAATTCCAGATGTACTGGTTAAACAGCGTGAGAACCGGCTTCTGCTGGGACAGCGAAAAACCGAGGTCACCGTGGAAGGCGTTTTTCATCCAGACTGCATACCGCTCCAGCACCGGTTTATTGAGTCCATAAATTTCCCTCAGCTCCGCTTTCCTCTCCGGAGTAAGCTTGATGTTGCCGCTGATGAAGTCGCCTGGTGTGAGCGCGTAAAGGCAGAAGATCAGCAGGGAAGCGGCAAAAAGGATGATCACCATGTAAACGAGTCGTTTGGCCAAATAAGTACTCATGGTCGGCTCCTTAATATACAGACCCCTGTCCGCAATAACGCCGCAGGACAGGGGACGATTGTTTTTATTTCAGGGACCAGTTCGGCAGGCTCGGCGCGATGCCGTTAAACGGGCTGACCGACAGATCTTGAATCCGGCCGTTATAGGCGTACACGGTTTTCTTGTAGCTGGTGAAGATAACCGGGAGTTCGTCGTTCAGCAGCTGATAGATCTCTTGGTAGATCTTCTTCCGCTCTTCGATATCGCTCGTGGCCAACCCTTTATCGTACAGTTCCTTGAATTTCGGATTGTCGTATCCTTTGATCTCGCCGTCCACGAACTGCAGCAAGCCGTCCGAAGGATCGGTCAGCAGCGGCGTAGAGAACGAAACGAGGTCGTAATCTCCGCCTTCCACTTTGGAAACCAAAGCGTTAAAGTCTGCGAAAACTTCCGGCTGGAATTCAACGCCTAGCTCTTTGTAGTTTTCTTTGGCAATCGCAATGAAGATATCGGTATTTTTACTTTTCGAGCCGAGGTAATGAATCGACAGCTTCTTGCCGTCTTTCTCACGGATTCCGCCGGAGCCTTCTTTCCAGCCGGCTTCGTCGAGCAGTTGTTTCGCTTTTTCCGTATCGAATTTGTAAGGGTTGATTCCTTCTTCGGTATAAGACCAGGAAATCGGAGAAGACGGAATGTTGGCGACAGCTCCTGCTCCTTGGTTGGCATCTACATAGATGCTCTGACGATCCAGGCCGTAGGTGAGCGCTTGTCTCACTCTTTTGTCTTTCAACGCTTCATGCTCCAGGTTGACTTGGAGGTAGCCGTAAGTGCTCGGTGTGTACGGAAGAATATTCACGAACCCGAGGCCTTTCAGCTTGTCGATGTTTTCCTGGGTTGCGCTGAAGGAAGCGAAATCCATTTCCCCGGTTTCGAGGAACTGCCAAGTATCACCCTGCGATGTTTTATAAATGAAATGCGGAGTTTTCGGTGCGCCTTTGAAAAAGTTCTCATTGGCGACGAACCGGACTTCTTGGCCGGGAATGAATTTCTCCAGCTTATAAGGGCCGTTGCCGACCGGAGCCGTGCCGAGTTTCTTGATATAATCCAGCTGACCGAACTTATAGTCTTTGCCGTAGTATGCTTTGGATAGGACTTCGGCTCCCAGCATCACCAGAGCTGTGGCGTTCGGCTTCTCCAGTGTGGCGGAAATCGTCTGCGGGTCGATGACCTTGATGCCTTCGATGCTGGCGGCTTTGCCTTCCTTGTAGGCTTTCCCGCCCTTAATATTCAGCGTGGAAATCTGGGAATCGCCGTCATATGCCTTGTCATGCAGGATCGTCCACGTAAACGCCACGTCGTCGGCTGTAAGCGGAGAGCCGTCGCTGAATTTCAGGTCTTTATGAAGGTGATAAGTATACGTCAGGTTATCCGAGGACACTTCCCAGCTTTCCGCCAGGCCCGGGGCAGGAACGCCCTTGTCGTCTACCGTCACGAGCGTTGTGAACAGCAACGAATTGACGTTGCCGTCGTAGCCGCTTTGCGTGAAATACGGAATGAATGCTCCGCTGGGATCGGTAAGGCCGACGATGATCGTATCGTTACGATTTTTGGCCGTTGCGGGAAGCTTGGACAAATTGCTTGCCTGTATCGTTTCTGTAAGTCCGCTTTGACCGGCCGGATCCGTTCCGGCGCTGGCGCTCCCGGATGCCGATGCCGCTGGCCCGCTGGAGGAATTCGAATCGTTTCCCTTCGAGCAAGCGGAAAGCAACAACGAACTGGCAAGTACAATTGTGGAAAATAAAGCAACCGTCTTTTTCATGACCAACTCTCCCACCTACATTTTGTCTACAATTCCTACCCGTTAAGTAGGCATTTAATTGTTGAGCCTATTATAAGTTGGATTTTTGGTTCTGTAAATAGAGAACTTCAAAATGTTTCTGTGTTTTAAGAACAAATTTTACAGCACAAATTCCCCACCTTTCTACAGAAAAATGGAGTCCCGCCGTAATCCTAACCTACCGCCTTATCAATCTTGCCCTATATACTCCAGAAGCTTCTTCTGCATAAGTTCCAGAGCTCCAGGTCTCAAGCTGTATACCGTGAGCGTTTCGCCCGCGAAATGCGCTCGGATCAGCCCGGCGCTGCGAAGCTTGGAAATATGATCGTGCGTGATTCCTTTGGACAATTCCAAATGGCGGACGATTTCTATAAAACTTCGCGGTCCTTGATGAAGATATCGTAGAATCTTGAGTCTGCTTTTTTCACCGAGGCTTCGGATCATGCGATAGTCATGCGCGGACAAAAAATCCTCGCCGCTGAGGTCAATTCTTGCGGAGTAATAGCAAACCGTCATTTTCCCGTAATGGAAAACACGGTTGATCGGCTGAAAGTGATAGCTCGGAATTAAAATGATCCGTTCCAATCCGGGCATTGGATGAAAAACGAGGCCGTTCGTCGTCTCGTCGATGAACGATTCGGTTTGATCCTCATGCGGCAGTTCCTTGGTGCGGTTGTGTTCTTCCCGCCGAAGGGCATCGAGAATCGCAGGATCGGTATGTTGAAAATACTGCTGATGCCAACCGGAAAAGATCGACAAGGTTTTGGAACGATAATGGCCCATATTTTCCGGAAACTGATTGCCATACTCCGCAATCAAATCATAGAGATCTCCGGTCGTGAGCCCGTCGAGCCAGGCTGCGAAATCTTCCGGCGCAGCCTTGTTCGGACAAAGTTGAACGAGCAGATGTGTCGTTTTCCAATCTCCGTCCGCTTCGGTTTGATCTAACAAACCGGCCAGAGAGGCCGTCAGCCGTCCTCGGGTCTGTTCCGCCCAAGACTCTGTGAGATCGATTTTTTTATAAGATTTTTTGCATATGTACGCATGGAGGCTGCTAAGCAGCTCATTCGGCGGTTCAAACTTGACATCGACAACGTATCCCACGTCCGTACGCCCCCTTATGGACCCATTATACCTTGACAATCGTATTCGGTCACCGATACAGCAAAAAACAGACACGCCTAGTGTTGGCGTATCTGTTCGGGTGTACCGAATCCTTGCCATTCAACCAGCAGGGTCGGGATGACGATCTGATCGGCGGGCTCAAGGATCATTGCGCCGCCGCCAAATAGGTGACGAATGCCGGTTTGCTTCGGTCATTGCCGATAAGGGTGTCGGTGATCATCAGCCTGTCGCCGGAAGGGCTCCAACGTGGGGCGTCGGCGATATACTTGATATCGATGGGCAAGGTCACGCTGGTCCCCGCCAACGGATCCGCGACATAGACGCCCTTGGTCGTTCCGCTCGGCTCGATGGCCGAATAGGCGAGGCGGTCGCCCGCTTCGTTCCAGGCCACGCCGAAGATTTGGTTGTCTTGGGCGATCGACCGGCGGTTCCCTCCGTCGGCATCCGTCACGTAGAGCTCCATGGTCCCGCTCTTGATGCGATTCACGATGCCCAGCTTCTCCCCGGCTGCCGAAGGCGCCGCCCAAACGACATTTTTGCCGACGACGTTTCGTTCCCCGCTGCCGATATCGCTGGCGAGCAGCAGTCCCGGCGGGGTAGTGTAGTATATTTTGCCGCCCTGCGCCGATAAATTCCCGAGCATGGAGGCTTTCGGATCGGGCCACTGCTTGCGGTCCATTCCGTCGGCGGATACGGAGATCAGTCTGCCGTCCATCGACGAATAAAGGATCGTCCGTTCATCGAGCCAAACCCCGTTGGTCAGCTCCAATTCGTCTTTTTCCGTGATCCGCACCGATTTCCGCGTTTGCAGGTCCATCACATAGCCGGTTCCCGTATTGCTCTGCCAATCGAACGTTTTGTAGAAAATGAGGCGTCGTCCGGGGTTGGCCAAGGCATATCCCTGGTTTTCGGGGCCTGGGGAAAGCGCCTCCTCCTCTCCCGTGGAGACGGTATGGGCGTATAGGTTAAGAGGACGGTACTCCGTTCCTTCCACCGTTACCGGCTGCCCGTCGGGATTTTCCTTGCTGACGACCAGCAGGTCGTCGCTCAACCATTCCGACCCACGCACGCCTTCGATGCGCACGAGCGGCTCAACGGTCGTAGTCCCGTAGGAGGTGTTCTCCGGGTTCGGAAGTATCGTAATGTCCGAATGAGAAGGAGCCGGGGAATTCCCTTCAGCACCGGAGCCTCCCGAAATGCCGCAGCCTGCAGTGAACAGGCTCATGCCAAGCGCCGTCAGAAGAAGGGCTTTCGTTCTATTCAGCACGGTTCCTCACCTTCCTGTCATGGATTTTATTCCGGGAGTGCCGGAAGCTGGACGCGGAATACGGTGTGCTTATCGTCCGGCAGCAGGGTCAGCGTTCCGCCTTGCTTCTCCGCGAGGCGTTTGGCCAGCGGCAGGCCCAGACCCGCGCCGCCGGTTTGGCGGGAGCGGTCCTTGTTCGCCGTTTGGAACGGTTCGAAGATTCGTTCCCGCTCGGTTTCCAGGATGCCGATGCCCGTATCGGAGACGTCGACGATCGCCTGCCCGTGCCTCTCACGGCAGGTGATCAGGATCTCTCCGCCAGGCACGTTGTATTTCATGGCGTTGTCGAGCAAATTGACGAAAATGTGGGTGAGGCTCTCGCGGTCGGCCAGAACGAGGGCCGGAGACAGTTCGATGCGGATCGACAGGCCCAGCCGCCGCGCCCTCGCCTTCATGCGCTCGGCCAAGTCCTCCAACAAGCCGCGCAAGTCGACTTGTTCCGCATGGTATTCGAAATCGTACTTCTCGAGCACGGACAGGCGCAGTACCTTTTCTACCATGTCGTGCAGCCTCGCCGTCTCTTTCCCGATATTGCCCACGGCGTCCGACCGCAAAGCCGGGTCGTCCGGATACATGGCCATCAGCTCCACGTAGGCTTTAATGGACGTGAGCGGCGTCTTGAACTCATGGCTGATATTGCCGATGAACTCCTTCTGCTGCCGCTCCATGAGCTGCAACTTGTCGACCGCCTGCCGCAGTTTCGACTCCTCGGCTTTCATGGCTTCGAGATTGGCGCGGATAGCCGAGCTCATGTAGTAGATGCTTTCACTCAGTCTGCCGAGTTCGTCTTTGCTCCGTTTCAGCGGGGGAGCGGAAGGATACTCCCCGCTGCGGATCCTTTCCGCCGTCCGGCTTAACCGGATGACGGAGGAGGCGGAACGGCCGAAAAACAGATAACCCAGTACGAAGCTGACCGCCGTCACGACGGTGCCCGACCAGACGAACAAGTTCCGGATTTCCCCGTAAAATTGCAAATCGGCCGCGAGCGGATATTGAAAGAGAATCACGCCCATTTGCTTGCCGGGACCCTGAATCGGAGCGGCGTACAAGAGGGCGGATCCTTCTTTCCGGTATGCGATTTTGCCCTGCGCCGCGATATTGACGATCCCGCCGCTGTCCGGCAAAAGGCCGAGAGGCATGGAATCCCCGACCGCTTCCTTGTCCTGGCCGTAAAGCACGACCCGCAGACCGGCGTTCACGGCCAAATCCATGGCGAGCTGCCGGCCATTCCGGCGGAGAAAGACCGAGGGTTCGGGCGTCCGGCTTTCATAATATACCTGCTTGATGCCCAGATTGGCCGAACGCGTCAGCTGGAGCAGGTTTTGCTCGGCCGTCTCCCGTTGGTGGTTCCGAATGCCCGCGAGCACGAACAGGCTGAGCACGAGCACGGTCAGCATCAGCAGGACGGCCAGAAACAGACTGTATTTGATTTTGATGCTGAACGGCGTCATGCGGACGGCCCCGCCGCACGGTAGCCGATGCCGTAGACGGTTTGCAGCAGGCGCTGCCCGTAGTCTCCCAGCTTTTTGCGCAGCCGCTGGACATGGATGTCGACCGTCCGCGTGCCCGCCGCGAAATCGAACCCCCAGACCAGGTCGAGTAGTTCGTCGCGGGTGAAGACGCGATTCGGATGAGCCAGCATGAGCGCCAGGAGATCGAACTCCTTCGGCGTCAATTCGACCGGTTCGCCGCCCAATTCCACGCTGCGCGAAGCCGGATGAATCGCGAGCGGTCCCGATACGAGCTTCTCCGACTTCGCGGGCTTCGACTCCATCCGGCGCAGCAGGGCTTTCACCCTGGCGATCAATTCCCGCATGTCGAAGGGCTTGGTCATGTAGTCGTCTGCGCCTATCTCCAGTCCGACGACCTTGTCGGCGATATCGTTCTTGACCGTGAGGAGGATGATGCCCATGCCGCTTCGGTTTTCCAGCCTGCGGCATACTTCGTAGCCGGTCAGCCTGGGCATCATGACGTCCAGCACCATGACGTCCGGACGGAACTCTTCGGCCAGGCGGAGAGCCTCCTCACCGTCATAAGCCGCGGTGACATCGTAGCCTTCCTTGCGGAACGCGTACGCGATCGGGTCGGCGATGCCGCGTTCGTCGTCGGCCACCACAATACGTTTGGTCATCGGATCACCTCGCATCCGCGGTTTGCCGAAGCTCACGCTTTCGTTGCGGATGCCTCCAATGTATCAAAAAATGCTTCCAATGTCAGTTTGCTCCGGGCCACCTCCGCGGCGGCCTCTTTACCAATGTACCGGACATGCCAAGGTTCGTAGGTATATCCCGTGATCCGTTCCTCCCCTTGGGGATATCGGATTATGAAGCCGTAATCGGCGGCGTGCTTTGCCAGCCAGCGGCCTTCCTTCGTGCCGCCGAAGGATTCCTCGAGCGCGTATCCGACGCTGGCGCTGGAGACGTCCATGGCGAGCCCCGTCTGATGCTCGCTTTGGCCTGGGTGGGCGCTGGTGCGGTTGGCTTCCTCGGCTCCTTTGGCCTTGGCGTTGCGGTCAAAGATTGCTTTCTGCGTGGCGTAAGAGCGGTAGCCGGACACCGCCTTCAGCTCGATGCCGGCTTTCCATGCACCGTCGAACAGCTTTTCCAAGGCTGCGGCGGCTTCCTTTCTCATCTGCTTCTTCGGAGAATCGCCGGAGAAAGAGAACGGCACGTCCGGGATCGTCAAATCTTTCGGGACGTAAGAAGAGGGCAAATTCCGTTCTTTATTGACCAACACATACAGGCTGGAAGGGTTCGTAATAACCGCCGTTCCGTTCTTGCTCCGTTCGACTGTCTTCGACGGCAGGTTATTCATCGCCCAGGCTGACGCCGCCTGAGCAACGCGAGCCGTCCCTTTCGGATCAACGGGCTTCTTTGATGGCTCCGTCGGCTTTGACGTTGCCGGCTTTGACGTTGCCGGCTTTGACGTTGCTGGCTTGGTTGCAGGCTTAGTTGACGGCTTGGTTGCAGGCTTGGTTGCAGGCCCTTCCGCTGCCGGCAGGGAAGGCGGCTCCGCGGCAGCGGCAGAAGGGTCCGTCGTTCCAGCGCTGGCGACGGGGGGCGGCGTCAAGACGACGGCAGGTGGCGCAGCGGCCGAATCGCCGTTGCTTTCCGCTTGAATAAAGAGTCCCCCGGCAGCGAAGGCGACCGCGAACGCGATCAGCCAACGTCCGGTTCCGGGCAGTTTCCTCATTTCCTCTCCTCCAATTGAAGTGGTGGACTCCATCGTAAGAGAGGAATGTATCGCCGATTTATCGAATTGTATCGAACTTGTAAACCTTTCGGACGAAATTCGTCCAAAAACGGTAACAGGGGCTGTCTCAAAAGGTCTAAAATGACCTGAGGGGCATCCTTTTTTACTTTTGCTAAACAAAAAGTGGCATCGTGTAAGGCAATAAAGTTGCTTTACAGGTGCAATTATCGGTGGTCGGTTGCGTGTAAAGCAATAAAATTGCTTTACACGTGATAGAATCGGTGCGTGGAGTCAAAAACTAAGGAGCTAAGCGTAATCAGGCCGCTTAGCTCCTTGGTTTTAAACGATTTACCTAGATTGACTCGGAGAGTCGCGATCCTCAACCTCCGGTTAATAACGGATCAACCGGCTCTTCAATAGATGTTGAATCCGTGTCCGCAACGACGTTACGGCGTCCGGGCCAGAAAGCCCACCTACCCAGAAGCAACGTAATGGCTGGTACGAGGAATGGACGCACAACGAACGTATCGAGCAAAATCCCGAGCGAGACGATGACTCCCATTTGCAACATCAACTGAACCGGCATCGTGATCAAAACGGCGAACGTACCCGCAAGAATGAGGCCTGCCGATGTAATGACCGATCCCGTCTCCCCCACGCCTTCCAAGACCGCTTGTTTGAGCGGCATGCGCTTGCTCTTCTGCCAAATGGAAGAAATCACGAAAATGTTGTAATCCTCGCCTAGCGCGATTAAAAATACAAACGAATACAGCGGTACCGTCCCTTGAATCACATCCATGCCCAGGAAGTGGTGCAAGACGAGCCACCCTAATCCCAAAGCCGACAAATACGAGAGTAATACGGTTAAAATAAGGTAAGCCGCAGCGATCAAAGAACGCAGATACACGACTAGGAGCGTTGCGATCATGATGATGATCAGCGGCAAGATGATGCTCATATCCCGTATGTTGGTTTCTTTCGTGTCATATTGCTCCGCTGTCTCTCCGGAAATCCATACATGCTTCGCAGCGTTCGTGTCGCCTGACTGATGCAACGCTCCTTCGATCGATTGACGGAGTTCCGGAATCAAATTCATCGCTTCCATCGAATAAGGATTCAGGTTAAGTCGTACGTCATACGCCTTAATTGCAGGATTCGTCTTCCCTGCCTGCGGCTCGGATACTTGTGACACGTAAGGAAGCGAGGCTAAAGTCTGTGCAACGTCCCCATCCTTGCCATCGGTATCTACGACTACTTTAACGGGAGCGAGATCGCCGGGCGAGAACTGCTCGCCGATGACGGAGAATCCTTCGATGGATGCCATCGTTTTTGGGAACATGGCCAGCTTATCAAACGTGAACTTCACCTGAGTCGAGAATACGGCAAATCCGCCAAGCACCAAGCAGGTCAGGACCGTAATGAGCCAAGGCCGACGTACGACAAGGGAACCGATCAAATTGCGCGAGGGCTTCTTCGAAGCCGGGGCCGGACGTCCCTTGCGATTAGCTCGTTCGGCCAGCATTTCCGTCGTCCTCGGAATGAACGGCCAGAACGAAGCGCGCCCCATAATAGCGAGCAAAGCAGGAACAAGCGTCAAGCTGGCCAGGACCATAATGAAGATGGAAATCCCAAACGGTGCGGCGAGCAGCCGGAACGAACCGTACTCCGCAACGATCATCGTAAGGAGCGAGAGAATGACGGTTAAACCGCTCATCGCGATCGCGCCTGACGATCCGGTAATGGCGCCGCGAAGCGCCTTGAACTTGTCCGGTTCGGTCTTCAGCAGTTGACGGAACCGGTTAATGAGGAACAAGCAATAATCCGTACCGGTGCCGAACAATAATACCGTCATGATATTGGTTCCTTGCTTTTCCACCGTTATCATGCCGCTGTGCACCATCGAGCCCAAAACCGGACTGATGACGAAGTAAGCGATGCCTACGGCAACCAGCGGGGTCAAGGCCAGAATCGGCGAGCGGTAAATGAGCAGAAGCAGCACGAGCACAAGCAGTACAGTGGCGAGCATCAAAGTTTTGTCGGCCTGACCGAATACTCCAGTTGCGTCGACCTGTATGCCGACCTGACCGGTAACTCTTGCGTTCAAGTCAGCCGGAGAATCGATGGCGACCGCGAACGGATCTGAACCGAATATGGCGGTTGCTTCTTTTTTCGCTTGGTCTACGCCTTCCTTCCACTCATTCGATTGCGCGCTTTTACTGAAGAATACCGGCGAGACGATGGTACTGCCGTCCTCCGACAGCTTCGTTTTCAAAGCTTGAAGCGGCATTTGATGCAATGGCGGTACGGATGTCTGATGCGGAACGGGATTTGTCGATAATTTTTCGGTAAATTGTTGGATGTGCTGCAGGTCGGTATCGGTCAGTCCTCTTTGGCGGTGCCACACGAATAGGGCAAGAGCATCTTCCGCATTCGGATATTCTCTCATAACTAATTCTTTTGCTTGCACGGATGGCCTGGTGTCAGGCAATGGGGGAGCATTATTCACGACTTCTTTGCTAATGGGCGGTGCCAGCGTGTTTAACAGCCCTGCCGCGACTAACCAAATCAACAAAGTAACCCATCTGGTAATTGGGCCTGCCACCCATTTACCAATTCCAGTTCGATCCTTCATTTTTGATTCTCCTCTTTAACTAGGTTCGCATAATCTTGGCTTTCGATCATGGCCTTAAGAATGAGGGGCATCCCGCTTCATCCATGCATTTTGATCGTTTGATCGGGTTCGCGGTAGGATCCGGAATATTGTTGCTATTTTGCAGGGCATGGGACATCCGTGCAATGGACAGCGTTTGCCCAAGCATGATCATCGCGATTACCGGATGAAGGGCCGCCAAATAACCGATGTTCGACGATAATTTGGCGGTGACGAACATTAGAGCGATCATGCCGATCAAACCTGCGCTGCGCAGGCGCAGCGAGAGCGGCAGCCGTGCGACGAGGGAAGTGATGAGCAATAAGATAGGGGGAATCATGAGAAATTTGGCGAACCCTGTGTGGCTTGCCCAACGGGCTGAATCCCAAAACAAGGCTAGACCCGCGAGAAACACTTGGATCATAATACAAACCGCAAATAGCCGTGCCAGCCACGTAAAGACGATACGTGCTTTGAAGACCAGGTTACTCATTTTTGAATCCTCTCTTTCCATGCTTTTCATGATTCATTTCCTCCCGATATCGTTATTTTTCCGCCTTCTCTCTTTCCCCGTCAGTTTACAAAACAAATGTCGAGAACTTATGCAGATCTTCCACTATTTGCATGAATGTCTATTGGGACCTGAATAAATCACGGTATAATGGCATCAAACCCATGTGGAAAGTTGAGAGTTTGCTCCGCAAACTCCCTACAAAAGGAGCGGGGAGATGGAACCGAAACTGTTGCTCGTAGAGGACGAACCGGGCATGTTGGAGGAAATGCAGACATTTTTGCAACGCGAAGGGTTTCGGGTATTGTCTGCCCGAACCGGTAAGGAAGCGCTCGCGATTGCCCGCTCTGAACAGCCTGATCTCGTCGTGCTCGATTGGATGCTCCCCGAGAAAAGCGGCATCGACGTATGCCGTGAATTAAGGCAAACCTCGCATTGCGGCATTATCATGGTTACGGCCAGGTCGGATGAAGCGGATAAAATTGTAGGTTTGGAGATCGGCGCCGACGATTATTTGACGAAGCCGTTCAGTTTGCGCGAGCTCGCTTCGCGGATTCGAGCCATTCTTCGCCGCTTCCGGGGACCGGATGATCAGGCGAAACTTTTGGAGCGGGATAATCTGACCATCTCCGAAGCCAGATGTCAGGTGTTCAAGGATGGTCAAGAAATACAATTAACGCCGACAGAATTCAAAATCCTGTTCACGTTGGCGTCGCGGCCGGGTATCGTATTCAGCCGATTGCAATTGTTAAAGGCAGCCCTTGAGGATGAGTACGCAGGGTACGATCGGACGATGGATTCCCATATCCGAAATCTCCGCCGAAAACTGGAAGATGATGCGGCCAATCCCCGATATATCCAAACGGTTTACGGATTTGGATATCGCTTTGGTGAACAATCATGACAGTCCGCCAGAAAATTTTCGTCTGTATGGGACTTCTTCTGACGATTGGTGTCATTCATGCCATAACGAATCAGATGTACATGGACCACTTGTTCGATCAATTTCGCGATGAACAAATCGGTACATCTTATATGAACGCCCCACACGGAGAACAAATCGAGATTTTGAAAACGTACATTAAAGTCAAAACGAAGCCGATGGGGATTGGAAGTGGAATCTTTTTCGTTGTACTCGGACTTGGCTTCAGTTTGTGGATTTCCGGGGTGCTGACAATCCCGCTTCGCAAACTCGTTGCTGCTATCGAACGCGTTGCAGAAGGTGACCTGGACGTGAAAGTTCCCGTGCAAACGAAAGATGAATACGGTAAAGTGATCCAGACCTTCAACGATATGACGCTTCGCCTCCGGGAAGCTGAGGACGCCCGCAGGCGGTTGGTAGCTGATGTCGCTCATGAGCTTCGAACACCGCTGTCCATCATGCAGCTAAAACTGGAAAATGCCCAACACGCCGGGCAACAGGTCCCCCCGGAAATGCTGCTGCAACTGCACGACGAAGTCATTCGCTTGAGCCTGTTGGTCGAAGATCTTCATGTGTTGTCATTGGCTGAGGCCGGCCGGCTGTCAATGGATCTTAAGCCGCTCGATCTGACGACGCACCTTGAACGCATGGTAGAGGACGTCAAATATGAGGCTGAGGAGAAAGGACTGGACGTTCGCCTCAATTCGAAAACAAGCCCGGTGAAGGTGATGGCCGATGCAAGACGAATCGCACAGGTGTTCATTAATTTACTGACCAATGCGATCCGCTACACGCCGGCTGGAGGAAAGATTTCAGTTGAAATCGAGGATCAAGTCGTCGATCGGGGTTCGATCTATGCCAGGGTCTCCGTAACGGACACCGGCATTGGGATCCCTGAGGAAGATGTTGCCCATCTCTTCGATCGGTTTTACCGCGTGGAAGAAGCCCGTTCGCGGCATACGGGCGGAACGGGACTTGGACTGTCCATTGCCCATCATTTCGTTAAAGCCCACGGAGGATTCATTCGCGTCCAGAGCAAGCCGAATGAAGGAACGACCTTTACCGTCTATTTGCCTTCTTGTAATTGAGAAAAGCCTGTTTTCTTATACAACAAGGCCCTCCCGGATGGAGGGCCTTGTCTGCCTGTTATTGCGCGTTCCGTTTATGTCCGTTATCCCAGATTAATCTCTCTTATTTTCTCCAACGGAACTTTCGGTTTGCGGTCTTCCGTCAGCAAGCCGTTGATTTCCTGCTGCACGTCGGTCACTTGGGTATAGCAGTATCCGCAAATGTAATCCAAGCTCTTGATCGCACGGGTCAGCCCTTCGAACCGTGTCAGGAATTCCTCATCCGACTCCACCTGACGGCCGTAGCCCCATCCTTTGTCCGATTGATAGGCGATGCCGCCGAACTCCGTGATCATGATCGGCTGCCCCCGGTATCCGTATCCTTCGGCAAAGGCATACTTCCATTGGTTGCAGGTCGTTTCGTTGCTTACGATGGCGTCTTTGTTGTCCGAGTATCGCTTCAGGAATCCGTCTCCGGTCTGCACGTAATCATGCAACGTCAAAATATCCGATACGGTATGCTCCCAGCCGTCGTTCGTGATGACCGGACGGTGCGGATCGATTGATTTCGTTAAATGATAGACGCCCTCGGTTAATTTCTGTTGCCGCGAATCGCGCAGGATCGTGGAAACGCCCCAAGATTCGTTGAACGGCACCCACGTAATGATGCTGGGATGGTTGTACTGTTGGCGTACGATTTCCAGCCATTCCTTCGTGAACGCCTCAACCGCGCGGTCATGGAATTCGAAAGTAGCCGCCATTTCGGACCATACCAGCAAACCTTTCACGTCGCACCAATAGAGGAATCGGGCGTCTTCGATTTTCATATGCTTGCGCACGCCGTTGTAACCCATCTCCAAAATCTTGTCGATATCTTCGATGAGCGCATCCTCGCTCGGCGGGGTCAGATGACTCTCCGTCCAGTACCCCTGATCCAAAATCAATCTTTGGTAGACCGGCGCATTGTTCAACAGCACCTTGCCTTTTTCGATGGAGATTTTCCGCATTCCGAAATAGGAGTGTACCCGATCCACCACGCGATCCTCCGCGTACAGAACGAATTCCACGTCGTACAAATTCGGGTTCTGCGGCGACCAGAGGCATTTCTTCCACGGACCGTTCGCCTCATGTACCAGATCGACTTCCACCGTCAGGCAGGGGCGGTCGATCGCCAAGCCCACCCGCTTTACGGGTTTGCCCTTCAGCGTCACGATCGCTTCCAGCCTCAAATCTCCGGCGGCTTCTTCCACTCCGTCCACCTCGTAGTCGAAGCGGACGATTTGGCGGTCGATATCCGGCGTGATTTTGACCGATTGCAGCCGCTGTTCCTCAACGTACTCCAACCATACTGTCTGCCATATTCCGGTCGTCTGGACATAGAAACATTCGAAATTGTCCTTCGTCCAACGCTGCTTGCCCCGAGGCTGCGTGCAGCTATTGCTGTCTTCCGCTTTTAACGTGATCCGGTTGTCTGCTCCGAAGACCAGATACGGGGTAATATCGAAGGAAAAAGCCGCGTACCCGCCCTGATGGCTGCCCGCCATGACGCCGTTCACCCACACTTTGGCGATATAGTCGACGGCTTGGAAATGCAGGATGACACGTTTACCTGCGGCATCTTTCGGGATATGAACCGTTTTGCCGTACCAAACTTGCGAATGGAATTCTTCGATGCCGATTCCGCTCGCTTTCGTTTCGTACGTATATGGGACGGTAATCTTATGGGTTCCTTCGAACTTCTCCTGCCACTTCTCCATCTCTCCCGCATTGAGGTCATCGAAACGGAAGTCCCATTCGCCGTTCAAATTCAGCCAATTCTCGCGTACGAATTGCGGTCTCGGATAATCCTTGATATATGCTGCCGTTGTCATGCCCTGCCTCCCGTTTCATGCTTTGCCTTGATCTCGAGTGCATATATCGACGAAGGACGTAACGCATATCCCTTCTGCCAATCGGCAATCGGTACAATGCGTGACGTACAGCCGATAAGGTTCGGTGCGAAAACGGAATTGATATCATCCGCGGAATTGCCGGTAATCTCGTGCAATATCGTTTCCCCGGGAGTCTGGAAGGCTTCCAAGTTCAACTCGGTCTTTACCTCCCGCAGGCTGCGGTTCACGATAAAAACGGTGACGACGCTCCCGTCTTCATTCGCACAGGCCGCGACGTCCAGGTCCGGAAGCGCGTCAAGCCCGATGGGGGTCGGCTTGTTGGCCTGGACGGAGAAACTCCCGCATTCGGTCTCGATCGGAAGCATCCGCCGGATGTCCCGATTCGCATACAGCTTCATAACTTCATAGGTCGGCGTTCCGTACACCGTGAGGGGCAATCCGCTCCAGCCGGATACCTTGCCGCAATACTGGTCGGCATAATAGTCGCCTACCCGGATGCATCCCCCAAGCCAACCGTTCACCAGATCGGAGAAGCTGCCAATCTGCACGATGTCGCTGCAGCGAAGCATCTCGTTCAAGTTGGCGGCATTGGCGACTGCAGCGCCGAGCGTATGCTCATCCGGCAGCCCTTTGCGGACCGTATTCGGGTAGTACATCGTGTTGTATTCGGTAATGGCGATCTTCACATGCGCGTGCTTCGGATTCGCGAGAATCCGCGCCATCGTCTCATGAATGTCTTGGCGCGTCCACTCCGAGTACGCCGCCATTGCCTTATAGCGCTCTTCCGACGGCGTTTCCCGGTTCATCCCGAAACGTCCGTAGCCGTGATACAAGTGCAGGGTCAAATAGTCGAAATGCTCGCCTGCAATGTCTAGCACCGTCCTGTTCCATTCCTGATTGGTATGCCCGCAAGCCAGCAGAATGATCGAGGGGTCGGCCGCCTTCATGGCTTGCGCGAACGAAATGCACCTTTCGGCAAACCGGTCCGCGGTACAAGTGCCGACCTGCCATTGCCCCCACACCTCGTTGCCGATTTCCCAATAGCGGACGTTGTACGGCTCCGGGTAACCGTTCGCCGCCCGCCGTGCTCCCATCGGCGTGTCGATTCCCCCGTTGCAGTACTCTATCCACTGCGCGGCTTCTTCGGGCGTGCCGGATCCGTCGTTCACGCAAATGAGCGGCTCGACTTGCAGCTCCCGGCAAAACCGGATGAATTCGTCCGTGCCGAAATATTTGCTCGTCCATCCACCCCATGCTTCATTGTACATAACGGGCCGCTCCAGATCCGGCCCGACGCCGTGCTCCCAGTGGTAGGCGCTGATATAGTTGCCGGCGAGCCTCATCATGCCCGCGTTCAAATCCCGCGTCATGTCCACGACCTCGCGCTTGACGAGGCCGACGTTGTCCTCCGGCAGCAAAGACAGATGGTCGATCCAGAGCATGCCGGTGGACACGTGGTCGATCCAGCGAGGATGTTCAGCCGGCACGTATATCCGGACCTCCGCGTCGACGCACGCGCGGGAAACGGGCAACATCGCTTCGTACTCCAACCAATTATGGCTCGTGAGATCGATGCGGACCTGGCCGAGCGATTGTTCCGAGAGGCGGTCTACCGCTTCCACGATCACATAACGGAGCTCGACGGAAGCACGAGCCACCAGCCTGACCTTGTAGGCGATCGGCCCCTTGAGCGCCGCCTTCTGCGCGACGCCGGCATACGCCTCGTCATCGCTTAAAACGCGGACGCGCTGTGCGCGGCCCGAATGCCTCGGAGCCGGCGCTTCCAGCGCGTACCGGGTATTCCTTCCGTTCGTGAAAGCCGTCCAACTGCCCGATATTTCCGTCTTCGTCTCCGCTTCGCTCTCGAAATCCATATCCTTCAAAGGAAAAGCGAGCATGGCCTCCATATGATCCCGAATGTCCTCCACGAAGTGCCCGAACAGGTACGGGTTGACGGTATGCTCGCTGGGCTTTCCGCAATCGATTTTGATCTTCGCGTTCATCTTCTACACTGAACCTCCGTTCATCCTTTGATCGAGCCGATCATGACGCCTTTGACAAAATGCCGCTGCACGAACGGGTACATGATCAATACGGGCAGACTGGAGATAATGATCACTGCATATTTGATGCCCTCGGCAAGCAGAACTTGATTCTCCATTCCGACATTGCCGTCGGCGGAGCCGGCAGTGCTAATCATCAGAATTTCGCGCAGCACGAGCTGGAGCGGATACAGATGCTCGTTGCGGATATAGATGAGCGCGCCGAAAAACGAGTTCCAGTGGCCGACCGCATAGAACAACACCATCACCGCCAAGATCGGCTTCGATAAGGGCAGAATGATGCTGACGAGCAGCCGCCAGTTGGAGCAGCCGTCTATATGTGCGGCTTCCTGCAGCTCCCAAGGGATGCTGGATTGGAAATACGTCCGCATGACAATCAGATTGTAAGTGGCGATCGCGCCGGGCACGATCAGCGCCCACATGGTGTCGACCATGCCCAGGCTTTTGACGAGCAGGTAGGTCGGGATCAGCCCGCCGTTGAAGAACATGGTGAGCGTGATCAGAACCATCAGCAATTTGCGCCCGGGCAGGTCCGGCCTGGACAGCGGATAAGCCGCCAGAATCGTCATGACCATGTTGACTGCCGTGCCGACCACCGTATACAAAAGGGTGTTGCGATACCCGAGCCAAACTTTCCCGTCGTGCAGGATGTAATTATAAGCGGCCAGCGTGAACCCTTTCGGCAGCAGCCATACTTCTCCGCCCAACACCTTGGCCGGATTACTGAAAGACGCGCTGACGACGAACACGAGCGGGTACAGCACGATCAAGATGATGAGCGTCGCGATCGTATAATTGACCGCATTGAACACCCGCCCATCCGATTGCCCGCTAAGCTTCGCTTGCTTGGACATGTCGCCTGCCCCCCTTACCATAAGCTTGTCTCCGCCGTTTTGCGCGCAAAGCGGTTCACGAGCAGGAGCAAAGTCAAATTGATGACCGAGTTGAACAGTCCGATGGCAGCCGTGTAACTGTACTCCCCGTTGAGAATGCCCGTCTTGTAAACGAACGTGGAGATGACGTCGCTCGCTTCCGAGTTCAGGTTGTTCTGCATGAGCAGAATTTTCTCGAAGCCGATGTCCATGAAATGCCCGACGTCCAAAATCAGCAAAATGACGATGACGGGGACGATCCCCGGTATGGAGACGTGCCAGATGCGCCGCAGCCGCGAAGCTCCGTCCATCTTGGCGGCTTCATACAACTGGGGGTTGATCCCGCTCAGCGCCGCGATATAGATGATCGACTGCCAGCCCATGTTCTGCCAGATGTTCGAACTGATGAAGATCGTCTTGAACCACCCGGCCGACTCCATAAAGCGGATCGGCTCGCCTCCGAGCCCTTGAATCAACGAGTTGATGGGACCGCCCGTTGGCGACAGGAACACCGTCAAAATCCCAACGATGACGACGACCGATATGAAGTGGGGAATGAACGTGATGTTCTGCAGTACCTTGTTGAACGTTTTGTTCTGAATTTCGCTCACGATGAGCGCAAGAAGGATCGGAATCGGAAATCCGATGAGCATCGAGAATAAATTGATGGACAACGTATTCCAGAGGAGCCTGCCAAGGTAATACGAATCGAAAAACCGCGTAAAGTGTTCGAGGCCTGCCCAGTGGCTGCCTCCGATTCCTTTGCTGGCAACGAAGTTTTTGAACGCGATCTGCAGTCCGTACATCGGCCCGTATTGGAAGATTAAATACCAGGCGACCGGAAGAAGCAGCATCAAATACAAGTCATACCGCTTGGCGATCCGCGTGAACAACCCGCTTCCCCGCCGCGTGCGCACCTGAGGCGGAGCGGCCGCCATTTGGGCTTGCGCGCTCTTCATGGGAATCTTCTCCTTTCAAAAGCGAAAGGCGCTCTTCATCCCGGGAGAAGCATTCTCGTCGAACGCTTCTCTCGGAATTCCGAGCCCTTTTTCGCAGTGTCGTTTGAGGATGCTTGAATCCGATTTTTATTTCTTCATCTTGTCATAGGCATCCTGATAAATTTTCTGCAGCTCGTCGATATTCAGCTTCTTCAGGGTCGACTGGTATTCGCCCCACTTGTCGAAACTGAGTGCTCCGGCGATGAACTTCGTGCTCTGTTCTTCGAAATACTTGTTGATATCGTTCGTCAGGACGTTGACGCGCTGCGCGGTTTGCTCATCGAACATCGGCGCACCGTATTTCACCTTCGGCATAAACGGCGTGAGCTGGTCCTGGGCCGCCTGCACTTGCGGCGGATTGATGAAGGACGCGACCTTGTCGCTAATGAGATGGGGAGCGCCTCCGCCGGCGTACGGAGTGATTTTCGATTGGTTGCCCGACTTCAAGAACGCTTCCGTGTAGTAAGGAATGCCGTCCTTCAGCTCGTAGTTCTCGCCTTCCCGGCCGAACCTCAGCATGGTAGAGCCTTCATCGCTGTAGAAGTAATCGATCCAGCGCATCGTGATTTCCGGGTATTTGTTCTCCGACGTGATGGCGAACGCTCCGAAATCCCGGGCGATCGGCGCGGCTTGGGCCTGCAAGCGGTCGCCGTACGGGCCGGCCGGCGGCGAGATCCCCACGTATTGGACTGCGATGTCCCGGAAGGGATTGTTCGTCTGGTCAAAGAAAAATCCCGTGTTACCCGAGGCTTGTTTGGCCAAATATTGCGCTTCCTTCTGGGAGAAGACCTCGGGATCCAACAATTTCTCTTTGTACAGCTTGTTCAGGTACATCAGCAGTTCTTTGTATTTGTCGCTGCCCATCCAGATTTCCACTTTGTCGTTGACCAGGTTGATGTTGTAACCGAGCTGCTGATCCAAGCCGAACGAACCGCTCATGATGTTGACGACCGGTATTCCTTGGCCGGGTACGCCGGCCCGAGCGGTCATCGGGAGTTCGTCCTGTTTGCCGTTGCCGTTCGGGTCCTTGTCGCGGAATGCTTTGAGTGTCTCGTACAACTCGTCCGTCGTTTCCGGAACTTTCAGGTTCAGCTTTTTCAGCCAAGCCTGGTTAATCCACTTCTTGTCCGTACGCGCCGCGTTCAGCGTCACGATGCCCGGAATCGCGTAGATGTGGCCTTCCGGAGTCGTGATGCTCGCGCGGATTTCGGGATTCTGATCCATGAGCGCCTTCAGGTTCGGCGCATACTTTTCGATCAAGCCTTCCAGCGGAATCAGCTGGCCCGCTGCCCCGTAACGGGTCGCTTCGAGAGGCGTAAGTCCCGAACGGTACACCGCGTCCGGAAGTTCGTTCGACGCGAACAACAGGTTTTTCTTCTCCTGGAAGCCGTCTGTCGGCGCTTCGGTGAATTCCACGTGTACGTTCGTCATTTTCTCGTAATCCTGGAACACCGGCATATCCTTGAACGGACCGTTGGAAGGAGCGATCCGGGTGAACATTTTCAGCGTGATCTTATCCTTCACGAGCGGGAATCCGCTTTCATTGACGGCATTTTCGGTTGACGCCGATGCCGTTGGTCCCGCCTCTTTCTTATCGCCGGATCCGGAATTGCATCCGGCCAGCGTCAGACCGGCAGCGATCGTCGCGATCATCGCCGTTCTTTTCCAGTGTTTACGCATGAATCTGTGACCCCCGTTGTTCGATTCACCAGACGGTTTTGTAAGCGTTGCCGCGGTGTGAGTTCATTATATTTCACGATTGAAAGCGCTAAATTCCAAATATATGACTATTTACTCCACTTATTTTACGTCGGTTACCTCTTGACCAAGCTGAAGCTGTTTACATAGGCGTGCGGTGTCATCCCGGTCAATTCCTTGAACACTTTGAAGAAATAATTATAAGTGGAAAATCCGACGCGATTGCTGATCTCCTTGACGGAATACCGGCCGCTCTCGAGCAGCCTTCGGCCCGCATCGATGCGTACCCGGTTCACATATTCGGAAAACGTCGACCGCGTTTCTTCTTTGAATATTCGGCTGAGGTACGAAGGGTTTAATCCGATCGCGCCGGCTGCCAGCTCCAACGTGACGTTGCCCGAATAGTTTTCCTGGATATATTGGATCGCCTGCGACACATGCCGGGAATAGGAGCCGCTGACCTGATGCTGTTTCAGCAGCTTCAGCAAATCGGCATAATAGCATCGCAGCCATTGCTCCAGTTCTTCGACGCTGCCGATTCTCTTCAGATCGTCGCGTGAAGGCAACGGCTTCGTCGTATCGGTGACCCGCAGACATTTGGCAATCGCTTTATCCCCAAGCTGCAAAAATTCACGGACGATCATTTGGACAGCATGGGAATGAACCGGCTGTCGGCGAATGGTTGCGAAAATGGAGGCGATCAACTGATGCATGGCTTCTTCGTCCAGCCTCTCGATTGATAAAAGGAGCTGCTTCTGCTCTTCAATCGTCAAAGAATGACGCGGCTGAATGCGGCTTGCCGGCTCCGTGGAAGGGGAGTTGTCGAGAATTCTCACCGCCGCGGCGTAACTTGCTCCGATTTGCGACAACTTGCCACATATGTGACCGACAGCATAGATGGATTTCAAATTCAAATACAGCTCAAGCGAGTGCTGGAGCTTGCCCATCAATCTGACGGCCTCGCTAGCAACTGCATGTTCGCTGCGCTCCCGAAATGCGAGAACGACAACCAGGCGACCGTCTTCCACGTAGGCCGCCGGCCGTTCGAGAATGTCGCCCAAGCTTTGCTGCACGATATCGACGGCCTGCCGGACCATCCGATTCGTTTGCGCGTCGCTATAGGACTCCGTGAGCAGCAGGAAAGGAACGATCTGCACGGCCGCCGTGACGTAGCAGGCAGCTTGGGCGAACATGCCGTTCTTACGCGCGATCCTTTCAAGTTCATGGACGGTATCCGGCTTCCCTCTGGCCATATCCGCGAGACAGTCGCGAATGCTATGAAGGTCCGTTCGCTCTGCCATTTCGCCCGCCGGGCGAGCATGCCTCCGATCCTCCCGTTGCAATTCCTGGACCGCTTTATTCAAGCTGGACAAGAGTGACGTGTCATCCAGCCGGTGCTTCAGCAAATAATCGACTGCGCCGTTCCTCAAACACTCGCGCACGTAATCGTAATCATCGTAGCTGCTGAGCATGATCGTCTTGACCGCGGGAAACCTTTCCCGAATCGCACGATTCAGTTCCACGCCGTCCATTTCGGGCATATTCACGTCGATGATGGCAATGTGCGGGGGCGATTGCTCGATCATCGACAAAGCCATGGCGCCGTTATACGCTTCGCCGCTCAGGTCGAAACCGTGTCTGTTCCAATCCGTGAGCGTCGACAGATGATGACGAACCAACGGCTCATCGTCAACGAGAAGCACATTGAACATGGCTTATACCACCTCTTTCGCGGAAATCTCCGTCTCGTTATGCAATGGGAATCTGATTTCCGCCTTCGTGTAACGTCCCGGCTCGCTCATCAGCTTCACGCCGTACGGCTCGCCGTACATGCGCACGATCCGTTCATGCACGTTCCGCACGCCCATTCCGCTGAAGCGGGACGAGTTCTTTTCCTTTTCCGGCTCTCCAAGCAGAAGCTCTATTTCTTCCTGCGTCATGCCCTTGCCGTTGTCCGTGACTTCGATGATGAGGTCGTGTTGCTCCGCGTAGACGCGAATCCGCACGAATCCTTCCTGACCCAGTTGACCGATTCCGTGGATGATTGCATTTTCCACCAACGGCTGCAACATCAGCTTGAGCACTCTGCACTTCAGCAAGGCGTCATCCTCAATCTGCGTCACCACTTGGACCGGCTCCATAAACTTGTATTTTTCGATCGACACGTAGCTTGCGACGTAGTCCAATTCCTCCCGCAAGGTGAGAAATTCGTTAGAGTTGCCAAGCACACTCCGCATGAGTTCGATTAAGGAACCCGACACCTCTTCGATATTGGGCACCCCATTCAAATTGGCCAAATACTTGATGGTATTGAGAGAGTTGTACAAAAAATGCGGGCGGATCTGCGCCTGCAGCGCGGTCAATTCCGCCTCCCGCTTCTTTTTCTCACTGATTCGTATCCCTTCCATCAACCGTTCCAAATCTTCGACCATGTCGATAAAAACACGGTAAAGGTCTCCGATTTCGTCTTTGGATTTGATCTCCGTCCGCGGAAAGGATAAATTACCTTCCCTCACCCACATCATCATGGACTTCAGCTTTTGAATGTGGATCGTGGTACGGTAGGACATCTGCAGCGATCCGATGAGAATGAGGATGAATACGATGACCGACACTTCGATCATCCGATTCCGGATTTTGGTGGATTCGCTGAGCAGCGAGTCCATGGGGATTAACGCCAGTGTCGTCCAACCGGTGTAAGCCGATTGGCGTTTGACGACAATATAGGATTTTCCGTCGATGACTTGATCTGCCACGCCGCGTCCCGAGAATTGCCGATTTACCTTGACAATCGTATCCACGGAAGGAGCATCGGATTCCGGCATGGATTCCGATTGATAGACGAACCCGTTGTTTTCGTCCAGCACGTATAACATGCTGTCCACCGTCGGCTTTACGCCATACGTTTTCTTGATAAAATCATAGTTCAAATCCACCATGACGACGCCGATCGCTTTACGGTCGTAACGAATTTCGCGGCCGACGGTAATGACATCGTCCGTTCCGGCCGGCTTGAAATACGCGTGGCGCGATCCGTTACGCAGAATATCCTTCATCATCGGCGTTTCCAGAAAGGAGCGGTCGAGCCAAGGACTTCCGGTGAAAAACACCTTCCCGTTCGTGCCGACGACGGCAATCCTTGATATGTAAGGTTTATAATCGATGAGTCCCGACAGGAACTCGCTAATCCGCTTTTGCTCCTGGAACCACTCATAGCTAATTTCCTCATTCGGGCTCAAGATCGTATCGATCACCGTGTTCTTATTGGTGACGACGACCGTGTTCAACCGGTCGATCTCCTGAAGCATGATATTGAGGGACTCGTCCGCCTGACGGATACTGTCCGATACCGAAGTTACCGCATTATGCTTGATCGTATCACGCATATTCACGTACACGATGCTTGTAACGGAGACGATGGACAGCAGGGTAACCAGAGCGAACCCGATAAATATTTTCCCTTGCATGCCCCTGGGCGTTATCCACCTGCGAGGGTTCAAAAGCTTCATGTTGCAATGTCTCCTTTAACATGTCATGCGCGGAAAACGCTTACATTTTTACCGCAAAAAAATCATTCTCTGCCCGCTGCCCGAAATGCGTTCGGAGAGATTCGATGATAAACGGTGAACGCCCTGGTGAAGGAATACAAGTTCGGATAACCCAAAGACATGGCGATCTCCGTAACCGTCGCGCCCGTCTCCTTCAGAAGCCGTTTGGCCTTCTCCATCCGGATTTTCTGAATGTATTTTTGCGGAGACATGCCGACTTGACCGGTAAACACACTGGTAAAGTAGGAACGGTGCACACCCGCGAAAGCCGCGACTTGCTGCACGGATATGCCCTCGGTGGCGTGAAGCTCCATGAAATCCATGCATTCGTGGATCCAGCCGGAAGGCTCGGCCGCATCGCTTAGCGCCGAATCCGGGATGAAATCGGCGAACAAACCGCAAATCAACGTCTGCAGCTTCATGGCAGAGGCCGGCATCCACCGTTCTCCGTGGGAAAGCGCTTGAATCACCTGTTCGGCCGAATCTCGGACTGCAAGCGGAACTATTTTGCGAAACGGACTTTCCGGCGTCAGTCCGGAGAGCTCCAACAAAGGTTTGACCCTGCTGCCGTCCAAGGCGAGCCAGCTCAATCGAAGAGGATTTTCCGAAGGCACCTGGCAATAGTAGTAGGTTCGTTCCGGAAACAAGCAAAATAAGTCCCCTTGCCCAAGGTCAATCCATTCGCCGTCGAATTCAAAACGAACGATTCCTTCATGGACGAAATGAATGCTGTAACATTCGATCCTTTTCGGTCCGACCTTGTAGTGGGGTTTAGCGATGCTCCGGCCGGCCCGCACGGGCCACAACTGCCCTTCTTTCTCGAGATATCCGGGCGTATAATAGAGGAATTGCGCGAACTCATGATCGAATTCCTGCAGCAACAAAGCCTGCCCCCTCTCTTACTCCTATCGTCTCATACATCTTTTAAAATAACAATTCAAATGCAACAAAAAGCTATTTATGAATTTCTTTAAGTTCAATAATATCAAGCGAAGATGGGATGTCCATTGTCCAAATTACCTAACATTATGATAATTACGAGCGTTCAACAGCATTGGAGGACCTTTGGATTTTTACTATAAAATTACATTTTATATTCGACAGCTTCCTCATCGTTTGTTCCGTAAACATGAGTTTTCAAAAGCCGCTTACAGAGCGGGTTTTTGTATGCGCCGTCAATGGCTTTCTCAGTTCTCTATTTTTCCTATGGAACGTAAAAAAGCCCAGTATGACTGGACTTTTCACTGCTCCATAAGTATTTCATTATATCTAAGTGCGCCGCATATATGCGCGGACAGTGAGCGGCGCGAAGACCGCTACGATTGCAGCAGCGCTAATAAGAGAGAGGGTGAACTCTGCGCCTATTGCGCCGTTATTGGCCAGTTCGCGGACGGCGCTGACCAAATGCGAGATCGGGTTGATTTTTACGAACCACTGGAGCCAATCCGGCATCGTATTGACCGGTACGAAAGCGTTGGAAAGAAAGGTGAGCGGAAACAGCACGATCATGGAAATCCCTTGAACGCTTGCGGCCGTGCGGGCAATGACGCCGAAAAAGGCGAAAATCCAACTGACGGCCCATGAACAGACAATGACAAGTAGTCCGGCGATGACGACGAATCCCATGCCACCTTCGGGCCGATAGCCCATGATATACCCCATAACGAAGGTGAGTACAGTCGCAATCGTATAGCGGATTGTATCAGCGAGCAGGGCTCCGGCCAAAGGCGCGATACGTGCGATCGGCAGTGATTTGAAACGGTCAAATACGCCCTTATCCATGTCCTCGCGGAGTTGGACGCCGGTAACGATGGAAGTGGCGATGACGGTCTGCACAAGGATACCAGGAATGATGATCGGCAAATAATTGTGTACGTTTCCTGAAATGGCGCCGCCAAATATATACGTAAACATCAGGGTAAAAAGAATCGGTTGAAGCGTAACATCGAACAATTGCTCGGGAGTGCGCCGGATCTTCAGTAGTCCCCGGTAGGCCATCGTCAATGAGTTACGAAGCGTCTGTCCGAGACCTGCATGATTTTTTAATGGGCGGCCAGTGTCTTGCATCACGGAAGAACTTTTCATACTCCGGCTTCCTCCGTTCTGTTCGATTGTTCTAAATCTTTCTGCACAATCTCGGTTGTGCCCCGACCCGTGATCGTTAAAAACACTTCATCCAGCGTCGGCTTCTGCACGCTGATCTCGGTTAGCCGGATTCCACGGGTACGAAGAGCGATCAGCAAGTCGGTCACTTGAGCGGCGTCCGCCAAAGGCGCGGTGATCTTGCCGGCTTCTGCCGCTATACTGGAGCGGACATCAAGCACCTGTTCCACGATTTCGCGGGCATCTGCAATGTCCTGAGCATGATCGACTCGCAAATGCAGCGCCGAGGTCCCGACAGATGCTTTCAACTCATCCACCGTTCCCTCTGCCACGACCCGTCCCCGATCAATTACCGCGATGCGGTCTGCCAGTTGGTCCGCTTCATCAAGGTATTGCGTAGTGAGCAGCACGGTCGATCCTGTAACTACCAAGCGGCGTATTGTATCCCACATCTGTGAACGCGTTCGCGGGTCCAGGCCGGTCGTCGGTTCGTCCAAGAAAATGAGCGGAGGCTGAGCAATGAGACTGGCGGCCAAATCCAGCCGACGACGCATGCCTCCGGAGAAATGCTTAAGCGGACGTTTCGCCGCTTCGGTCAAACCAAATTCCTCCAATAGCTCCACCGCCTTGCGCCTTGCTTCGATGCGTCCTAATCCGAGCAGGCGGGAAAAGATAATAAGATTCTCAGTGGCGCTTAACGACTCATCGACCGATGCATATTGACCCGTCACTCCGATCAATTGCCGCACGATATGCGACTCTTTCGCCACATCGTGTCCGAAGATACGCGCCTCTCCTTTATCCGGTCGCAGCAAGGTCGCTAACATACGAATTGTCGTAGTTTTGCCCGCTCCGTTTGGACCAAGCACGCCGTAAATCGAACCGGCGCGCACGTTCAAGCCTACACCGTCCACAGCGCGATTGTCACCGAACGTTTTTACGAGCCCCCTGGCTTCGACCGCCCATTCATTTCTGCGTTTCGCGTTCATTTCGGCATCTCCCAATCCCTTTTATGTTGAAGCCATAACTTGCAAACATGAACGGAGTGTAAATTAGTTGGCATGGTTGCATTTTAAAACTTTTTATTCGCTTCTTACACCTCCTGGGGAACGTTTGTGGCTCGGTCTACAGACGGACCGCCAATTTAACAAGAATAATCAAAAAAGCTTCTCAAAGTTCGATGAACTCTTGAGAAGCTTTTTTGATCCAAGTAAATGCTTCTGTTACATTACTTGCGGAAACGTCACGCATGGACGGAAGAATGATATTATCGAGGATATTCAGTTTTTTCAGCAAAGTGGGCTGCTGAAAAACAAATCCCATTTTATTTCTACGAACATCGGATTATCACACAAAAAAAGGTATTCTCTTTCCTTTAAAGAATGTATAAGCCAAAGAAATCTAGAAGATATTCAATATCTTAAATCATAAAAGTTGTTTCTCAGTGAAGTTATGAAGGAGCAACGTACGATGAAAAAGTTTGAGTGTGTGAGAAATCTGTTTTCACAACTGCTAAGCCGTGAATACAAGCCGATAATAGTCGATCTTTCCGACAAATGGCAGCTGAAGGCAATACCGGGTACATCGACGATTAATCAGGCCAAACCATATCTGGGCACGATGCCGATCCAAGTGGAATTCTATTCCGGCGGGGAGAGAAAGATCACCTGGGAATTAACCCTTCACTGTTACCAATCGGCGCTGGTCCGCTCATTGGAGGATGATGAAGGAGGGTATGTGTTTTTGATCAGAAGCTCAAAGTCAGAACTCCTTTTTCGCGCTATGCAAGCGGCAAAATATACGCCAAATGACGAGGGAATGCTGGTAACGATCACGGCTGACCTCAACTCCAAGAAAGGGGACACGGAATTCACCGAACACATGCGGGAGGCTTTGAATCACTTTGCTCCTGCTCTCGAGGAAATGGGAGGGAGGATCCTGAAGCCACACCAGATCGCCCTCATCGATTACGACTCTATTCGCAATGCAATCATCCAAAGCTCGCAACAGGTTTTAAGCTCCACGACGTTATTTGTAACATTGAAAGCATTATATAAAGGAGAATTGAAGTTACAATAATCAAAATAGCCGGGATCGAACCGGGTCCATGTTGATTCATATAACCACGATTCTTTTACAAAAATAGATTATCCGCTTCGCCCCCAGGCCTCCATATTCAGTTCATTGTTTATGGCCGCGGCGGTAAAAGCGCCCATAGCGGCGGCAGCAATGGCCTGATACAGTCGTGATGCTGCATCTCCGGCGCTATACACGCCCGGAACGTTGGTTTTCCCGAATTCATCGACGACAACCATTCCCGTTTCCGTGATATCGCATCCCATGGCTCGCGGCAAGTCCGATCCCGTAACCAGCTCCGGTTTAAAAAAGATTCCCCTGCACGGAATGATCGTCCCATCATTTAGTACGACTTGCTGTACGATCCCGTCGTTGGAGTCGATGGACCGAATCGGCGAGTCGTACATAGGTACTTGATGTCGCCGAATCTCCTGGCGCTGAGCATCCGTCAGATCATCAGGACCGTTCGTGCAGATGGTAAAACGGTTCGACCATCCGGATATGAGTGGAGCGAAATGCATGAGCTCAGCTCCCTTATTAATGACAACAAGCGGCTCGTCTCTTAATTCCCAGCCATCGCAATACGGACAAACAAAGGCGCTTTTCCCATAAGTCTCTGCCAGTCCGGGAATGTTTAGCGGCCGATCCTTCATGCCTACGGCAAACAGCACCTTTTTGCTTTCAAAAGTTTTTCCTTGCGAAGTCGCAATTTGAAAATGACCGTCCGTGCCCGCAATCGATATGGCTGTATCCGCCACGAAAGATACGGACGGATAGGCGCTAATCTCTTCCTGCGCAATTCGCCTGAATTCACTTGGGCTAATTCCGTCGCGAGTAAGAAACCCGTGTGTGTTGATACAACGCGCTCCACATGACTCGTATGCGGGAACATAGCTTATTGAGTTCTTGTTTGCCGAAGCTGGAATATGAATAAGATGATACGATTTATATCAAAATCTGGTTTGTCGGAGGAAGATTGAATGGTTGATCTCCAAGCAATCAAACAACGTCAACAACAAACTTGGGCATCGGGAGATTATACAATCGTAGCTACTCAGCTTAACATTGTCAGTGAATTACTTTGTGAAGCAGCCGCGTTGCGAGCCGGCCAGAAGGTATTAGACGTAGCAACAGGCAGCGGGAACACCGCAATTGCCGCCGCTCGGCGCAATTGTGATGTAACGGGCATTGATTATGTTCCAGAACTGCTAAACCGTGCTCGAGAAAGGGCTGAGGCTGAGCGTATAAAAGTCACCCTCCTGGAAGAGGACGCTGAAAACCTGTCCTTCCAAAGCAACTCTTTCGACGTTGTGCTCTCTACGTTTGGCGCGATGTTCGCTCCCAACCAAGAGCAAACGGCCAAAGAATTAGCCAGAGTATGCAAGCCAGGCGGAAAAATCGGCATGGCGAATTGGCCTAAAGATACCTTTATTGGGCAGATGCTTACCGCTGTATCCCAGCTGGTGCCGCCGCCGCAAGGTTTGAAACCTGTTGTCCTTTGGGGATCGGAGGAACATGTGCGCGAACTGTTCTCTGACGCTATTTCATCGCTGCAGCTTACACGTCGAACCGTGATGTTCCGCTTTCTATCGACCAAGCATTTTCTGGACACATTTCTTAATTATTACGGTCCAACGCTTAAGGCTTATCAATCACTTGATTCTAGTGGTAAGGAAACCATGGTTCGCAGCCTTACTGACCTAATAAACAGATATAACCAGTCAGGCGACGAGTCGGTTATGCTTCCTTTCGAATATGCAGAAATTGTTGCTACCAAACGGTAGCATGCCCACTAGATCCACCGACCCTTAGGATGGGAATGTCCCAAACATGAAGATAAAAGGACCTCAAATCCCACTGTGAGTGGGATGAGGTCCCTTTTTTCAACGCCTGCTTCAGTCCATTGTTATTATTTTATTTTTGCAGCAATCTTGGTCTTTGCCATTTTTACTATTTCTCTGTGCCCCGCATAACTCATCACTGCGAATATGGTATTTACTACAGCAAATAAAGTATACGCACTCTCCATACTTACCGCTATCCATATAGATAATACGGTCAACAATAGCAAGATAATGAAAGTTACAATAGGCTTAGTAAATACAAAAGCCCATGCTATTAGTTGAATGAAAATAAGGAAGCCGCCGATAAAATGCAAAAGTTCGCCATCATATCCAACTGGTTGGGTGGTCAGAAACTTATAACCTATGAACAATAACCACATCGCTAGCAATAAACCTGTTGCTATTCGCATCTAATAATCCCTTTCTTGTCGAATATTAAGATAGGTTAAATATGCCAATGACTATTGTACCACTTTGAAAATTGCCGCAAAACGTAATTGCGTGGAAGATTTACAATACTCTTACGAGATGTGAATGTTCACGATGACGGTTCAATCGAAATTACGTACAACTTCCAAAACCCACTTCCTCCTCCCCTTATTCTAGCGAGTTTGCCGAGCAAACTCTCACATTTTAAAGCCTCCATGAACGAAACGAACCGAAATCGACAGACGGGAAGAAATAGGCGTACATGAAGAAACCGCCCCCTATTCCGCGGGAGCGGTTTCCGAAGCCTTATGACAATTAGCGCACGACGCAGTAGATATGAGTGACGACACCTGTGGGGAACGTCTCAGTTGCTTCTAGCTTCAGCTTGAACTTGTCCATCCCCTCAGGGAACAAGCGCTGCCCGCTTCCAAGCACCACCGGGTAAGTCATCAGGCGGTACTCATCGATAAGATCAAGTTGGATGACTCATCTTCCATTCTCCTCTTCGTTTTTTGTGTTTCAGCTTTTGTCTTTCGATACCTCATTTAGATATTCCTATCAAAAATACTTTTTTGCTTTATCATTTAACCTTAAAAATTGGAGACGAGGAGGAGCGTATCGGCACGAGGGATTTTATGGAAACCGCATCATGCAGTTATTTCGTTCAACATTGGGTTAGGCAGACGCCAGGCTGTTCGTTTAGACCCGCATATGACAAATTCAAGGAGGCAGTAGCATGAAAATCAGCGTACTCGTACAAAACCAAGAAGGCAATCATCATGTAAGCTTGCGCACGAACGACAATATCCATACCCTGGCCATTTCCCCCAAGCCGACAGGGTTAGGATCGAGTGTGAACGGGGGCGAGTTGCTCTTTTTGGCCTTATCTACGTGTTATTGTAATGACATCTATCGGGAAGCGGTGAAGAGGGGCATTCGAATCATATCCGTGGAGGTGGAGGTTACGGGTGAGTTTGGATCTGATGGCGAACCGGCAACGAATGTGCGCTACCGCGCGAAGATTGCAGCGCATGCCAGCGAAGAAGCCATTCGTTCGCTTGGCCGTGAAACGGATCGCCTTAGCGAGATTCAGAACACCTTGCGCGTCGGAACGTCAGTGACGCTGGATGAGATTAACGCTGTATCTGTGGGGGAGTTGCATGAATAACAATGCAAAGAAAGACAGCGTGGGATGAAGCAATGTTTGAATAAAATGGCCATAGCCCTTTCAAGCTCGATCGCGCGGAACGTCCCCTAATTTGGGTTTTCCACCCTCGTTGCTATTCCTTGCCGTCATAACGAAATAGCCGTTGATCTCAAAGTAATCCATCAACAGCTTGCGCAGATCGGGTAAGTTAACGTATGTCCAAGCGCACAAGAAGCTCAGACGCTAGCTACGTCCGAGCTTCGACAGATAGGTAAATGTGGCTTCAATACGCTATTTCCTATTGAGTGACACACAACACTCCACATGGGATGAATGCTGACGGTAGATTAAAAATCTGAGATTTTAGGTGTTCACCCAACAACAATCATCTTTGCGGATGATTAGGCTGTTTTATTATTGACTACAGGTTTAGACGCCCCATCGCTTAGGCGATGATGACCATCGCCTGTTCTCGCGTGATCTTATATTCGGACGGAAGGGAAACTGGTCAAATTCCTATTTCCCGCATTTTCTCCGTTACTTCCTCGACTCTGTCATCAAGATCCGTCCCGTCAAACTTCGGAAGCGCCAGTTCGCTCGAAATTGTTCCGTCACGCATAAACATAATGCGCTCTGTCCGCGCCGCAACCTTTGCGTCGTGAGTGACAAGCATAATCGCAGTACCGTCCGCATTGATTTCAGAAAATAGGTCCATAATCTCCTGCGCAGATTTTGAGTTGAGTGCACCCGTAGGCTCGTCGCCGAAAATGATTTTGGGACTGTTCATCAGCGCGCGGCATATACCCGCACGCTGAAGCTGACCTCCCGAAACCTGCGTAATTTCGCGATTTTCAAGCTCCGCAATGCCAACCCTTTTCATAAGCATTCTTGCTTTCTCCGAAATGGATGCGGCGTTTTTGCGATTGTCACGCATGGACGGAAGAATGATATTGTCGAGGATATTCAGATTTTTCAGCAAAGTGGGCTGCTGAAAAACAAATCCCATTTTATTTCTACGAATATCTGACAGCTCATTCTCAGAGGCCGAGGATAAATCCTTGCCGTCAAATACGACCGTTCCCCCATCAACGCTATCCGTTCCGCTCAGCGCAAACATCAGCGTCGATTTTCCAGAGCCCGAAGGCCCCATTACCGCAACGAACTCTCCTTCGCTGATTTCAACGGAAACCCCATCCAGAACATTACGCCTTTCATCGCCTTCACCGAAAGATTTTACGATTCTGTCAGCGATAATCATCTTCTTCATATTTCTACTCCTTTATATGATCGGAAATTTTGACATGTCCTGCACGCGATGTACCGATCATGGTTGCGATAAGTACCGAGATGATCATCATCAGCGGACTGAACAGATATGCCATAAACGGGTTGACCGTAAAATCAAACGTTGAGGCTCCAAACGAGGAGATCACCTTTCCTGCAAGCATCTCACCGAGCGTGTTTGCCAGAAGCGTGCCGAGAACAATTCCGATAATCAAAACGAATACCGTGCGCGAAATATACTGTGCCTTCATATCCGAGTTTGTAAAACCGAACGCTTTCATGACGGCAATGGAATATCTGTCCTTTGCGACAAGCATTTTCATAAATAACAAAGTAACGAGTACTGTTATAACCAGCGCAATGGCAATTGCGGCGTAGGAAGCCGTTTCAACGGAGCTTATTGTTGAGCCCAGCGTCTGTTTAACAAATTCATCAATGTCTGAAGTCTTTGCATAATCAAACTTGTCCGCATATTCCGCAACCTTCGCGTCAATAAGGGATTTATCCGAGAGCGCAGCGGGGACAATGCTCCACATCGCGCCCGCCGAATTGTCGGTGAATACCGCCTTGGCGGTTTTGCCGCCGTTGGTAATGTCGGAATAGACTCCGCTTACCTTGAGATCTTTTTCCTTCCCCTCAACCACCAGCGTAATGTCATCGCCGACCTTAAGGCCCAACTCATCTGAGTATATCGTCGAAAGCGCAATTTCGTCATCTGCGGCGGGTCCTTTGCCCATGGTATATGCGATAGGAAATATCGAATGGTCGCCAAGTTCAATTTTCATATTTTCTTCTGATCCGTCTTCCATCTTCGCTTTGTATGTTTTTGTTGTTAGGACGGCAACCTTCGAAATGGCTTGATCGCTCTTCAATGTCTCTGCGATTTCAGCGACTTTGTCAGAGACATGATCGATATTGCCGGGCAACTGTATGCGCAGATCGTAGTTTCCAATCCCCATATAGTGGATGAAGCTTGGTGAGGAAATCGAGCTGTGCAGGTTCTGCGGAACAATCATGATAAATGCCGAAATCACCAGCACAGCAAGCATCGTGGCGTAAAGTCTTTTCCTTGCGAGAACATCCTTGATTCCAAGAAAAATATTCGTATTAAACAGCCTGTTTCCGCTTAGGGTAAAACGCTTAGCGCCAGCGGATTTTTCTTGCGAAGTGCCAAAACGTATAGCTTCCGCGGCGGATATTTTCCGAAAGCGTCTCAGCACTCCGTTTACATAGGCAATGATGGCAAGGAATACAAGCAATATGCCGATGATTCCTAAGACATAAGCCCAAGAAGAATTCTCGCTTTCCCCCATATAAAGCCGTATATTTTCAAGAAGCATACCTTTGAATACAAACGAAAGAGCAAAACCGAGGATAGAGCCTGCCGCCGTAATTGCTGCATATTTCGCAAGATAAATCTTCTTGATATCGGAAATACGCAGCCCAATAGCTTTCATAACACCAATTTCGCGATAGTCGTCTTCGATTTTCGCTAGGAGCGTAAAGCGTATGCACATGAACGCGATGGCAACGACAAGCAGGCTTACCAGAAAGATAATTCCGATCATCATCCCGTCGGAAATGGCATTCATCAATCGAAAAAGCGCATATGTAACCGTTGGCCCGTTCATCTCAAGTCCTGCGTTCGCATAAGCGGTCTCGAATGCGCCTAGCCCCGACATATCCTTTAATCTGAACTCAATCAGATATTCCGGATTTCCAAGGGTTTTCATTTGTGCGTAATCATTGCTGCTTACAAGAAATCGCTTTGAAGCGGAGAGCGATGAATTCATTGTCGAATCGCGGAGAAATCCCGCAACGGTAAATTCTTTTCCGCTTATTACGGCCTTGTCCCCAACCTTAGTGGTGTTGTCCTTCATATAGCTTACTGGCACATAAACCTCACCATCGGATACTTGAATAACGTTACCGTCAAGATCTAGCAGGTAATCGAATTTCTCGCTCTGTACACTTAACCCGTTGTCCTGAACGCTGTTCGCGAGCGATTTTTCACCAAAAATAAAATGCGCACCATCGATATTCAGGAATTCAACCACTTGAAATTCATCGACATTGCTGTTCTGCTTTGCAAAAGCAGCCAGCCGTTCAGTATCTATTCCGCCTGAGTGCATCTGCAATAAATGCGGAGTTTCCGCCCTCGTCATCAGCGTATTGATCGAACCTGATAGATTGACGACGAGGATCGCCGCGAGCGAAACAAGCATAGCCGCTGCAGCGACGAACAGCATGGTCGTCAGCGTAATGGCTTTGCTCTTTAAAATGTCATTACGGATTATTCTGGAATACATAAGCCACCTCTGTTCTCAAGCTTGTTGACTGCCAAACATCTGCATAACGTGCATCAGGCTTCCGCTTTCGGCACCGAGCAGCCTTTCGGCGTTAAAAACAAACGCCTGCATGCGAGAAGTGCGCTCCTCGTCCGTCATTGGAACCATATCATCATCAAACACGGTATTCGCGTAGGTCACGATCATTTCCATGCATTCATACGGGAACGGCGTGCTGAACAGTTCCTGCTCTATGCCCTCGCGGATTATTCCGGTCAGTATTGGTGTAATGCCATTAATGATGACCCTCTGTATTTTTTGGTGCATAAGCGCGTTTTGCGGCTTGTGAATGTGCTCCATAATTTCCATGCTGCTTCTGCCGTTTAAGTTGAGTGCCATAACAACGCGGACAATTCGCTCGACAACGGGTATGCTCTTGTTTGCGGCAATGTCCTGCGCCGAACCTAAGAGACGAACGCTATACCGTTCAATCAGCGCGTCAATCATATCCTCTTTCGATTTGAAGTGATGATACAACGTTCCCCGCGCAATTCCGACCTTCAGTAGAATATCGTTTGTACTCGTACCGTCAAAGCCCTTCTGACCGAAAAGCTCATCCGCTGCGTCAAGAATTTCGTTCCTCCGTTCCTCGGCCGCTTTTACAATTCTCATTTTTATCACCTCGTTTTTTGACCGACCGACTGCCTGTCGGTTTAATAATGGCATGTATTTGTTTTGAGAGTGTCAAGTGGGTTTTAATTTCATCAAAAAAAAGCCCCGGCACGTTTTGAAGCGTCCCCGGGCTCCGCGCACAGATTGACATATCGTAAACTCAGATTCGCGATAAATACCATAATTTATCCGTAGTCATGCTGATCTTCGATTAACCGTTGCAATGCCATAGGGTCAGGTCGATGCCGGTTTCCTGTTACAGGGTTATGATTTGCCATCCGTTCGAAACTAACGTTGCGATATTCGTATGCGCGTCTGTGTCAATTTCTTTAGAGAAAGTCACTTCGGCTTGCTCTATGTTCTCGGAAACGTTAAAGGAGCTGGCGCAGTGTCCGCAGGCTTCGATGACACCGAGTTTTTTTACGGCCTTGAATAGCGGGTTGATTTTATGGTTGGGATCCTCTAATTTCGGAATCCAAAGCACGCCTTGGCCGTCAAAAATCAATTTCACCTCATGACCGGCCTCGTGCAGATCTTGCGTGTAAACCAGGGCATGGATGGCTCTGCCGAGTTCAGCCTCTGTTGCATGTACAATAATAGCTACTTTACTCATTGTAACTCCTCCTTCGATTAAATAGTCACCTGATTTTCAGATGATTATTCATGGATCAACCCTTTTTTTCGGGTAAACCAGCAAAAAAAAAACGGATCAGAGTGAACGCTCTGATCCGTTTCAAACTAATAGCGTGGTATCCAATCATACGTAACGAATACCTACTGCTTTAGATAAAGAAAAAGGGGAAAAATCCTGGGAAAAATCCAGGGAAAAATCCAGGGAAAAAGCCGTCAAAAAAGAAAGCCTTGATCTCGGCTTTTCCCTCTTTCGGGACCATAATAACATGATCGTCTCTAACCTCTTTAACGATACCTGAAATAGCGGCACCATTTTTGTAAACAACAATCATTTTGTTCTTCATTTTTTTCTTCTGCTCAGCAGTCAAAGTCGTTTTCATAATGGAACACCTCCTTCTATGCAAGTAATTTATTTTATGGAATATTTTTCATCATGACGTAGACAAGTATATAAATTAAAAAATTATTCCATTGGAGACCCGCTGCTTGATAAAGCAACCTGACTTTTCCCTGTGTGTCAACGAATTCGGGTCAATGCTCGAAATAAACAAAAAATACCCCCACGCTGTATGGCATGAGGGAGACGATTGCTTACGGCTTCTAGTATCGGAAAAAACCTTAGAACTATTTTGTTATCGCACCAAATTATTTGTCACTCTCATCTTGTTTCAACAACCCCAGTTCCGCCAAGATTTGCTCTGTGTGTTGGCCTGGAGACGGGACAGGATTCATGACCGGCTCGAAACCGTTCATCGTTAGGGGAGGAACAAGCGCCTGGACTGGACCTGCCGGCGTGATTACTTCCCGCCAGCGTCCTCTTGCTTCCAACTGCGGGTGCTCAAAAAACTCCTGCATCGTGTTCATGCGGGCATTGGCGATTTTCGCGTGATCCAGTCGTTCGAGAATGACTTCGGCCGGATAGGATTGCAGGTTATCGGCGACGATGGAATCCAACAGGTCTCGATGGGCAACACGGCTGGAGTTGTCGGCGAACCGTGAGTCGGCGGACAACTCGGGCAACTCCAGAACCTGATCGCAAAAACGCACCCATTCCCGTTCGTTTTGAATACATAGGAATACCGTTTTCCCGTCACTGCTTTGGAAGGGACCATAGGGACAAATGGTGGCATGGCTGGCCCCGGTCCGTTTTAACTCTTCCTTGCCGTAAACCGTGTAATACATCGGATAGCCCATCCACTCCGCCAACGCTTCCAGCATGGAGATTTCCAGGACGGAACCTTTTCCCGTTTTGTTCCGGTTGAACAGGGCGGTTAAGATCCCGGTAAATGCGTACATCCCGGCGCTGATGTCGGCGATGGAGATGCTTACCTTGGATGGCGTTTCCGGAGTCCCGGTTATGGATAACAGTCCGGCTTCGCATTGAATCAGCAAATCATAAGCCTTCTTCTCACGGTAGGGACCGGACTTTCCGTATCCGGAAATGCTGCAGACAATGATCCGGGGATATTTTTCAAGCAGCATATTCGCTTCAAATCCAAGTCGGTCTACAGCTCCGGGAGCCAGGTTGTGGAGAAATACATCGGCCTTTTCCAATAGCTTGGACAGGACGTGTTTCCCTTCGCTGCTCTTGAGATCTAATGCCAAAGACTCCTTCGATCGATTGAGCCACACGAAGTAGCTGGACTGTCCATGCACAGTTTTATCATAGCGGCGGGCAAAATCCCCATCGCCCGGACGTTCCGCTTTAATGACCCGGGCTCCCAAGTCTGCCAATTGTCTGCTCGCGAAAGGCGCGGCAATGGCCTGTTCAAGGGAAACGACCGTAATTCCGCTTAATGGTAACATATCTAATGATACCTCCGCTTCCTCCATGATCTACAACAAAACATCATACTAAATCCCGGCAAAGTTTATGCCATGATAGGAAGAGGGGGGGGGGGGACAAGTTTGAAGATGAAAATCGTTTATACGATCATATCCAGAAAACTTTATTGATGAATGTTCAACTACCGTAGTTTGAGCAATATCTGTCACATCTCATTAATTTCGAATCATCAATATTACACACTCCACATGTGTGGAGTGCGTAGTGTCAACATATGGAATTACAAAATAAAAGGGATACCTAAACCCGTTGTTGAACTTACAGTATAATTTATGCTGATTTGCCGAGTATCAATGCATTGCAATTACATGGTAAATCAAACCGGCAATAAAGCTAAACCCTAGAATTGTGTGTAGAATTCGAATCCTTTTATTAGCTCTCGCCTTTTTGTCAAAATAAAAACCGACGATAACAAGCGGCGCCATAATAACTAAAGCAGCCAACCCGCTGATTGTCATACTCATTTGCTGCGGCAGAAAAACGAGAAAGTATACGCTGTGAGATGTTGCCGCTGCGGCAACGATCCATCCGAACAACACATGGCGCGCTTTCAGAAATAACCAGATCTTCTTCAACCCGCCGATAACCGACCTTGTTTTTCCCAATAAAAATAAAGCGACTGCGCAAACGGAGAAAATGATAATCATCTTGTTTAAAAAACCATCCGTCACCCTCAATAACATCCAATCATGCGAGGGGTTTAACTCCGTCAACAAACTGCCAATAGTCAAAAAAATACTCATCATTACAATCAGCCACACAAATCCTTTAAGCAGCCACATTCGAGTCGCTCTCGTACTTCTTACGTTCATTCCAGTCCGGCCTCCAGTAGGATGGTAATGACCGTCCCTTGATTGGGCTGACTTTGCACTTCAATTCGGCCATTATGGATATCGATGATTTTTTTTACAATCGCGAGACCGAGTCCGCTGCCGCCTCGTGAACGATCTCTCGCCTTATCCGCTTTGTAAAACCTCTGAAATATGCGACCCAAATCATCCTCATCAATTCCGATACCGTTGTCTGCGATCCTGACACTAACTTCATGGTTTGATTGGGTCAGTTGGATGGAAATTTGCCCGCCGGGCTGCGTATATTTCATGCTATTTATTATCAAATTCGTCCAAACTTGCGCCAGTTGATCTTCGTCCGCGATGATATACGTCTCTTCGAGCGATAAATCGATATGAATGTTTTTTGCCGCCCTCATCGGTTCAGAACTGATAACTACCCGTCGAAGCTGTTCATCGAGCCGGTATTTTGCCGGCGCATAGGGATGATGCTCCGAATCCAGCGACGCGAGCTTCAGCAAATCTTCGCACAGACGGGACAGCCGCTCGCTTTCCTCGGCGATAATAGATAAACAGCGCTTCTGATCTTCCTCGGGCAGTTCGCCCTGCAGCAGCGTTGCCGAGAAACCGCGTATGGATGTCAAAGGAGACTGAATTTCGTGCGAAACGTCCGAGACAAAGTTTTGCCTCATCTTCTCCATTTGGCTTAATTCCTTCACCATATGGTTGAAGCTGTTTGCCAGAATCCCTATCTCGTTCTTATTATGAATCGGGATCTCCAGGTTGTTGTAATCTCCTGATGCAATTTTTTGCGTCGCCCGCGTTAACATCTTGATAGGCCTGATTAAATAGCGAGACGCGGCAGCAACGAGAAGGCTTCCTACGATCAGGCTAAGAATAAGTCCCGTGCGCACGACACCATCAAAACCTTTGTACAAGTGTCTTATATTTCTTTCTAAAAATAAGGCGTAGGATGTGCCATGCACTTCGAAAGGGAGCCCAGCCACGATTTCATCATGACTTCGAATTTTCTTATCGCCAAAGCTTTGATAAACGCCGCCATGCAGAACCTTCTCCACCTCCTCGGGCCGAATGGGGAAATCGGCGCGGGCTGCCGTGTTTTCGCGGTATAAATAGATTTTGAACGGCGAAATGCTTTTGAGGCTGTTCACATACGCTTCCACGTCCTGTACCTGGTTCTCCGTACAATATCGGACGATTTGCTCTCCCGCATCCAAGGTATCCCATTGAAATTGATTGTAAATCCGCGTTCCGTTCAGTTCCTTGATAATGAAAAAAGACAAGAGCATGCTGGCGGCTACGATGACCCAAAAAATCAGGACGACTCGCACATACAATGTTTTAATCATTGCTTTTTTACCTCCAGCCGGTAGCCTAAACTGTAAATGGTCGAAATCTGAAAGGCGTCTGTAAGTTCGGCAAAACGCTCGCGCAGCCGCATGATGTGCACATCGACTGTACGATCCCCGCCACCATAATCAAATCCCCAAATTTGCTCGATCAATTGCTGGCGCGTAAATATTTGTCCGGGATAACTCGCAAGCTTAAAAAGCAGTTCAAACTCTTTTAATGGCAAGGAAACCGGCTCAATGCCCGACGATAGTACGATATTTACCTCAAGACTTTTTCTATCCATCTGGACGTTGCCGATTTGAATGAATTGGGATGCAAAAATGCGGTAACGCTTCAAGAGCGCTTTAACCCGCATCACTAGCTCCAACGGATCAAACGGCTTAACCAAATAATCGTCGGTGCCGAGCTGAAATCCTTTCATTTTGTGCGCTGGTTCGCCTTTGGCGGTGACCATGATGACCGGGATTTCCCGATTTTCCCTTAAGCGTCGGCACAATTCGAAGCCGTCCATGCCCGGCATCATGATGTCGAGGATGACCAGATCGATTCCCTCATTTTCAATTATTCGCAAAGCGTCTTGACCGCTCGCCGCCTCAACCAGATCATAGCCTTCTCTTTTTAGATGAAGAGCTATTAATTCTCTGATATGCGAATCATCGTCAACGATAAGCAATCTGGTCATCGAATACCCTCACTATTCCGTTTCTATTTTTCTGTATTTGCCAATGGCCGAGTAAATCACCGGGACCACGATTAACGTAAGCAAAGTTGACGTCGTCAACCCGCCGATGACCGTTACCGCGAGCCCTTTGGAAATAAGCCCAGAGGCTGAGTTGGACAACGCGAGTGGAATCAAGGCGCAGATCGTTGCGCATGCGGTCATTAGAATCGGACGCAGCCTCGTTGTCGACGCTTCGATCAGGCTTTCGGCAATATCCATGCCTTCCCTGCGATTCGACTCAACGCGTACCAACAATACGACGGCATTGGTGACCACAATCCCGATCAACATCAGCATACCGATCAACGCGCTTACGGATAAGGTTTGACCGGATATGAGCAGCCCCGACAACGCGCCAATCGGCACAAACAGCAGCGAAGACAAGATTACGAGCGGCGTCGCCATGCCGCCGAATGTTGCGCTCAGCACCAAAAACACCAAACCGATGGCAGCGACGATAGCGACGCCGATATCTTTGAACCCGTTGGCGATATTTACGAATCCTCCGCCAATGCTGACTTCCACACCTTTCGGCAGGGATAACGCTTGAATTTCTTTTTTGACCTCTTTGGAAACTTTGTTCGTATTGCCGTCGCGAATATCGGCGGTAACTTGCGCGGAAGCGCGTCCTTCTTGATGATTAATGACGACAGGCGATTTGGTTTCCGTAATATCGGCGATTTCGCCGAGCGGTTTGATTCCCATCGCTGTGGGAATCTGAATGGCTTCGAACTGGCTTTTCGTCACGGTTGGCTCTTGATAAGACAACGTTACATTCCAATCGTTTCCGTCCATGGCGTAACTCCCAGCTTCGACCGGCCGCAGCTGCTCGCCGACGGCGCTGACGAGCTGCAGCGGATTCACTTTAGCCTGTCTGCCCGTTTCGTTCAACGTCATTACCCATGCGGTTTGAACATCTTTCAAATTGTTGCTCACGTTCTTGAGTTGCCCGTTCTGGTTCATATAATCCTCGACTTGGCCGGCCGCTTTGCTTAGCTCCGTAAAATCATCGGAGTATAGATCGATCTGAATATTGTTGCCCGACGACGGTCCTTGGCTTTGCGATTCCTTCACATTCACTGCCGCTTCCGCGTTAATTTCACTGACGAGCTTAGGCAGCTCCGATTTTACCCGTTCAACGACAAGAGTCAGTTCCGCGTTCTCCTTCAATTGGACAAAGAAGTCGGCTTCGTTTTGTTTCAGGATTCCGTTACCCATTCTTCCTTTATTGTTAAAACCGATTGATAAGCGGGTGCTTTCCACTTCCGAAATCTGTTTGAAATAGCTTTCAACATGATGGGCCAACTCATCCGTTTTGGCAAGCTCTGTTTTCGACGGCAATGCAACATTTACGCTAAACGAAGAGACCTGTCCTGACGGCAGAAAGGTTACGCCCAATAGAGGGACGAGGCCGAATGAACCGATTAAGAGCAGCGCAGCCAGCGACACGACCCATCCTCTGCGTCGCAGCGAACCTCTCAGCAGCTTTTCAAATTGGATTGTCAGCCATCCCTTGCGGGGTTCATGCTTTACCTTGGTCAACAGAACTTTGCTGAGCACCGGCGTCAATACGACGGCGATCAGCAGCGAGCTGAGGATGCTCACAACCACCGTAATCGCGAACGGACGGAAAATTTCGCCGATCACGCCCCCGACAAATGCGATCGGCAAGAATACGACGACGGTCGCTATCGTAGAAGAAGCGATCGCTCCGATAACTTCTTTCGCCGCGCGGTAAATTAGATCTTTATTTTTCATCTCCTTGCCCTTTTCCGTTTTCCATCGGTAGATGTTCTCGATCATGACGATGCTGTCATCGACGATGCGGCCGACGGATACGGCCAATCCGCCTAATGTCATCAGATTGAGCGTTAAGTTCATCTGATGAATGACCGCGATCGTGCCGAATATCGACAATGGCAAGGAAATGATGGCAATGAGGGTCGCGCGGATATTTCTAAGGAACAGAAGGATAACTAGCGTCGTGAACAAGGCGCCGAACAATCCTTCGCGAACGACCGTATTGACGGATTTAATCACGTCTGTACCGGAATCTTGAATGACATGCAGCTGGAAATTCCCTTCTGCCGCATATTTGTCCAATGTGTCTTTAACGGATTTCGCCACTTCGGCCGTGTTGGCGTCTTGTGTTTTTACCGCCTCAATTATAAAGCTCTTTTGACCGTTGTAACGGGAAATTTGTTTCTGTTCTTCTATCTTGGCGACGGAAGCTATATCGGAAAGCTTAACTGCTGGGGCAAGTTCCAATTGTTCCAAATCGCGGATAGACGCCAAATTTCCGGTTATGCGAACCGGGATGGATCCATCGCCTTCTTGAACGGAGCCTAACGGAAAGGCAAAGCTTTGCGATTGGATCGCATTGCGGATGGACTGCAAATTGATGCCCAGTTTCATCGCTTTCTCTTTGTCTACGTTGACCCGGAGTTCGGCCGATTGCGTTCCAGCTACGGTAACCGAACTGATTCCTGCAATTTTTTCAAGCTCAGGCATCGCTTCCTGTTCCAATAACGTCTGCAAACCGCCCTCATCGGCAGAGGAAACGGCTGCTTGGAAGATCGGCTGGCTGCCGGTTGAAAGCCGCTTCACTTCGACTTTTGCCTTATCCGGAAGCTTAACCTTATTGAGAACGTCTTGAATGTCCCGTTGAAGCTTATCCATGTCTTTGCCGAATGGATACATGACGAAAATACTTGCCGAATTTTCGGTTATCGTGCTTGTGATGCTGTCATAGCCCTTCATGTTCATCAGGCTTTGCTCGATCGGCTTGGCGACATCCCTCTCCACATCTTCGGCGCTTTGTCCAGCATATTGGGCTTGTACAAAAACGGCCGGAAAGGTCACGTCGGGAAATGTCTGCAATTGAATTTGCTTTGACGCGTAAATACCTCCGGACAATACTAAAATACATAAAATGATCACTGCCACGCTGTTTTTAAGGCTGATTTTTGTTAAAAAGCTCACTGCATCTCTCTCCTTTATTCTTATTGAGGAGAGTCTAGAATGCAATTGTGAACTGATTATAAACAAAAAAGCTTCCTCGCTATAGTTCGTTGCTATGGTCTACTTAATAGGTCGATTATCAATACTGCCGAGTAAGAATTTATTTGGGCGGGATATATAATGCAGATCTCTGCAAACAATAATCCGATTCATTCCCTTACCTCTGCAGTACCTGCGCATAAAGAAAGCCCAAGCGTATCACTTCGCTCAGGCTCTATCAGTTTAATGAAAGGTAAATGCGGCTCTGAAATACTCCTTCCTTACGAGCGACACACAGCACTCCACATGTATCGAGTACCCCATTAGCCTAAGCACCAAAAATACCAGTCCAACACTCGTAAGGCGCGCAGTGTAATCCACCGGCTCGCTTGTCCCTCGCCCTCATTCACCTTGACCGCCATCGTGCCGGGGTGCTGGTACTCGAGCGGCCACCGGCCTTCGCTGTCCCGTTTCGACTCAACCATCTCAATCGCCTCAGCCACACGCTCATCCGGCGTGGCGCCGGCTTTACGCAGATACTCGAGTCCCCGAAGTATGTCGTAGTGCCACCAAGTCGGGAAGGAGAAGCGCATCCAGCCTGCCCCGCCTTTGCGATCTCGCTCGATCGCCTCGCCTGTCGACAGCCTCTTAAAGAGTCTGCGCTCGAGGAAATACTCTTGCCCGCGGAGGCGGGCCTTGGTCACCTCTGCACTGCACCCGAAGGCCAGTTCGTTTTCGAGCAGCGCTTCCAGCGCACAGATCGTGGTGTTGAACGACGAGCGCAGCGAGCCGTTGGCAGCCTCACAGTTCCAACCGCCGTCGGGCAGTTGCTCGCTAAGCAGGCGGTCCACGATCCGCTGAACATCCTGGCGGAAGTAGGCGCCGCTCGCCGCCACTTGGCCGTTGATGCACGGCTCGACCTCACCTGCAAAGAAGGGATTGCCTTCCCATTCCAATCCCCGCCATGTTCCGTCCTCTCCCCATCCCCGCCACTTCACTCGATCTCGGACCAGGCCTACAACTCGAAGCGCCTCGTCGCTCGCGGGATCGAGGCCTAATTCTCTCAACAGCGACAGGACATGCATTGTGGAGTCCCACCCTCGGTTCCACGCCGCGCCAGCCCACGATCCGTCAGCTCTTTGGAGGGCGATCAATCGAGCGCCAACCCCCTTGGTTGCGACCAGAGCGCGTTCGGCTGAGACCTTCTCTGCTGACGCACCAATCAGATCACGCATGACTTGCCAACGGATCGAAGGGTCAGAGTCAAGTAACCACTCTATGACTGATCTTTTGATCACCATCCGGTAATTCTCCTCCCTTACTTTGTGAAAAAGGCGGCATCAGGTAGAGCATCAAGACACATGTTGCTGGAATTATGCAATCCGCTGGATTGCGCGGGCAGGAGAATTGAACCGATGAATGGAATACGTTGATCATCGTCAGAATTTTCGGAGACAGGTGATGATGGCTTGACAAATGACGCCTTGCCTCATGCCACGAATCAAGACGGCAAAGATACGAACGTTCTGGAATTAGAATTGCGCGTCGGGGACGCATTGCAGATTCCTCTATTCCAAAACAGCAAGCTGGTTGCCGGATTCAAGGGTCTATCGCGGAGAATACGGTGGGTGCATATTCTGGAATCTCCGAAGTAGAAACCGTACTTCACGGGGAAGAAATGATTCTCTCGACCGGTGTCGGCCTAACAGGTGCACGATCGGTGGAAACATATTTAGAGAAACTGATAGAACATGGGGCTTCCTGTTTATGTATGGAACGGGGTTCCTATTTTCACGAGCCGACCGAGGAGATGAAGTCGATCGCCGACCGTCACGATTTTCCGCTCATTCTGTTTCCCGAAGACGTCCGCTTTATCGATATTACCCAATATTTACACTCCATTATCCTAAACCGCCGCCATCGCATGCTGGAGGAGTTCGAAGTCGTTTCGCGCAATCTTCACGATTCCATTCTGACCTCGCAGGGAAGCACAAACGCCCTTCATATTTTGCACCGCAGCACGAAAGCGGACGTACTCTTCTTTCCTGTCCATGGCAAACCTCACTTCGTACCTTCGAGCGCTTCCCTGAATCAACGTGAACGCATCGCTGATTTTTTGAAAGCAAATCAAACGGCCGCTTCAGGCCAATCCCCCGTGCAATGGAAGGATGGCATCCATCATCTTGTATGTCAAGCCGTCGGTGCAATGGGGCAAATTTGGGGTTATATCGTGTTATCATTTCCAAACCGCGAACCGGGGGAATTCGATTTGCTCATTCTGGACAGAGCCGCGCTGTCCCTCTCGCAGGATTTGCTAAGAAAACGCTATATGGATGAAAAAAAACGGCACACCGATCAATTATGGGTGGACGATCTTATCCAGGGCCGAATCCGGAACGAAGAGCAGATCCCATTGCTGCTTGGGAAACGGGGGAGAGATTCGGCTTCCGCGGAGTATAAAGTTTGCGTGATTGAATTTTCGAATGCGGGGGTATGGGAGGAAAGCGAAATTTATGAAGAAGATTTAACATCATACGGCTTGCATTATTCACTTTATGTTCGTTCGAGCTTTGAATCGCAAGGGTTTCAGCCGTACCTTACCGCCAAAGGCAGCCGGATCATGGTGATCGTCGCGGACATCCATCCCGGACATCATCAGAAGAACCGATTTAACAGGGCGGCTGACGCGATCGTTTCCTTCCGGGAAGCAAACATGCCTGGCTTGGATTGGAATATCCGTATCGGATTCGGCCGTTCATTCCAAAAATGGACCGATGCGCCAAGCAGTTACAAGGACGCTCTACAGGTGCTCGAAGTCATGGCGCTCGTGAATAAAAAATCGGGGTACCATTTTGAAGACATTGGGATATACCGAATTTTGTTGAACGTGGAAGATGATTCCGTTCTGCAAGCTTATGTCGACGATTATTTAGGGCCTCTCATCGAATACGACAGGGTCAAAGGCGGGGACTTGCTCTTAACCTTAAAAGCGTATTTGGAGAACAATCAATCGAAACAAGCGACATCCCGCGATCTTTTCACCGTAAGGCAAACGATCTATCACCGATTGGGAAAAATAAAGGAGCTGCTAGGCGAAGATTACATGCAGCCCAAGAGAAGGCTGACTATCGAAGCCGCCTTGTACGCTTATCAATTGTTGAACTCAAGATCGTAAGCGTCAGATTCTATTGTTTGATTTCCGACCAAATCCGATCATAAAGCTGCGCGGCTTCTCCAATGTAAGCCAAATGTTCTCCCTTGGCCAGAATGTCATTAGGCAGGTACACCGCGATATCTTCAATAATGCTCTTATCAATCAGCTTCAGCGCTTCCGTATTCGGGTTTGCGTACGGAAAAGCATCCGAAATTTCCGCGCTGATATTCGGATCCAGAATAAAGTTGATAAACGTCTCGGCCATTTTTTTATGAGGCGCGTTTTTGGGGATGACGAAGTTATCCTGCCAAATATACAATCCTTCTTCTGGCAGCACGTATTGAATGCTCGGCTTTTCCCTGTGAGCTAATGCTGCTTCCGCACCCCATACATAGCCAATTGACGCTTCACCATTGATCAGCATCGTTTTGGGGCTGTCGCTGTCGTAGGCTTTGATGTTTGGTAACAGCTTCTTCAACTCCTGCTTGGCTTCCTGAAGTCTCGTCTCATCTTTCTCATTAATGGAGTAGCCCAGCTTTTTCAAAGCCATGCCCATGACCGCTCTCTGATCATCCAAAATAACGAGGGAATTTTTGAATTTCGGATTCCAAAGATCCTTGTACCCCGTGATCGGCTCCTTCACTTTATCCCTATCGACAGCGATCATGGCGTCGCCCCACATATACGGAACGGAAAACTTGTTCCCAGGATCGAAGGCCAGATTTTTGAATTCGCCGCCTATATTTTTGAAATTCGGGATATGGTTCAAGCCGATTTCCTGCAATAATCCTTGATGGATCATGATCTCCACCATGAATTCCGATGCGACGGCGATATCATAACCCGACGATCCGACGCTGAGTTTCGCAAGCATTTCCTCATTCGAAGAATACGTGTTGTAATTCACTTTCACTCCATATTGGTTTTCAAACTTTTCGACGACGGATTCCGGCAAATATTCCGACCAGTTGAATACATTCAGTACTTTGTCCTGCTTCTCTCCATCCGAACCCGACTTGCTGCCGCAGCCGGCCAATACGCTTGCGGCTGCCAAGGCGAATATCGTCAAGATCGTAAGCGGCTTCAACCACGTCATTCTCATTGGAACGCCCTCCTCGATGTTTCGAAATTAGAAAAATCGATCCAGAAAGCGGTAGTACTTGGTTGCTAAATTCAACGCGATTGCCCTTTGCCCGTGAAATGGTACTTGTTTTAACGGAATTTGCTCCAATCGGTTTTTGCTCCTGCCCGGCTCCATGACATGAAGGGCGATAAGCTTGCCCATGAGCGTGGAAATGGAAGCCCCGTGACCGCAGTAACCGAGGGCGAAATGCGTGCCGTTCTCCAGTTGGCCGATGTGCGGGAAAAAATCAAAGGTAAACCCGAGCATGCCCCCCCAGCGGTATTCGATTTTCGCATGCCGGAGCTCCGGAAAAACCTCGATCAAATTGCTTCTAACGCTTTGGAATATCTCTTCGCTTTCCTCCCCGTTAAAATCCACCCTGCCGCCTAGCAGAATCCGGTCATCCGGTGTTCGGCGGAAATAGTAGAGGAAATTTTTCGTGTCCGCGATCATCCGATTGTTCGGAATCAGCCTCTCCGCTTGCTCGCGCGGCAGGCGCTCGGTCACGACGATATAACTGCCGATCGGGATGACCGATCGAGTTAACGGCTTTGATAATCCCGATGTATACCCGTTCGTTCCGATGACCAAATGCTTGGCCTTGACTTGGCCGTGCGGCGTTGTTGCTACAAAGGTTGGCCCCTGCTTTTTGACGGAAACAACCGGGGTGTCCTCGTAAATGACCGCCCCGAGGGATTCAGCCGCGTCGGCCAATCCGAGCGCATAGTTAAGGGGGTGGAAAGAATAGCTGTGCGGGTCTACCAATCCGCCGTGGTATAATTCCGAATCGACTTCGGTTTTCAAATCGCTTTTCTCGACCATGTACGTTTCGTACTGAAAGTTTTTCAGCATGAACGCATGGTTGCGGTACAAGGATCGATAATGAGAGGGTTTATAGGCTGCGTCGAAATTTCCGCAATTGCTCAAAGAACATTCGATTCCATGCCTTTGCACGATTTCCTTCACAAGGTGAATGCCGTCAACGGACAGATCCAGAAGCTCTTTCGCCGCGGCGGTCCCCCATTTATTCGCGATGGTAAACACGCTGGGCTTATACCCCGTTAAAACCATTCCCGCATTGCGCCCACTGGCTCCCCAGCCGACTCTGTGCTGCTCAAGGACGACGCAGTTTATACGTTTTTGCGCGAGATGATAGGCCGTCGATAAACCCGTGTATCCCCCGCCGACGATCATAACGTCCGCCGTAACGGACTCCTCCAACCGGGGCCTTTCTTCATGCGTGTTGGCGGTATCTGCCCATAAAGAACGGATATGTTCCATGCCGACCACCTTAGTTCATCATCGATTCTTCAATCCTCGGATACTCAAAATATACCGTTATTTTCCGATTGCGACATTAGACAAAACGTTAAACCGTTCACGTCTCCGTTGGACAGCCGAGTATGAATTTGTCCATTCATTAAAAAAAGAGATCAGAGCTTCAACCCTGATCCCTCAATTCCCAAAATCAATCATGTTATGGATTCGATAAACTTTGCAATCGAATCTGTCACATCTCATTTTTGAACCATCCATATTACCGATTCCACATGCACCGTATGAGGAAACATGTCCACCGGTTGCACCTCGACCGTGCGATAGCCGCCGTCCTCGAGCAGCCGCAAATCGCGGGCAAGCGTGGATGGGTTGCACGAGACGTACACGATGCGTGACGGCCGCGATTCGAGCAGCGAATCGATCAGCACCTGATCGCAGCCTTTGCGCGGCGGATCGACGACGATGACGTCGGGCCGGATGCCCGAAGCTTGCCATCGGGGGAGCACTCGCTCGGCAGCACCCACCGCGAATTCGACATTGTGAATTCCGTTCAGTGCTGCGTTGCGGCGGGCGTCCTCGATCGCTTCCGGCACGATCTCCACTCCGTACACCTGGCGCGCATGGCGCGCGAGGAACAAGGAAATGGTGCCGATCCCGCAGTAAGCATCGACAACCGTTTCTTCCCCAGTGAGACCGGCATAGCGGACCGCCGACTCGTACAGCCGTCTCGTTTGGACCGGATTCACCTGATAGAACGAGCGGGCCGAAATCGCGAAGCGGATGCCGCCGATTTCGTCATAGATGACGTCTTCTCCCCACAACGTGCGGGTATCCTTGCCGAAAACGACGGCCGTGCGCTCTGTGTTTATGTTTTGCACAATGCTGACGACACCCGGAACTTGCTCGCGGATCAACCCGATCAACTCGTCTTGATGGGGAATGTTCAGCCCGTTCGTAATCAGTACGACCATCCGTTGACCGGTGGTCGCCGCATGGCGTACCACGACATGACGGAGCAGCCCGCGCCCGGTCGCCCGGTTATAAGCGGATATCCCCAGCGAGCCGGCGGCTCCTTTGACCGCTCGAACGGTTTGCTCATTCTCTTCTTCTTGAATGAGGCAGGCGTTCATGTCCACAATGTCATGGCTGCCTTGCTCGTAAAATCCCCCGACCAGCCCGCCTTCGCTCTCCCCGATCGGAACTTGCGCCTTATTCCGGTAACGCCATGGATCGTCCATGCCGATGACCGGATGAACCGTAATCGGTTCGCGTGCCGCATCCGCCGCTGCTTCAGCGCGTTGCGGTTCGCCCGCCACCGGCAGCTTGCCGATTCGAACGAGGCTGTCCACCACGTATTGTCTTTTCCACTGCAGCTGTCCGGGATAATTCAGATGTTGAAGCTGACATCCGCCGCACTGGTCATAGATCGGGCAAGGCGGATTGCGCCGGTGGACGCTCTTCACGAGCACGGACTCTAGCCGCGCTTTGCCGAACGATTTGCCGACGCTGACGACCTCCGCCCGCACCTTTTCTCCGGGAAGCGCGCCCTCAATAAAAAGGGTAAAGCCGTTAAAACGACCTACCCCTTCGCCATCCAGCGTCAATCCGACGATATCGGTTTCGAAAATTTGTCCGGTTGTCACCGGAGGTTTACGTTGTTCACTCATCCGGCTGCACGCTCCGCAAGTTGCCGTTGCCGTGCCGATAGGAAGATACACCCTGCTCATCCATAATGACCTGCAAATGGGAAGGCAGCAGCGAAAACGTGCAGGGCAGCGTCCCTCCGAATTCTCCGTCGAGATTCAGCTGCACGCGGTCTTCCGATTCGACTATGATGTGGCTGCTTTGAAAATAAATCGTTTTCGGATCCTGAAGCACTCTCTCTCCGCGCATCACCATCGTGGCGAGGCGGATAAATTCGCCGAGGTTGCACTTTCGCAGCGCGAGCACGTCAAAAACGCCGTCATTCGTGCTCGCGTCCGGAGCGAGCCGGTCGAAGCCGGCCACCGAGTTGCTGTTGGCGATCAGGAACAGCATCATTTCCTCATCGAATTCCCCGACTCCATCCGCGGTAATTTTCATGCGGACCGGGTGAAGATTCGTGATCTTCTCCAGACCCTTCATATAATAAGCCAATTGACCGACCATCGTTTTGAGTTTGCTCGGAACTTCGTAGGTCAATTCGGTCAACGACCCGCCGCCTGCGATATTGATAAAATACTTTTCGTCCGCCTTGCCCACATCCACCGACCGGGTGAATCTTCTCGTAATCAAGTCGCAGGCATCCGACCATTGCCGCGGGATGCCGTGCGCCCGGGCGAAGTCGTTCGTCGTGCCGAGCGGGAGAATCCCCAGTGCGGGCCTCCGCTCATGACCGGAAAGACCGCTTACCACTTCGTTCAAAGTTCCATCTCCACCTGCCGCAATGACCATGTCGAATCCGTGCTCCACGGCCAGCGAAGCGGCACGGGCAGCGTCTCCTTCTCCTTCCGTCGCGTGGCAGGACGTCTCGATCCCGCCGCGCTCCAATTTCTGGAGAATGTCCGGCAGCCGGCGCCGGACCTCCTCCCGTCCGGAAGTCGGATTATAGATCAGCCGAGCCCGAATCCTTTCCAACCTGAATCCCCTCATTTTCTTTCTATATCTGAAATGCCATATACATGATGCAGCCAATCCGAAGCTTGCCGCGCAGCCCAGCGGGCCACCTGCGGATGAGGCATGAGCGCCTGACCCGAATACCGGCAATCCAAACCCGCAAGCCTCTGCGGAATGACGTGCCGGGTGAAATATCCTTCGCTTAAAAACACAGGAACCGCCAGTACGGCGGCCTCGGGATGCCGGCGGCGCAGCGCCGACGCCGCTTCCGCCGCCAAATCCGGCCGAAGCATTGCGAAATCTGCGTCCGCGTAACCGCCCCGTTCGCGCACAACGGACGCGAGCCCGTTCAAACCACGGCGCCACGCTTCGCGGAATTCGGGTTTGTCGCTGCCGTGGCCGATGAACAGAAGCGTTTCGCGCGCCGGATCGGAGGACAGGGACGCAGCGCGCTCCCCTAAAATCTCCGCGATTTCCGGATCGTCGTCAATCGGCCGGCCGTAAGTCAGCCGTACGTCTAGTCGAAAAGGCGTCAAATCCGTTTCCGATCGGCATTGCGGATAGGCGCCCAAAGCCCAGCCAATCTCGTCGACATGCGTACTTCCGGAAGAGATGAACAGCGGAATCGCCAACATATCCGTAACGCCTTGCGCCTCAAGGCGGTCGATTCCGTCCTGGATCAACCGGCCTTCGACAAGCTCCAAAAAAGCCGCTTCCAGCGGAACGTCAAACTTCGACAGCCAACGCCGACATCTCCGCACCGTATTGTCGACAAGCGACACCCAACCGGGTTCACGCGAACCGTGGCTGATGATCAGGATACCGGGCTTCACGATACCGATCCCCCTGCAGTTCCTACCTTTTCTCATTCATGCTAGCGAAACGTCAAGCCAATGTCAACGACAGTCCGGTGAACAATTACACGCCAATCGCGCCTCTCCATAACGGGTAAAGAATAGAAACGGCACCGCCGGAAACCCTAGCCGACAATAACGGATAAGGAGCTGATCGCATTGGCCAAACCGAAATCGAACTACTACAGCGGCGATATGGAGGCTACCGTTCCGACACCGCCCGACCAGCAAGACGTCAACGCTCTCGACATGGTGGGCGAGGCTGTGGAAGAAGGCGTGGACACCTTCCGTGACGACATCGGACTGAAAGATGAGAAGATGAAAAACAAAGGCGGGGAGCAAACCGGAGGGAATCCAAGTAAACGATAAAGCCGCGCGCTGAAAACAAATCGGCCGCCGGAGTCATTCTCCGAGCGGCCGATCCTATTAACTTCTGGATTCCAAACCGGCTTCACCGAACCGCCCGAGTCTCTCCAGCGCCATCTTGTACCCGTCGTTACCGTAATTCAGGCAGCGCTTCACGCGTGAGATGGTGGCCGTGCTCGCGCCGGTTTCGGTCTCGATTTGGTTGTAAGTATGTCCTTTGCCCAGCATGCGGGCGACTTCCAGCCGCTGGGACAGCGATTGAATTTCATTTACGGTGCACAGGTCGTCAAAAAATACATAACATTCTTCCAGGTTCTTTAACGTCAGCACCGCCTCGAACAATTGCTCGATCGTTTTATCGTTCAACTTTTTCAACTGCATGCCGGCACCCCGATCTGCTTCGATATCTATGAATCCGGTTGACTAGTCGTTGCTCCCCCATTGTACTTCGTCTCGTGAAATTCTTCAAGCACTGACGTATTCACGCATCACCGGGATAAAATGCCCGCTCACCGGGCATCTGTCCATGCACGGGCGGGGCATCCATCATACCTTATACACAGAAAGGGTGTGACTTCATGGACGATCCAAAAACTCCATCTCCCGAGCTTCACGGCTGGTTCGGCGGAGGCCAAGGCGGCGGAGGCCAAGGCGGCGGCGGTCAAGGTTGGGGTCAGGGATACGGAGGGGGAATGTTTCCGGGTTTAGGGGAATCGTTCGCCGGTCCCCCCGCGTATGTGAATCCTACAGTACTGCCTCCCGGACAAGGCGGTGGTGGTGGTGGCGGCGGCAAAAAAAGCGGCTTTTCTCTAGCGGACCTGAAGGGCCTCGTCGATCGGATGGGAGGTCTCGACGGCGTGATCGCCACCGTGGGCAAGCTTCAGAAATTCGTGGCGATGTTGACCCAGATTGCGCCGCTCCTAGGATTACTAATTAAAACAGGCAAAGGCGCCAAAGCTGCCAAAGGTGCCAAGAGTGCCAAAGCAAAGGCGGTGAGCACGGGAACAAGCGGCCGCGCGCGTCGGCGGACGAAAGGCCAAGGAGGCAGACGACGCCGGACGGCGAGCGTCGCAAGTTACTCGGGCAAGCAGCGCAAATAACGGACGCCATACATGCGGACAGCACGACAAAGGGGACGATGCCTGGCGGATCAACCGCCGGGAACCGTCCCCTTGCCGGGTTCATTGCTCATATTCGATGAATGGATCCGGAATGACGATCGTGTGCGCCTCGGCATCGCTGACGCCCGTATAAATCCGGGCGCTTCCCCCCTCGATGCGGACAAGCCCGCCGCTGAACAACACGTCTTCGAGGTCCGGGCGTTTGGCCGGCCCTTCCGGAAACATGTCGCGCGAAGCGATCAGCTTCAGCCGGGAATGCGTGCGAGTTGCGGGATCGAATGCGAATGTCATCGGATAATAATGCCGAATGTTCGTGTTCTCCATCCTCGCGACATGGCCGAGGACCCCGATGATGCCGTTGGAGAGCATATGCGCCTCGTTCGCACCTCCCCATTCTTCGGGCAGGAATTGATTTCTCAGCAGCTCGGCGCGATCGATCACTTCCTCGGTCAATTCCGACAGATCGGCGATTTCCGTATAGCCGATCATCGCCCTGGCGCCCTCCACCATCATGGGGCGGGTGAACACGCCGATCCGGCCGTTCCCCAGGTCGACCAGCCGGATATCTTTCATCGTTAACGGCCCCTTCGCGAACAGCTGTAAGTCGCCGATGCGCTTTCCCCGGTAAAAGACGGTGCGCCACGAAGTGACGAAGTGCGGATCGAAAGCGTCAAAATACACTTCCACCCCGCCGAATACGATTTCTCCCTGAACGAAAGAAACAAACGGGTCCTGCAGCACAAACACCGGAGAACCCGGACGCGGAACCCATTCCCCTTGGCGGTTCACGAAAAACATAATTTCGGAAGCTTCTTTGTCCCGGTCTTCCACGCGGCCTGCGATGACAGGCTCTCCATCGTCCATGAACGGCGCGGTGATGTTATACACGTCGCGGGTACCGACTCCGGAGAAGATGAGCTTCTCTCCTTGATGGTTGCCCCGCTTCACCAAAAACTCCTCATAGAGTTCCCGACAAGATTTCGCTTGTTCGGCAGATGCCAGCATCGTTGCCCTCCAGACCTTCGGCAAGTAGGTTTGCGGATTGCCTTTTTTCTATTGTATTCTTAGTACCCTGTTCATGGAAGGAACAAACTGAGGATCGCATACGCGATGGCTGCGATTGCGGCCGTAATGGGGATCGTAATAATCCACGTCATGATGATGCGGCCGGCCATTTGCCATCTCACGCTGGAGAACCGTTTGGCTGCTCCGACACCTAAAATCGAAGAAGTAATCGCATGCGTCGTACTGACCGGAAAATGGGTGATGGTGGCCGATAAAATAACGGTTGCGGAACTGAGGTCCGCCGAAAATCCGTTAATCGGCTCAATCTTATATATTTTCGTCCCCATCGTCTTGATGATTTTCCAGCCGCCGACCGAAGTTCCGAACGCCATTGCGAGAGCCGCGGCGATTTTTACCCAGAGCGGTACTTCAAGCTCACTTTGCCAGCCGGCTGCGACAAGCGCCATTGTAATGACACCCATCGCCTTCTGCGCATCGTTCGTGCCGTGTGTGAACGCTTGGAACGCTGCCGTCAGCACTTGACCGCCCCGGAAACCTTGGTTCACTTGATGAGGGCTCGTTCTGGCAAACACATGCTTCAGCACAAACATGATGAAGAAGCCGAGAGCGAAGGCGATGATCGGAGAAAAGACCAAGCCCATCACAATCGACGAAAAACCGCCGTAATTGATGCCGCTCCAGCCTTGGGAAGCGATCGCCGCACCGGCCAGCGAGCCGATCAGCGCATGGGATGAGGACGACGGGATTCCCCGCCACCAAGTGATCAGGTTCCACACGATGGCCGAGATCAAAGTGGCGATGACCACCGTGAGCCCGTGCTCCAGCTTGAACGGATCGGCGACTTTGCCCCCGATTGTCTTGGCAACGCCCGTGAACATGAGAGCGCCGATCAGGTTCATCACCGATGCCAGAATGATGGCGCGGCGCGGTGTGAGCGCGCGAGTCGACACCGAAGTGGCGATCGCGTTGGCGGTGTCGTGAAAACCGTTTATAAAGTCGAAACCGAGTGCTAGCACCACGATCACGACGACCAAAACCGTTGTCAAATCCATATTATTTTGACCCGTCCCTGCTTATAGTCTGTTATCAAGAGTTACGCATGATAATGGATTGCAAAGTATTGGCGACATGCTCGCAGGAGTCCGTCGTTGCCTCCAGGCGCTCGTAAATCTCCTTGAACTTCAGCAGCTCGATCGGATCCTTCACGTTCTGGAACAAATTTTTGATCCCCGACCGCATCAAGTCGTCGCCTTCATTCTCCAACGCATGGATTCGGACGCAAGGCTCTTGAACGGCCAGCATTTTTTTCTGTGTAAGCAAATAAATCGCCGCTTTAATCTCGAGCGCGCAGTGACGCAGGCAGTCCGCGAATTTGCGGATGACCAAATCCGGTTTGTTGATCTGGTACATATCGAACCGGGAAGCGCACGCTTCGACTCCGTCCAGCACGTCGTCCAGACGCTTGACCAGCAGCATGATATCGTCGCGCTCGATGGGCGTAATAAAAGTTTTGTTCAGTTCTGTATACACCAAATGCGTATATTCATCGCCGCGGTGCTCGAATTCCTTCATTTCTTTCGCAAATGCCATGGTGTCCGGCAGTTCGCCGTTCACCGCTTGTGCGAACCGGTCGACCGTGGTCACCGTCAGATCGGCCATTTCTTCAAGCGTTTTAAAAAAGATGTCTTTTTTCCGAAACAAGAACAACCCTTCTTTCCCGAATTGGATACCTTTGTATGGGTTTAGCCTTCCCTATATTATCACGTGTCCGGACAAACGGGTATACCTCACCTGTGGACAATTCGACAGTTTTTTAAACAGGCCGAATAAACAGCGACAGCACGTTTCCGGCGGAAACGTGCTGTCGTTTGATTCATCCTTATTGATACGTCAGGTGACCGGCCATCGAGGGAGAATCGGGCACGACATGGTAGTAAGTGACGCCCGGCAGGAACGGAAGTTCCTTGCCGTCTTTCATCAGCCGGACGACATCGCCGTCCTTGCGCTCCCATTGACAGGCGATCGCCTTGCCCTGCTGGAACAACACCGCTTCTCCGCCGCTGTTGAGATCGATCTCCAAACGGCCCACATCATCGTAGGAGTGATGCTTGGCGGACAGCACGACCAGATTCACAGCCGTCAGCTGCTCGTCGTTGTTCTTATCGGTGTGAGGCTTGCCGTTAATGAAGCGGGCATATAGGCCTTTGGCCGCATCGTAGGTGTAAGACACCTTGTAGTTATTCAGCGTGAATTTGATGTTCACTTCGGCCGCAGGTGCGGCACCGGTCAGGTCGGGCGCGCTGCTGAACGAAAGCGCGGGCACAGATGCCGTGTCCGAATATTTACGCTTCGCGGCGCCTGCACGCAGCTTCTCGAGGCTGGTATACACATTGTGCGGCGCCTTGCGCGTCTTATCGCGCCAGAAGAACGCGCCGGCATTCGTAATCTCGTCCAGGTCTTCCTTGTGCTGTCCGCGCAAAATCGCGAAAGCGTCGTTGCTCGCGCCTGCGTGAACCAGCACGCCGCTGTAAAACTCGCCCACTTGGATAAAGTAAGGCCGAATGCTGCGGACAGGTCCGATCGGATCGGTGAAATCCTTGCTTTGGAAAATGGCGACCAGCCGAGTAATGCCGCCTTCCGCGAGCAATTCCCATACCGTGTCGGCTTGCGTCAGCCCGGATTGCGGACGGGCGGGCGCCAAGTTGTTGATCATGACCGCGAAAGGCCGGCTGGTCACTTCCGAACTGACCGCCAGGCCGGTGAGCGGCGCCATGACGGTCGCCGTCTCGGACGGACTCGCAGAGGCGGATGCCGATGCCGTGGGTACCGGGGTAGTTGTTGCCGGTGTTGCATCGGGCTCCTTCTTGCTTCCTCCGCATGCCGCCAGACTGACCAATAAGGCAGCCGCAACGGCCGTGTGCGGCAAACGGCGGGCGAATCGGCGAAGCAGGAAAGGCGTCTTATCGTGAAGATGTGGCATTTCGTACCTCCGTCGGTTTTGAGCTATACCCCATTATGCTCTCATTTAAACACATGAAACGACGGATGTCTTGGTGCCATCGTCCGATATTCCCGATTATGGCAAAATTTTCACTAACGTAATCAGTCCGCCCATCTCGCTGCCCGTGCGGGCGTGTTCTTCCCCGCCGTTCATCGTATGGTCGAGAATGTGGCAGTGGAACATCCAATCTCCGACGGCGTCCGCTCGGAACGCGATATCGACGGTTTCACCAGGTCCTAGCAGTACGGTATTCATCGTTTCGGGCGTTTTCACCGCATGGCCGTTGCGGGCGATCACCTGAAAATCCATCCCGTGCAAATGCATGGTGTGCATCTCCATCGTGTCGATATTGATCAGGCGGATTCTGGCGGTTTGCCCCTTCCGCATCTCGATCGGCGGAGTGTCCGGATAGCTTCTTCCGTTGATCGTAAAATAATCCGGCACATCCTCGGCCGCGTTGTTGACCCGATTGCCCGCAAGCAGCATCGTATAGTCGCGGTCAAACGTCATGCCGTCCCGAAGTTCGCCTGCTTCGGGCGCCGCCGCCGGCTTTTCCTTCGGATCGATAATGAAGGCGCCGTACATTCCCCCGCCGATCTGTTTCATGTCGTTGTAGTGCGAATGATACATGAACGTGCCCGGATGGCTGGCCGTAAATTCATAGACGAACGATTGGCCCGGCTGCACCTCCTTTTGGGTCAGTCCCGGAACGCCGTCCATGGCGTTCGGCAAATGCAAGCCATGCCAGTGGATGGCCGAAGGTTCGGGCAGGTGATTCACGAAGTGGATGCGGACTTTATCGCCTTCCGTCACCCGGATCGTGGGGCCGGGTGCCTGACCGTTATAGGTCCAGGCTGTTGTCAGAACGCCCTTCGCAGGCGCCCAGTCCGCCAATTCTGCCGTCAGCGTAAATTCCTTGGTGCCGTCGGCCGCAGTGTGCGGAGTCATGCCCTTGCCTTCCATTACATCGCGTACCGCCGGCTCCTCGTCCGCGAACCGCTTCATCGCCTGTGGCGTCTCCAGCAAGACTCGGTGGGAAGCCGAATCGTTGTTGCAGGACAAGCTAAGCGCCTGCGCATATTCGTCGGCCAGCACCATCACTACGGAGCCGACCATGATCGGATCGGCGGCCGCCGGAATTTCCTTGTCTTCTATATATAACTTGCGCGCCGTTGCGTCCCAACGGTAACCGTAACCTAACGCGTCGGCCACGTCTTGCGCCGAGATTCGGGTTTCGGAGAAGTCACTGCTTACCGTGGCGGGACGAGGAAGCTGACGGCCGTTCAACAGTACTGCGATGCCGTCTCCTTCGCCTGCTTGACTAACGTCGCCCGATTGATGGGCACTGCCGTGCCCCGATTCATTCGCCTCTGCCCGTGAAAATCCTCCTTGTGTAATGCCACCGACTGTATAAATAACGAGCGCCATCAGCACCAGAAAGATCGTGACCGGCCATTTTTTGTTGATCATCAGGCTTCTCCTCTTCTGTTCAATAAAAATGGAGACCGCCGGGAACGGGTCCCGGCGGTCTTCGGCCTTGCTTGAGAGATTCGCTCAGGCTGCGGCCATTATTTTTTCTTGGCTTTTGTTACTGCCGGGAACAGCTGGTCGTGCGTCGGCAGTCCGGAGATATAACCCACGATGCCGGCGGACTTGTTGTCGAAGTTTTGGTCAATATACTTCTCGACATCGGCTTTCAGGCTGTCGGCCACGATCATTTCGTCGCCCGGATGCTGGATGTTGCTCATGACATACTTGAAGCCGTTCAGGTTATCGACCGCCATCAGTCCGGTCGCTTCCGCGCCGGCAGGCGTAGACAGGATGCGGGACAGCTTCTTCGTATCGACGTTGTAAGCCCAGACGAAGTTGTTGACGTGCATGCCGCTGTCTTCGCCGATGAACAGCGTGCGAAGCTCTTCGGAGAACGACAGGTTGTCCGGGTTGGCGACCTTGTCGGGATTCGCTTTGTTGCCGAGCGCGTCCGGAGCGGCCAAATCTTCACCGAACACGAGGGACTTCATGAATGAAGCGACATATGCGCTGTCGATCGGCTGGCCTTTGCTGTCCTTTTGCTTGCCTTTGAGCGTGAGCTCGTAGGTGGCGCCGGCGCTCAGCTTGTTCACTTGGATATCGTCAGCCGGATCCGTGCCTTTGCTGTCTTTTTCCATCGCTTTTTCCACGTAAGACATCGCGATGTAAACTTTGTTGTCTTTTGCGTTAACCGTTACGCCTTCCATTTTGTTGAACTCAGCCGTTGCGCCCTGCAGCGCGCCGTAGCGGCGGGATTCCAGGAATGCGGCGGCTTTCTCCATGCCCGGCTTCACTTTCAAATATTCCACTTTGGAGCTTACGCTGGAGTAAACCTTAACGGCTTTAAATCCGTCGGCCGCTTGATCGGAAGTTTCGAAAATATCGCTGAATTTGACGCCTTTGTCGATATAGGTTTTGATTTCTTTGTCCGAAGCATGTCCCAGCTTGATCCACTGCAGGTCGGCGGAACCGCCGTTCTCCGCGGATTTTTGAATCCATTTCGCCGCATACAGCGTGCCTGCGGACAAGTCTTTCGCTTTATCGGCTACATACATGAACAGCATCGTGTTGCCGCCGTCATCGCCGAAAAATACGGTGCGGTTGTCCGGCGCCACTTTGCCTAACTCGTGAGAGAAGCGGCCCATGCTGTAATGCTTGACGACCTTCGTCGTGTTGTCCTTATTGACCGTCACTTCAGGAAGGAAGCCGTACAAGTAAGGATTTCCGACTTTCGTCGTGTCATTATAGTAGTTTTGCGTGAACGTCTTTACGTTGGCTTTCGTGTTATCCGCTTCGAATACGCGGGCGTCCGGCTCGTACTCTTCGCTGCCGAGATGGGTGTTCCACGGCGTCAGAGAGCCGTTACAAGGAATCCACAAGCCGTCAACGGAAGAGAAGTCGATTTTTTTCAAGGCAACAGGCTTCAGTTCACCTGTCTTCTTGTTTTGGTCGATCGTCGTCAAGCTCATGCTTGCGGGCACGATGCCGTAAGCGCGGTTGATATATTCATAGTGGGTAACGAGAGACAGCGGGTTGCCGGTCGAGCTGACCGCTTTCATGCCCGGCACGGAGAACAGGCTGTTGGAGTCCGGATCTTCGGAGACGTACGGGATCGGATGACTCGGATCCGTTGTGTCCATGATCGGCTTCCCTTTGGCGTCAATGGCTACGCCGGCAATGGTGCCACCGACTTTTTCATTCGATTTGAAAAGCTTCTTATAAGAAAGCGGGAAAGTTTTCACCACACCGTTGGAGTAAGTCACCTTGAGCGCAGCCGTCGTATACAGCTTCGCCATGTCTTGCGCGGTTGCCGGCGCCGGCATGCCCACGAACTCTGTGGACTTCACGGTTACGGGTTTTACCTGCTTTTTAGCGGATTGGCTGTCCTTCGCGTACACGGCAGCCGGAATTCCGGCGGCAAGAACGGCAAGACCGAGTGCGGGAACGAGCACTTTCTTGCTCCACATTTTAAATTTCATAGATTGAACTCTCCCTTTCCCTGTAAAATCGTATCACCATTTATTAGACTAATCGAGAATCGTTAACGCATTGTCAGATGAATTGAAGACTTCGGTGAAATTGAAAAAAAGCCGCGCCATCCGGTGAAGGATGATTCGGCTTTGTATACACGTTTTTCATATGGTTATCGTGTCAGATGCTCCAGTGATGCCAGTCCCGCTGACGCTCATGGTAAGCGGCCAGCCAGTCGGCCGTCGCCTTGAACAGCTCCGCCTTATGTTCGCCCCGGGTGTAGGTATGATCGGCTTGGAACAAAATGAGCTTGTCGCAGCGCCCTTCCCCTCTCAGCCAAAACGTTTTTTCGAGCAGGAAGCTGTAATCGGCGGGAACCGTATCATCGCTCGTTCCGTGGGCGATAAAGACGTCTCCTTGAAACTTGGACGCCTCCTGAAAAGGCTGATGCTGCTGAAGCGATTCGAAAAAGGCCGGCGTGAGCGGGAATCCGTGATAATCGGCGACGCCCCGTTCGAACGACTCGTCATAAACCTTGTGGCCTACGATGTGCACGATGTCGTGATAAGGATGACCGACCGTCGACCAAAGTGCCAGCGATTTGACGCGCCGGTCCCGGGCAGCCGTGAGCAGCGCGACGGCGCCTCCGAGACTGTGACCGAGCAGCGTGACGCGAAGCGGATCCACGCAATCCGATGACAAACCGTAATCGAGCACAGTGCGGGTCTGGGCGATCATGGAATCGAGCCCGTGCTCCCCGTAGACGCCGCCGCTCTCTCCGCAGCCCGCAAAATCGAAGCGGATGACGAGAAAACCCCTCCGGGCAAACTCGCGTCCCGCCAGTACGAACAGCCGGTCCACCCCGAGGCGGCTTCCGATGAAACCATGACAGATCACGACCAAAGGCAGCTTGCGGTCCGCATCCCGTCCCTCCAAAGCCGGGTAGTGGATGCTTGCGGTCAACGTCAAGTCATCGTGTCGCAAAGTGATCGTTCTTTCCATGGGGCTCCTCCTTGCAATTCCGTTAATTCCGATTAATTTAGTATGAATTATACAATAGCATTCGGTCGTCTTATTGTCAATTGGAGGATCGTTGGCAATAAGAAAAAAGCAGGGGTTTCCTATAAGGCGGAAAATCCCTGCTTTTATGAGAAGTTAACGCACCGCCTTGGCGGCAATATCGGTACGATTGAACTTGCCTTCGAACGTGATGCGTTCAGCCGCTGCGTAAGCTTTGTCGCGCGCTTGCGCAATATCGGCTCCGCGGCCGACGATGCCGAGCACCCGGCCTCCGTTGGTGAGCACCTTATCCCCTTCGCTCAGAGTACCAGCATGGAAGATGAGGCCGTCGGATTCTTTTATTTGCTCCAGCCCTTGGATGGGAAGCCCTTTGGCGTAGGAACCGGGGTAGCCTTCGGAGGCTAAAACGACGCAAACCGCGGCATCACGGCTCCACCGGATGTCCACTTTGTCCAGCTCTCCGTTCAGGGAAGCGAGGAAAATGTCCAGCAAATCGGTCTCCAGCCGCGGGAGCACAACCTGGGTTTCCGGATCGCCGAAACGCGCGTTGAACTCGATCGTTTTCGGCCCGTCTTCCGTAATCATAAGCCCGGCAAACAGCACCCCGCAGAATGGCCGGCCCTCCGCCACCATGGCGCGCGCCGTCGGCCGGACGATGGTCTCGATCGCCTCATCCACGACCGATTTCGGAATGTGCGGCAGCGGGGAATAAGTGCCCATACCGCCGGTATTCGGACCTTGATCGCCGTCAAATACCGGTTTATGATCCTGGGCGGGCGGCATCGGACGAACCGTTTCTCCGTCGACGAAGGCGAGAATGGACATTTCCTGCCCTTGGAGAAACTCCTCAATGACCACCTTGTCGCCGGCCGCTCCGAACGACTTGTTCAGCATCGTGTTCCTCAGCGCATGGTGCGCTTCTTCCCGTGTGAAGCACACCGTCACGCCTTTGCCGGCCGCAAGCCCGTCGGCTTTGATCACGATCGGCACGGGCTGTGTATCCAGATAAGCTTGGGCCGCTTCATAATCGGTAAAGGCGGCATACTGAGCCGTGGGGATTTCGTACTTATGAAGCAAGTTTTTCATGAAAATTTTGCTGCCCTCGATTTCAGCCGCGTTGCGCCGCGGTCCGTACACCGGGATGCCGGCCTCTTCGAAGGCGTCGACGATGCCGGCGGCAAGCGGATCATCCGGCCCCACGACGACGAGATCGATGGCGTTGTCACGGGCAAACGAGACCAGACGGGCGAACTCCATTTCGCCGATGTCCACGTTCGTCGCCAATTCCGCAGTGCCGGCGTTCCCGGGAGCACAGTAAATGCGACGGGAAGCATCATGCCGCTGGAGCGCCCATATGATGGCATGCTCCCGTCCGCCACGACCGATGATGAGTATGTTCAAGATGCACGCCTCCTTAGATACCCCAAAAAGTGACGTAAATCTTCGTAGCCTATTCCGATTACTTTTTGGGGACCCCGATAAATTTTGGTCAATGCTTGAAATGGCGGACGCCGGTGAACACCATCGCGATGTTATGGGCGTTGGCGACTGCGATCGACTCCTCGTCCTTGATCGAACCGCCGGGCTGGATCACCGCCGTGATGCCGGCTTTGGCCGCCAATTCCAACGTGTCGCCCATCGGGAAAAACGCATCCGAAGCGAGCACCGCTCCCCGCGCCTTCTCCCCCGCCTGCTCGATGGCGATGCGGGCCGCTCCCACGCGGTTCATTTGGCCCGCGCCGACGCCGATCGTCATGCTGTCCTTCGCCAGCAAAATCGCGTTGGACTTCACGTGCTTCACCACTTTCCAGCTGAACAGCAGCTGCTTCAGCTCTTCCGGCGTGGGCTCGCGGGTCGTAACGACTTTGAGGTCCGCATCCGAGAGGCTGTGCACGTCGCTTTGCTGGATCAGCATCCCGCCTTCGACGCTGGTAACCAGCCACTCGGGCCGGCGTTCCGCCGCAGAGGACAAGCCGCCCATGCGCAGCAGCCGGATGTTCTTTTTGCGCTGCAAAATACCGAGTGCTTCCGGCGTGAAATCCGGCGCAATCACGATCTCGAGGAAAATGTCGCTGAGCCGCTCGGCTGTCACTTTATCGATCGTCCGGTTCGCCGCGACGATGCCGCCGAAAATGGAAGTCGGATCCGCCTCATAGGCTTTGCGATAGGCCTCGTCGATGTCACGTCCGATTCCGACTCCGCACGGATTCATATGCTTCACCGCCACGACAGCCGGCTCGTCGAATTCCTTCACGATCGCAAGAGCGGCGTTGGCGTCATTGATATTGTTGTAGGAGAGCTCCTTGCCGTGCAGCTGCTCCGCGGTGGTGATGCTGCCGGCGCCGGCCAGCGGCTTGCGGTAAAACGCCGCCTGCTGGTGAGGGTTCTCGCCATAGCGCAGATCTTGAATTTTCTCATAGGTGACGGTAAGCTTCTCCGGCAACGGTTCATCCAGTTGCTTCGCGAAATAATCTGAGATGAGCGCGTCGTAAGCGGCGGTGTGGCGGAATACTTTGGCTGCCAGCCGCTTGCGGGTCTCCAGCGTGGTGTCGCCGCCGGCTTTCAGCTCGGCCAGCACTTGCTCGTAATCCGCGGCATCCGTCACGACTGTGACGAACGCGTGGTTTTTGGCGGCCGACCGGAGCATCGTGGGACCGCCGATATCGATATTTTCGATCGCGTCCTCATAGGAGACGTCCGGCTTGGCGATCGTTTCTTTGAACGGGTACAGGTTGACCACGACCAGATCGATATAGTCCAGGCCGAGCTGCTCCATCGCCCGGCGGTGCTCCGCGTTGTCGCGGATTGCCAGCAGGCCGCTGTGCACGGCGGGATGGAGCGTCTTCACCCGCCCGTCCAAAATTTCCGGAAACCCGGTCACTTCGGATATGCCGACGCCGGGCACGTTCTCTTGCTCCAGGAGCGTTTTGGTTCCGCCGGTGGAGATCACTTGCACCCCCTGCTGTGTCAGCTCTTTGCAAAATGCCACGATGCCCGTTTTGTCCGATACGCTGACCAGCGCTCTTCGAATCGCCATTTCTTTACCCTCCTATGATGAAACCAGTCTTTTACTCTCTGTCCACTGTTACAAGACGGTCTTCCAGCCGGACCCGCCCTTCCGCGATCCACCGGACAGTCTGCGGCAGCAAACGGTGCTCTGCTTGATGAACGCGGGCGGACAGCGTCTCTTCCGTATCGCCGGGCAGCACCTCGACCGCCTGCTGCGCGATGATCGGACCCGTGTCGGTGCCGCCGTCCACAAAATGCACCGTCACTCCGGTAACGCGGACGCCGTAATCCAGCGCCTGCTTCACCGAGTTGACGCCCGGGAAAGCCGGGAGTAGCGCGGGATGGATATTGATCATTCGGCCGTAATACGGCTCCACCAGTACGCGGGTGATGAGCCGCATGTAACCGGCCAGTACGATCAGCTCGATGCCGCGTGCCCGTAACTCGCTCAATATTTCTTGCTCATAGGCCTCGCGATTCGGATATTGTTTCGGTTGAAATAGATACGTATCAATGCCGAGTGATGCTGCCCGTTCCACCACCCGGGCGGACGGTTTATCGCACACCAGCAGCTCGATGGAAGCGGGAATCCCGCCCGCTTGTATGGCGTCCGCAAGCGCCTGAAAATTGCTCCCGCTGCCCGACGCGAAAACGGCAATCTTCAGCGTCATGGGAGCTCTGCACCCTCGAACGTCACGATCCGGCTGCCGGCTTTCACAGTGCCGAGTACGTACGCCTGCTCGCCGAGCGACCTTGCGTTCTCGACCGCCTTCTCCGCTTGGTCGGCCGGAACGATGAGCACCATGCCGATCCCCATGTTGAAGGTCGTGTACATATCGCGGTCCGTAATATTCCCCTCACGCTGCATGAGGTTGAAGATCGGGAGCACAGGCCATGCTCCCCGCTTGATATCCACATTCACGTGATCCGGGAGCATGCGCGGGATGTTTTCGATAAAACCGCCGCCGGTAATGTGCGCCATGCCTTTGACTTCCACCGATTCCAGCAGCTTCAGCACCGGTTTCACATAAATCCGCGTCGGCTCTAGCAGCGTCTCGCCGAGTGTCCGGCCTTCGAGCTCCGGCAGTTTGTCCGAAAGCAAATAGCCCTTCTGGTCGAGCAGGAGACGCCGGACGAGGGAAAAACCGTTGGAGTGTACGCCGCTCGAAGCGAGGCCGATCACCGCATCGCCCGGCACGATCGCCGTACCGTCGATGATTTTCGGCTTGTCCACGATGCCGACCGTAAAGCCGGCGATATCGTACTCGCCGTCCTGGTACATGCCCGGCATCTCCGCCGTCTCGCCGCCGATGAGCGCGCAGCCCGCTTGTTCACAGCCGTCCGCGACACCTTTGACGATGGCCTCGATTTTTCCGGGAACCAGCTTGCCGCAAGCCAAATAGTCGAGGAAAAACAGCGGCTCCGATCCCGTTACCACCACATCGTTCACACACATGGCGACGGCGTCGATGCCGATCGTGTCGTGCTTGTCCATGGCAAACGCCAGCTTCAGCTTCGTGCCGACACCGTCGGTTCCGGACACGAGCACGGGCTGTTCATACTTATTTTTGTCGAGCCCGAAAAGCCCGCCGAACCCGCCGAGCCCGGTTAACACTTCGGGACGGAACGTTTTTTGCACATGCTTCTTCATCCGTTCCACGGCTTCGTTGCCCGCGGCGATGTCTACGCCGGCTTGCTTGTATGCTTCGGACACTCCGTTCACTCCTTATAGGCGGTGTTTAAGTCAGTCGCAGCCGCAGCCGATTTTGGCATCTTCGAAATCAACCTGCGTCGGATAATCGTTGTCGAAGCAGCCAAGACATAAACCGCGGTTCAGCGCGTCTTCGTGGCCGCCGATTGATTCGATCAAGCCCGGCTTGCTCAGAAAATAAAGCGAATCGGCGTTGATCGCCTCGCGGATTTCCTCGATCGTTTTGCTGGACGCAATGAGATCGCGACGGTCGGGCGTGTCGATGCCGTAAAAGCAAGGGTTGGCGAATGGCGGAGAGGTAATCCGCACATGCACCTCCAGCGCGCCCGCTTCCCGCAGTAAATTGACGATGCGCCGGCTCGTCGTGCCCCGCACGATCGAATCGTCGATCATGACCACACGTTTGCCCTCCACTACTTTGCGGACGGCCGAAAGCTTCATTTTCACGCCTTTTTCACGAAGCTCCTGGGATGGTTGGATGAACGTGCGGCCGGTATATTTATTTTTGATAAGTCCGAGTTCATAAGAGATACCGGTCTGCTCCGCATAACCGATGGCCGCCGAAATGCTCGAATCCGGCACGCCCGTCACGATGTCCGCGTCGACGAACGCTTCGACGGCGAGCTGCTGCCCCATTCTTTTGCGGGAGGCGTGCAGGTTGATGCCGTTAATGTCGCTGTCGGGACGCGCGAAATAAATGTATTCCATGGCGCAGACGGCGCGACGCTCAAGCGGCGCGTAACGCTCCTCGTGCAGGCCGTCTTTGTCCAGCACCAGAATTTCTCCGGGCTGCACATCGCGCAAATAAGAGGCGCCGATCGTTTCGAAAGCGCACGTTTCGGAAGCGAGAATGTAGCCTTCGCCCAGCCGGCCCAACACGAGAGGCCGAAGCCCGTGCGGGTCGGAAGCGGCAAGCAGGCGATCGTTCGTCATAATGAGAAATGCGAACCCGCCGACCAGCTGCGCGAACGCGTCTTTGACCGCTTCGACCAACTCTTTGGGAGAGCGGGCGATCAAGTGGGCGATCACTTCGGTGTCGCTCGTCGTTTGAAAAATGGAGCCTTTCGACTCCAGGTCCCGCCGGATCTGCGGTGCGTTCACGATATTGCCGTTCGTCGCCACCGCGAGATCGCCGCCGCGATACTTGAATACGAGGGGCTGCGCATTCGCCAGCTTGCTTTCGCCGGCCGTCGAATAACGCACATGGCCGATCGATCGGTCGCCCGGCATCGACTCCATATGATCGCGGTCAAACACTTCTTTCACGAGACCCATGCCGCGGTGATAATGAAAAACGCCGTTATCGGAGGTGCAGATCCCGGCGCTTTCCTCGCCCCGGTGCTGCAGCGCATGCAGGCCGTAGTAGGACAGGGTGGCGGCGTCGGGATGACCGAACACCCCGAATACTCCGCACTCTTCCTTCAGCTTATCGAAAATATCGTCTTTCCCGTTGCCTTCGTTATAGTAATCCCCGGTCCATAGGCGCCGCATGGTTGTCCCTCCGATCTGTTCTTGCTGGTTGGTCTTGCGGTCAGTCCATTCGGGATGGAATCGCGGTTTGCCATACTTCGCGCAGTTCCGCAACGGAGGCATCAATCACGGTATGAGCTGCCACTTCGATCGTGAGCCGGTCTCCGCCGACCTTGCCTAACCGCTGAACCGGCACGCCTTGTTCCGACAAGAGAAGGGCGAGCTCGTCAGCATGCTCCGGTTTCACGGACAGCAAAATCCGCGATTGCGACTCGCTGAACAGCGCAAGATCCGGACGAAGGTTCGGCGTCCACTCCACTTGCGCGCCTAGCCCCCGCTCAAAACAAGCTTCCGCGAGCGCCGCCGCCAGGCCGCCTTCGGATAAGTCATGCGCCGAAGCGATGAGCCCGCGCTGGATCGCGCCCAGCACCGCCTGCTGAACTCGGCGTTCGGTTGCCAGATCGAGCTCCGGCGGCCGTCCTTCCGTCACACCGAATAGCGCATATTGAAATTCGCTTCCGCCGATTTCCGCTTTCGTATCGCCAAGCAGGAAAATGACGTCGCCTTCCTCTTGGAAAGCTTGGGTCGTAATATGATCCAGATCGTGCACGAGACCGACCATGCCGACGACCGGCGTCGGATAGATCGCACCTTGGGCACTCTCGTTATAGAGCGAAACGTTGCCGCCGATAACCGGCGTCTCGAGCTGCCGGCAAGCTTCCGCCATGCCGTCAACCGCTTTCTCCATTTGCCAAAAGACTTCAGGCTTCTCCGGGCTGCCGAAATTGAGGTTGTCCGTAATGGCCAGAGGTTCGCCGCCGGAGCACACGATATTGCGCGCCGCTTCCGCCACGGCGATCCGCCCGCCGACTTCCGGATCCAAATATACATAACGGGCGTTGCAGTCCGTCGTCATCGCCAGCGCTTTGCGCGTGCCGCGAATCGTCACGACCGCCGCGTCCGAACCCGGCACAACCGCCGTCGAAGTACGGACTTGGTAGTCGTACTGGCTGTACACCCACTCCTTGCTCGCAAGCGAGGGGGAACCGAGCACTTTTTTCAAAGCATCCGTCAAATCCAGCACTTGTTCATAGGAATTCGTTTCGATGGAGCCGTTTTTCAAGTAATAGTCCGGCACTTTGGAAGGCTTTTGATATACCGGGCAGTCGTCCACGAGCGCCTTCACCGGCATGTCCGCGACCTGCTCCCCTTTATGGAACAACCGAAGACGTCCATCGTCGGTCACTTTGCCGACCTTGGCGCAATGCAGACCCCAGCGCTCGAAAATGGCTTTCGCCTGCGCCTCGTGCTGCGGCTCGGTGACGAACAGCATGCGTTCCTGCGATTCGGAAAGCATCATTTCGTAAGCAGTCATGCCTTCTTCGCGCTGCGGCACCTCGTCGAGGTACAACTCCATGCCGTTGCCGGCTTTGCTTGCCATTTCGGCGCTGGAGCACGTCAGGCCCGCCGCGCCCATGTCCTGGATGCCGAGCACGATGCCGGAATCGATCAACTCCAGCGTAGCTTCCATGACGAGCTTCTCCATGAACGGATCGCCGACTTGCACAGCCGAACGCTTCGCTTCGGATTCCGCGGTGAGGTCCTCGGATGCGAAGGTCGCCCCGTGAATCCCGTCGCGGCCCGTTGCCGGACCCACATAAAATACCGGGTTGCCGACACCTTTGGCGACGCCGCGCTGGATTTTGTCGTGGTCGATGAGGCCTACGCACATGGCGTTCACGAGCGGATTGCCCTCGTAAGCTTCATCGAACATGACCTCTCCCGCCACCGTGGGAATGCCGATGCAGTTGCCGTATCCGGCGATGCCGCTCACGACATGAGAGAACAAATAGCGCACGCGCTCGCTGTCAAGTTTTCCGAACCGCAGCGAATTCAGCAAAGCCACCGGGCGTGCTCCCATCGAGAAAATATCGCGGATGATCCCGCCAACTCCGGTTGCGGCACCTTGATACGGCTCTACCGCGGACGGATGGTTGTGCGATTCGATTTTGAACACGACGGCCTGGTTGTCGCCGATGTCGACGATTCCCGCTCCTTCGCCGGGTCCCATCAGGACGCGCGGGCCGGTAGTCGGAAACCTGCGCAGCAGCGGCTTGGAGTTTTTGTAGGCGCAGTGCTCCGACCACATGACGCTGAACACGCCAATCTCGGTGTAGTTCGGCTTGCGGCCGAGAAAATCGCAAATGAGCGCATATTCGCTGTCGGACACGCCGAATTGCTTGTAAATTTTCTGATCCGCGATTTGTTCAACAGTCGGTTCTTTAGCGGCCAATTGCTGCGCCATTGGATTCCCTCCTTAGTGGGCTCGAGCGCCGTTAACGGCGCTGGGTTCGACCCGCGATAAAAAAACGTTGAGTACTGAGGTGAACATGCGTGCGCCGTCGCTCGAACCGAGCAGCTCGCTGACCGCGCGCTCCGGATGCGGCATCATACCGACGACGTTGCCGCGTTCGTTGCACACACCCGCGATGTTGTCGACGGAACCGTTCGGGTTATCGCCCTGGTATCGGAAAACGACCTGATTGTTCGTTTTTAAACGCGCAAGCGTCTCTGCATCGCAAACATAGTTGCCTTCCCCATGTGCGATCGGAATGCGAATCGTCTCTCCCGGCGCGTATGCGTTGGTAAACGGGGTTATGTTGTTCTCCACCTTGAGATCCACCGGATGACAGCGGAATTTCAAGCTGTTGTTGCGAATAAGTGCTCCGGGAAGCAAGCCCGCTTCCGTGAGTATCTGAAATCCGTTGCAAACGCCCAACACGAACTTCCCGGCCTCGGCCGCTTTCTTGAGCTCCGCCATCACAGGCGCAAAACGCGCAATGGCGCCGCAACGCAGATAGTCTCCGTACGAAAACCCGCCGGGTACGAGAATGACGTCATAAGATGAAAGATCGGTTGCCGTATGCCAGACATACTCGACCGGCTCGCCCACCGTATCTTCCACCGCTTTGAACATATCGATGTCGCAATTGGAGCCCGGGAATACAAGCACCGCGAAATTCATGGCGAATCAGCCCTCCAGTTCGAATCGGTAATCTTCGACGACGGTGTTCGCCAGCAATTTCTCGCACATCTCCTTCAGCTGCCGCTCCGCTTGCCCTCGGTCAGCCGTGTCCAACTCGACTTCCATGAACTTGCCAATACGCACCTTGGCAACTTCGCCGAAGCCGAGCGAGTGCAGCGCTCCCTGCACCGCGTTCCCCTGCGGGTCCAACACATTTTCCTTGATCGTCACATATACCTTGGCTTTCATCGCTTGTCCTCCTCGTATCGGCTCTTCCGGCTCGCAACTGCCTATCCCTTCGGCTCAGAAGGTGTATTCTCGGGTGACTGCACTTTCCATGCTATCCCCTCGACTCAGAAGAAGCATTTCACCGCCAGCTAGACTTTCCAGGCTATCCCCTCGATTCAGAAGTAGCATCCACCGCTAACTAGACTTTCCATGCTATCCCCTCGACTCAGAAGAAGCATTCACCGCTAAACTAGACTTTCCATGCTATCCCTTCGACTCAGAATGTACACTCCGGCGAGTACACTTAGCCGCCTATCCCTCAATGCTGCTTTTTCCCGTTTGCGTTTCTCACACTCAACCAGGAAGAACCGCCACACGCGAATTCTGAGTCAATGGGATAACATGGGTTTGCTGAAAATCGGGACACCATTCTGTCATTCTGAGTCGACGGGATACCTTGGGTTTGTTCAAAAATCAGGACACCAATCCGCCATTCTGAGTCAACGGGATACCTGGGTTTGCTCAAAAACTACTTCTCCGTCAGAAGACGGTAGATTTCCCGGTAGCGAGAAGACGTGTCGGCGACGACGGAATCGGGCAGACGAGGAGGAGGGCTGTTTTGGTCCCAGTCGGATTCCGCGAGAAAACGGCGCACCGGCTCCTTGTCCATACTGTCGATCTCCATGTCGAGGCCGTATTTTTCTTCCGCCCAAAAACGGGAGGAATCCGGCGTAAACAGTTCATCTATTAAAATGATGTTTTCTCCGATAAGTCCGAACTCGAATTTGCAATCCGCCAGAATGATGCCCTTCTCTGCACAGCTGCGGCGGCCAAATTCATAGAGCCGCAAGCTTCGCTCGCGCAGCTCCTCCGCCAAGCCGGGTCCGATGCGGCGCGCCATCTCCTCGAAGGGAATGTCTTCGTCGTGTCCGACGTCGTTTTTGCCGGCGGGGGTGAAGATCGGCTGTGCCAGTTGTTCATTTTTGCGCAGCCCCGACGGAAGAGAGATGCCGTTGACCGTACCCGTCGCCCGATACTGCCGCCACCCGCCGCCCGTGATATAACCACGTACCACGCACTCGATGTCGATCCGTTTGGCTTTGCGTGTGACCATGATGCGGCCCGTCAGTTTTTCCGGCTCCTTCACCAGATCCCCCAGCCGGTTCACGTCGGTATGCACAACGTGGTTCGGCTGCAGTTCCGCACTGTGCTGAAACCAGAACGCGCTAAGCCCGTTCAGCACCCGTCCTTTGTCCGGCACCGGCGGATCCAGCACATGATCGAACGCCGAGATGCGGTCGGTCACGACAATCAGCAGATGTTCGCCAAGGTCGTATAACTCCCGCACCTTGCCTTTGTGGAGCAGCGGAGCACGAACCATTCCTTCCGCGGTGGACAAAGCTCCCGTTTGCGTCGCCATCTGGCAGCCTCCTTGCTCCTGTTATTTCAGGCCAAGCCTTTCAAAAATGGTGTCGACATGCTTCAAATGCCAAGAAGGATCAAAGCAGTCGGCGATTTCTTCGGCGCTCAGCACGCGCGTAATCTCGTCTGTCGCCTCCACGATTTGACGGAAATCCCTCTGTTCTTCCCAAGCCTGCATGGCGCGGGGCTGCACGGTGTCATAGGCTTGTTCGCGGCTGAAGCCTTTGTCGATCAGCTTCGTCATGACACGGCCGGAAAAAGGTACGTTGTACGTGCTGCGCATATTGCGCTTCATGTTTTCCGGGAACACCGTCAAGTTTTTCACAATGTTGCCGAAACGGTTCAGCATATAGTTCAGGAGCATCGTGGCGTCCGGCAAAATAATGCGCTCCACCGAGGAGTGAGAAATATCCCGTTCGTGCCACAGCGTGACGTTTTCATATGCCGAGATCATGTGCCCGCGGATGACGCGCGCAAGGCCGCTCATGTTCTCGCAGCCAATGGGGTTGCGCTTGTGCGGCATGGCGGAGGAGCCTTTTTGCCCTTTGGCGAACGGCTCCTCGACTTCGCGGAACTCGCTTTTCTGCAGGCCGCGAATTTCGGTCGCGAACTTGTCGATCGAGGTGGCGATCAGCGCCAGTGTCGCCATATATTCCGCGTGCCGGTCGCGTTGCAGCGTCTGTGTGGAGATCGGAGCAGCCGTAAGTCCGAGTTTGCGGCACACGAATTGCTCCACGAACGGGTCTATATTCGCATAGGTTCCGACCGCACCGGACATTTTGCCGAATTGCACGCCGTCCGCCGCACGCTCGAACCGCTCCAAATTCCGCTTCATTTCCTCGTGCCACAGCGCCAGCTTCAGACCGAAAGTCGTCGGCTCGGCATGCACGCCGTGGGTGCGGCCCATCATTTGCGTGTCTTTGTATTGAATCGCTTGCTCCCGCAAAATGGCAATGAAGTTTCGAAGGTCCTTCTTCAAAATCTCATTGGCCTGCAGCAGCAAATATCCGAGCGCGGTGTCCACGACATCCGTCGAGGTTAATCCGTAATGCACCCATTTGCGCTCAGGTCCGAGACTCTCGGAGACGGCGCGCGTAAACGCGATCACATCGTGACGGGTCTCTTGTTCGATCTCGTAAATCCGGTCGATGTCGAACTTGGCGTTATTGCGCAGCTCCGCGACGTCTTCCTTCGGAATATGGCCCAGCTCCGCCCAGGCTTCGCAGGCGCACAGCTCGACTTCCAGCCAGGCTTGAAACTTGTTTCGCTCCGTCCAGATGGTACGCATCTCGGGGCGGCTGTATCGTTCGATCATAACTGTCAAACCCTCCAAATTTCGCTTTGGGCGATCCACGCCAGCGCCGTTTCGGTGTCGGGCGCCAGCACGTTGATATGGCCCATTTTGCGTCCGGTCTTCACTTCTGATTTGCCGTACAGGTGAACCTTCGGTTCAACTCCGAGCTTGCGCGCTGGTTCATCCCCTGAAACTATGCAGCGCATGAGCGGCTCTATATGCTCACCGAGCACATTCACCATCACCACAGGCGTCATGAGCGACGTATCGCCAAGCGGCAAATCACAGATAGCGCGCACATGCTGCTCGAATTGCGAAGTCCGGCAAGCTTCCATTGTATAATGGCCCGAATTGTGCGGCCTCGGCGCCAGCTCGTTGACGTAAAGCGTTCCGTCCTGCGCCACGAACATCTCTACCGCAATTAACCCGACGACTCCGAGCGTCTCCGCAATGGAAACCGCCAATTTTTCAGCCTCCTCCTTCACCTCATCGGAGATTCGAGCAGGAGCGATCGATAAGTGCAAAATATTATGAACGTGTATATTCTCAGCAGGCGGAAATACGGCGATTTCACCGGACGGCCGCCTTGCCGCGATAACCGATATTTCTTTTTCGAACCGGATAAACTTCTCCAGCACCAGCCCGGTTCCAGCTGCCGAAGCCTGCTCCCAGGCCGGGCCGATGTCGGCTTCCTCCCGAAGCACCCACTGTCCCTTGCCGTCGTAGCCGCCGGTTACCGTCTTCAGTATCGCCGGCAGCCCAAGCTGGGCCGCGGCTTCGCGAAGGTCCGTCTCGCTTGTGATCTCCGCGTATGGAGCGACTCGCGCTCCCGCGGCTTCCACGGCCCGTTTCTCCCGAAGCCGGTGCTGCGTCGTATACAAAAGCCTGCTGCCTTGCGGCACATAAGATTCGGCTTCCAGCATCGCCGCCACTTCCGCATCGACGTTCTCGAATTCGTACGTGATGACGTCGGACCGGCTTGCAAGCTCACGGGCCGCGTCCCGGTCGCCATAACCGGCGACGATTTGCTGGGCCGTCTGCCCGCAAGGCGATTCCGGCGTCGGATCCAACGTCACGAACTTGTATCCGAGCCGATTGCCGGCATGCGCCATCATCCGGCCCAGCTGCCCGCCGCCGAGGATGCCGATCGTGGCGCCCGGCGGAATTGTCCGAGAGAGCGTCATGTCAGCTCACCGCTCTCCAGCACTTCCTTCGTGATACGCTCCCGCCGGGCGGCAACGGCGGCGCGCACCCGTTCGTCGTAGGCGCCGATCAGCTGCGCCGCCAGCAGTCCGGCGTTCGCTGCGCCCGCTTGTCCGATCGCGACGGTGGCGACCGGGATACCCGCGGGCATCTGCACGATGGAGAGCAGCGAGTCGAGTCCGTTCAACGCTTTCGACTGAACGGGGACTCCGATGACGGGCAATACGGTTTTGGCCGCCACCATTCCCGGCAAATGTGCCGCGCCTCCGGCTCCCGCCACGATGACCTTCAGCCCGCGGGCAACGGCCGTTTCCGCATATTCGAACATCAAGTCCGGCGTGCGATGAGCCGAAATGACTTTTTTCTCATAAGGAATGTTCAACTCGTCCAACACTCCGCATGTGTGCCGCATTGTGTCCCAATCGGACTTGCTCCCCATAATCACACCGACCAGCGCCGCCATGTCGCATCCTCCCCGCAACCGATCCCGTCCATTCATTTTTCCATTAAAAAAGGCCGACGGGTATATAGTAAGCTTACCCCATCGGCCGTGCAGTTCTCCATTACTGGCAAAACCCGCCAAGCGGCAAAATAGACAGCCCGTCCGTATCCGCCCCCAACGGCAAGAAACGGCGAGTATCTGAGCATGCTTGGAACAAGTCGCCGCGTAGTCCGGAAATTACGGTTTCCGGGTAGAGACGTTCGGGCCGATTCCCGAGTTTATACGCGTGCGTCGACAGCAAAGGCGCTGTCTAACGCCTTTAAGTCTACTCCAACGGACCCCTGATGTCAAACCAAAAACCCGAATATTAATGATAAAAAATATAAAAATGTTCGGGTTTTGCCGACCAATGAAAAGACCCCGCACCACTCCCTTGGACGGAAGTGACACGGGGCTTCGAATGGAAGTTGCTCAGCGCCTAGAATCAGCCTTGCGAGCCGATGAACGCGTAACGGGCAATAACGAGAATCGCCAGCACCCACATGAGCCAGTGGATTTTGTATTTGCCTTTGCCGAACAAGTTCGCTGCCAGCGCCAGCACCACATACGACACAATACCGAACGAAATGCCGTTGGCAATGTTGTAGGTGAAAGGCATCAAGACAATCGTAAAGAACGATGGAATCGCGATCGTGAAATCTTGGAAGTCGATTTCCTTCACCGACTGCATCATAAGCAAGCCGACTACGATCAATGCTGCTGCCGTGGCGGAGCCCGGAATCAGGTTCACGATCGGCGCGAGGAAAAGAGCTGCGAGGAACAATACACCGGTAGAAACCGAGGTCAACCCGGAACGGCCGCCCGCCGCAACACCGGCAGCACTTTCAACGAAAACGGTCGTCGTGCTTGTGCCGAGCATCGCACCGCCGGTAACGGCGACGGCGTCGACCATCATCGCTTTGCCGATGCGTTTCTCGCCTTCTTCTTTGTTTTTCATCATTCCGGCACGGTTAGCCGTCCCCACAAGGGTGCCGAACGTATCGAACAGCTCAACGAAAGTAAACGTGGCGACGATCGAGATGAGGCCGGTATGCATGACGCCTGCCCAGTCAAAGTTCATGAACGAAAGCTGGGAGAAATCGGGAACCCAAGGTGTTTTGCTCGTATCAATCGTTGTGTTCACGTAGTCCGGACCGAGCAAAATGCCGATTAACGTCGTGCCGAGAATGCCGAACAAAATGGCGCCTCTCACTTTAAGAACCATCAACAACGAAATGAGCACGAGTCCGATCAGCACCAGCTGCACGCCTGGATTTTCCAAGGAGCCCATATGGAATACCGTTTCGAAAAACGCGACATCGGTAAATTTGCCTTGTGGAATATCACTTGCCGCTTCAACGCCGACCGTAAGCAGTCCGCTGTTTTTCAGACCGATGATCGTGATGAAAAGACCGATCCCCACCGTGATCGCATGCTTCATGCTGTCGGGAACCGCCGTAAGCAGCATTTGACGAATCTTGGTTACCGTAAGGAGGATGAAAATAATACCCGAAATGAATACCGCGGTCAGCGCCATTTCAAACGTAATCGGCTTACCCGTCGCGGAAGAAGCCAGAATGACGGATGCGAAATAGGCGTTCAATCCCATGCCCGGAGCGAGCGCGCCCGGGAAATTCACGAAAATCCCCATCGCGATCGTGAAAATGCCGGCTGCCAGCGCCGTCGCGAGAAACACCGGATACCATTCTCCGCCGGTGGCTCCCGAACCGAATGCGCTCAGCACGTTCGGATTGACCGCCAAAATGTAAGCCATCGTCATGAATGTGGTCAAGCCTGCCAAAAGTTCCGTACGTACGTTCGAGCCCAGTTCCTTTAACTTAAAGAAACGTTCCATGGTTTCGACAAGTCCTCCTTGGGTTAGATAGGATCGATCAAGCGGAAAAGAAACGGATGAAAAACAGAAAAACCTAGAAGAATGATCTCTTCTAGGTTCCGCAATCCGTGAAATCTCATGCATCCGAAAAATCGCGCGATTCTTTCGGCGGCATGACGCTTTCACTTTTCGTAGACAGATCATTTGCGGTGACCTCGTAGAGACTCCTGGGCCTATTCCCGGGATTATACGAAAAGATCCTATTCGGTTGTTTTGTACTTTCCCATTCTAGGACTTGTTGCCCGGTCCTGTCAACAAGCAATTTGGCGAATGTTTTGTAAAAATGTCGAATAAATGTTCGGAATTTGGCGACATTAATAAGTTCGGCATAAGCAAAAAGACGCCAATGAGGCGTCTTTCTTGTGTTGATAGGCGATTATCCGAAAACGACCCGGTCATCGGCCATTTTGTGGCCGCTGATTCTCTCGAATTCGCGGAGCAGCTGTTCGACGGTCAAATCTTTTTTGCGCGATTCATCGATATCGAGAATGATCCGGCCTTTATCCATCATGATCAGCCGGTTGCCCAGGCGGATGGCCTGTTCCATGTTATGCGTGACCATCAGCGTAGTGAGCTTCATTTCACGGACGATGCTCTCCGTCAGCCGCGTCACCAGCTCCGCCCTCGACGGATCCAGCGCGGCCGTATGCTCGTCGAGCAGCAAAATTTGCGGCTCCGTGAAAGTCGCCATGAGCAGGCTGAGCGCCTGCCGTTCTCCGCCCGACAACTGGCCGACCTTGGCGCGGAGCCTCGTGTGCAAGCCAAGGTTCAGGCGGGCCAGCTGTTCCTGGAAAAAGGCGCGCTTGGCTCTCGTCACCCCGAGCTGCAGCCCCCGCGGCTTGCCTCTCTTGTAGGCCATGGCGAGGTTTTCTTCGATCGTCATATGCGGGGCGGTGCCGGCCATCGGATCTTGAAACACCCGACCGATCCACCGGCTTCTCCGATATTCGGGCAGAAGATGAACGGCGGCGCCGTCGATCAGGACTTCGCCGGCATCCGGAGTCAGCACGCCGGAAATGACGTTCATGAGCGTCGACTTGCCGGCGCCGTTGCTCCCGATGACGGTGACGAAATCGCCCGGCTTCAGAGACAGGTTGATTTTGGCGAGCGCGATTTTCTCGTCGGCGGTGCCGGCAAAAAACAGCTTCGATACATGACGCAGCTCCAGCATTACCGGCCACCTCCATGTTCGGTATCGGCAGCCATGCCAGCCAGTTCCGCAGACCGTCTGCGAGCCACGCTTCGCTGTTTCAACGCCCGCTGTGCCGTCGGTATAACGAGCGCCACAATAACGATGAGTGCCGTGATCATTTTCATATCGGACGCCTCCAATCTCAGCCATTCCGACTCGAGCGCCACGGTATACACGATCCAATAAAAGACGGCGCCGAAAACGGCAGCGAGTGTGGCCCAAAAAATCGTTCGCGTCCCGAAGATCGCTTCCCCGATAATGACGGATGCCAGGCCGATGACGATCATGCCGATGCCTTGCGAATTATCCGCAAAGCCGCCATACTGCGCGAAGAGAGCTCCTGAGATGGCGACTAGACCGTTGGACAAGCTGATGCCGAGCATTTTGCTGTTATCCGTGTTCACGCCGAAGCTGCGGATCATCCGCGCGTTGTCGCCTGTCGCCCGAAGCGACAGCCCCAGATCGGTCCGGAAAAACAAATCGATCAAGAGCTTTACGACAACGGCGCCGACTGCCGAGATCAACATGGGCGATACGCCGGAGCTGAAAATTGTGGGTTCGCCTAGCAAGGACACATTGGGTACGCCCATGATCCGCAGATTGATCGAATAGAGCGCGATCATCATCAGAATCCCGGAAAGCAGACCGTTGATGCGGCCTTTCGTATGAAGCAGCCCCGTAACGGCCCCGGCGGCACAACCACCGCCGAATGCCGCGACGGTAGAGAGCCACGGAGAATAGCCGTGGGTGATCATGACCGCCGCAATGGCCCCGCCGGTCGTAAAGCTCCCGTCCACCGTCAAATCCGGGAAATCAAGGATGCGAAATGTGATATAGACACCCAGCGACAGAAAGGCGAACAACAACCCGAACTCTATCGCTTTAGGCAACGATTCCAATATTGCCAACATGCTAGCCTCCAATTACTGGATCAAGTTTTGCGCTTGATCCTGTACGGCGTTCTTCATGGCGTCCGTTACTTCAATTCCATAATCCGCCGCTGCTTTGACATTCAAAATGAGGTCGAGCTTCTCTTGCATCAGAACCGGCATTTCGCCCGGCTTTTTGCCGTTTTTCAAAATTTCGACGGCCATTAGTCCAGTTTGGTAGCCGTGGTCGTAATATTTGAAACCGACGGTAGCGAAAGCGCCTTTCTCCACGGTGTCGCGGTCGCTGGAGAAGATCGGCTTCTTTTTCTCCTTGGCCACTTTGAGAATCGAATCCACGCCGCTGATGACCATGTTATCCAACGTCGTGTAGAACGCATCCGTCTTTTTCGCGAGAGACTCAGCCGCTTGTTTCACTTCGGAAGACTTGGTGATTGCGGCCTTTACCAGCTTGATGCCTTTCTTCCCAAACTCTTCTTCCGCCTTCTTGGCCATCACGACGGCATTCGGCTCGCCCTCGTTAATGACCAGGCCGACCGACTTGATGTTCGGGAAGTTGGCGGCGATGAATTCTACCAGTTTGGTCGTCGCTTCCGGATTCGTATCCGATGCGCCGGTCACGTTGCCGCCGGGAGCTTCCAGGCTAGACACCAGTTTGGCGCCAAGCGGATCGGTGACGGCGGAGAACACGATCGGGATATCCTTCACCTGCTGCGCAACCCCGAGTGCCGAAGGAGTCGAAATAGCGAGAACCAGATCGCTCTTGCTGCCGGCGATTTTTTGCGCGATGGACAGGTTGTTCGATTGTTCACCTTGCGCCGAATTGAAATCGACGGTCAAGTTTTTACCCTCTTCAATGCCGGCATCCTTCAATGCCGCCAAAAAACCTTCACGCGCCGCATCAAGCGACGGATGCTCGACAATTTGAGAAATCGAGATTTTGTACGATTTTTCTTCTGTGCTTGCGCTCGGACTGGCACTTGCACTTTCGCTCTGGCTCGCGCTTGGTGCGGCCGAAGCACTGGCTCCGGAAGTTTCGTTTTCGGGCTTCTTGCCGCAAGCCGCAATCATAACAACTACCGTAAAGATGAGTGCCAACAACGTCAACTTTCTCAATTTAAATACGCTCCCCTCATGTAAACAGTCTCCGACCGTTCAGCCGCTGTGACGCTTTTATCCTTAAAAGCATAAAAGCGCAACAGGCTGAAACCAGCCTCTTAAGCGTTTACACGCTTTTCCCTATCTTAAAGTGCGTGTGTGTATTCGTCAATGAGAACGACGCGCCGGGAAATAGTTTTATAGAGGGAATGAGAAAAGCCGCCGGATAGGCCCGGCGGCTGCATGGGTTGCTATTGTTTGTATGCGTTATTCCCATTCAATCGTGGCCGGAGGCTTAGACGTGATGTCATAGACGATCCGGTTCACGTTCTGAACCTCGTTCACGATCCGGTTCGAGATGCGCTCGAGAACATCGTACGGAATGCGGGCCCAGTCGGCGGTCATCCCGTCGATCGAAGTTACGGCGCGCAGGCCGACCGTGTAAGAATATGTGCGGCTGTCGCCCATGACGCCGACGCTTTTCATATTCGGAAGCGCCGTGAAATATTGCCAAATCTCGCGATCCAGCCCGGCTTTGGCGATTTCCTCGCGGAGAATGGCGTCGGATTCGCGGACGATTTCGAGTTTCTCGGCGGTGACTTCACCGAGAACACGAATGGCCAAGCCGGGGCCGGGGAACGGCTGCCGCCATACGATCTCCGCTGGCAGACCGCACTCTTCGCCGACTTTGCGCACTTCGTCCTTGAAAAGCGCCTTCAGCGGCTCAATCAGCTGGAACTTCATGTCTTCCGGCAGTCCGCCGACGTTATGGTGAGATTTGATCGTCTGGGCGGTCGCCGTGCCGCTTTCTACAATATCAGTATACAACGTGCCTTGCGCCAGGAAAGCGAAGTCGTCGAACTGCGCCGACTCTTCCTCGAACACCCGGATGAACTCCGTGCCGATGATTTTGCGTTTTTGTTCCGGATCCGAGACGCCCTCGAGCTTTCCAAGAAAACGCTGGCTGGCGTCGATTTTGACGACATTCATGTCAAACTTGCCGGCGAACGTCTCCATGACGCTCTCCGCTTCGCCTTTGCGAAGCAGCCCGTGATCGATGAACATACACGTGAGCTGATCCCCGATCGCCTTATGAATGAGAGCCGCCACAACGGACGAGTCGACACCGCCGGACAATGCGCAGAGCACCTTTTGGCCGCCGACCTTCTCACGGATTTCCCGCACCGTATCGTCGATGAACGACTCCATGCTCCAGTCGCCGCGGCAATCGCACACTTTGTACAAAAAGTTACGGATCATATCGTTGCCGTAAACGGAGTGACGCACTTCGGGGTGGAATTGAACGGCGTAAAATTTACGTTCCGGGTCGCTCATTGCCGCCACCGGCGCATGCTCGGTCTGCGCGTCGACGCGAAAACCGGCCGGCAGCTCCGTTACGAGGTCTCCGTGGCTCATCCATACCGTCTGACGCGTCTCGAGGCCGTGCACCAAATCGCAAGCGCCGACGAAATCGACGTCCGATTTGCCGTACTCGCGTTTATGCGCGGGCTCCACCTTGCCTCCCCGCTGATGAGTGATCAGCTGCATCCCGTAGCAGATTCCGAGGATCGGCACCCCGAGATCATAAACACCGGGATCCACCGACGGAGCTCCTTCCGCATACACGCTCGCCGGACCGCCCGAGAAAACAATGCCTTTCGGCTTCAATTCGCGGAGCTTGTCCGCTGAAGTATTGTGCGGGAGCAGTTCGCTGTATACGCCGAGATCCCGGATCCGCCGGGCGATCAATTGGTTGTATTGCCCGCCGAAGTCCAGAACGGCGATCATTTCGTGTGCTTGCTTGTTCACAGGTTTTGCCGAGCCCCTTCCGTGTTGCCCAAATCAATTGAAGCTATTATAGTCTTCGCCCTTCGCAGCGTCAACTTGGGCGGTGTACATAAAATTGACCTTTCCGGGCTATCCCATTCGCTCAGAATGGTTCGTTCGATTAGCCCCCTATGGATTTGCTCCATACCCATGTTATCCCCTTCGCTCAGATTAGCTAGTGAGACGGAATTCCGGATTCTGAGTCAAGGGGATAACGGGTTGAACCAAGGTTCTGACTCGACGGGATAGTCCTGATCGCGGACTTCACCCGACCAAGGTTCTGAGTCAACGGGATAGCCCGGGTCGCGGACTTCACCCGACCAAGGTTCTGAGTCAACGGGATAGCATGGAAAGACGCGCAAAGGCGATCATGCCAAACCGCCGGCAGACAGCCTCCCAAGCAATCAGCTACTTCAACCCGCGAGCCGCCTCCAGCACTTTGTCAATGTGCCCTTTAACCCGTATGTTGCGCCACTCGCTCACCAGTTTCCCTTTTCGATCGATCAGGAAGGTGGAGCGCACGATGCCCATGTATTTTCTGCCATAGAGCTGTTTTTCCTGCCACACGCCGAAAGCGTTGGCGGCCTTCAGCTCCGTATCGGCCAGAAGCAAGAACGGCAGCCCCTGCTTCTCGATGAATTTCAAATGTGATTTCACCGGATCGGGGCTGATGCCGATGAGCACGGTATCCGCGGATTCGAACGAGCCATGCGCGTCGCGGAAATCGCAAGCTTCCTGCGTGCAGGTCGGCGTCTGGTCCTGGGGATAAAAAAACAAAACAACCTTTCGCCCCCGGAAATCGCTGAGCTTCACCGTTTCTCCGTTGGAGGCGGGCAGTTTGATGTCGGGTACGGTTTTGCCAAGTTCCAATGCTTTCAAAAACAAAATCTCCCTTCCATTCCGTCAAACAACAACACGAGCGCTAATCACTGCTATTATCTTTCCCATGTTAAGAGCCGGCGCCTCTGTAGCGATGGACTCCCCGGTTCCAAACCCACAGTCCGAACGCCCCCACGACAATCCCGACAACAGGCGTCAGCAGCGACATGCCCAAATCCCCGTGCCGTCCGAGGAAAAACGACGCCGGATACACGCCCACGAACGCAAACGGAAGCACCCAGGTGAGCAGAAAGCGGATGCCCTTGTTGTAAATTTGAATCGGATACCGCCCGTAGTTCTGAATGTTGAACATGAGCGGCACGATGCCCGTCGGCGCATCCGAATAAAAGGATATCGAAGCCAGTGAGGTATACATCCCAAAATAGATGAGCACCGAGCCGATCGTCATCACGAACAGTACGAGCGGATCATACCAGTGGAACGGCAGTCCGAGAGTCGTCCACGCAGAGCCCATAATGGCAAGACCGACGAACGAGCCGATCAGCGACGGCGGGTCCACGTTTTCGAGCATGATTTGCACCAGCGAATGAGCCGGCCGGGTCAATATGCGGTCCATCTCCCCTTTGACAATATACCGCTCACTGAAATTCCACAGGTTAACGAATGTCCCGAAGATACCGTAAGGGATCATAAAATACCCGTAAACGAAAACAACTTCCGCCTCACTCCAGTTACCCAGAGCCGGCGTGTGCTGGAACACGATGAAGATAAAAATGAGATTCGTGGCCGAAAACATGAGATCCGCCACAACTTCCACCCAAAAGTCGGCGCGGTACGTCAGCTTCGTTTTCATATAATTGCCGATGTATTCGCGGAACAACGCCATGTTGAAAGCCCACTTGGTCATCTTCGCTCAACCTCCCTGCACGAACAAACGGCGCCGCGACGCCCGCCACATGAACACAATGGGTACGATCAGCACGGCGAACCAGAGAAATTGAACCAACAGCGCTTGCCAAGCCTCCGAGCCGGACAGTTTGCCGGTGAATACGGAGCTCGGCAAATAGGTGATCGCGGGGAACGGCAGCCAGTCAAGCACAGGCTTCGCCCACCCGGGGAAGAAGGCGATTGGCACCACAACGCCGGACAACAGATCGACCACGACCCGTTTCATTCTCATGAGACCTTCGTTGTTTTCTACGAAAAAGGAGAAGAGTCCGGTTAAAATGTTCAGCTGCGAGTTGAGCAGGAAACTGAACCAGATCATGACGAAGAAGATTAGCCAGCGCATCGGATCGGCCAGATGAATCGGGAAAATGAACCATACCACAATCATACCCGGCACCATGAACAATGTAAGGCGGAACAAGCCTTCTCCGAAGCCCTGCATCATTTTCACCAGCAAGTAGTTGTACGGCCGCGTCATTTGGACCGCCACGCTGCCGTCACGGATTTCGTTAGAGATTTCCCTGTCCAGGTTATTGAAATAAAAAGCGCGAGCCATCCATGAGATGGCGATATAGGTCGGCATTTGGTCTACGGAGAAGCCCGCTAGTGTTTGAGCATCTCCGTAAATGGCTTTCCACATGAAGTAATAGGCGCCTATTGTCAACGCATAAATAACAATACCGCTGTAATAATTCACCCGGTAGGCGAGCATCATTAAAAACCGCATGCGGATAAGTTCGAGGTAAGCGCTGATCAAGACCGCACGCCTCCCGCCGGAACCGGCTCTTCCGCACGCTTCTCTTCTTGAAGGGCTGCCGCATTCACTTCCGCGCTTCCGGACTGGTAAATCTCCCGCACGATTTCGTCGGTGTTCGTCTCGAAAATTTTGATGTCGCTGATGTCCATTTCCGGCGCTCCAACGACACGGGATAATACTTCGGAGACGTTCAGCTCCCGCGGGATCCATACTTTGGCGGTAAATTCGTTTTCCCGGGTCCAGCGGACGGCCAGCCCTCCCGTCAACTTCTGCACCTCCATCAGGCGAATGGGGTCGGTAAATTGAAACTGTACCTCGCGGCCTTTACCCCAGCGCTGTTTGAGCTCGTCCAGTCCGCCGTCGTAAATGATGCGCCCGTCGTCCAGCATAATGACACGGGAACAAAGCGCCTCGATATCTTGAAGATCGTGCGTTGTAAGAAGTATTGTGGTGCCGTGTTCGCGATTCAGCCTCTTGAGAAATTCACGGATTTCCGTTTTGACCACAATGTCCAGACCGATCGTCGGCTCATCCAGGAACAGAATCGAAGGTTGATGCAGCAGCGCCGCCACCAGTTCGCATCTCATCCGCTGGCCGAGACTCAGCTTACGCACAGGCCGGTTCAGCAGATCCTGCAGCTGCAGCGTCTCGACAAGCTCGTCCAGACGGCGGCGAAAATCCGTTTCCGACACGCGGTACACCTTGCGCAGCAGCCGGAACGATTCGATCACGCCGATATCCCACCATAATTGACTCCTTTGGCCGAACACGACGCCGATTCCCCGGACGAACTCCTCCCGGTCCTTATAAGGCACGTAGCCGTTCACCTGGAGTTTGCCGGACGTCGGGACGAGAATGCCTGTCAGCATTTTAATCGTCGTCGACTTGCCGGCGCCGTTCTCCCCGATATAGCCGCAAATCTCCCCTTGCGGAATTTGGAAGCTGATATCTTTAACCGCCGTGACGACGGTGTGCTCGCGCTTGAACAAATCTTTCAGGGCGCCGCTCAGGCCTTCTCGGTTTTTTTGCACTTTGAACTGTTTGCGCAGTTCGGCCACATCTATAGCCAGCATAGGAATCCCCCCATTCGACCAACTTGCTTCACTATGAGTCGAAACTTTATAATTTTTACTATGTAATGTTACCTCACGATCTCCTTGCCGTAAATCCGACGGCTGCAACAAGCAGCCCGGAAAGGAATAATCGCCGATGAGCAAAAAATGGAAGTGGACGCTTGTGGGCCTGCTCAGTGTGATGATCGTCGTCATTGGTGCAATCGCTTGGCGCATATATGGTACTTACCACCAATTCGACCAGATGAGCAAGCCGAAGGATGAGTCGCGTTTTTCGATGTTCGAGGAAAAGCTGGAATACAAGCCGCCGGAATGGGAAGGCAGCGAGCGGGTCAACGTTTTGCTCATGGGCGGGGACGAGAGAGGGGTCCGTCAAGGCGAGATCGCTCGCTCGGACACGATGATGGTCGCTTCTTTTGATCCGTCCAGCAAAAAGGTTCACTTGTTCTCCGTGCTGCGCGATACGTGGGTCAAAATTCCCGATCACGGCCGGGGACGCATCAACACGGCACTTTCCATCGGCGGGCCGGATCTGGCCATGAAAACGGTCGGCAATTTGCTCGGTCTGGACATCCAGTATTATGTCTATGTCGATTTTCAAGGCTTCATCAAATTGGTCGATGCGTTGGGCGGCATCGATTATTACGTGGAGAAAAACATGCATTACACGGATGCCGCGGACGGCCATCAATTCGACATTGATTTGAAAAAAGGCCAGCAGCATTTGGACGGAAGCAAAGCGCTGCAGTATGTGCGTTTCCGGCACGACGCCATGAGCGATTTTACCCGGACCGAGCGTCAGCGCAATTTCCTGAAGGCGGTCGCCGAAAAAATGAAATCCGGTTGGAACTTGATCCGGCTGCCGGAAATTTTAGCTCAAGTTACACCTTATATTGAGACAAACATGGCTACAGGAGACATGCGCAAGCTCGCTACGCTTGGGTATCAATCGCAGCAAGCCGGCTCCGCTCAAATTCCACCGAATCAACTGCTCGCGGATGAAAAGGTCGGAGGCTCCTCGGTGCTCGGCATTAAAGATCTCGACGCTTTAAAAGGGTTCGTGCAAGCCACTCTTTCGCAGGACAAATCGCAATCGACCATTGCGCAGTCGGCTTCCGCCCCCGCTCCCTCCGCTTCGGCGGCCACTCCCTGATCCGGAATCGGATTCCGGACAGAAACCAAGGAAGGAATATACACATGCTGCAGCATCAAAAATCGGAACGTCTTTATGAGGAAGCACTTCAGCATATCGTGGGCGGCGTGAACAGCCCTTCGCGGTCGTTCAAGGCCGTAGGAGGCGGCGCCCCGGTTTTTATGGAAAAGGCGAAAGGCGCCTATATGTGGGACGTCGACGGAAATCGCTATCTCGATTACTTGCAGGCTTTCGGCCCGATCATTACCGGGCATGCCCACCCGGTGGTCACGGAGGCCATCATCCGTGCCGCCCAATCCGGCACACTCTACGGCACGGCTACGGAGCATGAAATCCGTCTGGCGCAACGCCTCAAAGAAGCGATTCCGTCTATGGATAAAGTGCGGTTCGTCAATTCCGGCACCGAGGCGGTCATGACGACGATCCGTGTGGCGCGGGCGGCAACAGGACGCACCAAAATCGTGAAATTCGCCGGCTGTTACCACGGCCATTCCGACTTGGTGCTCGTCGCCGCGGGCTCGGGGCCTTCAACGCTCGGCACCCCCGACAGCGCCGGCGTACCGGCAGGGATCGCGAGCGAGGTTATTACCGTACCGTTTAACGACTTGGACGGGCTGCGCGCAGCGCTCGAGCGCTGGGGCGACGACGTGGCGGCTGTCATGGTGGAGCCGATCGTCGGCAATTTCGGCATGGTAATGCCGATGCCGGGCTTTTTGGAAGGCCTCTGCAAAATGGCGCGCGAGGCCGGTGCCCTCGTCATCTATGACGAGGTGATCAGCGCTTTCCGCTTCCACTACGGTTCGGCACAAACGTACGGCGCTTTTCCGGACTTCGCGGCGATTCAGCCGGATCTCACCGCGCTCGGCAAAATCATCGGCGGCGGTCTTCCGATTGGCGCCTACGGCGGCCGCGCTGAAGTGATGGACCGGGTCGCTCCGCTTGGCCCCGCCTATCAGGCCGGCACGATGGCCGGCAACCCGGCATCGGTTCTCGCAGGTCTGGCTTGCTTAGAGGTGCTTCGCGAGCCGGGCGTGTACGAGCGCATGGAATCGCTCGCCGTGAGATTAACCGAAGGCCTGCGAGCTTCTGCGGCCCGTCACGGAGTTCCGCTCACTATCAACCGTATCGCCGCTGCGTTTTCGACTCATTTTTGCGATCATCCGGTCACCAATTACGAACAAGCCCAGGACACCGACAGCGAAGCGTTCGCACGCTTTTTCCGGCTCATGCTCGACCGCGGGGTATACTTGGCGCCGTCCAAATACGAGGCATGGTTCTTAACCACCGCCCACACCGAAGCCGATATCGACTTCACGCTCGAAGCTGCGGAAGCGAGTTTCCGAGAAATGGCATGAACCAGCCCTAGGGGGCGGCGGGTTCCGCAGGAATGTGGAACTCGCCGCCTCTTTTTCTTTGAGGCTCCAAGGCGTCACTACGCTCCTAAACCACTCAACCCATGTTATCCCTTCGACTCAGAATATTTGTAGCATCAGTCCGAGATCCCAACCCTGCTTATCCCATTGACTCAGAATCACTTGGTTCGAGCTAGATTTCGCAAACCTTGCTATCCCATCGACTCAGAATATTAAATTTCAAATTTTAACCAAAATTCGCTTGAAATCAGAACAAATGTTCGCTACAATGAAACCTAAGTATTCGACCAGACTCGGGGTGGTCTCATTGTATCGGTTGATGGTGTCCTTTCTAGATTTTTGTCGTGAATACGAGACGGAAGAAGCTTGCGAACAAGCCTTTTTCGAGGCCAAATGGCCTGACGGTTTCCGTTGTCCGCGCTGCCGGGCATCGCAGGCTTATGTTACGCGCACCCGGCGGCTGGCTTTGTACGAATGCAAAACTTGCCGACATCAAACGTCGGTGATCGCCGGCACCGTTTTGGAAGGCAGCCGTACCCCGATGAAGCTGTGGCTTCGAGCCATTTTTCTACACTCACAATCCAACGCGATGCCTGCGACTCAACTTTCACAAATCCTCGGCGTCACCTACAAAACCGCCTGGTTGATCGGTCACAAACTCCGACACGCCACTAGTGTGGCCGACGCCGGACACCCGCTCACCGGTACCGTAAGGGTCAATATCGGAGTCTACATAAGATCGCGTCACCCGGGTTTTAAATCGAAGAGCGACATGTACCCTCTCTGGGTCGGCGCGTCCATGAACGATCGGCAGGAACCCGAGTATATCAAAATTAAAACCGTGCGCCAGGAGCACCTGTGCTATATGCGGGTTCTCCCGTCCGGTGTTGAGTCCTTCATTTCGGAAAACATAGCGCCAGGAACAACGGATTTGTTCTGTGTTTCCCATTACGGCAGTGCCCAAAAGATTAAAGCCCTTTCCGCAGCGAAAATAGAAGCCGTCGCCTGGCTCAAAATCGGTTTTTGGGGCGGGATCGGTCCCAAACATTTGCAAGCTTATCTCAATCAGTTTTGCTTCAATCGGAATGTAACAAATCGTAAATCGTCGATCTTCGATGTATTGTTTCAATTATGCGCCAAGACACGAACCTTGATTTATCCTGTGTTGATTGGCAAGCGTCAGGCTTCCACTCCAACCCGGAGACGGCCGAGGCTGCGGCCTGCTGCGCTTGAACGAGTCGGTTAAATGGTTCTTCAATGCGGATTACCAAATTCGAGCTATTGGTCGACGTAAAATGGCCCGCACAATGGCGGACCTGATCAGCGTTCGTATTCATTTATCGGTTTAGCTTAATTACGCTTGGAACGGTTCGAGGGGGAGTATTGCCCCTTAACGTAGGAACTTTTTCTGGAATTGTTCCCCGAATTCTATCGGCTCTCCAGAATTCATTCTGGAATTCATTCTGAGTCGACGGGATAGCCAGGGTTTGTGTGAAAAGGAGATATACGATAGGAGGCGAAACGCAAGTTTATTTGACGGATTCCAGGCGAAACACAAGTTTATTTGATAGATTCCAGGCAAAAGGCTAGCTAATTTACTTTATGGCATCCAGCGGCGAACCCATACTGGGCAGGGCTTCTGCGATTGTGCGCATGACATTGAGCATTTGCCAAGGATCTTCGGTGCCGAGGTAGGTCAGCGATAAAGGTCCGCTGAACTGCTCATCCCGGCAGAGCTCGAGACATTTACGGAAGTCGACTTCATCGATGCGGCCGCGCGAGTCCAGCCGGGCTTTGGCGTGAACGGTCTCGGCATAGGGAAGTACTTCGGCGAGCTGAGTGTATTTATTCCGGTCAAAATTATCAAAATCGGCCGTGAAACCCACTCTGCCCTGGCACAACTCAATCAGCCGCAAGCAATTGGCTGAGCGGGATAAAAGTCCGCCTACATTTTCTGTCACGATCCGGGGGCCATTGTCTCCCGCATAGTTCGCAAGCTCCGATAGGCCGGCTGAAGCACGGATCAGTGCGGCCCGATCGTCAGGTGAGCTGTTCCCGGCCGGAATCCGGACTCTGCGAAACCCGGCATCCGCGGCGAAGTCGATCCAGCGCCGGTACAGATCCATTTCGCGATTGCGCCGTATCGGATCGGTGGTCGATAAGTCGCCGAAATCCAGCAGCAACGAAGCCAGTTCGATTTTGGATACACTCGCGACATTTTTCAAATCCCGCAGCGCGTCTTCCGAACGGTCGGATAAGTGAACGTACGCCAGCTCCAGCGAACGATAAGCATTCGCCCCCATGCGGACCAACAATCCGAGGAGAGTGCTTGACTGCGGCTGGGTATCCGTGCGAACCACGTGGCGTTTTTGGTCTTCGTCCCATTCCGTATAACGCAGCGGACCCAAGTGTCGCTCGAAGGTCCAACTGTTCAAAGAATATTCCATTCTTATCCCTCCTTGAGCCGGTGATCCGAACTCCGATGCTATTTGTTAATAAACATTGGACGAGCGGATCAATCAGCATGCAAGGAAGCATTATTCCGCGTTATTCTTAGGTTTTAGGCGTTCATCGTACCTTCCATCGACTTCTTTCGCCATCGACCGATAGACAGCGGTTTCCTCGGCAACCGGATCTCTTTGTGTCTGGATGCGAATCTCCCACTTGGGAGGCAGACGTTTCACCGCTTCTTCTTCGGGGTCGGCGCCCTGAGGCTCCGATTCCATCAGCCGCTCCGCCAGCAATCGTTCCGCTTCGTTTTCGCGTTCGTTATCCATGAATTATTGCCCCCTTTGTTCGGTAGGATGATCAATCCATCAAGTGTCAATCCGTCATTAGCGGCCGGTGGAGCACACGCTCGATTTCGTCCTCATACCGCCTGACCTGATCTTCGGTGTAATGGAGCTCTTCGGCCATGACCCGAATGACGCCGCGATACCATTGGCGGACGCCTTCGATGTTGAACAACAAGCCACCTGTTCGACGAATGAGAAAATCCGCAGGCAGCACAGCCATCTCCTCTTCGATGCCGTATCGTAACGCGGCATAAACGTCCAATGGCAGCCCGCTCCGCGAGGCTTCCTCCCTCCATTCGGGCAGCCTGGCGAAAATAGCGGATATGTTGATGCCGTATCGCCGTGCCATGCGTTCGGCAGCTTCTCCCGACAAACCGAGAGCCTTGCCTTCGGCAGCCTTGTCTTGCACAAAAGCGGGAAAACGGTCGGTGTTCCCGAAATCGCCGCCCGACAACGGCAGCATCTTCGTGAGACAGGGTCCGAACGGACCGAGGCCATCGTCTTGAAGTTCGCGGGCTACGATATCGGTGACGGTTTCGGCCATTTTCCGATAGCCCGTCAGCTTTCCTCCCGCGATGGTCAACAAGCCGGATGCCGAGCGAAAAATCTCATCCTTGCGGGAGATTTCCGACGGCGGCTTACCTTCCTCATAGATCAGCGGGCGCAGCCCAGCCCATTCGGATTCGGCGTCTTCCACGCGAAGCCGGAGTTCCGGAAACATCGTGTTCGCCGCCTCCACAATATAGGTGCGGTCTTCCGCCGTCACCTGCGGGTCGGTGAGCTCTCCGGCATAATCGGTATCCGTCGTGCCTATATAGGTTTTACCCTCCCGCGGGATCGCGAACATCATCCGCCCGTCCGGCACGTCGAAATAGATCGCCTGTCTGAGCGGAAACCGGATCCGGTCGAACACGAGATGCACGCCTTTGGTGAGCCGGAGTGATTTTCCTTGTTTGGAGCGGTCCATCTCCCGGATCTCATCCACCCAAGGACCCGTCGCATTGACGATCCGCCGGGCACGGATGTTGAACCGCTGCCCGTTCAACACATTTTCCGCCTCCACGCCGGTCAGCTTGCCGTTTTCGTTTAATAGCCGGACCGCTTTGACGTAATTGAGCGCTGCCGCTCCTTTTTCGACGGCCTTTTTCACCACTTCCATCGTGAGCCGGGCGTCGTCCGTCCGATATTCGACATAATATCCGGCACCCAGGAGACCTTCCATGCGAAGCAGCGGCTCTTTGAGGAGCGCTTGCTGTGCGCTCAGCATTTGGCGCCTCTCCCTGTGTTTTACCCCCGCCAAAAAATCGTACACCAACAAGCCGACAGAGGTCGAAAACCGGCCGAATGTGCCGTCTTTGTAGATGGGGAGCATCATCCACTCCGGTGTCGTGACATGCGGCGCGTTGCGGAACACCACTTCTCTTTCCTTGCCGACTTCCGCGACCATTTTGACTTCAAGCTGTTTGAGGTAGCGGAGTCCGCCGTGGACAAGCTTAGTGGATCGGCTGGAGGTGCCCGCCGCGAAATCCTGCATGTCGATCAGGGCGGTTTTCATCCCCCGGGTTACCGCATCCAAAGCAATTCCCGCGCCTGTGATGCCGCCTCCGATAACCAAAACGTCGAATACGTTTTCCTTCAGCTCCCGAAGCCAATCGACACGGCATGTGCTCGAAAAGGATCGATTCATGGCTCTCCTCCTGTTCTTACGGGCGGATAGACGGCCGCAATAGTAAAAGAAACCCCAAGCGACCCGCGGCCCTCAACGAGAGGGCTGCGGACGTCAAGCGGCTTCTCTCCATACTTCGTCCGGATATCATCTTGTGTATGCTATGTTATGAAAAATGCCGGAAAGCCCTTGCCGCTTGAACTGCAGCTTGCCAGCCCGCATAAAGCTTCTCTCTGCGCTCGGCCGGCATCGCAGGCGTGTAGCTCGCCGCAATCGCGCGCTGCTTCTGGATTTCCCCGAGATCCTTCCAAAATCCGACGGCAAGACCGGCCAAATAAGCCGCGCCTAATGCCGTCGTTTCGTTGATGACCGGCCGTTCCACCGGTACTTCCAGCAAATCGCTCTGGAACTGCATCAGCAGCTCGTTGCGAACGGCCCCGCCGTCGACCCGCAGCTCGCGGAGCTTTAATCCCGAGTCTCGCTCCATCGCGTCCAGCACGTCTTTTGTCTGATAAGCCAGCGACTCGAGGGTCGCGCGTACAAAATGCTCCTTGGTCGTCCCCCGGGTGAGACCGAACACCGCTCCCCGCACCTCGCTGTCCCAATAAGGAGTCCCCAATCCGACGAAGGCCGGAACCACATACACCCCATCGGTGGACTCCACTTGGCCGGCCAGCGTCTCGCTTTCGGCCGCAGTCCCGATCATCCCGAGCCCGTCGCGAAGCCACTGAATGGCGGAACCGGCAACGAAAATGCTGCCCTCCAGCGCATAAAACACTTCGCCCCCGAGGCCCCAAGCGATGGTGGTCAACAAACCGTGCTCGGAAGCCACCGGTTTCGTGCCGCTGTTCATCATCATAAAGCACCCGGTACCATAAGTGTTCTTCGCCAAGCCTTCTTCGCAGCATGACTGCCCGAACAAAGCGGCCTGCTGGTCTCCGGCCATGCCTGCGATCGGGATGCTATGCCCGAAGAAGTGGTGCGGTACCGTGTGGCCGTATATTTCAGACGAAGAGTGAACGTCTGGCAGCATCTGCGCGGGAACGCCCAGAATCGCCAGAAGTTCCTCGTCCCACTTTAAATCATGGATGTTGTACATAAGCGTTCTAGACGCGTTAGAATAATCCGTGACATGCGCAGCTCCGCCGGTCAGCTTCCATACGAGCCACGTATCGATCGTACCGAAAAGCAGCTCTCCGCGATCCGCCCGTTCCCTCGCGCCTTCGACGTGGTCGAGAAGCCATCTCACCTTGGTGCCGGAAAAATAGGGGTCAATCAAAAGACCTGTTTTGCTGCGGAAAACATCGTCGTATCCTTTGGCAGACAAATCTTCGCATATACCGGTGGTTTGTCTGGACTGCCACACGACCGCCCGGTGAATGGGAACGCCCGTCGCCTTATCCCACACCACCGCCGTTTCCCGCTGGTTGGTGATGCCGATCCCGGCGATCTGGTCGGCTCGAATTCCGCTGTCCGCCAAAGCTTCCGATACAACGCCGAGTACCGACAACCAAATTTCCTCTGCGTCATGCTCCACCCATCCCGGCTTCGGAAAATACTGCGTGATTTCCCGCTGATTCGACGCCGAGATGTTTCCTTCCTTGTCGAACAAAATGGCCCTCGTGCTTGTCGTCCCTTGGTCGATCGCCATAATATAACCGGATGACAAGTTGGTTTCCCCCAGTCCGATATTTTCCCGTTCCTGCATCAAAAGCGGCTCCGGTCAGCCTGCCGCGCCGGCTTGGCCCAACGCTACCACCAATTCGTCGTGGATATGGCCGTTGGTAGCCACGATGTTGCGCACGCCCAAATGATAAGGCTTTCCTTCCGTGTCGGACAAGTGCCCGCCCGACTCCTCCACCAGCAGCGCGCCGGCCGCAATGTCCCAAGCGCTCAGCCCGATTTCCCAAAATCCGCTGAGCCGTCCTGCCGCCACGTAGGCGAGGTGCAAAGCGGCCGAACCGGAGATACGCAAGTTGCGCACCTGAGGGGCGATCGCCTGGATGCCCTTCAAATTCGCCGGCAGCGCCGCCCTGTGATCGGCTGGAAATCCGGTCGCCACCAAACTTTGTGCCAAAGTCAGCTCCGGCGAAACCTTCATTTTGCGGCCGTGTACGTACGCGCCTTTCCCACGTTCCGCGACGAACAGTTCGTCTCTCATCGGGTCGTAGATCACGCCTACGATCACCTGCCCCCGATGGGCAAGCGCGATCGACACCGAGAAAAACGGAAACCCGTGCACATAGTTGGTCGTCCCGTCCACCGGGTCTACGATCCACACATACTCAGCGTCGCTTACCCGCTCGATCGCTTTTGCCGACGCTTCCGGCCCGGGTCCTACCCCTTCTTCTCCCAAAAACGAGTGACTCGGAAAATGCGTAGCGATCAGGTTGCGGATCATCCGCTCGGATCCCTTATCCACTTCCGTCACGAGATCGTGCATCGAATATTTCGTATCCAGTTGCGTTACCGTACCGGCTTTTGTTTTGATCCACTCTCCGGCTTTGGCCGCACAATTGATAGCGACCGCTGTAAAACTTTTGCTCCCGACGATATTGTTCGGATACTGCTCGTCCATATCCATCCCTCAAATCCGAATCTTTCTTTTTTACATTTCGCCAATGCCTTTAATAATCAAATAGACCGCCATAGCCAGCAGCGTCGCCCGGAGCAGCCAGAGAAGCTGGCGTCCGCTCAGCTTGGATGCGATGACGGCGCCGACCCGGCCTCCGATGAGCGCACCTGGAGCGAGGAAAGCGAACAGCCGCCAATCGATATGGCCGTGCCATGCATGAACGCCGGAGCCGAGAATCGACGACAGCAAAATGACGAACATCGATGTCGCCGTCGCCACATGCGGCGGGAACCGGAACAGCAGCACCATCAGCGGCACGAACAACGAACCGCCTCCGATGCCGAACAGGCCGGACGCAAGTCCGACGCCGCAGCCGATCAGCAAACCGACCCACACATTATAGCCGTAATGATAGGTTTGTCCTTGGCCGTCCGTGAACGTGCGCATGATCGGCCAATCAATGACGAGCGGCTTCATCCGTTCCCGGGCAACCATGAGGGCGAACATAACGAACATAAACAAACCGAAGGCAAACTCAAACGGGCCTTGCTGAATATGCTTCGTCAGCTGCGCGCCCACCATCGCCGACGGGCCGCTCGTGGCGAAGAACAGCCAGCCGCTGCGGAAATCCACCTTGCCTTGTTTTTGATACGTCCAAGTCGAGGATAAAGCCGTAAAAATTAGTACCGCCAGCGATGTGCCCACCGCGACCTGTGAGGGGACCGGCTCGCCGAGCAAGTCCGGTCCGATCAGGATAAGCACCGGCACGGTAATAATACCGCCGCCGAGTCCAACGATGCTGCCGAAAACGGCGGAAATGACGCCGATCAACAACAGGACCGGCCAAACATAAGCTTCCATCTGCTTCTGCCACCTCGTAAGCAAAAAGGAGCCCCTCCGTCGCACGGGACGAAGGGCAGCTCCATTGGAGTCAATTCATGATGCGGTTACACGCCTACAATATTGTAGCCGTTGTCGACGTACAAAACTTCGCCGGTAATGCCGCGAGCCCACGGGCTCATGAGGAACAAAGCGGTGTCGCCGACGTCGGACGCTTCCGTCGTTCGGCGAAGAGGCGCTTTCTCCTCCACTTGCTTCAGGATGGAGTTAAATCCGGCGATGCCTTTGGCCGCGAGCGTTCGAATCGGGCCGGCGGAAATCGCGTTGACCCGGATGTTGCTTGGACCAAGATCACTCGCCAAGTAGCGCACCGACGCCTCCAGCGCAGCTTTTGCCACGCCCATGACGTTATAGTTGCGCAGCGCGCGCTCCGCGCCGAGGTAGGTCATGGTGACGATGCTGCCGCCTTCCGTCATCAGCGGATAAAGCCGCTGTGCGACAGCCGTAAGCGAGTACACGCTGATGTCGTGCGCCAGCGCAAAACCGGCGCGGGACGTGTTCACGTATTCGCCGTCCAGCTCTTCCGCCTTCGCGAAAGCGATGCAATGCGCGAGGCCGTGCAGAACGCCGACTTCGTCTTTCACCCGGGAGGCCAATGCTTCGATTTCTTCGTCGGAGGTCACGTTGCAGGGAAGCATGATGGATCCGGGAATCGTTTCCGCCAGTTTGCGCACTCGCTCTTCCACACGCTCATTTTCGTATGTAAAGATCAGCCGCGCCCCTTGGGACGACAGCGATTGCGCGATGGCCCAGGCGATGCTTCGTTCGTTGGCGACGCCCATAACCACAATGTTTTTACCTTGCAGCAATCCGCTCATCAGTCGGTTCCTCCTCACCGAAAATAGAACGGCCGCCAAGTGTTGCACCGGCAACCTTCTTGTCCAAAGTAACCCATTTCCGGCGCGATTGCAACTGGCTTGTCAGCGTTTTCTGCGAGGCGGGGCGTGGCGGGAGGCTGATCCGTTCAGCCAGTGATTTCGATGCTGGCTCCGTCGCGTATACGTAGCAGTGCACCTTGGGATTCCAGCAGCTTCAAGTCGTCCATGAGCCGAAAAAGCGATTCGTCCTTGCGCTTGGCTTCGATCATGACGTCGATGGCCGGCGTTGTACGGGCGATCTCCTCAAGGAACCGCAGGAGCGGCGCCGGATTCACGTAATCGGCGTGGGCCCGGGGATCGCGGTCGCTTTTGGGTGTGGAGATGTGGATTTTGGGAGGAAGCGTATCGTCGAAACGCCGCTGCCACGTACGATGGATGCGAGGCCACAGCAGCTCGATGTTATCATTTTCGGGGTTGTTGACCATGTGATGATGCAGGTCCAGCACCATCGGCGCGTCTGCCTTCTCGCTGATCTCCAGCGTTTCGGCGGCGGTGAACGTTTTATCGTCATTCTCCAGCGTGATGCGCTTGGCGACCCGTTGCTCAAGCTGCGTAAACTGTCGGAGGAACCGCTCGCCGGCCGTCTGCTTGTTGCCGTAGGTTCCCCCTATGTGGATGTTACAGGTGGCCCGCTCGTCCAGTCCCATCATTTCGAGCATGGTGACGTGATGGTTGAGGTCCTTCACCGAGTGGGCGAACACCTCCGGTCGAGGCGTGCTCAGCACCGTAAAATGATCGGGATGAAAAGAGACGCGCATTTCATGTTCACGGACGAATTCCCCAACTCGGGCAAAATGTTCCGCCAGCGCCGGGTACGGGTCCCAGTCGCTTAACTGCTCGTGCGTCGCCAGCGGGATCAGTTTGGAGGTCATCCGGTACACCTTGACGTCCATGTAACGGTTATGTTTGAGCAATCGCAGGGTATTGTGCAAATTCTCCTCTGCGATCCGTTCGAGGCGACGCAGCCCTGCCTCCCGGTCGATGAGTTTGGAAAAGGAGGCCATCGTCATCGTGCGCGAAGGCGAGGCGTTCTCCAGCTGCATAGACATAGCGACGTATCCGAACCGGACGATCATGACAAGCCGGCCCCCTTCAGCGATTGGCTTTAGGGTTACTGTTGGTCACCGAAAAACATTTCATGCGCCAACGCCGTCTGCACCCGCGCTTCTTCGTCCGTCAATTTGCGGATTAGTTCCATTTCCACTTCGGTCACTTCTTCGCCTTGGAAGTTGATCTCCGCGATGGAAGCCACGATTTTCACAATAGCCACCGCCCGGTTGTCTGGCGAATAGGCGATGACCTTCTGGCCGGTCGGGAACACGCGAAAATGTTTTTTCACCATTTTGCCGCGTCCGTACTCCAGCAGCTCGTACAGCTCCTGCTCCGATTTGAATTTGCACACCGAATTAAACTCGGTCTGAAAGCCCATGACGACGCCTCCTCTATAGAACTTTGTTTGGAGCTATTATAAACTCGCCGGAAGGGGGAACGGAAGTGCGCGAGCAGCGAGTGACCCAGCCGTTGAACGGTGAAATCGAGCTACACTGTCCCCGAACGAGCACATTCCGACATATCCCCTCGACTCAGAACGATCGTACCGCCCCCGCTGCACACTTTCCGAACTATCCCCTCGACTCAGAACGTCGAAGCCACAAAGAAATATACGTCCCCTTACTCGCGGCAATGCGTGAGCATAAAAAATAGCGGAACCGTGTTCCGCTATTTTGGCAAATATGGTCACCTTCAACCCCCGCGCTCTGCGGGAGTCCGCTTGGTGCTCTTCAACCCCCGTGCCTGTGGGAGTCGATCGGCGCCCCTCAAACCTCGCTGCCGTAATCGATCGACTGCTTCTCCTCGTAGCGCTCCAGCGCCAGGCGGATGAGCGTGTCGAGCAGCTCCTGGTAGGAGACGCCGGTTTCCTTCCACATGAGCGGGTACATACTGTACGGCGTGAAGCCGGGCATCGTGTTGACTTCGTTAATCAGCAGCTCACCGTTGTCGCGGCGCAGGAAGAAGTCTGCGCGGCACAGCCCGGAGCCGTCGATCGCGAGGAACGCGCGGACCGCCATGCGGCGCACCGCTTCCGCCGTCTCCGGCGGGAGGTTGGCGGGAATCTCCATTTCCGATTTCCCGTCCGTGTACTTCGCTTTATAATCGTAGAACTCGTTGGAGCTGCGAATTTCCCCGGGCACAGAGGCGCGGGGCTGGTCGTTGCCCAGCACGCTCACTTCGATCTCGCGCGCATCGACGAACTGCTCGATGATGACTTTGCGGTCATAACGCAGCGCCGTCTCGATCGCCGCAGTCAGCTCTTCCCGGTTGCGGGCTTTCGACACGCCTACGGAAGAGCCCAAGTTGGCCGGCTTCACGAAGCACGGATAACCGAGTTCCTCCACTTCGTTCAGACGCGCTTCGCGGTCTTCTTTCCAGCCGAACCGGGTGAAGTAGCGGTAATCTACCTGCGGCAGTCCCGCCTGGGCAAACATCATTTTCATGGCGACCTTGTCCATGCCGACGGAGGAGGCTAATACACCCGCTCCGACATACGGTAAGCCGGCCATCTCGAACAACCCTTGGATCGTGCCGTCCTCGCCGAACGTGCCGTGCAGCAGCGGGAACATGACGTCGACCGGTTTGCCGTCGCCTGCCGGCTCTCCTTCGGTCAGCACACGCTCCGACATGCCCCGCAAAACCGGCAACAGCGCATTCCCGCCGCCATTCGCCGCATCCCCGCCAGCTGCCTCGCCGCTAGCCGCATCCCCGCCAGCCGCCTCGCCGCCCGCGCCCGGCTTCCCGAACTGCAGCTCTGCCACAGCCGCCGGAGGCGCAGAAAGCAACGGCCCCGACCGCCACTGCCCCGTAGATGTGATATAAAATGGAATAAGTTCATACTTGCTGTAATCAAAAGCCTTCAACACCGCCAACGCGGTCTGCAGCGACACTTCGTGTTCGCCCGAACGCCCGCCGTATACGAGGCCGACGCGGATTTTGTTCCCCATGACTTACCTCCGAGTCCTTCGCTTGATTGCCACCACTCGCCCCACTTAAAACTCGTCGGCGATATGAAAAAAATGATACCGGGTACGCTCCGTCCACGCGTAGGAATCGCGGTAATCCCAATAACGGTGCCGGCTGCTGACCGTATTCGCGTTCACCAACGGCATGCCGTCCGGCGCGAACCCGGTCACGATCGTGTTATGGCCGACCCGGCCGTTGCCGTCCCAGTCATAGCAGATTACATCGCCGAGCCGCAGCCTGCCGGGATAATCCACCTGCTCCGCCCGCATTCCGAAGGCGCGAGGATGAGCCAAATACCGCCGGAGGCTGTTGGCTACCGCCCAGCTGTAACTCCAGCGTTCCTGCCCGTTCACGCGGCCTTTGTACCACCAGCCCGTTTCCCTTTTCCCAGTATAGTTCATCGGCGCTTGCCCTGCAAAGAGACACTGGGAGACATAATTCGTGCAATTGACCTCCATAGGTTCAAACTGAGGGTTCGGATCGTTCCACCATCTTTCCGCATACGCGACGACCGCTTCCCTTCGATAAGGAACGCCGCGTTGAAACCCGCCGTGCCAGTTCACGCCATCTGGTCCGTCACCCGCATATACCCTCGATTTAAAACGGTTCATCGCCTCCGGATTCAAAAAGGGCACCGACGGCATGGCGCTCCGGCGAACGAAGCCCGCATCCTCCTCTTCCTCCTGCTGGGCAACTGTGACAAGCCGGCCTTCAGAATCCAGCGGTTCTATCGTATCCACACTCCACTCCCGGCCGATCCGCACCAGGCGGATTCTTTCCCGCTCGACCCGCTCCTCCAGCCATGGTGTTCCCATTTGTTCAAAAGAACGCACCGTATGCAAGGCGATGTCCGCCACCAACTCTTTGTCGCCTGCGCCGACCGCGGAGTATCTCTCGATCCTCGCCCGGATCTCGCTGCGAAGCGCCCGAATCCCGCGCTCCGCTTCCCGCTGCCACAATGCCTGCGCCCGTGCGGCAAGCCGGTTCCGGTGCGCGGCATCCGGAACCGCCGTATACAACAGTCCGGTATCGCCCCGAAGCCCCGCTTCATTCACCGCGTTCACGTACCCGACAATCGCCTGCTTCCAGTCCGCCGGGTTAATTTTGGATTCCGGCACCGGATATCCCCCTTCCCCGCTTGCGCCCGAAGGCGCAGATTGAGTCGGTTCATCCTATTCGCAACCCGCGGTTTTCATGCCCGCATGAAACGGATGAAGCAAGCGGAATCTAAGGCGAAAAGCAGGCAAAAAGGCTTTACGCAGCAAGCGCGAGAGAGTATACTAATAACAGAAATGATTTTTTTGAAATCGTGTTTCACACAGTGAAACGGATGTCCATTTTTCGCAAGGAGGCTGACCCACTTGTCCACTTTACCGAAGCAATTCCAAGCCGACCTGCAGTCGTCCGGCCAATCATTCCGGTACTACCGTCTGCAAGGTTTGGAAGAACAAGGCTTGGGCCCCGTATCCAAACTTCCTTTTTCGATGAAAGTGCTGCTTGAAGCAGCGGTTCGCCAATTCGACGGACTCAGTATTACCGAAGAACACGTGAAGCAGATCGCCAACTGGACGAACGGCCGCGTGGATAAAGAAATTCCGCTGATCCCGGCGCGTATCGTGCTGCAGGACTTCACGGGCGTTCCCGTCGTCGTCGACTTGGCCGCTATGCGCGATACCGTGAAACAAGCAGGCGGAGATCCGAAGCGCATTAATCCGCTCGTGCCGGTCGATCTCGTCATTGACCACTCCGTTATGGTCGACGCTTTCGGTTCGCCGGACGCGCTGAAATACAACATGGACGTCGAGTTCGAGCGCAACGAGGAACGCTATCGCTTCCTTCGCTGGGCGCAAACCGCGTTCGACAACTTCCGTGCCGTTCCGCCGGCAACCGGTATCGTTCACCAGGTTAACCTCGAGTACCTGGCTTCCGTTGCTGCGAAAAAGAACAAAGACGGCGTAACCGAAGTATTCCCGGACTCCCTCGTCGGTACTGACTCTCATACGACGATGATCAACGGTCTTGGCGTCGTGGGCTGGGGCGTCGGCGGTATCGAAGCCGAAGCTTGCATGCTCGGTCAGCCGCTGTACTTCGTCATGCCGGAAGTTATCGGCTTCAAATTGACGGGCAAGCTGTCGGAAGGCGCTACGGCAACCGACCTGGCCCTGACCGTTACGCAAATTCTCCGTAAAAAAGGTGTTGTCGGCAAATTCGTCGAGTTTTTCGGCTCCGGTTTGTCCAACATTACGCTGGCCGACCGTGCGACGGTCGCCAACATGGCGCCGGAATACGGCGCGACGATCGGCTTCTTCCCGGTCGACAACGAAACGCTGAACTACCTGCGCCTGACCGGCCGCGACGAGAAGCAAATTCAGCTCGTCGAAGATTACTACAAAGCCAACGGCATGTTCCGCACGGACGAGACGCCGGATCCGGTGTTCACCGACGTGGTCGAGCTCGACCTGTCCACGATCGTTCCGAGCCTCGCCGGCCCGAAACGCCCGCAGGACCGCGTAGAATTGACGGCGATGAAGAAGGCGTTCAACGACATCATCCGTACGCCTGTCGACAAAGGCGGTTATGGCCTGTCCGACTCCAAAATTCAAGAAACCGTCGAAGTGAAGCACCCGAACGGTCAAGCGAGCCGTTTCGGTACGGGCGCGGTCGTCATTGCCGCCATCACTTCCTGTACGAATACTTCCAACCCGAGCGTTATGCTGGGCGCCGGTCTCGTCGCGAAGAAAGCGGTCGAGCGCGGGCTGAAAAAACCGGCTTACGTCAAGAGTTCCCTCACTCCGGGCTCCCTGGTCGTTACCGAATATTTGACCAAATCCGGCCTTCTGCCGTTTTTGGAGCAGCTCGGCTTCCACGTTGCGGGTTACGGATGCGCAACCTGTATCGGGAACTCCGGTCCGCTTCCGGACGAAGTGAGCCTCGCGATCGCCGATAACGACATGACGGTCGCTGCCGTACTGTCCGGTAACCGGAACTTCGAAGGCCGCGTGCATGCGCAGGTTAAAGCGAACTACCTCGCGTCTCCGCCGCTTGTCGTCGCCTACGCGCTCGCCGGTACGGTCAACATCGACCTCGCCAACGAGCCGATCGGCTACGACGGCAGCAACCAGCCGGTGTACCTGAAGGACATCTGGCCGACGAACGAGGAAATTCAGCAAGCGATGGCGACTTCGCAAAATGCGGAAATGTACCGTCAGAAGTACGAGCACATTTTCACGCAAAACGAGCGTTGGAACAACATTCCGGTGCCGAAGGGCGAAATTTACGAGTGGGATTCGAACTCCACGTATATCGCCAACCCGCCGTTCTTCACCGGTCTCGAAGGCGCAGCCGGCGACATCGGCGAGATCAAAGGCGCGAAAGTGCTGGCGCTGCTCGGCGACTCCGTTACGACGGACCACATTTCGCCGGCCGGCAACATCAAGGTTGACAGCCCAGCGGGCAAATATCTGATCGAGCATGGCGTCGACAAGAAAGATTTCAACTCGTACGGCTCCCGCCGCGGTAACCATGAAGTGATGATGCGCGGCACGTTCGCCAACATCCGCATCCGCAACCATGTGGCGCCGGGAACGGAAGGCGGCGTCACGACTTACCTGCCGACCGGCGAAGTGATGTCGATCTACGATGCTTCGATGAAATATCAAAATAAGAAAACGAATCTGGTCGTCATTGCCGGTAAAGAATACGGTACGGGAAGCTCCCGCGACTGGGCCGCGAAAGGTACGTTCCTCCTCGGCGTCAAAGCCGTCATCGCCGAAAGCTTCGAGCGGATCCACCGCTCCAACCTGGTCGGCATGGGCGTGCTGCCGCTGCAATTCCAGCCCGGACACGGCTGGCAGACGCTCGGCATCACCGGTACCGAAACGTTCGAAATCAACGGCCTGTCTAATGACATGAAACCCGGCCAAACGATTACCGTCACCGGCAAACGCGAAGACGGCACGACGTTCGAATTCCCGGTTATCCTCCGGATCGATTCCATGGTCGAACTGGATTACTACCGCAACAGCGGTATTCTCCAAACCGTTCTTCGCCGCATGTTGGCCGAACAGAAGTAAATCTTCTGCAAACCCCGCGGCTCGCGGAGCCTCAGCCTCCTTCTCCTGTATGGGGAAGGAGGTTTTTTGCTCCGTGCGTTTGGGCGGGACAGGTTCGATCGGTTATAATGAAACCGTCCTCGTTTTCATTTGCTGCACACGGAGGTGCCCGAACTTTTGACCACTCAACGCACCCGTTTTTACCGCCGTTATCTTACGGCTATTCTGGCCGTATTTCTTGTTTTGGTATTGGCTGCGGCTTATTTTTTCTCTTGGCCTTATGTGATTTATGGGCCCGGCTCCGCCGAACCGGTTCATCCGCGCGTGCATACGGGCAAAAATCTGGATGAAAAAGGCTCGTTCCTCTTCACCACCGTATCCGCTTATTCGCGTCCGAACGCGATATCTCTTTTGTATGCGTGGATCAATCCCAGAATGGACATCCAGACCGAAAAGTCGGCAACCGGAGGAACGACCGACTATGCGTCTTATCGGAACTTGCTCGCCTGGATGCGCGACAGCTCGGAAGCGCAAGCGCTGCTCGCCTCTTACCGCGCCATCAGCCGGCCGCTCGACGTGAAGCAGCAGGGAGTCATCGTCGTTCGTTTCCTCGAGGAGACGAAAGCGATCCAAAGCGGCCTGCACGAAGGGGATATCATCACCAAGGTGGATGACAAACCGACGACCACGGCGGAGCAGCTCTCCTCCACCCTGACCTCCCGCAAGCCGGGAGACAAAGTGAAGCTGTCCGGCACCCGCGGCGGCAAGCCGTTCAGCGTAACGGTACCGCTGATCAAAATGCCGGGAACAGGTCGCGCGGGCATCGGGTTCCAGCACAACACCGTGCTGAAGGTGACACCCCCCGATCCGGTGAAGTTCGATTTCGATGATGTTGGCGGCCCTTCGGCAGGTCTCATGATGTCGCTGGAAATTATCGCCCAGCTCAGCGGTGAAGATTTGACGCACGGATACCGGATTGCCGGCACCGGCACGATCGAAGAGTCCGGGAAGGTCGGCCAAATCGGCGGCATCCAATACAAGCTCATGGCAGCGGACAAGGAGAAAGCGGACTATTTTCTCGTGCCATATGACAAGGAGCAAGGTTTGTTGAACTGGAAGGACGCCGAGAAAACAGTGAAGAACTTGAAGTTGAACGTGAAGCTCGTCCCCGTCTCCACCTTGAAAGAAGCGCTGGACTTCGTCCGCAAGCTATCTCCGAAATCGCAAGCTTCATAAGCTTACACGAAATGCCCCCACCGCCGGACGAGCAACACTGCCGGTTGATGAGGGCATTTTTGTTTTTCAACGCTCACCGCAATAACAAAAGGACACCTCCGAAGCTTGCTGCTCCGGAGGTGTCCTTTTTTACACCGCTTTATCGTGATTAGGCTTGGCTGACTTTCAGCGCCTGCTCCAAATCGTACAAAATATCGTCGATAGATTCCGTGCCGATCGAGAGACGAATAAGTCCTGCCGTTACGCCGCTCGAGATTTGTTCCTCTTCCGACAGCTGTTGGTGCGTCGTGCTCGCCGGGTGGATTATCAGCGACTTGGAGTCACCTACGTTGGCCAAATGCGAGAACAGCTTGACGGAGTCGATCATTTTGCGTCCGGCGTCTACCCCGCCTTTGATGCCGAAGGTGAGGATCGCGCCTTGGCCTTTGGGCAAATATTTGCGGGCGAGCGCGTGAGACGGATGGCTCTCCAGACCAGCGTAGCTTACCCACTCGACAGCCGGGTGGCTCTCTAGGAATTGCGCCACTTTCAGCGCATTCTCGCTGTGGCGTTCCATCCGCAGATGCAGCGTCTCCAACCCTTGCAGCAGAAGGAACGAGTTGAACGGCGAGAGTGCGGCGCCGAGATCGCGCAACAGCTGCACGCGCATTTTGATGATGTAAGCAAGCGGTCCGAGCGCTGCCGTATACGCAACTCCGTGATAGCTCGGGTCCGGCTCGGTCAGCCCGGGGAATTTGCCGCTGGCCGCCCAATCGAATTTGCCACTGTCTACGATAACGCCGCCGATGGACGTACCATGGCCGCCAATGAACTTGGTCGCGGAGTGAACGACGACGTCGGCTCCGAACTCAATCGGACGAAGCAAATAAGGGCTCGGGAACGTATTGTCGACGATGAGCGGGATTCCGTTTTCGTGGGCAATTTTCGCTACCGCTTCAATGTCGAGCACATCGCCTTTCGGGTTGCCGATCGTCTCCGCGAACAACGCTTTCGTTTTACCGGTAATCGCCTTGCGGAAATTTTCCGGATCGCTCGGATCTACGAAATGGACCTTAATGCCGAGCTTCGGAAGAGTGGTGGAGAACAAGTTGAACGTACCGCCGTACAAACTCGTTGCGGACACAATCTCGTCCCCGGCACCGGCAATGTTCATGATCGAATAGCTGATTGCCGCCATGCCGGAAGCTACCGCTAACGCGCCGACTCCGCCTTCCAACGCCGCAATGCGCTGCTCGAACACGTCGGACGTCGGGTTCATGATGCGCGTGTAGATGTTTCCGAACTCTTTTAAAGCAAACAAATTGGCAGCATGCTCCGTGTCGCGGAATCCATAGGATGTCGTCTGGTAGATCGGGACAGCGCGGGATAAAGTGGCAGGATCCAGTTGCTGACCGGCATGAACGGCCAAAGTTTCGGGCTGAAGCTTGCGTTCTTCTGACACGGGATCATCCTCCAATAAATAAAAGATAGTTTGTTTATTCCGAGCAAAAAAGTCGGGTTTAATGGGATTTTATACTTGTGTTAGGGTTCTGTCAACAACATCTATGTATGTTGCCATAACGCGTTTGATGCTCAGTTCAAATCGCATCAGGTGCTATTAATAACGAATGATTAACTGGACAAAAACTTTCAAGATTACTGTATTATCCCTTGCTTGCTAGCGCCCCCCTATTACTTATCGATAATCGGTTCAGTCTTCACCACGTATACTTCTTAACGAGCTTTATCAAATCATGAATTTCTGGCATCAATCGGCACTGGGTAGCCCCACAAAGAAAAACCTTGAGTGGCATGTGCCAATCAAGGTTTTTGTCGTCCATTTATTTCACTTGGTAGACTGTAATAGCTTTGTCTGACTCACCCATGAAGTTATCCATTATTTCAACTTTAAATTTTACATTAGGAAGTAGCTCCTTAAAACGCAACTCCCAAAAATACTTGATAATTTTGCAGAACTCAAAATAAATATCATCATTATCTAATGAACTATCTCTAGCCAGTAAGAAAAAATCTGTCAAAGACCAGCTATTAACATGTTTTTCAATCTTCTCCTTGTCGAAATTAAACTCTTGTTCTAACGATTCGATGTTTCCATTATAAAACTCCGAAATGAAGAAGCACCCTTTAGCCTCAATTATCCTAGGCGATAAGACCGCAGCAATTGCTAAATAACTTTCAATGCTACAAGCATTAAAAGCATGATTCATCATAGTCTTTCCCATCGGATTAGCAAAGCATTTCAATAATTCCTCATTAGTTATGCCCTCATACATTCTCATGTTTAATCCCCTACTTTAATAATTCTAATGGAACCCTACCTTCTAGTTTAACATCTCTCGGATAGTAATTTCCGTTTGGCGCTTTATCCCAAACGGTCATTTTTACCCTTTCACGTGAAATATCATAAATTAGTCTACCATCACCATCATAAACGAGAGTGTGTCCTGCATCTGTTTTAACGTAACTATTCGGATTACCGTTTAATGGTCTGCCCTCACCACTTCTTCCTCCTGATTTTATTGTGCCTGCATTTTTAAGATTCTTAAGCAAATTTTTATCTAGTTCTGAAGTCTTTGTTACGTTTCGAGTTAGAAGATTACCCGTCGCTTTTGGACTACCAACGCCCATTGATTTATTTGTGGAGCCAATAGGCGATCCCAGAGAAGATATTGCCAAGACAAACGCCTTTTCTTGTTCCTCTTTAAGATACACACGTAAAAACTCACCTTTTGCCCAAGCGGCATTTCCGGCACTATTTTTGTAAGGACTTGTTTGCGTCAACAATCCAAATAAATATTTAAACCTATTAGCGGATAAAATTGATTTAAATCTTTTATCCATGATGTTCCATGCCACTTTATACCTAGGATCGGTTTTAGAGGTGATTTTCATCACTTCAGGAAGTATTTCTTTATTGAGTTCTTGATAATTAGCCGTGTAAAAAATGATTTTATGTCCACTCGGATCTACATACATCAATGGATTGTTGGCTGCATACGTATATTGGTTTAACGTTAATGGACTGTCAATCTCACCCTCATACGAATCCTCAGAGATGAACCGAGCGGGACGAGGGTCGTAGTAACGGGCTTGCAGGTAGTAATACTGCGTCTTGCGATCCCAATAGTAGCCGGCGTAGCGAATTGGGTTTTCTTTCACCAGATCCGTGGTGATGTCGTCGGTCGGCTCGGTATCGTCAGCGATTAGAGCGTCCAACGTTGCCGTTACCGATTCCGTTGACGAGTCAGCTTTCGTTGTTACAAACGACGTATCGCCTGTATTGTCTTTGCTCTTCTTCCCGTTACCGTTACCGTTGCCGTTACCCTTACCATTGCCATTACCCGGGTGATAGTCCGGTACAGTATTGCCGCTGTCGTCTTCGGGACCTTGAACTGAGCCCGGGCTGCCGTTGCCGGTGCCGAGGTCACCGATGAAGCCTATGCTTTCCCGGACTTTTTCGCCGTAGCGGTTGTACATGCCGGTGACAAGTCCCCAAGCGTCATATTCATAACGGGCTGCGACTTTGCCATCTTTGTCGGTGAGTGCCATGACGTCGCCGTGTCCGTTGTAGACGTACCAGAACGTCTGGCCCTTAAAAGTGATCGATAGCGGGCGATCGTTGGCGTCATAGGTGTACATTTTGCCGGATTCGCCGTCTTCGTTGTCTCCATTTTTGATCTCATCGGTCAGAACCCAAGTATCGCCTTTGTAACGGTAAGTCGTTGTTTGCTGCCCGTTTCCATTATGGTCAAACCGTGTCTTGGTAACGCGGCGGCCCAGCGTGTCATACGTGTACTTCTCGCCGAAACCGTCCGGGAAGGTGACTTTAGTCAGCTGCCCGCGGGCATTCCACTCGAACTTGCTGCGTCCGTCAGTGAGCAGGTTGCCGGCATCGTCGTACTTGTAATCGTAGTCCTCGTAACGGATGAGATTTTCCCGATGTACAAGCTGGTTACGAGAGTTATAAGTATAGTTCGTTCCGATGATGGTATATCCTTTGCCAACCTGGCGAATCCGCTCGAAAAGTTTCGTTTTGTCGCCCGGCGGTAGGTTAACTTCGCCGTTAACGATGTTGTCGATGGCGATACTTTTACGCAATTTTTTAATACCTATAATGCTTCTATCCACCGGGCACCTTTATTACAACTCGGAACGCTATCAGTGGACGTTAAAAAAGATGACCCCTGATGAATACAGGAGTCATCTTCTGACCGCTTAGCTGTGTTTATATAACTGTCCTCACATCGGGTCACAGTTCAGTCTCTCACGTGGCTAAATATACTAGTCATTCGATTTTTTTCTTTTGCACCAATCTATTGAAATGGAGCATTATTCTGCGCATTAATCATTCGAAACTCATTTTATAGACCAAATCCATCTAATTTTCACCGAAGTTACTCCCTAAAATAATTCAAATGAGTCGTTATCGATTTTACCGTCAAATGTAAAATATAGTTTGTATTGTCCAATGTTTTTTTTATGGTAACGAATGGGGATCATTACGACTATGTGATTGTAATCAAACTCTGGGTAGTTGCCGTAATTAACACTGACGGTTTGTATCTCTGTAACTAGATCTGCTTGTTCAATTTCACCAAAAGTTGTTCTATATTCGGCATACTCTTCGTTTTTATATTTATTTAGTACTGTTCTGAAACAGTTATAAGTTTGTTCCTCTATTTGATATTCCTTCAGCCATGCTCTTATCTCAGACACATTCATTTAGTCAACACCACTCCATTATTTTAATGTGTTTTTTCAAGCACCTCGAAAATTATATGTCCCAATTTTTCGTCGTAGTTACCAAGCACTCTCCACGCACCATATTTCCCCTTTATCTTAATTTCATATTTATAAAATTTATTTCCAACTTTTATTCCATTTCCAGATAAAATTTTCAGCATACGCATTAGCAAACCCTTTTATCATTGAACTTGCAAACTTCATCTGTGCTTCCTTGCCAAGCGATTTTGCAATCTCTTTATAAGTTTCACGTTTGATCCATCCTCTTATCCTGCTAGGCCCACCGACCATACCCAATGCTACGGATTCGATTGCCTCCTCAGTTTTAATGTATTGTTTGTCATAAGCCTTCATTAGTTCGCGCTTAGCCCATGCAGCTTTATCCTCAGTGTATCCGTGTGCAGCATCTTCTTTAGTTGCGTTGCGGCATTGGCCATTTGGTTTAAAAACAGTCATTGTAGCTAAATTAAACAGATACAAAAATTGATTACGGCTTAAATCGACATCACCCCATTTTCTTCCTACACCAAGTTCTGATTTAATACTCCAATATACTTGAGATGCACTGCCCCCAGATTTTCTGGCAATATCAATCTTAATTCCAATCCGAAACCCAGGTTGTGTTTCATGGCCTGTTGGATCCACATACATCAGTGGGTTATTTAATACATACACGTACAAATTCAAACTCTGAGGGTTTTCAATGCCCCCTTCATACGTATCCTAGTTTATAAAGCGGAATGTACTTTCACTCCGTGTTTAATGAATAAATTCTCAAAAAATTCAATTACAACCTTAGAATTTGCTTTTTCATCCATCAACTCGTAACCACCAAATCGATAAACTTCATATCCGCTTAGTTTTAACTCCCTATCCGCTTTAACCATTTCAGCATACTTTTTGGGACTTGCTATATTATCATCTGCATAATGTTGTTTACCGTCAATTTCTACCACTATTCTATGTTTGTTTGAGAACAACATTAGAAAATCCATTCTTTGCCTGGGAAGAACGGGTATATTGCCTCGGGTTTTAAGTGTATAGGGGTCATAGTGTAAGTAGACCTGTGGAACGATAGCAGGGAAGTTTTTATGATGGATGTCTTTAAACATCTTAAAATATTCTTTAAATAGAAACTTCTCGGGATCAGAACCTAGTGAGACCGCTAATCTTTTATATAGATCAATCTCCGTTGGCTTATCATTAATAGACAGCCCATTTAAGTCTGCCCACCAACTTACAAGGTCAGACCAATTAAGCCCTGTATTGGGTATTTCTCTATCATACACCAAGCAATTCTTTTCATTTTTCACGATCTTTATATCGTTATTGATTGAATCACTTATTATGATTTCTGGTTTATTGCCTATTGCTGCAAATATTAGATTCTTTACTCTTCCGTTAACACCAGCAGTCATTTTTGTGACTTTGTAAATCGGAAAACCTGAAATGTTATCCGATACAGCAAGAATATATCCATCTTTTTGTAGACGCTCATTTAAAACTGATACATATTCAATTTGTTCGAGCTGATCTCTTATCAAAGGATGAACTACTTGCTCAAGAAACCGACAAAATATTTCGTCAGTTGAGATGAGCAATTCAAGGTATCGTTCGAATAAATAAACATCATCCCAATCTGAATTGTTTATCATATGTTGCCAAATATCACCCGTTGCTGTATCAAAGCGACTATCAGTTGAAGGCATTTCATCCAAATTCCAGATTCGTTTAAGAAAATCAATTAAATCATATTTCCCTGCAATATTCCCTAATGTGTATAGTTCATCCATGATGTTTCTTCTTGTAATCTCTGAAATGGAAAATACTCCATTCGGTGATATAGATAAAAGTATTCTTGCGAGTTGTTTTGCTTCATCTCCGTAGTCTGAAACGATTCTTTTTGCCAAATCAATTAAAAATAATTGATCTTTTCCTTTTAACCTGCGTTCTACATATAATCTACGACTTTGGAATGCTTCGCTTTCTTCCCCTGATTCCAAACCATATTTCAAACAAACACTAGGAACATTATATGCCTTCTCACCAGATAGGATATAAGTGATACCAGCTAGTAAATCCTTTAATGTTGCCATTACCTCTACCCCCAAAATATAAAGGTGACAACCAGATTTCCAGTTGTCACCAATTATATCATCCCGCTTGTTTGGTCGGTACATTTGGCATCATATACGCCGTTTTTTTCGTCATCATAGCATAGATGATATTGACCAACTTCCTCATGATACATACAACAGCTTTCTGCTTCGTTTTTCCTTCCGCCAGCTTCTTCTCACGTAACGGCGATCTGACGAATGGCAAGCCCCTTGATAATATCATGTAGCTCTCGGTTTCCCTGTTTACTCTTGTAGTTTCGATGCTTGTTTCCTGAACCAACCGCTACTGGTGCAATTCCTGCAAATCGAGCGAGCTTATCCGCTGACGAGAAACGGTGTATGTCTCCGATCTCCGCTACCAACTCAGCCGCTGTTACCAAGTCAATACCTGTCATCGTTTCGAGTTGTAGACCGAGTTCTTGCATCAACACTGCAATCTTCTTCTCGGACTTGGCTATCTCGTGTTGATGGAATCGAATACTTCTCACAAGACTGATGACGATAAAATCATGCTCATCCTGAAAGTCCCTTGAGGTATCGCCATCTACGGCAATGAGCGACAGAATTAGCTCTGCTTTTTTTTTGATCGACAATCCATTGTTGCTTAGGAGTCGAAGGAACTGTGCTAGGTTATCGGCTTGTATTCCCTCTAAGTGTTTAGGTGAAGGAAACCTGTGCCAAAATGCCAATGCCGTTTTGCCATCAATTTCGGAAAAAAACTTCTTGTAACTTGGATAATTGTAGCCAAGCTTCTGATGAAGTCTCTTTCCCATTCCTGATAAGAGGTTTGCCATACTCTTTCTTTGAGTTGCTAACTGCCCGATTGCGTAGAAAAGGTCAATCGGTTTGGTATCTGGCAAGTTGTTTAGTTCGTCCTTTAGAACTCTGGCGACACATTCAGCATCCCAGCTATCCGATTTTTGAACGGTTACATGGCTTTTCCGTCTCGTATTAGAAAGTTTCGGATTAACTTCTTTCGTCCAAAACTTATTCTCGGTAAGATAGACCGCTAACGCTCTGCCATAACCCCCGACATCTTCTAATCCAAAAACAGGCGTGAGTTTACGCTTAACGTGCTTCTTAACTTCTTTGATGAGCTGAGGGAAGGCTGACGGCTTATTGTCAAACTTGATTTCCCTTAGCTTAATGTTCCAGCAGTCGATGATGACTGCGGTATGATGCTCTTTACGCAGGTCAACGCCTACATAAATCAGCTTTTGCGGCTCAATCATTCTGCTCTCCCTTTCTTATTCTCCCGATTTGAATAATCACTAATGAGTTCAATCCCTATCATCTTGGCAAATACGTCTACCAAGACACTTTCCGCACAGATTCAGCCCATTAGTAACCACTCAAGTGAGCGGCTGGCATACACTTGGCATACGTAGTATGTCAACAGGTTTTTTCCACAATTTTCACTGCATCGACAAAATACCAATTAATAATTAAAGAAAAACCACATGGAGTTGTTACACTCGCATGTGGTAAATCTCTGCTTTGTATCTCATGGATAGGGTGTTGGGTCTATATTCTCCCCCTCCCTTATCCACCATTCAGAGTCCTTTCCGTAATACAATGTTTTTGCCCAATACTCTTCTCCACCATGAGAAATTGTTAGATATTCCTCTCCTGTGAAGTCAGTTTTTCCCCAGTAACGATTAATTCTACCTACAGCCTCTTCTTTCGTGATTTCAAACAATTCGATTAACTTATCAACCACACGAGCAAAAAATTCTTCACCATCTGAATCTAACTTCATTGAAAACCGATTCACGCTAATACCTCCTGTTATAAGAATGGTTGTGGCATCAATATAGCCGGAACAATGTGTCTAAATAGCCAACCCGCCATTCTAGGTGTGTGGATACTAATTTGATGCCCCCATGGTTTTGGAGAGCCTTGTCCTTTAAGCCAACCTAAATTCCCCAGCATCGGACCTTCTACATAATCATAAGAATGCATTTTAACTGTACCATTACGATTGCCTTTTACAAAGGTTTCCCACGACTTGCCTGCCCATAGGAAAACTCTCCCTTTAAACACAGTGTATAGCTCCGATGGCTTTACTTTAAATACAACAATCGCTCCATTCGGACCCGCCCATCGAGCCGCTTGCTTAATATTTTTAGTAACATAAAATCCTTTGCCAAAATCTGTTTTCGTATTCTGCTTACTTAGATCAATACCTTTCTTAAAGATATTCGCGGAACTTGCTCTGCTGGTTCCATGATAAAGGAAAAGATACCCTTGGTTTCTTGTTTGATCATTATTCAAAAAGGGAATAGGCACTTCACCAGCACTTGCTCTTTCTTTTGCCCTATCAATCATCTCTTGGCTTTCTCCTGCAATGGTTGGTTCAAAAAGCGCCCCAACAACTGCACCGGCAAAAGTTAATAATAAGTTCTTGCCTTTTTTCGCTCCCTGCGTTGCTCCCTTTTTACCGCCTTCAATAACTTTTAAGCCTTCTCTTTTGAATTCTTCTAAATATTTATCAAAATTCGGTGATGCTTCATGGCCGGATTGATCAGTATAATATGTCGGATTGTTAGAAACGTAAGTATACAAATTCAAACTCTGCGGATTCTCAATTTCACCCTCATACGTATCCTCAGAGATAAACCGAGAAGGACGCGGGTCGTAGTAGCGTGCTTGCAGATAGTAATATTGTGTCTTGCGATCCCAGTAATAGCCGGCGTAGCGGATTGGGTTTTCTTTCACTAGATCCGTGGTGATGTCCTCGCTCGGCTCGGTGTCGTCAGCGATAATCGCGTCCAGCGATGCCGTCACGTCTTCGGTTGATGAGTCAGCTTGTGTTGTAACGGACGACGTATCGCCTGTATTATTTTTGCTCTTCTTCCCGTTACCGTTACCCTTAACCTTACTATTGCCATTGCCATTACCCGGATGATAGTCCGGCACGGTGTTGCCGCTGTCGTCTTCAGGGCCTTGAACAGAACCTGGGCTGCCGTTGCCGGTGCCGAGGTCGCCGATAAAGCCGATGCTTTCGCGGACTTTTTCGCCGTAACGGTTGTACATGCCGGTGACAAGTCCCCAAGCGTCATACTCATAGCGGGCTGCGACTTTGCCGTCTTTGTCTGTGAGCGCCATGACGTCGCCGTGGCCATTGTAGACGTACCAGAAGGTTTGTCCTTTGAAAGTAATCGACAGCGGGCGATCGTTAGCGTCGTAGGTGTACGTTTTGTTGGATTCGCCGTCTCCGTCTACGACTTCTTCGGTAAGAACCCAAGTGTCGCCTTTGTAACGGTAAGTCGTTGTCTGCTGCCCGTTTCCATTGTGATTAAACCGTGTCTTGGTGACGCGGCGGCCGAGCGTGTCGTAGGTGTACTTCTCGCCGAAACCGTCCGGGAAAGTGACTTTAGTCAGCTGCCCGCGGGCATTCCACTCGAACTTGCTGCGTCCGTCAGTGAGCAGGTTGCCGGCATCGTCGTACTTGTAGTCGTAGTCCTCGTAACGAATGAGATTTTCGCGATGCACAAGCTGGTTACGAGAGTTATAAGTATAGTTCGTTCCGATGACGGTATATCCTTTGCCGACCTGGCGGATCCGTTCGAAAAGTTTCGTTTTGTCGCCCGGCGGCAGGTTCACTTCCCCATTAACGATGTTGTCGATGGCAGCCAGGATGTGCTCGATTTTTCCTGTCTCGAACATCGCGTCAATCGAAGTTGAAGCATCGGTGCTATCTTCAGAATCTCCACCATACTTCTGGCGTAGCTTTTTCCACAGGCCCAGCTTTTTGCCGTTGCCCTCCTCCAGCGCCTTCATCCAGTCTTTAGAGCAATCGCCTCCGTTGCCGTTGCCGTTGCCATTGCCATTGTTATTCCCATTACCGTTACCATTACCATTTCCGTTGCCGTTTCCGTTTCCTTTGTCGCCCTTATCCTTGTCATGCCCATAAGCGTTGCCATTTCCATTTCCATTGCCGTTCCCATTGCCATTTCCGTTGCCGTTACTATTGCCGTTGCCGTTATCATTTTTGGCGATGAAGTCCATGGTTAGGGAGGCGACTTTTACGAAACTGTCTGTTACTGCATTTTTACCGTTACCATTGCCATTGCCGTTCCCTTTACCATTGCCGTTGCCGTTTCCGTTACCATTACCGTTTCCGTTGTTACCCTTATCCTTGTCATGCCCATAAGCGTTGCCGTTGTTGGACTTGCAAGGATCCGGAATGTCGGAGCTGGGATCCGACGGTTCGGAAGGATTGGATGGATTGGGCTTCATGCCGGATGAGCCCAAAACGAGTTCCAAAAGCTCCTCGGTCGTAATCACCTTGTGCTTGTCTTCTTTCGTTCCTTGGATAATCGTTTTCCGTACAGTGCGGTTGCCTGCACCGTCATACTCGTAGAGCATGACGTCGCCTTCCGGCGTCTCAATGCGGCTCAGCTGTTCCCGGTTGTTATATTGATACGCCGACTTGTCCTCATGATCCTGCACATCGGTAATGAAATCACGCGCATTGTAGTTATATGTGCTGGCATGCAGCTGCAGATCGGCAGCGGTCGTTTTTTGCGTGCCCACCAAATGACCCGGCTTGTAATCGATGGACGTTACGGTGCCGTTCGGATATTTAACCGAGGTCACATAACCATCCGCATCGTACGAGTACCCATAGACAAAACCTGCCGAGTCAGTATAGCTGGTCGGGCGGCCCGCCGCGTCGAGATCGATCTCGGTACGTTTGCCGTTGGTGATTTCTGCGGCTTTCTCCCCGTTGGCGTTGTACTCGTACTCCACAACGTCGCCGTTTGCATACACCGCTTTTTGCAACTGGTTGTTATCGTAATAGGTGTACGTGATCGTTCCTTCTGCGCTCGTACGGGTGAGAACATTGCCTGCCTTGTCGTAGGTGTAGGCAATGGAAGTCCCGTCGCTGTAGGCCTCGAGCGTTTTACGGTTCATAAAATCATACGTATACGTCGTGGTCAGTCCGCCTGGCTTCGTTTCCGACAGCAGATTGCCGTTCGGGTCGTACGTGTATTGGAACTCGTCCTGCCCGGATTCCGAACGGGTGACCACTTTCTTGACGCGCTGGCTGGCTTCGTCGTATTTGTAAGTAGTCGGCTGCGAGTTGCCGTCTTTTTGGCTCGTACGGTTCTGCACGGCGTCATAAGTATACTCGGTTTTCGCCTGCGGCTCCGTAACTGCTGTCAGGTTGTCACGGGAATCGTAATCGAAATAGGTAGCGCCGTAAACCGGCCGCTGTTCCTCGCGTTTGTTGCCGGCAGCGTCGTAGTGGTAGGAGTAAGTTCCCTCGCTCGGCGTAGCTTTGGTTGTCATTCGACCGGCCGGATCGTACGTATAGTGCGTAGATTGACCTAATTTGTTATATTCCGTGGAGGTGCGGCCATCTACGTCCAGCTCGTAGCGAGTAACGTTACCGAGCGGGTCTTTTTCCTGTACCACATTGCCGCGGTAATCATAGACCCATTCCGTGTCGCGTCCGAGCGGGCGGCGCTCAGCAGTCATGAAACCGGCAGGACTGTACTCGTACTTGATCCAATGTCCGGAAGGATCGACGGACAGTGTTTGTTGACCATTGGCGTTGTAAGCGAATCGCGTCCCATGACCGTTGCCGTCGGTGGATGCCACCATAAGGCCCCTCGGATCGTATGCGTACGTATTGACGATCTGTTCGCCGGACATATCAGGAGACTCAAAATGCGTCTCCGACAGCAGCCGGCTTTCCCGATCATAATCGGATTTCACCACATTGCCGTTCGGATCTTGCGCGACAACGATTCTTCCCAAGGCGTCGTAGACATAAGTCGTTTTGGCAGCCGCTTGAGAAGGATCTAGGATTGCCGCTCCTTCTTTATAACGGATCTCTTGCGTCATCTGGCCGGTTGCATCAAAACGATACTCCATCGCGTTGTTCAGTCCGTCGATGCCTACGACTTGGTCACCACGCGTGTTGAACACAGAGTATTCTTTGCTGCCATCTGGATGCGTGACCGAAGTTTGCCGTCCCATGGCATCGTAACCATATTGGGTGATGCGACTGGAACCGGTTGTGGTATCGGTTTCGATCAATTGCTTAGTGCGTCCGTGCTCATCGTAAGTATAAGCGGTCATCATTCCCGCTGGATCCGTAGATTGCAGCAAGTCTCCTTCAGGAGAATAGCGGTAGCCGGAGACAGCCCAGCCGTCCTTCAGTTCCCGGAGCTCTTCGCGCAAGTGACCCCAAGCGTCGCTCGCATAGCGGATCGTCTGGGTCAGGCCGGAAGAATTGACCGTTTCTACCCGTTCGGTGACTCGTCCGTACACATCGCTTTTCGTATGAACTTGCTGGCCTTCTTCATTGACGAACAACGTCACATGTCCGAAAGCGTCGTACTTCGTCTCGGTGACGGAGCCCGACTCGGAGACGGTTCGAATCACCTGACCGGCCGGGTTGTAAAATTCCTTGTGCTCATACATGACCGGATTGCCATACTCATCCCATGCCGGAACCGAGGTTTCAACCGAACGTCCGTCATATTTGTAAGTGGTCGTATACCCATTGCCGTCCGTCTCGCTTATCAAACGATTGAACTCATCGAATGCATAGCTTCGAGTGATAAGCGGCTGCTCTCTGGCGGCGGTCAACGATCGCACCGATGCGGACACCAAAGAAACGCCGTTCCATTCCGGCGCCGGACCGCCGGCAGACTCATCCGTCACGTTTCCGTTGCCGTCATAAGCATACCGAGTCCAAGAGCCGTCCGGATTTTTCTCTTCTATCAATCTTCCTGTACTGTCGTATTGCATTAGCGTGATCGACAAATAAGACGGTATGCTGCCAAGCGTTACCGGAAGGTTCCCCGGATCGTTAGCGCGGACGAGTTGCCGCTCTTCTACCACGCGATCCCACAGGTCATACGTATAATCCGTGCGTCCGCCGTCCGGGGCATTAACTACCGACCGACGACCGGCGCTGTCATACTCGATTGTGGTCGTATAATCGCCCGGCGACACAACCGTGCGAACCGGCTGCCCGGCATCGTTATAAAATGTCTCTGTCGTTTCTCCGCGGGAATCCGTTTTTTTCATAAGCAGCCCGCGTGCGTCGTAAACGTACGTTTCCTCGATCGTGCCTTCGGTTCCCGCCTCAAGTGGCACCGTTTTGCTTGACAGCATGTTCCCCATACCGTCGTAGGTGTAGGTCGACTTGATCAAACCGTCGGACTGCTCGACGAGATTGCCTCCGTCATCGTAAACGTAAGTCCGTACGATCTGTTTGGCCGCATCGCTCGGGTCCTTCTGCGTGTGCTTCGTGACCCGTCCCCAAGGATCGTATTCAAAATCTTCAACTACGCCTTCGGGATTTTCACGGTGAATCAGCCAGCCGACATTATTAAACTCTTGCTTCGTCACCGCCTCATCCGGTGTTCCCGCGTCCGTGATGATTTGCGTTTGGTTGCCGATTCGATCGTTCACATAGGATGTACGTGTCCCGTCGCCGGTCACAAACCAATTCTCATCATACTGATATTCAAATACGTTGCCGTTACCGTCCGTACGCTTCACCAGAAGCTCTTTGTCGTTAAATTCTTCCTTGGTTACAATGGGCTCGCCTTTGCTGCCTGTCGGATCAACGACTTGCTGCGTGGTCGTTTTGGCCAATATCGTCCGGTGCACGTTACTCTTCACATACGAATAGCTTATGTCGTATCCCAATGGTCCTGTCTCATGCGTCAGATCGTTGAGCTGGTCGTAGGTATAATGCAAAATGCGGCCTGACGGACTTTGTTCGGCGACCACCAGATCTTTATCGTCGTACCGGTACCGGTAGCTTCTGCCCAACGGATCCGTCACTTTCACTAGATTGTTCCCGCTGTAACCGAACGACGTCTTCGCTGTGGCTTCTCCGTCCGCCGTCTGCACTTTTTGCAGATGTTCGGTCGGCCGGTAGGCGTCATTCCACTTCAACGTATAGGAACCCAGCGGTTGTGCGATCGTCGCCTCGCTCGAGCCGTACTGAACGTCGACAAACTCCTCTTCCCCATCCTGCTTACGTGTTGCGCCGATCTTTTTTACACGATTTTGCGCATCGTAGGTCCAATTGGTGATGACCGATCCCGGTATTTCGCCGGATACTTTCGGATCATTATTGCCGTTGTCGATCACTTTGGTAATACGATGCAGATCGTCATATACAAATCGGGTCAATTTCAGGGACGGAGTCTTGAATCCGACGAAATCCCCCTTGGGGTTATACATAAAATAGAAACTTCTGGCCGGTCCATCCGGTTTCCCGCTAATGCCGTCTATTTCCCGAATAATGGTGGAAGTCATATCTCCATCGGGATCATAGGTAAACGTCACTTCGTGATTGTTCGAATCGTTCACTTTCCGGATTCGATAATCCAACGTGCCGTAATAGGTGGTCCACTGAGCCCAATAAAACATCACTTCATTGATGCCGCGATCCTGAATCAGCCAAAAACGGCCGTCTTCATGGAAACGGTAGTATTCCTGACCTGCCCACTCGAGAATAAAGGCATTCGGATCTTTGTCCGTCGAAGGAGCCCTCGTCAATTTCGGGAAATGCTGCTTTTGTCCGTTCGCATAGGTCTCATAGCCGTCGGGCGTCAATTTGAACCAGTACTCCGTGCCGTCAAAACCGACCCAGGTGGCGTTGTTCTCATCCCACTCGGTGATGCGGGAGTCCAAGCTAAGGCTCCAGCCGTAACCGATAGGGCCTTTGATGCGGTTCTGATGGTTGTACGTTAAAAACAAATCAAAGTCGACGCCAGGCCCTTCCTGAATGAACCCGTCGAACTTCTGAATGCCTCCCCCGGTGAGAAGGTTGACGCGTACATTCTGATCCGCCACTTTGGCCAGCGCATTGGGCACATAGTCCTCGAAACCGCCACCCGGCAAATAAGGATGAAGCGGCAGCGTCTCTTCTGTAATATTGCCGGCCACGTCTTCCAACGTCACCTTTAACGCCTCGGCGTTACCCGGTTTTATCGATAAAGCGTCGTGGAGCGGCGGATTGTCCCAATCCGGGCTGGAGGTTTGGGAGGCGCCTAGGGCCGTCACTTTTTTCAAACCGCCGATCTCGTCGCGCGATTCTACCGCAAGCTTGCCCTCACCTAGCGGGTGAATGCCGACCAACTCAGGCACTGTACGGTCCACCAACAGTATTTGAAATTCTTCGCTGTACCCTGGAGCCGTTAAGGTCACCTTTTCCGGCTTAGCACCGGTTTTGGCCGGAAGTTCAAATTCAACCGACACCGGTTCGGCCGTCAACTTCCAATAGTAAAAGCCTTCCGGAGCGTTAACTTCCGAAAATTTACCGTCCCAATCAAAAGTGTTTTTCCCATAGATGTCAGTTTTGCCGCTCAGCAAAGTATAGGTATTGTTTTTCCCGCGAATCTCTTTCATTTTCACGGTAACCTTATAGCCCGACGGAGCGTTTAATGGCGTTCCTTCCTGTGAGTTGATCCAGTCTTGTAATTTGTCGTTCCAACTGAGAGTTACTTTGGTCGATTTCGCGTTGAAGAAATCAGGCGAATCGTTCATCTTCAGATAGGAACCGCCTGATCCGCCTCGATCCGCTCCCAAGTCCGTGGGCCGCTCTGCGAGCACCCGGTCTCCGTCGAATGTGAAAAACTGCGGAGCCTCCGTCTTGTCCGGTCCATCTGTCCAAGGTTCCTGGTCTGCGCCCGATGCTTTGAGCGCAGCCAACGCGCCGGAGAGCTGTTCCGCCGCTGCTGTCCATACGGCAACGGGAGCCAACCCCATGAACAAACTAAGAATTAATGTTGCGGCCAAACTGCGAAACCAAAGCGATCCTCTCATCTCTTTAAGCACCCCTGTTTTTGATGTCGAAAAAAGCAAAACAGCCGCAGCGCCTGAAGCGCCCGGCTGCTTGCAATTTCCAGCGGATCGTCACACTTCGGCGGTCTGGCGATCCGGCAAAGGACCCATGACTTTGCGTCCCCATCTCTCGATGGGTTTGCCTTTTTCGGTTGTTAGTATTGAACTATACAAGAAGAATCTGGAATACATAGTCCCGATTTTAGCAGATTTTGTCGGGACTTAAAGCATATTTCCGAGATTTTTGTAAGATTTTGTAGTTCGCGAGTTGAGGTTCGCAGTTAGGTCGATAGACATAAAAAAAAGAAGCCGCTGGGACGGCTTCTTTAAATTTGATAGGAGATTCTGTAACGCTATTTCGCCGAATTGCAGAGACAAACTCCACTTCGGCTGACGCCGCAATTGTATTTTGCCAAATTGAAGAGCCTTTTCAGGTCCTTCCGTCCCGGAAAGTCCGCTGTAATTTGGCAAAATGACGTTACGGATCACTGCAAGCCTCTCATTACCTCTGCAATTTCGTGAAATGCAATTGCAGCTCACACGAGAGACCACAGTACAGCAGCGGTCACCCCAACAGCGCACCCATGCGCTTGGCGGCTTCCACGATGGCCGGCGCTTGCCGGTGCATCACTTCGGGCGCCATCCGGTTAGACGGGCCGGACACCGCGAGCGCGGCCACCTGCTTGCCGGAGCGGTTCACGATGGGCGCCGCCACGGCGGCTGCGCCGGGTTCGCGCTCCTCGAAGCTGGTCGCGTAACCGCGCGCGACGATGTCTTCGAGCTGCCGGGTATAGGCCGCTTTATCCAGCGCCTGCGGCCAAGCGGGATCCGCCATCGCTTCGGCCCGCACCGCGGGATCCGCGAAGGCGAGCAGCACTTTGCTAGATGCGCCGACCGACAAAGGCAATCTCGCGCCAACAGGCGCAACCCGGCGGATCGGCTGCTCGCTTTGCACGGCTTGAATGCGCACCCTTTCCGTGCGGTCGCGCACATACAGGCTCACCGTCTCGCCCAGCTCATTACGCAGCCTCTCCATCTCCGGTAGCAGCACGATCGACGGATCGTCGGGCCGAGATTGGTTCGAGCTAAGCTCCAATATCCGAAATCCGAGCCGGTATTTCTCCGTCCCCTCGTCCCGGATCACGAAGCCGCGGTTTTCCAGCGTCGCCAGCAAGCGGTGCACCGTGCTTTTATGAAGTCCGACTTTGCCCGCGATTTCCGACAGTCCCCACTCGCTTTTTCCGGTAAAACAAAGCAAAACGTCCAACGCTCGTTCCACCGCGCGGACGGTTCGTTTTTCTTCATCCATCGGGCTTGTCCCTCGTTTCATTGTATGAAACCTCGTTATACTCAGTATAACTCAACATGCAACGAGAGTAAACGCAGGAGGCCTAGCATTACAGTTTGATTACATGACGCTTACAAATCGCCGCGCCTCATTGACGCTATCGCCGCTAGCATCTACGATAGGTACACACCAAGCTTTTAAAACGCTTACAAACAAGAGGCGATCACATGACGACGTTGCAAGCTCCCCTGTCGCTCGAAGGTTCCGCAGCCTTTCCCGGCACGCCGGAAATAGCGGAACCGGTTGTCGTTCGTCGCATCGGCCGCATTCTATTATCGATTCTATTAATTGCCGCATCGGCACTCATTCTTGCTTTTTGCGTTTTGCACGCTTATATTGCCTGGAAACTCTCGCATCCGGATGTCGCCGCATTGGCCTCCAACCCGATGGCTGCCAAAAATCTGGCCTACTCGGACGTGACATTCCCCAGCGCGGACGGCCGTTCTATCTTGAGCGGCTGGTGGATTCCGGCTGAAAGCGGGCAGTCGGTCGTTCTGAGCCACGGGTATGGCGCGAATCGCGAGGAAAGCTGGGTGCCGATGTACGACCTGGCGGACATGCTCCATCAAAAAGGGTACAACGTGCTCATGTTCGACTACGGGTTTGCGAATCACCGTCATCCGATGCCCGCGACGGGCGGACGGCTGGAATCGCAGCAGCTTCTCGGAGCTATCCAGTTCGCCAAACAGCAAGGCTCTGACCAGCTGATCGTCTGGGGCTTCTCCATGGGTGCCGGTACCGCGCTTCAGGCGGCTTTGCACCAAGCCCCGGTGGACGGCATGATTTTGGACAGCACATTTCTGCCAAACGAAGATACACTATACTTTAACCTCGAACAGAGCAAGTTGAAACTCCCGAAATATATTTCGATGCAAATGATTCGCTGGTTTTTGCCGATCGTCGGAGGAACGTCACTGGATCAGATTCCGGCCGCTGCCGCGCAGCACACTTCTTTCGATTTTCCGATTCTTCTGATTCATGGTACGGCGGACAACAAGGCCCCGGCCTATCTGTCTGAAAATGTGGCCCACGCACAGAAAAATCCGAACTCGGGGCTTTGGATCGTGAAAGGCGCGATACACGAAATGATTTACCGCACCCGTACCAAAGAATATAACGCCCGTATCGATGCTTTCCTCGGAGAAGTGCAAGCCGCCTGGTTCGCCAAGTACGTGAAATCCTCCGTGGTGTCGGTCTAATCCTGTTGACATGAAAACATCCCTTCCGCGCATACGTTGGGTACGAAGCGAACCTGACGGATGCGGGAGAGGGGTGTTTTTTGGCATGTTGGCGGTATACGGATCGAAAATGCCGCTTCGATTATTGGAAGAGATTGCGATCTGGAAAATGCGGGAGATGCAGCACACGGAGGCCATTCGGGAGATCTTGCCCGAGCTGGAATCTCCATATCGGAATTTGATGCTGGACTGGCACCATGTATTTGCGAAAACAAGGGAGCAAGCCCAGGCGGCCATACGGGCCGGTCTTGCCGGCCAGGGAGAAGCGCTGCCACCCGAATGGCAGCTTTACCTGCCGGTGCTGCTGGAGCAGTCGGTGGTGCAATCGCGCGAATTCGTCCGGCAGCTGCTGGCGCTGCAAGAGCGAAGCGCGGCGTGTCGCCGGTCGCCGGTCGCTGCGGCCGTATTGGCGCCGATTCGCCGGCAATCGGAATATTTTCTCGGCGCGATGGAGGAGCTTACGAGAACAGGGCAGTCGCCGTGGCTTACTGAAGGGGTGACGGTGTCCAGCCTCGAGGAAACCGGCAGCGATTCCCCAGAATCTTACGGCGGTCCCGAGCCTGCGGACGTTCCGCTGCGTCCGGAAGGCACTTGGTCCGATCCTCTAGCCGGTATGGAAGGAGGCGAATCGAGACAGTCCGTGCCGATCGGCGGACACAAGCTGCCTCCTCTGCCTTACCGTTACAATGCGCTTGAACCGTGTATCGATGAGAAAACGATGAGGCTTCACCACGACAAGCATCATCAATCGTATGTCGACGGATTGAACAATGCGGAGAAAAAGCTGGAAGAAGCGCGCCGCACCGGCCATTTTGACCTGGTCAGGCACTGGGAACGTGAGCTGGCTTTTAACGGGGCGGGGCATTATTTGCATACGATTTTTTGGGATGCCATGTCTCCCAGAGGCGGAGGGAAACCGTCCGGAGCACTGGCGGGAGAGATCGACCGGAGCTTCGGCGGCTTCGATGCATTCAAGAAGCATTTTACGGAGGCTGCGACGAAGGTGGAAGGCAACGGCTGGGCGATTCTGGTGTGGAGTCCCCGCAGCCACCGGTTGGAAATCTTGACGGCGGAGAGGCATCAGAACTTGTCGCAATGGGACGTTGTGCCGCTTCTTCCGCTCGATGTGTGGGAACACGCTTATTACTTGAAGCACCAAAACGACCGGGCATCGTATGTGAAGGACTGGTGGAACGTGGTCAACTGGCCCTACGTGGCTGATCGTTACACCAAAGCGCGAACGCTGCAGTGGCCGCCGTATTGAAAGGAAGAGGGCTGGCGAGAAATTCTCGTCAGCCCTCTGCTATGCCTCACAAACTCCAGTCCAGCTTCACTTCTCCGCCGGTACGGGAAGATTCGTAAATCGCGTCGATGATCAGATTGCTGCGCAGACCGGTGTCCGCCGATGTGGTCGGCTGCTTGCCGTCCCGCACGCATTCGAGGAAATGGCGGCTCAAACGTACCCGCGCGCCTTCATCGTCCGCCGGCGTGAGCAGCGGAACCTCCATCGCCTGGTCGAACCGTTCCGTCAGGAACTTGCCCTGCAGCCCGCGAAGCGCCACACCGCCTTCGCTGCCCATCAAGTGCAGGAACGGTTCATTGTCGGTGTCCATATGGACCGCCCAGCTCACTTCGAGGGTGAGCGAGCTGCCGTCTTCCATTTTGATAATGGCCGTCGCCAAATCTTCCACATCATAAACGCCGTTCCAATCCGGCTTGCCCCACGTGCCGATGCCCTTCCGCTTCGGGCCAAATTCGGCGTAAGCCGCTCCATAGACCGAGACCGGTTTCGGCTCACCCATAAGGAAGAAAGCCAAATCCAGCATGTGCACCCCGATGTCGATCAGCGGTCCGCCGCCGGCTTGCTCATGCCGCGTAAACCAGGTGCCCCAGCCCGGGATGCCTTTGCGCCGGAACCAGCCGGTTTTGGCGGTGTAAATCCGGCCCATTTCGCCGCGGTCGATCTGCGCCTTCATCTGAAGAGGCAGCCACTCCCAGCGCATCTGGTGAGCGACCATCACGGTTTTGCCCGTGCGCTGCTGAGCACGGACGATGTCTTTCGCGGCTTCCGAGTTGAGCCCCATCGGCTTCTCGACCAGCACATGCTTGCCGTGCTCCAAAGCCGCGATCGTCAGCGGCGCGTGAAAAGCGTTGGGAACCCCGATGATGACCGCGTCAACATCTTCCCGCAGAAAGACTTCTTCCGGCGTATCGAGTACGACCGGGATGCCGTATTGCTGGGCACGCTGCTCCGCCAAAGGACGGTAGACGTCGGTAATCACCGTAAATTGACACTCGCTGCCCAGCTTGCCGAACTCCTGGAGATGAACGTTGCCGATATTTCCTGCACCAATGAGGCCGATTCTAACTTTATCCGTTGGGTTCATGGGATCCTTCCTCCGTCTGCTCGAGTCTGACACACCAACACTATCATATCGGACAAGCGGTGAAGTCCGTCACGACCATTTTGGCTTACTTTTTATGGTGTTTTGGCGAATAAAATGAGAAAGCCCGCCTGTCAGCAGGCGAGCTTCCATGTTTCAATCCTTGATGAGAGACAAAAATTCCGAGCGGAGCGCGGCGCTGGTGCGGAATTCACCCCGGACCGCGGAAGTGACCGTTTTGCTGCCCGGTTTCTTAACTCCTCTCGAGCACATGCACAGGTGCTCACCATCGACAACCACCATCACGCCATGAGGCTGCAAAACTTCCTCCATAATATCGGCGATCTGCGAAGTGATCCGCTCCTGCACCTGCAGTCTCCGCGTCACAGCTTCCACCAGACGGGCGAGCTTGCTCAGACCGGCAATTTTGCCGCTAGGGATATATCCGATATGCGCTTTGCCGAAAAACGGTGCCATATGATGTTCGCACTGGCTGTAGTAGACGATATCCTTCACGATGACCAGTTCTTCATGCCGTTCGTCAAAAGTGACACCGAGCACGGAACGCGGATCCACCGAATAACCGGCGAAAATTTCTTCGTACATCCGGGTCACGCGCGCCGGCGTCTCGAGCAATCCTTCCCGCTCGACGTCTTCCCCGATCAACTTCAAAATTTCCCGGATATGATGCTCGATACGCTCCCGGTTCGCTTCCACCTGTCCGTTGACGTAATCTTTCATTCCCGCCACAATAATCCTCCCATGCCGGCTCCCGTTGCAGCACCGGAGCGCGGCCTAACGCTGCGCCCGATTATTTCTTCCGGGGTTTGGACTTTTGATTGAAGTTTTGATTCTTCATCATTTGCTGCGCTCGCTGCATCTGCTGCTTGTTCATGTTGTAGCCCATCTTCTTGGCCATTTGCTGGAGCGCATCCGGGTCGCTTTGCATTTTGGTCAACTGATTGCGCAAATAAAATACTCCGACGGCAAAGCCGATGATGACACCTACGATAAGCGTTACGATGGGTATAACAATATCCCAGACCATGATGGTCCCTCCTGTTACGTCATAATAAAACCTTGCCTCCCAAGACGCGAGATCGCAAGGTTGTGCATTCATGATAGCATGGCCTCCGCCAGCGTGCAAACGCCCGGTAAGCGGGCTTTAGATGCGGTTGTTCAGCTCAAAACGGCTTCAATAAAAATGGTGGTGTGCTGCGCGAGATCGATCTCCCGGGCTTGTACGTTGTTTTCATCTTCCCGGTCGAGAAGGCGAACGATCGGCCTGCCGGGCAGACCGCGGTGCTGGCCGACGACAACGCCGATTTTTTTGTTGGACAGGCGGACGGAAATCCCGTTCGGGTAGATCGACACGATTCTCATAAAATGCGTCAGCACTTCATGGTCCAATATCGTGCCGGACATGGCGTTCAACTGCTCGCAGGCTTCATGCGGCAATAAGGAACGTTCGACGCCGGCTTCCGGATACAGCAAATTATCGAACGTATTGGCGACGGCGACGATTTTGGCATACGGGTGAATCTCGTCTCCGGTTATTCCCCTTGGAAGGCCGGTACCATCCATCGCTTCGTGGTGCTGAAACGCAACATGGGCGATCAATAGGCTGTATTCGCGTTTATTTTTGAGCAGGTCGAATCCGCGCCAAGCATGGTGCATCCGGCCTTCCTGCACCTCGGGCGCATTCAGCTTGCCGATATCGTGCAGCAGCGCGCCGATGCTGAGGTCCTTCAGCTGTAGCATATTTAGTCCCATTTCAAGGCCTAACATGGTGGCGACTGTACATACGTTCATCGCGTGCACGAACTTGGCGTTGTCCGCGGTGCGAATATCCGCCAGCTGGATCATGACGCTGGAATTGCGCATGACATCGTCCATCAGTTGATCGATTGTTTGGCCGATGGCCTTAGAACTGAAATCTTTCCCGGAGCGTAATGCTTCGAACGTCTCGGACATTTGGTTGATGACCGCCCGCTTCGTCTCGTCGGACAATACTTCCTCCGGGGTAATATCCCGGAATTGCGGGTCGTCTATGTAAATCGTCGAGACGCCGAGCCGCTTCAAGGTGCTGATCATGAAAACGGTCAGCTGCACCCCCGCGGAGAGCAGCACCGTCCCGTTCGCGGAAAAAATCGTTTTGCCGAGTGTTTGACCCGATTCCACGGCTTCGATATCGACGATTCTCATCGTAAATCTCTCTCTCCCGATCCCTGTACATGCAGGATTTCTTCTATTCTATAATAAATCGCTATAATTCGACAGTAGAAAAACAGAAAACGCGCGCGGATTCCCGGCGGTTTATCCCGTTGGCTCAGATGGCAAGTGGGTGCTGCTGCGTGCGGGTTCCTGCCCGGGTTATTCCGTTGGCTCAGGAGGTTACAGCGGGACTCCCAGGTACCTAGAAAACCCATGTTATCCCGTCGACTCAGGAGGTTGTGACGCTATCAAGTTTCACTAGCCTGCAAGTTTACCATGCACCGCCAATTTATCGGCTCCGAGAGTCACTAAATTTTGCTCGATTACTGGACTCCCGCACCACCCTATGGCCCGTCAATATTCTGAGTCAAGGGGATAACCTGGGTATGACAAAATGGGAACACGGGTGTTCGATAATAACCGAGGGGGTGCAACAGCGCGCATCGCAGCGGTCAGCGAGACGCCATTAAGGCGCGGATACCGGCTCGATCTTAGCCAGCGCCCGCTGAGCGGCATCGCGCACGGTGTCGTCCTGCTCAGCCGTGAGTGCGGCGGCCAACGCATCGACGGCCGCTTGTCCGCCAATGCGGCCGAGCGCCCACGCCGCCGTGGCGCGCAGCTCCGGGCGCGGATCCTCGCGCAATACGCGCGCGACATCCGGCACCGACTCCGCGTCGCGGAAATTGCCGAGCCCGATCAGCGCGTTGCGCTGGATCGGTTTGCGTCCGCGCCATGCGGCGGCGCTGGCGCCGAATTTGTCGCGGAACTCGCGGTTGCCCATCGCGAGCAGCGGCCGCAGAAGCGGCTTGGCCACTTCCGGATCCGGCAGAAGCTCGGTATGGTGCCTCATATCGATTCCGCGATTCACCGGACACACGATTTGGCAGGTGTCGCAGCCATACAACCGGTTGCCGATTTTCAGCATAAGCTCCTCGTCGACCAGCCCCTTGGTCTGGGTCACGAACGAAATGCATCTTTGCGCATTCAGTTGCCCGGGTCCGACCAGCGCCCCTGTCGGACATGCGTCGATACAGATCGTGCAGTCGCCGCATCCATCGGCGATCGGTTGATCCGTCGGCAGCGGCAAATCGGTGATCATCTCTCCGAGATACATCCACGAACCCAGCTCCGGGGAGATGATCGCGCAATTGCTGCCGCTCCAGCCGATGCCGGCGCGCTCGGCCACGGCCCGGTCCGCCAGTTCGCCGGTATCCACCATCGGCATCAGGCTGACTTCCGGAACCCGCTCGGTGAGCCACGCGGCTAACCGGTCCAACCTGCGCCGAAGCGCATCGTGATAATCCACGCCCCAAGCCGAACGGGACAAAATCCCGCGGCGCTTGCCCGGCTCGGACACCGGAGCGTTTTTCAATTTCGACGGATACGCCACCGCGATCGAAATGATTGACCGGGCGTTCGGCATCAAGAGCGCCGGCTCCGTCCGTTTGTCCAAATCCGGCTCCTCGAAGCCGGATTCATATCCAAGCTCGCGATGGCGAACCAGTCTTTCCTTCAACTCGGTAAAAGGCTCCGCCGAAGCGACCCCGATTTTGTCGATTCCGAGTTCGGGAGCCGCGGCGATCATCTCTTCCTTCAAGTCCCGCCAGAAAGCGGCGTCCCGTTCCGTCGGGGTCATGCGGAGTCCTCCTTTCAATCCTTGCTCAATTGCGTAATCGCCTGACGAGCCATCAGATCACAATAGTTGTTGAGCTCGTTGTCGCTGTGCCCTTTTACTTTGACAAATTCCACTTCGTGCTTCTGCATCAGCTCGTTCAATCGTTCCCACAGGTCGCGGTTCTCGACGGGCTGACCGCGGCTGTTGCGCCAGCCGTTGCGGATCCAGCCTTTCATCCAGCCTTCTCGAAAACAGTTGACCAAATACGCGGAATCGCTGTGAAGCTTCACCCGGCAAGGCTCCTTGAGCCGCCCGAGCGCCTCGATCGCCGCTGTAAGTTCCATCCGGTTGTTGGTCGTCATTTTCTCCCCGCCGGAAATATCCTTGCGATGCTCCCCAAACAGCAAGACCGCGCCCCAGCCTCCCGGTCCGGGATTGCCGGAGCACGCCCCGTCGGTGTAAACCGTCACATCTTTCAACTGCGTTCCCTCTTTCCCGTTACAGTTTGGCCCATCGCGATATCGGCCAAATAATCAGCTCAGCGCGGCCCTTTATCTTATTTTCCGGCACCTGATCGAAATCCCGGCTGTCTTTGCTTGCGCGTGAATGGCGGTTGTCCCCCATCACAAAATAGTGTCCCGCGCTCACCTGAACAGGTCCGTAGTCGCCGTCTTCGATCTTGACATCCGTATAGCGCTCGATCGTGAGCTCTCCGTTGATATACAACTGTCCGTTGCGGATTTCCAGGCGGTCTCCAGGTACGCCGATTACCCTTTTCACCAAGTAATCTTTGCGGTCCGGCCCCATGCTCGGATCCTGGAGCACTATCACGTCGCCTCGCCCCGGGTGACTGAATTCGTAGGAGATCTTGTTGACAAACAGCCACTCGCGCTCATGAAGAGTAGGTTCCATCGAATGCTGGCGCACGGTGGATAATTGAAACACGTACGTCTTCAAAAGATAAACCACGACAAAAGCCACGATAAGCGCCTTAGTCCAATCCCAGACTTCCTTCCTCCATCCGCTTAATGCAGGCTTGTCCGCTTTCTTCCTCTGACGCGGAGCGGGCGAAACGCCGGTCTCTTGATCCATACGGGTCAACTCTCCTTGGGACGGACTGAATCTTTCCATTCTTTATAGTATCGGCGAACCTCAGCATCCCGGAAAGGGATATCCGTACGGGACATGCGATCTTTCAACCTTGCCAGCGCCCGATCCGCTTGCTCGATGACGTCGGCGCCGTACCGGTATTCCACGGAATGTTTTTTAAATTCGTCACGGTCCAATTCATGCACCGATCCGTCCGGCAGCATCAGCAAATCCAAATCGTAATCAATGTAGGTGAGCACGTTATGGTACCGAAAAGGAGGCGAGGCAATGTTGCAATAGTAGCGAATGCCCCCCTTCTCTTCGAGAAGCGCCACCACGTTGAACCATTCGCCCGGGAAAAAAAACGCCACCGCCGGCACGCGGCTGATCCATTCTTTGCCGTCCGCTTCGCGGATCAGCGTATGTTCGTTCAGCAATACCTCGAGCGATAACGCCGCATGATCGGGATGAAGCCGCTCTTTCGGAACCTGCCAGTTGACGAGCCACATCCGGTGGAGGGAACCGTTATGCTTGAAGCTTTTGATGGTGCAGCATTTATAGATGGATGAATTGGTTTCCTTCTGTGCCATGGCGCCTCCCGAGCATCCCGTTATCATTAAGAAAAGCATATCCATTCGCCAAAAGCAATGGCGCATCGGATATGCTTCATGAGTTATAAATAGATGAGTTCATCTAATCGTTATCTATCTGCTTATCCCGCCACGATCGCTAACGGACGGGCAGGCCGGACGAAATCGAGGGGCGTAACGCCAAGAGACTCGTAAAAAGGCAGCAGCATTTCATTATGCTTGTCCTTCGCGATGAGAACCTTCAGCACTTTGCGTTGACGGAACCTGTTGTTCATCGAAGCCACAAGCGCTTTGCCCAGGCCTTGCCGGCGATAAGCCGGATGAATGGCGATGCGGTAAACGTAGCCCTTGGAATGGTCGATCGTTCCGATCAGGAGTCCGGCGATCGTATCGTCCACCTCCGCCACCAGAATGAGGTCGCTGTCCCATGAAAGCTGCCGGGCGAAAGCGCCCATCGTCTCCTCGCAGCATTCCTCGGATAACGATTCTTTCAATAGCTCGGTAACGGACCGATAGTCCGAAAGTTGGAAAGAACGAATCTGCATGTGCATGATCTCCCCGGCAACAGAATTAACAGCCAGTTAACGTATCCTTAATTCTACGACAAAAATAGTAATTTTGTATCCCTTTTTCTAAAAAAAAGTTGGATTTTTTTCGGGTAAAATAAAGGAAATTTCATGAAAACGCTTCATTGTGTCCGATTGCCCCGTCACAACGCCGAAAATTAACCGAAAATCCCGGATTTCGGCATTTTTTACCTGAATTCAACAAATGGTATAAGAACAACGTATTCGGAAACAATAGTTGCCGTTGCCCGATTGTACAAATTACCCGGCTATTCGACTTTCCAAACATCCGCGTTGATTTACTATCTCAAATCAAGGATAATAATAACTGAGAGCTACATATGTCCACCAATTTGAGGAGGTTTTTGCACATGGCACATCAATTGCCCGAACTGCCTTACGCGAAGGACGCACTGGAACCGCACATCGACGCGATGACGATGGAAATCCATCACGGCCGTCACCACAACACGTACGTGACGAACCTGAACAAAGCGCTGGAGTCCGCTCCTGAGCTGGCCGACAAGCGCGTGGAAGATCTCGTCTCCGATCTGAACTCCGTTCCGGAGAGCATCCGTACGGCTGTTCGCAACAACGGCGGCGGCCACGTGAACCATTCGCTGTTCTGGCAGACGCTGTCCCCGAACGGCGGCGGCGCTCCGACCGGCGCGCTGGCACAAGCGATCGACAGCGAGCTCGGCGGCTTTGAGAAGTTCAAAGAAACTTTCGCTGCAGCTGCAACGACCCGTTTCGGCTCCGGCTGGGCTTGGCTCGCAGTCGGCAAAGACGGCAAGCTCAAAGTATACAGCCTTCCGAACCAGGACAGCCCGCTGATGGAAGGCGACAAGCCACTCCTCGGCCTGGACGTTTGGGAGCACGCTTACTACCTGAAATATCAAAACAAGCGCCCCGACTACATCGCAGCTTTCTGGAACGTCGTGAACTGGAACAAAGTGAACGAGCTGTACGAAGCTTCGAAGTAATCGGCATCGAGAAAACCGCTCTTCCGCGAGGGAGAGCGGTTTTTTGTGTTATACGTCCGCCTGCACGGCTTCGTCGACGAGTCTGTCATTTTAAAAGAAATCGTGTAGTCCGATTTTAACGAACTGCAGCGGTACTACCCACTCGTTCACTGGCTGTAGTTGGAAAATGCCGAATTGCAGAGTGGTTTTTGGGTGTCGGAACTTGGAAAGTGTCGTGCAGTTGGGCAAAATCGGGCTACAGCTCGGGGGTGGGTGGAGGGTGGGCAGTAGATGGGCAAAATCGGACTACGGCGCGGGGATGGGTGGCACCTTTCTCACCATACCCCCTGGGTGATGTCAGAGTTTGCACGTGCCGCGGTATTTTCTATGGTCATACTTAGGAAAAATATATTTAGCCGACTTGAAGATAGGAAAAACGTGGTAATGGAGGTAGAGTTTTTATAAATTTTAGGATACGTCCGAAACATAGTGAGGGGGGAGGCGTTTAAACAGAGGCAAGCAGTTTTGTTTTAGTCTTAATCATGAAGGGAGCAGATCCATTGAAAAAGTTACTAGTAATCAGTTCGATTATTGCACTAACACTTTTGGCTGCTTGTTCTTCCAAAGCAAGTAAGAGCTCCTCGAACGACGAGGCCAAGTCAGTAGCCACAAGCAGCCCCACAACGACAAATAGAGAAACCACACCAGTAATCAGCACGGTTCTTCTGGATGAAAAGGCATTTCATGGGGAGGAACTTGAAGCTGTAAAAGTCATCAATCAACGAGCAAAATATTACAATGAGCGAAATAGCGAAAAATACCCGGAGATCTTTACGACGGACACTGTGTCATCAACCGATCTTGCAGCCGATAAAGAGAACAAAATGATCATTACGAAATTGAGTGATCCTAAATTTCTGTCCGTAAAAAAAGAGCTGATTGCGGTCTCTGTTCATGAGACATACCAGGATTCACCTTTTGGATCGGAAGGGGACACTGTATATACACTGAAGAATATCGATGGGGTATGGAAGATCTATGGTATCGATTAATCCTTCAGATAAATTGACGGGAACGTCTTCAGCCTCGTCTCTCATTCGAGATAGTTGGCTGATGACTACTACAGTGTCGTGGACGACCCAAATCACAACCTTCCTTGAAAATTCTTTTGAACAATAGCGCCCGCCGTTCGGCGTTCCTGGAACGCAGACGTATAAATGGGAGCGGTAACTGCATCCCTAGTAGGAGTGCTTTTTTGTGTGCACTTACCCCCCTCCCCCATGCTTGACAAATACGGCCACTCGCATATAATTAAAGTCAAAGTTAGTCAAAGTCAATGTCAATTTTGATCAATCATTCTGAGGGGCCGTCATGGCACCCTTCAATCCCATATATACGAAACTCCATCGAAAGGGGTAGACCTATGAACTGCCAAAACTGCCACAACCACGAGGCTTCGATTCTTCTTAACATCCAAGTGAATCAGCAAGCGCGCAAGCTGTATTTGTGCCAAGAATGCTATGCGAAAATGCGCAGCGGCGCTCCGTCGGCCATCGGATCTTACTCCGGCATGCCTTCCTTTGAAGACTTCTTTAAAGGGTTCATGCCGCCGGCTCAAAATCAGGAGCAATACGCATCAAACGCAGCAGCGCCCAATAGAGGCGGAATCTTGGATCAAATGGGCCGGAACCTGAACGACGCGGCCAAGTCGGGCATGATTGACGCCGTGATCGGCCGGGATGAAGAGATTGAGCGCATTATTGAGATTCTGAACCGCCGCAACAAAAATAACCCTGTGCTGATCGGCGAACCCGGTGTCGGCAAAACCGCCATCGCGGAGGGGCTTGCCCTTCGCATCACAGAGGGCAAAGTTCCTGCCAAGCTGCTGAATAAAGAGGTATATTCCTTGGACGTCGCTTCTTTGGTAGCGGGTACCGGCATTCGCGGTCAGTTCGAGGAAAAAATGAAGCAGTTGATTTCCGAGCTGCAGCAGCGCCAAAACGTTATTTTGTTCATTGATGAAATCCACTTGATCGTCGGAGCCGGCTCGGCCGAAGGCTCGATGGATGCGGGGAATATTCTGAAGCCTGCGCTGGCACGCGGCGAGCTTCAAGTCGTGGGTGCCACCACGCTGAAGGAATACCGCACGATCGAAAAAGATGCCGCATTGGAACGCCGGTTCCAACCGGTGACGGTGGACGAGCCTACGGTCGAGGAAGCCGTTGAAATCCTCAAAGGGCTTCGCGCGAAGTACGAAGAGTACCATCAAGTGCGTTACCCCGACGAAACGATCAAAGCATGCGTGACGCTTTCTCACCGCTACATCCAGGATCGTTTCCTGCCGGATAAAGCGATCGACCTTCTGGACGAAGCCGGCGCCAAACTGAATCTTCTGGCCTCCGAAGGTGACCGCGGACAAGTGCTCGCGCGTCTTGAGAGCATCAAGAAGGAGAAAGAGCTGGCGTCCCGTCAGGAAAATTACGAGCGAGCCGCACAGCTTCGCGATGAAGAAGCCGATCTGCTCAAGCAGCTGGATGCCAAAGACGGCGACAATACGCTTGAAGTTCGAGTGGAACATATTCAAGAGATCATTGAGCGCAAAACCGGCATCCCTGTAGGTAAACTGCAGCAAGACGAGCAGTCCAAAATGAAAAATTTGGCCGCACGTCTCGGCGCCAAGGTCATCGGTCAATCCGAAGCCGTTGAGAAAGTGGCCAAAGCGATCCGCCGCAGCCGTGCAGGACTGAAGCCGAAAAACAAACCGATCGCTTCCTTCCTCTTCGTCGGACCTACCGGCGTCGGGAAAACCGAATTGTCCAAATCGCTGGCGGAAGAACTGTTCGGACAAGCCGATGCGATGATCCGCCTCGATATGAGCGAGTATATGGAGAAGCACTCCGTTTCCAAGCTGATCGGCTCGCCTCCGGGATATGTCGGACACGAAGAAGCCGGTCAATTGACCGAGCGCGTTCGCCGCAATCCTTACAGCATTATTTTGCTGGATGAAATCGAGAAAGCTCATCCGGACGTGCAAAACATGTTCCTGCAAGTGCTTGACGACGGACGGCTGACGGACAGTCAGGGCCGCACGGTAAGCTTCAAAGATACGGTCATCATCATGACGTCCAACGCCGGCACCGCGGACAAGAAAATCACCGTCGGATTCAACGCCGAGGCGCCTCAAACAAGCTCGGTCGTAGAATCGCTCGGTTCCTACTTCCGGCCGGAATTTTTGAACCGTTTCGACGCCATCATTGCGTTCGCCTCTTTGGGCGAAAGCCATCTCCTTAACATCGTGGATAAAATGCTCCAGGAAATCGAGAACAACCTGCTGGAACAAAACATCACCGTCACCGTCACAGACGATGCGAAGAAAAAGCTTGCGGAGCTCGGATACCATCCGGCCTTCGGAGCGCGTCCGCTTCGCCGAGTGATCCAGCAATATGTGGAGGACGGCATCACGGATCTCATTTTGGAGACAGATGACGTGCAACGTGTTCAAGTCGATGTGAAAGAGGATCGGATTACGGTCGAGAAAATCGCATAATGAAATAATGACAGCCACAATGGCCTATACAGGCCGCCATGTCTGTCAGTTGAAGAAGCCCCGGTACCCCCGGGGCTTCTTTCCGTTTACAGAGGTGGGGATGGACCAAGCTACATCCATGACAGATCAGCCTCGCGAAGCAGCTCTTTTAACGCTTTTGCCGCTGCGGCGAATAATTGTTCGCCGCCGAATCCTTCGAATCGTCCCGTGCTTGCCAGGTGCGGCTCAAGGGACATAAAGCCGTCATATTCCTTTTCTTTTAGGATAGACAACAATCGTCTCAGCTCTCCGTCACCCTCGCCTGCGGGAACGACCTTTCCGCTGCCCATTATCGCATCCTTTACATGAATATAGGAAACGAACGGAGCAACGAGCGGATATGATTTTGAAATGGGGCTTTCGCCGCACTGTACATAGTTAGCAGGGTCAAAAGCCGCTTGTAACTGCGAGGATCGGCACGTTTCCAAAATATCGAGGCACCGCTCGGCAATGTCTCCATAGACTTCCGTCTCGTTTTCGAGAAGCATGACAACGCCCGATTGCTCGGCAAGTTGAGTGAACTGCTTCATGCGAAACATGACTTGATCGCGGTAACCCTCGGCCGCTTCCCCTTCGGGAAGGAAAAAAGAAAAAATTCGGATATATGGCGCTCCAAAATATTTTGCCAGTTGAACGGCCCTCTCGGCGTCCTTCATGTGAGCGGCGAAATCATCTGCAATTCCGATCTTGCCAAGTGGGGAACCGATCGACGAAACCTTAAATCCGCGGTCTTCCAACCTTTCCTTGATATGTGCCGCCTCTTGATCGGTTAATTGGAGCACATTTTTCCCCCATACGCTTCTTAACTCCAAATGAGCAATGCCTTCGGAAGCCATTACGTCAAGCTGTTTCTCCAGATCGTCCGATATTTCATCCGCAAACCCCGTCAAAATGATCAATTTCTGCACTCTCCCCAGGATTATTCGATTCTAATGGCCGTCTCTTGCGCAATCAAACATAGTTCGGCCGCTTTAAACGCATGTTCTTGCGTCATTGCGGTCTCCGTGCGATTCATGCAGTCGGTAATGAACTCGCCGAAAAACGGAAACCCGACTTTCCCATGCACGGCGAAATGATGCTCTCCTTCATGATTGACCAAATAGACATGATCGCCGTTCGGATCCCGCGCGACGTCAATGTATTTGCGTAATTCGATATAACCGTCCGTCCCGAGAACGGTCAGGCGCCCGTCACCCCATGCGCCTAAGCCGGCCGGCGTGAACCAGTCGACTCGAAAGTAGTTGGTTGCCCCGTTATCGCCGACAAGCGCCGCATCCCCGAAATCCTCGAACTCCGGATATTGCTTATGATGATAATTCGCTACCTTGCTGTGAAGGATTTTGGCATCCTTGCAACCGGCGAAATAAAGGAACTGTTCGATTTGATGACTGCCGATGTCCCCTAGAATGCCGCAATAGTTGCTTTTTTTGAAAAACCAATCCGGACGGGTCTGCGCATTCAGCCGATGAGGACCGAACCCGATAACTTGCAGAACTCGTCCGATCGCACCTTGCTTAATTAATTGCCCCGCAAAAACGGCGCTTTCCACATGCAGCCTCTCGCTATAATAAACGGCATATTTCCTGCCCGTTTGTTTCACCTTTTGTCTCGCGCTTTCGAGCTGAGCTTGCGTAGTGAACGGAGCCTTATCCGTGAAAAAGTCTTTTCCGGCATCCATCGCTCTCAGTCCAACGGAGCAGCGTTCCGACGGAATTGCGGCACAGGCGATTACGCGAACCTCTTCATCGTTCAACACCTGTTCGAGCGATGCTGCCGCCTTCGCTTGCGGAAATCGTTCGACGAATGCTTTCACCTTTAGGGGGTCCGGATCATAGACCCACTTTACATTTGCGCCTGCCTCCATTAGTCCGTTACACATGCCATAGATGTGTCCATGATCAAGCGAAACCGCCGCAATGGGGAACTCTCCCGGCCCGACGACCGGTTTCGATTTGCCGACAGGCGCGTAATACATGCCGTCTTTTTTCTGCATGTCGTGTCCTCCTGGTTTGCCGATCACCTCTCGGTTTCCGCTTGTTTCCGAAACTTCGAGTCCTTGATTTTTTCTTGCAAAAGCTGAAAATAGAGGTCCTCGTCGATCGGCATCTCCACCCAGTCGTCCAGCCACGTCGAAAGATGCATCGCGTTGGAAATCGAAAGGCCTTTAATCCCTTCTTCTCCCGGAGCCTCGAGCGGAGTACCGTTGCGGATGGCATCGACGAAATTCTGCATGATCCCGACATGAGCCGTGTTCTTGCCCTCGATCGGAACCTCGCATTTCCAGCATTCCGGTTCGCCGAAACCGCCTGTATAGGAAGCATTGAATTCTTTCTCGGAAATACGCAGACGCCAAAAGGTCAATTTATCGTCTTCAATAACGATTTTGCCGCGATCGCCTGTAACTTCAAATCGATTGGTTCCCGGCGCTTCACCGGTCGACGTAACAAAAACGCCCGTGGCACCATTGGCATACTCGACATATGCGGTCACATCGTCTTCTACCTCGATATTACGGTTCTTTCCAAAGGAGCAAAATGCGCGTACTCGTACCGGCATCAATCCGGTCGTCCACTGCCACAAATCCAATTGATGCGGATCCTGGTTCAATAGCACGCCTCCTCCCTCGCCTTCCCAAGTGGCCCGCCAGTTTCCGGAATCGTAGTAGCTTTGCGAGCGGTACCAATTCGTAATGATCCAGTTCGTTCGTTTGATCTCGCCAAGCTCTCCGGACAGGATTAAATCCCGCAGCTTCCGGTAAAGGGGATTCATCCGTTGATTATACATAATCCCGAACTTTTGATTCGTTCTGGCAGCAGCTTCGTTCATCAAACGTACCTGCTTCGTATAAACGCCGGCCGGTTTTTCGGTAAGCACATGCAATCCATGTTTGAAGGCCGCGATTGCGATCGAAGGATGCGTGTAGTGCGGCGTGGCGATGAGCAGCGCATCGATGCAATGAGCCGCAAATAATGCATCCAAATTGTCATAAATCAGGATGTCTTCGCCCAAATGCTCTTTTGCCAACTGCAGACATGCAGGATTTGTGTCACAGACCGCAGTAAGCTTGGCCCCCTTCACTTCCCCCTTCGCCAGCCAATCCGCATGAGCGCCCCCCATATTTCCTATCCCGACGACCCCGATCCGTACTTGTTCCATAATAGTCTCCTCTTCTCAGCACTGATTTTCGAAAAGGATACCTCTCCAAATCGATTAGAATTGAAGAGGCATCCTTTACTTATTTCTATTGATTTTTAAATTCATTCGCGAAAGGATAAGAGCGTTCCATCGACTTGAACTTCAGTCCTGCCGATTCGAAAGACTTATTGATATTGGTTTCCGCCGTCACCACCGCATCGGAGATCGGCACCGCATTGAACAACACGTCTTCTATCATTTTCGTAACGATTTTGTTGATCGCAGACTGCGGAATGAATCCATAATTAAGAGTGCGCGGGATCGTATCTTTCTGCACTTTCAGAATCGGATTGTCCACCACGAAAGGATCGTTCATCAAAGATTTTTTGGCCGGAATGCCCGATGCCTCTTTTACCTGCTTCATCACTTGCGTATCATCTGCGGCTATGAACTTAATAAAATCCCAAGCAACCGCTTTTTTCGTATCGTCGATTACCTTATTGACGCCAGGCGTAAATTCCAGCATGTTCTTGTCATAAGCCGGAGGAGTCGCGCCGTCGAAAGTCGGCAGAGCAAAATAACCCCATTCAATATCCGGATAAGTCGAATTGAAATATTCGCCCGCCCAGTTGTAATTGTATACCATGGCCGCCGACCCTTTGCCGAACTCGTCTTCGTCGCTGTCTTGCCGGGGCTCCGTTACTTTGTGCACGGACGATAAATCCTTGTAAAACTTCAGAGCGTCCTTCACGGTATCGTTATTGAGCGATACTTTGGTACCGCTTGAGTCAAAAAGAAAATTGCCTTTTTCGAAATTCATGGCATTCAACATGTCGTGATATTCACCATTTGCGCTAAAGCCCATGACCGTCATGTTGCCCTTCTTATCCAACTTCGTCAGCTTTTTCGCTGCGTCGATCAATTGATCCCACGTTTTTGGAATATCGGTTTCGGTTAATCCGGCTTCGGCCCACATTTTTTTGTTGTAGTAGATGCCGGACGTCGTAACGGCTAGCGGCAATCCATATAATTTGCCGTCTTGAGTCTTTACGATATTCGTAAAATCGGCCTCGATCTCGTTTGAAGGAAAAACACTTTCCGGCATAGGTTCCATGAAATCGACCATTGTCAGCACATAGGACGGATGCTGATAAAAGACATCCGGCCCGACTCCGGATTGAAGAGAGAGGGGAAGCTTCTTCCAATAGTCGCCCCAGGGCGATTTGACAAGTTCCAATTTGACATTCGGATGAATTTGCGTATAATCGTCCGCCCAGCTTTTGAAACGGTCATATTGATCCGCAACCCAAACATTCAGAGTAATTTGCTTTCCGCCGTTTACTTCTTGATTCGGATCATACTTTAAGCTGGCGCCCAGAATCGGCTTGTTTGGAGTACTCGTGCTGCTTGGACTTTCTTTACCGTCACCGCTCTTTACATCGCCCGATCCCGACGCACTCTCTTTATTAGTGCCTGAACTACAACCTGACATTGCCAACATAACCGCAAGCAGAACAGTCAATACCAACACAAACAGGCTTCTCGTCTTGCGCATCCTCTGAACGACCTCCCTTATGATTGAAACCGCTTTCCGATTTCAAAGTTTATGTTACTTACTAGGAACCCGGTTTAAAACTCCGTTTTGTTCGTCGATTAGGTTCCTATTTGTTAGAATTCAACCTTTGATTCCCGACATGGTAATCCCCTCGATAAACCTTTTTTGGAACAGGATATAAAGAATGAGCACCGGAATAACGGAAATCGTTGCCCCCGTATACAACAGGTCGTAGCTTGTCTTAAATTGGCCGCTGAAAAAGGCAAGTCCTATCGGAAGCAAGTATTGGCTTTGGTCGTCGATCATTAAATACGGCCACAAGAAATCATCCCACGTCCATAAAAAGATGATGATTGCAAGGGCAGACAAAGAATTGGATACGAGCGGAAGAACGAGGCGGTGGAAAATTCGAAACTCGCCCGCGCCGTCGATCCGTGCCGCCTCAAGCAGTTCAGTCGGTACATGGGACACGAACTGGCGCATCATGAAGATGCCGAAACTGCTGAACATGGCCGGAACGATCAACGAGAGGTAGCTTCCCTTCCAGCCCAACCAAACCATTAATTGATACTGCGGCACGATCGTTACCGGCCAAGGCACCATCATCGTGGCGAGAATCAAAATAAAAATGACGTTTCTTCCGCGAAACTGCAATTTACCTAAAACGTAACCGGCCAAAGCGCTAAAATAGAGAACGAGAGCCGTTCTCGTAACGGCAACTAGTACACTGTTTTTAAAATATACGGAAAACTGAACTTCCGTCCACACTTTCGCATAATTGGAGAACTTGAAATGTTCCGGAAAGATGGTGAACGGCACACGCATAATCTCTGCGTTTGTTTTAAATGACGAGAGGAGCATCCAAAGAAACGGCGCAATCATCACGCTAACGCCGATGAACAAGAATAAGTACAGCAATGCTTGTTTACTCTTCTCCCTCTTCATTGGTCAAAGCCTCCTCTTCTTTTCGTCAACGCCGTTTGGGCAAATGTTACGATTAAGATCACGAAAAAGAGAAGGAAAGAAATGGTCGAAGCCTCGCCAAAGTTGTAATAGTCGAATGCGGCGTCGTAAATCATGAAGCTTGTCGTAAAGGTGGACGTGCCCGGCCCGCCTTTCGTCATCAAATAAATCGGAATGAACACTTGCAAATAACCAATGATGTTGGTGACGACCACGAAAAAGGTAGTGGATCTCAGCATAGGCAGCGTAATATTCCAGAAGATCGCCCGGCTGTTCGCGCCGTCGATTTTCGCCGATTCAAATAAGCTGGACGGGATATTCAATAGTCCCACCATATAGAGAACAATCGCAAAACCTGCGTCTTTCCATACCGTCATGAGAATAATCGACGGCATCGCCGTATGTTTATCCGTCAACCATTCCACATGCGGAAGATTGAACATATCAAGGATTTGATTGAACAACCCCATAGTGGGGTCATACATCCATTTCCATACAAACGAGGCGGCAACCAGCGACGTCACGACCGGCATGAAATAAACCGTGCGGAAAAACGTTTTAAAGCGCTTTACAGAATGGATGCTTAGAGCGATGATTAATGAAAGGACAGTCACGAGAAGAACGCTGAAAAACGTAAAATAAACGTTATTGAACAGAGATTTCCAAAATACAGGATCTTGCAATTTACGGGCGTAGTTATCGATCCCGACAAACTTAAAGTTGCTCGTCGTAATATTCCAATCAAAGAAACTTCCATATAGGCCGTACAAAATCGGGAAAAAGAGAAACATCCCGTAATGGATAATAATTGCTCCTACCGTCACTGAAATGATCAGTTCGCGGCTGCCGAAACGAAAACGTCTCGATTTTCTTAAGCCGGTCAAATTGCTAGCCATCTTACTCCCTCCTGTGAGCTGCTTTCATTGTGCATGAACCATCTTACTTGCTTTGAAAGCGGTTTAACACTTCGTTTTGTTTGCGATTGGGGGTGGAAATTGTTCGGTCAGCTTATCTTTTTCTTTAGCGGGCTATGATATTTACAAAAAGGAGACGGCACCGTGCTAGATCGCTTTCGAACATTCGGCCAAAACCTCATTTTTCTTTTCAGCACGAGAATTCGCGTGAAATTGCTCGTTTTTTTCCTCTGCATTAGTGTGGTACCTCTTATGACGCTTGGGATTATGTCATACAACAAAGCTTCGGAAATCGTCGATCAGCAGTTCGGAAAATACGGCGAATACGCCATTACCCAACTTCAGCTCCAAGTTGACAATTACATGAAGCAGGTGCTGCAAACCTCCAACAGCGTATTAACTTACTTAATGGATCCGACGCTCATCTCCCTTCAGGACGAAAAAACATTTTCTTACGCCGAATATTTAAACAGAACGAATTTTGTAAAATTTTTGGAAAACAGCAACTCCGATCTCGTGAAAGATGTATATGTGGTAACAAACACCGGGTTTTATTACGGAAGCAACAAAAATTTGGATGTCAACAAGCTGCAGGAACTCCATTGGTGGAAATCGATAGCCAAGAGCTCTAACGAAAGATATTGGACACATTTTTTCAAGCCCGATTACTATATAAAAAAAGGGGGTTCGCAAGAAGATATCTTCAGCGTAGTAGTCCCCATCAACAATAAGTACGGTGTGCTGCAGCATAGTAAAATTTTGATCGAAACCAGATCGGCGCCTTTTATCGATTTATTCAAACGTTTCGCGGAAGAAACGAACAGTTCCGTTATCATTCGCAATGAATCGAATGAAATCATATATCAAGACGACAAAACCAGGGAAAGTCTCCCTGACGATATCGTTTGGCAAAAAAAGTTGTCCGTGAACGATTGGAACATTGAAGCAAGAATTCCGCACGCAACCTTTTACCTTGGATCAAAGGCCATAAATACGAATACTTATTTACTCATCGCTATAACCGTCGTATTCGCTTCGTTACTTACGCTGGTCTTTTCCAGTTATTTGACCAAACGGATCCAAAAATTGCGCGACAGCATGAAACGATTCGGAGAAGGAGATTTAAATGCCAGAGTGATGATCTATTCAAGGGACGAGCTTGGGCAATTAGCCAAATCTTTCAATTCCATGGTCGGCCAAATTAATTCCTTAATAGATAAAATCAGCCGTACGGAAAAATTAAAATTGGAAGCCGATTTGAGAGCCTTTCATCATCAAATCAATCCTCATATGTTTCTAAACACGCTGAGTACGATTCAATGGAAAGCCTTAATGAGCGGGGACGAACAAACCCATGCCATGCTTGGAAGTCTTGCTCACCTGTTGGAAGAACATTTGGACGATTCGCAAGAATATGCCCCTCTTTCCAAAGAGCTTTTAACCGTGGAAAATTTCCTGGAAATACAGAAGATTCGTTATGGTTCCGCGTTTGCGTTTCACTTAGATATCGAACCCTCCTTATCGACGGCAATGGTTCCCCGCATGATTCTCCAACCTTTGTTGGAGAACACGTTTTTTCATGGATTTGAAGACGGGCACGGTACCATTAAACTTTCCATTTATCGACGGGACGAGTATTTGGAGCTGTCATTACATGATGACGGAAAAGGAATTGCGGAAGACAAAATCTCCGGCATCCTGGATCCCAACCGTGTCAGGACCAATAAGCGCGGGATCGGACTGCTGAATGTACAGCAAAAAATAAAGCTGCAATGTGGGGATCAGTACGGATTAACGGTTTTCTCCAAAAGCGGAGAAGGCACTACGATCACCATAACGCTTCCGCTGATCGGCGGATTACCGAACCCCTTGCGTCTCGCATAATGGCAAGAAGACATCTGTCCGAGATTTCAGGACGGATGTCTTCTTTTGTGGCCTGCTAAACGGTTGCGTTTTTTCGATGCCGCATCCGATACTGACTTGGCGTATCATGCATGCATCTCTTGAACCACTTGCTGAAATTTTTGGCGCAATCCATGCCTGTCCGTTCCGCTATTTCATCTAAAGTTAAACGCGTATTCAGCAACAGCTCGGAAGCGACTTCCAGCTTTCTTTTGTGCAAATAGGACATAAAGTTTTCTCCGACCGCTTTTTTAAACATCACGCTGAAATGGCTCCGGCTTAAACCTACCAAGTGAGACACTTCGCTGGCTGTCCATTTCACGTTTATGTCGTCCTTCATGAGCTGCAGAGCTTTCAGGATCGGTTCTGGGCATAAATTCGACTCGAAACCGTATTTGCTTTCGATTTCCGATTGCTTGAGCAGCCCCTTCATGGATTGAATCCATTCCTCTGGGCTCGAAATGGGGTCGCCTTTCATCCATTTTTCGATTTCATGCATGCTCTTTTTCTCGATTAGCATCTGTTCGAAGCGGTTCCTATTTCGTTCGTTGCATATAAAAATGCATTGATCATGGCCAATAGGAATCAGTTCGTTTTCGGCGCTTAATGCCTGTTTAAACATAAGATGGATTTGATCTTCCGCCATAGCGGTCGGAAACTCCAACAAATACAAGTAAGTCGGTTTTGTCATCCATGCCCAGTCTGAGGCGAACCATTTCAACAACTCCGACCGGATATCCGTTCTAACGCCGCCTAACCAAAGCTGAATTTGGATATGCCGGTTTCTGCTGATTTCAGGTGACGATTCGCCTTGCACCAAACTTTGGTTTTCGATTTCGTTCCGAAACTTGACCAAGTACTCCGTAATTTTGGCTTGATTGAGTTCTGTTTTCAGAAGATAGCCGGACGCTCCGAGTTCAATGCCTTGTTGAGCGTATTCAAAATCGCGATGGCTGCTGAGCAATAATATTTTCGCCTGGGGACGATGCTCTTTAATCTTTTTGGCAAGTTCAATACCGTTCATTTCGGGCATGACGATATCTGTAATCACGATATCGGGAAGGTGCTCCATGAAGGCTTCCCACGCTCTTTTTCCGTTAGGCGCATCGGCAACGACCTGCATGTCATGCTTGTCCCATTCGGCAACATAGATAATCCCTTTGCGAATGATTTGATCGTCGTCGACGACCAGCACTTTTAATTTCGGTGCATTCATGCTCGTGGCCCTCCTTTAAATAGAGCGCTTTCAAACCTGCAATCATTATACCAAACGGTGAAATGCGACAGACACCGCTTTTTGTTAGCTTCATAACCGCCAAATGTTTGATGCTCCGCTCAGATCCTCTCTACAATAGCAAAAAGACCCGATCTTTGCGAACGGGTCTGCATGGTTTTATGTCGTTACTCCGGCTGCGTCTTCTTCAGATAGGCGCGCCATGTAATGCACCATTCCTTCGGATTGTCCAAGCTGGAATGGTCGATCCGGTGCACGGTGCTGCGCGTAGGCGCATTTCGCACGATTTCCGGGCTCTCGTACGCTTCCTTCGAGATTTGCTCCAATGCATGAATATATTCGTCGAGGTCTTCCTTGGAGTAAGATTCCGTCGGCTCCAAAGTAAACGGCTGCGGAACGACGTACGGATGATGGCTGGTCCAGTAGTGCAAGCCGAAATCGCACATTCTGTGAGTGACGTCTTCTGTCGTGACGCCGGTTTCCTGTGTCATTTGCTCCCAGCTGTAGCGAACCTGCTCCAGGCGGTTGCCCTTTACGTAAGGAGCGGATGCGCCGCGAATTTGCAATATTTTATGATACAAGTAGTTGTTGTTGAGTACGGCCGTATGCGCCACTTCAAGCAAACCTTCCGCGCCGAGAGCGCGAATCCAGGCATACGCGCGCAGCACCGTTTGCGCCACGCCGTGGAAAATGCGCACCTTGCCGATGCTAAGGCCGCCCGTCCGCTTCAGCGAGTATACGCCTTCTTCCGCCTCGACGACCGGGCCGGGCAAGAACGGGATCAACTCGCTTACGACGCCAAGCGCGCCGGTCGCCGGCCCGCCGCACATATGCGGTGCCGCGAACGTTTTGTGCAGGTTGAAGAAGCACATGTCGAAGCCCGCTTCCTTCGCCCGCGTCACGCCGAGCAGCCCGTTCGCGTTCGCTTGGTCGTAATAGCACACGCCGCCCGCCGCATGGACGATATCGGTAAATTCCTTGATTTTCGGGTTGAAAATGCCGGTGTCTTCCGGATTGGCGACGACAAAGCCGGCCGTCCGGTCGGAAACGACTTTCTTAAGCGCCTCGATATCCGGGAAACCGTCCGCATCGGGATATAGCGTAATAATTTTGTAGCCTTTCACCGCCGCGGTCGCCGCTTGAGAAGGATGAGAGAAAATCGTCGTAATGATTTCGTCCCGCTTCGCGCCTTCTCCCCGAGACTCGTGATACTTGCGGACGATCGAAGCCATCGTGAGAAGCGCCTGCGTACCGCTGCTCGGCTGGAACGAAAATTTGTCCATCCCGGAAATTTCACGCATCGCCAGGTCAAGCTTATAGAACACTTCCAGAATGCCCTGCACATGGCTGACGTCCTGCAGCGGATGAAGCTCAGTCAGCTTCGGCGTGCGGATCATCATTTCGTTGACGCGTGGAATGTATTTCATCGTACAGGTGCCCTGCCCGATTTCCACATTAAAGTCGGAGCCCATCGTCTCCTGCGAGAGGCGCAGGTAATGGCGCAGCACCTTCGCCTGACCGATCTCAGGCAGCTTCGGCGCATCCGTCCGGCGCATCGAGGCCGGAATCGCGGATACGCCATCGCCTACAGCCGCTCCGATCGCCGCTTCGGCCTTGGGGACCTGTACGCCCCGTTCCCCTTCTTGATGCAGCTCGAAAATAACCGGTTCATCCCATTTCGCCTGATGGAAATTTCTCACTTTACTTTCTCTGCGAATGCGCTTCATACGGACACCGATCCTTTCGCCGATCCTGTCGCACATAAGGAAATCGCGCTAATGAGCCGTTCAATTTGTTCCTGCGTGTGCACTTCCGTCACACAATATAGCGCGGACTCGCCAAGTTCCGGGAATTCGCCGGACAAGTCTTTGCCGCCTTGGATGCCGACCGCAAGGAGTTCTTCGTGAATGTCCGCGACTTTCTTGCCCGTGCCGGTAAAATCGACGACGAATTCTTTAAAGAACGGAGATTGGAATCGAACGCTCACACCTTCAATTTTCGAAAGCAGCTGCGCCGTATATTGCGATTTTTGCATGATCGTCTGCCCCAGCTCCTGCATGCCGTGCGGTCCGAGCAGCGCCAAATATACGCCGGCCGTAATGCCCCACAACGCCGTCTGGGTGCCGACGGATTCTTTACCTTTCTCGCGCAAGGCGAAAGAAGTGCGTTCGTAAGCGACGTCGCCGAAGCCGTATTCACCTTCGACGATCGTCGGCGCGATCCCGAACAGACGTGAAGGATATTCCATGACGAATTTCTCCTCGTCTCGAGTCGCGATAAATCCGGCTTGGCCGCCGCCGTAGTTCATATGCATACCAAGCGGCTGCAGCTCGCCGCAGACGATATCCGCGCCATATTGACTCGGCGGCTTCAGCACGCCGAGCGAGCTCGGATCGACGCCGACGACGCACAGCGCGCCCGCTTCGTGCGCAAGGTCCGCAATCTGCTGCCCTTGCGACTCGATGATGCCGAGGAATGTCGGATTTTCGAAATAAACGGCCGCCACATCGCCGTTCAGCTTGGTTTGCAGGTCGGCCAAGTCGAGTTCTCCCGTCGCCCCGTTATAATTTACGAGGGTGTAGGACAAGTCTGGCGTAATATAATTCGCGATGATCATCAACTTGTCGGCATCGATATTTTGTGGAAGCAGGACGCGGTTTCTTCCCGTAATGCGGGCCGCCATCCGCAGCGAGGTCGAGGCCGCCTGCGGCCAGTCGAACGTCGGAACGTTGACGACGTCCATATCCACAAGCTCCGCCATCAAGCTTTGGTATTCGAACAGCGCCTGGAACCGGCCGTGATCTTCATAGGGCTCGCCTGCATAAGCGGTTACAAATTCGGAGCGCTGGTTGACCTCGTCGCACACCGCCGGGATAAAATGCGGCCAGCAGCCTGCCCCGAGAAAGCTCGCAACTTCCCTTGTGCTCGTGTTTTTGGTCAGCATCCCGTCCACATACCGGGTCAGCTCATACTCGCCGAGCGCCGGCGGCAGATCCATCTTCCGGTTCAGCTTTAGCGAATCGGGAATAATATTGTACAAGTCTTCCACGCGCTGCACACCGATCTCGTCCAGCATTTGCCGCTGTACGTCCGGCACCGTATTCGGAATATACGGATGGACTTGCTTTCTATCGTTCATACTCATATCGAAATTCCTCCTTGTGAGAGATTTTAAGCCAAGCCGCCGCCGTCCACGACAAGCACGCTGCCTGTCACCCAAGCGGACAGATCGCTGGCCAGGAACAGCACGGCTCCGGCGATATCGCGCGGCGTACCCAACCGCTCCAGCGGGCGCCCCGAGGCCGAGGACACGAGGAATTTGCCCTCTTCCTGCCCGAGTTGCTTCGCTTCGTCACGCAATAGCGGCGTATCCGTATCGCCAGGACATACGCAGTTGACCCGAATATTGTCGGGCCCATGATCGATCGCCATTGCCTTCGTGAGATTGACGACGCCCGCCTTAGCCGCACAATATGCGGCGGCTTTGTCGCCGCCCTTTAGTCCCCAGCCGGAGCCGGTGTTGACGATGCTTCCGCCCCCGCTCCGAGCCATGTAAGGAATCATATATTTGGAAAGCAAGTATGCGCCTTTCAGCGAGACGTCGATGACGAGATCCCATTCTTTCTCTTCCAGTTCAACGACCGTTTTCCGGCGAATGACGCCCGCATTGTTGAACAAAATGTCAATTCGGCCGTGGTCGTTCATCACCGCTTCGGCAGTCGTCCGGCAATCCTCGGCGGATGTGACGTTGCACTTGTAGAACGACGCCTTGCCGCCCGTTTCCCTGATGGCAGCCGCAGCCGCATGTCCTTGCGACTCGTTAATGTCGAGGAGCATGACGTTCGCTCCGAACTCGGCAAGCATCGTGGCCGTCGCAAAGCCGATGCCCGAAGCTCCTCCCGTCACAACGGCTGCCTTTCCCGTCAAATTGAGTGCGTCGAATGTTTTGTTCATTTAGCCATCACCGCTCCTTTGTTCGCTAATGCGATGGGTGAAATCATTTCTTTATTGTAAGGCGTAATCGCGAATGCGAAGCGGAACGGTTCCGCTTTAAGCGCATAAGGTTCTAGCTGGGCGGGACCGCAGCTGTTGCTGCCGAGCCCGTTTTGCCGGTAATCCAGATGCAGGGTGATCGTCTCCCTCGGCGCGAGCTCCGAATGGTGCTTCGCCTGCTCAAAGTCTTCCGGAGCATAGCGGTGCGCGGAAAACTCAAGCTTCGGTTGGCCTTGGGCCAACAGTCCGATTCCGCGAACGTTCGTCAGCGATACCCATGCGACGTCCGTGCGATTCCCGTTGTCCTGGGGATAGGGGTACGGCGTATACAGCTCGTCGACGGAAGCTTGGTAAAGCCCGATCGCGTTAGCACGTTTGCTATCACTGTAGCTTTCGCCGGGTCCTCTGCCGTACCAATTCACGCGGTGCAGACTGCCCGGCAGCTCCATGCGGAGGCCGATTCTCGGCAGCATGCGTGGGAGCGTTCCGGGGCCGTCAGGGGCACCGTCGACCTCAATGCGTACTTCGCCGTTTCCGGAAATCGTATATAAATACGTACAGCGGAACCCATAATCGTGAACCGGCGGGGCGATCCGCACTGCAGCCCTAACGGTTAGGGACGATGCGGACGTCTGATCCCATTCGACCCGTTCCACCCGGCACTGCAGCTTGTCGAGATGCGCTTTGCGCCATTCTTCGACGATGTACATATCGTTATCGATCGGCGCGCGCCAGAAGCTCAGCTTCGGACCTTTGCCTTCCGCGATAACATCCGTCCCTTCGTATTGCCACGAACGGATCGTCCCTTTCAGCAGGTCGAAGCGAAGCTCGAACTGCGAGCCGGCAACGGTCAGCTCATGTCCCGAGACGGCGCAAGTCACCGGCTCTTTTGCCGTTGCATCCTTTGGAGCGGAAGCCGCCCTTGACGGCAATCGGAACTGCGCCGTCCCCACTTCATGGCCCCGCTTCGCCCACGGGACGTCTTTGTTCAAACAGTAGCTCAGCGTTAGCTGACAGTCGGCATACGCTCCTATGGTCCGCGCTCGGGCCGCAAGCGGAAGCTCGATCGCCGCTTTCCCTTTCGCCGGCACATACGGCAGCGCCATGGAACCGCTGTCCAGCAGCTTCCCGTCACCATAAACCGACCAGATCAGCTCGAGCCCGTCAAGCGAAATAAAATCGTATAAGTTCGTGATTGCGAGCAGTCCGCGGTCCAAATCAACCGCTTCCGTTTCGACCGGCTCAATGACCTTCTTATATTCCAGCAGCCCCGGCGATGGCGTGCGATCCGGAAAGACGAGCCCGTCCAAGCAAAAGTTTGAATTGTTCGGCACGTCGCCGAAATCGCCGCCGTACGCATAGTACGACTTACCATCTGCGGACTCCATCTTCAGCCCGTGATCGATCCACTCCCATACAAATCCGCCTTGCAGCCGCTTATGTTTGCGGAACGTGGCTTGATACTCCGTCAATCCGCCCGGGCCGTTGCCCATCGCATGCGCATACTCGCAAATCAGATGCGGTTTTGTATACGCCTCTTCCTCCGCGATCGCCGTAAGCTTCTCAATCGACGAATACATCGTGCTGCATACATCGACCGCCTTCAGCTCGCGGTCCTCTTCGTAATGAATCAGGCGGGTGGGATCGTTCGCCCTGCACCAATCCGCCATCGCCATAAAATTGCAGCCGAAGCCGGACTCGTTGCCGAGCGACCAGAAAATAATGCTCGGATGATTTTTGTCACGCTCCACCATCCGTTCCACGCGGTCGATGTAGGCTTCTTTCCATTCTGGATCGTCGCTGATCCTGCTAATGTTACCTAACGGTTCGAAACCATGGGTTTCCAAATCGGCCTCGTCCATGACATACAAGCCGTATTCGTCGCAAAGGTCGTAAAACCGCGGATCGTTCGGGTAATGCGCCGTCCGCACGGCGTTAATGTTATGCCGTTTCATCAGCAGCACGTCCTGCAGCATCGTCTCGTACGGAGCAATGCGGCCCAGCTCCGGATGGTGGTCGTGCCGGTTGACGCCCTGCAGCATGATGGCGACCCCGTTTACGTAGAAGTTGCCGTCTTTCACCTCGATTTGACGGAAGCCGACGCGCTGCGGAACGATTTCTACCGCTTGTCCGTCAGGTCCCGTAAGCGAAAGCACTAATCGGTAAAGCTGCGGATCCTCCGCCGACCATAACCGCGGATTCGGCACGTCGAGCCGCAGCTCGACCGCTTGTTCCGTGCCGCCCGACACCGTCACGTTGTCCTCCTTCATGAGGCCGATAACGGCATCGCCCGTACCGTCGAGCAGTTGCGCATTCAGCGTATATCCGATCGCTGTTTCCGGCAGCAAGTTGCCGACGCACGCCTTAATCGAAAGCGAACCGTGCGTCATGTCGTCTGTCAAAGTCGTCCTTACCGTAAAGTCCCTTATTTGCACCTTCGGCCTTGCAAACAGGCTGACGTCGCGAAAAATGCCGCTAAGCCACCACATATCCTGGTCTTCCATATAGCTGCCGTCCGACCACTGTACGACGCGCACCGCGAGCACATTCCCGCCTAGGTGGACGAACGAGGTGATGTCGAATTCGGACGGCAGCCGACTGCCCTGGCTGTATCCGACCTCTTGCCCATTTACCCAAACGTGGAACGCGCTGTCCACACCTTCGAACCGAAGCACGATTTGCCTGCCGTCCCATTTTTGCGGAATGTTGAACGATTTTCGGTAGCAACCTGTCGGATTATCCGACGGCAAGTATGGGGGGTTTACCGGGAACGGATAATGCAAATCCGTGTAATGAGGCTTTCCATATCCTTGCAGCTGCCACATTCCGGGCACTTCCACCCGGTCCCAGCCGCTGTCGTCGTAATGTTCCTGATCGAAGCCGTCCGGAGCGTTCGCCGGATTATCCGCATAGGCAAATTTCCATGTCCCGTTCAAAAGACGAAACCAAGGCGAGTTGCCTCTCTCGAAAGTGAGCGCATCTTCCTTGGTTGCATAGGAGTGGAAGTAGGAGCGCCCTTTCATCCGGTTTCGCTGCAGCACGCGCAAGTTCTCCCAATCATGAGGTTGGGGCTGAATCACTGTAGTCACGACATCACTCCATGCCTTTATAGATATCGAATTGAACGTAATCGCATTAAAAACGCTTTCATTATAAACCGATTAGACCAGCTAAAGAACGGCATTCTGACGGCATTTATGTGCCAAATTGTCGGTTAGAACGCCCTGTTCGCCCGATTCAAGTGCTCTTTTGTTCGGCGGTATCCGTCCTTTTGTTCGCGAGGTATTAGCTTGGAGTCATGCCCGTGAAGCTTGAGAAAGCATAATGAAACGAAAGCATGGCGGCCTAAGCAGGCCGCCATGCCTCTTATAAATGTGAGATCGCTTCCTGTGTTGTCCATACAGCGCTGGCAAATGCTTTGTAATTGGTAACTGCAGCTAGGAAATCCCTTTCACTCGTCGCTGCTGTGGCATCATATACAACCGCGGTTTCGAACCCGTTTTCGATTAAATGCCTCATATGTGACTCTACACAGATGTTGGAAAGTACACCTGCAAGAATCGTCTTTTCTTTTCTATGTTGTCTTAATTGGTAGACCAAATCGTTGGTTTGTGGGCTCGCAACTTTGTGCGGAGTCGCAACGATTGTTCTCCTATCAAAGATGTAAGGTTTGAAAGAAGGAACGAAATCAGCTCCTGGAGACGGTGGTGTGTACGCATTTGCCACTTGATACATTCTAAGGCTAAGTAACATTTTTTGTTCATTTCCGGTAAATTGCCAGCCAAAATCATGAGGGTATAAATAATGAGGGGACATGAAAAGCTGATACCCCTTATTCAGTGCAGTCCTCATGAGTAGTTCAAGGTTGTGTACCGTGTTGTTTTGCTCAATTGTCTGCTTTGTCAGATGATAGCCTTTCCCCCCAGGGCTCAAGAAATCATTTTGCGGGTCTGTGATTACAATAGCGGTATTCATGGGGTGTGGATTAAAAGACAAAAAGCAACCCCCCTCGCACTTATCCTTACATATTCTTTATGAAGCAACGTTACGAAACATGAAAAAAAAAGGATCCACCGTACGGATCAATTCCGTCGGGGATCCTTTTTGGAGAAGCCCGGATTTACAAGGAAATAAAATATTCGCCCAGCAGCGTGCGGAACACTTTCGGCCACGCCAGCTGCTCAAATTCGGCGCGGTCGATCCAGCGGTAAGAATCGCCATCCGACGGGGGCTGCCCCGCCATCTCCGCCGACCACAACTTCACGTACCAGTGCAGGTGCGTGAACACATGCTCGGCATCGGCGATGTGCCCAATCGGCCGGACCGCGAGGCCGTCCGCGGCCAGCGCGCCGGCGAGCCAGTCCGATGCGGCTGCCGGCGTGGCCCATACCGGCTCGTTCGGCGCCTCGACGTGAGGCACCTCCCACATCCGCGCGAGCAAGCCTTCGGCCGGCCGCTGCCTCACCAACACCTGCCCTGCACGCTCACCGGTACCCTCTATCAGCACCGCCAACCGGTACACCGGCTTCGGCGCCTTCGCTTTCGTCTTCACCGGCAATTCCCGCTCTCGCCCGGCGATCCGCCCCGCGCATTGCTCCATGACCGGGCAGGACAGGCAGCCCGGAGACCGCGGCGTGCAGACCAGCGCGCCTAACTCCATCAGCGCCTGGTTAAAATCGCCCGCGTGTCCTTCCGGAATAAGCTCGGCCGCCAGCTTCTCCATCTTCACCCGCACAGCAGGCCGGGCAATGTCGTCGTCCAGATTGAAGAAGCGCGACAGCGCACGCATCACGTTGCCGTCCACCGCCGGTTCCGGCTCGTTAAACGCGATGCTCAGAATGGCGCCCGCGGTGTACGGACCGACGCCTTTCAAAGCGGAAACCGCCGATTTCTCTTGCGGCACCCGGCCTCCATGCAGCTCCGTCACCTGTCTGGCGGCCGCCTGCAAATTACGGGCTCGGGAATAATAGCCGAGCCCTTCCCAAGCTTTGAGCACATCGGCTTCCGGCGCCGCGGCGAGATCCCCGATCGTCGGAAACCGCTCCATAAAACGGTGGAAATACGGAATGACCGTGTCGACGCGCGTCTGCTGGAGCATGATTTCCGACACCCAAATGTGATAAGGATCCCGGCTCCGGCGCCACGGCAAATCCCGCCGCTCCCTTGTATACCAGCCCAGCAGCTCGTAGCCGAAGAAACGTTTTCTGTCCGCTTCCTTCATCTTGTTCAAGCCTCCTCCGCCGGGTCCGCGCAAGCCGATGCGATTTCGAGCGCCTGCTTCCGGTAACGGCTGGGAGTCAGACCTGTGTGCGCTTTGAACATTCTGGAGAAATAATAAATTTGCATGCCGATCCGGGCGGCAACGTCGGACACGTTGATTTCGGGCATCATAAGAAGTGACTTGGCGATTTCCATTCGGCGGTGATTCACATACTGGATCGGTGAATGCCCGAGCAGCGACTTGAAGAACATGATGAAATAGTTCGGATGCAAAAAGACTTGGCGCGCCAAATCTTCAACGGTGATGTTATCCGCCAAATGTTCGTCGATGTACTGAAGCACGACGTCGATTTTTTGCAGCTCTTGTGTAGGAGCCGCTCCTTGCCCTTCCGGCGGAAGGTGTTCCAAATACACACTGAGCAGCTCCAGCATCAGCGCTTTCACCCGAAGATTGGAAGTCGGCTTCGCCGCCGCCATTTGCTCAATCAATCGGTCGAAAAGGGACGAGACCTCCGCTTTGCCGCCGACCTGGACCGTATACGGAAGATTCAGCGCCTTATAGATCTCCCGATCTCCGTAGCTCGTGTGAAAATGGCACCATTGAACGTTCAGCACCTCACCGGGATTGACCGCTATCCGATGCGGCGTTCCGGCCAGCAAGATCCCTAAAATGCCGGGAACCAGTTCTTCCTCGCGCCCCTTGATCCAGATTCTTCCCCTGCCGGAGCGGATGTACAGGAAACGGCTCTTGTCATATACCGTCTCCCTCGGTTTCAGCGGAACCGATCCGATTTCGGTCTCGCCGGCCGCGGCCACCTCAATCTGCATCTGTTCGAAGTGCTTCAGCAATAAAGTAAGATAAGTCGTTGTCATGTCGTTCTCCAATAGGCATCCCGGATCGCCTGTCTCCGGCAATCCGGGATGTAAGTTCACTCTATTCGTTCTACAACAGCGGTCGCTGCTGCCATTGTCCGTTCGTGGGTGATGGCCACCAGAATCTTATGATTCGCACCCGCCGCTCCAAGACGGGACCAGGCGGCGTCCGTCACAACGCAGGCTGGCTTCCCCGCCGCATCCGGCAATATTTCGATGTCCCGAAAGCCGACCGCCGCGCCGATGCCGCAGCCAAGCGCCTTCACGACCGCCTCTTTGGCCGCGAACCTCCCGGCGAGAAACTCCAATGCGCGGCGTGAAGGCAGTGCCGCCCACCGCGCTTTCTCCCGTTCCGTGAGCACCCTGTCCGCGAAGCGGGCGCCGCCCGTCGGCTGTTCCACAATCCGTGCCACCCGCTCCAGCTCTACCATGTCCAACCCGATTCCGATGATCATACCGTGATAATGGATAGGAATCCGGTCAAATGCCCGGGATCGGTTTACGTTTGTGCTGGGTTCGGCGGTAGTGCTTTTCGAGCTTTTCGCGGGCGGCGGGGTCGATCTCCTTGCCTTCCAGGTAATCGCTGTTTTCGTCATAACTGACGCCCAATTCGGCTTCGTCCGTCTGTCCTTCCCACAAGCCGGCGGTGGGCGCTTTGTCGATAATCGAGGCCGGCACGCCCAGCGCACGGGCGATTTGACGAATTTGCCGTTTGTTCAAGCTGCTCAGAGGCGTAATGTCGACGGCTCCGTCGCCCCATTTGGTGAAAAAGCCCGTCAGCGCTTCGGAAGCGTGATCCGTGCCGACGACCAGAAGGTTCATATCGAAAGCGAGCGCATATTGCACCACCATGCGCATGCGTGCTTTGACATTGCCTTTGCCTCCGCGGCTGATATCACGAGGAATGGCCATCTCGCGAAAAGCTTTCTCCGTTTCGGCAGCAACGGCGTCCACCGCGTCCTTGATGTTCGTCTCCACCTTGTGGGTGAAGCCGAACGCCTCGGCAACTGCGTAGCTATGGGCGATATCTTCCTGCTGGCCGTACGGCTGAAAGACGCCCAGCGTGAGATGTTCCGTGCCTGTTTCCTGAGTCAACTCGTCCGTCGCTCTTTTGCACAGCCCCGCGGCCACCGCGCTGTCGATGCCTCCGCTGATCGCGATGAGCAGTCCGGCGGCGCCGGCTTCCTTCACATAGTCCTTCAGAAATTGAACCCGGCGGGCGATTTCCTCTTCCACATCAACCCGCGGCTTCACGCCCAGCTCTGCGATAATTTGCTGCTGCAGACTCATCGGACATCCCTCCAAACGACGTTTTCCACTCTAATAAAATAACCCGGCGGTTCGGCCTTCGAACCCCCGGGAATGGCGGATGTTACCGGCAGTGGCGGTCGAAGGCGGCCGTTAGGTCGGCGGCGATTTCTTGGGCGCTGCGGTTTTCAATTTGGTGACGCTCGATGAAATGAACGAGTTCGCCGTCCTTCATGAGCGCGATCGATGGAGACGACGGCGGATACGGTGCGAAATACTCGCGCGCCTTGGCCGTTGCTTCCTTATCTTGGCCTGCGAACACCGTGAACAGGTGATCCGGGGTCACGTCGTTTTGCAGCGCCAGGGCAACGCCCGGACGAGCTTGGCCGGCCGCGCATCCGCACACCGAATTGACGACGACGAGCGCCGTGCCTTTGGCGTCCGGAAGCTTCGCTTCCACATCCTCCGGCGATTTCAGTTCTGCAATCCCGAGCTGGGTCAGTTCGTCCCGCATCGGCTGAATCATATCCAGCATATATCTTTCGAAAGACATCGACATGAACAGTGCCTCGCTTTCCGTTATGCAATAAATTCGGCGATTGGCCGTTGTTCAATTATTATAACGCGACTCCCATCAGAAAGAAAACCCCGACGGTCGTCAGGGTTCGTCCATTACTTCCGGTATCGGAAAATAGAGATCGTCCGGGTCGTCCGTTCCGTCGAAAACCCGATAATCACCGGACTGCGCAGCCGTGAACTCCGGTTCGTCCGCCGCGGACGTTTGCAGGGTCGGGTGCATGAAGACTCCCGCCTGCGGCCGGATTCCCCGCTCGAACAGCTCCCGGTTTTCCCGCGTTCGAAACCCGATGTCCTTGTACGGATGCACCCACTGCTCGCCCGCCATCACGTCCGGATCGGTGTCATCGGTCCAACGCTCCAACGGAGATTCCTTCGAAGCGTAGTCATGATCGCCGATCACCACTCCTTGTTCGTTCACGAACGGCTTTTCGGGGCCCCGGCCTTCCCGGAATTCGGACTTGAATTCGATTTCGTAAGGATCCAGATCGGAGTCATCCCTCCCCGGTGCGGGTCGAACCCCTTCATAGGAGCCTCTCGGCTGGCTGGATGAGGAAGGGCCTTGCGGCAGTGTGGGCATGGAAGCATCCTCCTTGCTGGCTCATTCTTCCTCGGCGGCGTTCCGCATGTCCGCGTATGTCGGACCGGTTGGGTTCACCCGCCTAAGCTGGAAGGGTCGACCTTATTGTATCCCGCGCCCCGCCCGATATCCGCATGAATTTACCAACATTTTCGTCCCGGCTTGCAAAACGTCACGATAAACGCGGTACCCTCGCCCACTTTGGACTCCACTTCAATTTTCGCGTTATGCCTTTCCACAATGCTCAAACAGAGCGCCAGACCCAGACCGGTGCCGTTCGTTTTCGTCGTGTAAAACGGCTCGAATAACCGCTCGAGCTGCTCCTTCGGAATACCGACTCCTTGGTCGACCACGCGCAGCTGTACCGAATTTTCGTCATTCACGGTTTCGATCCGCAAAGCTCCTTTATCGTTCATGGCCTCCATTCCGTTGCGCGCCAAATTCAGCACCAGCTGCTTGATCTCCTTGTCGTTCAGCAGAAGCCGCTCCATGTGCGGACTCAGACGCATGTCGATCGTTTGCCCCCGCATGTTCGCATCCGCCCACAGAAGCGGAGTCAGCTCGCCAAGCACCTCGTTCAAGTCGCACGATTCCCTCTCGACGATGCGGTTTTGGGCCAGCGACAGGAAATCGTTTATGATGCTGTTGGCTCGGTCGAGTTCTTCCAGTACAAGGTGAAAATACGATTGCTGCTCCGTGGGGCTGCGTTCATTAAGCAGCTGGATGAAGCCGCGGATTACCGCCATCGGATTGCGGATTTCGTGGGTGATGCTCGCCGCCATTTGGCCAACAAGACTGAGCCTTTCCATGCGCCCGACTTCATCCTTGAGCTGCTGCAATTCTGTGACGTCTTGGCACGTGAACAACACGCCATCGATCTGGTTTCCCCACCCTTTAATGACGCTCGTGACGGTATAACAGCTTTTCGCCCCAAAATGCATCATTTCGACGACCCGTTCCTCGCCCTGAAAGATGCGCTCGATCGGGGAGGGGGGATTGAATCCGAATAACTGCTGCAAGCGCACGTAATGCTGATACAAAATGTCCTTGAGGCTCATGGGAGCGATCAGCCGGAGCGCTTCCTCATTCAAGTGCGTAACGTGACCGCCGGAATCGAAAATCATGACGACGAGCGGCGCTTGATCGATAAACTGCTGAAGCCGCGTCATTTCGCCGCGATATTTTAAAGACACATCCTTCAGCTCTTGCTGCAGCCTGACCCGCTCCAATGCCAACTCCATAAAATAGATGCACGAGATCCAAGCCAGGAAAAAAACGCCGCAGTAGACGAGACGGATGACCATTCCGTTCCAGAATACTTCGATGTTCGAGCCGTTCATGAAAAAGGAAGCGAAGTGATAAAACCCGAAAAATAGTCCGTACAACAGTAAAGAAACTTGAAACCGGCGATTTTTCGACCATTTGAGAAACGAGAAAGAATAACGAAGGAGGAGAGGTACGAAGACGGAGAGATAACAGGCCAGGAGCAGCAGATCCGGCAGCTTCATGCCTTGCATGAAACGCATCGCGGCATACATCACGCTCAAAGCCGCCGCAATGACCGGTCCGCCATACAAGGATCCGATCATGTAAGGGATATGGCGCAAATCAAAGCGGAAGCCTTGCTCCAAGTTGACCGAGACGTACATATTCATGACCATCGAAATGCCGCAAACCACCGCAAGGAAAAGCGATACGCGCGTACTGCGGCCTGGACGGTCATACCATACGACAAACAAGAATACCGGCAATAGCGTGATCAAGATCTGCAGCAGCGTTTCTTTCCACACACCGGGGCCTCCCGAGTTTCGAATGGATCTCACGGGAAAATCTAAACAAACTAACTAAATTAAAGCACATCTTTCTAAGCCTGACAAATTTGATGCCGTCGGCCGCAGCGGATAAAATAGAATCAAAAACCGGCGCGATACGGGAAGGTGCGGGAATAGCGGATGAAATGGGATGTCATCGTGATCGGCGGGGGTCCGTCCGGACTCATGGCGAGCATTGCGGCCAGTGCTCAGGGCTCCAAGGTGCTGCTCGTGGATAAAGGCAACAAGCTGGGGAGAAAGCTGGGCATTTCCGGCGGAGGCCGATGCAACGTCACGAACAACAAGGATTTGGATGACTTGATCCGCCATATTCCGGGCAACGGACGGTTTTTATACAGCGCATTGTCCAGGTTCGGGAACCGGGATATTATTGCGTTTTTCGAGAATTTGGGCATCCCGCTGAAAGAAGAGGATCACGGCCGCATGTTCCCGGTGACCGACAAAGCCAAAACCGTCGTGGACGCGCTGGTCGCCCAAGTGCGGCGGCAAGGCGTGGAAATCCGGGAAAATAGTCCGGTGGCGGAAGTGATATACGAAAATGGGCGGGCGGCCGGGGCTCGGCTGCAATCGGGCGAAACGCTCGATTCCCGCTGTGTCGTCGTGGCGGCGGGAGGCAAATCCGTTCCGCAAACCGGATCCACGGGTGACGGGTACCCTTGGGCCGAAGCGGCCGGGCATACGATCACCGACCTGTACCCGACAGAAGTGCCCATTACGTCGGACGAGCCGTGGATTCGAAACCGGGAGCTGCAGGGGCTGTCGCTGAGGGACGTGAAGCTGTCCGTGCTGGATGGGCGCGGCAAAACGGTCGTCTCCCATCGCGGCGACATGATCTTCACACACTTCGGCTTGTCCGGTCCGGCCGCCTTGCGGTGCAGCGGTTTTGTCGTGCGGACCAGGCGGGATGGCAAAGGACCGGCGGCGGTGGCGATTGACTGGTTTCCGGACGTGTCAGGGGACGAACTGCTGGCGGAATGGGCGGAGCTGGCCCGTTCGGAGCCGCGGAAAGCATTGAAAACGATTCTGCGGCTGAAGCTGCCGGAGCGTGCCGTTCCGCTGATGCTGCGGCTCGCCGGAGCGGACGGAGACACGGCGGTCGCCGGCGTGTCGAAAGCGGTGTGGCAGAAGCTCGCCGATTTGTGCAAGTCGCTGCGCGTATCTGCTTCCGGCACGCTGTCGATCGAGGAAGCGTTCATCACCGGCGGCGGCGTCAACGTCCGGGAGATCGATCCGCGGACGATGGAGTCGAAGAGGATGCCGGGGCTGTTTTTCTGCGGCGAAGTTTTGGACATTCACGGCTATACCGGGGGCTTCAACATCACGGCCGCATTCGCCACGGGCCACACGGCCGGCACGGCGGCAGCCGAGTCCGCGCAGGCGTCGGGCAGCTGAGTGCGCATGAAGAAACCCGCCAGCTCGTCGGCTAAGCGGGTTTCTTCATGCAGGTTATTTCGCGTCGAAGCGGTCATATGGCGCGTCGTTCGCCGGGAATGCCTCGGCTCCGGTGTTTGCAGCAATCGGCGGTTCGTCTTCGGCGTAGCGTTCTTCCCAATCTTCGTTCACGGTATGGGCCGGAATCGGGATGGTGTCCATCCGGTAGGCGTCGTCCAGGATGGACGTCACTTCGGCGGGTGCCCGGTCGACAAGCTGGCCGCCGTAGCACTGCATAATTTCCAGCGCCGACGTCAAATCCTCGCTGCGCACATGAATGTGCAGCCGGTTACCGCCGTGCATCTGCGGTTCATATCCCAATTCGTCCAGCGTGTCCGCCGCCTGCCGCGTGTCCTCTTCGCCGCGAAACTCCATCATCAGTCCGTCGTGGTTCATCGGAAATCAGCTCCGTTCGTCGATGGATTTTTTTCTGCCGGATAGGATTCCCTCGATTGGAAGCAGCCTATGCGTCATTCGCGCCGCGGCACACTCCCACTACCTGCTTACCCTTGAACGAACGGAAATTCACGGTTGGACTTCCCGCCGCTCATCGCTTCGTGCCGAGCACCTTTAACGTCGCATTCTCAATCATATTCCATGGGAGAATGTGCTTGGCCGCGAGCATTCTTTTTTCTCCGGAACCCGGCAAGTAGCGCAGCTTGGGCTTGGCGTCGGACAACGCCCGGAAAATCGCGGCCGCCACCTGGTCCGGGTCGCCTCCACCCGCCGCGGTACGTTGGATTATGGGCAGAAGTTTCGCATACAGCGCGGCATAAGGAGAGTCCGGCTTCACAGGCGGCAGGCTGTCCAAGCTTTTGCGCCATATCGACGTCTTGTAAGACCCGGGCTCGATCACACTCACCCAAAGGCCGAATCCCGCAAGCTCTAGCCGAAGCGATTCTGCCAGTCCCTCAAGCGCATGCTTTGAAGCTGCGTAAGGCGCCATGCCAGGAAATCCGATCCGGCCGCTCACGCTGCCGACCATGACGATTCTGCCCCCGCCGGTTTGGCGCATCAGCGGCAAGCATTCCCGCGTCACCGCCACCACGCCGAACAGGTTCGTCTCGAACTGTTCCCGCCAAACGGACAGCGGAATATCTTCCACGAAGCCGCCGGCGGCGAAACCCGCATTGTTCACCAGCGCATCCAGCCGGCCGGCCTCTTCCGCCACCACCCGAACCGCTTCGCGAATTTGCTCCTCGTCCGTCACGTCCATCCGGATCGGGCGGATCCGCGCTTCCAGCCCCGCAGCCGCAGCTTCTTGCATCAGTTCCCCGCTTCGGCTCAAATCCCGGAATCCGGCGTACACCGTCCATCCTTTGCCGCCAAGCATCAGTGCCGTCCGCATGCCGAAGCCGCTCGACGCTCCCGTGACAAGCGCCACTTTCGCACCTTGCACCATGTCCCGCCTCCCCTTACGTCCGTCTCACTTTCCATCCATTCTACTGTCGCTCTACGTTACTTAATTCCGTAAGCTCCCCCGTTTCCCTGCTCTCTCTATAGTAGCTCTCCGTTACTTAAATCCCCTCGTGGTCCCGCTACCCCATCACAATAGTAGCTCTCCGCTACTTAAATCCCCTCGTTGCCCCGCTACCCCATCACAATAGTAGCTCTCCGCTACTTATTCCCACCCGTTTCCCCTGCGCCCCCATCACAATAGTAGCTCTCCGCTACTAAATCCCCTCGCCACCCCGTCTCGCAAAAGAGCCTCCGAGCGGAGGTTTCCACGCCCGGAAGCTCTTATTTTCATCCAAATGTAGTTCTGTTACCCAGCCTAATAATCACCATCCGCACATTACCTTCAACGCACCCAAAGACGTTATTGCGGGTGTCAAGAGGGCGCAGCGCCTCGGAATCCCCCTTCCGGGGAAGGGGGACTTAGGGGGTTGGCGAAATCCCTGACTTAGGGGGTTGGCGAAATCCCTGACTTAGGGGGTTGGCGATATCCCTGACTTAGGGGGTTGGCGATATCCCTGACTTAGGGGGTTGGCGAAAAATGGAACATCCCCTAATTTCGGAACGCCAATAACGCTTGGTTCAACAACGATGTTTGCGTATATACGTTTTGATAAATGCGGAACAATTCCTCGTAACGCTTCACGGAAGCCGGATCCGGCTTGTAAGTGCGAGATCTTCGGACGAATGCTTGTGCACACTCCCCCAAGCTTGGGAACCAGCCGCAGCCGACCGCTGCCAGCATGGCGGCGCCAAGCCCCGGACCTTGCTCATTCTCCAGCGCCACCACTTCAGCGTTGAATATATCCGCTTGCATCTGCAGCCAGACCGGATTTTTCGCGCCGCCCCCGATCGAGATGATCGTGTCGACGGATTTGCCTGCGGCCCGGAACAGATCCACCGATTCGTTCAGCGAGAAGGTGATCCCCTCCATCACCGCTCTGGCGAAATGCTCCCGCTTGTGGCTTCCGTCCATGCCGATGAAGCTGGCGCGGATCACGGAGTCGGCATGTGGGGTCCGCTCCCCGACCAAATACGGCGTAAACAGCAGACCCCCTGATCCGACAGGCACCTCTCCTACACCGGCCAGCAGGGAATCATACGATTCGCCCGAAGCAAACGTGTTCCGGAACCAGCCCAGCGAATATCCCGCCGCCAGTGTAACGCCCATCGCATAGAAGGCATCCGGTTTGCCGTGATTAAAGAAATGCACCTTGCCCCGGTAATCAGCATCTGCATCGTCTTCATACGTCAAAATGACACCGGACGTTCCGATGCTGCAAAGGGTGAGTCCAGGCGACAGGATGCCGGCCCCGATCGCACCACACGCATTATCCGCGCCGCCGGCGAAAACTCTCGTATTCGGAGAGAGCCCTGTGGCCGACGCCGCATCCGCGGATAACGTGCCGACCTCGCCGCCGGCTTCAATCAGCGGAGGACAAAATTCATCGGACAGCCCGAACGCTTCCATTACGTCCTTGCTCCACTTCCGCCCCGCCACGTCCAGAAGCAGCGTCCCCGCCGCATCGGACAAATCCATATGAATCTCGCCGGTGAGGCGATATCGCAAATAATCTTTCGGCAGCAAGAAGCGTCTTGCCGCCTCGAAAGTCTGGGGCTCGTGCCGCCGAACCCACAAAATCTTCGGCAGCGTAAAGCCTTCGAGCGCGGGATTTCGGGTCACCTTCAGCAGCTTGTCGCCCAGCGTCCGCTCAATCTCCCGGCATTGCTCAGTGGTACGGGTATCGTTCCATAATATCGCCCGCCTCACCGGCCGGTTGCCTTCATCGAGCAGCACAAGCCCGTGCATTTGCCCGGAAAAGCTGATTCCTTCGATATCCTCGGCATTCACGCCGGACTGCCGCACCAGCTCTTGGAGCGACTCCGTTGCGCCTTTCACCCAGTCCTCCGGCTCCTGCTCACTCCAACCCGATTTCTCATGATAAAGCGGATATTCGCGGGTCGCTTCCGCGCGAACCATGCCGTCACGGTCGACAAGCAGCGTCTTCACCGCGCTGGTGCCGAGATCCACTCCGATGACATATTTCATCCGAAAAGCCTCCTCACCCGATCAGACGCTGAAAATAACCTCGTTTAACGTAGCCTTCAACTGCTCGAGACGCCCGGATTCGTTCTTGATCGGGTTATTCTGCAGCGCATAAGCCTCAATCGATTTCAGCGTCGCTTTGCCGGACACGATCTCGGCGCCGATGCCTTCGCGGAAGCTGCGATAGCGGTGTTCGAGCAGGTCGTCGAGCACGCGTTCTTCGATCAGCTTCGCCGCCGCCTTCAAGCCGCGGGCATAGGAGTCCATCCCTGCAATGTGCGCATAGAACAAATCCTCGTCTTCGAAGGAGGACCGCCGTACTTTCGCATCGAAGTTCACGCCGCCCCGTCCGAAGCCGCCGTTTTGGAGCACCTCGTACATGGCAAGCGTCGAGGTGTACAGGTCCGTCGGGAATTCATCTGTGTCCCAGCCGAGCAGCAAATCGCCCTGGTTCGCGTCGATCGAGCCCAGCACGCCGTTGATGCGCGCGACGCGAAGCTCATGCTCGAACGTGTGTCCGGCCAATGTCGCATGGTTGGCTTCGATGTTGAGCTTGAAGTACGGCTTCAGATCGTAATTTTGCAAAAATGCCAGCGCCGTGGCCGCATCGAAATCATACTGGTGCTTGGTCGGCTCCTTCGGCTTCGGTTCGATGAGGAATTGGGCGTCGAAGCCGATCTCTTTAGCGTAATCGACCGCCATATGCAGAAGACGCGCGAGATTGTCCAGCTCCAGCTTCATATCCGTGTTCAGCAGCGATTCGTAGCCTTCGCGGCCGCCCCAGAACACGTAATTTTCCGCGCCCAGCTCTTTGCCGACCTCAAGACCTTTTTTGATGGTAGCCGCGGCATATGCGAAAACTTCCGCGTTGTTGGTCGTGCCTGCGCCATGCACATAACGGGGATTCGTGAACAGGTTAACCGTGTTCCACAGCAGTTTTTTGCCGGTGGATTTCATGTTCTCTTTCAGGAGGGACACGATGATGTCCAGGTTTTTGTTCGTTTCGGCCAGCGTAGCGCCTTCCGGAGCCACATCTACGTCATGGAAGCAGTAAAAAGGAATATTCAATTTGTCCATCAATTCGAAATTCGCTTCCACACGCGCCTTCGCCTTGTCGAGCGGAGACAGTGAATCCCAGCTGCGCACCGCCGTGCCGACGCCGAACGGGTCGGAACCCGATGCCACATAGGTATGCCAGTAAGCGACGGCAAAGCGTAAATGCTCCTCCATCGTTTTGCCGAGCACCATCTCCTGCGGGTTATAGTGCTTGAAGGCGAACGGGTTTTTGGAGTTGCGTCCTTCGTAGGCGATTTTCGGAACGTTGTTGAACATGCTCATTTCATTTCCTCCTTGAAAGCGTTTTAACTTTACAGATGTGTTGAGCATATCACGCCGTAACTTAGTTTGTCTATCCAATAAACTAAGTTTCAACCATGTCTTTATGCTATGATGAAATTACCCTAATCAAGAGGAGTTCGCACAAGGGAATGACAACCACTCCAACTGGCGACCAGGCCTTGATCAAGCGAATCAACACGGCCATCGTGCTCGAAACGATTTTGCGGGGAGCGCCGCTCTCCCGCGCAGCCATATCCGAACGCTCCGGTCTCAACAAAGCGACGGTGTCCAGCCTCGTGCAGGATTTGATCGACGGCTCGCTGGTGCGGGAAATCGGAACCGGCGCATCCAGCGGCGGACGCAAGCCCGTGATGCTGGAGTTCATTGCCGACGCGGGCCACGCGGTCGGGATCGATCTGGGCGTCAACTATATCCGCGGGGTGTTAACGGACCTGCGGGGTACCGTCGTCGCAGAACGGACTTTGCCGCTCAAACGGCTCGAGCCCGAACCGGTCACCGGCGAATTGTTTCGCTGCATTGACTCGCTGATTTCGGATGCCCCTCCTTCCGCTTATGGAATCGCCGGGATCGGAGTCGGCGTGCCCGGACTCGTGGATGAGGCCGGATCGGTGCTGTTTGCGCCGAATTTGAAATGGCGGGGCGTCCCGCTGCGAAGGTTGTTGGACGGCCGGTACGGCCTGCCCGTCACGATCGACAACGAAGCCAATGCCGGCGCGCTGGGCGAGCAAATTTTCGGAGCCGGCCGCCGTATCGATAATCTGGTCTACGTCAGTGTCGGCATCGGCATCGGAACGGGACTCATTTTGCACAAAAAGCTGTATAAAGGGGCTTCCGGCTTCTCCGGCGAAATGGGCCATCTCTCCGTGAACGCATTCGGTGAACCCTGCAGCTGCGGGAATCGGGGCTGCTGGGAAATGTACGCCTCGGAGCGGGCGCTGCTGGAGAAGGCGAGTGCGCTCGGCTACGAGGAACTCGAGGCACTGCTCGCCGCGGCGGAAGCAGGGCGCGAGGATGTGCTGGGGCTGCTGGAGGAGATCGGCGAATTTCTCGGCATCGGCATCGCCAACATCGTGAATGTGTTCAACCCCGACGCTGTCGTCATCGGCAACCGGATGAGCATGGCCCGCCCTTGGATTGAAACGTCTTTGCGGCGCACCGTCGTACAGCGCACACTCGGCTTCCATCTGCGCAATGTGCAGCTCCTGTTCGCCGAGCTCGGCGAAAGATCCGCGATGCTGGGTGCCGCCCAAATGGCCATCGCCGGCTTCTTCGACCGGCTGAAGGCAAGCACTTCATAAAGAAATTCAGCCCGCAGCTTCGAGCGCATTCGAGCCGAACCCCCTTTATCTACCATAAATCAACAAACTATTATATAATAATATAAGCATTCAAAATCGACACAGGCACCGGGAAATGAGGGGACAAGCTGTGAGCGAACAAGGCACGACGACGGAATTGGCAGAAATGGCGGAGCTGCTGAAGCTGCTGGGAGATCCGATTCGGCTGTCCATTTTGGCACTGCTGCAAGAGCAGGAATTGTCCGTGACCGATTTGACGAGGCTGACCGGAGCGACTCAGCCGAACACGAGCCAGCATCTGAGGAAATTGCGCAGCGCGGGATTGATTCGGGAGACGAAACGTGGTCAATGGGTGTACTATTCGCTTAACTTGCAAGACTACCCGGATTTGCGGATTTTTTTGTCCCAGCTGCCCGGACGAGAGAGTCGCCGGGAGCAATTATCCCAGCTTGCATGACGAAGAGCCTCATCCCGACGAAGGGATGGGGCTCTTTTCATCAGCGTGCTGCCCGCTCTTATTTCCGTTCGTGCGGTCCGCCGAAACCACGATTGCCGTGAGCACCTTTCGCGTTCACCATTTTTGCTGCCATTTTAGACAGTTCCGCGATCCGTTCGTCCGCCTCTGTCTGCGAAATCTTTCCGGCTTTCACCGCTTCTTGGATTGAAGCTTTCATCGCGGCGACCTGGGCGTCGATCACTTTCTGAACGTCTACGCCTTTCTCCTTGGCGATGTCGGCGATCGATTTGTCGGAAGCGAGTGCCTGTTTAAGTTCCTCCGCCGTGATGCCGAGCGCCTTGGCGACTTCCGTGAAATCATTCTTCACGAACACTTTGAAGCCGCCTTCCTTCCCCGCAAATGCGCTGCCCTTCGAGTCAATCATGCCGTCTAAGTGGTCGGCGAAAGTTTTCTTCTGCTCTTCAAGCTTTTTGTTGAACGAGTCGGTCAGCGCATTCTTCAGTGCATCCCGGCTTACCCCTTGCGCTTCCGCAATTTGGGCGAGTGTTTGTCCGGCATCCAGCTTGCTTTGCAACGTTTGCTCGTCCAACTTCAGCAGATCGAGCACCTCTTGCTCCATGAAACCGAAGCGGGATTTGACGACAAGTGCGTCCCGCTCCTTCAATTCCGTATGTGCAATCTTGACTTTGCCTGTGGCAGCTGCACCACCGACGATTCCAGACGCGGCGTTCGCGCTGAGCGGGATCATCACGGCCAGCGCTGCCGTCACGCCGATCGCCTTCACAACCTTTTTCATTTCACAGCCTCCTTTTGTTCCTATGTACTGCAATATCATTCTCATCAGATTACCTTAAAAAGGGCTGAAACCGGGCTTAAAAGCCGTTAAAAGTTTCCAGCCCGCGAAAAATTGCGCATTGATCAAGACTAGCAACAGGCGTACTATAAGGTTCTTAATGTATTTATTTCGACAAAAGGAGACCAATAGAATCCATGAATTCACTTTCCCGCTCCAAGTCGATCGTCCTCATCACGTTTCTGGTTCTGGTATGGGGCGTATCCTGGCCCATCTATAAGATGGCTTTGGCCTATACACCTCCTCTCCTATTCGCCGCGATCCGTACGGTATTCGGAGGGTTGCTGATCGTCCTTTTCTATTTCAAAAAGCGAAATCTGATCCGCTGGAAGGAAAATTGGCCGGTCTACGTCATCTCCTCAATTTTTAACGTTGCTCTTTTTTACGGACTGCAGACGATCGGCTTACTCTATGTGCCTTCCGGATTGTTCTCGGTTATTGTCTACCTTCAGCCGGTTTTGGTCGGGATTATGGCATGGATGTGGCTGGGAGAAACGATGAGCATCACCAAAATCGCGGGCCTGATCTTGGGCGTTGTCGGTGTCGCCGCTGTCAGCGCCGGCGGGATATCGGGACATGTCGCGGTGATCGGCATCGTGCTGGCGGTGATCACGGCGCTAAGCTGGGCGCTCGGCACTATATATGTGAAGAAAGTCAGCGGGCGTGTCGACTCTGTATGGCTTGTGGCCTTCCAATGCTTGATCGGCGGGCTGTTCCTGACCGGCGCCGGCTCGGCCACCGAAACTTGGTCCGAGATCGTATGGAACGCGCCCCTCTGGTCGGGACTAGTTTTCGGTACGATTCTCGGGATATCCGCTTCCTGGATGGTCTACATTACGCTGATCAACGCAGGCGACGCCAGCAAAGTCGCATCCTATACGTTCCTCGTCCCGCTGATCTCCGTTTTCAGCGGAACGCTGTTCCTGCATGAGCCGTTCACCATCTATCTGGTACTGGGACTTGTTCTGATCGCCGTCAGCATCTACATGGTGAACCGCAAATCGAAATCCGCCGTGGAGCAAGCCAAGATGGCGGCCTTGGTTGGGAAAGCCGGATGAGCGAACCCGGCCGCATTTCATTCCTTGTTGCAACTTACCAACTCGTTGTCACGTATTGGAAGTAGTTGGATTCATACGGGAGGGATCGGGTTGGCGGTAATGGTTTTGTTCTTCTTCTTGATATCCGTGCTGTTCTTTGTCTTGCACATCATGCTTTGCGTCTGGGCGTTCCGTGATTGCAGAAGAAGAGGCAAAAGCACGGAGATGGCTTTGGTCGTGATGGTCGCGATGTTTTTCTTCCCCGTAATGGGCTTGATCGTGTACCTTCTGATTCGGAATGAGTTGTAAACAAGCGAAAGGAGCTGCCGGTGCAGCTCCTTTGTTGATCTATGGAGTATTCTCTAGTGCAATTCATAAGAGGAGGTGCGACAACTTGGTTAAACGATTGCTCATGTATTCACTGATCAGCGTAGTCAGTTATTTTGCCGGAGTTTTTTGCTATCTTGGGGCTCTCCGACTGTTTTATGATCAAGGAATGGGTAGTGATATGAATTTGATTTGGGCTTGGATCGGATTTCCATACTTTTTCTTTGTCGTCCCCCTTTATGCCGGTATTATTCTGTTCTTAAGGGCGATTCGCCGCTATTCTCTTATTTTGCAAACAATTGTTTTCCTGATCCCCGGTTTTTTGGCGATGGGGGCGGCTTACTTCCCTTACGGACTGTATTTGCTGATGAATCCAATCTCTAAAGAGGCATCCTTGTTCTATTGCTGTTACACCGCGACAGCCATCCTATTCTCCTGCGGTTCCTGGTACACTGAAAAATGGTTGAAACCGTGATAGTTTTCCAGACTGCGCAGAAGCTCGATCCGGCTGCCGATTGTTGTGTGCGAAAATCACTACCCTCCAGCGCAACAGAAATAGCGGTTGCCGAAGCAACCGCCATCCGTTTTCAAACCAATCCATTGTTTTGAATGCTTATTCGGGTTTCTTTGCTTTAAACAATTCCCCCATCGCGCCCAGAGCCCCGAGTGTCTCGATTGCCCCCGATGGAATGAATACCTTGTTCGCCGGTCCTTTCGCGATTTCACCCAGCGCTTCGAAGGATTTGTACGCCAACACGTTTTCGTCCAAACCAGCCGCGCGAAGCTGCTCAATTCTGGCCCTCTCGGCTTCCGCCACAGTTTGAATCGCTTTTGCCTGACCCAGCGCTTCCAGTTCCTGCGCCTGACGAAAACCTTCCGCTTCACGTATCCGTGCTTCCTTGTCGCCTTCGGCTTTGAGAATCTTGCTTTGCTTGTCACCCTCCGCACGAAGGATCATATCTTGTTTGGCGGCTTCGGCTTCAAGTACGATCGCCCGCTTGCTGCGCTCAGCTTTCATTTGTTTGTCCATCGCTTCTTGAATGTCTGAAGGCGGCTTAATGTCGATAACTTCGACCCGCTCGATCCGTACGCCCCATTTCTCAGTCGCTTCGTCCAAGGCAATCCGGATCTCGGTTGATATTTTCTCGCGGCCGGACAACGTCTCATCCAACTCGAGCTTCCCGATGATTTGCCTCATCGTGGCCGTTGTAATGTTGCGAACTCCGGATACATAATCAGAGATGCCATAAGTGGCGTGTTCGGGAGCAACAATCTGGTAAAAAATGATCGTATCGATTTGTACTTGCACATTATCTTTCGTGATGACCGACTGGGGAGGCACGTGCGCTTGCTGGATGCGCAGATCGTGGTTGACCCGTACATGGTCAATAACCGGAATAAGGATATTCACACCAGGCTGAAGCAGACGGTTAAACTTACCGAGCCTTTCCACCACTCCGACTTTCTGCTGTGGTACGATTTTGATGGTGAGCGCTAGAAAAATGATAACGAGAGCAATAATTACGATAACAATAATTGTACCCATGAAATGAATCAGCCTCCTCTTTTTTCAACTTCCAACGTTGTCGTTCCTCTATCCACAACCAAAACGGCCTCGCCTTTTCGCAGAGTTTGCTTGGAGACCGCAGTCCAAGTTTCGCCTCCCACTTTTACGATGCCCGGCTTTCCCTCCTCCACGTATTCTTCAATGATTCCGTGTTTGCCAATAAGGTCGTCGATGGGATCCCGAAATCCTTTTGACTTTCTGAACACCCGGGTCAATCGCTTCGTAAACAAGGTGAGCAATAGCGCAATTACTGCCCCCGTAATCCCTTGAGCTGTAAACGAGCCGGGGATAACTAGCGCTATCACTCCTGCAGCGATCGCACCGATCGCAAGCCATAACAAATAAAAAGTCAAGGTCAACATTTCAGCAATGAACAAAAAGGCGCCTACAATGAACCAAATTGCCCAGCTTTCCATCATGCTTCACCTCATTTTGTCGGGCCTTCTTATATTGTGTAGTTACTTGTCTACTACATTATATATTCGGTCAGCAATTCCTAATTCCTACTTTTCGAAAAAAACATGCCTATCATTGGAAAAAGGATTGGCGAACCTCGTTCATTTCGCCGCTTAATAGATAATTAAGAAACGATTCACCTGAATTTCACGATTGTCCGTTACTGTGAGAATCGAAAAGAGAGGAGAGTAGGTATGGAAGCCAACCCACATAAATTGAAAAAATTATTCAGCAAGGTACCCGAAGTTACGATCTTCTTCTGGATCATCAAGGTTTTATGTACGACTGTCGGTGAAACATTTGCCGATTTCCTTAACTTCAATCTCGGATTCGGCTTATCTCTCACGACCATGATCATGGGAATCGCTTTTTTTATTGCTCTGTTTTTCCAATTCAGAGTAATAAAATATAACCCTGCAATCTATTGGATCACCGTGGTGCTCATCAGCGTATTTGGTACACTGGTAACGGATAATTTAACAGACAATATCGGCATCCCTCTTGAGACGAGTACACTCGTTTTCTCGGTATTGCTCGCCTTAACTTTTTTATTCTGGTATCTGAGTGAAAAAACACTCTCGATCCATTCGATTTACACAAGAAAAAGAGAAGCTTTCTACTGGCTTACCATTCTCTTCACATTTGCACTAGGCACAGCAGTCGGCGATCTATTTTCTGAACAGCTCGGTCTAGGTTATCTAGGTACAGGCTTATCAGTCGCTATTATTATTGCTTGTGTATACTTGGCATGGAAGTTTGTGAAACTTGACGGAATATTGGCGTTTTGGATTGTGTATATTCTAACTCGGCCACTCGGAGCATCATTAGGAGATTATCTGTCCCAGCCCAAAGCGAACGGCGCATTAGGTTTGGGCACGACCGGTACGAGTGTGATTTTTCTTGTCGCGATTTTGGCGATTATTATTTTTCTTGCGGTTACCAAATATGATATAACGGTAAAAAATGAAGCAGCAGAAACGAACCGGACTGGAATCAAGAAAAACGTTTTCGTGCAAACCATTGTGGTACTCTGTATTTTCTTAGCGGTTGGGATAGGCGGTTATGCTCGGTTGAACAGTAACATCGCTGCAGAGACGGATGCTGCAACACAGGCATCGTTAGCCGGACAGCTAACAGACTTTGTTACCATTGAACGTGATATGCTGAAAGCTGTTAACGCAAATGACTTTGTCACGGCGAAAAAAGACGCTGACGTCCTGGAAACCCAATGGGATACCGCGGAGCCGAAACTAAGAAAAATAGATGGCGCAACATGGACTAAAGTTGACGGAACGATTGATGTTGTACTGGCAGCGGTTCGCTCGGGTAGTCCAAACGCCGGTAAGTGCGAATCATCTCTTAACAAAGCGCTGAGCACATTAAATGAAGCCAATAAATAAATAACAAACGACTGTCAACTGAAGAGGGCTGCCACAAGGCAGCCCTCTTTGCTTTTCGTTATATATCGAATAACCCTCTGCCAATCAAGTTCGCAGTAACCGGCTTCTTTCCGATTTCCCGTGACCATATAGATAGCTGACCGATGTGGTGGATCTCGTGGGCGATCACGTGCCGCATCACTTCGCCGTATTTATGGGCTACCCGTTCGCCTTCATCCGTGATATCAATCATTATGCGGTCTTCCAGGCTGTCATTCCAATCATAAACAAATGGAGCAACTTCCAGATGGCAACGGGCGGAAAAATCTTTTATTTGCTGCAAGCCGGCCACTTCCTCGAACGGAGGGATATCTATCGCTTTTTCTTGTATTCCACCGCATATCCAGCCATACTCGACTGCCACGATGTGATACAGCGTAGGAAGGATATACCCAATGCCGCCGGTGCGTTTTTTCATCAACTCTTCCTTGTTCACCGTATCGCACCAGTCAAACCAATCTTGGCGAACTTGCCAGTTATACTCAAATAGTTTCAACATGTCGTGGCCTCCTAAAATTAGAAACTGGTACTATGATTCTCTATATAATCCTGATTCCCTGCCCGTTCGTAACTAGGAGAATTCCAAAAGTGCATGCTCAGGAGATGATTGACATGATATTATAAGGTAAACATAGAGATGGAGGAAGCCTGCTGATGAAGAAATCTAAGAGTCTTCTGATCGTCGTAGCGATTGTCATCGTTCTCGTGATTGCCGGTATTAGCTCGTACAACGGATTGGTGTCGTCGGAAACTTCTGTGGACAACAAATTTTCCGCGATTGATGTGCAATTGCAGCGGCGCGCGGAATTGATCCCCAATTTGGTCAGTACGGTCAAGGGTTATGCCGCGCATGAGAAGGAAGTGCTGACCGCGATCTCCGACGCGCGGGCGCGTCTGGCCGGAGCCGGTACGCCCGAACAGAAAGCACAGGCCGATGCCGACCTGACGAGCGCGTTGTCCCGGCTTCTCGTGATTGTGGAAAATTATCCGAACCTGAAGGCGGATGCGCAGTTCACCCGCCTGATGGATGAGCTGTCCGGAACCGAGAACCGGATAGCTGTTGCACGTAAGGATTATAACGACGCCGTGTCCAATTACAACGTGAAGATCCGGAGATTCCCGGCGGCGATCTTCGCCGGCATGTTCGGCTTCGAGAAGAAGCCTTTCTTCACCGCCAAAGAGGGAGCCGATACGGCGCCTGAGGTGAAATTCTGATATGGCCGCCCGGCGTCTGAAGCTCTTCGCCGCCGCATGCCTTGCGGCGCTCTGCCTGTTTTCGGCGGCCGGCGGAGTTTGGGCGGCACCCAGCCATTCCCAATATGGCGTCTATGTACAAGATGAAGCCGACGTGATTTCCCCGCAGGCGGAGCAGGAACTCTACAACCAAGCGGTCTGGCTTGAGCAGAAGACCGGCACGGCTCAGATTGGTGTCGTCACTGTACGCAGCGTCGGGGATACGTCACTGGAAGAAGCGGCCGTCACCAAGTTCCGCGAATTAGGTCTCGGAGGACGTCAGCAGAACGACGGCGTCCTGTTGTTCTATGCGAAGGACGAGAACCGGGTCCGCCTCGAAATCGGATACGGCATGGAAGGACGAATCCCGGACGGTAAGGCAGGCGCTATTCTCGACCAATATTTCGTTCCCTACCGGGAAACCGGCAATCTCGACAACGCATTCTTCTTTACCCAGAGCGCGGTTATCCGCGAAATGGCGGCCGAATACGATATCGATGCCTCCTCCATCGGTTCCGGAAACATGCCGGCTCCGAATTATTACTCGGACGAGGGGACGGGTCTGTGGGCATCCTTGCCTTGGTATGTAAAGGTGTTCGGCGGATTGATTCTCGTATTCCTGTTGGTGCTGGATTTTAAGTTTACCGGAGGCGCCGTCACGTTTGCCATTCTTAATTCCATTGGGCGGAGAGGCGGCGGCGGAGGAGGCCGCGGAGGCGGATGGGGCGGGGGCCGCGGAGGCGGCGGATCTTCCGGTGGAGGCGGGGCGAGCCGATAGACGCTGTTTGTTGGCCATCAGGCGGGCGTCTGCAATGGTTTATTGTTGCTTTTTGAGTAATTTTCTTATAAATTCATCGCCGAAAAGTCTGAACAAAAAATACTAAACTATTCTTCCTTGATATAAAAAGGGCTGCTGATCGATTGGTTCAGCAGCCTTGTTTTTTATTACTTTCGTACCTGTTAGCCTTACAATATCCAAGAAATTACTTGCTGATCGTAATATCAATTTGTGTATCTTTTGGCACAATATCTCCAAGTCGATACGAATGTGCTGATTGTCCAATAACTATTCCCTGAGCGGCCAAATCATTAGACAATTCATTTATCTCCAGATTAATAAAGCCTAGGTTCTTTAAGGTTTCCATCGCTTCGCGATAAGGTAACCCCAATACATTTGGGTAAGCGATTCCTTTATCGTTCTCATATTTCGTTACAGCCAGTTCATTGTTGTTTTTGATATTCAGCAAAAATACGCCTAGAAGCAAGATTGTTAAAATAGTCGCCATCAGAATTTTTAAGTTGATTCTAAAAGGTGACAACAACCGTTTATTCATAATACACCTCCTTGGTAGATAACTGACAAACCGATTATATCCTAAAAATGGAACTTTCAATAGTTACCTCGCTGCCTTCCTGTTTTTATCCATGCGCCAGCCCCTTATGATTCAACTGTCGAACCGTTTTTGGTTTAATGGTTTAGTTGGTTACCCAAAACCGCTACCATCCTACACTTCCAAACCACATTTCTGTATGCTCCCTTACGACCGCCCTTCTGACATATTCAATCATATTGTCTGGTAACTCTTTTGTTTTGAACCAACGCAATTCCTCACATTTATGAGGTTCAACATTGGTAATGCTTCCGCTCCATTTATGCACAGTAAGATAAAAATCTATCCATTCCGAATCTATCGTTTTTCTGTGTGTAACTCCAACTACACTAAGATCGTTGGGATCAATATCTACCCCGGCTTCTTCTTTAGCTTCTCGAATTGCAGCAAGCTTCACTTCTTCCCTGCCATCCATTCTTCCAGCAACTACGCTCCACTTACCATCCTCAAAGCCAGTGTTTTGTCTCTTCAGGAGAAGTACCTCGTTATCCTTATAAAAAAGCAAATAAACTGCTCCATAAAAAATGGGATGCCTCATCGTTTCCTCCGTGATTTTGTTTCTCTTCGTGTTGCGAAGGTTTGAATTTGTTCATCGTATTGTTCTCGAGTATAATAGCCAAACGTTATTTGCTTAATGTCTAACTTCTTGTCAGTCAGCGGAGGGAACATGAAAGGATCGACTCATCTGGCGATCGGTGGAGCCATCGGAATGGCGGCAGCCATTTATTTTCCGTTCCAACTCGACAACGCCGCCATCTATTTATCTGTTGCCGCATTCTCGGCTTTAGCTCCGGATTTAGACGGCTCCAATCTGTTAAGCGGTAAACTGAGCAAGCTTTCCCGATGGCTTCGCGACTTCGGACTCTGGATTGGCCTTCTCCTTGTGATCGGGAATGCGTACTTGTATTTCTCTTTGGAGCGATTCTATCCGATATTTGCTGCTATTTCCGTGATAATCCTGCTTTTCGGTCTCGTCACTTCACAGGGTATAATCCGAAACGGACTTGTCAGTCTGATCGGAATCGGTCTTCTATACGCCGGGATGCAGATGACACAAACTTGGCTCTTGGAACTCGGTGTGTTCGTCACCTGGGTCCCTTGGTTGAACCATCGCGGAATGACGCACACCGTTTGGGCAATATTCTTGTGGGGAGTCATCGGTTGGGAACTAGAAAAGCAATTGAATATCGAAGGCATTGTCGCGACATCCGTGGCCGGGTATGCTTCCCATCTACTCGCGGACACTTTGACCCCGAGCGGCGTCAAATGGCTGTATCCGATTTATCAAAGATCCTTTAAAATCATTCCCAGGTAAGTATGGAGTCAGGTTGCGATGCGCGCGGATATGATGTTATGTGATTTCGGTGCCTTCCAAGAGATACTATGTCAGATCCTTAAGGAGTATTTGGTGTTATAATGGTTATAATTAGTTCTTGAAAGGAGCTGAGATTGTTGGCTATTAGTAAAGAACGTTTTTATGAATTACTTGAACAATTATCTGAAAAAGATCTCGAACTGGTTTCGGAATTAATGGAACGACTTTCCCAAACTTCAACGAAAAGAGTCATTCCATTGGATGATGAGCCAACTACTGAAGATGACTTAGAATCCATTCGTAAGGCTCACGATGCATACTTAAAAGGCGATCTCATAAGCCTTAAGGATGTTGAAGATGAATTACGAAATTAGGTTCCATAAGGATGCCTATAAGTATCTTCAAAAACAAGATTCTATAGCACGAAACAGAATTATTGATCACTTGAAAATCCTATCTGAAAACCCCAGGCATCCAGAACTTGATATCAAAAGAATGCAGGGCTTAGATAATCAATATCGTCTTCGAATAGGATCCTACAGAGTAGTTTTTTCAATTATTGATCACGAACTTGTTATAATTGTAATTAAGATAGGCTCACGTGGTGACGTATATAAATCTTAATGGCACTTGTGTTTCAAGTGTCTTTTTACTTTCAATTTGCATCGGTTTCGGATAATGTCTTCGTATTCACCCTTGAAATGCCTCGGGGGGGGGAACGAGGAGCAGTGAATGCCGGCCCGATGCCTATATACGGTGTTATCTGCTATACCGGCTTCTTCGAATAAAGATCAAACTTCTTCAATTAAGGATTTTCCAATTGGTGTTATGATTCCATCCATACTAATTGAATTCTTATTCTTTCTATATTGATTTAAACCTTCTTCTCCTTTATTTGTTGCCCACTCTATCAATAAATTGCGTTCACCTTCAAACGAATATAGAGGCACGCTAAATCCACATGAAGTCTTTACGCAATCAATTTCTGAAATAATAATTTGTCTGTACCCAGGCAACAAATTGAAATACGTTACAACTTCTCTCCATTCCTCAGAGTTTGGTAAGATTACCTTTCCATTCCCATATAGTCTTAAAATTAATGGCTTTCCTTGAAAAGAAACAAACATAAACGTAATGCGATTACTTTCAGATAGATGAGCACTTGTTTCGTTTCCGCTGCCTGTTAAATCAAGATAGGCAACTTTATTGGGTGAGAGTATTCGAAGAACGTCATGTCCTTTTGGTGAGATATTGACGTGACCGTTTGAGGCAGCAGTTCCTACAAAAAACATTCTCTGTTCATTAATAAATGTTTCATGTTCCGGAAGGATTGATTGGAAAGTACTCCCCATAATAATCACCTCATTATTTTTCGATCCCCGGTATTGCAGAATTCACGACGCGACCCGGCCTTAGATAGCTCCTATCTTAGGCCGGGTCGTGTGTTGTCTGAGTCATCTTCCTTGACTATACACCTGACTACCAAGGGGCGAAAGCCCCAGCGTGAATACGATGTTAGGTGAAGTTGCCACTTCATGAGTTACCGCCAACTTCATTTACTAAACATTTTGATGCCCCATCACGCTTTAGAAAATGCTTTTGAGTAAAAATAAAAAAATGCAGAAATTAATATAATTCCTAAAATAATTAATGTTAATAGTACCAAAGAGAATAAAATCCAAAATGTTTTCCATCTGGAGTCTCTATTTTTAAGTTTATCTTTGTATGACGGTTCTTCATCGATCTCTCTGAATTTAAACTGCTTTTGCTCCATATATCACATCGTTCCTTTTCTTCAGCCTTAGATAGCTCCTATCTTAGACCTGGTCGTGTGTCGTCTGTGCTATTTACATGATCTATCCAAATCCTCGAAATAAGAATGGCTAATATTCCTGTTTTCCAGTCCTCCTAAATATTACGTGGTATCATTCGGATGCTCATTATTAAGTAGCGACTGGCTTCCATATAACACCAATCATTCTTTCTTTTCCTGTATCTTCAAGCGGTTCATAACCTGTTGAGCCATATTTACGTATTAAAGAGCAGTATTCATCCTCGTTAATACTGACTTCTTTGCCTAGGACATCTTTAGCGCGAAAATGTCCGATGAACTCATCGCCTTTTTTGACATCACCATTTGTGAAAAGCTTGTCCAGTACAACTAATTTTCCTTCCTCATCAATCGTGTAGAAAAAATCAGTAGCATAGCCCATGTGACCCCATGAATCTTCAATAACACTGTTACCGTCGATATCCATTAACAAACGGAGAACGTGCCGGGACTCTACTTGAATGACGGACAAAGGCGTTCCATTTTGCAAAACATAAATCCCGGAAATAGATTTATCTGCTCCAATTAATAATTCCGGTGAACCATCGCCGTTTATATCGTAATAGGCATACATTTAGTGTTGGTTGGGTGTCCCAACCAAAGTTATATGTACTCCCTTTACTTACCGCCAACAGGGAATCTCCAATGAGATCCTTGTCGAAAGAAGTAAAGCCGTTCCGTTCAAGTGCTGCATACGCGTTAATAATCGGTTCGTATAAATCATTATCATGCGAAGTATTCTCATGCAAAATGGGGGTCTCTACTGATTGAGGAATGCAGGTGGTAAACAACAATGGTACAGTTACAGCCAGGATGATCACAATTTTCAAAATCCCTATAGATTGTTTATTCTTTACTAACCTATTATTGTAGAAATTCAAAATATCCCCCCCAACATTTTTATATCTAAGTTTGTCTTTACACCGTTAGCCGTTAGTTCGCACTTTCACAAACACCAAACAGCTTTAATCTTCGAAGCCATGCCCTGACAAATCAGCGCCACGGATGGCGCGTCCTTTGCACTCGGTAACGTCTCTCGTATTTACGAAACCGAGAACCTTAAGCCCCAAAGGGGCGGCCGCAACGCGGTTAGGTTCGCAGGTTGTCCGCTGAGTTAACATCTCTGAAAATGCCTCGCGCGGACCGAGCAGCCGTCAGACTGCGATGCGTGAATGCGGTGTTATGTGATGCTCCAGACTTCTTCGAAAAACTATCAAAGCAATTAAAACTTTCATTAATATTCTAGAATAATTTGTTTATTAGTTGTGTTAGTACATTCGGCAAATATTCTTGTGGGTGCATGATTATTGCAATGAATACTGTCATTAAAATGGTTATGACCCATACTATGAAATTATTTATTTTACTTTTTAGTTTCCTTGATTGAATTAAACAGATTAGTACTATTGTGAAGTTAATAAATATTGTAGATGGTACCGAACCTACTCTTGCTAGACCAGTGTATGGAAAGAAATATATTAAAAGATATATGCTCAATATTGTTGGTACTAAAGCTAATGTGAGAACAAATATGTTCCTAATCATTTGTTTTTCTCCCTATTTGCTCTTCTGGAGTTTCACATAACGTTTCCGTGTTCACGACGTCCCACCACCCTAAGGTCCGAAGGATCGGCCGCGATGCGTTTGGGTGGTGCGGATGTGTCCCGGCAACTACTTCTCCGACTTATCTTCCGGGACCGAGGGGCGTATGCCTCGAAGCGTGAACACATTGTTATGCGCTGTCACTTCCCTCTTCGAATAATCTTCATAAATCAAGCACTTACCGAATCATTTCCAGCCATTTGGATATCTCGTATATCTTATCTTAAAGTGTCTTTAATAATAATCCAGGTTGATTTTAACTATTCCCATCCATAGAATTTCTCACCTCGTACTCGAGGAGCACCATTCCGCTGGGATAGGTACGGTGCCCGATGAATGCCAAACGCCGACGTACCCCGCTCGAGGCGAGCAGTGGAACCCCTCCTCCCAAAAGGATCGGGATGAATGCAGGTTCGACAGTATCGACTAGATTCCATGCGAGTAGTTGGGAGAAAAGATCTCCGCCGCCGTAGAGCCAGATATCTCGACCAGATTGCGCACGGAGCTCGCGAACTCGCGCTTCAAGCCCCTCGCTCACGACCTCGACGTCAGGATGATCTTCTTGTCGAAGAGATCGCGAGGCGACGATCACACGCTTTCCTGGAAAGCTTTCACCCATAGCACTTACGATTTCGTAAGTCCGACGCCCCATAAGGAGTGTGTCGAACTGCGCATGAAGCGCTTCGAAATCAAATGAAGGCTCTGGAGTAATCCAGTCGAATTCATCATTGAGTCCTGCGATAAAGCCATCTAGACTACATGCCACCTGGTATCGCAACCGTCTCATCCGATCCACCTCCATCACATTGGTCGTTCTTTCAATATATTTGAGTTAATCCATTTAAACCTAAAAATCATCTGCTGCTGCAGCGCGGTTAGGTTCGCAGGGTTTCGTCTGAATCTACTCCATTGAAATTCCTCGGACGGACCGAGCAGCCTTCAGGCTGCGATGCGTGAATACTGTGTTATGTGAAGTCCCCTCCTTCTTGAACAGCTTTTACTATATATTGTTTCGTCTCCTTCAAATCCTTCTTGATAATTTCCCAAATAATTGATTCATCAACTCCAAAATACTCATGAATTAAAATATTTCTTAACCCTATCATCTGTCTCCATGGGATTTCTGGATACTTTGCCTTTACTTCTTCTGGCATACTTCTCGCTGCTTCACCAATAACTTCGAGATTCCTAATAACTGCATCAAACATCATACGATTACAACAAAAGGAATCGAAATCGATTCCCTCGGTGTAAGTTTCAATTCTGTTTATCGATTCTAAAATATCCGTCAAATACATAACATACCGCCGGCTCATTGATACTGCACCTCGTTCAGTACTTGTTCCTTCATTAAGGGTTTTAATGCATTGGCCGTGACAAGATCAACGGGCTTATTAAAAATGGATTCAAGATAATATTTCAATTCAATAAATTCAAACCCAACAGGGCGACTAAATTCAACTAGTAAGTCAATATCACTTTCCTCCGTTTGTTCATCTCGTGCATAAGATCCAAAGATGCCGATTTTGTTTACAAAAAAATGCGAGGCCAAATATTCCTTCTGTTGCTTGAGTTTATATTCAACATCTGATTTCCGCATGGTATCAACCCCATTGATTTGTTCTTATCGTTATTATAATCCAAAATGAGTAAATTGATTATTTTGAATTTAGGGGATTTCACATAACGTCGTTGTATTCACGAACCCGAGAACCTTAAGGCTCCAGAGGAGCCGGCCGCGACGCGGTTAGGTTCGCAGGGTTGTCCGCTTGAAACAGCTTCCTCGATTTGCCTCGGGCGGACCGAGCAGCCGTAAGGCTGCGATGCGTGAATACGGTGTTATCTGATGCTGCTGACATCTCTGAAATAACTTCACAATCTGTTATCACATTTTTCGAACTTACATTTCATTGCAATCAAACGTTTT
>NZ_SUPK01000005.1 GCF_005049045.1 Cohnella pontilimi
AGGAGTCTGGGCCGTGTCTCAGTCCCAGTGTGGCCGTTCACCCTCTCAGGTCGGCTACGCATCGTCGCCTTGGTGAGCCGTTACCTCACCAACTAGCTAATGCGCCGCAGGCCCATCTGCAAGCGACAGATTGCTCCGTCTTTCCCAGTCTCCCCATGCGGGAAAACTGCGTATCCGGTCTTAGCATCCGTTTCCGAATGTTATCCCGGTCTTGCAGGCAGGTTGCCTACGTGTTACTCACCCGTCCGCCGCTAACCGCTTCCGGAGCAAGCTCCCTCAGAGATCCGCTCGACTTGCATGTATTAGGCACGCCGCCAGCGTTCGTCCTGAGCCAGGATCAAACTCTCTATAAAGGTAAATCTTTATTAGAGAGCCATGATGGCTCAATTTTAAATCGTTGTCCATCGTCTCAAATGAAACGACAGGGTCCGTATTACGCTCGATGTTCAGTTTTCAAGGAGCAATTCAGCTTGGCTTCGAATAACTTTTCGGCCTCGCTTTTCTTACCGTGCCGCCCAACGGCGACTTAAATAATATACCACGCTGAGCAATCCAATGCAACTGTTTATTTTTCCCTGTATTTCGGGCGTTATTCTTCTACAAAATAAGACCGGAATCCGTCGGTCTCAAGCCGAGGATTCCGGTCACGTTCAGCTGGTGGCAAACACTTCGACGATGAATAATTGACGTTCCTGCATCAGATTTACGATCTTGCCGCCCACCGATACCATCGGACGGGTCGGATTGTTCCGGTCGGCATACACGATTTCTCCGATTCGTCCGTCGCTGAGTTTGACGAACACGCCGTTCTGGAATTGCGTAGCGCGTTCAATAAACGTTTGAACGTATACGGCATCCAATTTGCCGAACGATTCCGTCTGCAGCTGCTCCAGTACCAAATAAGGAGATTCCGCCTTTTTATACTTACGGTCCGAAGTCATCGCATGGTACACGTCGGCGATCGCGATGATTTTGGCATAAGGGTGAATTTTATCCCCTTTGACCCGCATCGGATATCCGCTTCCGTCGACTCTTTCGTGATGCTGCAAAGCTGCGAGCCATACGCCCTGGTTAATCGCCGTACCGCCTTCCAGCATCTTAAAACCGTAAACGGTATGCTGCCGGACTTCCTGCAATTCCTCGGTCGTGAGTACTTTTGGCTTGTTTAAAATGGCCGGATCCACCCGGACGTTGCCGATATCGTGCAGCAGTCCGGCCATCGCGATCTGCATCCAATCCTTCTCGGGGAAATTGTTCCATTTGGCCAGCATATAGCTGGTCATGGCGCAAAGCACACCGTTTCGCACATAGACATCTTCTTTGCCGGAGGAGGACATGACGACGAAGCTGAGCACATTATACTCATCGATGTGTTTCAGCAAAGACGTGAGTCCGTTCCGCAATTCAAAAATGGGAAGCTTCATCCCCGCTTGGGCTGAAGCAAAGCTGCGTTTGAGCAGCTTCTCCATTTCGGCGAATTCTTTCTGCAGCGTTGATCGTTTGACGGACGTCGTGGCGGCTATTTCCTCGGACCCAGCGATTTTTTCATAATCTTCCGCACGAAGAACATCAACGGACGGAATCAGAAAAGCCTGTAATATTTCCAGATCGCGTTCCGAAAGTGTACGTCCTTCTTGCAAAAGCACGCTGCCTAAAGCGGTCTGTACGTCGGTGAGCAGACGGTCGCCGACGTGGGCTTGCGAGACAGAAACCACCGGCATACGGCGTCCTCCTCCAACGTAGTATCAAACGCCCCTCCGGCTCCGAGAGGGGCAGGACAACTATTCGGTCACTTGCTCTTCATCCGCGTCGTCTTCTTCAGCGTTCTCCTCTTCGTTCCGCGGTGCGCGGGTAACCGAGGCGACTGCGTCATCTTCCCGGATGTTGATCAGTTTCACGCCTTGCGTGATTCGTCCCATCGTATTGATGCCGGACATGCTGGTCCGAATGAGCGTACCCGACGTCGTCATGATCATGAGATCTTCGTCGTCATGTACGACCTTGAGGCTGACGATCGCCCCGTTTTTCTCGGTTACGTTCAGCGTCTTGATTCCTTTGCCGCCGCGTGTCTGTGTCCGATATTCGGAAACCGCCGTCCGTTTGCCGTAACCTTTGGCGGTAACGATCAGCACATCGCGGTCTTCTTCCACTACGTCCATGCCGATGACACGGTCGCCGTCGTCCAGCTGAATTCCTTTCACGCCCGTCGCCGAACGTCCCATCGACCGTACATTGTTTTCTTTGAAGCGAATGGACATGCCTTCGCTCGTTCCCATGATGATTTCCCGCTCTCCGTCGGTCAGTTTAACACCGATCAGATCGTCGTCTTCCCGAAGCGAAATGGCGATCAGGCCGACCTTCCGGATATTCGAATAATCGTCGAGCGGCGTCTTTTTCACGACACCATGGCGGGTTGCGAAGAACAAATATTTGTTCGGCTCGAACGCTTCCACTGGAATCACCGCGTTGATCGTCTCGCCTTGCTCGATCTGGATCAAGTTGATGATCGGCGTTCCGCGTGCCGTACGGCTCAGATCCGGAATTTCATATGCCTTAAGCCGGAATACCCGTCCTTTATTCGTAAAGAACAGCAGGAAATGATGGGTATTGGAAATGAAGAGATGCTCGACAAAGTCGTCTTCCTTCGTACCCATCCCGGTAACGCCCCGGCCGCCCCGCTTCTGACTGCGGTAAGTGGTGATCGGCAGACGCTTGATATAGCCGGAATGCGACATCGTAATGATGACTTCTTCCCGTGGAATCAAATCCTCATCGAGAATTTCGCTGTCGCTGTGAGTGATTTCGGTACGGCGTTCATCGCCGAATTTTTGTTTCACTTCCTCGAGCTCTTCGTCGATGATATTGAGCTTCAGCTGCTCATCAGCGAGTATCGCTTTGTACTCGGCGATTTTGGCCATCAGCTCAACATATTCCTGCTCGATCTTCTCCCGTTCCAGACCGGTCAGACGCTGCAGACGCATATCGAGAATCGCTTGCGCCTGATCCTGCGATAGACCGAAGCGCGACATGAGCCCGTCACGCGCCTCGTCGGTCGTCCGTGAACCCCGAATGAGCGCGATGACCTCGTCCAAATGATCGAGCGCAATGCGCAGCCCTTCGAGAATATGAGCGCGCGCCTCGGCCTTTTTGAGATCATATTCGGTACGGCGGGTAATAACCTCTATCTGGTGCTCAATATAGTAGTGCAGCATATCGCGAAGGTTGAGCACTCTCGGCTCTTTGTTCACGATCGCCAGCATATTGATGCCGAAAGTCGATTGCATCGCCGTATGCTTGTACAAATTGTTCAAGACGACGTTCGGATTCACGTCGCGGCGAAGTTCAATCACAACGCGCATGCCGTTGCGGTCCGATTCGTCGCGCAAATCGGTGATGCCGTCCAGTTTTTTCTCGCGCACGAGTTCGGCAATCTTCTCTACCAGACGTGCTTTGATGACTTGGTAAGGGAGCTCGTGAACGATGATGCGTGCTTTGCCGTTCACTTCTTCGATTTCGGCGCGCGCCCGCATAGTGATGGAGCCGCGTCCGGTCTGGTACGCCTGCCGGATTCCTTCACGGCCGAGAATGATGCCGGCAGTCGGGAAATCGGGTCCCGAAATGTATTCCAGCAAATCCAGCGCGGAAAGCTCCGGATTACGGATGAGCGCCTGCGTGCCGTTGATGACTTCCGTCATATTGTGAGGAGGAATGTTCGTCGCCATGCCGACCGCGATGCCCGTATTGCCGTTCACGAGCAAGTTCGGATAACGGGCGGGCAGTACGGAAGGTTCTTGTTCCTCACCGTCATAGTTGGGAATAAAGTCAACCGTTTCTTTATTGATATCGCGCAGCAGTTCCAAAGCGATTTTGGACATTCGCGCTTCCGTATATCGCATCGCGGCCGCGGAATCCCCGTCTATGGATCCGAAGTTTCCGTGACCGTCGACCAACATGTAACGAAGCGAAAAATCTTGCGCCATCCGGACCATAGCCTCATAAATCGACGAGTCGCCGTGCGGATGGTATTTACCGATCACTTCGCCCACGATTCTCGCAGACTTTTTATAAGGCTTGTCCGGCGCCATGCCAAGCTCGGACATGGCATACATAATCCGGCGGTGAACCGGTTTCAGACCGTCGCGCACATCCGGAAGCGCACGGCTGACGATGATGCTCATTGCATAATCCATAAACGATTCCCGCATCTCCGTACCGATATCTCGGTCTTGAATATGGGAGCGTTGCTCTTCCGTCATGAAGATCCTCCTTACTCGATGACCCGTCGAATGCAGCCGCACGTCCGGGATACTTGGGGCAGTCGCCTGCACACCGCTGGATGTAAACCGTCATAAAGTGAAAAAACGAGCATAAACGGCTGAAGCCGTCCTGTAGGATGGCTTAAGAAGTTTATGTCGAGGTGATTTAGAAAAGATAGCGCTTAGGCCATAATTTCTGAATCACGGAATAAGACCATTATATCATAATGACGCCGGGAAAGGTTGGATAACCCCATGTCCATCCAACTCGTGGGCAGTAAATGGGCCAAAACGGAAGTCCTGCGTTCAGCGCCGGATTTGAAGCCGTTCCTCCCGGAGACTTGTCCATACAACCGCGAGTCGGTTAACGCCATGCTGGACCGATTCGGGATGATTTATGTGAAACCGGACAACGGTACGTTCGGAAAAGGTGTCATCCGGGTAACAAAAAGAAACGGGATAAATTTGATGTATGTATTCCAATCCGGTACGAGGCAATATCGATTCGAATCTTTCGATGAGATGTTTCGCGAGTTGGAGAAGGTCAAACTGCCCAAGCCTTACTTGGTTCAGCAAGGAATCGAACTGCTGAAGCACCGCGGCCGCCGCTTCGATCTTCGGGTGATGGTGCAAAAAACACCCCGCTCTCGTTGGCTTTCCAGCGGTGTAATCGGCCGGCTTGCCCACCCGCGAAAAATCGTGACGAACTACCATAACGGAGGAACGCTGATGCCGGTGGAGAAACTGTTGGCCGGCTGGCTCGCCGCTCGGGATATGAAACGTTTCCTTTCCTTCCTTCGCAAACTAGGCACCGGTTGTGCCGTCGCGATGGAGACCAAGTTTCCCGGCATTAAAGAAATCGGTCTGGATGTAGCCGTCGATGGGCAAGGAAAACCATGGATTTTGGAAGTGAACACGAAGCCCGATCCGTATATTTTCCGGAAACTGCCGGATCGCTCTATTTTTCGCCGCATCTACCGCTTCGCCGCCGCATACGGCCGAGTCGGGTATAAAAGGCGGCGCAGGTAAACCGGAAGGGGGCATCTCCTGGAAGAGACACCCCCGTTCCGAACGTTAAATATCTAAGTTTTTGACGAACTTCGCATATTGCTGAATGAAATCGCGTCTCGGTTCGACGTTGTCGCCCATGAGCGTATCGAAAATCAAATCGGCCTGCATGGCGTCTTCGATCCTCACTTGAAGCATGGTGCGGCTCTCCGGATCCATCGTGGTTTCCCACAGCTGCTCCGCGTTCATTTCGCCCAAACCTTTGTAACGCTGTACGTTAATCTTCGTGCCTTCACCGAATTCCGCGATAATCTGGTCGCGTTCCTTCTCGGATTGAGCATAGCGCACCACTTTGTTGCGTTCGATTTTGAACAGCGGCGGCTGCGCAATGTACACATAGCCTTCTTCGATGAGTTTGCGCATGTACCGGTAAAAGAAAGTCAGCAGCAGCGTGCGGATATGCGCTCCGTCAACGTCGGCGTCCGTCATGATGCAAATTTTGTGATAACGGGCTTTGGTGATATCGAAATCGTCACCAATGCCGGTACCAAGCGCTGTAATGATCGCCCGGATTTCGGCATTGCCCAAAATTTTCTCCAGCCGCGCTTTCTCCACGTTGAGGATTTTGCCGCGCAGCGGAAGAATCGCTTGGAAGTGCCGGTCGCGGCCTTGTTTCGCCGAACCGCCCGCAGAGTCGCCCTCGACGATATACAATTCGCAAATGGAGGCGTCTTTGGACGAGCAATCCGCCAGCTTGCCCGGCAGCGCGCTGACTTCCAGCACGCTTTTGCGCCGTGTCAGCTCTCTCGCTTTGCGGGCCGCTTCTCTCGCCCTGGAGGCTTGAAGGCCTTTTTCCACCACTTTGCGCGCCACGGAGGGATTTTCGTTCATGAACTCCATGAGCTTCTCGGCAATGAGCGATTCTACAATTCCGCGTACTTCGCTATTGCCCAGCTTGGTCTTCGTCTGACCTTCGAACTGAGGTTCCGGAATTTTCACGGAAATAATAGCGGTAAGTCCTTCACGGACGTCGTCGCCGGTAAAGTTCGACTCGTTCTCTTTCACAAAGCCCATTTTGCGCGCGTAATCGTTGATGATCCGCGTCAATGCGCTCTTGAAGCCGGATTCGTGCGTTCCGCCTTCATGCGTATTGATGTTATTCGCAAACGAATAAATATTTTCGGTATACCCAGCGTTATATTGCAGCGCGATCTCGCACGCGATATTGTCTTTGGTTCCTTCGACGTAAATCGGCTGCTCATGCAGTGGCTCGCGCGTCCGGTTCAAATACAGCACGAATTCGTTAAGACCGCCGTCGTATTTGAACGTTTCACTCGTGCCGGTTCTTTCGTCGGTGATGGAGATTTGAATGCCTTTATTCAGGAACGCAAGTTCACGAATACGACCGACCAGCACGTCATATTCATAAATCGTCGTCTCGGTGAAAATTTCCGGATCCGGCTTGAACCTAGTTGTCGTTCCGGTTTCGTCCGTATCTCCCACAATTTTGATGTCGGATTGCGGAACACCGCGGCGATATTCCTGTTGGAATATATGACCCTCACGCTTGACCGTTACGATGACAAGCTCGGACAAAGCGTTCACGACGGATATGCCGACGCCATGAAGACCGCCGGACACTTTGTAGCCTTCGCCGCCAAATTTACCGCCCGCATGAAGTACGGTCATGACAACTTCGAGCGTTGATTTTTTCAGCTTCACATTTTCGCCGACCGGAATGCCCCGGCCGTTGTCGATTACGGTGATGCTGTTATCTTCATGCACGATAACTTGTATTTTATCGCAATATCCCGCAAGTGCTTCGTCGATACTGTTGTCTACGACTTCCCATACGAGATGGTGCAAGCCTTTGCCGCTCGTTGATCCGATGTACATGCCGGGACGTTTGCGTACCGCTTCAAGACCTTCGAGTACCTGAATATCACTTTCATCATACGTATGCTGCTGAGCATTCACGGACAAATCCTCCACCGCCTTCTTTGCATTGCCGAGCTGTAATCCATGCCTGCCGGCGGAATAGAAGGGTTACTTTCCGCCTGTCTGTCAACCGTCCATATGGTGCGCTCTTTTTTTGAGCGTGGACGTGGAGATCGGGGAATAATACACCCGGTCCTCCGTTACGACGATGGATTTCGGCTCTTCCTCTCCGATCGCCTCTACTCCGCGATTTTTTTGCGCTTGCGCCACGAACTGCCTGGACAGTTTGGAAGACTGCTCGATGGATACGTCAAAGATGGCCACGAGCTGCGAGGTTCGAATGATTTTCTCGCCGCCGAGATGTATATACATAGGCCTCCTCCTTCCGACAACGGCAGTCAGCGGTTACCGCATGAGTTCTCCATTCCGGACATGAAAAACGGCGGCATCCCGCAATTTGCTCATGTTGACGCTTTCCAGGCCTGTCGTTGTAATGAACGTCTGCACCCGGCTTTGAAACGTTTCGATGAGCTGAGTTTGCCGTGTTTGATCCAGTTCGGAAAGCACGTCGTCAAGCAGCAAAAGCGGATATTCCCCGATTTCCTCCCGCATGAGTTCAAGTTCTGCGAGTTTGAGGGACAAAGCGGCCGTTCGCTGCTGTCCTTGGGAACCGAAAGACTGGACATCCTTGCCGTTGATGAAGAACGCCAGATCGTCCCGATGAGGACCGGTAAGCGTCACGCCGCGCCGAAATTCCTGCTCTTTGTTCTGAGTTAACTTTATCATAAATTGCTTGAATAAAGAAGATTCATCTTGGGACACGCCGTCCTGAGCCTGCCCGAAAGACGGACGATATTCAACCGTCAGCTTCTCGGTGTCTCCGGTGATGCCCGCATGTATTTTATCGGCCCATTGTTGCAGATGATGAATAAAGTTTTGCCTTCTTTTCATCATTTTAACACCATATGCCGCCAACTGTTCGTTCCATACCTCCAACATTTCCGGAGATGACCTGGACAAGTCGGTCGCCTTCAGGTAATTGTTCCGTTGCTGGAGCACTTTCTGGAACTGCTGCAGATCGTACAAATACCCGGGGTGCACCTGTCCGATTTCCATGTCCATGAATCGGCGGCGCACGCCCGGGGCTCCTTTGACGATATCCAAATCTTCCGGCGCGAACAGCACGACGTTGAGCGAACCGACGAATCCGCTCAGCTTGCGCTGCTCCAGTCCGTTGACTTTCGCTTTTTTGCCTTGGGCCGAAATTTGCAGCTCCAGCGATACGGTGCCGTGCTTGCGCTCCAATTCGGCGCGGATCTTGGCTGCGGAAGCGTTCCAGCCGATCAGCTCTTTGTCCTTGGACGTACGATGCGATTTGGTCAGCGCCAGGACATGTATCGCCTCCAGCAGGTTGGTCTTTCCTTGCGCGTTCGGACCGATAAAAATATTCACGCCCGAACCGACAGATAGCTGCAAGGCTTCGTAGTTCCGATAGCCTTGCAGCTCTAAAGATTTCAGCAGCATAGAAATTTCCTTTCCAGCCTGTGAGCGTCGCGATCAGCTATTGCTGATGGTGAACTTTCCGCAATCTTCCACCTCGACCGTATCGCCGGGCACGAGTTTGCGGCCTCGCCGGTTGTCCGGCTGACCGTTCACGAGCACCTCTTTTTCCTGCAGAAAAGCTTTCGCTTCTCCGCCCGTACCGATGCAATTGGCCAGCTTCAACAGTTGACCGAGCGTAATATAGTCTCCGGATATCGCAATCTTTTTCATCGCGTTGTCCTCAATTCGTCGTTCGGTATGGAAGAATCAAATGCAGGCTGTTGTCGTGATCCCGCGGCTTGATGATGATCGGGCTCATCGCCCCTGTGAAACCGATGAACAGCTCTTCGCTGTCGATGACTTTCAGCACGTCCAACATGTATTTCGAGTTGAAGGCGATCCGAAGGGGGTCGCCGTTCAGCTCTGCCGCATCCAACTGCTCTTGCACACGGCCGAGCTCGGAGGAGCTGGAGGAAATTTCGATCCCTTGGCCTTCCGTTGTGGATAGGCGGACGATGTTCGTTTTCTCTTCCCGGGACAGCAGGTACGCCCGGTCGATCGCATCGCTCAGCATTTTCGTATTTAAGACGAGTTCTGTTTTAAAAGTTTGCGGAATAATCTTGGAAGTATCCGGATAGGTCCCGTCCAACATTCGGGAGAAAAATAAAACATTTCCCAGCTTGAACAATACTTGGTTATCTGCAACCACGATGTCGACCATGACATTTTGATCCGGTACGATTTTGGCCAATTCCGACAATGTTTTGCCTGAAATCACCACGTTGGAGAAACGGACTTCCTTCGTCTCGACGGATGCCGTGCGGCTTGCCAGACGATGACGGTCGGTCGCCACAAATTTCAGAACGCTGTCCTGCAAATTCCATAATACGCCGGTCAATATCGGGGAAGATTCATTGGTCGAAATTGAAAATACCGTTTGCCGGATCAAGTCGCGCAGCAGATCTCCGGGAATGGAAAACACCTGATCTTCGGCAATCGTCGGCATAACGGGGAATTCTTCCGGATCAAGTCCGGCCAGCTGAATGTCTGTGGATCCCGATCGAATAATGGTTTGAAAACGATCGGTTACCTCAATGTGGACTTCTTCCTGCGGCAATTTTTTGACCATTTCCACGAAAAACTTCGCAGGAAGCACGACGCTGCCGTTTCTTTCGACCGTGGCGATCGTTTTGTCCGCGGTCTCCAAAGGAATAAAGCTTTGGATCGAAATATCGGTGTCGCTTGCCGTCAATGTAACGCCGCTGAATGTGGCATCCATTTTGATGCCGCTCAAAATTGGGATCGTCGTTCGCGAAGATACCGCCTTGGAGACGTTCTGAATCGCTTCGTTCAATTCGTGTCGTAATATGGTCAATTTCAATGGGGTCACCTCGTCGAATCACCTTTATTATATCTATATAAATTATTATAGCCGTAGTAATAGGCGGCGTGAATATGTGGATAACACGAATAAAGTCGAAAAGGACGCCTATCCACATGTGCATGAGTTGTGTATAGGCGCCGTCGTTATTCACGTCAAATTTTTGATTTTCTCCGTAAGTGTGTTGATAATTTTGTACAGCTCTTGGTCGACTTTCAACTGCTGCGAGATTTTCTCGTGCGCGTGAATGACGGTCGTATGATCGCGTCCGCCGAATGCGTCGCCGATCTTGGGCAGCGAATAGTCCGTCAATTCCCGGGACAGATACATCGCGATTTGACGCGGGAATGCGACGGCTTTCGTGCGTTTGCGGGCTTTAAAGTCTTCCAGCCTGAGGCCGTAGAATTCCCCGACCCGCTGTTGGATGTCCTGGATCGTAATCATCCGGTTGCGTCCGGTAGGCAGTATATCTTTCAACGCTTCCGCCGCCAAATGGGACGATACGTCCTGATTCGTAAGCGAGGAATACGCCACGATGCGAATTAAGGCGCCTTCCAATTCGCGGATGTTCGTATCGATCATGTTCGCGATGTACATCATCGCTTCATTAGGAATATCCAAATTCTCGGCCTTCGCTTTCTTGCGAAGGATGGCGATGCGGGTTTCTAAGTCCGGCGGCTGAACGTCGGTGATGAGGCCCCATTCGAATCGTGAACGCAGCCTTTCTTCCAAAGTAGGAATCTCTTTGGGCGGCCGGTCGCTGGAAATGACGATTTGCTTATGTTCTTCATGCAGCGCGTTAAAGGTATGGAAGAACTCTTCCTGCGTTCCTTCCTTGCCCGCCAAAAACTGAATATCGTCAATCAGCAGCACGTCGATGTTGCGGTACTTGTTGCGAAAGCTCTCTCCGCGATTGTCGCGGATGGCGTTAATGAATTCGTTCGTGAACTTCTCGGATGAAATATAGAGCACTTTCATATGGGGATTATGTTCCAATATGTAGTGTCCGATCGCATGCATCAAATGCGTTTTTCCGAGTCCGACTCCTCCATAGAGAAAAAACGGATTATAGGCTTTGGCCGGCGCTTCCGCTACGGCGAGTGAAGCCGCATGCGCGAACCGGTTGCCCGCTCCGATGACGAATGTATCGAAAGTATATTTGGGATTCAGCATCGACATGTTATCTTCCGGTACAGCCGTTTTGACTGCCGGAATTTGCGGGAACGGCGCCGGAGGTTCCGCGGGCCGCACCTCTTCGATGGCGAATCGTACTTCCACTGGGCGTCCGGTATAATCGGAAATCGTGGAAGAAACCAGTTTCGTATATCTTGTCTCCAGCCATTCCGCGGCAAAAGTTGTCGGAGCGGTAACCACCACGACATCATCTCCTAGGAATGAAGCTTTGGTCGATTTGAACCAGGTGTCGAAACTGGGTTTGCTTAATTTGGTTTGGATGACCGACAACACCTGATTCCAGATGTCGCCGTTTCGGCTATCCACAAAACTTCACTCCTTATTACCCGTTGCAGGACATCAAAGAGCGATTCAAAGAAAGGAAACTTCGAAGTTCAACAGACGGATCGAGTTATCCACAAAATTCCCTGAATTCTTTGTAGGGTTGTCCAGATGAAGGGAGAATTGTTCACAAAGTTATACACAGGGTGTTGATAAAAATCGGGGAAAAAGAAGAAATCCACAGCGAAAGACATGTCTAATCATAGCAGACAAACCCTCGAAATACAACGAAATTGAACGTGTTATCCACAATTTCAATAACTTGTGGATGTCGAATGTGCACAACACAAGATATTGTTGATAAATTGTGAGATAATTCGACTTTTGATGTATTTCGACATTTTGCGCTCTCTTTTTTATGCACATGTGTATAAGTCTAAATTCACAGAAGGGATTTTTATTGACTTTTGGGCGGTTGCGTGCTTAAATTAAAAGACGTGAGTTTGCAATCCATAGGTGCATAACCGTAGTCCTCATATAAAGGGACGTTAGTTTACGGTAAGGGGGTATACGAGTCATGGGTCCGACATTTAAACCGAATGTGAGCAAGCGGAAGAAGGTTCACGGTTTCCGCAAGCGGATGAGCACGAAGAACGGCCGCAAAGTGCTGAAAGCTCGCCGCCAAAAAGGTCGCAAAGTACTGACGGCTTAAGAATGAAAGACCACTGCGGTGGTCTTTTTTTCTTATTTATTGTAGAAAATGATGAGGAACAGGCCGCGGGTAACTGTAAATGGCGGCAGGAATGGTGGAGCGACGGCCATGCAAAGAAAAATGAGGCTGCGAAAACGGGAAGATTTCAACCGGATCTACCGCCACGGCCATTCGTTTGCGAATTCTCAGTTCGTCGTTTACTGGCGAAAACAAACGGAGCAAGGCTGTTTCCGTTTAGGCGTGTCGGCCAGCAGCAAACTGGGAGGCGCCGTGGTTCGCAACCGGATGCGGCGGAGGGTGAAGGAAATTGTAAGACTGAATGCGGGCAAGCTGCAGGAGCAGTTCGATCTCATTCTGATCGTTCGCAAGCCTGCGCTCCGTTTGGCGTATAAAGAGATGGAAGGAAGCGTTCTTCACGTGCTCCGCAAAGCCGGATTGATGAAGGGCGGAAAGCCTGCCGTCGGCGCACAGCCGCGAAAAGCGGAAGGAGCGCGTCCTGCTGGAGGCAGACCTCGCCAAAATCCGGGCAAGTAAGCGGTGTCTTCCGCGTCCTTCTTTGCTTTATTTTGTGTTTCTTCTTATGGTATATTGATCATGTGACTTTTTGAGGGAGTTTAGAGAGGAGCTAGAGGTTTTGCTGCGAAATCGCAAATGGTGGATCGTCGTTGGCGGATTGGCGCTGATGACATTGTTATCGGGGTGTACGCCTACCGGCAAACACAGCACGACAGCAGAAATGGCCAACAGTTCCTCATGGTGGATTCGGAACGTGGTACATTGGTTTTCCTTCGCACTGGACAAGTTCGCTGATTGGTTCGGCGGCGAATATGGTATTGCCATTCTGCTGCTGACTATCATCGTGCGGACGATTATTCTTCCGCTGATGATTAAGCAGTATAAGAATACGAAAGCTATGCAGGCCCTGCAGCCGGAAATGAAACAAATCCGGGAAAAGTACAAGGATGATCCGCGCAAACAGCAAGAAGAGATGATGAAGCTGTATCAGACGCATCAGGTCAATCCATTGGCGGGCTGTTTGCCGCTTATTGTTCAAATGCCTGTATTTATTGCGCTTTACAATTCGATTTATATGAATTCGAATATATACGGGCACACATTCCTCGGAATGAAACTCGGTTTAAAGCCGAGCGAGGGCCATTGGTACTACTATCTCATTCCGATAATCGCGGCGATCACCACCTTCATCCAATCGAAAATGATGTCTGCGCAGCAGCAGCAAGCGATGGGTCCCATGAAAGGGATTATGATGGTATTCCCGGTGCTGATCTTCGTGATGGCGCTCAATTTCCCGGTCGCATTGCCGTTGTACTGGATTTTCAGCAACCTTTATACGATCGTGCAAAACTACTTCATGTATGTGCGTAACCAGCCAGAACCCGAAAAGGCACCGAACGCCAAAGCAAGCGGCAAAGGAAAATCCCGCGGTAAAAGTAAGAAGGGGGCCCATGCCAAATGAATAAAGTCTTGGCATCAGGGAAAACGGTGGAGGAAGCGGTACGTAACGGTCTAACCCGGCTCGGCGTCGGGGAAGACCGGGTGAAAGTGACGGTGTTGGAGCAGCCGGCGAAACGGCTGTTCGGACTCATCGGAGTCAAAGAAGCGAGAGTGGAACTGGAATTGCTGCGTGATGCCGTAGATGAATCGATCGCATTTTTGCGCGAGGTGTCCGCGGCCATGAGCTTGTCGGTTACGGTTGAGCGTTCCGAAAAGGAAGACGGTGTCCTTTTGAATCTGAAAGGTTCGGACCTGGGGCTCTTGATCGGACGACGCGGCCAAACGCTCGACTCCCTGCAGTATCTCGTCAACATCGTGGCCAATCGCCATTCGAACCGACATCTTCGCATCGTCCTTGATGCCGAGCAGTTCCGCGAACGCCGCCGACAAACATTGGAGGCATTGGCGGAACGGATGGCCAGCCGTGTGATCAAAACACGGAAGGAAATCGTCCTGGAACCGATGACGGCGCAGGAAAGAAAAATTATCCACGCCAGGCTGCAGATCAACCAGCAGGTGAGAACCTACAGCCAGGGAGATGAACCGAACCGGCGCATCGTCATCGCGCTCAAATGAACAGGCGTGACCACGCAATGGCTTCCGCTTCGCGGATCATTGCGTTTTTTTGCTATAAGGGCGCCCTTGCGGGAACGCTGTTAACAATGAAGGAAAGAAGGGAAGACCATGGTCGAGGATACGATCGCGGCGGTCGCAACCGCGCTTGGAGAAGGAAGCATCGCTGTCGTTCGTGTCAGCGGTCCGGAAGCGGTGGATACCGTGGCCGGCGTGTTCCGGTCGAAGACGGACTTACGTTCCGCCGCAAGTCATACGGTTCATTATGGGTGGATTCGCGATCCGGAAAATGAGCAAGTGCTGGACGAAGTGCTGGTCACAGTCATGAGAGCGCCAAGATCGTTTACGGCGGAAGACGTGGTCGAAGTGAGCACGCACGGCGGCATGGTGGCGGTGAAATCCGTGCTTGGACTGCTGTTGCGGCGCGGCATCCGAATGGCTGAACCCGGTGAATTCACCAAGCGCGCGTTTCTGAATGGCCGAATCGACCTCGCGCAAGCTGAAGCTGTCATCGACCTGATTCGCTCGAAATCCGAAAGAGCGTTTCAGTTAGCTCGGAAACAAGCGGAAGGATCCGTTTCGAAGCGAATCGTTCCGATTCGGTCCAGTTTGATTGAGCTACTAGCGCATGTGGAAGTTAATATCGATTATCCGGAACACGACGTGGCGGAAGTGACGGCAGGTGTGATTCGAGACACTTGCCAGTCGGCCTTGAAGCAGATCGAGGAGCTTCTGAGAACGGCAGATGAAGGGAAAATATTAAGAGAGGGCATCGTGACGGCCATCGTTGGCCGTCCGAATGCCGGCAAGTCTTCCCTGCTTAATGCGCTTGCGCGCGAAAATAAGGCGATCGTGACCGATATTCCGGGTACGACCCGCGATATTGTCGAGGAGACGATTTCACTCGGAGGTATACCGCTGCGCCTTCTCGATACGGCAGGCATTCGCGAAACGAGCGATGTCGTGGAACGGATTGGCGTCGAGCGCTCTCGGACCGCTTTGAACGAAGCGGATTTGATTTTGCTCGTCATCAACCGTAACGAGCCGCTTCATGAAGATGAGCGAGAGCTGCTGCGGCAGTTGAAGGACCGGTCCACGATTGTTGTGGTGAATAAGATCGATCTTCCGGCAATGTTGGATCTTGAGGAAGTGAAGAAAGATTATGCAAACGACCGCATCGTATTTTTGTCCGCCAAAGAAGGCATCGGACTGGATGAACTGGAAAAAGCCGTTTCGCAAATATTTTTCAGCGGTTCGGTCGAGGCGGCGGATTTAACCTATGTAAGCAACGCCCGGCATATTGCCTTGCTGCACCGAGCGAAATCTTCTCTTGAGGATGCGGTTCGGGCGGCGGATGAAGGAATTCCGGTCGATTTAACGCAAATCGATATCGCATCGGCTTGGGAGTCGCTTGGGGAAATTCTCGGTGACGCGGCGGGCGAATCGCTGCTGGACGAAATCTTTTCGAAATTCTGTTTAGGAAAATAAGAAGGAGGGACAAACGATGGGATATCACGCAGGGGATTATGATGTGATCGTGATCGGCGCCGGTCACGCCGGGGTCGAATCGGCTTTGGCTTCCGCACGGATGGGCTGCGAGACGCTGCTGCTGACGATTAACTTGGACATGGTCGCTTTCATGCCTTGTAATCCGTCGGTTGGTGGACCGGCTAAAGGTCACGTCGTTCGGGAAATCGACGCATTGGGCGGCGAAATGGGCCGCAATATCGACAAAACGTTCATCCAAATGCGGATGCTTAATACGGGGAAAGGTCCCGCCGTTCACGCGCTGCGTGCGCAAGCAGATAAATTTCTGTACCAGCATGCCATGAAGGAGACGATCGAAAAGCAGGACCATTTGACCCTTCGTCAAGGCATGGTGGAGGACTTGATCGTGGAAGACGGCAAAGTTCGCGGAGTCGTGACGAAGACGGGGGCCGAATATGGCGCCAAGGCGGTCGTGCTTACTACGGGAACCTATCTGCGCGGGAAAGTCATCATGGGAGAGTTGATGTACGAAAGCGGTCCGAACAACCAGCAGCCCTCGATTAAATTGTCGGAGGCGCTTCGCCGGCTTGGCTTTCAGCTTGCTCGTTTCAAGACGGGTACACCGCCGCGCGTTCACCAGGACACGATTGATTTCGACAAAACCGAAATTCAGCCGGGAGACGACAAGCCCAAGTATTTTTCCTATGAAACGGAATATATGGAACATTCGCAAAATCAGCTTCCTTGCTGGTTGACCTATACATCCGAGGAAACCCACAGGATCATTAACGACAATTTGCACCGCGCTCCGATGTTTTCCGGCTTGATTGAAGGAACCGGTCCGCGCTACTGCCCGTCTATTGAGGACAAGATCGTTCGTTTCGCGGATAAGCCGAAGCATCAAATTTTTTTGGAGCCGGAAGGCCGCAATACGAAAGAGTATTATGTGCAAGGACTTTCCACGAGCATGCCGGAGGATGTGCAGCTGAACATTTTGCGTTCGATTCCCGGTTTGGAAAAAGTGGAGATGATGCGAACCGGTTACGCGATCGAATATGATGCCGTCGTTCCTACGCAGCTTTGGCCTACCTTGGAAACGAAGCTCGTGGACGGCTTGTTCACGGCAGGCCAGATTAACGGGACTTCCGGTTATGAGGAAGCGGCCGGTCAAGGCATCATGGCGGGAATCAACGCAGCCCGTAAAGTGAAAGGCGAGAGCCCGGTCATCATCGACCGCTCCAAAGGTTACATCGGTGTCATGATCGACGATTTGGTCACCAAAGGAACAAACGAGCCCTACCGCTTGCTCACCTCCCGCGCGGAGTACCGGCTGCTGCTTCGCCATGACAACGCGGATCTTCGTTTGACGCCGCTTGGATACGAAATCGGACTGATTCCGGAATCGCGCTATCAGAAGTTTCTGGACAAGAAAACCCGTGTTGAAGCGGAGATCGAGCGTCTGAAGGAAACGAAGTTCCGCCCTGACGAAGAAGTTCAGGCGATGCTGGCCGCTTGCGGATCCGCACCTCTGCAAAATACGGTAGACGGTGTGACGCTGCTCCGCCGGCCGGAAGTGTCGTATGACATGCTCGCGAAGCTGTCTCCGGCTCTCGTCGAATTGTCGGAAGATATGAAGGAGCAAGTCGAGATTCAGATCAAATATACCGGATATATCGAAAAGCAGCTGCAGCAAGTCGAACGTCTGGAGAAAATGGAGAAAAAACGGATTCCCGACAATATCGATTATGAAATCATTCATGGTTTGGCTACTGAGGCAAAGCAGAAGCTGGCGAAAGTGCGGCCGCTGTCTCTTGGTCAGGCTTCTCGGATTTCCGGCGTAACACCCGCGGATCTCTCCATCCTGCTGGTTCACCTTGAACATTACAACCGAGTGACGGCAGCGGCCGCGGCGCAGGGGTGACGAATGGACGAAATTCAACGACGGTTTGCGGAACGATTGACCGAACGGGGAATTGAACTGCGCGATTCAGAGAAACAGCTGGAGCAGTTCGAAACCTATTACCGACTGCTTGTCGAGTGGAACGAAAAAATGAATCTGACCGGGATCACGGAGCGGGAACAAGTTTATGAGAAACATTTTTACGACTCGTTGACGGTTGCTCAGATTTCCGGATTCGGAGATGCGTCATCTATGGCTGATATCGGTTCAGGCGCCGGTTTTCCGTCGATTCCGTTGAAAATTGTTTTTCCCCATCTTCAGGTTGTGATCGTGGATGCGTTGGCCAAACGAATCCGCTTTTTAGAGGAAGTTGTCTCCCGCCTCGGATTATCCGATGTACTTTGTATCCACGGGCGGGCCGAAGAGGTGGCTCGGAAACTCGAGCACCGAGACCGTTATGATATCGTCACCGCCCGAGCGGTTGCTCGACTCGCCGTTTTGAACGAGTTCTGTCTTCCTTTCGTTCGGACCGGCGGTCGATTTATCGCCATGAAAGGATCGGACATCGAGCAGGAACTTGAAGAGAGCCGGTACAGCATGCAGAAACTCAATGCATCACTGCAGGAGGTTCTGCGTTTCCAACTGCCGGGTGAAGGCTCTGAACGTCATTTGATCGTGATCGCCAAATCAAATCCGACACCCAAGGCGTATCCGCGCAAACCGGGTACACCACTAAAAGAACCGCTTCTGCAGTGTTAATGAACAATTTGTTTCACGTGAAACATTTCGGCAAGATGTCGAGCATGTTTCACGTGAAACATTTTTTTATTTTGAGGTTTTCTACTCGTTTTGTACTATAGCCACTCTCATTTCGCTGAAGTATAATAGGAAAGGAGATTCTGTCTCCAGAGACCGCATGGTGTGAAAGTTTTTTCAGAGGCAGGAATTGAACGAAGGTACGGCGAATACTTACATAATAAAAGAAGAACGAAGTAGCCGCACAACCGCCTCACGGCGCTATGGCGGCGCTTTTTGTCGATAGGGCATGGGAAGCCGCTATCCGACGGGGAACAAACCAGCAATGGTTTCATTCTAACGAATGTGGTGATGGAATCAGATGAAAGACCCGTTCTCGCGTTTGCTCGGTTGGGCCGACCGCGGCAGTCAGGAAGAAGTAAAACAAATTCAGGTTCACGATATCGTGCCGAGTCCTTATCAACCCAGGTCGATATTCGATGACGAACGGATCGACGAACTGTGCCAAACGATCAAAACGCATGGCGTCATCCAACCCATCGTCGTCCGTGTTCGAAACGGCAAGTTTGAAATCATCGCCGGCGAAAGGCGTTGGCGTGCGGTTACGAAGCTGGGCATGGAGACGATTCCGGCGATCGTTCGGGAGATCAATGATTCTCAGGCTGCCTCCATGGCCCTGATCGAGAATCTGCAGCGTGAAGGACTGACGGCGTTGGAGGAAGCGGTCGCGTATCAGAAGCTGATCGATCTGCATCAACTGACGCAGGAAAGCTTGGCCCAGCGTCTCGGCAAAAGTCAATCGACGATCGCCAACAAGATCCGGCTGCTGCAGCTCGGCGAAGAGGTGAAAAATGCGCTTCTGGAGCGGAAAGTGACGGAGCGTCATGCGCGTGCGCTGCTCTCGCTTCCCGATGAAGAAATGCAAAACAAGCTGCTTCGCGAAATCATCGAAAAAGAGTTGACCGTCAAACAGACGGAAGCCCGGGTCGCTTTTTATTTGCAGGCGGGACAGCCGAAAAAGAAAAACCGGGTGTCCTTCTCCAAAGACGTCCGATTGGCGTTGAACACGATTCGGCAGTCGGTGGATATGGTGACGGGCTCCGGCATCCCGATTAAGGCCAGTGAGAAAGATTGCGACGACCATTACGAAATTGTCATTCATATTCCAAAACGTTAACTTATGCACGATCTACATTGAGGTGAACCAGGTTGTCCAAAATTATTGCCATTGCCAATCAAAAAGGCGGTGTCGGCAAAACGACCACCGCCGTCAATTTGGGCGCGTCTCTCGCTACCTTAGGACGGAGAGTGCTCATCGTGGACATCGATCCGCAAGGGAACACGACGAGCGGCGTAGGCATCAACAAGGCGGACGTCAATTATTGCATTTACGACATCTTGATTAATGAAGTGTCGCCCAAACAAGCGATTGCCGATACGGCGATCGAGAACTTGAAGATTATCCCGGCTACCATCCAATTAGCGGGTGCCGAGATCGAGCTTGTGCCGACAATGTCTCGGGAAGTGCGGTTGAAAAAGGCATTGGCTTTGGTGAAGAAGGAATACGATTATATCCTCATCGACTGCCCGCCTTCGCTCGGTATTTTGACCATCAATTCCTTGACGGCTGCCGACTCTGTTCTGATCCCGATTCAATGCGAGTTTTACGCTTTGGAAGGGCTGAGCCAACTGCTGAATTCCATTCGACTCGTGCAGAAGCATTTGAACACTTCGCTTGCAATTGAAGGCGTACTGCTGACGATGTTCGACGCCCGAACGAATCTCGGAATTCAAGTCATTGAAGAAGTGAAGAAATACTTTCAGCAAAAGGTGTATCAAACCATCATCCCGAGGAATGTGCGGCTAAGCGAGGCGCCTTCCCACGGTCAAACCATTATCACGTATGATCCGAAATCCAAGGGCGCCGAAGTTTATCTTGAACTGGCGAAGGAAGTGATCACCTATGAGCAAGCGGCTAGGTAAAGGACTGGACGCGCTGATAACGTCCTTGTCCATTAAAGAGGATGACAAGATCGTAGAAATTCCGTTGTCGCAGCTTCGCGCGAACCCCTACCAACCACGCAAGACGTTCCAGGAAGATGCGATCAAAGAATTGGCGGAGTCGATCCGCGAGCATGGCGTCATTCAGCCGATTATCGTGCGTCAGGTTTTAAAAGGGTATGAGATTATCGCCGGCGAGCGCCGCTTCCGGGCATCGCAGCTTCTCGGCAACGCCACGATTCCCGCCGTCGTCCGTTCGTACAGCGAAGAGCAAGTGATGGAGATTGCCTTGATCGAGAACGTACAGCGTGAAGATCTGAATGCGATCGAGGTGGCTGTCGCGTACCAATCGATTATGAATCAGTTTGCGCTCACGCAGGAGGAGCTGTCGCTGAAGGTCGGCAAGTCACGATCCCATATTGCGAACTTCTTGCGGCTGCTGGCACTGCCGGACGAAATCAAAGAGCATGTTTCACGTGGAACATTGTCTATGGGACATGCCCGTGCATTGGCAGGCATAAAAGAAGATGCCAAACGCAGCGAGCTTGCGAAACTGACCTTGGCCAACGAGTGGAGCGTTCGGGAGCTGGAGGAAGCGGTTCAGAACACCGAGGTCAAAGGGAAACCGAAAACAAAGAACAAAACGAAAAAGAGAGATCCTTTCTTGGAAGAAATCGAGGAAACGCTTCGCGAGAAATTCAAGACGACCGTGAAGATTAAAGCCAACAAAGACAAAGGCCGGATCGAGCTTTCGTACTTCGGCAAAGGGGATTTGGAAAGACTGCTGGAATTGCTAAAAGCGCTGGCATGACGGCGAATTTGCGATAGCATACCAAGTTGTAATCTTTCCCATGAAGGATTAAACTTAGGTATGCTATCCTTGCGTCAGGACGGTGACGAAGGAATTGAAAGAGTCGAACAAGCCGCTAATTTACTTGGATAACGCGGCCACTTCATGGCCGAAGCCGCCCGGGGTTGTCGAGGCGATGAACCGATGTTTGTTGGAATCGTCAGCGAATCCGGGAAGAGGAAACCATGCGATGGCGGATCGGGCCGCCAAGGTGCTGCTGGATGCCCGCAAACGCATCGCGGGGTTGTTTGGAGTTGCGAATCCGAATGATATCGCGTTCACCTTAAATGCCACGCACGCATTGAATCTCGCCATCCAAGGCCTGCTGAAACCCGGCGATCACGTGGTGGCGACATCCCTGGAGCACAACTCCGTGAGGAGGCCGCTTGAGGCGTTGCGTCGTAAAATCGGCATTGAGGTCACTTACGTGCCGGCCGATGAATCCGGAAAGCTGGATGTAAACCGTGTGCAGGCGGCGATAACGGCAAAAACCCGTTTGTTAGCCAGCACACACAGCTCCAATCTGTTGGGCTCAATCGTTCCGGTAGAGGAATTGGGGGCGTTAGCCCGAAGCCGTGGCGTAACGTTTCTCGTAGACGCGGCGCAAACCGCCGGCACGTTGCCGGTCGATGTGGAACGGATCAAAGCCGATCTGCTGGCATTTCCCGGCCACAAAGGACTTCTGGGTCCTCAAGGTACCGGGGGATTATATATTCATCCGGAGCTTGAATTGGAGCCGTTGATCCAAGGAGGAACGGGGAACCGTTCCGAATCTCCGGAACAACCGTTGCAGCGACCGGACCGCTATGAGGCGGGAACGCCGAATACGGTCGGAATCGCCGGACTCTCCGAAGGTGCAGCGTACGTTCTCAGGGAAACGGTGGAGGCGATTCACCGACGGGAATGGCAGCTTACGCAGCAGCTCATGCGCGGTTTGCTGAACATCCCGGGCGTGCGTGTACTAGGTCCAGAGCTGGGGGAAGAACGAACGTCAATCGTCTCATTTCATATAGAAGGAGTCGATCCGACGGAGACGGCAGTGATCCTCGACCAGCAATTCGGCATTGCGGTACGCGCCGGATTCCATTGCACACCTCTTGGACATGCTACAGCCGGGACTATGGACACCGGTGCGGTACGCGCAAGTCCCGGATATTTTACCACGGAATCGGAAATTGCATCGTTGGTCGAAGCGATGGGAGAAATTCACCGGGCATTCCATTCATCATTTTCATCTTGCATGCGCAAACACGGGGGAGAAGAACAAACATGAACGGTTGGGACGATCAAGTGCTGGCGGTAGGCGCCATCGCCGTATTCGAGGGGCTGATGCTTCTCGTGTTGTTGATCTGGGTGGCGGCTGTGGCATCAAGGGTGCGCAAACTAAAGAAGGCACATGCAAAAATGATCGGCGATACCGGCGTCAACGGCTTGGAGGATGTGCTGCATCACGTACACGAGCATTTGATTTCGTTGGACCGTAAGCAGCAGGTACAGGAAGCGACGCTGAGTCAGCAAGAAAGACGCCTGACCGCGATGAAAGGAAGGGTCGGCGTCCACCGGTTTAACGCATTTGCCGAAACGGGCAGCGATTTGAGCTTTTCCGTCGCGATTGTGAATGACGAGCAGGATGGCGTCGTCATCACCGGGATCTACGGCAGAGAGCAGACGTTTCTTTATGCCAAACCGCTGGACAAAGGGCAGTCCTCTTACACCTTGACACCGGAAGAAAAAATCGCGATCAGTCAGGCATTGCCAAAGGAATAACGGCTCCACGGGTGTTGTGAATGGCGGTTTTCAAGCTTGTCGCGATAATGTCGGACATCTTCATGACCAGGTTAAGCCGGGTATTTTGAAGCACAAAATACTCCATGAACCCGCCGACATTGACGATGCCGGTCATATGGATGTCACCCACAGGAGGAAGCTCCTTGTTGACGCCGGCTCCCGGACGTACCGGCCCGACACCGAGTTGAATGCAGCCGACGCTGGAAACCTGTCCGAGGCACGCATCTACGGCAATCACATAAGGCTGGCGGGAAGACCGCATAATTTTGAGCAGCGTGTCGCCGAGATTCATGGCATGGACAGGTTCGTCCAACGTTCCGTATAGATCGAACAGCGGGCTCTCCACCCGCGACAGCGCGGTGCCGACAAGCGGACCGAGGGAATCGCCGGTGGACCGGTCGGTTCCGACACAAACGACGACGATGCGGCGGTCATGCGGCAACGGTTCCAAAAAGTACGCAACCTTTTGAGATAAGCGCTGCAAGACGGTAGGTTCGTTAAAAGGAATTTTCAAAGAGAGCGCCGCAGCTTCCGCTGCCGCTCCAGGCCGTTTCTCCCACGCGCCGTTCATTTCGTCCGCTCAGCCTCCTCCCATCACTGTTACTAGTATATGGACGGGATGGTGCTTTTATACTCGGGCGGAAAACTCAGTGACAGGAAAAGGAGATTGTTTCGATGCGAAATGGGTTATGGATGGCAGCCGGCGCATCCGAGGACAATTTGTGGCAGCAATTTATAAACAATATCCGGAATACATTGACCGATGTGGCGATGTGGAAGGCGACCGCGATGGTGCTGGGACGTGTCTTGTTGATCATCATCGTGAGCCGTATTGTTCTGGCTATCGTGAACCGAATTATCGACCGCCTCATTATCGATAAAGATCACGCACGACTGAAGCTGCGTTCGAGACGCGTGCAGACGGTCGGCAGACTGCTCAAGAACACGGCGGTATATGTCATCAACTTCATTGTCATCTTGCTCATTCTCGGGGAGTTCAACATCAATCTCGCCCCGCTGATTGCGGGAGCAGGGGTGCTCGGGCTGGCGATCGGTTTCGGCGCGCAAAGCTTGGTCAAGGATATCATTACGGGCTTCTTCATCATTCTCGAAGATCATTTTTCCGTAGGGGACGTTATTCAGACCGGAAATTATCGAGGTACGGTGGAGGTTATCGGTCTGCGTGCAACGAGGATACGCAGCTGGACGGGCGAAGTATTCATTTTGCCGAACGGAGCCATCAACGACGTCACGAATTTCTCGGTCCATAATTCGTTGGCCGTTATCGATATTCCGATCGCTTCGACCGATCACTTGGAGTCGGTGAGTGAAGCGGTGCGCGGCGTGCTGCACAAGTTCCAAGATCCGAACCTGGTCGGACATGCCGATCTGCTGGGTGTTCAGACGATCAGCGCCGCAGATATCGTATTGCGCGTTATCGCCGAATGCCGGCCGAATACGCAAGCCTCGGTCACGAGGCATCTGAATGCGGAACTCAAAAAAGCATTTGAGGCGGAGCGCAACCCGAGATATTACAAAAATGAAGAAAGGGCGCTAACGGGGGGATAAAGGGATGGAACCGAAACAATTCCAGCTCGGCGATATCGTGCAGATGAAGAAGCCGCACCCGTGCGGCACCAACGAGATGGAAATCATCCGTATGGGGATGGACATCCGGATCAAGTGTGTATTTTGCAAACACAGCATTTTATTGCCTCGAGCCAAATTCGAGAAAAGCTTGAAAAAGGTGCTTCGTTCCACCGCCGGAGAGCAGAAAACGGAGGGCGCGCCGGAGGCATGAAATCCAGTTTGCGGGAATAACCTCCAGTTGCGCGGGTACCGGAATTATGTTATGATTCTTCTTGCTGTGGAGAGGTACCCAAGAGGCCCAAGGGGGTTGACTCGAAATCAACTAGGCGTCGCGAGGCGTGCGTGGGTTCGAATCCCACCCTCTCCGCCACTACATACAGCAGCGATCAAGCGGCTCTTATGAGCCGCTTTTTTATTTTCGAACTTCGGTCTTTTACGGGGGCTCCCCCAAAAGAAATCGGAATAAGCATCGAAGCATCACGTCACTTTTGGGGGGGGAATACACGAAGGACCCTGTGAAGGGTCCTCCGGGCGACGGGAATTGAGATTACGAGATCGTTGCCAAGCGTCGCTGACTCAAATCAGCGCTTCGGTTTCGGAGTTCCGGAATAAATCCTGTGTGTTACAGACAAGTGTCTTTGGCACAACCCTCCCGTTGACCTACTCCGATTGGTACGCTTCCTCAGGATGATGCTTCCGCTCGTTCAAGGGAACCACACACCTCTCATCCGTCGCCGATAATAACTTGCCCCAGTCCGGTCAAAGTATGCATGGTTTCGCTGCGAATATTAATGCCCTTTAAACCTCTTCCACTTTCGGTTATGATTGGACGTTTCCGGGAATCGCTGGCCCGCCCGGAGCGCGACGTGCTTCGGATTATTGATGCCCATATGAAAGTCGTTCTCGCCGATCTCGATATACATTCCGTCATTGGGCGCCTTGTCGCCGGGATTGAATTCGGTCTGTTCACCCATTATGTTCACCTCCCCTTAGGTTTGAGGAAACCGGCTTATCCCAGTAGTGTAGCGACTTTTCATTGACCTATTCGGGCTGTTGTGTTAAATTATTTAGGTATGCGAATACGCATATCCTTGCTCCTCGGCCGGAGACAAGCTCTTCGGTATCCCAAGCGGGGGGCCAAAGACCAAAAGGAGGTGAACGGAAGATGCGCAACTATGAGTTGATGTACATCATCCGTCCTGACGTGGAAGCCGAGACCGTTCAAGCGGTAACGGAGAAATTCCAAGGCATCATCGCGAACGGCGGAGAGATCACGAAGCACGAAGTTATGGGCAAACGCCGCCTGGCTTACGAGATCAACAAGCACCGCGATGGGACGTATGTGCTGGTTCATTTCAAGTCTCCTGCTGCAGTCGTAGCGGAACTTGAGCGCGTGTTGAAGATTACGGACGAAGTAATCCGGCACATCGTCGTCAAAGACGTTGTTGCCAACAACGCGTAATACCGCACGTTGGGCCAAGCGAATAAACGCCGTTTAACCGTCATGCACGGGGAGGGAAAGTTTCCATGTTGAACCGGGTTATTTTGATCGGACGCTTAACCAAAGATCCCGAACTTCGTTACACGCCCGCAGGCGTGGCCGTCGCACAATTCACGCTGGCAGTGGACCGCCCGTTCTCCAGAGATCAGGGAGAGCGCGAAGCGGATTTCATTCCGATCGTGACGTGGCGCCAGTTGGCCGAGACATGCGCCAATTATCTTCGCAAAGGCCGTTTGGCCGCCGTGGAGGGCCGCATGCAAGTGCGCAACTACGAGAACAACGAAGGACGCCGCGTATATGTGACTGAAGTGGTTGCCGATAACGTACGCTTCCTGGAGTCGCCGAACCGCGAAGGCGGCGGAGGCGGTCAAGGAAGAGACGAGTATTCCGGCGGAGCCGGTGGCGGAAGCCGAAACAGCGGCTCGAAAAGCAGCGGAAACAATCAAGATCCCTTCGCCGATGACGGACGACCGATCGATATTTCGGACGATGATTTGCCATTTTAAAACGAAAGGACGGATAATCCATGAGCGAACAACAAGCGCAACCTCAAGCACGTGAAGAGCGCGGACCACGCGGTCCTCGCGAGGGAGGCGAACAACGCGAACCCCGCAAGTTCCGCCGCGGCCGCAACAAGCGCCGCAAAGTGTGCTACTTCACCGTGAATAAGATTCAACATATCGATTACAAAGATCTCGACCTGCTTCGCAAGTTCATCAGCGAGCGCGGCAAAATTTTGCCTCGCCGCGTAACGGGAACGAAAGCGAAATATCAGCGTATGCTGACAGTCGCGATCAAACGCTCGCGCCAAATGGCATTGCTGCCGTACACCACGGAGTAATCGAGCAAAAGCACCCTTCGGGGTGCTTTTTTATTGTTTTCGAGGGTATTTTATTTATGCGAGGGAAAAGTTAGTGCCGTTGGCCGATGTAGTGAATGAGAGGGGCGGACTGTTTGAGCTTCTTTACCCACATGTTGGAGCAGTACGGATATGGAGTTCTTTTTCTCGCCCTTATGCTGGAATTGATTGCGGTGCCGCTTCCCGGAGAGTTCATTATGACGTATGCCGGCCTCATCGTTTATCAAGGCCAATTGAACTGGCTGCTCAGCATTGTGGCGGCTGGTTCCGGGGCTTGCATCGGCAAGACGGTTTCTTACTGGATCGGGTACCGACTCGGTCAGCCATTTTTTGAGAAATACGGTTCACGTATTCATTTTGGGCCGGACAAGCTGGATAACGTTTCCCATTGGTATCAGCGGTATGGAAACAAGCTGCTGCTCATTGCTTTCTTTATCCCGGGTGTGCGTCATATTACGGGCATTTTCTCCGGGGTCACCGGATTGCCGTTCCGCAAATATGCGGTCTATGCCTACACCGGAGCGGTCATCTGGGTGAGTATCTTTATTTCACTCGGCAGGCTATTGGGACCGAAATGGGAGAAATACCATCACACCGTCAACCGCTATATGATCATCATAGGGGTGCTTTCGGCGCTCATTTATCTTTGTGTTTATGTCTTCCGCAAAAAGAAAGACAAGCTCCGCGTTCTAATGGTCCGAGCTCTGAACATTGCCCTATTGAGATACAATTCTATGAGAAGAGTAAGGTTTATCATCTTTATCGCCTTCGCGTTCTTCGTCATATTCGCATCCCTGCTCATCGGCTTGATTCAAGATTTTCTCGCTCATGAATTTGTTTTGTTCGACGAGGTGGCTGCCTATATTGTTCATCAGATCATTGGGCCGAACGAATCGGAGTCAATGAACAGAGCCGCCTTATTGGGGTCAAATGCCATTATTGTGCCGGTCCTTTTGCTTACTGGCCTCTGGATCGCATTCAAAGGGAAAGACCGCCGGTTGGAATGGTCGATTTTCGTTTGGGCTGCGGTTGGAGGGGAAGGGTTAAGCCAGGCTCTTCGATACGTGTTTCACCGGCCCGGTCCGGCGGGTTCATCTTCCGTATTCACTTTCCCCAGCGAGCAAGCGATGCTTTCGTTCGCGATATACGGTTTTGCGGCCTATTTGGCGCTGCGTCACGGCGGAAAATTTCCGATACGTGCAGGGGTTGTCATCGTCGTATTCGCCGTTTGTCTCATTGTAGGAATAAGTCAGGTTTACTTAGGAGTGGAATATCCAAGCGATGTATCGGCCGGTTACGTTTTCGGCGGAATATGGCTCACCATGAACGTGATTTTGTTGGAGGTATTACGTGCGGCGCGCCATGTCACAACGGAATGAAAATGGCGGCCTTTTAGGTCGCCATTGCGTTGTCACCGGACCTCGGATTCGGACCGTATCGGTTATCTCCCGGTTGGCTGTCTTGGCAAGTAAACACAAGAAGAATAATCGCTCCGATCAAGGGAATCAACCCGATCAGCAGCCACCAACCGCTTCTGCCGGTATCGTGCAGCCTGCGAACGGAAACCGCCAGTGACGGCAGCAAAATGGCTAAAGCATATAGTCCCGACAATACCATTCCATACGCCATTCCTCCCTTATGGTATCTACATCATTTTCGATAGTTGTTTAGCCATTCTGGAAATTTTTAAAAAAAATCGGTTGCCTGTTACTGGGTGTTTAAGAAGCAGACCTGGATTGGTAATAAGATCAGGTGAACAATTTCAAATTTTAAAACTTTTTTAAGCTAAACATCGTATACTTGAAGTCACAGCGACTGGAGGGCATCGAAGGAGAGGCGTTATACTTTGAAAAAATATTCGAAATGGAAAGTCGGGCTGCTGGCTTCATTGGCGGTCCTCTTGCTGGCCGCAGGGATCGGCTATGCCAACCGCGGCGCGCTAGAGGCTTGGGGCTACGATATGTTTTTTTCCAAACAGGTGGAGAAAAAACTCGCGGACTCCTACCGGCCGCTGCAAGACCGTCCCGTATCGCAGGCTGTACAAATCGAGAAGCCGTTCAGCGTGCTGCTCATGGGCGTAGACTCCAGAGCCAACGAGCCGGGACGTTCCGATACGCTAATCTATTCGGTCATCCGGCCGATGGACGGGAACGTACTTATGATCTCCATTCCTCGTGATACGTACGCTGAAATCGCAGGCCGGAACAAGTACGATAAAATTACCCATTCTTATGTGTTCGGCGGACCCGAGATGACGGTGAGCACCGTGGAGAAGCTTCTGCAAGCCAAGGTCGATCACTACGCATCGATCAATTTCCAAGGGTTCGTTCAAGTTGTGGACACGCTTGGCGGCATCCCGTTGCCGATCACGGAGGACATCGTGAACAAAGGGAAGGATCACGAGAAGTTCACGATTAAGGCCAACCAGAGTTTGTATAACGGCAAGGATGCGCTGAATTTCGTGCGGTACCGCGAAGATGCGGGAGACGACGTTTCACGGGCGCAGCGTAACCGGGTGTTTCTGGAGGCGCTGATTCACAAAACGGCATCGATGCAGCAATGGAGCAAAATCCCCGAGATTCTGGGCATTATCGGAGACAACTTCCGGACGGATATTCTCCCTTCGTCGATGACTGATTTGGCGAAAAAATTTTTACAAGCCGATCATCGAATCAAAAGCTACACACTATCGGGAGTAGGAAAACGGATGGGTCCCAGTAACCTTTGGTATTTCGTTGCGGACGAGAACGACTTGCAGGCCGTACGGGACACCATTACCACGTGGCTGAATCCGAGCTCCGGCGAGGCTCAGCTGACGGTGCCGTCGGAGACAAGTCCCGCGATCCAACCGCAAATTCCGGCATAATTTAACATAAGGTCTGTCGCCTCATGGTGAGAGGCGGCGGCAACGTGATATAATGAGAGCCGGAGCCGGCGTGGCTTCGGCTCTCGGCGTCACAGTAAGGAGAGAAAAGATGAACATCGCTTTTTTTCTGCTGCCGAAACAGGATGTCGTATGCGTCACGGAAAGTGCAACGTTCCGTCAGGCGCTGGAAAGAATGGAACACCACCGTTACACGGCAGTACCCGTGCTTAGCGAGACGGGAGAGTACCGGGCAACCGTAACGGAAGGCGATTTGCTCTGGTTTTTGAAAAATCGCCCGGAGCTGTCGTTCGATCAGCTGCACCGCGTTTCATTATCGGAAGTGCCGCTTCGCGTCAAGAACCGTACCGTTCGGATCGACTCCGACATGGAAGATCTGATCTCGCTCGCGAAGACGCAGAACTTCGTCCCGGTAGTGGATGACATGAACCGATTTATCGGCATCGTACGCCGCAGCGAAATTATCGACTATTGCAAAAAGCTTCTCGTGCAAGAGAAGAAGGATGTATCGAATGTGTAAAGTGAAGTCTATATGACAGCATAGCCAGCATATCAGCGCCAAGGGTGCTTGGAGGAACGGCATGTCTACCGATCGCAGACGATTCAGCAAACGCAAAACGTATTCGTTTTTGATTCTGTTTCTTGTCTTGCTTACCGCAGGGGGCATATGGGCGGGCTCCACGCTCTTTGGGGACAAGGCCGCTTCGTCTCCTCCCAAGACGCGTCCGGACGCCGCAAATACGGGGCCGGCACCGGCGGCGGAGCCTTCCGGCGTTGTGCAAACCGTGTCTTTAGAGCAGCCGGCCGCTGCCGAATTGGAGAAGACGTACGACCTGGTCATCAAAGGCGGCCGGGTCATCAACCCCGAGACGAAGCTGGATCGGGAAGGATTGAATGTCGCGGTTCAAGGCGGAACGATCGTCTTGGTCACGGACCAAGAGCTGAAAGGCAAACGGGTCATCGATGCTTCCGGCCTGGTGGTCGCACCGGGTTTTATCGACAATCTGTCGTACGATCCTAACCCGCTGGGGGTCTGGAATAAAATTGCGGACGGCGTCACCAGCAACATCGCGATGCACGGCGGAACCTCTTCTCCGGAGAAGTGGTATCCGTATTACGAGCGGAACAAGCCGCCCGTGAACTTCGGTGCCTCCTTTTTTTACACGCAGGCCCGCAATCAGTTTAAGCTGAGCCGGTACGATACGGCGAACGCGGAACAAAGTGCGAAGCTGGTCGCGCAAGCGGAGAAGGCGCTGAATAATGGAGCGTTAGGTCTCTCGTTCAGCCTGGAGTATGTGCCCGGTGTAAACGACAGAGAGATTATGCCGTTTATGAAACTGGCCTATAAATATAACGTACCGGTATACTTCCACGGCCGATATTCGGATATGGAAGAGCCGGGAACCAACATCGACACGATGAATGAACTGATCGGATATGCCCGGGCTTCGGGGGCTGCCGTCCACGTGGATCATATCAACAGCACCGGCGGCACCTTCTCGATGAAGCAATCGCTCGACATGCTCGAGAAGGCCAGGGCGGAAGGCCTGGATATCACCTCTTGCATTTACCCTTATGATTACTGGGGCACCTATTTGAATTCCGCCCGGTTCGATATCGGTTGGCAGGAACGTTTTCGGATCGGCTACGAAGATTTGCAAATCGCGGGAACGAATGAACGGCTGACGGAAGAGACATTCAAGATCTATCAGCAGCAAGGAAAGCTGGCCGTGGCCTATGCCATTCCGAAGCAAGACGTGGTGGATTCGCTGAAAGCCCCTTTTGTGATGATCGGCAGCGATGCCATTCTGGAGCCGGGATTTAACAACCATCCTAGGGCTTCAGGCACGTTCGCCCGCACGATCGGGTTATATGTCCGCGAACAGAAGGTCATTTCCCTGATGGACGCGATTGACAAAATGTCGCTGATGCCCGCGCAACGGCTGGAAAAACAGGCGCCTGCTTTGCGAAAGAAGGGGCGCATCGCCAAGGGCATGGATGCCGACATCGTCATATTCGACTATAACAAAATTCGGGATGAGTCAACTGTAGAGAAGCCGGACCTGTTCTCGGCCGGCATTCAATATGTGCTGGTGAGCGGGCAAGTGGCGCTGGATTCCCAAGGGCTGCACAAAAACGTTCGGCTGGGAAAGCCGCTCAAGAGCGAATTTCTTCGGGTGAAGGAAAGCAAGGCGACGCTGGACTGGGAGGGTGCGTCTGCGCCGCTGCTTGAGTACCGGGGCCGGATGTACATCGATTTAGAGGCAATGAAAGGGCACGGCTATGATTACCAATGGGACAAGCTTGCCCGTACATACAAGCTGAAGCCGGGAGTGCCCGCGCTTCACGTGAATGTGCCGAAACCCGCTGTCGGAGAGCTGATGCTGGAGCGGGGTTACCGCCTGCAGTGGGACGGCGGACAAACGGAGCTGCTATCCGTAGGAGAGCGGGCTTATGTGCCGCTGACTTCTTTGCAGCAGCTCGGCTGGAAGCTGACGAAAGCCGCTGTCGGATATGCTTTGGATCCCGAGTAAGGGGAAAGCCGCAAGTAACTCTTGCGGCTTTTTCTATGGTATAATGGAGATTGCAGCTTTTCTAGAAACCATCCGTACTACGCCATGCGCTTACATACAGCGGAACCTGTGCAGCCCGATCCGGGAAGGCTCGCAGAATCGGACAAGCTGGAACATTACCGTAAGAGGTGACCCGTTTGAATATCGGCTGGAAGCCGCTGGCTTGGAGCGCGGCGGCACTGCTGCTGTTGTTGACCATTCCAACCCCGCTAAGCGGATTGACTTTCTTTATGATCATGGCACCGTTCACCGTACTGTACACCCTGCTGCGACCTGCAGTGTTCGCGGCGTATGCAGCAGTCGTCGGGGCGGCCGCCTTTCTTCTATTGGGATCCTACGGACTCACTGTACTGGTCGTGGGCCTTTTCTTTCTTGTACCGACGATAGTCATGGGGCATATGTACAAGAAAAAGAGTAAAGCCCGCACGGTGGTGCTGGCCGGATTCGGCGTCATTCTCGCGCAAATGCTTATAAATTTGGTGATCATATCGATGGAGTTCCGTGTGAATTTGTCGGCAGAACTCTCGAAATTGCTCGCGGTCTCTCTTGGAGATGTGGAAAAGGCCGGAATGTTGCCCGCGGGCTGGGCCGCTCAAACCGCTCATACGCTGGCAGATGCCTTCATCCAAATGCTGCCGCTGTTCGTCCTTTTGTTTTCATTTCTATTGGCGGTTATCAACCATGGACTGGCGCGGCGCGCACTGCGAATTTCGGGAGTGGAAGTGCCGGCATTGCCGCGGGCGAAAGATTGGAAATTGCCGCGAAGCTTGTTCTGGTACTTTTTGATCGCTTTGCTGCTTAGTTATACAGTACCGCGGCAGGGCAGCGCCTATTGGACGATCGTATCCGCCAATTTGCTGCCGCTTCTCATTCTCGTTTTCACCGTTCAAGCCATCGGCTTTTTGTATTATCTGGCGGACGCCAAACGGTGGCCGAAGGTCGTTCCGGTTCTGATCGCGGTGCCTTTGGTTTGCTTGAACGTGCCGGTTTACATCGTCGGATTGCTTGACGTAGCCTTCCCGCTGCGTCGTTACTTTGTGAAATAAAATCGGACCGCTTGATGGGATCAACCCGTCAAGATACGGATCCGTGTGACGGGAGCGAAAGGAAGCATGCCCAAGTTTCTCGTGCAGCGATGGCACGGTATGCATATCGTCTGGGCGCTGGTTCTCATTTTCGTGCTGACCGTGGCGCTGACTTGGTACCAATGGGTGCTGGGCTTGTTAGGCTTGGTGCTCGGGGGTGCGGTCGGCGTGTTCGGCGTGCTCGCGGAACGTGCTTTCCGCAAAGATTTGAACGATTACGTCCTGACTTTGTCTCACCGCATTAAGAATGTCGGCAACGAGGTTATCGGCCAATTGTCGTTCGGCATCATTTTGTATAACGAGGACAAAGAAATCCAGTGGCATAACGCGTTTATCGCAAATGTCGCGGGACGTCCCCACATGGTCGGGGAGCAGCTGAGCCAGGTGTTCCCGGTGCTGCAGCAGCCCCCCAAAGACAAGGACGCGCCGATCGAGATTACCATCGGAGGCCGCGTGTACGAGCTGCTGTTCCGCCATCCGGAGCGTGTGCTCTATGTACGCGATGTGACCGAGATGTGGACGCTGAAAAAACGTTACGAAGATGAGAAGCTTGTGCTGGGCATCGTGATGATGGATAACCTGGAGGAAGTGGCGCAAGGCATGGATGAGCAGCAGCGTGCCGTCATGCTGTCGCGGGTGACCGGCGCCATCAACGAGTGGGCGCTCAAATACGGGTTGTTCCTGCGGCGGCTCACTTCCGACCGGTATATGATCATCGCCAATCAAGCGGCGCTGAAGCAGCTGGAAGCAACGCGATTCGAGCTGCTCGACGATGTTCGGGAAATGACGATGGACCTGAAGCTTCCAATGACGCTCAGCATCGGCTTGGCCGCCGGCTCGGACAACATCGTACAGCTGGGCCAGCTCGCTCAGAGCAGTCTGGATATTGCGCTCGGACGAGGCGGAGACCAGGCGGTCGTCAAGATCGGGCAAAGGCAAAGCTTCTACGGCGGCAAGAGCAACGCGGTGGAGAAACGCACCCGCGTCCGTGCCCGCGTCATCGCACACGCGCTGCGGGATTTGATGAGAGAAAGCGACAATATCGTCATCATGGGCCACAAAATGCCCGACATGGATTCCGTGGGCGCCGCGATCGGCGTGCTCAAGGCTGCGCAGCTATTCGGCAAAGAGGCCTTCATCGTGTTGGAAGGCATTAACCCGGCCATCCAGAAAATGATGGAGCTGCTCAAAGAGGATGAAAAGCTGTATAAGCGGTTTATTTCGCCGGAACAGGCGATGACGCTGACGGGCAAACGATCTCTCATGGTGGTCGTGGACACCCACCGAGCTACGATGGTAGCGGAACCGCGGCTGCTGCAGTTGTCCGAACGAATCGTGATCGTGGATCATCACCGCCGCAGCGAAGAGTTTATCGAAGATGCGGTGCTCATTTATATGGAACCTTACGCATCCTCCACATGCGAACTGGTGACGGAGCTGCTTCAGTATATCCATGAACGGATCGTGCTGGATGTGCGGGAAGCGACGGCGCTGCTCGCCGGCATTACGGTGGATACGAAAAGCTTCTCGTTCCGTACGGGATCCCGGACGTTCGAGGCGGCTTCTTTCCTCCGCCGGAGCGGCGCGGATTCCATGCTGATCCAACGCATGTTGAAGGAAGATTTGGACGAATACATCCGCAAAGCGGAAATTATACGGCACGCGGAATTGTTCCGCGACAACATCGCCATTGCCGCCTATGATGCCGGCAAACAGGTTTCACAGCTGCTCATCGCGCAAGCGGCGGATACGCTGCTGAACATGACGGGGATCAAGGCATCCTTTGTCGTCGGCTTGCGTACGGACGGCATGGTGGGCATCAGCGCCCGCTCATTGGGGCAGATCAACGTGCAAGTCGTGATGGAGCGGCTCGGTGGAGGCGGACATTTCACGAACGCAGCGGCGCAGGTGCAGGGTACCGTACCCGAAGTGGCGGCGAAGCTCAAAAAGCTTTTGAAAAAAATTGATGAGGAAGAGGGGTTGTTCGAATGAAAGTGATCTTTTTGCAGGACGTGAAGGGTCAGGGAAAAAAGGGCCAAGTGAAGGAAGTGTCGGAAGGTTACGCCCGCAACTTCCTGATTCCCCAGGGGCTCGTTCAAGCGGCGACGGCCGGGGCGGAAAAAACGCAGCAGCAAATGAAAGCGGCGGAGGAAAAGAAAAAAGAACGCGAAAAGCAGGAAGCTCAGGCGCTCGCATCCAAGCTGTCGGAAACAACGGTCGTCATTAAAGCGAAAGCCGGTGAAGGCGGCCGTTTGTTCGGCGCCATTACAAGCAAGCAGATCGCGGAAGCGCTAGAGAAGCAAAAAATTACGATCGATAAACGGAAAATCGAGCTGGATGAGCCGATCCGCACGCTTGGCGTCACGAAGGTCGCTTTGAAGCTTTATCCGGACGTCAAAGGTACGTTAAGCGTTCAAGTCGTGGAGGAATGATTCAATGAACGGAAGCGGAGAACCGATGCCGATCGTATTTGACCGCGTGCCGCCTCAAAATCTTGAGGCCGAGCAAGCGGTCCTGGGCGCGATCCTGCTGGAGACGGAAGCGCTCATCACGGCGATGGAGCGGATCCGCGCGGAAGACTTCTACAGCGTTGCCCATCAGCGTATTTACGAGGCCATCGTCTCGCTGAACGAGGACAGCGAGCCGATCGATCTCATTACGCTCACGGCCCGTCTGCGGGATCAAGGCCAGTTGGAAGAGGTCGGCGGCGTCAGTTATATGGCCAAACTGGCGGCCGCGGTTCCTACTGCGGCAAATGTGGAATATTATGCTCAAATCGTCGAAGAGAAGTCGATGCTGCGCCGGCTCATCCGCACAGCTACGAATATTGTGTCCAGCGGCTATGCGGAAGGCGACGATGTCGGCGCACTCTTAAGCGATGCGGAGCAGCGCATTCTTGCACTGTCCAATCAGCGGGCGTCCACCGGGTTCATCAGCATTCGCGATGTCCTCATGGACGTGTTCGAGCGCGTGGAATTTCTGTTTAACCATAAAGGCGGCGTTACCGGCATTCCGTCCGGCTTTCCGGACTTGGACAAAATGACATCGGGCTTCCAGCGAAGCGATCTGATCATCGTCGCCGCCCGCCCATCCGTGGGCAAGACGGCGTTCGCGCTGAACATTGCGCAGAACGTCGCGGTCCGGGCCAATGAAACGGTCGCCATTTTCAGTCTCGAGATGTCGGCTTCGCAGCTGGTGCAGCGGATGATTTGCGCGGAGGCGAACGTGGATGCCGGACGAATGCGGACAGGTTTTCTGGAAGGCGACGATTGGGAAAAGCTCTCGATGGCCATCGGCTCGTTGTCGGAAGCGCAGGTGTATATCGACGATACGCCGGGCATCACGGTGGCGGATATTCGGGCAAAGTGCCGGCGGCTCAAGAAAGAAAAAGGGCTCGGCATGATTTTGATCGACTACTTGCAGCTCATTTCCGGCCGCGGCAAAGCGGGCGAGAACCGGCAGCAGGAAGTATCGGAAATTTCCAGAACGCTGAAGCAAATTGCGCGGGAGCTGGAAGTACCCGTCATTGCGCTGTCGCAGCTGTCCCGCGGAGTCGAACAGCGGCAAGACAAGCGGCCGATGATGTCCGACCTTCGGGAATCGGGTTCCATCGAGCAGGACGCCGACATCGTCGCGTTCTTGTACCGGGACGATTATTACGACAAAGAAACCGAGAAGAAAAACATCATTGAAATCATCATCGCTAAACAGCGGAATGGTCCGGTGGGAACGGTCGAGCTCGTTTTTCTGAAAAATTTCAACAAATTCGTCAGTTTGGACCGCGGGCACGCAGGCATGATGGCCGGCGCGTCCTAAGGGGAATGATGATCTCGGAAAAGCCGAACATTAAAATTAGCATGTGCTGAATTGTTCGCTTTTGCGTTGACTTCCGTGACCTCAATTGATACACTAAACGTGCCCCGGAACAAGGCATGACGCGGGTTCAGGGACTATTATGCCGGCCAGAACGATCATTCGCCGGACGGAGGGATTGCCTTGTCTACAGTCGTCGTAGTAGGGACGCAGTGGGGAGACGAAGGGAAAGGGAAAATCACCGACTTTCTCGCGGAGAAAGCGGATGTCGTCGCCCGTTATCAAGGCGGCAACAATGCCGGGCACACGATACTCATTCAGGGTAAAAAATATAAACTCACGATGATTCCGTCGGGCATTTTCAACGAAAACAAACTGTGCGTCATTGGGAACGGCATGGTGATTAATCCCGCGGCGCTCGTGGAAGAAATCCAATATATTCACGATAATGGTTTTTCTACGGATAATTTGAAAATCAGCGATAGAGCTCATGTGATTATGCCGTACCATCTCGTGCTCGACGCGTTGGAGGAAGACCGCAAAGCCGACAACAAAATCGGCACAACCCGTAAAGGTATCGGTCCTGCGTACATGGACAAAGCGGCGCGCAACGGGATTCGCATCGCCGATCTTATGGTTGCCGAAGAGTTCACGGAGAAAGCCCGCCGCCTGATTGCGGAGAAAAATCAGATGATTGCCCAGATGTACGGAGGGGAGCCGCTCGATGCGGAAAGCATTATCGGCGAGTACTTGTCGCTTGCCGAGAAGCTGCGCCCGTATGTCACCGATACATCGGTCGTGCTCAACGATGCGATCGACGAGGGCAAGAAAGTGCTGTTCGAAGGCGCTCAAGGCGTCATGCTCGATATCGACCAGGGCACGTATCCTTATGTAACAAGCTCGAACCCGTCGGCTGGCGGGGTATGCATCGGTGCCGGCGTAGGACCTTCCAAAATTGAGCAGGTCATTGGCGTAGCGAAAGCCTATACCACTCGCGTCGGAGACGGGCCGTTCCCGACCGAACTGCACGGCGATTTGGCGACATGGATCCGTGACCGCGGCCACGAGTACGGCACGGTTACCGGCCGTCCGCGCCGCGTGGGCTGGTTCGACAGTGTCGTCGTCCGCCATGCGCGCCGCGTGAGCGGCATCACCGGCCTATCGCTCAACTCGCTCGATGTGCTCACCGGCTTAGAAACCGTGAAGATTTGCACCGCCTACCGTTACCGCGGCGAACTGATGCAGCATTACCCGGCGAATTTGAAAATTCTCGCGGAGTGCGAAGCGGTTTACGAGGAGCTGCCCGGCTGGAGCGAAGACATTTCCGGCGTCAAGAAACTCGAAGATTTGCCGGCCAACACGCGCCGCTATGTGGAGCGGGTATGCGAGCTGACTGGGATTCCGATCGCCATCTTCTCCGTCGGCCGCAACCGCGAGCAGACAAATCAGGTCGCTGAGATCTATAAATAACTAAAATTTTAAATATTTAGAGCTTCTTTAGGCATTTTTAAGGTGCCTGGGAGCTCTTTTTTTATGCCAATCTCCTAAGGTCTTACAGGTGCTCCGACTCCGGTCTAGGTATAATTACGTTCCGAAGCCCATGTTTTACCAACGGCATCAAGACTTACAATAGCTTCGAGACAAGATCGGTCATATGTGGAAAACCGAAGGGCCGAAATACAAACACAAATGGGTAGAGTGGAGAGAAACGAATATGAAATTTTTCACGAATTTTTCGCTGCGGAATCCGGTAGCCGTTGTGCTGTTGGTCCTTCTGGTTGCGGTCGGCGGCATTTACTCCGCCTCACAGTTCCAGCAAGAGCAGCAGCCGGAAGTCAATTTCCCCGGCGTTATGGTTCAAGCGGTGTATCCGGGCGCAGCGCCCAATGAAGTGATGAACGAGGTGACGCTGCCTCTCGAGAAAGTGCTGCGAAACGTGGAAGGCGTGAAGAACGTCACGTCCACTTCTGCGAACAGCGTCTCGATGCTGCAGCTGGAATTCGGATTTAACGACGACATGAAAAAGAAACAAGAGCTGGTGAAGCAGGCTGTCGCAGAGGTTGCGCTTCCGGAAGGAGTGGAGAAGCCGGGCGTTCTGTATTTCTCGACGACCAACCAGCCCATCATGTACACAACGGTTTCCGTCGAGAAAGGGATGAACGAGGAGCAGCTCACTACGCTCGTCAAAAACACGATCATCCCTGACCTCGAAGCGATTGAAGGCGTTAATGAAGTGCAGGCGATCGGGCTCAAGGACGATGGGGTTTACCTCCTGCTCGACGCGGCGAAAATGACGCAAAACGGGGTTTCGTACCAGCAGGTCATGGCCGCCCTACAAGCCAACAATTTGAGCGTACCGCTTGGAGAAGCGACATTTAAGCAAAATAAGCTGCCGGTTTTCGTCCAAGGTGATCTTCGTTCGGTAGACCAGCTGAAGCAATGGAAGCTGACGCCGGCCGGAAACGTGAAACTGACGGATATTGCGGAGATCCGGCAAGGCAAGGAACTCAGTGTCATTAACCTGACCAACGGCAAACCGAGCATTACGCTGAACATCGTAAAAGCCGGCAATGCCAACACCGTTGAAGTTGCCGACAAAGTGCTGAAAGTGTACGAGAACGCCGAAAAGGGCGGCCAGATCAAATCCTTGATCATGTATAACCGCGCGACGGACGTGAAAGAATCGGTAAGCTCGTTGGCTCGTGAAGGCGCATTGGGCGCGCTGTTCGCTTCGCTGCTCATCCTGTTCTTCCTGCGCAATTTCCGGGCGACACTGATCGCCATCGTGTCGATCCCGTTGTCCATGCTGATCGCCATGATCTGTCTTAAATATTTTACGAACGTGACGCTTAACATCATGACGCTCGGCGGTTTGGCTGTCGCCACCGGTCGGGTTGTAGACGACAGTATCGTCGTCATCGAGAACCTCATTCGCCGCATCCGCGGCGAAAAAATCAGCCGCGAGCTCATTGCCGCCGGTACGGCCGAGGTCGGCCGTGCGATTACCTCTTCCACGCTGACTACGGTCGCCGTATTCGCGCCGCTCGGCTTGCTCCAAGGAATGATCGGCGGTTATTTCCGGCCGTTCGCATTGACCGTGGCGTTTGCTCTGTTGTCTTCGCTGCTCGTAGCCCTTACGGTTGTGCCGCTCATGGCTTGGGCGCTGATGAAAAAGTATACGCCGAAAGAAACGAAGGAATCGGCGATGAGCCGCGGCTACAAGCGTGCGCTTCGCTGGTCGCTCGGCCATAAAGCCATCGTATTGATTCTCGCGTTCCTGCTGTTTGTGGCCAGCCTTGTGCCGATATTCGCAGGCAAGGTCGGCGTTACGCTGCTGCCGGAGTCGGATTACAAATACATTTTCGCGACATTCGAAATGCCGAAAGGCGCCAGCACCGCGCTGGTGAAGGAAGAAGCGGGTAAAATCGATGCCGTGGTACGCGAACACGCATCCGTGAAAAACGCCAGCTTGACCGTAGGCGGAGGAATTACGGGATCCGGAAGTTCAAATACGGCGGAATGGTTTATCGGGCTGGACAGCGGCACGGATCTCGACAAGTTCAGCGAAGAGGTCAGCCAGAAGGTGAAGGTGCCATCCGGCAGCAAGTTCAGCCTTATTAAAGACGACATGACCGGCGGTGGTATGATCCAAATTACGGTGACCGGACCGAGTATGGCGGAGATCCGCCAAGGAACCGAGCTCATCACGGACACCGTAGCGAAAATGGAAGGCACCAAAGATGTGACCAACAACCTGCAAGACGGAACGAAGGGGATATCCATCCAAGTCCGTCAGAACGACGCGGTCCAATACGGGCTGTCGGCCGCTCAGGCGTCCATGATGCTTCGCCCGTTCCTGTCTGAGACGAAAGCCGGCAAAATCGGCGACGGGGCCAAGTCAAGCGACTTGTATCTCGGCTTGAACGGCGTATCGATCGCATCCGTGGATGATATCGCGAATTTGAAGCTTCAGACTCCGGTCGGCAAAGAAATCGCGGTGCGCGATATCGCCGACGTCCAGGAAGTGCAGCTTCCGAGCACGCTGCAATACAAGAACGGCGCGGAGTATGCCACCGTGTCGGGTAAAATCATGGATAAGAACGCCGGCAAAGTGAACCAGGCGATTGAAAAAGCGCTGAAAGAATTGAAGCTGCCGGCAGGCGTGAAATATTCGTTCGGCGGCAGTAATGCCGATATCAACCAGATGATGAGCGATATGTTGATGGCCATGCTGGTAGCGGTCGGTATGGTATACATCGTGATGGTGATCGCATTCCGCGAAGGCCGTGCGCCGCTTGCCGTATTGTTCTCCTTGCCTTTCGCCCTGATCGGCGGCTTGACCGGTACGGTGATTTCCGGAGATCCGATCTCGGTATCCAGCATGATCGGTTTCCTGATGCTGATCGGTATCGTGGTGACCAACGCCATCGTGTTGATCGAGCGCGTTCAGCAGCACATCGAGCACGGCGCAACGATTCGCGAAGCGCTGATAGAAGCGGGCGGCATCCGCCTGCGTCCGATTCTCATGACGGCGATCGCCACCATCTGCGCGCTGATCCCGCTCGCGATCGGCATGGGCGGCGGAAGCATCATTTCCAGCGGGCTCGCGGTCGTGGTTATTGGCGGCTTGACCAGCTCCACACTGCTCACGCTCGTGGTTGTGCCGGTCATGTACGAACTGCTGTATTTCAGACGTTCGCGCAAGCAGCGTAAAGCTGCTGTAACGGTGACGGCGGAAGCCGCCTAATAGACGAATCTCGCAATAGGCTTGTATAGATGAAGCACCTCGAAATCTCGGGGTGCTTTTTCTATTGAACATGACTTGGGTTACATTTTGAGAGGATTGACCATACTAAAACTATGAAAATAAGGATAAAGACAGGTGACATCATGTTTAAATGGATCGGCTGGGCGATCCGCACAGTGTTGACGGCGGTGCTGCTCAGTTTTCTATGCATCTGGACGACGGGTTACATTGTGAACAGCTACATGGAAACGCTGCTCAAGCAGCTGGAGCTGCCTTTGCAGACACAGCCGTTTGCTTTGAGCGGAATATGGGGCAAGCTGTGGGGGGCGGCTCCTCCTGTGCCTAGCAAGCAAGCTGAGTCCACGGCTTCGGCTTCGCCCTCCGAGACCAAGGAGGCGGTGAGCAGCCCGGCCCCGAGCGCGAGCGAGAGTGAGAGCACACCGGACAGCTTGGAACAACAAGCGGATGAGCCAAGCCCGGCCCCCTCGGAAGATCCCGCCGTCGTGCCGGTGTTCGGCAATCAATCCGGCAGCTCCGGATTATCCGAGCAGCAGAAACTGAGCCTGCAAACCGTCATGTCCAAGTTAAACGCCGAACAGCTGAGCGAACTGAGCGCCTTGCTGGAAGACGGATTGACGAGCGAAGAACTGGCACAGGCGGGCGATTTGCTCAAGCCTTCCCTCTCCGCAGAAGAATACAAGCAAATGATGGACATGCTGAAGACACATGCCGAAGCTGCGAAAGTCCCGCCCCATCAGCCGTAACATCGCTTTCAAGGCTTTCTCCCAGGCGCGTAACGCCTAATAAGGAGAAAGCCTTTTTTTGCCTTGCCCTCATCGGCGTTCTCCCGGCTATTCCGTTATGGTAAAATTGTTTCAGAGGAAACAGTAGGCTTCCACGGAGCGAGGAGGCGGGATGATGCCCGGAAAAATATTGGTCGTCGACGATGAACGGCCGATTGCAGATATTTTGAAGTTCAATCTTGAAAAAGAAGGCTACGAGGTCGTTTGCGCTTTTGACGGCGAAGCCGCGGTTCAGCTGGCTTTCGAGGAGGATCCGGACCTTATTTTGCTGGATCTGATGCTGCCGGTCAAAGACGGAATGGACGTGTGCCGCGAAGTGCGGTCGCGTTTGTCCACGCCGATCATCATGCTTACGGCCAAAGATACGGAAATCGACAAAGTGCTCGGCCTGGAGCTGGGCGCCGACGATTATGTGACCAAGCCTTTCGGCACGCGGGAGCTTCTCGCACGGGTCAAAGCGCATCTGCGCCGCCAGCGGAAGATCGACGCGCCTCGCGGCGGCGACGACAATTCGGCGCAGGACGCCGAACGTCAGGGACTGAAGCTGTTCAACCTGTTCATCGACACCGACATGTATGTCGTATACAAGAACGGACAGCCGCTGGACCTGACCCACCGGGAGTTCGAGCTGCTGCATTACCTCGCGCGCAACAGCGGCAAGGTCATGACGCGCGAGCATTTGCTGCAGGCGGTTTGGGGCTATGAATATTTCGGCGATGTCCGTACGGTTGACGTCACGATCCGCCGGCTGCGGGAAAAAATCGAAGACGATCCGAGCCGTCCGGAGGTCATTATGACCCGGCGCGGCTTAGGCTACCTCATGCGCAATCCCAAAACGACGGGCGGGCTGCTCGGATGAGCGTGCTGCGCGTGTTCCGGAGCATTCAGGCCAAGCTGATTTTGATGGTTCTCATGCTCATTCTTATTGCGGTTCAGTTGATCGGCGTGTACTTCATCAGCACGATGAAGAGCTCGTTGATCGATTCCTTCACGCGCAATTTGGACGGCAACGCGAACGTGCTTACGAAATTGTCGGAGCCTGCTCTGTCTCAACTTAGCAAAAGCGAAAATGCGAAAACGGATGTCAGCGAAGAATTGAACGCGCTGGCCGGGAGCTTGTCGAGCATCAGCGGAGCGGAGATTCAAGTGCTGGATGCCGGCGGCAAGGTGCTGGCCACATCCAAGCCTTCGCAGCCGTCGATCATCGGCCGTAAAAACACTTCCATGTTGGTGAGCCGCGCGCTTCAGGGAATTCGCGAAAACGAAGAAGAAATTATCGACAGCGATAATATCCGGAAAAAAGTGATCGTGAAGCCGGTTTTCAGCGGGACCAAAACCGTGGGCGTCGTCTACATCATGGCGTCCATGAAAGATTTGTACCAGACGGTCGAACGGATTAACCGCATTTTCGTATCCGCGATCCTCATCGCGCTTGGTCTCACGGCATTGCTGGGCGTGCTGCTGGCAGGGACCATTACCGCGCCGATCAAGGCGCTGACGCGGCAAGTAGCTGAAGTGGCGGAAGGCCGCTTCGACCAGCGCGTGCCCGTGCTGGGAACGGACGAAATCGGGCAATTAAGCGCGGCGTTTAACGACATGACCGACCGGCTGAGTGAGGCGTTGGCGATCAACGAAGAGGAGAAGGAGAAGATCTCCTCGATTCTCACCAATATGAGCGACGGCGTATTGGCGACGGATGAACTCGGGCGCGTCATCATTGTGAACCGACGTGCCGAAGAGCTGCTCGGAGACGATTCGTGCGAAGGCCGGACATTATCCGAAGCACTGAACATCGAGAAGGCGCCGATCGCAAGAACGCTGCAGGGCGAAGAGACGAGGCTGACCATACGCCGCTCGGCGGAAGAAGAAGACGACGGGGAAGTGTTAGTGCGCGTGACCCTGACTCCGATCCGGAGCCGGGATAAAGGGGTCGCGGGCGTCATCGCGGTGCTGCACGATGTGACGGAAGCGGAGAAGCTCGAGCAGTCTCGCCGCGAATTCGTGGCGAACGTGTCGCACGAGCTTCGCACGCCGCTGACCACCATCAAAAGCTATGCGGAAGCACTCGATGACGGAGCCAAGGAAGAGCCCGAGCTTGCCGGGCGCTTCGTCGGGGTCATCCGGAGCGAGACGGAGCGGATGATTCGGCTGGTCAGCGATCTGCTGCACTTGTCGCGGTTCGATTCGCGCCGCGCTCAGCTTCGCCGGGAGATGACGGATTTGTCGGAGATGCTGGAGGAAGTTGTGGACCGATTCTCTTTCCAGCTTCGGCAAAAGGATATTATGGCGACCATCGATGTGGCGCCGAATTTGAATACGGTATGGTTGGATCGGGACGGCATCGATCAAGTGTTGGACAACCTGGTCTCGAATGCGATCAAATATACGTTGGAAGGCGGCACGATTCTCATCTCCGCCGCGGGCAACGGGGCTGGACAGCTGGTTATTGCCGTGAGGGATACGGGGATCGGCATTCCGAAAAAAGATTTGGAACGCATATTCGACCGGTTTTACCGGGTGGACAAGGCGCGTTCCCGCAATATGGGGGGGACGGGACTTGGTCTTTCTATTGCCAGGGAAATTGTGAGGGCCCACGGCGGCACCATCTCCCTGGATTCCGAGGTCGGAATCGGCTCGGTCGTAACCGTCACGCTGCCGATCGTGCAGGAAGGAAGTGAGCCGGCATGATGGATAAAGCCAAATCGGTGCTGCTTGCTTTTCTTGTGGCGCTAAGCCTCGTGCAAAGCTATTTTCTCGCCTACAGCATGCCGAGTATGGAAGCCAAAGTGAAGACGGAGCAAGATTATGTGCAGACCGAGCCGCTGGGGCCGCAGCAAGAAGTTTGGAAAATGTTGTTTCCCGAGCAAATCGTGCTGCATATGGGCGGAGACAAGCACACGGTATTTTTTCCGGATAACACGACCTATTACGATTTGATCCTGAAAAAATTGCAAGGACGCGAATTCAAAGGGTTTCAGCGGGATCCGGTGCATGTGGTCGATTGGGACCAAGTGCGGCGCCAGGATCAAGGCGTAGAGCTGCGCTTCGGCCGCGCCGTTCCTTTTCAGCTGTTGCAGCGGGTGTTTAAAATTGAGGATTTCCTTTTTTCCGGCGATTCGATCGACCGGATCTGGATCTTCGCGCGGCAGGACACGGGCGAGGTACGGACCTTTTTCTTCAGCTCGGACGGCCGCTATGTCTATGAATCCTTGCGGGCCGACATGACGGTTGGTGATGTTGCCACGAACGTAGGATTCGGACAATATTGGACGCCGTATCAGACGACGGACGGACAGCTATACGTTCCGGAAAAGCCGTACTCCTGGCTGAACGAAATGCAGGTGCCGGTTACCCGGTACACTTCCGAACAGATGCAGCGAAGTTTGTTTTTCGACCCCGGCATTACCCGGTCTATTCAGGAACGCAAGGACGGCAACCAGATTTATACGGACGGTAAAAGAGGATTAAAAGTCGAGCAAGCCGGGAGCTGGATGTCCTATACCGACTCGGCTGCGCCGACGGAAGCGAAGAATGACCTGGCCGACAACGTGGTCGCGGCGGTACAGTTCGTCAACCAGCATGGAGGCTGGAACGGCTTGTACAGCTTGGGCCAGCCTCCTGACCCGGAGGCGAATGACAGCGTGATCCGGTTTCAGCAATATTATGATCATGTGCCCATCATCTCCGGAAGTCGGATGACATTCGGATATATGCAAGTCACGCTGCAGCAGGGATCGGTGACTTCTTACGAAAGATCTCTTTTGCTGCTTGGGGACAAGGCGGTCAACAAGAAAAACCGCGTTTTACCGGGCGGAGAACAATTGAGAAGCTTGATATACCGGTCTGCGCTCGGTTCGCGGGTTATGGCGTTATATCCGGCTTATCGTCCGCTTTTGAAAGACAATGTCATGACCCTTCAACCCGTGTGGGTAATCCGGCTGGAGAACGGGTCGGTAAAGGTCGTGGCAGAATCCCTGCCCGCCGGCGGAACTTAAGCGATTATTTGACGTCTAAATGAGACAGGGGGGGAACGGATGGACTGGAGACGCGCCAAAAGCGTGCTGATTCTTGCATTTCTTATGTTGAATCTATTGCTCGGTTATCAGCTTTGGACGGAATGGCGGGCGCAGCTGAACACATCGGCCGACTGGACGTCCCTTCCCGCCGAGACTCGGCAAATCATGGCGGAAAAGAAAATCCGCATTGAATCCAAAATACCGTCTGAAACCCCATCCATGAAGGATTTGTCTTATTTGCTGAAACAGTCGTCATCGGATAAGGGCATAGGAATCAAGCCGATCGCGTCCCCGCCCGAGACACGCATCGTGTTTAACCCGAAAGAGTTAACGGATGCGCTCGGCAAGGTGATTTCCGAATTGGACAAATACGCATACGACGATCCGGGGAGCCGGGAAGGTGTATTCGTGCTTAACCGGATCGAAAACGGATATCCGATGTTTGACATTCATCTGGAGCTGTACAACAAGGACCAGAAAATCCGGGGTTACCGCCAGGATGTCATTCAGGTGCTGTCTTCCCAAGAAGCGAAAGACCAGCAGGTACTGCCGGCCTCCAAAGCGCTGACACCGCTCATTGAGAAACAATTGGTGCCGGGATCGGTCATCAAGGACATTCGACTCGGGTACCATGGACAAATTTTCGACACGGAAGAGCAGCTTGCGGCACCGTCTTGGAGGGTTTTGTTGGAAAGCGGCGAAGTGTACTATGTACACGCGGTCAGCGGGGAAATCGATACCGGAAACGGGAATGCCGATCGCACAGCCGAGAGAAATATGGCAGCAATGGGAGAAAGGAAAACGTTATGAGCCTTCGTTTCACGGTACTAGCCAGCGGTTCGACAGGCAACGCCACCGTCGTATCTACGGATTCGGCAAGCGTGCTGGTCGATGTTGGGCTGAGCGGCAAAAAAATAGAAGAATTGATGCAGCAACGCGATGTGACGGGCAAAGACCTGGATGCTATTTTTGTCACGCATGAGCATTCCGACCATATCAAGGGACTCGGCGCTTTCGCACGCAAATATGAGCTGCCGGTATATGCCAATGAGAAAACGTGGGCGGCCATGTATAAAACCGTCGGCGAGCTGCCGGATCATCAACGCAAAATCATTCCGAGTGACAGTGTGATGGAAATAGCCGATTTGCGGGTAGAATCCTACGCCATATCGCATGATGCCGCCGAGCCGGTAGGCTACTGCTTTGAGTCGGACGGCATGAAGCTGAGTCTGGCTACGGATATGGGATACATGAGCGATAAGGTTATGGCCAGACTTGTCCGCTCAGATGTGCTCATTTTGGAATCGAATCACGATGTCGAAATGCTCAGAATGGGCCGGTATCCTTGGAACATCAAACGCCGCATTCTCGGGGACACGGGACATCTCTCCAACGAAGCGGCCGGCGAAGCGCTGTGCAAGCTCTTATCCGGAATCACCCGGAGAGTCTATTTGGCACACTTGAGCCTGCAGCACAACTTGATGGATTTGGCCAAACTTACGGTGAATACAGTATTGGAGAACAACGGATTTTTTTATCAAAAGCATGAGTTCGCGCTTTGTGAAACCTATCATGATCGCCCTACCGAATGGGACTATGTGAAAGTTTGACTTCAGGCCTTCACAGTAAGAGCTGGCGATTCAGTTCGGCTTCCATCAACGAAGCCTTCTGCTGGATATCTTCCGGAGTGAGAACACCTTTATCTACCAGAAGCTCGATGAGCGTACTGAGCGCAAGCAGCTGCCGGTACTGATCATCCTTCATATCCCCGAGCCGGGACGCCAAGTCAAGATACTGCCATTCATATCCCTTGGTTTGCATGCGTAATCCTTCCTTTCTTTACTTAGGAAATTACTAGCTTGTCGGCTTGCCTGACCCTTTCGATTCTATTACTATTTTAGTCATAACCTTTGAAAACATTCCGATTCGCCGCAATTTTTGCCCGATAGAAGGATGGTGCATGAGATGAGCCTATTCGATGACGATTTTTATTCCACCAGGGTATCGCGGCGCACCCGCCAGGACGATCGTCTAGGCGGGCGCAGAACGGCCGGCTGGCGTATCTTTTCTACTTGGCAGGTGGCGGTAGTCTCTTCCTTAGGCAGTGCGGCTGCGGTTGCCGTGCTGTTCAGTCTGCTAAGCGGCGGATCTGCGCCGAAACATGAGGCTAAGCCGGCGTTGGCGAACGCACCGGCGCTCGTCGAGACTTCGGAGCGGATTATTTCGGCGTCCGAGAAAGTACGTCCTTCGGTCGTGAGCATCATTAATCTCGCAGAACAAACCAAAGGTCATCAGGCGGATAACGGCAGCGGCGACAATTCGGGAGATTCACTTGAAAACGCCAGTCTGGGCTCAGGCGTCATCTATGAGAAAAAAAACGGCAAAGCTTATATCATCACCAATGCCCATGTTGTATCCGGGGCGGCGGAAGTGCAAGCTGTGCTGATGAGTGGCGATAAAAGGAAAGCCGAAATTGTCGGCGAAGATGCGATCAGCGATTTGGCCGTGCTGACGATCGACAGCAAAGGCATCGATACGGTGGCCGAAATCGGCGACTCCGACAAGCTGCGCGTCGGCGAAATGGTCATCGCCGTAGGCAATCCGCTCGGTTTCGGCGATTCCGTCTCCCAAGGTATCGTATCCTTCCTTCACCGCATCGTGCCTGTATCCCTAAACCAAGACGGCGTATACGATTGGGAGCAGGAAGTGGTGCAAACCACCGCGCCGATCAACCAGGGGAACAGCGGCGGCGTGCTTGCCGATTTGAACGGCCGCGTCATCGGGATTAACAGCATGAAAGTGGCGGACACCGGCGTCGAAGGAATCGGGTTTGCCATTCCGATCGATACGGTAATGCCGGTCGTCAAGCAGTTGATCGAACACGGCAAAGTATTGCGGCCATACATGGGTGTGTACACGATGGATTTGTCCAATTTCCTGGATAATCCAAGCGGCACTGACGGGTCCGATCCGTCAGACGACGTGCCTAAATTGACTTTGCCCGCCGATGTGACAGATGGCGCGCTTGTACTCGAGGCGGTTGGCCCTGCTGATGAAGCGGGACTGCAAACGAATGACGTCATCACCGAATTGGACGGCAACCCGATTCGCGGAACCATGGATTTGCGCAAATATTTGTATAATAGGAAAGCAATCGGGGAATCGCTTACGGTAACATACTATCGTGATGGCGAGAAACAGAAACTTGAACTTACGCTAACGGAAAAAGACGACAAGCAGTAAGGTGGCTCCATCTGCTTCAGTGGTCGACTCGGAAAGGAAGTCATCCATGTATTGCGTGTGCCGCGAGCACGTTGAGCTTGCCATCGACAAATTCGTCGATGAATATGAAGACGCACCCGATTTGGTCAACCTAAACAGCACGACATTTACGGATTGGACGCCGCCTACTCGTTGCGATTGGTGCGATCAACCCGCAGAAGTGCTGGTCGTGTGAACCATACAAGGTGTTTACAGCCGGGGGCGGAAACCTCCGGTTTTTTGCTGTCTGAGCCGCCTCTTTAACCGCCTCTTTAACCGCTGCGCTTCCTGTAGTCTTCGCAGCATCCCATTGCATTTTTTCCCCTTTGTCGATATCCCCTTCGCTCAGGTTTGGCAACAGGATCTCCAGTCAAGATAGAATACTTGTTAAATTTGGTGACTCAAGAAGCCTTTGAAATGCCGGTTTTGTTGAAAGTCGCGGTCCACGGCACAAGTTGTGTACGATTTACATGACGTCCGATTAACTGGGGATAGGTAATTGTCGACGTTACCGCACATGCTCGTAAAAGTTGCTCGAAAATGGATTGACTGCGTCGGTTCCATGCATAACAAAACTGATCCAGGTATACCTGCAAATGCTTCTCCCCCACGCCTCGAAAAATGTCAGCCAGTCTCTGCTGCGCCTTTTGAGCAAGACCGAGAAGAAGATAGTCTCTCTTTCCGAAATAGTTGCGCGATATAATAGGCGGCTCGGTAACAGTGCGATCAAGGTGTTCACGGATAAATGGCTCGGTTGGAGGCGATTCGTAGCGGTTTTTGAGCAGCTGTTTATTTTGCTTTTGGATTTTGAGCCGGGTAACTTGACCTTGTTCATCTACTGATGCGCCTACCAGCACGGATTGTTCCTGCTGATGCCAGGCCGAAGAGGCGGTCGTCCGCGTACATAACTTGGCGTCCGTTATGCGGATCACCCCCGTCAAAAACTCCTCCTCATTTTGCTTCTGCATCGCATGACGTAGTTTGTGACAAATGAGCCAGGCTGTTTTATAGGTCACTTTGATGATCCGGGAAAGTTGCAACGCGTTGACGCCTTCCGGGCGGGCGTGGAGGTAGATGGCTTGAAACCATAGCCGCAAAGGCGTACGGGTGCCTTGGAAAATGGTGCTGGCAATCAGTGAGGTTTGCGCATCGCAAGAGGAGCATTGGTAGAGAGGCAGAGTGCGGGTGGTGATCATGTAGGCGTGCGTATGAGCGCATTTCGGACACCGGAATCCATCCGGCCACTTGCTTTCGAATAATACGCGCATACAGTCCTTTTCCCGTTGAAACAGACTGCAAAACTCTTCAAAAGAAACAGCAGCCGGAAACATGCGATCACGCACCTCGATCTTCATCTTTGTTCCAATTTTACCAAACATACGTTCTCGTATCAACAAAAAAATTATAAAATTTGCCAACATCACTGCTCGAACCCACACTGAGCGAGAGGGATACCGATAAAACAAATAATAAGGAACTCCTCCACCTGAGCGAAGGGGATTTCGATAAAGGGAAAAAAGTAAAACAAAATCCCCAACGCCTGAGCGAAGGGGATATCGATAAAGACGGCCGCAAAAGGCAGCGTGCAGCTAACGAAAAAATGACGTCTATTTACTTTCTTTTTCGGCGGATGAAGTCAATCGACCATTTCCTAACGGTGTCGAAAACGAGCATGAAGGCCACGATGAGACCCGAAAACGTGACTAACAGGGCGATCCACTCGAACGGAGAGTAACTGCTCATGTTGGACCATCGAATGGGGGTTTTCAAGTCATCGATGACTTGGTTCATACCGTAAATACCGCTTATAACGGTGTAAATGGTGAGGATGGTGAGCAAGTATCCGGATTGATGCTGACGGCGGCTTTCCTGATACTGATAAAGATCGGAGAGCGTTTGTTTGACATCGATGAACAGCTCATCGTTGCCATAAATCTGCCGGAGACGTTGGAAAATTTCTCTACCATGGCTTTGGGCGACAACTTCGACGAAATTATATTTTGCCGCAAAAGTCGTAATATCCCGGATCAACTCCACGGTATGCAGTTCTTTCCTCTCTACCTGAACTCGTGAGTAAGCATTTGAAAGCTTAAGCAGAACGATTCTATGAAACAGATTCAGCAGCAAACCGTAATAATACTCCCCGTACCAGCGGCTGACCCAGACGGCTGCATGGTCACGAGACTCTCGGGTCAAACAGCAAAAGCAATTTTCATCCGTGAAAAAATACGTATAAGGAGCCCAGCGGTCATACCCGTAACGACGGCAGTAATCCCGTATATACGGAAGATGACTTGCGCTGATCGCAGGGTTTCCGTCCGCGTCAAACCCGTCAAGACGGGCGGCACGGTAACGGTCCAAAAGCGATATTTCCACCTCTGAGGGAAACCGATAAAAAGCGAGAACAAACATGCGCTCGTCCATCAAAAAAGGGAGTTCCTCGAAATACGATCCGGCCATCGGCGTCTGATCGAGATAAACGAGTAATTGTGGAACGATTTCCTGAAAAAGAAACTGATCAATTTCCTCGTACATGGTGCCTTCGTACTCGACGAAGGTTTCGCGGTCCTGCCGGTTCGCGTCCTGCAGGCTGCGGAATCGATCCGCGAATGCGATGGACTCCGAGAGCGTAATGCCGTTATACGTATCCAACTCGGTGCGCAGCGTGAGGAAGCCGGTGTCGAAAGGGCAAAGAAACAGGTCAACCGAGTGAATGATAAAGGAGGCACGTCTTTGCCGACTGACGAGCTGGGCCTTCATGCCGAGAGACTTGGACAACCGCCGGAATGCCTCCACATTGTCCTCGGCGGGAAATAATACCTGGTTAGTGAACGGCAAGTAATAGCGTTCCATGTCTGGATGCGATACACGATGCCTGCCGCCGTAGAAACGGTCCTCGAGTTCCGTATCGCCCAGCCGAAAGGGGATGAAGCCGTCCTGAAGCAGCTTCTCCCGCAGCTCGTTTTGGCATTCGTGCTCGAGCGAGAAGGGGAAAACGAATTGGAACAGTACTTCCCGCACGGGTTGAGGTTCAATCGCGGGCGTCTTCATTTCGTTCTCTCCTTCCGTTGCGTTAGACTAAAGATTTAGATTCGATCTCATGTTCGCGCAAGGTCAACCTTTCTTGCAGTTCCCGCGCGAATATCCGGTCGATATCTTCTTTATTGCCGTAGAGATACAACACGTCTCCGGCTTCGAAATTGGTGCGCATGCGGAGATCTCGTAAATGCACGGTCCCCCTCTTGATGAACAGAAGATTCACGTCCGTATCGTCTCCGCAAACTTTTTCCATCGTTTTTCCGATTAACGTTGAGCCCTCTCCTATCGGTACATCCACGAAGAGATCGTTACTTTCATGCAACATAACTTCTTCAATCGGCAGCTCATGGACCTCGAATTTTTGCTGAAGCGGAGCGGCAAATCGCTCTATAAGCTTCCGCTGAACGGCGGGAAGACGAACCAGGCCGAGCAGACCGGCAAGCACAGCGGAGATCAAAGCCAAGTAAACGATTTTGAAATGCGAAACAAGGAAGCTGCTGATCGCGGAAATGATCACGGCAAATGAAAATACGCCGAACAAAATGAGGAATATCCCGATTCTTCGGCGGATGGGATGTCCCAGGATCAGCTCGGACTCCTTGGTGGTGAACCCTGTGCTGGTCATCAGAGATACGACCTGAAAGCGGGAGATATCGTGATCGAGGCCGGTAGATCGCATGAGCACAACGGCAATTTCGATCACCAGCATCATGATCACAAAATAAACGAGGATGAATCCCATGCGCCGCCCCCACTTTTTCGTAACGTTTTCGATTGCTCCCTTAGTGATGCATTACCCGTAAACGTGTCTTGGCACCTCATCGCCCGATCTTGGTAAAAGTTCGATAAAGTTTAATTTGACTGGTTGACACAAAGTTGTAACGAATGGTAAATTGACACATATACTTGATGAGCGGAAAGGGGGTTATGTCCATGCGCGGAGCAGCATACAGAATTGTCGGGATGACCGGCGGCATCGGCCGCTACCATGGGCGTAACTCCAGCGGCACATTCGCAGCGGATTAAGAACGCATGTTCTTGCCGGGCGAGAGGCGCGTGGTTACGTCACCGTAATCATGCGCCTTTCTTTTGGACCGGAACACCGGTTCGCGGATTCCTGCGGAATCCGTAAAAGGCGTATCGCTTACGGCGGTATGCCTTTTTTGTTCATTGAACGGCTGCTTAAGGGGGAGGAAGGTAGAAACATGTTTGTGGTATTGAAAAAATTAGCATGGTTTTTCCGCATGGAATGGAAGCGTTACTCGGTAGCGATTGTTCTGCTCGCGATTGTCGGGGTCATCGATATTTTGCCGGCGAAGCTCGTGGAGTACACGATCGACGGCATACGAGCCGGCACGCTGACCGGCGGCAGGTGGACGGAGGTCGTAGTTTATTGGATTGCCATCACGGCGGCCAGCTACGGCATTACGCTCATCTGGAACTACAAGCTCTTCGGCGGAGCATTCGTGCTGGAACGGATCATGCGTTCCAAGCTTAAGCGGCAATTTTTGAGAATGACGCCGACGTTCTATGAGCGCAACCGTACCGGGGACCTGATGGCCCGCGCGACGAACGACATAAGCGCGGTGTCGATGACGGCGGGTTTCGGCATTTTGACGCTGACCGACTCTACGTTGTTTATGCTCACCTTATTGATCGTCATGGCGGGTACGATCAGCTGGAAGCTGACGCTTGCGGCCATGATTCCGCTGCCGTTGATCGCCTTGTCCCTGAAATATTTCGGGGATATGATTCATAAACGTTTTACGGTATCGCAGGATTCGTTCGGGGAGCTGAACGATCAGGTGCTGGAGTCGGTATCCGGCGTTCGGGTCATTCGAGCGTTCGTGCAGGAGAAGGCGGACAAAGAGCGGTTCCGTAAAAAAACGAATGAAGTGTTCGAGAAAAACGTGCAGGTTGTGAAAATCGATTCGCTGTTCGAACCGACGGTTAAAATATTGGTCGGACTCAGTTATTTGATCGGTTTGAGCTATGGTGCGTACTTGGTGTACCGCAGCGATATCACGCTCGGTGAGCTGGTTGCCTTCAACTTGTTCCTCGGGATGCTGATTTGGCCGATGTTCGCGATCGGCGAATTGATCAATATTATGCAGCGGGGTAACGCATCGCTTGATCGAATCGACGAAACGCTCGGCGTCAAGCCGGATGTGGCGAATCCCGCTTCGCCGGTTGAAGTTCAAGTTCCGGAAGACATTGTGTTCGATAAAGTCACTTTCCGCTATCCGTCTTCCTCCATCGATAACTTGGTGGATGTCTCGTTTAAGCTTCGCAGGGGGCAGACACTAGGGATTGTAGGACGCACGGGAAGCGGGAAAACGACCGTACTGCGTCAATTGCTGCGGGAATATCCGCTGGGAAGCGGGTCCATCACCATTGGAGGACGCCAACTGGCCAATGTTTCCCTGGACAGCATCCGGGGATGGATCGGATATGTACCGCAACAGCCTATTTTGTTCAGTAAAACGATCCGGGAAAATATACAGTTCGGCAACGGAGACCGCGAATTCACCGACGAAAGGTTGAATCGGGCGTTGGAGTTGGCTTCGTTCCGCAAAGATGTGGCGTTTTTACCGGATGGGCTGGAAACGCTGGTCGGCGAGAAAGGCGTGGCACTCTCCGGAGGCCAAAAACAGCGCGTCAGCATCGCGCGGGCCGTGGTTGGCGATCCGGAAATTTTAATGCTGGATGACGCACTGTCGGCCGTCGACGCGAAGACGGAAGTGGAAATTCTCGAAGGTGTCCGGCGAGAACGTGCGGGCAAAACCACGATCATTACGACCCACCGCTTATCTGCCGTGCAGCATGCCGACTGGATCATCGTGATGGATGAAGGCCGGATTGTGGAAGAAGGCACGCATGACCATCTGCTGCAGCTAGGCGGCTGGTATAAAGAGCAATACGATCGGCAACAGCTTTTCGCTGCCGTTGAAGGATAATTGCACAAGGATTGAAGGTGAAAATGCATGAATACGACGGGAAAACGATTGTTTCGGTATGCCCTGCACTACAAGAAACCGATTATCGCAGCGCTTGTGCTGCTCGCTCTCGCGGTGTGCGCGGAGCTGGTCGGACCGATTTACGCCAAAAAAATGATCGACGTTCATATCATGGGGATCCAAAAGCCCTGGTACGAAACGCAAGAGAACGGGCCGTTCGTTGTCCCCTACAAAGGGAAACATTATATCCGGCAAGATCATGCCGACGGCGGGCAGTCCGGCAAAGAAGTTCGCATTTTTCAGATCAGCCGGTCTTATTATTTCGTCAATGAACCAGTACCAGACATTAGCCCGAAAAAGGTAGAGAACGGCAGGCTGATCGTCGGCGAAAGTGATCAAGCGGTATCTTACCCGGCCGTTAAATTGTCCAACGTGGAAGCGTACGCCTTTTATAAGCCGGAATTTCCGGGATTAATTTCTCTGGCGTTCACGTATTTCGCATTTTTGCTGGTGGGAGCGGCTCTCGCATATGGACAGCGGTATTTGCTGCAGGTATCGGCGAACCGGATCATCCGGCGCATGCGGAACGATATCTTCGCTCATATTCAGCGTCTGCCCGTGCGTTACTTCGATAACTTGCCTGCGGGAAAAGTGGTAGCGAGGGTCACCAATGATACCGAGTCCATCAAGGAGCTCTATGTAACGGTTCTGGCCAACTTCTTCTCCGGAATCATCTTTATTGTGGCCATTCTGGGGGCGTTGTTCGTGCTGGATTGGCGCCTTGCCGTGATCTCGATTCCAATGGTGCCGATTCTGTACTTCTGGATCGTGATTTACCGGAAGTTTGCGGCCCACTTTAATCACGTCATTCGCTCACGACTTAGTGATATTAACGGCATGATCAACGAGTCCATCAATGGCATGACGATTATTCAGGCGTTTCGCCGGGAAAAGCAGATAGAAACCGAATTTGCCGAGCTGAACGACGATTACTTCCGGCACCGTAACAAATTGCTCCGGCTCAATTCGTTCATGTCGTGGAACCTCGTAAACGTATTCCGGAACCTCTTTTTCCTTATTGGAATCTGGATGTTTGCGGGCAGCTGGCTCGGTCCGGTGTTATCCGTCGGTATGCTGTATGCGTTCATCGATTACATCGGCCGTATGATGCAGCCGATCGTCGGGATTGTGAACCAGTTGGCTAACCTGGAGACGGCTCGCGTGTCTGCTGAGCGAGTGTTCCAGTTGCTAGACGAAGAGGGCGTGGAAGTATCCGAAGATCGTTTGGCAAGGTATAAGGGGAATGTCCGATTCGAGGATGTATCGTTTGCGTACAAAGAGGGCGAAGATGTACTGAAAAACATCACCTTCAGCGCCCGCCAAGGGGAAACGGTGGCGCTTGTCGGCCATACCGGATCGGGCAAAAGCTCCATTCTCAATCTGCTGTTCCGCTTCTACGACGTGGAACGCGGCACGATTTCGATCGATGGTACGGACATTCGGGATATTTCGAAACAGGAACTGCGCCAACACATGGGTATCGTGCTTCAGGACCCATTCTTGTTTACCGGCACGATCGCTTCTAACGTTAGCCTGAGTGATCCATCCATTAGCCGGGAGAAAGTGGAGCAGGCGCTCCGTGATGTAGGCGCATATGAAATGTTCATGCAGTTTCCGGAAGGTATTGATGAACCGGTCATCGAAAAAGGCAGCACTTTGTCCGCGGGCCAGCGCCAGCTGATCTCCTTCGCGCGTGCGCTCGCATTCGATCCGGCCATCTTGATTCTCGACGAGGCAACCGCCAGCATCGACACCGAGACGGAATCGATCATTCAGCAAGCGCTGGATGTGCTGAAGCGAGGGCGGACGACGTTCGTGATCGCCCACCGTCTGTCCACAATTCGGGCGGCAGACCAGATCCTGGTTCTCGATCGCGGACGCATCGTGGAGCGCGGCAACCACGACGAGCTGATGGAGCGCGGCGGTAAATACTACGCAATGTACCAGCTTCAGCAAGGCGGCGCAGTTGGCGTCGGCGCATAAGCGGGCTCACGTAAACAAAACAAGACACTTTACCTCCTCGAAGGGGTAAGGTGTCTTTTTTGTGCGTTGTGAAGGTATCTCGAAAATCTTTCCTTTATCGTTATCCCTGTCGCTCAGGTTATAGGGTTTCGTTTCGCGAAAAACTTTCCTTTACCGCTATCCCGCTCGCTCAGGCACTGAGATCCCGCTCCGTACAAGGGTTTTGAGAATAGAGGGTCATGTTTGCCGGCTGCTGAGTGAAGGGGATACCGATAAAGCGAGAGTAAAAAAGATATGCCGTTCCTCGAATCTGAGCGAAGGGGATACCGGTAAAGTGTGAACAAAAAGGTGATACCGCAACTCGAATCTGAGCGAAGGGGATACCGGTAAAGTGTGAACAAAAAAGTGATACCGCAGCTCGGTTCTGAGCGAAGGGGATATCGGCAAAGGGAACACGAGGCAAAGAGGAGTATTGGAGGCACGAGTCGACTTATTCGTCTGTCATCTTTTTCAGGATTTGCTGCTCGTAATCGAGAAACGCGCCGGAACTGTGCCACCCGCGGTCGGACATCAAGGTTTGATAACGGACTTTTTTCATGGACAGCTCTTTGCGGAGCATGGTGCGCTCAGTTTCGTCACGGCAGGCGGCAATCAGGTCGCTTAGAGTAACCATATCTTTGCGCAGCTGCATCTCTTCGGGGAGTGCGCCGGCGTTTTTGAGTACTTTGTAGGCCATTCGTAATTCATCGGGGACCATGGCGTCATCTTCGGGTGGAAGCGGTTTGCCCGCACCCGGCAAATTGTCGAATTCCCCTTTGCGGATGGCTTCGCGAATTTTTTCGTCGGCGATGGAAGCAAACCAATTCATGGAGTGATCCTCTCCCTGCCAATATAACGGCCTTGGTGTTGTTTTCATTGTAACATAGCCGACGAAAGTGATTGTGAGCGATAAATGGACCAGGACGCGAAAAGTAAAAATTTCGTGCGGTACTGTGATAATGGTTCTCACTTTTGGCCACAATAAGTGACGGAAGAGGAAAGACGGCCCAACCGGGCCGCCCCTGAGCTTAATGCGTCGTTAAATTTTCGGCTCGAACGTTTTACAGTCGGTTTCTTCGGAATGGGAAGCCTGCTTGTTGTGCCTGTTCACTACATAGATAGAAGAGGCATTGCATTTATTGCCGGAACCCCAGTATTTGCAGGAGTTTACTTCGCACAGCACGTCTTTGGCCATTTTGGACATCACCTCCTAGCGTTAGGATGGGCGTATTCCTTGGTCCTTTATACGTGTGTCCAAAAACCCGCAAACCCGTTTCCCGACGGCGATTAGCGGGTTTTGTCATGAAGGGCGGCGAATTCCGGTTGCATAGATATGGTACGATAGGAAAAGTGCTAAGAAACGGACATATACGGATGGGGTGCTCGGATGACAGATTTTCGTGAACTTGGGGTCGGAGAAGAAAGGGCTGCTTTGCTGCGCCGAATGGGGATCACTTCCCCGACATCGATACAGGAGAAGGCGATACCGCTCATTTTGCAGGGCAAAGATGTGATCGGACAAGCGCAGACGGGAACGGGAAAAACGCTGGCGTTCGTTCTGCCCATGCTGGAGCGGCTGGATCCTTCGTTTCCTCATGTTCAAGGGTTAGTTGTGAGCCCGACACGAGAGCTTGCAATCCAGATAACGGAGGAAGTGAAAAAGCTGACGGCCGGCTCGGATTTTCGCGTGCTGGCCGTCTACGGCGGCCAAGACGTCGAAGCTCAGCTGCATAAGCTGCAAAGAAGCATGCACGTCATCGTCTGCACGCCCGGACGTTTGCTCGATCACCTGCGGAGGGAAACGATCGACTTGTCGCACGTGAAGATGCTGGTTCTCGACGAGGCCGATCAAATGCTGCACATGGGATTTTTGAATGAGGTGGAGGAAATCCTGCGGGCGGTGCCGTATAAGCGGCAATCGATGCTTTTCTCGGCCACGATGCCGGCCAACGTGCGCGAACTGGCCACCCGCCTCATGCGGGATCCGGTGGAGATCACCGTCAAAGAGCGGCAAGTGACCGTAAAAGATATCGAGCAGTGGGCGGTGGAGACGACCGATCGTACGAAGCAATCGGCGTTGATGAAGCTGATTGACGAGCAGAACCCATACTTGGCGATGATCTTCTGCCGGACGAAAAGGCGCGCGAGTACGCTGAATCAGGCTTTGCAGGAGTCGGGGTACAATTCGGACGAGCTGCATGGTGATTTGTCACAGTCGAAGCGGGAGCAGGTGATGGCAAAATTCCGCCAGGCGAAGCTTCAACTGCTCGTCGCCACAGATGTTGCGGCCCGAGGAATCGATGTAGAAGGCGTCACGCACGTATTCAACTATGATATCCCGCATGACGTGGAAAGCTACATTCACCGGATTGGCCGCACGGGACGTGCAGGAGCCGCCGGACGTGCAATTACATTCGTCGCGCCAAGAGACAAACCCGAGCTGGCTATGATCGAGAATGGGATCGGCATGGCGATGAAGCGGGTGAGAATGGAAGGAACAGCGGGCGGACAGGGAGGTCGCGAGGAACTCCGGAGCAAGCCTTCCAATGAACGCCGCGATGAACACGGACAAGGTCGCAGCGGGGGCAGAAGAGGAGCGGCCGGCAAGCCGCAACGCGGACAAAGCGGCCGCCCGCAGAACAATCGCCCGGGATTGCCGGTTCGAGGGGGCGGAAACGCAGGCGGACGCACGGCTGGAGACCGCGGAAAAAAGTCGCCCATCCGCTCGCAGAGAAATAAATCACGTTGAACAAGAAGCCAGTGCCGCATTCGGCACTGGCTTTTAACATCCATTTTACAATCGCATGGTACGCTAGACTTACCGAAATTTACTAACGACACAAGGGGCCGCTGCCATGATCAGAAACCGGAATGTGAAAGGAAAGCTTCTGCTCGGATTCAGCGTTGTTATTTTACTTTTTAGCGCAGCGATCACTTATTCCGTGTTTTTCATGACCGGTCTTCGTTCATTAACCGATGAACAAACCCGTCGTGTCGCAGATCAAATAATGGTTCAGGATCTGAAAAACGAAGTGGGACTGCTCTACGGCGACCAAGCCAATGTCATGATGAGACAAAGCAGCACCGCTGCAGAAGGTTTAAAGAAACATCAGAAAAATTTCCTCAATTTGGTTGATCAAGTCGCTTCCGCAGCTGAAACGGCTGAACAAAAAACGTGGGTTCAGCAGCTGAAATCAGCGGCCGGCAGTTATTCATCGAACATCGACGCCGTCCTGGAGGTTTACAACAAAAGGACATCTCTCGGCAACGGGGAAAAGAACGACCTTTTTATGAAACTTAACGATGACGCGGCACTGTATATCCAAATGATCCATGCGCCGTTGGATCGTTTGGCCGCCTTCTATGTCGCAGCATATGACGATTTAAACAACCGGTTGACCAGCCAAGGGAAGCTTGCGATTCAAATGTCCGTGGCCGTAAGCGCAGCGGCAGCTATTCTGGCCATCCTCATCTCCTTCGCAATAGGCAGGCTCATTGGCCGCCCGCTCGTCCTATTGGCAAATTCCGCCAAACATATCGCTCAAGGAGATTTGAGCCGGAGTATACCCATCCGGCCATCGAAAGATGAAATCGGCATGTTGGCGCAAAGTTTCGATGAAATGACCGCCAGCTTAAAGCAGCTGCTAAGAGAAGTGGACGCAAGTTCCAGACAAGTAGCGGCTTCCTCTCAAGAACTAGCCTCAAGCGCCGATCAATCCGCCCTCGGCAGCCGGCAGGTTGCGTCAGCGATGACCGGAGTTGCCGCCGGTGCGGAAACGCAGGGACAAGCGGCGGTCGAAATGGTTCGGGCTGTGGAGGAGATGGCAGCGGGCGTGCAGAAAATCGCAGACACTTCCTCGTCGATCGCCGGAGTGTCCGAGGATACCGCCGTCAAGGCGCAAGCCGGCAATGAATCCCTTCACAGGGTCATGCACCAGATGGAGAATATTCAGTCCTCAGTGGAACGACAGGTTGCCGTTGTTACGAAACTGAAATTGAACTCCGAGGCCATCGGCAATATCACAGCCACGATGAGTGATATTGCCGGACGTACGAATATTTTGGCTTTAAATGCGGGTATCGAAGCCGCTCGCGCAGGCGAACAGGGCAAGGGATTTACGGTGGTGGCGGCGGAAGTCCGGAAGCTGGCCGAACAATCCGCAGAGTCGGCTAGGCAAATCGCAGACCTGATTGAGGCCATCCGCGAGGAAATCTCTCTGACCGTGGATGCCATGAACGAAAGCAGTCGTGAAGTGCGCCTTGGTATGGAGAGGGCGGAGGAAACCGGCTTGGCGTTCCGGCTTATCGTGAGCTCCGTGGATCAGGTAACCGCCGAGATACAGGAAATGTCCGAAGTCGTCGATCAGTTATCCGCCGGTTCCGAAGAAGTCGCTTCATCCGTTTCGGCTCTGGCCGAAATCGCAAAAGAGACTGCCCGCTCTACGCAAAATGTGGCAGCCAGCACGGAGCAGCAGTTAGCGATTATGGATGAAGTGGCCCGCTCCTCCGTACTCTTGAGCGGACTTTCGCAGTCCCTTCATACAGCTATCGAGAGGTTTAAGGTATAAGTAAAAGCGTGCGGCGCAGCATAATTGACGCAATCTTTCTTAACCCGGCTTCTTCCATTGGAAGGGCCGGGTTTTTGGTTCCTTCGCGCGTTGTGCTACCATAAAAACAGCCAGGCATAGAAACGGAGAGATTACTGAACATGGCAGGAAGCGGAAAAATACGAAGCGATGTACGTCCCGGGCTGGAAGTCGATATCGTGCTCAAAAAGGATCAGCGAACCGGCGTCACCACGCGCGGAATTGTGAAAGATATTTTGACGAACTCACCGACCCATCCGCACGGCATTAAGGTGCGGCTGCAGGATGGACAGGTTGGCCGTGTCCAAGCGATCATCGGCCCGGGCGGAGGAAACGCCTGATGCAGATCCAGATTGTTTGCGTCGGCAAACTGAAGGAAAAATACTGGACGGGCGCGATAGACGAATACGCCAAACGTCTCGGACCGCTCGCCCGTCTAGACATCCGCGAGCTGCCGGACGAAAAAACGCCCGACTCCATGAGTCCGGCGGAAGAAGAACTGGCCAAAACGCGCGAAGGCGAGCGTATCCTCGCATCGCTCAAGCCGGACGCCCACGTAATCGCACTGGCCATCGACGGCGAAACGTGGACGAGCGAGCAGCTTGCCGCCCACCTCGAGCGGCAAGCCGTCTACGGCGGCGGTTCCGTCGCCTTCATCATCGGCGGCTCGCTTGGGCTCGCGCCTACCGTCCTCGCCCGTGCCGACAAGCGTCTCTCCTTCGGCCGCATGACCTACCCGCACCAATTGATGCGGGTCATATTGCTTGAGCAGATTTATCGGGCATTTAAGATTAATCGGGGTGAACCTTATCACAAGTAAGGCGAAAAATTCTTTAGTACTGTACGGAAGTGACAAAGCGCGTTTTCTCAAAGAACTCATGCATTTGATGTTGCCAGTTCGTGGTTGGATACAAGCGGGCAGGCCATTAAGCCGTTACCCCGGAGCCCGGCTGGAACGCTCCGTTACACCTTGGATAAAGGACTGCAATTCGGCAATGAATACCTTTGCTCCTTGCCCCATAAACTTGTCCTTCCGATACATGATGCAGATATCCTGGCTAGGCGTAGGATGGAGCAACGTAACCGCCGAGATATGACCGCGGTTAAGATAATCAAGCAGCATTCGTGGCAGTATCGAGGCCCCTATCCCTTGTTCTACTAAGGACAGAAGGGTCGATAATGTAGAGGTTACAATAGGGTTATGGACAGCAATCCCTGTTTCTTGGCAACAAGCATGGAAGACCTTCGTAATTTGATGCTCCGGACCGAACAGGATCATCTTCAACTGCTCTAATCGCTCGAAAGGGATCGCCTTTGACTTTGCAAGCGGGTGATCTGAATGGATGGCTAATGCAAACTCCTCGTGGAACAAAGGGATGATAGCGATTCGATCGTCCGGATTCGAAGGCACTGTCGTAACGCCAAGATCTCTTATGCCGTCGACAACCTGTTCATACACATTCACGGTCTCCGTTACTTGGATGGAAAGTTTGGGATACACAAGATGGAAGTTAACCAACAGCGTATCGAAGAGTAGGTCCCCGTCGCCGGGCAGGATCCCGATGTCCAGCCTTCCGTTTTCCATTCGCTTCAGATCCGTTATTGCCCCTTTCGCGTTGTCGATGTGTTCGAAAATCTTCCGGCAGTGCTCCAACAATATTTGACCTGCCTCCGTTAGAGCGATCCGCTTGCCGATACGGTCGAATAGAGGCAGCCCAAGCTCGTTCTCTAGAAATTTGATCTGTTGACTCAGATTCGATTGCGTGGTGCAGAGGCTCTCTGCTGCCCTTGAGAAATGCATTACCTTGCATATGGCAGCAAAATACTCTAATTGTCTTAACTCCAATCCGAAGTGTCCTCCCTCTATCGTATGCCTTCATTACTAAAACCGATCGATCTCATCGGAATCTCGTGATTGTTGCTTTATGTAGCTAGAGGTACTCTTTAGTTGCAAAGGCAAAACACATAAACCAATTTGGGAGGCGTTTAATGATGGCAAAATCGATCGTAAATACGGGAAAAGTTCTGCGTCAGATTGTTATCGGGCAAATTCAAGGCATTTCGGAGGCTCAGCTTGACATTCAACCGGAAGGCTTCAACAACACAATTCGCTGGAATGTCGGTCACATGATCTATTGGATGGACAAATACGCCACCCTTTCTTTCGGGTCCATTTCCGCCGTTCCTTCGAGATATGAGGTTTTGTTTAACTCAGGAACGAAGCCCTCGGATTGGACGATCGTTCCACCATCCAAGGATGAACTGATTCAAATGTTAGTGACTCAGCTTTCCAAGCTCTCCGAGCTTACGCCCGAATGGCTAGACAAGACGCTGCAATCGCCGTTTGAAATGGGTCCGTTCCAATTCATTACCGCCGGCGAATTGTTTAACTTCGCTCTGATGCACGAAGCCATTCATCTTGGCCTCATTTCGAGCCAGATGAAATTGCTCCGATAGAGATCGTCTAATTCACCGCAACGGGGGCACAGGAAGATGCCATCGTTTATCTCAAACGGGATTGAACTCCATTATGAAGAAGAAGGAGCCGGTTTCCCTTTGGTCATGCTTCATGGCCTGATGGGGAGCGGCGCAACGTTCAAAAATGAAGTAAATCAGTCCAAGTCGCATTATCGCGTGATCACCCTAGACTCGCGCGGGCATGGAAAGTCGAAAAAACCATCTCAGTATACTTGGAAGGATCACATACAAGACGTAATTGCCTTGCTGGATGTTCTCGGTATTGAATCGTGCTATCTTCTGGGGGTATTGATGGGGGGTTATATTGCGCAAGGGGTCGCCATCGCTATTCCCCAAAGAATAAAGAAACTGTCGCTAATCGTTTCGAAAAGCAATGGGTAACCTCTTCGATGCAAGAGCTGTTGGAGCGCCACGCGGAAGAAATGAAGGATCTCACAGCTGAAGAAAAATGGGGTTATGCTTTTACCTATATGTTTTATAACCAAGCTGCGGTTGGGAAGGTCATGCACGATTGGCATATCGAACATGTAACGCTGTCGGAGCCAAAGGAGCAGATGGCCGCGAACAAGGCGCTTGAAGGCTTTGATTTTCGGAACGATCTAAAGAATGTTGCTGCCCGTACGCTAGTCATTAGCGGTAAATACGACGGATTAAATCCGCCGGAACGGGGAAAGGAGATTGCCGCGCTCATCCCCGATTCGACCTTCGTTGAATTCGAGTATTCCGGCCACGCGCCGAGCATCGAAGAACCGGAACGATTCATTAAGGAAATAACGAGTTTCTTCTTGAGCGAACCCGGCTGAGCGCGTGACATGGAATCCCTGACTCCTTATTGCCAAGTTTAACACAGTTCCGGATTGGAAATAAGAGGAATGAAATCCAAACAAGGCCGAACCGAGGCAATCGGTACGGCTTTGTTTGCATGTCGTCCGTTAAGTTGTCTCTCGGCGTCAAAGTTATATTTCGCAGAATTCATTAAGTTACCGCAGTTTGTGATAAGAATCTTTCCAGTATCAATCTCAAACCTTCCGGATTGCTAATCATCGGTAAATGTCCGGTTTCCAAACATTGAACGGATTGCGAGGAAAAGTTTGAGATCATTTTATCTTGTAAAGAAGGACTGAACTCTTTATCGTTGGTTAGTTTCACGTATAGCTTGGTACATCTGGAACTGATACGTTGATTCAATCTGTGTACACTTGTACCGCCTCGGGAATGAACCCTTTTACGATCCACGCAGCTTGATCCGGTGAGAGATCGTTGCATAATCCCGTTCGGATGGCCGACTCGGGCGGTTTCGTACCTAATATTCGCAGGATAATAAGCTTCTGGGAAAGCGGCAAAATGGGTAGAAATGAACTACCATTCATCGGAATGGCTGCCCCTACAGCGACAATACCCGCAAGCCGATCAGTGCGATGGTAGAGGGATCACGACCTAGCTCACGCCCGATCTTGCGGCATGACCAGCTCAAATAATGCAACGCCTTTAGTTGTCCCCGATCAATTATGCTAAGATAGGAGTATTTCATGTTGAATTACGGTTACCATAAATTTACTACAATACACCTGCATCTCTTGCCGAGTAGAACGACGGATAAATCGGTCGATAATTTAGTTCGTCTCTTATTCTCGTAGTATCGACGACCATGTCCCAAGGATCATAATCTTTTTGCAGTGCTTCTGACGGTATCTCGCTGTTATTAAGGTGAAAAAGCTCCGCAATCGAGATCGGTGCATGCCATTCGTTCGCGTTTGAGCGAAATTAATGACTGCAGAAGGGAACCGGCTCAGTTGACATCGGGGCATAGTCGATTAAGTGGAGATCGTTCTATAGGGATGACCTCTTTGTTCACGAATCAGACGGAACCGTTTTTGCTTGCCACAGGTACAAGCCGGTGTTCAGGACACGGTTTTGACTTTACCTCTCCAAGAAACTATAATTATTTTGGTTACAGTTTATCCAGGGAAGGGCTGTCTCAGGATCGAGCTGGCTCCTCAAGCAGTATAGGGGCAAGGCAGCAACCACCAGGATGATTGGAGCCTGGAGGGGAAAGGCTATGTAAAGCGATCCGTTCGGATAACGCACATCGAACCTTAATCCCAGAAAATAATGCATCTGATACGGAGGAAATCATCATGAAGATCGCAGCTATCGTCGGCAGTAACCGTAAGGAGTCTTACAACCTGAAGCTAACGAAATTTCTGCAGAAGCGTTATGCTAACCGCTTCGAGCTGGAAATCGTAAGCATTACGGAGCTCCCGTTCTACAATCAGGATATCGAGAATACACCTCCTGAATCCGTAACGCAATTTAAGGCCAAAATCAAAGCTGCCGATGCCGTATTGTGGGTGGTTCCTGAATATAATGGCACAGTCCCCGGCATCATGGTCAACGCCATTGACTGGTTATCGAGGGTCGACCGCGTAATGATCGGGAAGCCATCTTGGATCATAGGAGCTTCCATGGGCAACCTAGGCACGGTCAAAGCACAAGCGCATTTACGTGATATTTTGTTCGCCAGTGGGGTCAACTCCCCGCTTCTTCCAAGCAACGAGGTGTATGTCGGCGCCGTTCATGAGAAAATCGATGCCCAAGGCAACCTCATTCACGAACCGACCGTCCAGTTCCTCGACTCGGTCGTTAATAATTTTATTGCTTGGTACGACAGTTTCCATGCCGCAATATCAGCAACGAAGTAAATCCACCGCATTTGCAGCCTAGTTTTTCCAACTTGATATCGCTGCATTATTAAACGGTAGTATGCAATCATCAAAACTTATAAGCTCACGAAAATAAAAAATGATGTTGATCGGCATCAAGTATGCTGATCAACATCATTTTTGTATTTCGTAATGCCTCTATTCCCTCTCCACTGCAAAGATCTTCTCGCTAATTTGGCGAAGAAATCGAGTGTTGAAATTTGGGGTCCTCAGGCGATAGCCCGGTAATCATCTGAGTAACGTCCGTATAGGAACGGAGGACATTTTTTCTCTTTTCTTCCCCATTTATACCGCAGTAGCTATCGTTCAGGCGTTTACTCGTACGGGATTCGATATCAGGCTTCACGCCATTAGCACCTTAACGTTGGGCGATTTGGGTTGGATTCAAAGAGCCGATTTTATCGCCACCGGCTGTCTCGCGGTAATTGCGGCCATAGGAATTCGCAGCTTGCTGCGAGGTGGCAAGGGGGGCGTATGGGGACCGATGCTCATCGGGATTTATGGGATCGGTATGATAGCGGCCGGGCTGTTCCGTCCGGACTCTGGACTTAGCTTTCCTCCCGGCGCCCCTGAAGGCATGCCGACATCGATGAGCAGCTCTGCATCCATCCATCCTTTGGCTTTCTTTACGGCATTCATCTGTCTGGTTGCGGCATGTCGGAAGCCGATGAAGCATTTGGCATCCCACTCGCGCGTGCTGTTATGTCATAATAGGTGGAAGAAGAACAAGGGAGCGGCATCAGGTGGAGAGACAGAATAGCAGCTATAGGTGGGTCGTGCTGACATGCATCCTGCTGGACTACTTCCTGATCGTGATTCAACGGACGGCGCCGGGACTCATCTCGGATCAATTAATGGCGGACTTTCATGTGACGGCGGCTGCGATCGGTGTCTTGGCCAGCATTCAATTTCTGGCTTATGCCGGGCTTCAGATTCCCGTGGGTATTCTATCCGATCGCTATGGCCCGAACGGATTCCTAATCGCAGGGACATTGTTGGACGGATTTGGCACGCTGCTGTACAGCTTAGCCGCGCATGAATCGATTCTGCTGATCGCACGGCTGCTGGTGGGTATTGGGGATGCGGCGATCTGGATCAGTGTGGTTTTGATTCTAGGCCAGTGGTTCCGGGCGAAGGAATTTGTGAAGCTGATCGGGCTTGCTGGGGTGAGTGGCAGTCTCGGCTTCCTCGTCGCGACGGCTCCATTCTCGGAGTGGATCGCTATGGCAGGCTGGCGAGCGCCCTTCCTTACATCGGGCATCGTGTTGATTCTGTTCGGCGGATTGCTCTACTATGTCCTGATATGGAACCTTAAGCGGCAGCCCCTGAGGGAATCGAGCAATCATTCGGCAGTCGCGGCGAATGCGAAGATCAATCGGGAGCGGGACAAGGTAACCGTGGTGCTGAGGCGGATTTTGGCGAATCGGCAAAGCTGGGCGACGTTTCTGTGCCACTTCGGATTGGTCGGCACGTATGTCGGCTTCATCGGTTCGTGGGCGATCCCGTACGGGATGCACGTGTACGGGATGTCCCGCTCGGGCGCGAGCGGGCTGGTCATGGCCGGCCTCGTCGGCGCACTAGTCGGCGGGCCGCTGGCAACCTGGCTGGCTGCTCGCTTCGGCTTGATGAAGCGTTTATACACTATCTTTCATGTAGTCGTATTCCTGAGCTGGATGGTCATCTACCTGTGGAACGGGAAGCCGCCCGTCACCATCGCGACGGTGCTGTTCGTGCTTATCGGACTTGGCAACGGATCGAGCGCCTTGACGTTCGCGGTCGTACGCGATTCGTTCAATATCCGAGAGGTGGGAGTTGCCTCGGGCTTCGCGAATACCGGCGGGTTCGTCAGTGCGATTCTGCTGCCGAGCCTGTTCGGTCGGGTGCTGGATCATTTCGAGGGCTCCGGGACGATCACCGGGTATCATCAGGGATTTCTTATTCCGGTTGTATTCGCCCTGTTCGGTTTGGCTGGCGCATTGCTGTTGCGGGAGAAGATGGACAATCTCGAACCAGAAGACGGCCGTTGAGTTTTCAGCATGAAGGAAGATCGTAAGTGACGGCTCCGGTCGTCTCTTTTTTATTTATTATAAGTGTACCCCAGTTGACAAATGAATGAACGGCTCATATACTCATATTAAATGAATGAGTCATTCAATGAATTGGAGGAATACTAAATGAGCAGGATGAACCAAGCGAACGGCCGAAATGTAAAAGGAAAATACGCGGTGATTACCGGCGCGACGAGCGGGATCGGATTAGCGGCAGCAAAAGAGTTAGCCGCCAGAGGGACGAATTTGGGCATTGTCGCTCGCAACGAAGCAAAAGCGAACGAGGTTGCAGCTACACTTCGGGCATCCTTCGGGGATCAGATCACGGTGGACGTTTTCATCGCCGACATGTCTTCCCAGCGTTCGATCCGTCGCGCGGCAAACGATATGTTGGCTAAGTTCCCTAGGATCGATATTCTCATCAATAATGCGGGAGCCATGTTCGTCGATCATAAACTGACGGAGGACGGACTAGAAATGACCTGGGCGGTCAACCATATCGCGCCATTCTTGTTAACGAAGCTGCTGCTTGATAGACTGATGATGAGTGAACATGCCCGTATCATTACAACGTCGTCCCACGGCCATAAGATGGCCAGGAGAGGCATCAATTTTGAAGATTTGAGCGCCAGGCGTTATTTTGGATTTCTGGGGAAAATGAAGGGCGGCCCTAATTTCCGCTACGGTGAGACGAAGCTGGCGAACATTTTGTTTACCGCCGAACTGGCGCAACGGTTGAAAGGAACGAATGCCTCCGTCTATTGTTTTGATCCGGGACTCGTCGCTACGAATTTCAATCAGGACAACGGATGGATGGCCCGGATGACGATGGCCGTCATGAACAGATTTTCCCGAACGCCTGAGAAGGGTGCGGAGACGCTTGTATGGCTGGCGGACACCGATGAAAAGAGCCTTGAAAGCGGACGTTACTACGCGGACAAGCAAGTGAGGACGCCGTCGGCGCAAGCGAGCAACAGGGAAGCGGCGAAAAAACTGTGGGAATTGAGCGAAGCGCAAATTCGCGCATCAGAAGCTTAATCGGCGGTTCGACGAGCACAAGGAAAGAAGGATAACCATGCCAAGAATAGCAAGAGCGCAGGCGGAACAGGCGCTCGACGAACGCAAGGATCAGATCAAAAGGGCAGCTTTAAAAGTTTTCGCGGAGAAAGGGCTCGCTGGAACGAAGATGAGCATAATCGCAGAGGAAGCGGGCATCAGCCAAGGCTTATCGTATCGCTATTTCGAATCGAAAGATGAAATTTTCACGCTTCTCGTTGAAGAGGCAATCGAGGAATCCCAGAATGCGATCCGAAATATTCAGCAGTTACCAGGCTCGCCTCTAGAGCAACTAAGGACGTTCACGCTTCAACTGCTGGACGAGAACCATAAACATTATTTCCTGCTCGTTCAACAAGCGCAAAAGTCGGAAGGCGTTCCGCGCAGGGCGAAGGAAGCGATCGAGCGGTATTCCCCCCAAGAGACGATCGAGCTGTTGATCCCGATATTCGTCCGAGGGCAGCAAGAAGGACAATTCGCTGAAGGCGATCCTTACAGACGGTTGATTCTATTTCTTTCGGTCGTGACGGGTCTTATGCTTCAAGATGCGAAGGCGATAGGAGCCGACTGGACGCAGGAAGTCGACCGTCTGCTGAACATCTTAACGAAATGATGAGCAAGCCGGCCCGAGATGGGCCGGCTTGTCCATCTCCAGAGGGCACCCCACAAGGGTGCCCTATTCTCATGCTGTTGGTAGGGATTTGGTTTCGCGGATGTTCCTTATGGCAGGTTTAAATGCCAAAAGTTGTAGTTCCAAAGAAGGAACTATAGGACGATTGTCGAATAAAAGATGTATAGAAATGTCTGTATTTAACGAAAAATAGGATTTCCTTAATATAAGGAGGTATTTTCATGAGTTCTGATTTTGTTTCTATTGGAGAACTCCTTGCACATTTGAAAGAAGTCAATGACCTTGAAGAAAGGGCCCAATCTCTTCAGGATTTTGTTGATAAAGATAACGAATATGGCCGGTACCTGGAAAATGGACCGGCAACTTTAATGAATGTCGTATCAGAACATACCGGTGAAAAAAGAGAATGTATTTTATGGAATGTTAACCACTATCTCAGTTTAAACAGAAACAGTAACGTTATCGAGAAAGCTTCGCATGCATTACGTCAATTTGGGACCGGTTGTGGTACGGCTGCATCTTCATGTGGAATGACTTCTTTGCATAAAGAAATAGAACAAAAATTAAGTAAATCGGTTGGAAAAGAAAGTGCTGTTCTTTTTCCGACAGGATTTACCACAAACCTAGGCGCTATTTCATGTTTGGCCGGTAACAAGGACTTGATTATTTTTGATCGAGAATGCCATTCATCCATCATTAATGGGATCAGGTTATCCAAGGCGAAAAAATGGATTTCATTCAAACATAATGATGTCGCCGACCTTAAAGCGAAATTGCAGAGGTTTGGAGACGCATTTGAAAACATCTTTGTAATCGTGGAATCGGCCTATTCATTGAGCGGTGATCTAGCCCCGTTGAAAGAAATCACCAGTTTGAAAAAAACGCACAAGTTTTATTTGTACGTGGATGAGGCACATACTTTTGGCATCTATGGGGATAAAGGACAAGGATATTGTTATGAACTAGGAATAAGCGATCAAGTTGATTTTATTATTTCCACTTTATCTAAAGCTACAGCGTCCGTTGGCGGTTTCTTCGCGGCAGATCAAAAATACTGCTCATTGATAAGGTTTTCGGATCCTTATCTATTTCAAGCATGCTTAACACCGGCTGATGCCGCAGTCGTACTCGCTGCTCTCGAGGAAATAGAAAATAACCCCTCATTCATTCGTAGACTTCATGATAAAAACAAGTATATGAGGGGTTTATTAACATCTAAAGGATTTAATCTTGGGAATAGCAAGAGTCCAATCATTCCGATATTTATTGAAGATCATCATAAATTAAAATTGGTTGTAAATGAACTTTATCTCCAGGGTATTTATTCTACTCCCATTTATTATCCGGCCGTGAAAATGAATCAAGGCAGGATAAGATTAATCGTCAATTACGCTCATACGAAAGAACAGATTGATTATACAGTTCAGGTACTGGAAGATATCTGTCGCAAACATCAAGTGATTGGGAATAAGGACAGCGATCTGTTCGTTATAAACCTTTAAAACACTCTGTATGGGAGTAAAAATATGGAGATAAACGGACAGTATCTCAAACTGGACTTGCATCCATTGAGCTTAGGTTTCAAGGATCCGTCACTAGAGAATGAATTTAAAAATTATAACGACAGCGAAGTAAGAGGGTTTAACCGAATTGGAATTATTTTTTCCTATTTAACCTGGCTTGCTTTGGGTATATTTTCATACGTAAGCTTTCATGATTATTATTTTCAAATTGCTAATGTAGTCTTAATTTTTTTATTCCCCATATTCACTTTAAACTTACTTGTATTATCCTCGCAACGCTATATAAAGTATTTCCAGACTCTAACAGCTATTTCCAATGCATTTGCAGGATTAGGTATCTTTTATATTGGTCATTTTGTATTAGGCAATCACCTTTTAACAATTTGTGGTGAGACTGTAGTCATTTTATTTGGTTTTTATATATTAAGACTGAGGTTTACCATTGCGGTATTGACCACGCTTTTATATGTGATCGCCTACCAGGTTGCGATGTTCGGTACAAGCGATATGGGACTGCTCTCCTTAATTATATGGGTGGTTGAAAGCACCTGTATCTTAGGTGGAAACATTCTGGAACGGGCAAACCGTAAAACGTTTTATCAGAATAAGCTGCGACAAATCGCCGAAGAGGAAAACCGTGCCAAGGGCGAATTTCTGGACAACATGTTCAACCTTGTGTCAGTCCCCATCGTTGTCGCTGAAGAAAATTATCAAATAATAGAAACCAACCCGGCATCGAAAGAGCTTTTCGGCAGTCATCCGCGTAATCTAATAGATTTATTAGCACCCTCCCAACCTCAACGAATGACCTTATTTAAGGTGTTTTTGAAACGGTCTCCCCTACATAATTTTGAAGCAGAACTATTAAAGAAAGACGGTCATATCATTTCTGCCTTGGTAAGTGTAAGCTTCGTTGAAAGGAACGGCCAGAATATCTCAATTTGTGTCATCCAGGATATCTCTGAACATAAGAATGCCGAAGAGAAAATCACTTATCTGGCTTACCACGATACGTTAACTGGGCTTCCCAACCGATTAATGTTTACTGAAAAACTAAAGCAGTTTGTAGATTCACACCGGCCAATCGCCGTTTTGTTCATCGATTTGGACCAGTTTAAAAAGATTAATGACACCCGTGGTCATACCATCGGTGATCAACTTTTGAAGCAAGTTGCACAACGTCTTGTCAATTGTGTGCGTGAAGAGGATATTGTAGCACGTTTAGGAGGTGATGAATTTACTGTCATCTTGCCGGCCAAAACGAAAACTGAAATCGCTCAGGTTGCAGAGAAAATTGTGGCGGAAATTCGGAACCCCTTCTATATTGGAGATTCTGAATTTTATTTAAGAACCAGTATTGGGATCAGCCATTATCCAATAGACGGAGAAAACATAGACACACTGATTAAAAGTTCAGATATTGCGATGTATAGAAGTAAGGAATTGGGGGGCAACAACTACAGTTTCTTTAGCAGTTCCATGAATCGTTTACTTGAGGAAAGAGTCAACCTTGAACGGCTTCTTCATACTGCGTTGGATCGTGATGAGTTTGTCCTGTACTATCAGCCGCAGGTAGACCTCCGTACGGGACATATATTTGGGGCGGAGGCTCTTATTCGTTGGATGCATCCACAGCGAGGACTGATCCCGCCAGATCAGTTTATCCCGATTGCAGAAGAAACAGGATTGATCGTTCCAATCGGTATTTGGGCACTGAGAACGGCTTGTATACAGGCAAAGAAGTGGAATCGTGAGCATCGTCACCCTGTCCACGTAGCTGTAAACCTATCTGTTAAGCAGTTCATTTCCAACGATATTGTCGCAAGCGTCGACAGGGCCATTCGGGAAACGGGGCTGAATCCGAACCTCCTGGAACTTGAGTTGACAGAAAGCATTATCCTGGAAAATACTGAATCGGTGATAGCCACAATGAATCAATTGAAAAAATTAGGAGTTCGAATCTCAATCGACGATTTCGGGACGGGATATTCCTCTTTGGCTTATTTAAAGGATTTCCCCATCGATTCGTTAAAAATCGATCGATCATTTGTCCACAACCTATCGAAAAACGATAAAAATACCGCCATTATTTCTGCGGTCATTACTTTGGCACGAAAGCTGGGTTTAAAATCGGTTGCTGAAGGGCTTGAAACTCCAGAGCAACTGCATTTTTATAGGATGGAGGGTTGTGATTTGGCGCAGGGGTACTATTTTAGCCGTCCGTTGCCGGAGGATCAGATGAACGATTTACTTGATCATTCCGTATGGCATACTGGTTTTGCGGATGACAATCGTCCGAAGAGGGCAGGAGTCAAATGAGATGTTCCTCGTAATATAAGCATCTTGCATATCAGGAGGAGTTCGACTCCCTCGCCTCCACCACCAAAAACCCGACCACATGAGGTCGGGTTTTTGTTATGAGTGACGTGCGGAGAACCCTATCAGTAACGGCAAGTTTTTGTAATGGATGGGCATAATGGATTCATGGCGTGCGAAAGGAAGGAACTGCAGGACATGGAAATGGATCATCCCTTGGTAATCTTGCCTGAAGAACAAGCGCCCGAAGGTATAGAGCATTGTGAACTTTGCGAACTATCCAAGCAGCGAACTCGTGTCATCTGGGGTGAAGGAAATCCAAGAGCCTCGCTTATGATGATTCTGGATAATCCCGGAGCCCGGGAGGATCGGCAAGGAAATTCGTTTCTGTGCGGTACCCGAGAAACACTCCAACTCGGCATGAGGGAGGCGGGTATAGATGCAAACGCTGTTTATGTCACTTATTTGCTTAAATGCCGACCGATGCGTGCCTACAATAAGCCTAAGTCTAGAGCGGCATGTCTTCCTCATCTACAGTTGCAGCTCTTTCAGAAGCAGCCGCTTATTTTATTTGGATTTGGTAATGTCGTAGCGGAAGCAGTATTCCCAGATAAGGAGAGTGCCAGTGTCAAGGAATTACGAGGCAGCTGGTATGAGTTTCAAGGTATGCCCATCAGCTTCACCTATCAGTCTTTAGAGCAAGTTGCTTGGGGCAACCATTTCCGGCAAATGTATTCTGAGGTTGCCTTTAAATTATTCACCGGTTCGTTTATACTATTCGCATTCGTAAGATCGGGAGGTGATACTGATGGCAATCAGAGATTGCCGGACTGGAAAAGCTCATGCAAAGCCAGAATTGAAGGCGATACTTTGCATGGGGTGAACCAAGATTCATAAACATCGCCCGAATGAGCATCTATCGTTTTCTAATAGTTGGCTTTGCACCTTATTTCTTTCAAATAAAAATAAGGGGCTGACGTCCATGTGCGAACCATTTATTAGAAATCACCAATATAACTTTATTAAAAACCAGGCAGATTCTGTGCTTCATGCACTCCGAACGGTCGGCGATCCGAAAATATTGGAATCCGTCCGTTCTAGCGCACAAACCAAAGCGGCGGAGCTATTTCCCGACGTAACAGACAACCGGAAAACGATGCTGGAGTCTATTTCCAGTTTGAAAACGGCAGACGATTTTCAAAAATATTTGCAGGCGCTCGAGCCGTATATAATCGAGTTTCCTCTAATTACCGAGAAGCAGATTCGGAAACTTTTCCCGAAAAATAAGAAGCTCAAGCTGCCTGATCTTTCACAAATCGACTTACGCTATGTATCCTTTCTGAGCTGGACCGATATATCAACCAATAAAATGTTCATCGTGTATCATACAGGCGGACAATTCGTCGGCGTAGAGGGCAGATATACGGCAACCCATAAGAAGAGCTACTGTTTCGTGTGCAATAGATACGAAGAACTGGCATTATTCTCGGCGGTATCCAAGAAAAGGCCGGCACATGCTTCGTCTGACTATTTCAAATCGGTCGGCAACTATATATGCATTCACGGCCATGAGTGCAACAGGAACGTTACCGATGTTTCATCGTTGGAAAAATTCATCGACTCGGTTCTAGGATAGAATCGGGAACATAACGCAAGTCAAGGGGCGGCTCCTCGGCCGCTCTTTTGATACAATAGTTCCGGAACCTATACAGGGAGGATGATTCGGATCATGACCGTTATCAAAAAAGTCATCTGCTTCGTGGACGACGAATTTGAAGATTTGGAGCTTTGGTATCCGGTTTACCGCGCGCGCGAGGAAGGAGCCGAAGTTGTGTTCGCCGGTCCCGAAAAGGGACGGAAATACATCGGCAAATACGGAGTGCCCGCCGTTTCCGATATTTCGTACGCCGAGCTTGACGCGGAATCGTGCGACGGCTTGCTCGTCGTCGGCGGATGGGCGCCGGACAAAATCCGCCGGGACCCCCACGTGCTCGAATTCGTGCGCCGGATCGACGCTTCGGGCAAGCCGATCGGGCAAATCTGCCATGCGGGCTGGGTGCTGATCTCCGCGAAAATCGCGGAAGGCCGCACCGTCACCTCCACGCCCGGTATTCGGGACGATTGGGAAAATGCCGGAGCCGTATGGATCGACGAGCCGGTCGTGGTCGACAGGAATTGGATCAGCGCCCGCCGTCCGCCCGATTTGCCGGCATACGCCAAAGCGTTCTGCGACAAATTGTACGGTCGCTCATAACATCTTCGCTTCAAGGAAATTCATTCACATAGAACGTATGACAAGTGATGGGCATGGAAGTCATGCGCATCGCTTGTTTTTTTTTTCTGCATCTGCCCGACTTGCGGTATCGGGTGCGATAACGCGGCTACCCGTAAGGATTACCAAATCTTGCTTGCCACTCCCTTACATTGCGTTAATTCGAAGATAACAACCGTCTTCTATGATTGAGCAGATAGAAGCGATCCATCGCACATATTACATCATGAGCAAGGAGGAGAATCACGCTTGAATAAACTGTCGACAAGCCGCACGCTGTTTATATGCCTCGCGTTATTCCTATTGGCCGCATCGTTCATTCCGAATCGAACGGTGCAGGCGGAAGCAACCGATCCGGGAGCCGCGGGTTTGCAGCGGATCGGCGAGATCGCGGACCACTCGAAGCCGCCGGCCGACAAGCTGGTACTGGCCGTCATCGGCGATTACGGGGATTGTTACCGTAATTGCGAGCACGAGCAAGCTGTGGCGGATCTCGTTCATTCCTGGAATCCCGACGCCATCCTGACCGTAGGGGACAACTCGTATCGGCTCGGTACGGCTGAGGAAGTGGAAGCCGATCAGAAACCCTATTGGCAGGATATTGCCGCCGGCCGGTTCTTCCCGATTTACGGAAACCATGATTACGGAAACGGCTGCTCCCCGGATAGCCTGAAACCGAGTTTGGATTATTTCAAAATTCCCGCAGCCTTCGTCGCCGGTTTCGGCAACGGGCTGGTCGATTTCGTGAATCCGGACGTCAATTGCAACGCGTCCAGCCAAACCGGCGCCCCGCCGGCAATATTCGACGCTTACAAAAATACAGTCAACGAAAGCTCCGCCAATGCAAAGTGGGTGTTGGTGGGCGGACATCAGCCGATTTTCTCTTCCGGCCAGGCCGGGAATAACCTGAATCGGCGTTGGCTGTTGACGCCAGGCGTAGATCTGCTGCTGCAGGGCCACGATCATCATGCGGAGCACATCATAACGCCTGAAGGGTATAACGAAGTCATTACGGGCAACGGCGGCCAAGGTTTGACGCCGCTGTTCCCTCCCGTACCGAGCAGCATGTTCCGCGACAACTCGGAATACGGAGCGGTCCGTCTCACGGTAACGCCGGAGACGTTGACGGTGGATTACGTCAACATTCCGGGAACCGTCGTCTATTCCTTCACGTTGAAGAAAGATCCGTTTACGAAGAAAGCTTATGTGGCCAGCCGGACGGACTGGCAGGATCCGAATCCGAACCCCGGCGACGGTCAACTGACCGGAGACAAGACGGTATCCATGGCGTTCGGGGAAGACGATGAATATAAGAACGGAATGGACTGGTTTCCCTACGAGAGCGGACCCGCGCATGAGATCGAAATCGACGGAAGAACCGCATTGCAGCTCGACCGCAGCGCATTCGGCACCGGCAACAATTTGTATATGAAAATCGACGACGAACGGATTTACGGCGGACCGTACAAAGCTGCCGCGTCGATCGAATACCGGTCGCCCATTGCCGGCTCGTTCGTGCTGCAGTACGAATCCGCGGCTACGGGAGCCACGTACCAGAGCACCGCGCGAGTCACTATTAAGGACGATCAGGTCGATAAGTGGCAGACCGTTACGTTGGACATGCCGGGCGCAAGGTTCACGAACCGTCAAAACGGGGGGGCCGACATGCGCATCGTAGCGGCCAATAAACTTCCGTTAATCATCAGCTCCATGAAGATCGACGCCACGCCGGAGAAGCTTCCGGTCACCCTGTGGGCGATCCGCATTCAAAATATCGATCCTATGAAGGCGGGCGAGACGAGCCAGGCTGTCGTCAAAGCGACCTATAGCGATTTTTCGACCGCGCTTGTGACAGAAGGTGTCACCTTTACGAGCAGCGACACCCAGGTGGCAACCGTCGATGAGACGAGCGGCATGATTACCGCGCTGCGTCCTGGGGATACGGTCATCACGGCCGATTATGGCGGCGTGCAGGATCAGTACCATTTGGTCGTCAAGGATTCGGTTCCTCCGACGACGACATTGACCCTTGACGGGACACTTCTGAGGGACGGTTCCTACCTGCACGAGGCCATCGTTCGTCTGGGGTCGGTTGACGATGATTCCGGCGTGGAGAAAATCGAGTACAGTCTCGATCAGGGAAATACGTGGAATCTCTATACCGGACCTTTGGCGCTGACCCAAGATGGCACAAGCGACATTCAATTCCGTGCCAGCGACAAAGCGGGGAATGTCGAGCTCACGCAGACGCACACCGTCAAGGTCACATCTGCAACGATCGCGAACCTGCGAGCGCTCGTGAAGAACGATTCTTTCGGGCAGAAAGGAACGCAGGAATCCGTCTTGAGCCACATCGACAACGCGGAGAAAAAGTTCCGCCAAGCGGCCGCATTCAGGGATCAAGGCAAAGCGGATCAAGCCGCGCATTTTGAGGCGAACGGGTACGATTCCCTGAAACAACTGCGAGATAAGATCGAAAAATTATCCGATGAACAAGTGAACCCGGCGCTTAAATCCGAACTTCTTGTCTTCATCCGTTATATGATCGATCACAAAACGATCTAAAAGTTTAAACCGGATCGCCGAATGCAGCCGGGAACATCAACGCGATGTTCCCGGCTTCTTGCATTTAGCGGCTCGCTCATTCTGACCTTTCCGAACCGGCATCTTCCGGTTTCAAAAGCGCCATGAGGTAGAAGCAACTGCGGTGAAATGAGGATAGAGGGATTTCTAGGAGCTTGTCGCGGTGCGACGGCTCCTTCTTATTTTTTTGCCGACAAAACAAAAACCCGGCAAATCCGCCAGGTTTATTGCACACAAAGCAGCACTGTGGTATCATTAAAGACCGTGAGTGCATTTTTTAATGGTTAAAGTTCGCCCATCTTATCTTCAAGATAATCATACCACACGGCATTGCGGTTTGTCAAACGTTCTTTTTTCTTCAGATTTAACGAGAGGGAGCGTGTTCAGGAAAATGATAAACGAGAAGGATTGGACGCAAGAACAGGAGCGGCTCAATCACGTGACGGAAAAGCTGCAAGAGAGAATCGCCGAACTGGAGCCGGAGGTGGCTGGACTACGGAATCAGGCGGGGGACATCCGCAAACGATTCTGGGAAGAAGTGACGGTCAACACGAGCACCGAGGAGGATTTTGAGGAGACCTTCTACAGTATTAGGCAGCAAGAGGCGTTGTTATCGGAACGGGAGCGCAGCTATCGGCTGCGTATGCAACAATGGAAAAGCATGAACCGGCTGCTGCAGTCTCCTTACTTCGGGCGCATCGACTTCCGTGAGGATGGCCAGGACTTTAGCGAGCAGGTCTACATCGGCGTATCGTCCTTTGTCGATTCGGATGGCATGAGTTTTCTGGTCTATGACTGGCGTACGCCTATTGCGAGCATGTACTACGACTATTCCCCGGGAGCTGCCGCCTATGACACGCCGGGCGGACGCGTCGAGGGAACGATGGAGCTGAAACGCCAGTACCAGATCCGTGAGGGCCGGCTTCAAAATGTGTTCGACACGAGCATCACGATCGGCGACGAATTGCTGCAGCAGGCGCTCGGCAAAGGTTCGGATGCTCAAATGAAGAGCATCGTGGCGACCATCCAGAAAGAGCAGAACGCCATTATTCGCGATGACCAAAGCCGTATGCTCATTGTGCAGGGGGCTGCCGGCAGCGGGAAGACCTCTGCGGCACTGCAACGGGTGGCGTACTTGCTGTACAAACACCGGGAGCGGCTGGGCGCTGACCAAATCGTCCTCTTCTCGCCGAATCCGATGTTCAACAGCTACGTATCCACCGTTCTTCCCGAGCTCGGCGAAGAAAACATGCAGCAGACGACCTTCCAGGAATATCTTGAATATGGACTTGGACAGGAGCTGCGTCTGGAAGACCCGTTCGATCAGATCGAATATGTGCTGACAGAACAATCCACGCGCGAGTATGAAGCTCGGGTGAGGGGGATTGAATATAAGGCATCCGCAGCGTTCCTTCAAGCTCTCCAGCGTTATGCGGGGTGGCTGGAGCGGGAGGGTATGCGATTCAACAGCATTCGTTTCCGTGACCGCGATTTGATCAGTGCCAAGCAAATGGAAACACAGTTCTACAGCTATGATCCTGCCGTCCGCTTGGCCAATCGAGTTGCCATGATGCAAGAATGGTTGCAGAAGGAGCTGGCCTTGCTGGAACGCAAGGAGCGGGAGGCGCTCTGGGTGCAGGAAGAGCTTAATTATCTCGACAAAGAGCAGTACGCCGCCGCGTATCAAGCGCTGCACAAAGAGCGGGGGGTCTTTGACTTCGCCGAACAATATGAAGAAGTTCGCGAGATGCTGCACAACAAGCGCAGGCGAGACGAGGGCGACTTCGACTACGCCGAGCGGGAGGAAAATCTGCTGCGCCGCATGATCGTGAAGGAGCATTTTAAACCGCTCAGGCGAAGCGTGAAGCGGATGTCGTTCATCGACATGGCGGGGTTGTACGTCCAGCTGTTCAACAACAAGAACGCTTATCAGACGATGACGAATGAGACCGATGTTCCGGAGCTTTGGCCGGATATCTGCGAGCAAACGAAGGAGAAGCTTGGCCGGCTTCAACTGTTCTATGAGGATGCGACACCTTATCTGGTTTTGAAAGAGCTCGTCGAGGGCGTTCGGATGAATACGGAGGTACGGCATATCTTCGTGGATGAGGGTCAGGATTACTCGATGTTTCAATATGAGCTTCTCAAGAAGCTGTTCCCCCGAGCCCGCATGACGGTACTCGGCGATTTCGGGCAGGCCATCTTTCCTCAGGCAACGGAATTGTACGGGGCAGATTCGCCTCTCATACGGCTGTACGGCGAATCTGAAACGAGCTTGGTTCGCCTTGTCCGCAGTTATCGGTCAACCCGTGAGATCGTGGAGTTCACGAAGCCGCTGCTGCCGAGCGGCAAGGAGATCGTGCCCTTCGAAAGAAGCGGGAAGAAGCCGGTCCTCTCGCAGACGGACAGCAGAGAGCAACGGGCAGCGCGAATCGCGGAGCATATTGCGACCCTTCAAGCGGAAGGCTTCAACTCCATCGCCGTCATTACGAAAACGGCGGCCGAAAGCAGCGAAGCTTTCGACCTCTTAACCGCGCAGGGATGCCCGTCGCTGCGGCTTATTACGAAACAGACGCCTACCTTCGAGAAGGGAACGCTCATTATCCCGGCGTATCTCGCGAAAGGCGTTGAATTCGACGTCGTCCTGATCTATGATGCCTCTTCGCGGACGTATCATCGGGAAAGCGAGCGCAAACTCTTTTATACGGCATGCACGCGTGCGATGCACAGGCTTCTGCTATACGCGACAGGAGAATGGACGCGGTTCGTTCAAGCAGTAGATACTTCTTTGTATGAGGAAAAACAATGAGGTTTTGAAGTGCGCTCGACAAAAGCGGCGTTCGCTTCAATGAAGACAAGGCTCCCACAAGGGAGCCTTTCCCATTATGACTTCCACGGACTCCTTCTAGGCTTGGCCAACCTCATTCGCAAATAATAGGCGGGGATCTCTCAGCGGACTTAAAATCCGACATTCGATCGGGGAACTTTAATGATCTCTTCCTCAGGCACATGCGCAGCAGTATACGCTCTGTTGTCATTTCTGCGTAGTGTTTTCCTCTGGTGCGCATTGTTCCGTATTAGGGCAAAGATAATGAGCAGCGTCCCGTAAAATTCATAGTTGCTGATTGGATAGCCTTGAAAAGCCATAATAACGAATGTGGTAATGGGAACAAAATTAATAAACAATATGCCGTTAATGGGGGATAGCAATTTGATCCCTGAATTCCAGCAGAGCAAGGCTGCCAGCCCTGGCAATAAGATCATGAAGGACATTTCATATTTAATCGAAAATAACGTGTGCCAGGTAGGAACGGGAAGCAAATGAAAGACGGAGGCAAGTGTAACGATGATGAGAGAGACTGCACTTCCTAGCAAGCAGGTTAGCGTAGAATAGCGCAGGATCGACCAATCCTTAAATCGGTTTCCCCCCATCGAATAGATCACCCATCCCATAACTCCTGTAAAAACCAGAAGTAAAGGAACAAGATGTTGTCCAGCCATCATGAAAAATGCCAATTTCCCGTTGGTGATCACGAGTAAAGCACCGGCAAGCGCGATACCCACACTCGTGAGCGTGAATTTACTCGGCGCTTTTTTTGTCGTGATCCACAAGACCATAATCGTTATCATCGGCATAAGGACTTCCATAATGGAGGCGGCGATTATACCCGCTTCTCCCATGAGCTGCTGTCCGAGAAAGACGCCCATGTTATAAACCGTAAATGCCATCGTTCCCAAAAACAATAATGTCTTGCCTCTTCCATCCAGGCGAAATGAAGCTCTCCCCTCTTTCATCCAAAGCAACACACTGAGAATGACGGCAACGGCGAAATAACGGATAAACGAAAAATAGAATGGATCAATTTGCTGCAATGCCATGTGTGCAACGGGAAACATAGCTCCCCACGACACGCTTGCGATGAGGCACAGTATGGAGCCCATGACGATTTGTCTTTTTAGCATATGTTGTCTCTCCCTGGCAAGAACCTGCCAACTGTTGTATGTAACTCATTTTAGGAGGGAGAATGTGTTATAGTAAAATGATTGAAAATAACGTTTGTCATCTTTAAAAATGATATCTGAGAAAAGGTATCGTTTGTATTCGAGAGCAGAGGTGAGGTTGCATTGGAATTTAATGATTTGAAAATTTTTCAGACGGTTGCTGCGCATGGAAGTGTCAGTAAAGCCGCATTGGAGCTAAACTACGTTCAATCCAATGTAACGGCTAGAATAAAGCTGCTGGAGAAAGAACTACGGACGGCATTGTTCTATCGGCATAAGCGAGGGATGATCCTAAACCCGGAAGGAAAGCGGTTGTTGGAACATTCGAGGGAGATCCTGTCGAGAGTGGAGGAAATGATACACACATTTGAAGATAAGTCGAACCCCTCCGGTGTCCTGGAAATCGGTATGGTGGAGACGATAAATGCGCTGCCAGATATCTTATCCTCTTACTATAGCAAGTACCCCAACGTTGAATTATCCTTAAAAGCTGGGGTTACCGATCATTTGTTACAACAAGTAATTGATATGAAACTGGATGGAGCTTTTGTTACAGGGCCCATCAGGCATCCCTTAATCGAACAGGTTGAGGTTATTCAAGAAAAGCTAGTACTTGTAACCAAAGAAGAAGCCTTTTCTATCGAGGAAATAACAAAAAGGCCTCTATTGCTATACAATAAAGGTTGCGGATATCGGGAAAGACTGGAAAGCTGGATGAAGGCGGAGGGGATTATCCCGAAACAGATCATGGAATTCGGAACGTTTGGGACGATTATAGGAAGCGTAGCTGCAGGTATAGGAATCACGATTATTCCGGAATCATCCATTTCCGATCTTGTTGCCAATGGCACCGTGTTTAGTCATCGTGTACCTGAACCCTATCACGAAATCACGACGATTTTTATTCGGCGAAAAGATTCATATATATCGAGCACGCTACAGTGCTTTATGGATGAAATTGTTGCTCGAAAGAGGCTTAACCATTAATGTCGTTCGAATCAAAGGGGCTGTCCCAATAGGTCATAACTCTGACCTTAGAGGCAGCCCCTGTTTTTTCGTGCGAGAAAAAAAGAAACCAGGAAGACTTGATCCTATTCCTGCCAGGTCACTGGTTTATCAAGTATGACGCCATCCGTCTCCACCCATTGGCGGAGACTGCCCGCCTGGGCTTGAACTACGATGAAATACAAATCGCCAGTACCGTTGTTTCGCAAAGTGCGTTCACCTTCAGGTGCAACGCGAACCGTCGTTCCTTCCTTGACATCAAAAATCTGTCCATCCACCTGGAACTGACCTCGACCGCCAATGAAAAGGTATAGCTCCTCATTCTCGCGATGTGTGTGCCTTCTGCAGAATTTCGACGATGTTACTTCTTAGCATAGGAACTCTTAAGGGTAAAAACGTTTACAAAAGAATCGAAATCGTTTATATTCAAATCATGTCTTGCTGACATGTCGACAATACAGGGAGGTTTTGATGGATATGGAATTTCCTTCCTCTTGGTTGCGGGATCAGTCGCTAGGTGAGAAGATTGCTTCCGAGATCAGGCTTCGTATTGTTCGGGGTCAAATCAAGCCCGGATCGACTTTATCCGAGAATCAATTGGCGGCGGAATTCGGAACGAGCAGAGCGCCGGTCAGGGACGGGTTGAAAGCGTTGTCCGTCGAAGGTCTCATTCGCTTGGACCGGAAGGGAGCCTTCGTGCTGGGCCTCACTGCCAAAGACGTCAAGGAACTGTACGACATCCGCTTCCTGATCGAAAATTATACGTTGCAATGCGTGGCCCAGGCCGACAATAAGAGATTGACGGAAACGCTTCACAAAATCGTCGACAAGATGGCGATGGCCGATAAGCATAACGACGTCGTTGAATTCGCTTATCTGGATCTGACCTTTCATGAGACGATCATTGCCGAAGCGGACCACACCCGAATTTTTCACCTTTGGAACAGCATCCGCAGCCTCGTGCTCACGGCGCTGCTAGTCGCGACGGAACAGCGCTTTGCCAATCGCAAGCATGAAGTCCAGCAGTTGATCGACAAGCATAGTTTGCTGATCGCCGCCTTGGAGAGCAAGGACGGGGAATACATCGAGAAGGTGATTCGGGAGCATTTCGAGGATACCCGTCAAACCGTCCAATTGAGCCTGAAACCATTGTAAAAAAAGCCCTTCAGGGGATGGAGCCGAATCTGCAGCGGAAGGCTCCTTGTTTTTCGCCTAGATTGTCGACATGTCAACATGAATTCACAACTCATCCAATTACCGAGGAGGAAAAGGGTATGACTACGAAAATGCGCGCCGGATTGTACATCGAAGCTGAGCAAGTAAAGATGGATCTAATCGATAAGCCGACCCCGCAGCCGGGGGAAGCGCTGATTAAGGTGTCCTTTGCCGGCATTTGCGGCACGGATATGATGATCTACGCAGGCAAGCATCCGCGGGCGAAAGCTCCATTGGCCATGGGCCACGAATTCAGCGGCGTAATCGAAGAGATCAACGGCGGCTTTGAGTCTTTCTCCGTCGGCCAACGGGTCGTCATTGAGCCGACGTTGAGCTGCGGCGAATGCGAAGCTTGCCGTGCCGGAGAATATCACGTGTGCCGGACGCTTAAGCTGATCGGGATCGACAAGCACGGCGGCTTCGCCGAATACGTCGCCGTTCCGCTGAACCGGCTGCACCCTATCCCGGACGCTTTGTCGGACGCGCATGCTGCTCTGACGGAGCCCGTTGCCGTCGCCGTTCATACCGTTCGCCGTTCCAACCTGAAGGTCGGTGACAATGTCATCATTTTGGGCGCGGGTCCGATCGGTCTTCTGATCGGCATGGTCGCGAAGCAAGCGGGTGCCGGGCAGATCATCATCTCCGACATTAGCCCGTATCGCTTGGGGAAAGCGGCGGAGCTCGGCTTCACCGCACTGGACGCCAAGACCGTGAATGTCACCGAAGAAGCACGTCGTCTTACCGGCGGCATCGGAGCGGATGTGGTCTTCGAAGTCGCGGGCACCCAGATCACAGCCAAGCAAATGATCGAGACGGTTAAGATCCAGGGACAAATCGTTGTGGTCAGCGTGTATAAGCAAGCGCCTACGGTGGACTTGGCCGCCATGCATTTCCGCGAAATTTCGATGACGACGACGCGCTGCTACACGTCGGGCGACTTCGCCAAAGCCATCCGGATGATGGAAAGCGGCAGCCTCGACGTATCCAGCCTGATCTCGCATCAGCTTCCGCTGGAGAAGATCGCCGAAGGATTCGAATTGATGCATAACCCGGAAGAGTCTCTGAAAGTATTGTTCCGTCCATAATCCAAACGGGGAGGTTGACATTCCATGGTACTTCAATCGTTTCGTCTGGACGGCAAAATTGCCGCCATTTCGGGAGCCACTCGCGGTATCGGACGCGAGATGGCATTGGCTCTGGCCGAAGCCGGAGCGGATGTGGCCCTGCTGCAGCGTTCAACGGCGCAGACGGAGGTCAAAGAGCAAATCGAGCGTCTTGGCAGGAAGTGCATCATCATCCCTTGCGACATGAACGATATGGAGCAGGTCAAAGCTGCGGTTCCGGCCATTGCTGCCCAGTTCGGCGCCATCGATATCCTGGTGAACAATGCGGGCATTCAGCGTCGTTCCCCTTCCGTCGATTTTCCGGAAGCGGATTGGGACGAGGTTATTCAAGTGAACTTGAAGACCGTCTGGATTCTGTGCCAGCAAGCGGGGCGCTACATGGTCCCGAGGGGCCGGGGCAAAATCATTAACACCGCCTCGCTGCTCTCTTATCAAGGAGGCCTTACGGTTCCCGCCTACGCCGCGGCTAAGGGCGGTGTGGCACAGCTGACGAAGGCGCTGTCCAACGAGTGGGCCAAGCATCATGTGAACGTGAACGCCATCGTTCCGGGCTACATCGCCACCGATATGAACACGGCGCTCATGGAAGACCCGGTCAGAAGCAAGCAGATCCTCGACCGGATTCCGGCCGGCCGCTGGGGCAATCCCGATGATTTCAAAGGTACCGTCGTCTTCCTGGCTTCTGACGCGTCCAACTATGTTGACGGGCACTTGTTGGCTGTGGATGGCGGTTGGTTAGGCCGCTGACGGCAAAGCGCAATTTCATACAAAATAAAGGATAGGTGTTAATATGTCTAGCTTGTTCGGGCTAAGCCATAACGTCACGCTGTTAGTTTGGGCGCTCGTCGCCATCGTGCTGCTCATCGTTTTCATCGCCAAATTCAAGTGGAATCCGTTTGTCGTTCTGCTGATGACGGCCGTCTTCTTGGGACTGATCGTCGGGATGCAGCCAAACGATGTGATCAAGTCCGTCACGGGCGGCTTCGGCGGAACATTAGGAACGATCGCCATCGTCATCGGTCTCGGCACGATGCTCGGCAAGATGATGGCCGAATCCGGCGGGGCCGAGCAAATCGCCAATACGATCATCGACAAATTCGGCGAGCGGCGGATCGCCTACTCGATCTTGTTCGTCGCCATCATTATCGGTATTCCGGTCTTCTTCGAAGTCGGCGTTATTTTGCTCATCCCGATTTTGTACACGCTTGTTAAGAAAACGAAGAAACCGATGCTGGCCATCGGTATCCCGCTTGTCACCGGTTTGTCGGTCGCACACGGCCTCATCCCTCCTCATCCGGCGCCGATGATCGCCATCGAAGCGTATCATGCGGATATCGGGAAAACGATTCTGTTCTCCTTGCTGGTGGGAATTCCAAGCGCCATTCTCGCGGGTCCTATCTTCGCCAAGTTTATCAGCAAACGGATTCAAGTCGATCCGCCTGCTGACCTGGTCGAACAATTCGCCACCAAAGACGTCAAGCGGCCTCCCGGCTTCGGTATCACCATCTTGACGATTCTGATGCCCGTCATCCTCATGCTCATCGGTTCCGCCGCGAGCATTATCGATCCTGACGGCACGAGCGGCTTTACGATGTTCTGCAAATTTATCGGCCACGAAATCATTGCCCTGCTGATCGCGACCGTCTTCGCCTTCTTCTCGCTCGGTTTCGCAAGGGGCTTCAGCAAAGAGCAAGTCTCCAAGTTCACGATGGATTGTCTGGCACCGACCGCATCGATCATCCTCATTATCGGCGGCGGCGGCGCATTCAAAGGCGTACTGATCGACAGCGGCGTCGGCAAAGCGATTGCCGCGATCGCAACGAATGCGAATTTGAATTTGATCGTGTTCGCGTTCCTCGTTGCCGCTCTGATTCGTCTGGCCACCGGTTCTTCGAGCGTCGCGATGACGACGGCCGCGGGCATCGTAACGCCGGTTCTCGCCGCGACGCCGGGAGCCAACGTCGAATTGGTCGTCCTGGCGACGGGCGCAGGCTCGCTCATTATGTCGCACGTGAACGACGCGGGCTTCTGGCTGGTCAAGGAGTTCTTGAACATGTCCGTGCCTCAGACGCTCAAGTCGTGGACCGTCCTGGAGACGATTTTGTCCCTCTCGGCTTTCGTTCTCACGCTCTGCTTGAGCTTCATATTCTAATTCATCATTCGGCAGCCCAAGGATTCCTTGGGCTGCTGTTTTACATTTTCATAGGTTAGGGCGGGCAATGCACAGGAAATTAATTTTTGAAAAGGGATGAGGTTTTGGCAAAGGCAATTCAAGAAGGGGGGGTTTAAGTGATTACGCAACTTGCTCCGACAAAATCACCCATTTGATAAGCGGCTGTTGAAAATATTTGATCATCTCGCCCAAAATCTTGCCGATGAAACAAGCGGCAACTACGGTTCCGATTCCGATTGAGCCCAAGGATTGAACGAAAATCAAACATAATGCGCCGGATATACAAACATTAATCACATCAGATGCAATTTTCGCTTTGCTGAATTTCAAATGAAATCTTTCGCTAATGGCGTAAGTTAACGCATCGTATGGCATAAACGGGAGCTTCGACGTGAAATAACCGAGCAAACCGACAGAAACAACGAAAAGGCTAATCATCAAATAGGCAATTCGGGCAACAATTGTATCCGGGGCAGGAAGAACCTTCACCACAAGAAGTGTTACATCTATAAATAACCCGAATAAAAAAGCAATCACAATTTGAATAACAAATTGCTTGAATTCAAATCGTTTTTTTAAGATTACTTGAATCAGGAAATAAAAGATATTGGCTGCCACGGTTGTCATGCCGACCGAGATGCCGGTCGTTAAGGTCAAGGCGTAAGCCAGCGATGATACGGGGGACACCCCAAGCCCTGCTTGTATGGAAAAGCTTATACCCAGCGACAAAAAAAATAAACCTAGCAAGTATATGACGAATCGCTTTACCTTTTTACTCGTTACCATAACACCCTCCATTTTTGCAATTCAAAAACGATAAACTTAAATATACCACTGAATACGGTATATGAAAAATATATATATGATAAACTGAACATATCAAAATACATATGATGAGGTTGCAAAATGGACATTCGGCAATTGTATTATTTCAGGGAAATTGTGAGGCAAGGAGGCATATCCAAGGCCGCGGAAGTGCTTCATATCGCGCAGCCGCCGCTTAGCCAGCTTTTAAAAAAGCTTGAAGAGGATTTCGGCACGACTTTAATTCACCGATACCGCCAGAAGTGGGAGCTTACGGAAACCGGTGAGCTATTGTTTCGGTACGCCGAACAGACGTTGAAGGAAATGCAGGATGTCAGGCAGCGCATTCAAGAGATTGAGCAGGGCATAACGGGAGTGGTGAGCATCGGCGTAGCGTCCGTATGTACGAATATTCTCATCGATTATGTAAGTCTGTTTCGAAAACAGTATCCTCAAATTAAAATCAATATTACGACCGGAAATTCGGATGAATTGTTAAAAAAACTGAATCGGAAAGAAATCGATATCGCGTTGCTTTTACGGTCGGACAATATCGGACAATATCGGATGGAAATCATAAACAAGCAGCCTTTTGTCGTTATGATTCCGAAGAGTTGGCTAGCTTCGTTTTCGTCCCCAAATGTAACGCTGGAGCAAATTGCAAAGTTTCCTTTTATTCTGTTAGGCCCAATGGAAGGACATTCGTTTCATGAAATCTTGCTGGAAACGTTCCATGAACGTAATTTGAAGCCGAATGTGGTAATGGAATGTAAGGATGTCACCATGGTGATCGAGCTGGTCAGCAGAGAATTAGGACTGTCTATTATCCCAAGAATGGATTATTCCTCGCCCTTTTTGAAAAACATCATGTTTCTTGAATTGGAGGAGATCAAAATCGATGTGGAACCCGCGTTCTTAAGGTTAAAAGACGAACCGATTTCTAAGGCAGCCATTCAATTTTGGGGGATTGTGGAATAAACCGGTTACTTACTATAGGCAATTTCCATAGTAAACCAATCCGAACAATATAACAAAAAAAGTGTTATAATTATTATAGTCAACAGGAGTTGACGATATGTGGGGGTGAGGAATAATGTTTGGTGTGGGTGATCTGATTATATATTCAGGACACGGAGTATGCCGCATAGATAATATAAGTGTGAAAACAATATCCGGTGTATCGAAGAGTTATTATGATTTACATCCGCTCAGTGGCGGCAAGTTAAAAATCAGTATCCCGGTAGATAATAAATCGGTACTTATGCTCGATCTTATTCATAGGGACGAAGCGGAGGAAATCATAGAATCTTTCAGATTGCCGGGTATAACTTGGATTGAGAAAAATAACGAACGTTATCAAACCTATTCCAATATCGTAAATTCAGGAAATCGGAAAGAAATTGCTAAAGTTGCGAATACATTAATGCGTAAAAAGCATGTCGCTGAATCGAACAATAAAAAGCTTGGCTCACATGACCAACATTTGTTAACTTCCATTCAGAGTATATTGTTTAATGAGATGGCGATCTCATTCGGAACAACTTACGAAGCCATATTAGACAAGGTAAATCGTAAAATGACTCAAAATCAAAATCTATAAGTCAACGAAAATAATCTTGACTTATAGAATTTTTTTTGGTAAATTATTAAACAGACCGGTTGGTATGGTGGGGGTGTGCTACGGGAATGGATACAAAATCGCTGATAATCGACATCGCGACTAAGCTTTTCCAACAGAAAGGATATATGGGCGTCGGATTAAACGAAATTTTAAAAGCATGTAACATATCAAAAGGATCGCTTTATCATCACTTTCCTAATGGGAAAGAAGAATTACTAATAGCTTGCCTTCAAACTTTGAATGAAGCGATCACAACGGATATCGAGGACATTTTCCAACGGTATTCGACTACGCAAGAAGCTGCCATCGGAATGATTGAGCAATTAATCATGAAATTTGAAACGGAAGGAACGCTTACCGGATACACGTTCAGCAGTATCGTTAGCGAAATGGCTTCGTTAAGCGATCCGGTTAGAATGGCTTGTGCTCAGTTATATCAAAAAATACAACATATTTATTCGAATAAATTAGCAGCAGATGGATTTTCAAAAGACACGGCTTCATCAATTGCGCTTATGATGACGGCTTCGATCGAAGGCGGAATGATGCTCTGTTTAACCCAAAATGCAACGGAACCCCTTAGAGTGATTTCCAAAGTATTGCCGAATATGATAAAGGAGTTTTGAAATTTGAATAAAGGAATTAAAACAGGGCCGATCATGGCGGCTCTTTTTGTCGCTGGCTTTGTTGGCCTTTTTAGCGAGACGGCGCTAAATATAGCCTTAGGAAAATTGGGTCAATTATTCAATGCCGATGCCACAACCATCCAATGGTTAGCAACAGGTTATTTTCTAACATTGGGGATTTTAGTGCCCGTAACGGGTATTTTAATGCAGAAGTTTACCACACGCCAAATGTTTATGACTTCCATATTGCTATTGATCATCGGAACAATTTTTGCCACAGCAGCGCCGGTATTTGGTGTTTTATTGGCGGGGCGTATTATTCAAGCAGCAGGGCTAGCCATCAATTTACCTTTAACGCAAAATGTAATTTTTACAGTCTTCCCCCCCAATAAACGAGGCGGCGCTATGGGGGTTATGGGCTTAGTGATATTAGCGGGTCCAGCTCTAGGACCAACAATAGCAGGCCTTCTATTAGATACATTATCATGGCATTGGATTTTCTTGGTTACGATTCCTTTATTGTTGTTTTCTTTTATTTTCGGGCTCGTATATTTACCGAATGTGAATGAAGTACGCAAGGTTTCGATTGATGCAGGTTCTGTTATTCTTTCGACGATCGGATTCGGGGGAATTGTATACGGAGTAAGCGTGTCCGGCGATCTCGGATGGACAAGTCCAACGGTAATGGGAACCACCATCATTGGATTGATAGCGCTCCTTATTTTCGGGATTCGCCAAACGAAAATGGAGATTCCTATGCTGAATCTAAAAGCATTTCGTTACCCGCTTTTCATCCTTGGAATGTTGATGAGTTTTATCACGTTCTTTAATATGATGTCCATGCTTGTTATTTTACCTATGTATATGCAAATGGCTTTATTAATCGCTGCTTTTACAACAGGTCTTATCCTTCTGCCAGGCAGCTTGCTTAACTGCGCATTAGCTCCAACCATCGGGCGTCTATTTGATAAATTTGGTCCGAAAGCGATCATTACTCCGGGCACTATTTTAGTCGCCATTGGCTATGCCATTTATTCGCAAGTGGGTTCAGACACAGCCTTATGGGTGATTGTGATCACTCATGTTGTCATGATGTTAGGTATTGGGGCGGTGCTTGCTAATGTGCAAACAAACACGCTGAATTCCCTTCCTAAACAGTTCTATCCGGATGGAATCGCATTAACCCAGACGCTCCAACAAGTATCCGGCGCTATTGGCATTGCGGTATTGGTATCGGTTTTATCGGCCAAGCAGAATAGTTACTTGGCAACCGTTGCGAATGATTCTACCCAAGCAGCGGCAGCGGGATCATCCACGGTCTTTACCATCAGTTTGATATTAGCGGTGGTTAATGTTGCACTGTCCTTATTCATCAAAAAGCCTATGAATTGAAAACACTTCCTAAAGAGGGCATTACGGGTGCTTTAAGGTACCCGAATGCCCTTTTATGTTCGCTTTAAAGCCAAAATAAGGGGAGTTTCCTTCTCTTGTTTTGGCTTTTTCATATTGTAGGTTACAGCTTCTGCCATGTACTCCTGAAATCCATGCAAAGTACACACACCGTACACACGACTACTCTATACTGGGTCTTGAAAGTACAAACGGAGGTGCAGCGTACATGATCGTATAAGAGCATCCATGTCCATACTAATAAGGACTGCGGGTGGATATGGAGAGTGCAGCGATGAAACGAAGGATATTGTTAGTCGAGGATGACATGCTTATGCGTGAGTTTATTACGGATTATTTCAAAAAGGAACTATGGGAAGTGGTTGAGGCAGAGAACGGAAGAATCGCGCTTGAAATTTTCGAACAGACTTCCATTGACCTGATTGTTCTAGACATTATGATGCCGGAAATGGATGGATGGTCGGTATGCAGGCGCATTCGCGAGAAGTCGAACGTACCGATTATCATTATCACGGCAAGGGCGGAAGACGATGATCAATTGATGGGGTTCGAGCTCGGCGCTGATGAATATGTGACGAAGCCCCTAAGTCCGAGGGTATTGGTCGCTCGCGCTACCGCATTAATGAAAAGAACGGAAGGGACGATAAGCAGTGATGGAGATCTGCTGATCTATGGTGATTTATGGGTGAACAGAATGGCACATACCGTATCCGTGGCGGGAAAACCAATCAATCTGTCACCGAAGGAGTACGATTTGCTTCTTTTTCTCACCAAACACGATGGCAAGGTCTTGTCCCGTGAGTATATTCTTGACTCTGTTTGGGGCTACGACTATTTTGGGGATTTGCGCACAGTTGACACCCATATCAAAAAATTAAGAGCCAAGCTCGGAGACGAAGGCCGATTTATACGCACTGTCATACGTGCAGGCTATAAATTTGAGATAGAAGCATGAGAAAGCATAGTGTAGTCTTTAAGCTTTTCGTCGTCACATCTGTTCTGATTTTGATTGTTTTTGCCTTGGTGCTGCTTGCAGAAGGATTGTTTTTCGAGCGATATTATCGGACGTCCAAGATTCATGCACTGGAACGAAATATGAATCAATTCGCGGAACAATTCAAACAGGCGCAGTCCAATGAGCGTCAGGTTTCACGGCTGCTCGGCGCATTCATGAATCATAATGATGCGAGTACCTCCATTTTGGATGATCGGTTTGAACGAACAAATCTCAATCCTTATTTTCTGGAGCTTCAAACAGATCATAAGACCGTTACAATTCGAGTTCCTATGGAAGGAATGACAATCGATCAAATTCCACAAGGAATTCAAATTGGCGATCGGTTGGAGGTAGACGGAATCTTCATGGATGAGAAAGATACCATTATGCATCCTGTGGTCTTTCAGCCGAAAAGCGCGGTCCTCGAAGAAGGTTTGGTACGGGTGGAGGGGAAAGTAACGGATTTGATGCTGCCTGAGCGGCGATCGTACAACCCTCTTTACCAGGATGCCCTTATAGACGATGCGCTGCTGGATTGGAAACCTGTGGCAGGACAATATCAGCCTCGCTTGCAGAACGGTTCGCCTATTCAGACAGAGTGGAGGGACAAATGGAGCGGTGTCCAATACGCTGTTATCATTCAACCTTTACCAGAGGGTAACAATGGGAATCGATATTTATTCGTCATGACCTCTCTGCAGCCTGTTGGGGAAGCGGTCGACGTACTCAAGAAATATTTTGTTTATGTGGCTCCGATCATTCTTGTGCTTGTCATTCTTTTATCCTTGATTTATTCCAAAATTATCACACGTCCGTTAGTCACGTTAAATCGCACAGCAGCTCGTCTTGCGCATTTGGACTTTACCGTGCAGCCTGAAATCCATTCGAAGGATGAATTCGGGGAGTTGTCACGCAATATGATTTCGTTATCCCGGAATCTGGATACTGCCTTGAAGGAGCTTGTCCATGCGAATGTAAAGCTGCAAGAGGATATGGAAGAAAAACAGCGATCCGAGCAGCTTCGCAAAGAATTGATTGCGAACATCTCTCATGAGCTGAAAACCCCGCTAGGAATCGTCAAAGGTTTCGCGGAAGGGCTGCAGGATGGAGTTGCCGGCGATAAAAGAGACCGTTACCTTGCTCTGATTGTAAATGAAACGGATCGGATGAACGCTTTAATTATGGATATGCTGGAGCTTTCGAAATTTGAAGCCAAGGTCATTCGGCTACAGCCCAGGAGCTTTTCCCTGACAAACCTTATTCAAAGGGTAGTGGATTCGTTCGATCAGCAGTTGGAGAGCAAGAATCTCCAATGTCGGTTGAATCAAGGCGATGAGGATGAGTGCTTCGTAGAGGCAGATCCTAAGCGGATCGAACAGGTTGTGTTGAATTTATTGAGTAATGCCATTCGGCATGCAACGGAACTCAGTGTCATTACCATTACCATCGGGCGGACAGCTGCAAGAAAGGTAACCACAGTAATCGAAAATACCGGCTCGCCCATTGCTGAAGAAGATCTAAGTCGGATCTGGGATCAGTTCTACCGTGCTGAACATTCTCGGGATCGCAAATCTGGCGGGACAGGCCTGGGGCTCGCGATCGTCAAACATATTCTGGAGCTTCATGATAGCGAATTTGGTGTAACAAATACGATTCAGGGTGTCGCATTTTCTTTCACATTATATGAAAGCAGGGAAAAACCCCATGAAAAATAAAAAAATCTTTCTTCTAACACTCGCGCTCTTCGCGCTGCTTCTGACCAGTGCGTGCGGCACAAAAGCAAACAACAATGGAGCAGTTACGGATACCAACGGAGCAGCTACGGACGCCGGAAACACGAAGCCTGCGGCCACCGCAGACGCTGCTGCGCCAACTGAAACCAATGAGCAGATTTTGATTATTATCGATCAGACTCCCAAACCGATTGAGGGAAACAGCTTCGATTTTGGAGTACAACAGCTCCCTGAAGGATACGCGCTAGCTGAAATGCAATGGATTTCTAAGGAGAACCTGATTGTAAATTCAATTCAAGATGCCATTCAGCACGGAGCCAGCGGGGAAGATGGATTTTACATTAGCGGAAACGGACAATACACCGGTTTCTTCTATCCAGATACGATGAAAGGCGAGACAGGCCAGGTTGTTTTTCTTTTCAAGAATGCTGAGGGCAAAGAGTTAACTTGGAAAAAGGAAATAACCTTGAAGTAGTTCGAGTATTAGTGAGCTGTTTGGCTCATTTGAAAGATTTATGCAGCCGCCCGCATCTTAGATGGGCGGCTTTTTCTTTGCTTTACCACAATGATGCGGGGAATCGTATCACAAGTAATTCCGGAAAAATATTGATTGTAAATCGACATTATTCCGACATATAATCTAGGAAATAACTTCCTTAAGGAGGATGAAAGCAATATGCGAAAGGGCAAGGGTTTATCGATTATAACGATCGTTGCCACCGGCATCGGATCCGCCTTGTTCGTGATCTTGGGCCGATTCGGGTCGATCCCGTCGGGGCTTCCCGACACCAACATCGAGACTACATACGCACTGCTCGCCTTGTTTGCCATCCTATACGGACCGGTCGCCGGCCTGCTCATCGGTTTGATCGGGCATACGCTGAAGGACGCGATTTTCTACGGCTCCCCTTGGTTCAGCTGGGTGATCGCTTCCGCCGTCGTCGGCTTGATTATCGGCCTAGCGGCCCGAAGTATCCGTATCCATGATGGGGAATTCGGGGCGAAACAGATCATCCGGTTCAATCTGATTCAAGTTCTCGCCAATGCGATTGCCTGGTTTGTCATCGCGCCGGTGCTGGACATTCTGATCTATGCGGAGCCTTCCAACAAAGTGTTCACGCAAGGGTTGGTGGCCGGCGTCTCCAATATCGTGACCGTTGCGGTGCTGGGAACGCTGCTGCTTCTCGCTTATGCGAAAACCAGAACCAAGCAAGGAAGCTTGACCAAAGAAGCTTAGGAAGAACGACGAGCCGGTGCGACCCACCGGCTTTTTGCATGCTATAGATCACCTGCTGAATTGAGGAAGATCGCATTGAAGAAACCGATCATCGAGTTCGAGGACTTTAGCTTTCAATATCGCGCGCAAGCTTCGCCGACGCTGCAGGGCATCGATCTCACGATTTACGAGGGAGAGAAAGTGTTGATCCTTGGGCCGTCGGGCTCCGGAAAAAGCACGCTTGCACACTGTATCAACGGATTGATTCCTTTTTTTTATCCGGGAACGATCAAGGGATCCTTGCGAATTCGGGGGATTCAGCAAGTTGATTTGAGCATTGCGGAGCTCTCGGAAGTCGTGGGCACCGTGCTGCAAGACCCTGACGGTCAGTTCATCGGACTGACTGTAGCGGAGGATATTGCCTTTAAGTTGGAGAACAAGAACGTTCCCCAACAGGAAATGACGGACAAGGTGGCGGCAGCGGCGGAGGCTGTCGGTATCGAGGCCCATCTGCAGTGGTCGCCGCATAACCTTTCGGGCGGGCAGAAACAACGGACCACCTTGGGCGGGGTGCTGGTGGACGACGTTGACATTCTTCTTTTTGACGAGCCGCTCGCTAATTTGGATCCGAAAACCGGCAAAAGCGCCATCGAGCTCATCGACCGCATCGGATGCCGCCCGGATAAGACCGTGATCGTGATCGAGCACCGCTTGGAGGATGTGCTTCATCGCCCTGTCGACCGAATCATCGTGATGCACGAGGGGCGGATTAAGGCGGACCTTACCCCGGGGGAACTTCTCAGCTCGGAGATTCTGGCGGAAACGGGCATCCGGGAGCCGCTGTACGTTACCGCGCTCAAATACGCGGGTTGCCGAATCACGCCGGACCAGCATCCGGAGCATGTCGATACCATCCGGCTGGACGAGAGTATCGCCAAGCTGAGAACGTGGTATGAGAGCCAGGTACGGGAGATGAGCCCGGTTGAGCGGGAAACCGTGCTCGAACTGGAGCATGTCGACTTCGGTTACGAGGAAAACCGGCTGATTTTACAGGATATTTCGCTCCGGATCGGACAAGGGGAAATGGTGAGCATCGTAGGCAAGAACGGAGCCGGCAAGTCGACGCTTTCCAAACTGATCTGCGGGTTCCATTATCCGGGAAAGGGGCGGATTTTGTTCAAGGGACACGACATGCGCGGGGACACGATCAAGGAGCGGTCCCGGTACATCGGCTACGTCATGCAGAATCCGAACCAAATGATTTCCAAAAGCACGGTATACGAGGAAACGGCATTCGGATTGTCGGTCAGGAAGATACCTGAGGAAGAAATGAAGGTGCGCGTATACGAGGTACTCCGGATTTGCGGCTTATATGAATTCCGCAATTGGCCGATTTCGGCGCTCAGCTTCGGGCAGAAAAAGCGGGTGACGATTGCTTCGATCCTGGTGATGAATCCGGAGATTCTGATTTTAGATGAACCAACCGCAGGTCAAGACTACCGGCACTACAATGAAATGATGGAGTTTCTTCTCCAGCTCAACCACGGCGGCATCACGGTCATCATGATCACGCATGACATGCATCTGATGATGGAATACGCTCATCGCACCATCGTACTGGCTGACGGCCGTAAAATCGCGGACGACCGTCCATCCGCCATTCTGACGGACCCGGCCATCGTGGAGACGGCCAATCTGAAGGAAACTTCGGTATACCAGTTGGCCCGGAGGGCGGGGTTCGACGAACCCCAGGAATTCGTCCGCAGATTCATCGAGTATGACAGGAGGAAACGGGCACGATGAAGGCCAAGATGCTTTCCTATACCCGGCAGGATTCCCCCATTCATCGGCTGACGGGGGCGGTCAAGCTCCTTTTTTTCGTGCTCTGGTGCGTTACGGCTATGATCACGTATGACACCCGATGCCTGCTGGCGATGTTCGTGTTCAGCCTGGCTGTTTTCAAAATCTCGAAGGTGAAATTCCGGAACTTCTCCTTTGTACTCTATTTGATCCTGTTTTTCATGCTGCTGAACCAGCTCGCTGTGTACCTGTTCTCCCCTGCAGAGGGCGTCAAGATTTACGGTACAAGCCATGAACTGTTTCACTTTGCGGGGCGTTACAACTTGACGGCGGAGCAGTTGTTCTACCAGTTCAATATTTTGCTGAAATATTTCACGGTCATCCCGATGGCCTTGCTGTTTCTCCTGACCACCGATCCTAGCGAATTCGCGGCCTCCCTGAACCGGATCGGAGTCAGCTATCGCATCTCGTATGCGGTATCCATCGCCATGAGGTACATTCCCGACATCCAGCGCGATTTCCAGAACATTGCGTTCGCCGCCCAGGCACGCGGTATCGACATGTCCAAAAAAGAGAAGCTCGGCGCCCGGATCAAGAACGTGTCGGCTGTGCTGATGCCGCTGATCCTGACCAGCTTGCAGCGGATCGAGACGATCAGCGCAGCGATGGAGCTCAGGGCGTTCGGTCATGGCAGGACACGCACCTGGTACAACGCCCGACCTTTTGCCAAAGGCGACTTTTTGGCCTTGGTTCTCATCGTGGCCATTTCGGCGGGATCGACGCTGCTCACCTTCTATGACGGCACCCGGTTTTATAATATTTTTCTTAACCGCTAAGGGCGCATCCTACAACATCTTAGGATTGACAATTACAATATATTGATCTAAATTTGTAATTACCAACTACATATTGTTTTGAACAGGTGTCTTTTCGTATGCAACAACGAAAAGGCTTAATAGGGAAGTCCGGTGTGAAGCCGGCGCGGTCCCGCCACTGTAAGAGAGGAGTTTCGGTCCGATATGCCACTGACTTGGTTTGCTGAACGAGTCGGGAAGGCGGACCGATTACGTTGATTCTCGAGCCAGGAGACCTGCCTGTCCATTGACACAACCCCTGCGGAGAACAGGAAGGTGTCCGTTCGTCCTGGACGCAGTGTATATAATTGCCTGCTCTTCAAGGCGCATTCGGCCCTTCATATGGCCGGATGCGCCTTTTTATTATGCAGTTCCCGGGGGAAACGGAGGGAGAGGAAAAATATGTTGGTCGTTTATGATTCGAAGACGGGAAACGTATGCCGGTTTGTCACAAAATTGAATATGCCCGTGCTCCAACTGCAAGACAGCATGTCGGTTAACGAGCCGTTCGTGCTGGTTACTTATACGGCGGGATTCGGTCAAGTACCGGAGAAAGTCATGTCCTTTTTGAAAAGAAACCATCGGTTTTTAATCGGCGTATCCGCCAGCGGCAACCGCAACTGGGGGCCAAATTTTGCACGCAGCGCCGATCATATTGCGGAGCTGTACGGGGTGCCGGTATTGAACAAATTCGAGCTGTCGGGAACACGTCAAGATGTGGAGCAGTTTAGGAAAGAGGTGAGCTTGGTTGCGGCACATTGAGTTGAACAATTTGATCATGAAAAGAGACGCGGACGGCTTTTTTCAGTTGGACAAAGACCGGGAAGCGGTAGAGGCGTTCATGGAAGAGGTTCGCGGCAAGAGCATGCGATTCGCCGACCACGCAGCCAAAGTTCGTTATATGATCGAACACGACTACTATGAAAATGTCTATGAGACTTACTCCATGGCTCAAGTCGAAGACATTTACCGTATCACGCACAGCTATTCATTCGAGTTTCCGTCCTACATGGCGGCGTCAAAATTTTATACGGATTATGCGGTAAAAAGCGATGACCATTCTCTCTATTTGGAGCATTATCCCGACAGAGTCGCGATTGTGGCCCTGCATTTGGCACGCGGCGAAGTGCAAATGGCCAGAGAGCTGGCTGCCTCCATGATGGAACAGCGTCTGCAGCCGGCGACGCCGACCTTTCTGAATGCGGGCAAGAGCAGGCGGGGAGAAATGGTCTCGTGTTTCCTGATGGAGATGGACGATTCGCTCAACTCGATCAACTATGTCCTCGGCACATGCATGCAGCTTTCGAAGATCGGGGGAGGAGTCGCCGTCAACCTGTCCAAGCTGCGCGGACGCGGGGAACCGATCAAGGGCGTCGAAGGCGCGGCAAAGGGAATCATGCCGGTGCTGAAATTGATGGAGGATGCTTTTTCGTATGCCGATCAAATGGGACAGCGTAAAGGTTCAGGTGCAGCGTATTACAATATTTTCGGCTGGGATGTGATGGAGTTTCTCGACAGCAAAAAAATTAACGCCGACGAGAAGACGAGGCTGAAGACGCTGTCCATCGGTTTGATCGTTCCGGACAAGTTCTACCGGCTGGCCGAGGAGAACAAGCCGCTCCATGTTTTCGCCCCCTATTCAATTTATCAGGCTTATGGAATGCATTTGGACGATATGGATCTAGACGAGATGTACGATACGTTGCTGGATGATAACCGAGTGCGTAAAAAAGCGGTGATGGGCGCCCGCGAAATGCTGACCAAGATCGCGGCCATCCAGCTCGAATCCGGCTATCCCTATATCATGAACACGAGCAGCGCCAATCGTTCTCACGCTTTGAAAAATCTCGGCGCGATTAAGATGTCGAATCTGTGCACGGAAATTTTCCAACTGCAAGAGACGTCTCAAATCGGCGATTATGGCCAGCCGGATCTGATCCGACGGGACATCAGCTGCAATCTGGCTTCCCTTAACATTTCGAACGTCATGGACCGGAAAAAGGTGAGGGAGTCCGTATACGAAGGAATGGCCGCGTTGACGGCGGTCAGCGATATGACGAACATCGCGAACGCTCCGGGTGTCGCCAAAGCGAACCGGGAGATGCATTCGGTGGGACTGGGTGCGATGAATCTGCACGGATACCTGTCCAAAAACAAAATCGCTTACGAAAGTGAAGAAGCGAAAGATTTCGTGCGAACTTTTTTTGCGATGGTGAATTTCTACTCTCTAGAAAAGAGTATGGAAATCGCCAAAACGCGCGGCGTCACGTTTGCAGGCTTCGAACAATCGGACTACGCGTGTGGGACCTATTTTAACCGGTATCTCGAAACGGATTTCCGTCCGGTCACCGAACAGATAAGGGAGCTTTTCCATGGCATCCCGATTCCGACACGGGAAGATTGGAAGCAATTGAAGGATGCCGTACAGCTCCACGGTTTATACCATGGTTATCGGTTGGCGATCGCACCGACTCAGAGCATCTCGTATATTCAAAACGCAACGTCCAGCGTCATGCCGGTGGTGGAACCGATCGAAACGCGCACTTATGCCAACTCGACAACGTATTATCCGATGCCATACTTGAGCCGGGATAACTTTTTCTTCTATAAATCCGCGTACCAAATGGATCAATTTAAAGTACTGGATTTGATTGCGGAAATTCAAACTCATGTGGACCAAGGGATTTCCACGGTCCTGCATGTGAACAGCGACGTCACGACGAGGCAGCTCGCCCGATATTATGTTTACGCGGCTAAAAAAGGCTTAAAATCTCTGTACTACACCCGAACGAACAGATTGTCCGTCGAGGAATGCATCAGCTGTTCCGTATAAAAGAGGCCTTATCAATACAAGGAACGGAGAGATAGAGAATGAAATTATGGGAAGCCGTCAATTGGAACCGTCCGGATGATGATTTTACGATCACGTTTTGGAACCAAAACGTCATGCAGTTTTGGACGGATGAAGAGATTCCGTTGTCCGATGACAAAATGTCCTGGATCACGCTGAGCGACAAAGAGCGGGAGCTGTATATGAAAGTGCTCGGCGGGCTGACGCTGCTGGATACCGTACAGGGAGGCGTAGGCATGCCGAAGATCCTGGAATTCGTTGAAGGCTTGCAGCGCAAGGCGGTGCTCGGCTTTATGGGCATGATGGAACAGATCCACGCCAAATCGTACAGCAGCATTTTCACGACACTGGCGGCCAAAGAGGAAATTGACGGCGTGTTCCGCTGGGTCGAAAACAACCGCTGCTTACAGATCAAAGCGGAGACGGTCTCGAAATATTACAATGGCATCAACACGCGCACAGACTTGTATTTGGCGATGGCGGCCTCCGTATTATTGGAAAGCTATCTCTTTTACAGCGGTTTTTTTTATCCGCTCTATTTGTCCGGACAGGGGAAAATGACGAGCAGCGGTGAAATCATCGATCTGATTCTCCGGGATGAAAGCATCCATGGGTTATACGTCGGCGTGCTGGCTCAAGAAATATTTGCAGATATGGGTCAGGATGAGCGGCAGTCGGCAATCGATACGCTCCACGGCCTTTTTCGCTTTTTACATCGTAATGAGGAGAAGTATACGGAAGAACTTTACGACCCGGTAGGACTGACGGATGAGGTAAAATCTTTTTTGCGTTACAATGCGAACAAAGCGTTCATGAATTTGGGACTTGATCCTTTCTTTCCGGAGGAAGAGATCAACCCGATCGTCTTAAACGGGATCAGTACGCGCACGAAGCAGCATGATTTCTTTTCCAAGAAAGGGAACGGTTATATTCGGACGATTCACGTAGAGCCGCTAACGGACAGCGATTTTCGATTTAATTTCTAGACGCAAAGCCGACCTTTCCACGGAGAGGCCGGTTTTTTATAATAGAAGAGGATGGGCGATATACTAAATTCAGGAAAGGGGTGTTCTCCGTGCTGCAAACGGTTACAGGTCCGATTATTTCGCAAGAAGCGGGACGGATTTTGGAGCACGAGCATGTGCTCGTAGGGTTTGTGGAAGATGGGAAGCTGACGCCGGGGCTTTACGACCGCAGCGATGTGGTCTCCTCCATCCTCCCGTTCCTATTGAAGTTAAAGGAAACCGGATGCAGAACTATGGTGGACTGCGCGCCGGAGTATTTAGGCAGGGACCCCTACATCCTTCGCGAATTGACGGAGTTGTCCGGCATCCGGCTTGTGACCAATACGGGGTTTTATAAGCGGCCTTATTTGCCGGCTTTCGTATACGAGGCTTCGGAACGAGACTTAGCCGAATTATGGACCAAGGAAGCGATGAACGGCATCGGAGAGAGCGGCGTGTATCCCGGATTTATCAAAATCGCGCTCAACGACGGGAAGGCCATCGACGAAATTCAGTTAAAGATTCTTCGTGCTGCTATGCGGACTTCTCTCGAAACCGGTCTGCCGATTCAATGTCATACGATAGGCTCCGAAATCGCACAACACGCTTACGAAGTCATGAAACAAGCGCACTTCGAGCAAGAGCGGTTCATTTGGGTGCACGCGCACACCTTTCAGGATGAAGAGCTCTATCGTAGGCTTGCGGCGGAGGGTGGATGGATTTCCGTCGACAATATCCGAATGGAGAGTGTTCAGGAACATTTGGACCTGCTCATCCGGCTGCGGGACATCGGGGTGAGCGGCCGAGTCCTTTTGTCCCAGGATACGGGCTTTTACGAGGTGGGGAAGCCGGGCGGAGGCACCTTGAATCCGTATCATCTCTTGTTCACCGACTTCTTCCCTGCGGCCGCGGCCGCAGATTTGGACCCGCAATGGCTCGAGGAATGCGTCACCAGCCATGCATTTCAGGCGATGAGCAGACGAAATTAAGATACACAATCTCGCATGCCGGCGATCAGCCGGCTTTTTGTATGTCGATCAGCTTATCTTCAGCTGGATTTCATGATTTCTTCATCTTGTCGGTATACAATGAGAAAAAAAGAGATAGAAGGTACATCCCATGAAGACGAAAAAAACGGTCTGGATACCAGCCATTATAGCGGCTGCGGTTGCTGCCGTGCTGTTGGCTTACTATTACTACATGTCTTTGTCCCACGGCGGCGGAGAAGTTCGCCCGCATGTACCAAGCGGCGGTGCCGAAGGATTCCGTCCTCACAGAGGAGAAGGACCGGGGGGCAGTGGAGAGATTTTCAAGACCCTGGGCACGATCGCCGTGTTCCTGGGGGCGGCTAGTTTCACCTGGTTCTGGTTCAAAAAGAGACGGAATTCTCGGTCCATGCTGGTGCGGAAAGCCGGAAAGCTGTTCTACGCGGTACACAAGCTGCTGGGATGGACAACTCTCATCGCGATTGCGGTTCACGGTATCTATTTTTTGATTACCAAATCGGGCGACAACAAAATTTACACCGGTCTCGCCGGATTCGTAATTTTGCTGGCGATCAGCGGATATGGATTGTTCATTCCGAGAATTCGGAACAAGTGGATGCGTACGGTACACCGTTCGCTCGGGTTGCTTTGGGTTCCCGTGCTCATTCTGCATGCCGGAGGCTCGGCTATTGCAGCGATCGTCGCAAACCTTGCGGTGTGTGTGCTCGTCCAGTTCCTCGAGAAAAGAGCGGAAAGATCGGAAGAACCGATTCCGGAAAATCGGTGAAAGCCGTACAGAGTCCACGGAAAGGATCCGATTACTTTTTTGACAAGCGTCTATTGATGACCAATCTGTCTAACTTCGTACATATACTGGGGTATTCATCCATTCCGTATATGGAATCCTGAACAAAGGAGACGATGACATGCCGTTTGCAAGACCGCCCTGCTAATCTTTAACGTCATACCGAGTACGAGCGCCTCCACACTGGTTGGGAACCTCAATCAGAATAGAGAGGAGCTCGAAAATGCGGTATATGCCGAATGTTTGGAAGCTGTTTGCGATCCGTTTCTTTTCCAGTCTTATTCCGGCCTATGTGATTGAGAGATTGTATTGGGAAGAACGAGGCATGACCATTGAGATGGTCGTGTATACTGAAATCATCTACGCGGTCACGATCGTATTGCTTGAGTTGCCAACCGGCATCATGGCCGATAAATGGGGCAGGAAGCCGATGATTGTATTATCGGCCTTCATGGGCTGTTGCGAATTTCTGATCCTGCTGTTTGCGACGGAATTTTGGCATTTCGCGCTGGTCGTATTTCTGGCGGCGATCGGGCGCTCGGCCAGCAGCGGGGCGGAAAACGCTTTGCTGTATGATTCCTTATTGTCCGCCGGCGAAGAGACGTCTTTTGAGAAGTATCTGGGGCATCTAAACGCTCTCGACATCTCCGCAACGATCATTGCGGCACTCTGTGGAAGCTTGTTGGCGAGCCGTTTCCATTACGAGCTGAATTACGGGATTTCCTTCGTCAGCACGCTTGTCTCCTTGGGCTTAACGCTTACGCTCGTTGAACCGGCTGTCAAAAATCCGACGGATGAAGATCCGCCGATCCCGATTCGGACCTATATCACCGCATCGGTACGCTTTTTTCGGAATCATCCGGGCGTTTATCTTGTCCTGTTATCCGGCATGGTCACAGGTTCGGCCGTAAATTTCATCGACGAGTTTTGGCAGACCTACCTGGACAGGGTTCATATTCCCGTCCTTTATTTCGGATTGGTTTCGGCCGCGATCTTCATGCTTAGACTGCCGGGCAATCTTGTAGCGCACAAGCTGAAAAGCGTGTTCGGTTACAGTAGTTTGCTATCGGCTATTATGGCGGGAATAGCCCTTGGGTTTCTATGTCTCTCGGTTATGAAAGGCATCAGCGGTTTGGCGGCAATCTTGCTCGTCTGTTTGATGGCCGGCGTGATGGAGCCGCTTGCTGCCGGGTATTTGCAGCATCGCATCGATTCTTCGATGAGAGCGACACTCGGTTCTTTTCAGTCTTTGGGAGAAAATGCCGTACTTAGTGTCATCGGAATAGGGTTCGGTTATTTCTCTTCCAAATTGGATATTTTCGGAGGATTCGGATTTATTGCGTGCATTTGCTGCCTGTTCTTGATTTATTTTTCATACGCATCCCGTAAACATATTTGATGATCGAAGCAAGGATTATGTTCAGACTGTTCTCAAGCCGCCGGGTTGCCCGGCGGTTTTCATTTGGCGGAATAAAAAATTCAAATGAGTCCACGGTATAGACAATCGGGTTATATAACCTAGACCAGCAAATAAAGCCTAGGGGTGCATCATGAACGAACAGCCATCGAACACAACTCTTGATCCCAATGACCGAAAAAATGAACGGTTTACTTCTTCGGGCTTCATATTAGCGGCGATCGGAAGTGCTGTCGGGCTCGGGAACATGTGGAAATTCCCGTATATTACGGGGAAACACGGGGGTGCCGCATTTTTTCTGCTGTTCATTGTTTGCTTGCTGTTGGTAGGATTGCCGATCTTGTTGGCGGAAATGACGATCGGACGCGGGGGCAGGGGGAACGCCGCAACTTCCTTCTATAAACTCACCGGAAAAAAATATTGGGGATGGTTGGGCTTACTGTCCGTTGTCACCGCGTTTCTCATTATGTCCTATTACGCCGTCGTAGCGGGATGGACGCTTCACTACACGCTGGAATCCTTCACCGGTGCTCTGTATCACCCAGGGATGGACTATAAGGCGGAATTCCTCTCGTTTGCTTCCGGATCGATGCCCCTGGTTTGGCAAGCGGTCGTCATGATCATCAGCGGATGGGTCATTGCCAAGGGAGTATCCGGGGGAATCGAGAAATTCAACAAGATTTTGATACCTGGCTTTCTGATCATCCTGCTCATCCTCATGGCTCGATCTCTAACGCTCCCGGGTGCAGGGCAGGGCGTGGAGTTTTTCTTGAAGCCCGACTTTTCCAAATTGGATGCGGAGTCCGCGCTGATTGCATTGGGACACGCTTTCTTCTCCCTCTCCCTGGGAATGGGATGTATGCTTACGTATGGATCCTACGTGAATAAACAACAATCGTTGGGTGCTGCGACGTGGGCGATCGGTTTGGGGGATATGGTATACGCCTTTATCGCAGGTCTTGTCATTTTCCCCACGGTGTTCTCCTATGGACTAGAGCCTGGTGAGGGTGTAGGGCTGGCGTTCATGGCACTTCCTGCGGCATTTTCCCAAATGCCCTTCGGGTCACTATTTGGAGGACTGTTCTTCCTGCTCCTTGCGATCGCCGCTTTGACCTCTGCCGTTTCGATCCTCGAGGTTCCCGTCGCTTATACCATGAGTAAATGGGAGTGGAGCCGGAAAAAAGCGGCCGTGATCGTTTCAATCGTCTGCTTCTTGGTCGGAATTCCGGCTGCGCTGTCCGTTGGAGGAGCCTTCAGCTCGTTCCATCCCGGCGGGAAGACGGTGTTTGATTGGGTGGATTTTGTTACTGCCTATATTCTCATGCCTTTTGGGGGACTGATTGTTACGTTGTTTACAGGATACGCTTGGAAAAAGGCGGGAGAAGAAGCGGGCTTGTCCGGATTCTGGTACGGCACCTGGATGTTCCTGCTCAGGTATGTAGCTCCGATTCTGATCATTCTCGTTTTCCTTTACTCCGTCGGGATTATTTCTCTGGCTTAACGCACACCCTTCATGAATCGTTGTATGCTCGGCGAAAGCATGAACAGCACCGCTCCCAGTACCAAGGCTGCGACGCCGATCGTTCCGAAATAAGCCATTTCGTTGTCGGGCGTATAAAATTTGACGATTTGCGCGTTAATCGCCTGTGCGGCCGCATTGGACAGGAACCATAAACTCATCGTTTGAGCCAGGAAGGCGGCGGGCGCAAGCTTCGTCGTAGCCGACAGGCCGACGGGCGATAAGCACAGCTCGCCAATCACGACAAGAAGATAACTGAGCACCAGCCATAGCGGATTCACCAAGCGATCACTGCCCCCAAAGTAGGCGGGTAAAAGAATGACGAGGAAAGACACCCCGGCGAACAGCAGAGCCAAAGAGAATTTCACGGGGATGGACGGCTCGCGGGCGCCCATTTTAATCCATAACCACGCGAAGACAGGCGCCAGCACGATAATAAACAGCGGATTTAGCGATTGGAACCAGGCTGGGGAAATATGGAGGCCGGCAAAGTCCAGTTGTGTGCGCTTATCCGCATAATTGGCAAGGATCGTAGAGCCTTGTTCCTCAATGGCCCAAAACATCACGGACGCAATAAACAACGGAATATAAGCGACGACTCTGGAGCGTTCGATGCCCGTTGTTTTGGGGCTTCGGTACATGACCACGAAATAGGCGATGGGGATGAGAATCCCCAAAATACCCACCAGCCGGATGAACGTATCGAAAGTGAGAATGCCCGCCCGGATAGAAATGGCCGCCAAAATGGCGATGATCGCCGCACCTAAAATGATTCGGGTGAGCACTTGTTTCTTTTCGGAAGGTCGGAGAGGATTCGGAACAATGGTGCCGGCAAGCCCTAAATTGGGTCTCCGGGTGGCAACGAAAACGACCAGTCCCAAAAACATGCCGACTGCAGCGAGAGCGAATCCCCAGTGGAAGTTATATCGTTCTCCTACCGTACCGACGATTAAGGGAGCCAGAAATCCCCCGAGGTTGATCCCCATGTAGAAAATACTGAATCCCGCATCGCGGCGGTTATCCTCTTCCGCATACATCTCGCCGACAATGCTGGACACGTTCGGCTTCAAGAGCCCCGTACCCAATACGATCAACACCATCGACACAAAAAACATCGCAACGCTTCCGGGTACGGCCAGCGCCAAGTGGCCGAACATGATCAAGATGCCGCCGTAAAAAACGGCTCTCGATGTCCCGAATACCCGGTCCGCCAGCCAGCCGCCGATGATTCCGGACATATACACGAGCGAACCGTAAATTGACATGATCGCAAGCGCCGTATGTTCCGGCAGTCCCAGGCCGCCTCTCGTGACTTCGTAGTACATATAAAAGACGAGGATCGCCCGCATCCCGTAGTAGGAGAAACGCTCCCAGAACTCCGTGAAGAAAAGGGTAAGCAAGCCCCTCGGGTGTCCGAAAAAGCCTTTTTGCGGTACGCTGGAGACGATCTTTTGTTTATTGTAATCCGACATCGCTGTTCCTCCGTTCGGTCGAGCCCAATGATCCTGCAGTTCATTAGTTCCCTCCGTGAGTAGGTTTTATGAGTCAGACGCCATATAGTTGTTCAGGAGTGCAAGTGTGTTATAGTGGAAACGATAATAGAACAGAGCTTATAAATGGAGAGGACCTTCATGAATAAACCATCTATATACGGATTCACATGGGAACAACTGACGGCATGGCTTGGCGAACGCGGACACTCCAAGTTCCGGGCCTCCCAGGTTTGGGACTGGCTTTATCGGAAAAGGGTGACCGAGTTTTCGGAGATGGCCGATGTTAACCCGGAGTGTACGCAGCTCTTGGCGGATCAATTTGCGCTTCAAACGTTGAGCGAGCACACCAAGCAGCAATCTGCGGACGGAACGGTGAAATTTCTGTTCCAGCTCCAAGACGGCAACCTGATTGAAACGGTGTTGATGCGGCATAAATTCGGTTTGTCGGTTTGCGTAACCACACAGGTAGGCTGCAACATTGGGTGCAGCTTTTGCGCGAGCGGGCTGCTCAGCAAAAATCGGGATTTGTCCGCCGGAGAAATCGTGGAACAAATTGTGAAAGTACAGCTCCATCTTGATCAGGCGCAGCAGGATGAGCGCGTGACGCATATTGTGGTGATGGGGATCGGCGAGCCGTTCGATAATTACGAAAATTTGCTGGACTTCTTGACGGTGGTCAAGGATCCGAAAGGACTGGCCGTCGGCCCGCGGCATATTACGGTGTCCACCAGCGGCCTCGCCGATAAAATCCGCCAATTTGCGGATGACGATCCGGGCGTGAACCTGGCGGTTTCATTACATGCACCGAACAATGAAATTCGCACCCGTATCATGAAAATCAACCGGGCCATCCCGATCGAGCAATTGATGCAGGCGATCGATTACTATTTGGACAAGCTGAATCGCAGAATTACGCTCGAATATATCCTCCTTAAAGATGTGAACGACCGGCAGGAGCATGCACTGGAGCTGGCCGAGCTGATCGGCGACCGGCGCCCTCTTGTGAATGTGAACCTCATCCCCTATAATCCTGTGGATGAGCATAGCCAGTATCACAGAAGCGAGCAGGAATCGATCCGGATGTTCTATGACACGCTGAAAAAGCAAGGTGTCAGCTGCAGTGTGCGCTTGGAGCACGGGACCGATATCGATGCCGCCTGCGGGCAATTGAGAAGCAAACAATTCAAGTCCGTCCCATCCCTGTCCTAAGGCAGGGATTTTTTTATGTGCCCGGCGGGCCGTTGGCTGCATTCAAAAATACAGAGAGGGAAAAGCTTACCTTATGAGCACACAAAAACCGGAAGAACATCAATTAGTTCGGGGCCTCAAAGCCCGCCATTTGACGATGATCGCGATCGGGGGAGCCATCGGAACGGGATTGTTCGTGGCCAGCGGAGGTGCCATCAGCTCTGCCGGTCCGGGCGGTGCTCTGCTGGCTTACGCGGCTATCGGCCTTATGGTCTATTTTCTGATGACCAGCCTGGGCGAAATGGCCGCTTATATGCCGGTTTCCGGGTCGTTCAGCACCTATGCCGGACGATTCGTCGATCCGGCGCTCGGATTCGCCATGGGATGGAATTACTGGTTCAACTGGGCCATCACCATCGCCGCTGAAATCGCCGCAGCCAACCTGATCGTCAAATTTTGGCTGCCCGGATCTTCCACCTTGTTGTGGAGCATCCTCTTTCTCGGAATTATGGTGGTTTTCAATTATTTGTCCGTGCGGGCTTATGGAGAGTCGGAGTACTGGTTCGCCTTGATCAAGGTGGTCACCGTGGTCGTGTTTATCGTGACCGGGCTGCTCATGATCCTGGGCATTATGGGCGGCGGTCCGACTGGATTGAGCCGTTTCACGGAAGGCGACGCTCCGTTCCACGGCGGATTTTTCGCCATGCTCGGCGTGTTCATGACCGCCGGTTTTTCCTTCCAAGGCACGGAACTGATCGGCGTTGCGGCGGGGGAAAGCGAGGACCCGGCGAGGAACGTTCCGAAGGCGGTCAAACAAATTTTTTGGCGTATCGTCATATTTTACATTTTGTCTATCCTGGTGATCGGCCTTTTGATCTCCTACCGCGACCCGCTCTTACTCCGATCGGGCGTGGAAAACATTGGGGTCAGTCCCTTTACGATCGTGTTCCAGAAGGCGGGCTTCGCATTTGCAGCTTCCGTCATGAATGCGGTCATCCTTACGTCTGTGTTATCCGCCGGCAATTCAGGTATGTACGCTTCGACCCGGATGCTGTGGGTGCTCGCCCAAGAGGGCAAGGCTCCGACGTGGCTGAAGCGTATTAACAGGCGCGGCGTACCGACCGCCGCCTTAGCCGTGACGGCCGCAATCGGAATGCTGGCTTTCCTGGCCTCCTTGTTCGGAGCGGGCGTCGTGTACACCTGGCTGCTGAACGCCTCCGGTATGTGCGGATTCGTGGCTTGGCTGGGGATTGCGATCAGCCATTACCGGTTCCGCAGAGCCTTCCTCGCGCAGGGTCACCGCTTGGACGAACTGCCGTACAAGGCCCGGTGGTTTCCGTTCGGGCCGCTGCTCGCCCTCGTCATCGTCCTGTTCGTCATCATCGGGCAGGGCTATGCCTACTTCGGCGGCGGGGCGGTCGACTGGGTGGGCGTAGTGGCCACTTATGTCGGGATCCCGCTGTTCCTGCTCATTTACCTGGTTTATAAATTCAAGCATCGTACCCGTCTCATTCCGCTGAAGGAATGCTATTTTCCGATCGTTAAAGGGTAATCGCCCGTGATTGGGCCATGAACATAGGAGAGGACGTCCATGCGGATGTCCCTCTTTGTTTTTAGAGTTGTGCTAAAATAAGGACATCACCTAGGATTGAAAACATCGTGCTGCTGCAGATTGGGATGGGTTCAAATGAATGACAAAATCGTGATGCCGGTCTGGACGTTCGGCTTGTTTATCGTCATCATGAACACGACGATGTTTAACGTGTCGATTCCAGGCATCATCGAGGATCTCCACATTACCGCCGATCTTGCATCGTGGATCATTTCCAGCTACTCGATCGGCTATGCCTTGTCGACGGTCATTTACAGCCGGCTGTCGGACACGATCCCGATCCGCAGGCTGCTGGCCGTCGGGCTGACCATTCTCGGTCTCTCCTCGGTCATCGGCCTTGTGGCAAGGGATTTCAGCACGTTGCTGACGGCGAGAATTTTGCAGTCCGCCGGGGCGGGAGCGATGGCGGGACTCGGGCTCGTGCTGGCCAGCCGATATATTCCCGGTGAACGGCGCGGCCGGGCAATCGCCATCATTTCCATGGGCAGCGCCATGGCATTCGGTCTCGGACCGATCGTGGGCGGTCTGATCAGCGAATATTTCGGCTGGAACGGGCTGTTCGCCGTTACCTTGCTGGTGCTCGCCATCCTGCCGGTGCTGCTCCGCCTGCTGCCGCGGGAGAATCCGCAGCCCGGCCGGTTCGATCTGGCCGGCGCCGCGTTGACCGTGGTGAACGCGGCCTCTTTGCTCCTCGCCGTTACCCAGAAGTCAGTTGTATGGCTGCTCATCGGCGTCGTTTCGCTGGCCGCTCACGTTTGGCATTTGAGACGATCTCCGCATCCCTTCATCAATCCCGAGCTTCTCCACAGGCCGGGATACCGGAAGCTGCTGGTCGTCGGCTTCTGCGTTCTGGTGGTCAATCTCGGCAATTTGTTCCTCATGCCGCTCGTTTTGGCGGGCGTATTCGACCAGTCGCCCATGACGATCGGCCTCATGCTCGCACCGGGCGCCATTTTGTCGGCGACGCTCACCCGATTCGTGGGCGCGTGGATCGACCGCTACGGCAGTGTCCGGTTCCTCATGATCGGCCATGGTCTGCTGGCGGCTGTAGCTGCGGTCTATTGGGCGGGCTTGTCCTCCTCGCCGTACCTCATACTGCTGGGGTACCTGTTCTTCTCGCCCGCGATATCGGCTGCGATTACCTCGCTTAACAATGAGACGTCGCTCGGGCTTCCGAAGCATTTGATCGGTTCCGGCATGGGGCTCATGCAGCTGGTTCAGTTTTTCGGGGGTTCCGTGTCGGTCGCCGCGTGCGGCCTGCTGCTCGAATATCAGAGCCATTTACCGCCGGTACTCGCTTTTCGGCACGTTTACGGGCTCTTGTTTTTGTTAGTCCTATGCTCTTTCGGTTTTTTGCTTTGGTATAAGTTGTCCTCAACCGCGAAACGGGAGGTGTCCCATACGTGAAGCTTCGCTGACGCGGTGGAGGATATCCAAGCGTTTATGGCCGGTTCGCCGATTCGGAAATTGAATTGAGCTCATTCTTCATCCTGGAGGAAACAACGATGATCTGCCCGAATTGCCAATATCCGAACGCCCGGGAGGCGAACTTCTGCACGTCTTGCGGCAGTCCGCTGCCCAAAGAATCCAGCCGTCCGTCGGCTTCGCAGCCCTTGGCCGCAGGCGACGACAAGCGTACCGTGCTGAACGACATTGCAACACGCATAAACCGGGTGGCGGGTATTGATACGCCGGTCGAGTTGAATTTGCGTGAAGTGTTCTCGAATGTTACGGTCAAGCACACGGAAGAGGAAGCGGAAAGGCTGTTCGCAGCTGGGACTAGCGAGACGACGCCGGACATTTCTACGATCGCGGACACGTGGCCGAAACCTTGGCTGTTTGCACGCGTGTTCTTGATCGTCGCCGTCGCTTATTTCGGCCTCTACCTGGGCGTGAGCCAGTTTGAGAACATCAACCTGCTGCCTGGACTCATCACGCTCGGATCTTTCATGGTACCGCTGACGATTTTGATCTTTTTCTGGGAAATGAACGCCCCTCAAAACATTTCGATGTATCAAGTCATGAAAATGCTGCTCGTCGGCGGCGTGCTGTCGATGATCGCCGCGATTTTCATTTTCGAAAGTTTGGCGGACAGCGGCAGCGCCATCATCATCGGCATCGTAGAGGAAGCGGCCAAGGTGCTTGTGCTGCTGTTGTTTTTGAAGGAACGCAAATACCCATACGTGCTGAACGGCCTTCTGATCGGAGCGGCCGTGGGCACCGGCTTCGCCGCTTTCGAATCGGCGGGATACGCGTTCCAGGTACTCATCCATCGTGATCTGCATGCGATGTACTCCACGATTTTTTGGCGGGGTGTGCTGGCGCCGGGCGGCCACATCGTGTGGGCAGCCTTGTCGGGAGCCGCGCTATGCATGGTCAAAGGGGACCAAGCGTTTGAGTGGGCGATGCTCAAGGACAGCAGGTTTTTGCGTATTTTTGCGATCGTTGTCATCTTGCACGCCGTATGGGATTTGCCATGGGGATCCTTTGCGGACCTGCCGCTGGCGCAAATCGTCCTCACCGTCGTCTCCTGGATTATCGCGTTCGCCGTCATGAACGTCGGGCTGAAGCAAATTTCACGTAACAAGCAGCAGCCGGCACAGGCGATCAGCCCGTCCGACGGCGTTACCATGTAGGGGTATGCACGAATTCGAGAGGGGAGGGACCGGTGATGAAAATATTGATCTCGGGCTTTGAGCCTTTCGGCGGAAGCACGATCAATCCGACGGAGCAACTCATACGGTCGATTCAAAGAGAATCAATACCGGGTGTGGAGATCAGAACGGTGCTGCTTCCCGTGTATTTCGACGACTGTGTAGATTTGTTGGTGAAGGAAATCGAGAACTTCGGGCCGGATGCCGTGATTTCGTGCGGGTTGGCGGGAGGCAGGCGAGACATTACGCCGGAGCGCATTGCCGTCAATCTGAAGGACATTGCGCCGGACGCGCCTTACCCGGACAACAAGGGCGCCAAACCGCAAGATATGCCCATCAATCCGGACGGACCGGACGGCCTCATGACGAAGCTGCCCATCCGCAAAATGGTCAACCGCCTGAAGGAACAAGGCATTCCGGCCTCGATCTCTTATACGGCAGGAACGTTCATCTGCAATAATACGATGTATGGGATATTGGATTACATCCGTCGCAAGGATGTGCCGGTCATGGCGGGCTTCGTGCATTTTCCGGCATCGGCGGAGATGGCCGATGAGCATCCGGATTGGCCGACACTGCCGCAAGAGACGCTGCTGCAAGGTCTGCGCGTGATCGTGCAGACGACGGTGGATGAGCTTCAGCATATGAGTAAAGGGACTCCGTGAGGAGTCCCTTGTCTGTCCGCTGCGATCAATTTTTGAAAATAAGATCGATCTTCCGAATATCTTCCGGCGTTAACCGCACCTGCAGCGTTTTCAAGTTGTTCAGCACCTGCTCCGGCTTCTTAGCGCCTGGAATGATGGCATCGATGGCTTCCACGGTCAAATACCACGCGAGCACCACGTGGGCGACCTCCGCTTCGTGGGCGGCGGCGATTTCGCGAAGCTGGTCGACTTTGGACAAGTTGCGTACGAATTGCTCCCCTTGGAACATCGGGTTTTTGGCGCGTCCGTCGTCGAATTTGGTGTCCGGCGTATATTTCCCGCCCAGTAAGCCCGAGGCCAGCGGGAAGTAGGGGACGAACGAAATATCGTTCTCCGAACAGTAAGGAAGAAGCTGCTCCTCCGCGCCGCGCTTGAATAAATTATATTCTCCCTGCACCACGTCCACGTCCCCGTGGATGTTCGCTTCCTTGAGCTGGTCGATGGAGAAGTTGGACACGCCGATCGCCCGGATTTTACCTTCGTCCTTCAATCTCTTCAGTGCCCCTACGGCCTCCGCCTTCGGGGTGTCCTGATCCGGAAAATGGATGTAAAACAGGTCGATGTAATCGGTCTGAAGACGTTTCAAGCTGCTCTCGACCGACTGGGTAAGAAATGCCGGAGAGTTGTCGTGCACCATCTTGTCAACCACCCGTTTATGCGATCCTTTGGTGGCGATTACCACGTCCGCCCGGTTCCCTCTCTCTTTGATGACCTCGCCGATCAGCCGTTCGGAATGCTCCGGACCATAGATATAAGCCGTATCCAGAAAATTGATACCGTTCTCCAAAGCGGTTCGCACCACTTCTTTGCCGGTCTCGTCACTGAGATTCGGATAAATGTTATGTCCGCCGACCGCATTGGTGCCGAGACCGATCGGATTCACGATCAACTCCGTTACGCCCAAACGCGTTTTCTCCACCATTGTCTATCCACTCCCTATGTACCAGATTCAAATATTATACGAAATGAAGGAAGCCGACTCAAAAAAGGCCTGCCAAAAAGGCAGGCTGGATCACGCTGATCAAGAATGCTGCGGCACGTAACGTCCCTGTTCGGGGATCGCGAGCTTGTCGAAATCCTTAGCCAGCCGGGCGAGGCTTTGCCGCAGCTCTTCGCCGAGCATCGGCACTCCGTGGCCGGTGATCGCGATTTCGGGCTTCATGTCTTCCAGCTTCTTCACGGATTCCCACGCTTCATACCAATCCGGCGTCCAGTATGCAGGCGGACCGTGAATTTCTTTTTCTTGGGTGGCGACGGCAAACGCGGACTCCTGTTTGACGGTAATGAATGCGTCGCCGGCGATGAGTACCCTGTCGTGATCGCGAAAAAACGATACGTGCCCTTCTGTATGGCCGGGTGTGTGAATCCATCGCCATCCGGGCAGTTCAGGTACGCTGCCGTCCTGCGGAAGCGGCCGTACATGGCTGCTGATATCGATGGCCGTGTGCGGATAGAGAGGGGAGATCCGTGCCATTAGGCCGCCGCCCACCGAGGGGTCAGGCTCGGGGTAATCCGCTTTCCCCGTTACATAGGGAAGCTCTTTTTCATGTGCATATACAGGGATCGACTCCCACATTTCCAGCAATTTGCCCAGTGAACCGATATGATCGAAATGAGCGTGCGTAAGTACGATCGCTCGCGGACGGGCGGAGCGGAACCGTTTTTTGGCCGCGTTGGCAATGTTATCGGCATACGTATGGACGCCGGCGTCCACCAGCACCCAGTCATGGGCGTCCGGCTGCCCGACAAACACAACATTCGCAATCAGGCAGCGCATATACATCAAATTGTTCGGCAGCGATTCCGTCATCGGGCATTCCTCCGTTCGTTTGCTTAGGATATGTAACATAAACCGGGATTATCAGAATCGAAGCCGGCTGCTGCGGGCATCTTACTTCGGCGGAGGTGGTGAACTCTTGGACGTGCAAAGCGAGAAACCTGAAACGTCGCCAGTACCGATTTGGCGCTGCCGGAACCGGGAATGCAGGGCGTGGATCCGGGAGGAGCTGGCCGCCTCTCCTTCGCCGGAATGTCCGATGTGCAAGGGCAGCATGATTCGAGGCATCAAGCATTTGCCCAAATTGATCAAGAAACATAAAGCCGTGCGTAAAAAAGACGAAGCCGATCAATGGCTGCACGAAATCTGAAACAGGCCGTCCCATAAGGGATGGCCCTGTTTTTTACGTATAATTTCCTCGATATCCAATGATTCGACTGATCCTGAGAAAAGGTTAACCCTTTTCTGGGTACATAGCGGGATGCCCGATAACACCGCGTGTGGCAAAGTAATACCGAGCGTATTTTACATATTAGGAGGCGCCTTCCTATGAATTTCCATTTTTACGTCGGCAACGATAACGGAAACAGCGAACACGACCTGATCATCGACGGCAAAATTATTCAACAGCCGAACGTCAATTGCACAGTGGACCAACTCCCGTGGAGCGAAGAGCAATCCCCGGAGAGCTTCATTAAAAATTTGCAGGATCAGCTGGTTGTGACCATTGATTCCCCGGCCGCGCGCCCTGGTATGTACTATATCGGCAAATTCGCGCTGGAAAGCGGAGAAATTTTGGACAATCTGCAAATCGGCATCGATTTAAAAAGTGATATGGATCTGCCGGTCGTCAATACATTGGCGCAAATCGCGGCGGCAGCCGTTCAAAAAGGGTACGAAGAAGAAAAGAAAATTCCGGAGCGGATCGACGTCGAAGTCGATATGGCTACGGCACTGCCGGTGACGCAGCATACGGATGAGACATCCGCCAAATTCGAGAGACGGTTCACCTCCGGCTCCCATCATGTGACCGTCCACCTCGGCATCCAACGGGTTGCGGTCAAGATCGTGTTTGCGTTCGTCAAAGCGGTACCCGAAGCCACGCCGGTCATTTTCACTCTGCAGAAGGATGCGGACGGCAACTGGCGGGACGGAGACATTTTCCAAGAATTCGCCGAGACGTACAATATCGAGAAAAAGTTTAACGGCAGCTTTTTCAAGGACAAGCGCATCCTGCATGTCGATATCGGAGACGGTTCCACCGAGTATCCGATCACGGAGGGGAATAAGTTTCTGCGGCAGTTCGTCCACGGCAGCCACCACGGCGCCGGCTACGCGATCGAGGAGGCGCTGGACGAATTTAACCGGCTCATCCATCTGCCCGACAGCCCGCGGCAATTTTTCAGCGACGTCATCAAAAATCTGAAGCACAAGTATCACGCACGCGCGATGAAAACGCTGAAGAGGCCGATGGAAAGCCAAGCGAAGCAGATCGTGCAAAATGTGAAACGCCAGCTGACCAAAGCACGGAACGAAATCGACCTGATCTGTGTATACGGCGGAGGCAGCATCATGATGCGCTCCATTCTATATCCGCAGCTCCAAGAGCTGTGCGCCGAACGAGAAATCCAGCTTCTCTATATTCCCGCCGAATACGCCGTCCTGATGAATGCCATGGGACTCGATGCATTCGTCCGCGGCAAAATTTACGAAGCCCTGAAAAATAAAGCCGCTCAGCCGGCCTGAGACGCATCATGAAAAAGATCAAACAACCCGGGGACAACTTCAGCCTCAAAACGAAAAAGTCGGAAGATCCGCTGGTCATGCAATGGATCAACACCCAGACCAATTTGATGGATTCTATCCGTTATTTAATCGAAAATGAGATCAGAAGCAACGGCGTACGGAATTTGCAGGCGATCATCCCGACGGAGAGGAGCGGCTTGCCTTCCTCTCCCTCTTTTTCACAGGCATCGGCTTCGACGATCCCGCCGGCCGCTTCTCATGAAACGGCGGCCGCTCACGAACCCGAGCCGGCGGACGAGGAAGAGTTTGACGATGAGGATATAGAGGCGTGGATTTAAAGAGCAATACCAGGTCATCCAAAGTAATACCGGGTACTATAAGATAATATTCGACAACACTTCGTGTTTCCGGGAATTACTTGGTGTCACGAATTGCGCAAAAAGCCGCGGCAACGCGGTTTTTTTCTATTTATTGACGTTCTTGAGGAGCGGCATTGACAAATGTCGAGTAAATCACTAGGATTAATAAATGCAACTGACTGACGAGTCAATCAAGGGGTGGGACCAATACTTAGAAAGAAGTCCTCGCAAGAGCAGGAGTACGGCAGCGACCGACGGAAGGTTTTGATGGAAGTCGCCCTCAGGCGCTTCGCCAGGGACGGTTACCACACGACCAAAATTTCCGATATCGTCGCGGAAGCCGGAGTGTCACAGGGCACGTTTTACTGGTATTTTCCGAGCAAGGAAGCCATTGCTCTTGAAATGATAGCGGAGGGACGCGGGCAGCTGCTCGACGTTATTGCGCAAGGTTATCGAAAGCATATGGGAACCGTTGCGGATATGGTGGAGGCGTCGGAGGCACTGCTTCGGAATTTGTTCGAGTTCGCCGAAGCCAACCGCCACTTGATGGAGCTGCTGCTGGGCGGCTGGTCGGCCAGCGAGCCCATCCGGCTGGCGATCGGACAAACCCGCGCGGCTATGGAAAACGCGTTTGTGCAAAATATCAAGAGGGCGGTCGAATTACGAATGCTGCCGTCCACGATTGACGCGCATATGCGGGCGGCCATTCTGATGAGTTTGATCGAAGGTATCATTTTACGATGGCTGGTTGGCTCTGCGGTACCCGGCAATGGGTTTGAGAATCGTACCGCGGCGCAGCTGGCGGCGGAGACCGCAAGATTCGAATTTTTCGGTCTGCTCGGCATTTAACCGAGGCATTGAATCGGCATCGCCGGACACTAATATCTAATAAAGAAACAGGGGAGATCAACATGCTGAAAAGCTCGAAGAAATCACTGATCCTTACTTTAACCGCCATCCTGCTGCTCACGCTTGCGATCGCTGGCTGCGGCAAGAGGGCCGAAGATCAAGGCGCTTCCCCTTCGGCCTCGGCCGGCGGCGCCTCCGCGCCGGCAGCCGATCTGCCGGATCAAGTGAAAAGCTCCGGTGTATTAAAAGTGGGTCTCATGGGCACTTATGCGCCGTACAACTTCCTCAACGACAAGCAAGAGATCGACGGTTTCGACGCGGATATCGCCAAAGAAGTGGCCAAACGGCTTGGCGTGAAAGCCGAATTCGCGCCTCAGGACTTCTCCGGACTGATTCCGAGCCTGCAAGCGGGCAATATCGACGTCATTATCAGCCAAGTGACGATTACGGATGAGCGCAAGGCGCAAATCGACTTCACGCAGCCGTATATCACCAACTCCGTTAAAATCATTGTCGGTGCGAATAACAATTCGATTACGAAGCTCGAAGATTTTAAAGGCCAAAAGATCGGCGTAGGCCTCGGCACGAACGACGAAGCTTACCTTCGCAAAGAAGTTCTCCCGAAGGTCGGCAGCTTCGAAATCAAAACCTATGACGACGTCATTACTTCGCTGGCGGATTTGAATACCGGCCGGATCGACGCCACCATCAACAATATGTACGCCCTCAAACCGATCGTGGACAAAAACGGCTTTAAAATCAAAGCGGTCGGAGAGCCGATCAAAGCGGACAGAGCGGGCATCGCTGTGAAGAAAAACAATCCGCAATTCCTGGCCGCATTGGATCAAGCGTTGACGGACATCAAGGCGGACGGCACGTACAACACGATATTTAAAAAATGGTTTGGCGAGGAGCCTCCCAAAGAATAATAAAGCGGGGTTGGATGAAGGTCATGACGGTTATGTTGTCATGGCCTTGCATTTTCGCAGAAGGGAAATCAGCTCTTATGCAACTGGTATGGGATAATGCGGAGTTTTTGCTGCGCGGGGCCCGATATACGCTGCAGATTACCTTGGTCTCGATGATTTTCGGCGTGTTGATCGGGATGATTGTGGCGCTTGCCAGAATAAGCGGTATCCGTCCGGTGCGTTGGATCGCGCGTTTCTACGTATCGGTCATCCGGGGAACGCCGGTTTTGGTCCAGATTTTCTTCGTTTATTTCGGACTGGCGGATTACGGACTCAGGCTGGGCTCGTTGACCGCAGCCTATTTGGCGCTAAGCATCAACGTCGGCGCGTATTTGTCCGAAACTTTCCGCGGAGCGATTTTGTCCGTTCCGAAAGGGCAGATGGAAGCCGCCTATGCGGCGGGGATGACCACTTGGCAAGCCTATCGAAGGATCATCTTCCCGCAGGCCGCCCGAGTGGCGATAGCCCCGATGGGCAACACGTTCATCGGCATGCTGAAGGAGACTTCGCTCGTTTCGACGATCGCCGTTACCGAGCTGCTCCGATCCGCCCAATTGTTAATCGCGCAATATTACAAGTACACCCCTTTTTATATCGGGATTGCCGCGATGTATTGGGTGATGAGCACCCTGTTCTCGATCGTGCTCCATGCGGTCGAGAAACGGCTGTCCAAAGCTTATTGAGGCGGGGGCGTGATTCGGGATGATGATTCGAACGACAGGACTGTCTAAATCGTTCCATAACCATGAAGTGTTGAGAAGTATCGATTTCCAGGTGGATAAAACTGAAATTGTCGTGCTGCTGGGGCCGAGCGGATCGGGCAAAAGTACATTGCTGCGCTGTTTGAACGGGCTCGAGGAGTTAAGCGGGGGATCGCTTACGGTGAACGGAGTGGATGTGGATTCCGCCATGTCCCACAGGGAGAAGAACGCCCGGTTTCGGGAAATCCGGCGGCAAACCGGCATGGTGTTCCAGCAGTTCAATTTGTACCCGCACAAAACGGCGCTGGAAAACGTCATTGAATCGCTGCTCATTGTGAAGAGAATGCCGAAAGCGGATGCTGTGGCGGCGGGCGAGCGGCTGCTGAAACGGGTCGGCTTGGCCGAAAAGCGTGACGCCTATCCATCGCGGCTGTCCGGCGGCCAGCAGCAGCGGGTGGCCATTGCGCGCGCGCTGGCCATGGAGCCGGCGGTCATGCTGTTCGATGAGCCAACCTCGGCGCTCGATCCGGAGCTGGTCGGCGAAGTGCTCGATGTGATGCGGGAGCTGGCGGGTGAAGGCATGACGATGGTGGTCGTGACCCACGAGATGAAGTTTGCCCGTCAAGTCGCGAATCGCGTCGTGTTCATGGACGGCGGAGTGATCGTGGAGCAGGGGGAGCCGGCAAGCTTTTTCCAATCGCCGCAAACCGAAAGAGCGCGTAGATTTCTCAATCAAATTACCGGGGAAAGAGGGGATAAGGAATGAAAGTGATGACGACATGGCAGGGTAAACGGGTATTCACTTCCGTCGGCGATTCCGGCTATCCGGTCGGCATGGATGCAACTCCCGCTTACGGCGGAGACGGCAAGGGCGCGACCCCGATGGAACTCATTTTGGCGGGTCTGGCGGGTTGCATCGGAATTGACGTCACGATGATTTTGGACAGGTACCTCGGTTCCATCCAGCGGATGGAGATTGAGGCGGACGGAACACGCAAACAGGAGACGCCGACCGGTTTCACGGCCATCGAGCTGACGTTCCGGGTCGACGGGGATATTCCCGACTACCGGATCTGGAAAGCGATCGAGATGGGCAGCAATAAGTATTGCGCCGTATCGGACTCTCTGAAAGCAGACATCAGCTACAAACTGATCCTGAATGGTGCTGAAGCGGTGAAACACGCGTAACCGATGAATGAACCACTCCTGACCGGAGTGGTTTTTTCGTTCCTCACGCGTTTAGCTGTTGATCTGTCTGCTCTATAAGCAGGACATGGCGTCCCATCCATCGAACCCATTGCTCAGGATCGGCAAAGAACGAAAACAACGTCTCCGGATTGGAAGGTGGGGAACCCGGTATGCAGAAACCTCAGGTGAGCGAAGGATTGAGTCGGTTAACGGAGGGTTTGGAATGGAAGCGAATTACGATCGGTTATTCCGAAGCAAATACGTTCCTTTTGACAGGAGCCGCCGGCAATCGGTACTTAAAGGTACTTCCAGTGGGTTCGGTCGAAACATTGCGGCAGGAGAAAGAAAGGATGGAATGGCTGCAAGGGAAACTCCCAGTGCCCGAGATTCTCTATTATGAAGATGACGGGTCGAACGAGTATTTGCTGATGTCCGAAATTCCCGGTCTGGATGCGTCTCACCGTTTGTACGAATCGATGCTTCCGCAGTTGATGAGGGAATTGGCGGCAGGGCTAAGAGCGATACATGAAGTGGACATCCGTAACTGTCCGTTCGATCAGCGGCTGGAGCGAAAAATCGGCGAGGCGGGAAAAAGAGTGGAAAACCGGCTCGTCGACGAAGATGATTTTGATGAGATCAGGGAAGGGTGTACGGCGGAGCAGCTGTTCCAGGAATTGATCCGGGAAAAGCCTGCGGATGAGGATCTCGTGTTTACGCACGGCGACTATTGCCTGCCGAACGTCATCCTGCAGGACGGCCGGCTCAGCGGATTCATCGATTGGGGAAGAGCGGGCGTCGCGGACCGCTATCAAGACATCGCGCTCGCAGTCCGAAGCATCCGGTACAATTTCGGCGAAGAGTATGTCGCGACGTTTCTTGACGTCTACGGCATCACACAGTTGGACGAGTCCAAGGTGTCGTATTATCAGCTGATGGACGAGTTTTTCTGAAGAACTGGAGTTGGCCAACCCCCAGTTTCATTTTGCCAAACTAGAGAGGGGACGTTCGCGACATACTGCTCTGCAACTGCATTTCGCCTAATTACAGCACGCTAATCCGGCGGCGCCAAGAGAAAACCGCTGTGCAGTTTGGCAAAATGTAACTACAGAACATTCCACGTCGAAAACCTGCGCTGTAATTTGGCAAAATGAAGTAAGAGAGTTGCCGACATCACGCAACTTATCCAAATTCAAAAGCCCCGATAAAATTAAAAAATCGGGGCTTTTCCTTGATAGCTCTCAAACAGCAGGCAAAGCAATCTCTTCCACACCGCCCAAATAAGGACGCAATGCGCTCGGGATGCGGATCGAGCCGTCTTCCCGCTGATGGTTCTCCAGCAGAGGAATCAAAATCCGCGGCGAAGCGACCGCCGTATTGTTCAAAGTATAGCAATACTTCAACCGGCCAGCCGCATCTTTGAACCGGATATTGGAGCGTCTTGCTTGGAAATCGAGCAGAAGGGAAGACGAATGGGTTTCGCCATAGGCTTGCCGGCTTGGCATCCAGGTTTCGATGTCGTATTGTTTGTAAGTTTTTTGTGACATATCGCCTATGCATACGGCCATCACTCGGTACGGCAACTCCAGCAGTTGAAGCAGCTGCTCCGCGTTTTCGGTAATCTCTTTCAGCATCCGCTCCGCCATTTCTATATTGTCCTCGCAAATGATCACCTGCTCGACCTTCGCGAACTGGTGAACCCGATACAGGCCGTGAACATCTTTGCCGGCGGACCCTACCTCATTGCGGAAACACAGCGACGCTGCGGCCAGCTTAATCGGTTCCGTCACGTCCACGATCTCGTTGCTGTAATACGAAACAAGCGGAACCTCCGACGTGCCGACAAGCCACCGATCTCCTTCCGTCAGCCGATACGTCTGGTCCTCGCCGGTTGGGAAATAGCCGGTACCCAGCATCGACTCCGTTCGGACCATTAATGGCACGTCGAGCAGATGGAATCCCCGGCTGAGCAGCATATCCAAGGCAAGCTGCTGCACCGCCCGATGGAGTAAAGCCCCTATACCGTTCAAATAATAGTTCCGGCTTCCGGCGGTTTTCACACCCCGCGGTAGATCGATCAAACGGTGAAGCTCGCCCAGCGCCACATGATCCCTCGGTTCGAATGAGAAAGCCGGAACCTCTCCAACCCTGCGCAGCTCCACATTGTCTTCATCCGAACGTCCGACAGGCGTGTCAGGGGATACGATATTCGGCACCCGCATCATCAGCTGTGTAAAAACCTTTTCGACTTCCCGCAGCGTTTTTTCCAACTGCTCCATTTCCGTTTTGAGTTGCGATACTTGCCGTTTCCCATTTTCGGCGTCCTGCAGGTTACCCTCTTGGAACAGCCGGCTGATCTGTTGAGATAACCGGTTCCGTTCTTGGCGATATCCCTCCACTTGCTTAAGGAGAAGCCGCCTTTCCTCATCGAGCTCAACCAATTCCGCTACGGATAACGGAATTCCTTTCAGATCCGCCGTCGTTTGAATCAGCTCCTGATTTTGCCTGATCCTCTTGATGTCTAACATGCTACCGCGCTCCTTTGAGAATAAAATACAAAAAGCGCCCTCATCCCAATGGGACGAGGAGCGCTTCATTCTCGCGGTGCCACCCAAATTGACGGAACAGCCGGAGCGTTCCATCCACTTTCGTTCCGCGGTAACGGGCGGTGCCGGTTAACTTAGGGAGATTCGAGTGCTCCTTGACGAAAACGCCTCCGAGTTGGATGCTCTTCATCGGCATATTAGTCGTATTTGGAACCAGTATATCGGAGGCATGCCATATTTACAAGCGGCGTTTAGTCCTCTTCCAAATCCACTTCCGACGGATCCACCAAACCCAGCTCTTCCGCATCTTCAATTCGGTAACTGATCAGTACATATTGGTAGGTTCCTTCGACTTCGTCCCGATCGTCGCTCTCAAACAAATCGACAGACTCCTCGGATTTGTTCATCTTTTGAATGAGAGCACCCAGAGACTCCCGCCATTCCCGGCCGGTCTTGCGGCTTGTGGAACTGATGAAATCGACGTGGTACGGATTTAGATCGATCCTGCCTCCTTTCGCTTTTTCCTCACGGACTTTCTCCAATCCTTTTTGAATAAGCCGTAACCCGGGATCCAATCGCCGGTGAATGAGGGCAACCGTCGTTTCCAGATGCTCCGCTTGCTCCTCGATGTTGCCTTTATAAATCACGCCGTCCAAATCGGCAGCCTGATAGTAATGCTCAGTCAAGTTGCCGTGCTGGCGCGTTTCCTTCACTTCCAAAAGCTCTGCCTTGACCATCTTCTTCACATGATAATACAGCCGCAGTGGATCTTCGCCTAATTGCTCCGCGAGTATTTTCACGGTGACGGGTTTATCGGAAGCCAAATGAAGGATCCGGCTGCGGCGCGGGTCCGAAAGAATTTTCAACAGCTCCATGGTGCTGGTCTTCCGTTTCATGTATCGAATGCCTCCTGCCTAAAACGGCTCTTATTCAAGCATAGCACACATCCAACAATGACAGCATACCTCCGGCAATCAGTCTGTGGTCCAGATAACCTTAACTTTGGCCATGATGGACACGACAAACAGCACCATGACGACAGAGGAAACGAGCATGAGCGTGGGAATCGGGATGCCCGCAGATAACAAAATGGATACCAGCGCGTAGGAGAGGGGGATAAAACCCATGGATGCGGTGGACAAAACGCCTTGTACACGTCCCATCATATCCGTCCGCACCATTTGTTGGATGAGAGCAGAAGTCAAAATATTACTGAAAGACACGAAAAAACCGATCGCAAACATCAAGACGATTCCTTGCCACACTGCGGTAATCTGACTCAACAACGCAGTGGCTGCACCCAGCAACAGAATCAACCCCATGGCAATCAGTGCTCTCTTCCTTTTGAGATTGAGAATTCCCGAGAGAATCGATCCTGCCATCATGCCCACGGCAATGGAAGATTCAAGATAACTGAGGGCAAGTACATCGCCGTGTAACGAATGCTTCACCAAAACCGGCATGCCGGCGTTGAGGGGGCCTGCAAACAGCAGGTTGATAATAATGGACACGCCCATCAAGATCAGCAAAAAGCTGAAGCTCTTAACATAAGTAATTCCGTCTTTTAGTTCCTTCATAAACTTTTGCTTCTCGCCGGCAGCAGCAAGGCGTTCTTCGCGCAGGAATCGGATGGTCACACCGGCGAGCAGGAGGAAAAGAGCGCTGACGGCGAAAGAGACTTCGAACGACACGAATTTCAAAAGAAGTCCCGCGAGCGCCGGCCCGAGAAGGAAGCACAGCTGATTCGTCGTTTGAATAATGGAATTTCCGCGGACAAGCTGATTTTTCCCAATGATTTGCGGGAGCAGAGAACCGTTGGCCGGCCAGAAGAATGCGTCCAGCACGCCGAAAATCAGAGCAAACACCAGCAGACCCCAAATGGATAAGGAATGATACGAAAGGAGCGCCACCAGTGCAAAAATCATGATCCCGCGACTAACATTGACGAGGGATAGGATGGTTGACCTTGGAATCCGATCCGCCGCCACTCCGCCGAACGTCATGAGCAAAACCCTTGGTATTGTAGTCACCATCATGACGACGCCCAGCCACGATTCGCGGTCCAGTTTTTGCACGACGAACCAAGCCTCGGTGAGCAGATAGACCGAAAATGCGAGACTGGTGAGACCGGAGCCCAGCCACAAAATGAGGAACCTTGCGTTCGTCCAAACCGGCCTTTCCACATTCGCCGTTGCGAACACGCCTTGTCTTTCCATTTCCATATTTGCAGCCTCCGTCTCCCATTCGCTGAAATTTGATTCATCATTGTAATTTATTTCAACGATTGATTTTATCTTAATGGGGAATCGGATCGTTGTCTATAGCGATTTTTCCATTGTTTTCACGATTTTTGTACAAGGAAAATAGCATTTTAAGGCGAATACATTGAAGTATTGTCTCATTTTATCCAATTATCGGGGGCTGCTCTGAAATGTCGACCGCGAACGAAGCGAAAGCTGTTTCTCTTCCACGTTATTTGAGCCGCACCGTTATTCCCGCCGTGATCGGAGCGGGAGTACTGGCCGCGGGTTTGCTGTATGCCAATGGGATCAAGCCTGAGAATTCCGGCTTTTGGCCGGGTGTGGGGACGATGGCTGTTGCAGGAGCGCTGCTCGGGGTGCTGATCGGTTATTTAAATTACAGGCGATTCGTTTCTCCTATGAACAGCATCATTCAGCATATACGGCGTATGGCGGATGGAGATTTGAGCCATCAATTGGACATTTCGCGAATCGGCATGCTGGGGCCGATCGGCGAGTCGGTGAACCGGTTGACGGACAACTTGGGCAACGTGATGGCCGAAGCCAACCGCACGTCCGAGCAGGTGTCCACGTTGTCGGAATCGCTCAAAGTGACGACGAGGGAAAATACGGCCGCACTGCAACAGGTTGCCGCATCCATTCAACAAACCGCGGGAGAGAACCATACGCAAGCACAGGACATGGATTCGGTACAGGAGTCGGTGAGCGGCATTCACCACCTGGTTACGGATATCGCGGATAAAACGGGCGCTGTCTCGGACACCGCCGCCCAAATGACCGCCGAAGCGGAAGCAGGCCGAAAGGCGCTGCAAGAAGTTGTCGCGCAAATGAACCAAATTCAAAAAAGCGTATCCGCTTCTCAATCGACGGTCCATGTGTTGAATGAGCGGATGCAAGCGATCGGCGAAATCATGGGAGTCATCACACTTATCGCTTCCCAGACCAACTTGCTCGCGTTAAATGCCGCCATTGAGGCGACGCGCGCAGGCGAGAACGGCCGGGGGTTCGTCGTGGTGTCCACGGAAATCCGCAAGCTGGCCGACCAATCGCATGGCGCCATCGCGAAAATATCCGATATTTTAGAAGCTATCGAGCAAGACAGCTCCAAATCCACCCGGCTGCTCGATCAGGAATCCGAGGAAGTGGCGGTGGGCATTCAATTGATCGGACAAACCTCCCGCATGCTGGACAACATTCACCGGCTGACTGGACAGGTAGCGGAATCGGTGCAATCCGTCTCGCAGGAGATCGGCACGATCGCCAGCCGTTCCTTGGACAGCCGGGAGCACATGGAGCGTATGACCGGCCGGATCCGCTTCTCATTCGCCGAAACGGACAATGCGGCGGCGGTCATCGAGGAATTGCTTGCTTCCACGGAGAACATCCAGAGTGTAATGGAACAGCTGCACGAGACGGCTGTCGCGCTGGAACAACACATTCGGGAATTTCAATCGTAATTCATACCGCACACACGAGAATGAAAGAGGTCATTATCTTCGGATAATGGCCTCTTTGTATTTTAGGCTGAGTAATTTGGGCAGAATAGCCGCAAGCGGTCCAACCGAGCACAAACTGGACCCAACGAGGTGTGTTCCATGATCCAGTTTATTAATGTCACGAAGCGATATAACGAACGTACGATGGTGTTAAAGGGGATCAATCTCGAGATCAAGGACGGCGAACTGGTCACTTTGATCGGACCGAGTGGCTGCGGCAAATCTACGACCATGAAAATGATCAATCGGCTCATCGAGCCGACTTCAGGCCAGATTCTGATCGACGGACAGGACATTTCCCGGCTGAATCCCGTGGAACTCAGAAGAAATATCGGCTATGTGATCCAGCACATCGGTCTCTTCCCGCATATGAAAATCAAGGACAACGTCTCGATTGTTCCGCGCCTGAAGGGCATGCCGAAAGAACATTACGAAAAAAGAGTGGATGAGCTGCTGGACATGGTCGGACTGAATCCCGACCATTACCGGGACCGGTATCCGTTCGAATTAAGCGGCGGGCAGCAGCAGAGGGTCGGGGTGATTCGCGCAATGGCCGCGGAACCGTCGATTATTTTGATGGACGAGCCGTTCAGCGCTCTGGACCCGATCAGCCGCGAGCAGCTTCAGGACGAATTGATCCGTCTGCAGGAGGAAGTAAAAAAGACGATCGTGTTCGTGTCCCATGACATGGATGAAGCGCTGAAAATTGCCGATCGCATCGTGCTCATGAAAGCCGGGGAAATCATTCAAGCGGACACACCGGACCGTATCATCCGCAGGCCCAAAAATGACTTTGTCCGCACGTTCATCGGAGAAAATCGGCTGCAGGAGTCGGAAAACATCTCGGTCGAAGACGTGATGCTCACCAATCCGGTAACGGTGTACTTGTGGCGCGGGCTTGCTCATGGCGCACAGCTCATGAGACGCCACAGAGTGACCACGCTGCTCGTCACGGACCGGAACCGCATGTTCAAAGGCATCGTCACCAAAGAATTGCTGGAACAATTTTACCGCCAGGAAGAGCTGTCGCTGGAAGAGATCATGAAAACCGATGTTCCCGTCATTCCGGTCGGCACCGCTGTGGGAGAGGCTGTCGACGTCATGAAACAACACGGATTAAACAGCATTCCCGTCATACACCCCAACGGACAATTAGCCGGGCTGGTGACCAACTCCAGCTTAATCGACGCCCTGCTCAAACAGATTTGATTCGGAGGCCGCCATGAATTTGTGGGACGTAATCGCAGGCAGGCAAGACGACATAATTCGTGCGACGCTCGAGCATATCCAAATATCATTTATCGCCTTGTTGATCGCGATCGTGATCTCCATCCCGACCGGTCTGCTTCTCACGCGCATGCCGCGCCTGGCTGCACCGGTGATCGGAATCGCTTCCCTGTTCCAGACGATCCCCAGTTTGGCGCTGCTCGGATTTATGATTCCGCTGCTCGGGATCGGCATGGTTCCGGCCGTTGTCGCCTTAACCGTCTATGCCCTGCTGCCGATACTCCGCAATACGTACACGGGCATCATGAACGTGGGGAAGCCGATCAAGGAATCAGGCGTAGGCATGGGGATGACGAGTTTCCAAGTCATGACCAAAATCGAACTGCCACTGGCCATGAGCGTCATTATGGCGGGAATCCGAACCGCCACCGTCATGCTGATCGGTGTGGCGACACTGGCTTCTCTGGTCGGGGCGGGAGGCCTGGGGGACTTAATTTTCCGGGGAATATCCACGGTGAATACGCAACTGATTTTGGCGGGTACGATTCCCTCAGCGCTGCTTGCCTTACTGTTCGACTTCCTTCTTTCGCGCATGGAGAGCGCCGTTACGCCGATAGGAATCCGCAAACCGGGAAAAGCTGTCTCCAAGTTCAGAAGAAGATTCGAAATCGCCGTCGTATTGGTTCTGGTGCTCGCTCTCGTCGTCGGGATCGCTGCCAGGTTTTTGCAGTCCCGTTCCGATTCCATTGTCATCGGGGGAAAAAATTTCACCGAACAAGAAATCCTCGTGCACATGATGGCCTCCCTGATTGAAGCCAAAACCGACTTAAAGGTCGTACGAAAGCCGTTTTTGGGTGGTACGGAAGTGACGCACAGCGCGCTGACTAAGGGCGATATCGACATTTACCCGGAATATACCGGGACCGGATGGACGGCGGTTTTGAAACAAAAACCCGTCGTCGGCAAACCGGAAGAAACCTATAACCGGGTCAAAGCCCGGTATGAGAAGGATTTTGGCGTCACCTGGATGAAGCCGATCGGATTTAACAACACCTACACGCTCGCCATGAGGAAAGATAGGGCGGATGGTTTGGGGATTCGTACTTTTTCGGATTTAGCCGCGCAATCTCCGAACTTGATTCTCGGGGCTACCCATGAATTTTTGGAGCGGACCGACGGATTTAAAGGTTTGGCACAGGTTTACCCGATGAGATTCAAAAGCCTGAAGGGATTGGATCCCGGTTTAACTTACGGCGCGGTAAAAGAAGGTACAACTGACGTCAACGATGCCTTTGCCACGGATGGACGCATCGCCGCGTTCAAGCTGCAGGTGCTGAAGGACGATAAACGGTTTTTTCCGCCTTATTTTGCGGCAGCGGTCATTCGAATGGACACACTGCAGGCTCATCCCGAGCTGCGTGAAGTCTTGAACCTGCTGGCCGGCAAAATCGATGACCAAACGATGTCCATCTTGAACGGACAAGTGGATCTTGAAGGAAAGCAAGCCAGGAATGTCGCGGAAGACTGGCTCAGAAAGTCCGGGTTGCTTCAATAAGAAGTTGGCGCGAGAAACCCGGACGTTCAAAAAGATTTCTTTCGATGGGTCTTCAGCCCTATACCATTTTTTTCAAGTACATCTTATGATAGTTTCATAGTACGAATATCCCAAGTGAAAAAGGCAAATCACGGGAAACCGTGAGACGCAAAGCCAAGGGCCTGACCCACGTCGCAGACGCTGGATGGCAGCCGGTTGCCACAAGGAATCATAGGTCTTTTGTCTATGAGCCTTGTAGAGGGCTCATTTTTTGTTGTCTACACATTTCATTCAAGGAAGGAAGGATTGCAGGATGAAGAAGCGTGCAGCCGCTAAGTTCTCGTTTGTACTCTCTCTTATGCTTGTTTTGCAATTGTTATTGTCCGGAGTGTCCGCATTCGCGGCCACGAGCAGCACCATGCTTCCGCCAAGTAATTTGGCGGCTCAGCTTGTGACGCCGGATGATGTGAAACTGACCTGGAGCGACGTATATGGAGCTTCCGGTTATAACGTGTACGGAATCACGGAAGGGCAAATGACGCTGCTGGGCACGTCCAAGACGGCCGCTTACGCCATCAATAATCTTCCGGAAGGATCGTATACATATGTCGTCTCAACGCTGGGGCCGGACGGAGAATCCGGGCCGTGCGCACCGGTAAGCGTAAACATCGTATATCCTTCCATGAGTGCGCCGGCAACTTTAACCTCCAGCATTCATAACGGGAATGATATTGTACTCAATTGGGCGGCATCCGCTTACGCGGAAACGTACAAGGTATTTCAAATTTCCGCAGACGGCCAGCCTACACTGGCAGGAACGACGGCAGCCAAAACCTACTCGGTAGTCAACGCCGCAGCCGGCAATTATATTTACGCCGTTTCCGCGGTCAACTCCCTGTATGGAGAATCACCGCTCTCGCCTTCGACAGAAGTGACGGTCGTGACGCCGGTCATGACGGCTCCGTCAGGCCTTACATTTTCGATCGCCAACACCAACGATCTCACCTTGAAATGGAACGCGGTGACCTACGCCAAAGGCTACAACGTCTATCAAATTGTCGACGGCGAGAAAGTATTGAAAGGCACCGCAGCTTCCACTTCGGTAACTTACAACAAGCAGCCGGCCGGCGATTACACGTACGAAGTGCATTCCTACAGCGACAGGTTCGGTGAGTCGGCTGAAGGCAGCCGGATTAACGTGACGGTAAGCTCCGTGACGATGACCCCGCCCGCCAGCTTCACGTACAAAGTGCAAAATTTGAACGACGTCGTCTTCACTTGGACAGCTTCAACCAACGCGAACAGCTACAAGCTTTATCAGCTGGTGGACGGGCAGCCGGTTCTGAAAAGCACGGTTACCGGACTCACGACCACTTTGACGAACCATCCTGCAGGCGACTATACGTACGAGATTCGCTCCTACAGTGATCGTTTCGGCGAGTCAGCCGAAGGCACCCCGGTATCCTTCTCGATCGGCGCCGTCACGATGGCTCCGCCGACGGATCTCTCATATAAGCTTGTGAACGGCAACGACATCGTACTGACATGGACGGCGGCGGCCAACGCCAACAACTATAAAGTGTACCAGCTGGTGAACGGCGTCAAGACGCTCAAAAGCACCGTATCCGCTGCGACCGTTACGTTTGCCAACCAACCGGCGGGGGACTACACCTATATCGTAACTTCCAACTCCACCAAGTTCGGCGAATCCGCGGATGGCAGTCAGGTTGCGTTCACGCTCGTTCCTCCTGTGATGAAGCCGCCGGCGGATGTGACACAAAAAATGATAAGCGCAACCTCTTTCAGCTTAAACTGGACGACTTCGGATTACGCGACAAGCTATAAGGTGTACCAGATCGTCAACGGGCAAAAAGTGCTGAAAAGCACCGTGTCCGCAACGACAGTTACCTACTCGTCCATGACGCCGGGAGCGTATACCTATGAAGTTCATTCCGTATCGACGCGTTTCGGAGAGTCCCCGGAAGGATCTCTGCTGACATTTACGCTAGACGGACAGGTGATGGAACCGCCGGCAAATCCGACCTATACCATCACGAACGGCAATGACGTGAAGCTGCAGTGGACCGCTGCGCCGTACGCGACGAGTTATAAAGTTTATCAAATTGTGAACGGACAAGAAGTGCTCAAGAGTACGGTGACCACGACCAACGTTTCTTACACGAACCAAGCGGCCGGTGACTATGAGTTCGTCATCCGTTCCGTTTCCGCTCAGTTGGGCGAATCGCCGGAAGGCGCTTATGTCGCGTTCCCGCTCGTATTCCCGGTAATGGCGGCGCCGGGCAGCTTCGCTTACAAAATTCAGAACGGTAACGATGTCGTGCTGACTTGGGCCACCGTTCCTAATGTGAACAGCTTTAAAGTGTACGAGCTTGTGAACGGACAGGAAATTCTGAAAACAACAACGACGAGTCTATCGGTCACCCTCACCAATCAACCGGCCGGCGAACATACTTACGTCGTACATTCCGTAAGCACTCGATTCGGCGAGTCCCCGGAAGGCAGCCAGGTCTCGTTTACGTTGACGTTCCCGGTCATGCAAGCTCCGGCAAATTTGACGAAGTCGATTGCGAACGGCAACGACATTACGTTGAATTGGAATGCCGTTACTTACGCGACGGGCTACAAAGTCTATCAAATCGTGGATGGACAGCCGGTATTGGTGAAGACACTCACCGGATCAGCAGTTTCCGTCACTTTCGCCAAAATGCCGTTCGGTCCATACGAATATCGGGTGCATTCCTACAGCGACCGTTTCGGGGAATCGCCGCTCGGCAGCACGATCTCGTTCACTTTGGCGGAATATACGATGCAGCCGCCGGCGAATTTGACGCAGACGATCACGAACGGCAATGACATCACTTTGAGATGGACAGCGGCAACTTACGCTACAGCCTACAAGGTGTACAACATCGTGGACGGCGAGCCCGTGCTTCTCAAAACGGTCACGACCACATCCGCGGCTTTCGTCAATATGCCGGAAGGCGACTATCAATTCGAGGTTCATTCTTTCAGCGATCGTTTCGGGGAATCGGAGCAAGGCAGCCAAATTGGCGTAATTATCGTTTTCCCGGTCATGCAAGCACCGGCGGGACCCGCTTACACGCTGGCGAACGGCAACGACTTCACCTTGAAATGGTCGGCCTCATCCTACGCGACGAACTATAGAATCTACCAGGTAGTCGACGGCCAGAAGGTGCTGAAAAAGACACAGACGCAATTAAATCTTACCTACACCAATATGCCGGAAGGCGACTACCGGCTTGAGGTTCACTCGTACAGCGACCGTTTCGGAGAATCGCCGGAGGCTGCGGTCATCAGCTTCAACCTGAAGTGGCCGGTGCTGCTGCCGCCTGCGCTGAAAGGCAGCGTATTTAATGCCAACAACATCACGTTTACTTGGCCGAGTGCGGCATGGGCGAACGAATATCGTCTTTATGAAGTGACGGGCGACACCCGCCAGCTGCTGTACAAAGGAACCGCGCTGACCTACAAGGTGTACAACCTGAGCGAAGATACTCACCGTTATGTGGTGACGACGTACAATACACGCTTTGGCGAGTCTGCGCCGTCTGATGTATACAGCGAAACCATCATCTATCCGATCATGCAGCCGCCGGTGGCCAACTTGAAGTTGACCGGCGATACGAGCGCTCTCGTATATTGGGACTTCGTTACCTACGCCAACGGCTATAACCTCTATGAGCTGGTGGACGGAAAGCCTGTTCTTGTGGCGGCGAACATCAATAACTTGTCGTACACCCTGACAAATTTGCCTTATGCCGATCATGAATACTACGTCACATCCTACAGTAACTCGTTCGGTGAATCGGAACCGTCGAATGTCGTGCTGGCCAAACTGATCATCGACACGAAGCCGCCGGTTACAACCGCCGTCGCGCCTGCCGGATGGTCGAATGAGCCGCAGACGGTCACCCTGACGGCCACCGACGATATAACGGGCGTCAAAAGTACGTATTACTCGGTGAACGACGGTGCTTATGCGGAGGGTAACTCCATTCGCGTAGAAGAAGAGGGCACGACCAAAATCTCCTTCTACTCCGTAGACAAAGTGGGCAACCGGGAAACGGCGCAAACGATCTACGTCAAAGTGGACAAGACCGCACCGGTAACGCAAGCCAAAGCACCTTCGGACTGGGCGATATCCCCGGTGCTGGTGCTGAATGCAACCGACGAACTCAGCGGCGCGGCGAAAACTTACTACTCCATTAACGGAGCCGCATACGTTGAAGGGAATACCGTCACGGTGACAGAAGAAGGCATTCAAAAAGTATCGTTCTACTCTGTTGATGCGGCGGGCAACAAAGAGCAAGCGCAAACCGTCGAAGTGAAGTCGGACCGCACCGCTCCGGTCACGGAGTCCAACGCTCCCGCGGGCTGGCAGAAAGAAACGGTGAACGTGGCATTCCGTGCATCCGACGCGCATAGCGGAGTGGATCAAACGTTCTTCTCGGTGAACGGCTCGACATTTACGGAAGGAACATCCGTAAGCCTGGATCAAGAAGGCATTCATGAAATTTCGTTCTACTCGGTGGATCACTCAGGCAACAAGGAAAAGACCCGCACCGTAGAAGTGAAGATCGATCATACGGCTCCTGTGACGACCTCCGACGCGCCGGAAGGCTGGGTCAATAAAGCCGTCACGATCAACCTGAAAGCCTCCGACGCGCACAGCGGCGTCGCCCATACGTTCTATTCGGTTGACGGTACGGCTGAGGTGGAAGGCACTTCGGTTACGGTAGACCAAGAAGGGATTCATCATATTTCCTTCTACTCGATCGATGCGGCAGGCAACAAGGAAGAAGCCCGGACCGTGGTAGTGAAAATGGACGGTACCGCACCGGTAACCGAATCCGACGCGCCGCAAGGCTGGGCGAAGGATAACGCAGCCGTGAAGCTTGGCGCAACGGATGCGCTGAGCGGCGTCGCCCATACATTCTATTCGGTAGACGGTTCGAAGTATGTGGAAGGGAACACCTTAACGATTGCAACGGAAGGCATCCATACGATCGCTTACTACTCGGCAGATGCTGCAGGGAATGTGGAAAAGGTTAAAACCGTAACCGTGAAGGTGGACAAATCGGCACCGGTGATTTCAATGGATTTGGCCGGTCCATACAAGCTCGGCACGGAATTGCCGCTGACTTACAAAGCAAGTGACGATCTGTCGGGCATCGCATCCGAGGAAATGACCGTAATCGTCGGTAACTCCGCCTCGGGTACGACGGTAACGAACGGAGGCTCCATCAAGCTGGACAAACCGGGCGTTTACACGGTCACGGTCACGGTGACCAACGGCGCCGGATTGACAACCACGATCACCAGGAAATTGGAAGTATACATCCTGGCCACGATTGAAGTGACGCCTAAAGTGATCAACGGCAACAACGGGGTGTTCACCGTTCGGGTCGACTTGCCGTCGGGCTTCGGCACCCAAGGCTTTGACTTAAACAGCGCGCACCTCAACGGCGTCAAAGCCCTAAGCTCGAACAACGGATATTACAACCAGGCGCAGAACGGCCAGTTCAAATTTGAACGCTCCGATTTCCCTTGGTCTCCGGGCGAAGTGAAGCTCGAATTCCGTTGTATGCTGAATGGATACCTTGTAATCGGACAAACAACGGTGACCGTCAAAAAATAATTCGGTTCCCAAGACAAGACCAACCAGGATTCTCTGGTTGGTCTTGTTGTGATATTATGGGATTTGTCAGCGTTTCCAAAACAGCTGTCAGAGGAGCTGGATCCGATGAAAAACAGGTTTGTCAACTCGCCCATGACGTATGCGTTCGGCATGCTGGCCATGATGATCCCGGTGCAGGCATTCAGCTCGTTTTACAGTTTTTATTATGTGGAGACGCTGGGTCTCGGAGTCGGATTGGCCACGCTGGCGCGGACGATCTACATGATTTGGGACGCGGTGGATCAGCCGATGTTCGGCTACTTATCCGATAAAACAAGAACCCGCTGGGGCAGGCGGAAGCCGTGGATTTACTCGGCCATGCCTTTGTTTGTGCTCACCTTCGTCATGATGTTTTCCGTACCGGAAGGTACTTCCGGGATGCAGCTGTTCTACTGGTTCCTCATTTCACTTATGCTGTACGAAACCGTGTCGACCGTGCTGTGGGTGAATTACGGAGCCTTGTTCCCGGAGCTGTACAGAGGCGATAAGATCCGCGCGAAAGCATCCGCCATCCAGCAGGTTTTTCAGATCATCGCGCTTCTCATCGGTTCTGCCTTGACGCCGCTGCTTTATACGAACTTCGGTTTTGACAAAATGTCGATGGTCTATGCATTGGCTTTTGTCGTGTTCATGTGGATTTGTATGCTGACTGTGCGTGAGCAGCCGAAAGCCAGCTTGGAACAACCTCTGAAGCTGGGGGATGCCTTTAAGGAGACGTTGAAAAACAAAGAGTTTTGGCTGTTCAACATTGCCAATTCCTTCGCGCAGACCGTGAACGGATTGCTCGGTTCGATGATTCCTTTTTACGCCAAATATGTGTTGAAGTTAGAGTCGGAAGGAGAAGTGTCCATTTTCCTGGCCTCCGTGTTCGTATCCGTCATTCCTCTCGTGGCGATTTGGTATGGGGTTGTCCGCAAATTGGGAGGGATCCGGGCGTGGCGCCTGGCATTTCTTATGTACGCGCTCTCCGTCATTCCTTTATGGTTTGCACAAGGGCTGGGGGGAGGAATTGCCGCCGGCGTAAGCGCCGGTTTCGGGCTCGCGGGATTCCTGGTTACTCCTGCCGTGCTGAGCGGGCGAATTATCGATCTGGACGAGGAGCGGACGGGAAGAAGAAGGGAAGGGATGTATACGGCGGTGGCCGGATTTATTACGCGCTCCAGCGGGCTGATTTCGGCCATGGCTTTCTGGATCGTCGGGATGGCCTTTGGTTACGTAAGCGGGAAAAATCCGGGACCGAATCCGGAAATGGCCTTTAAATATTTGATCAGCGTCATTCCGTTCTGTCTGCTGCTCGTATCCTTCGTCATTTCTCTTGTACTGAAGCGTTCCTCGCTGGAACCGGCCGTTGCGCCGACCGACCGCCATCTGAGCGTGTAGAGGTGATCTCATGAGCAAATACCTGATCCTCAATTGCGACGACTTCGGGCAAAGCAGGGCGGCCAATACGGCGATTCAACATCTGCTTTCGGAAAAAAAGGTATCTTCGGCCACGATCATGCCACCTGCGCCCGGCTTCCAAGAAGCCGCAGCATGGGTGCGGGAAACCGGCAACCGCAACATCGGCTTGCATCTTACGTTTACCAGCGAATTCGCCGGGTTCCGCTGGCCGAGTCTGACCGGGCATCCTTCTCTTCATGACGAGAGCGGGAACATGCACATGACGGTCGAGGCATTCGAGCGAAACGCGGATCCGGCTGCTGTCAAAGCGGAAATGCTCGCTCAGTTCGAAGCCGTGAAGCAGGCGGGAATTCCGATCTCTCACGTGGACAATCATATGGGCTCTCTGTACGGCATCGCAACGGGACGCAGCTATCTTCCGACGGTATTATGGCTATGTGCCAAAAGGCGTCTTCCGTTTCGTATTTTCCGCAATATTTACGAGAAAGACGAATTTCTCGCTTCCATTCCGAATGCCAAGGAAATCCTGGCGAAGGTGGTGACGCTCGCGGATGCGCTCGGCGTCGCCATGCCGGATTATCTGCTCTCGCACCCTTATCATATCGAGGAGGGAGAAACCTACGACCGGTTCAAAGCATCGCTGATCCGCAAACTCTACGAACTGCCGGAAGGCGTGTGCGAGACCTATATCCATCCGGGGATCGATGACGAAGAGATGCGCAGGCTGATTCCTTCCTGGGAGAAGCGGGTGTGGGAATACCGGCTCGTGCAGGACCCCGATTTTACCTACGCCCTTCGGGACGCGGGTGTGACGTTAACGGATTATTATTATGTCAAATCTCATTTGAAACGTCCGAGAGTGGGTTCGATCATGGCGTTATTGAAATTGCTTGTGAAACAACTGCAATAACCCCGAACCGGCAAAATGGCCGTCCCGCATACCATGGCAGGACGGCCTTCTCACAATTTAAGCTTTTTGTTCGTACAGCTTTAGGATCTCGACGATCACATCCACGGCTTTCTCCATCGTCTCCACGGAGACGTATTCGAAACGGCCGTGCCAGTTCTCGCCGCCCGCGAACAGATTCGGTGTCGGCAGTCCCATGTAGGACAGCTGGGACCCGTCCGTGCCGCCGCGGATCGGTTTGATGATCGGCTTAATGCCGAGGTTTTCCATCGCTTCATGGGCGATATCGACCACTTCTTTGACGGGCTCGATTTTCTCCCGCATGTTGTAGTATTGATCCTTCAAGCTTAGCTGGATTCGGTCTTCGCCGTAGACGGATTGGAGCTCGGAGACGATCTCGGTCAACCGGGCCTTCCTGGCATTGAACCGGTCCCGGCTATGGTCGCGGATCAAATACTGCAATTTTGCATGGTCCACGTCTCCGTTTAAAAGCTGAAGATGATAGAAGCCTTCATAACCTTCCGTATATTCGGGCGCTTCCTGTGCGGGAAGCTTGCTGCCCAACTCCATGGCGATTTTGACCGCGTTGACCATTTTGCCTTTGGCATAGCCCGGATGTACGACTTTGCCCTGGATTGAGATTTTGGCTTCCGCGGCGTTGAAGCTTTCGTACTCGAGCTCGCCGAGCTCGCCGCCGTCCAGCGTATACGCGACATTCGCGTTAAAGGCGGCGACGTCGAACTTGTGCGGGCCTCTGCCGATCTCTTCATCCGGGTTGAAGCAGACGCGGACTTTGCCGTGTTTGATTTCCGGGTGCCGGATGAGGTATTCCATAGCCGTCGTGATTTCGGCGATGCCCGCCTTATCGTCGGCGCCGAGCAGCGTGGTACCGTCCGTCGTGATGAGCGTGTGGCCGACGTACTTTTTCAAGTCCGGGAACTGCTCAGGGGACAGAACGATCTGTTGTTCTGGGTTCAACACGATATCTTTGCCGTCGTAGTTGTCTACGATTTGCGGTTTGACGTCCGCTCCGCTGAATTCGGTCGCGGTGTCCAGGTGGGCGAGAAAGCCGATCGTCGGCACCTGCTTGTCCGTGTTCGAAGGCAGGGTGGCCATGACGTAACCGTTCTCGTCCATCGTCACTTCCTCCATGCCGATTGCTTTCAGCTCTTCCGCCAGCATGCGGCCGAGCGTCAGCTGTCCGGGTGTGGAAGGACAGGTTTCGCTGTCGTCATCGGACTTCGTATCCACCTGCACGTACGATAGGAATCTTTTGATCATCTCTTCTCTCAAAGGGTCTTCATCTCCTAGAAATCATTTTCACCAATCAAGAATGCTGCAAGTTATACTAAGAATAGTCTAAACGGAATCATAACATAGGAAGAAGGAAATTTCTTTGCCTCGACTCGTGTATGGCGCGCTTATTTTGCTTAGTCTCATTTGGGGCGGTTCGTTCTATTTCATCAAAATGCTGTTGGAGGATTTCGGCCCGTGGAGTATCGCGTTTTTGCGGTCTGCTGCAGGACTCGCGGTGGTCGTAATCATCATGCTGGTTCTCCGTAAACCGTTCGGGTTCCGGACGGTTCCGTGGATCCCTATGGCGATCATGGCCACGATCAATACCGCGATTCCGTGGGCGCTGATCGGTACCGGAGAGACCCGGCTGACCAGCAGCATCGCCTCGATCTTGAACGCGACGACTCCGGCGTGGACGATCGTGGTCGGCATGCTGTTCTTCAAAAACAAATCCAACCGCAATCAGTGGCTTGGGCTGGCGCTGGCTACGGTCGGACTTCTCGTGCTGCTCGGCATTACGCCGGGATCCGTCGGCTCGGTGAACTTGCTCGGAGCGGCCCTTTTGCTGTGCGCTTCGTTCTGTTATGGCGTCGGATCGCAGCTATCCAAGCGATTGCAGGTCTCGATGTATCAAGTCACGTTCGGCACGCTGCTCACATGCTCGGTAGTGAGCGGAATTATGGCGTTTGCCACGGAACAGGTTCCGCTCCACCGGCTCACGTCCGTGTCCGTCTACCCAATGGTGATTGGCCTTGGTGTGTTTGGTTCCGGTTTTGCTTACATTCTGTACTATTACATGGTGCAAAAAGGAAGCCCAGAATTCGCGTCCATGGTGACGTACCTCGTGCCGTGCACGGCGCTCATTTGGGGATACAGCCTGCTGGGAGAGCATATCGGCTGGAATTTAATTGTCGGACTATTCATCATCCTGTGCGGTGTGTTCCTGGCGGGCAGGAAACCGGTAAAAGCCCGGGTACCATCAGTGGAATCTTCAAAAAGCGCTTGACTTAGAGTCAGCTCTAACCGATACAATGGCGGCTTAGTGAGCCCAACACCAAATTTGCCGTGAAGGAATCGACTCACGACAAGCTCACAGTTCTTGAGGAGGAATGCCGCATGTTGAATAGATCATTCACAGCTTGAAGCAAACCGGAATGAGCCTCGAGGACATTGCAGCTATTACCGAAGACGGCTGTCTGTTGTCAACGGCTGAACGGCATCCCTCCGAACTCAAGGCCGCGCTGAGCAAAAGAATGGATTTGCTGAACCGCCATATATCCCGCTTGGACGAACAAATACGGCAACTGGAGACGGTCAAAGCGCTCGCCCGGCAAAAAACGGCTTACTACTCTGCAGTTTTGGATGGGAACACCGATTCGGACCGATCCTGAAAATGTTTTCGCAGGTATCGGAACAACTGGACATGAATGGTGGTCATCACCAAGTACATACAAAAGGAATGCATAAGATTCCATTTCTTGAAAGTGAACACATGACATTGAACGGACAGCCATTCGTAACCGACGCAAAACAGGGACCAGCCGATAATCCACGCTGTGAACCAAAGTCCTTTCGGGTCCAGCTTGTCGTACAAATACACGCACAACAGCGCATAAGGCGCGTATAAGAAGTAACTGAAAAAATCCATCCACTCATAGGTGGGCCGGTCATTAATGTCATACATATCCACAGGCGGAATTGCGATCGCATGGTCCATCATGATGGCCGCCGATACGCAAAACATCACGATCAAGATGGAGATCGAGTGGGGATAACGAACCGGCGCAAAAAACACCCATGCAAATCCCAGCAACGAATTCAGGATGATGAACCACTCATTGGCGTCAAACCGTGCGGGCGGATATAGAAACATGCTAAGCCATTTCCTTTCTCAGCCGGCTCCGGAACCATAGCCAGGAGTAATGAACGAGCAAAAACAGGACGAGCCATTCGATCGGAGACCACCAAAATTTCCAACGTTCATACGAAAAAAGGTCAAGGTTCACAGTGAGATATTCCAGCCCTGTGAGCAGAAGGATACCGAACGGCAGCCAGACCCATTTTTGATACGGGCGCCGCACCACCATACGATCGAAATAATACACGATCAACAAAGGGATCAGCACCACTCTCTCGAACACGATCGTCCAATAAAACGGTAACCGATCCGCGAAACGGAACAGATGCAAGTTGACGGTGGTGATGGTGACGAAATTATGATGAATGATCAAGATGATCATCCACAGGAACAAAATTTCGAAGATGTGCAGGTTTTTCTTGGTCACCGCATAAGTGATGCCGACGATCATCGTAAGAGAGAAGAAGATGGATAAGACCATGCTGCATCCTCCGAAGTCAGCTTGCTATCGCCTAGAATTCCCATTCGCAAAAGAAGCCTATTCCAAAATTGTTCCATTGCGAGTCATTTCGCCAAAACTTCCTATTGCTTCCATTTCATGAAAACGCTAACATAAAGATACCTAGCCTAATTCGTGAGGTGATGAAGTTGGGCACCCGTCTGTTATCGGAGTACTTGATTAAAAACTGTTATCCAGAGATCCGGTATGTGCGCATTCACACGACAGCCAAAAACACCGCCGTCATATACGCCTGGAATGAAGACCTGAAGTTGACCGACCCGGAAATTACCCGGTTGAAAAGGTTCGCCGCCGGCTATCTTTCGCCTTATGTATGCTTCACAGTCAAAGAATACCGGATGATCCGAACGGATCAGGTACCGCCTGTCTACGATTTGCCCGAGCACATTATGGAAGCTGCGATGAGCCGCAATCTCGATCAACATAGGATCCTGGCGGTTATCAACCGGATGCTGTCGAACGGAGAATTGACGTTTATGAAATATGATTGGCAGACGGGGATTATCCATTTCGACCTGACGGTCAAACACAAAGTGACCGATATTGAAAAAGACTTGATTCGCCAATACTTGTATGAGCTCATTCCTTTGGGCTCCCGTTTTGCGCTCGACTACTGACTTGAACTTCACACGCGTAAGGCCTCCGCGGAATGCGGGGGCCTTATTTCATGCTTCGGTCAACTGTGCGCATAAAGTAAGCCAGGAACTGGGAGAGTAAAGGGAAAAAGTGCTGCCGAGGTTTTCAGATGTTCAAAAACAGAGGCTCGTCATTCCAACTTGGGGAACGATTGAAGTGGTTGAAAAATCACTTTTCTCATACCTCCGACGTCATCTATCACGATTTCGTTGCGGGGCCGGGCGTCGCATGTGCGCTTGTTCATTTAAAAGGAATGGTCGACCTGGCGGCCATAGAGCAAAGCGTCCTAAAAGTGATTTCTTCGATGGACCCTTCTATGTCCCAACGAGAGTTCGCAGAGCGGCTTCTCGACCATAAGGAACTTCCGATTCAGCAGCAAAGTGTGAAAGAGACGATGGAAGATGCCGCGAAAGGAGTTTTGGACGGACAAGCGCTGCTGCTCATCGACCGCGAACGCCGCTTGCTGGCGTTGACGGTTGCCTCTTTCGAAAAACGTTCGATCCAGGAAGCGCCCAATGAGTCGGTCATTCGGGGACCGAGGGAAGCGTTTATTGAAGATTTGGACACGAATATAACCCTAATGCGCCGTAGATTGAAATCGGAACTTTTAAAAACCGAACTGTATCATATCGGAGAGAGAACCGAAACCGCCGTCGCCCTTCTGTATCTGGAGGACGTTTGCAGCCCCCAACTGCTGGATGAAATGAAGCGCCGTCTGAAAAACATCGATGTCGACGGTGTGTTGGGATCGAGCTATTTGGAGGAAATGATCGACGATAACCCGTACAGTCCGTTTCCTCAAATGCAGTACACCGAGCGTCCAGACGTGGTAGCCGCCTCACTGCTGGAAGGGCGGATTGCTGTATTCGTGAACGGCACACCCATTGTCATTCTGGCTCCGGTCACGATGTTCATGCTCATTCAGTCGGCTGAAGACTATTATCAGCGGTACACTTCCTCCAGCTGGCTTCGCATAATCCGCTACTTTTTCCTCTTCGCTTCGTTATTAATGCCTTCCATTTACATCGCGGTCACCACCTTCCACGCGGACATGATCCCGGAGCGGCTTCTGATGACGATCGCCGCTTCCAGGGAAGTTGTACCGTTTCCCGCACTGGTGGAGGCGTTTATCATGGAGCTTTCCTTCGAAGCGCTGCGCGAAGCGACGCTTCGAATTCCGAAAGCGATCGGGCAGTCGGTGTCGATCATCGGCGCGCTCATTATCGGCACGGCGGCGGTCGATGCCGGAATCGTGTCGGCAGCGATGGTCATCATCGTGTCCTTGACCGGTATCTCGTCTTACATCATTCCGCACTTTGACCTGAGTCTCGCTTTCCGGCTGCTGCGTTTCCCGTTTATGATTTTGGCCGGGATCTTCGGCTTGTTCGGCATCGTCTGCGGCATGATTTTGATTTACCTTCATCTACTCGAGCTTCGCTCCTTCGGCGTGCCTTATTTGGCTCCGTTCGCGCCCGTTCATCTAAAAGATATTAAAGATAGTGTGGTCCGGGCTCCATGGTGGGCGATGATTACGCGTCCGAGTTTCTTCGGCCTTCCCGGCAGGCGCCGGATGGCCTCCCGCAAATGGATGCAGGCACGGGGGAAAGATGGGGGAAATCAGGGATGAAAGCCGCCCGCAGATTCGCTTTTACCTTGCTTATCGGAGTGTTCCTTCTGCAGACAGGCTGCTGGTCGGCTGTGGAACTAAACGAGAGGGCTTTTGCCCGGGTGATGCTGATCGACCAAATGGAAGAGGGGATCGAATTGACGCTGGGGTTTCCGCTCCCCAACCGCCTGCCAAGTCAGGCGGGCGGAGGAGGCGGAGGAGGCGGCGGCAATTCCGAAAACGAGCCGTTTACATACGTAACCAAAACATCCTCGAATCTCGCAGATGCCTACCGGCAAATTCAAACGGATCTGCCCCGCAGAATTACTTTCGGGCAGCTGCGGAATATCGTGATCGGCAGACATCTTGCCGAAAACGGGCTGGAATCGTTCGTGGATTTTATGGCCCGCATTCCGAACATTCATATCAATGCCAATTTATTTATGACCGAAGGAAGAGTGATGCAAATCACGAAATTCCCGGTCTTATTCGAGAAGTTTCCGACAGATATTTTGGCGAGATACGCGAAAAATCAGCTTACCGTCACAGTCACGATGAAAGACCTTCTGGACTCTCTTTACCATGGAGGAGACTTTGTGGTGCCCCTGCTTGTATTCGGAAGGCAAGGCACAACCGAAGTGAAGCCCGACGAGAAGTGGATGAGCACGAACGGTGCCGCGCTGCTCCGCAGCGGTCGGCTGGTGGGTACTTTGACTTCCGAAGAATCGCGAGGTGCTATGTGGATCATGGGGAAGGTCGAGAATACCGAGGTCGATGTGGCATCCCCTGCGGACGGCAAAAATATAAGTTTCTTCATTGAAAGTGCGGGAACCCGTATCCGTTCCGAACTGAGCGGCGGCCATATCCGAATTCACATCACATGCAAGGGGGACGCCAGGGCCATTTTGAGCAATTCAAACATCAATCTGACGGACCCCCGTCAGTTGCGCCAGGTAGAGCGAGCTCTAGAAAATGAATTGAAAGAGAGGATCCGAATGACGATTGAAAAAGTCGGACAATCGCGGACGGACGCCTTTCAACTGGGCCGTTACGTGGAATGGCGGTATCCGCGGCAATGGAATTCGATTCAGCCCGAATGGAGACGCCGATTAGCCACCGACGTCGAAGTGGAACCTCATGTCAAGATTCGGATCATATCTTTCGGGGGCGCACGTAAACCGGAGTGGAACCGTATCATTCCAAATCGAGGAGCAACGTCATGATCGGCATCGCGGCAATATTTCTGCTCATTGGTTACATGGAATGGGCTTACTTGCGCAGGGAGCGGAAGTCCAAGCGGACCGTTCGGATTGTCATCGGGCTGGATGTTATGCTCATAATTTGCTCGGAGGCGGTTTACTTCACTCGAAACGCAGATGTGACGGCGGGCATGATCCTCAATGCTCTTTTTACGCCGATTCAGCGTTTATTGTTCGTCGGGACATAAGGAGGCTAAGACATGGGGAGAATCACTCAGCTGCAAGTTTACATGTTGTTTTCCCAATTTTTGTACTCGACGGCGATCGGTTTTTTTGTCAGCCATTTGGTGAGACAAGCCCGATTTATGGTGTGGGTTTCCGTGCTGCTTGGCGCGGCGATCGGGTTATTGATCACCTATTTCGCTTATCGGCTATCCATAAGGAGGCCGGACCAAACGTTGGGACAATACGGTTCGCAAATTGTCGGCCGGTGGGTCCACTATCCGCTCATGGCAGCGGTGATTGCGGTAAATTTGTACGCTGCGGCGTTCATTACCCGGCAGGTGATCGACTTTATCGTGATCAATTTCCTGCCGGACACACCGCATTGGGCGGTGGCGCTTTTGTTCGGTTTTTGTGTCGCACGCGGCGTACGCTCCGGACCGGTAACCGTTTTCCGCAGCGCACAAGGTTTGTTTTTACTAAGCGTGGCTGCCACGCTGACCTTCCCGTTATTTATATCCAATCAAATAGACACGGATATGGCCATCGCTTTTATTACGTGGTTTGAACCCGCAGGCATTTGGAACGGAACCGTTATCGTTGCGGCCATCTTTTCGGAGATGGCGTTTATCATTTATTTTTTCCCTTATATCACGAAACGGAAATCGATGATGAAATCGTTGAGTTGGGCAACCGTGACGGCTGCACTCGTGGTGCTGATGAACGCGATTCCGACCATTATGCTGTTCGGGCCTGAGCTTACTGCGAATTTGACCTACCCTACACTTGAAGTCATCCGGTTTATACGGGCGGGAACGTTTCTCGAAAATCTGGATCCTCTGTTGATTATCTTCTGGTTATTCACCACGTTTCTGAAAATCGCCATTTTTACGCTCACCGCCTCAATTGCCTTGACGCACACGATGAAAATGGATAACTCCAAATCGTTTTCATCGATGCTCACCGCCGCGGTGTTTGTGTTTTCGATTTATTTGTTTCCGACCGCTGCCCATGTGGAGCGGATCGCGGTTGAAAGCGAAGCGACTTTTCTGTTACTGCCGAATATCGTCCCGGTGATGTATTTGACAGTGGACTGGCTGCGGTCGCTTGCCAAACCTTCCGCGCATAAGGCACAATAAACGCGAAGCGATACGATAATGTCCATTTGGAGGCGTTAAATCATGATTCCTTCCTTGTTTGTCGCCCACGGCTCGCCGATGGTGGCGATCGAAGATAGTGAGTACGCGCGGTTTTTGGATCAATTTGGCCCTGCGTTTCCGCGACCCCAAGCGATCGTGATTTTTTCTGCTCATTGGGAAAGCGGCGTTCAGATGGTGAGCGAGATCGACGAGTATTCCACGATTTACGACTTCGGGGGATTTCCAGAGGAGCTATACCGGATTCAATATCCGGCCAAGGGCGATAAGGCGTTATCTTCGGAGATCGGCCGGCTGTTTACGGAGAACGGTATTTCTTATGAGATGGAGAAAAGACGAGGTTTGGACCACGGTTCATGGACGATATTGCGCCGGATGTACCCCGATGCGGACATTCCGGTCATTGCCATGTCGGTCAACCCGGAATTGTCGCCGGCGGAGCAGTACCGAATCGGTCGGGCGCTGGCGCCGCTGCGGGAGAAGGATGTGCTGATTATCGGCAGCGGAGTCACCGTGCACAATTTCGGCCTGTTCGGCGTACGGGATAGAGCCGCTGTCAAAGCTTTGGCGGACGGTTTCGAAAACTGGCTTCAGGAACATCTGATGAAGTGGGATTTGGATTCGCTGTTTCGTTATGAGACGCTGGCACCTTACGGCACGGTGGCGGTGCCGCCGCAAGCGAAGGAGCATTTCGTTCCGATCTTTTACGCCATGGGAGCCGCTGATGCGGTGCGCACAACGAAGGCTCTTCACCAGAGCCTCATGATGGACATGTTTACGAATACGGTCTATCAGTTCGGCTGATCGGCGGTGCTGAAAGGGAATCTCAAACATGCAGACCCAGCTGAGTATTGAGAATGTACCTCAAAAGCGTACGTCGCTCGGCGCTTCTTTTCGCCGGTTTTATACCGCGGTCGCGTTGACCGGTGCGGGGGACGGGATGACCACTGCCGCGCTTCCTTGGCTGGCCGCGGCATTATCGGGCAACGCTTTGCTCGTGTCCATGGTATCGGCGGCTTCGCGATTGCCTTGGCTGTTGTTCAGTCTGCCGTTCGGCGTCATGATCGACCGGTTTCCCCGGCACGTCTTAATGGCCGTTTCCAGTTTCGTGAGAGCTGTCATGATGGGGCTCATCACGTTATCCGTATATTTTGGATTTGCTAATTTGCCGCTCTTGATTGTGCTTACGTTCCTGTTCGGGACGGCCAAAGTGATGTATGACAGCACGGCGCAGACCATGGTACCCATGTTGGTTGAACAAAAGGAACTGGAACGCGCCAACGGACTCGTATCCTCCGTACAGCTCGTGACGAGCGATATTTTGGGAGGCGCGCTCGCCGGTTTGCTGCTCACGGTGGGGATGCCGTATCCATTCCTCATCGATACGTTGACATCCGCGGCGTCAATTCCTATGCTTGCCGGGCTAAAGCGGGAGGAAACGGCGGTTGTCCGGGCACACCGGCTCAGTTTCCGTCACGATTTGATGCAAGGAGTCCGGTTTGTTTGGCACGATCCGCTGCTGAGGCCGCTGGCGTTGTTCCAGATCGGGATGACCGGGGCATTTTCGGTCATAACGGCGATGCAAGTGTTTTTCATCAAAGAGATCTTGCATTTGAATTCTTTCGGTTTTGGGGTTCTCATATCAGTGGCCACTCTGGGCAGCATTGCGGGTGGTCAATTCGTATCCAGAGTGAAAGAAAAATTAGGTACGCGAAAAAGCATTCTGCTCGCCATCGGCGTGATGGCTGTCGGATACGGCTTGTGCGGCGTGAGCAGCCATTGGGCTGTTGTCGGTGCATTATATACGATTGGCGCCTTTTTTATCGTAGTATGGAATGTGATCAATGTATCCTTCCGGCAGCGGATCGTACCTGAGGAATTATTGGGCCGGGTAAATGGCGTTTTTCGCTTTTTGTCTTGGGGCGTCGCATCGATCGGCGCGGTACTGGGCGGGGTGCTGATCACAGGCGGGGAGCCGTTGATCGGACGGGAATGGGCGCTTCGGTCACCGTACTTGCTGTTATTCGTGGTCTATGCGATCCTTTGGCTGATCGCCGTGCGGCTGTTCGACGAGGACAAACTGAAGCGAGCTTAACGAAATAACGGCTTCGCGCTCATATAGGCGCGAAGCCGTTTTCGATAATATCAGGCGAACTGCTGTACATATGGGGCGATGTCGATCTTGAGACTGTCGGCGAGCTGCTGGCCGAGCGTCGCGTCGGCACGGTAGAAGTTGCAGATGGCGAGCAGCTTGGTGCGTTCGGACACGGCCGACAGATCGGCGGTCAAGTTGTAGATCACCGCAGCCTTCTCTTTGTCGGAGTAGCGGTTCCACACTTGGCCGGCTTGCCCGAAATCGTTCGTTTTCTCGATTTTTTGGCGCGCCGCCAAGCCGCTGACCGGCGTTCCGGTTTCGCGGTAAGCCGGGTCTTCTTTCGGCGCATCGGTGTGGCGGTTCGGCTCGTAGTTGATATGGGCGTTCTGCTGCTTCACCGGCATAGCCCCGTCGCGCTGATTGTTGTTCACCTGTGCGAACGGGCAGTTAATGGGCAGCTGCAAGTAGTTGGTGCCGATCCGGTAACGCTGCGTATCGGAATAGGAGAACAGACGGCCTTGCAGCAATTTATCCTCGGACGGCTCGATACCGGGAACGAGCACGCCGGGGTTGAAGCCGACGGACTCGGTTTCCGAGAACACATTTTCCGGATTCCGGTTTAACGTCATCGTGCCCACGAGCTGCATCGGGATGACGTCTTGGAACCAGTCTTTCGTGGGGTCCAGCGGATCGAAATCGAAATTGTCCATGTCGGCGGGATCGAGAATTTGCACGTACAAGTCCCACTCCGGGAAGTCGCCGTTCTCGATCGCTTCGTAAAGGTCACGACTCGCGTGGTTGAAATCCGTCGCCTGAATGACGGACGCCTCTTGCGCGGACAAGTTGCGGATGCCTTGCTTCGGAACCCAGCGCAGCTTGACATAAACCGTGTTGCCAAAGGCGTTGATCCACTTAAAGGCGTGGACGCTGGAGCCTCTCATTTGGCGGTAGTTGGCCGGAATGCCTTCGTCCGAGAATAGGTGCACCAGCATGTTCGTCGATTCGGGCGTGAGCGACATGAAGTCCCAATACCGGTCGGGATGCTGGATATTGGTGCGTGGATCCGGTTTCAGGGCATGCACCATGTCGGGGAATTTCATGGAGTCGCGGATGAAGAAGACCGGAAGGTTGTTGCCGACGAAATCATAGTTTCCTTCCGTCGTGTAGAATTTGATGGCGAATCCGCGCGGGTCGCGCAGCGTCTCCGGAGAATGCTGGCCGTGAATGACGGTGGAAAATCGGACGAACACCGGCGTTTCGGTTCCTTCATCTTGCAGGAATGCGGCTTTTGTATATCGCTTCATGCTGTTCGTGAGGCGGAAAACTCCGTGAGCTCCGGCGCCGCGGGCATGTACGACGCGCTCCGGAACCCGTTCACGGTCGAAGTGGGCGAGTTTCTCCAGCAGCTGGTAGTCCTCCAGCAGGGTCGGCCCGCGTGTGCCGGCCGTTTTGGAGTTTTGATTATCTCCGATCGGCACGCCTTGGTTGGTGGTCAATCGATTGCTCATTCCCCGTGTTCCCCTCTCGATATGAAATGGTAATTTTGTTGAGAATCAATATCAATGATGCTATGTAATTAACTCTAATAGGCATCTAGTTTATAGTCAATATTTTTTTATAATCATTCTAATTAGTTAACGGGGTTAAGGATGTCCGTACCTCCTCTTCTGCATGTTTACGCGGGTTTTCTGGTAATAATAACAATCATTTTACGGATCCGAATGCAGCTTGAGCTTGCCTTGTTTGCCGTAATGTTGACATGAAACCTAAAGGTTTCGTATAATCTAATATGTAACCAAAAGGTTTCATAATCATAATTTGCCGAGGATCGTTCATCCTAACGCACAATGGAGGTAAGATGATGGAAAATCAAACGAATCAAGCACTCCCGGATATCCGCCAATCGCAGGTGCTGAACGCGCCGATCCAGAAAGTATGGGAGGCCGTATCCAGCGCCGAAGCGATCGGCGCCTGGTTTATGCCGAGTGACTTTCAGCCGGTTGTCGGGCATGAGTTTCATTTGGAGGCCGGTCCGTTCGGCCGTTCGCCTTGCAAGGTGACGGAAATTGATCCGCCGCACCGCGTCTCGTTCCGGTGGGCGAAAGATTGGACGCTCACGTTCGAACTGAAGGAGCTGGAACCCGGCAAAACGGAATTCACCCTCATCCATGGCGGATGGGATGCCGGCAAGGTGACCGAATTCGGACAGCCTCATACGGATGTACGCGAGATCATGGCGGGCGGATGGGCCGGCATTGGACAAAAACTCGCCAAAATCGTGGAGGGCTGAATGGCGGCGCCTGCGCAGAAACACGACGTTTTTCAAGCGATCGCGGATCCTACGCGGCGCAAGCTGCTCCAGCTGCTGGATCAGGGAGAAATGCCGGTCACTGCGATCAGCGGGCATTTTCCGATGAGCCGCACAGCGGTGTCCAAGCATCTTCGCATTTTGGCGGATGCGGGACTGGTCAAGGAACGCAAAGTCGGCCGGGAGACACGATACCGGATGGACCCGGACCCGCTGCTCGAACTGAAGCGTTGGCTCTCTTATTACGAGCGGTACTGGGAAAACAAAATGGCCGCACTCAAGCGTTACGTGGAGTCTCAGGATTCCGGCAAATAAGCTCCAAGAGCAAGAACGCCTTTCCGTTTCCGGAAGGCGTTCTTGTTTTTTTCAGAAGCCTTGTAACGAAAGTTGAACTTTCTACGTCTAGGATGATCAGAGCCGGCTCTGCAACGGAGGACGAAAAGATGGACTGGGAACAAGTGTGGAAAAACCACGCGCAGGAATTATATCGATATATTTACTATAAAGTCGGCGGGCGCCAAGAGGCGGAGGATCTGACGCAGGAGACGTTCATTCGCCTGATCCGCAGCGGCAATAAATATGAAGACGTACCGGTCGTCGCGCTGCTGAAACGAACGGCCGCCCGCCTCATTATCGACAAGTGGCGAAGCGACAAAAGCCGCGGAATGCCGTTGTCGTCGGATGAGCTGGTGCTTGGAGACCATGGGGTGGGGAATCCGGAGAAACACTTCATCCAAGACGAACAGATTCGCGAGGCGCTGGACGTCTTGACGGAGGATCAACGGCAAATCGTGCAGCTTCGGCTGATTCAAGGCTTTTCGGTGAAAGAAACGGCGGAGCTCACGGGCAGGACGGAAACATCGGTCCGAACGCTGCAGTTCCGTGCCATTCGGAACATCCAACAAGCGCTCGGTGTGACGGCCGGGCTGGGGGGCGAAAATTGATGAACGATAATCTGGAAATGCGGTTTTCCGAGATGCTCGATAAGGATGAAGCGTCGACGGTTAAATGGGACCCCGAGCTGGCCGAAATGGGCGAGATCGCGGCCCGCATCCGGGAAGAGCGGGTGTACGAGCCGCCGTCCCCGGATTTTGCGGAGCGGGGTTGGCAGCAAGTCGTGCAGCAAACACAAAAGGCAGCCGCTGTTGTACCGGCGGCGAAGGCGTCGCGTCCGCCGAGGAAACGGGCGAGCTGGGTGGCCGCAGCAGCTTCCATTCTCGTAGTGGCCGTGGTGTTGGCCACGCAGCCATGGAGCCAGCCGGAGGTGGGCGCCGCGGCGATCCGGGTAACCGGAAGCGGGCAGGTGGCCGACTTGGGTGTGAAGGGAGTGGTTTTTCCTCGCTACGCCGGACATTTGGACACGATCAGCTATACAAAGGATGACCAAGTCATACTTTGGGACCGGTCGGGTGCCGCGGAGCAGAAATTGCCTTTGAACTTCATGTACATGAGAGACGCGGCTTGGTCACCCGATGGCCAACGCGTGGCGTTCGTGGGTTACAAGTCCGCAAAGCCGGGTCCTTCGGCGCCTGCGCTCTGGATCGCCGGCCGGGACGGCAGCGATCCGGTGCAAATCGCGAAACCGGCCGATCCCGACACCTATTTTGAAAGCCCGGCCTGGTCGCCGGACGGTTCCAAGCTCGCATTTACGTCCACCCGCGCAACATTGTCGGACCAGACCGGCGTGACGTATGAGCATACCGTCATGACGGTGAACACGGACGGATCAAACTTGTTCACGGTGGAGAAAGGGAAGGAGCCCGCCTGGTCAAAAGATGGGAAGCAATTGGCCTACACGGTGGAGAAGGAAGCGGGGGTTCCCGAGATTTGGACAGCGGACATAAACGGTGCTAACGCACGTAAACTGGTTTCCGGGCAAAGCCCGGCCTGGTCGCCCACAAGCCCGTTCCTCGCGTTTACCAAAACGCATACCGAGCATCGAACGCTGCGCAGCGACGAGCAAGGCCGCGAAACGTTCAGCGCGGATGTCACGTACTACGAGCTTTGGGCCGTCAACACGGAAAGCGGAACCGAATCCCGGCTGACGGAGAGCGCTTTTCCCCAAGCGTTGACGGACAGCTTGCTTGCCGAATCGGACCGCCGCGGCGAGAAAACGGCGACCTATGCGGTAACCGGCATGCCCGCCGACGAACAGCCGGCCTGGTCGCCGGATGGAACCCGGATTCTGTTTACACGTAGTATCTCGGAGGAGAAAGGCCCTCATTTTACGCTGCAAGAACTGTTTATCGAATACAAGTAGGAGCTGAAACCCGATGAAAAGTAGATTTGCCCTGTTGTTGGTCTGTACCCTGCTCGTGACGATCGCCGCATGCAGCACCGCGGCTTCCAATAAGGAGAACGCCGCGCCGTCGGCGTCAGCGTCATCCCCGGCTGCAACGTCTTCCCCGTCCGCCGAGACGAAGGAAACGCCTAACCCAGTTAACGCCAGGTACCTGTCCGTCAACTTGCCGGCAGATTGGACGTCACTGAACGGGGAGGAGTCGTTCGGCTTCCAGCGCGACGGCGTGCCCATCGGCGGGCTGGACGGACTGGGCTACAGCGATACGATCGACGGGCTGCTGCCGAACGGAGCCAATGTCGATTCGAAAGAAGAGCTGACAGGTCTGCCGGTCAAGACGGTGATGGCCAAGCTCAGCATGGACGACGGCGGCAGCGCGGGCAAACGGCAGGAATACCATTTCTACTTTTTCCTGCAAGAGAAGAACGTGGTGTACGATCTGCGTTTCGACGCCGGCTTGGTGAAAGAGAGCGATTCGCGGGCAATCGCGATGTCAGTCACGGTAAAGTAACTGTGATCTAGCTTGGGGACGGATTGGGGACGAAAAAGACGCCGGGTGAACACCGAGCGTCTTTTTCATGCTGGCGAAATTTTGACACGGAATGACTTGCGGAAAGCGGCCGAAGAGTGGTTATTTTAAACCTTTCCCACCGGTGTTCGGTGTCGGCGCACGATTCAGGAAAAACGAGAAAAACAGCCCGGCGACGGTTATCCACGTAGCCACGACGAAGGAGTCGTTGATGCCCGCGATCGCGGATTCTTTGGACGCGAAACCTGAGAGCATGCTTAGAGCATAAGCTCCGGCCGCTTCAGGAGGCAGTCCCGTCGAAGAAGCCAATCCGGCTTGCAGCCCCGCAACATTTTCTGCCGCGACCGGGTTGTTCGTCGTCAACGTGTTGGCGAATGCCGCCAAGTGCTCGGTCGTTCGCGTGGACATGACCGTCACGAGCAGCGCGGTGCCGAACGAGGCGGCTACTTGGCGCATCGTATTGGCTGCCGCGGTTCCGTGAGCTTTGAGCGAAGGCGGAAGTCTGTTCAATCCGGCGGTCATGACCGTCATCATGATGAAGGAAATGCCTAAGTTTCGCAGCGCATACAGCAGCAGCAAATGATTGAATGAGGTCTCGGCCGTCAATTTCGTAAACTGGTAGGTGGTGATCGCGGTGATGGCCAGGCCGATGACCGCCAATGGACGCACACCGAAGCGGTCGAACAGGATGCCGGAAACCGGAGACATGACCCCCATGAGCAACGCGCCGGGCAGGATCAGCAGTCCGGATTCCAGTGCGGTGTAACCTCGAATATTTTGCACGAAGATCGGAAGCAGCAGCATCGCACCGAACATGGCCATGTTCACCACGACGCTCACGACGGTGGTCATGGTGAACGTATAGTATTTGAATACTTCTAAATTGAGCAGCGGCCGTGCCACGGTTAATTCCCGGTAAATGAAAAACAGGATAAACACGACTCCCGCAATGACGGATGTGTCGACGACCGCATCCCCCCATCCCCGGCTTCCCGCCTCGCTGAGCCCGTACAGCAAAGCTCCGAATCCGATCGTGGAATATATCGCACCTTGTACATCCAGCTTTGGATAGGTGAGTTTCAGCACGTTAGGCAAATACCGAAAAGTCAGCAAAACCTCCAGCACCCCGAGCGGGACCATGATGTAAAACAAAACCCGCCACGAGAAAGTTTCGAGCATGTAACCGGCAAAAGTAGGACCGATCGCCGGAGCAAACATCATCGCGATGCCCATCATGCCCATCGCCCGGCCCATTTTCTCCGGCGGGAAAATCCTCAGGAAGATATTCGTCACGAGCGGCATCATGACGCCGGCACCGATCGCTTGTATGATGCGCCCGACCAGCACAAGCGCGAAGTTCGGGCCGATCCCGCAAATGAGCGATCCGATCGTAAACAACATCATGGCCATGGCAAACAGTGTCCGTGTGGGGACCGATTCCATCAGGAACGCGCTGATCGGAATCATCACCGCGTTGGCCAGCATGAAGCCGGTGGACATCCACTGGATGGTCGTCGTGGACACGTTCAAATCCGTCATCATATGGGGGATGGCGACGTTGACCATCGTCTGGTTCAAGATCGCGACGAACATCCCGCAAATGAGCACGGTCACGATTGCGGTCGTATTCCGCTGCTCCATGCCGCATCCACCTCTTTATTTGTGAATTCGAACGCTGACGCTCATGCCGGGCAGCAAGCCGAGTCCGCGGTAGCTGTCCACGCTGATATTCACCGGAATCACCTGGGTGACTCGGGTGTAGTTCGTTGTGGTGTTGGAAACGGGCAGAAGAGAGAACGTTCCCGCGGTGGCGAGCCCAATTTGGGACACTTTTCCTGTCAACGTATTGCCGGGAAACGCATCGACATCCAGATCGACTGCTTGGCCGACCTTGATGTCCCGAATATCCGTTTCCGCAATATTTGCGGTGATCCACAGGTTGTTCAGGTCGTACATCCTCGCAAGCGGGGTGCCGGGCGCGACGACGGAATTGACAACCGCGCTCTGCTGTACGATGGTGCCGGCCGCCGGAGCGCTCAAGGAGACGGAGCCCGTTGCTGCCCGGATATACCCAAGCGTTTGACCCGACGAGTAAGTTTGTCCGACTTGTCCTTTCCACTGGGTGAGCATGCCTGCCGCCGGAGCGGCGATCGGTACCGCTTGGCCCTCTACCCTGGCGTTATCGGTCGAAATGTAGTTAACGGACTGGACGTAGTAATAAACGGCGGCGCCTCCGCCTGCGACCAGCAGCAAAATGACGATCACGTTGATCAGCACGATCCGTGAGCTCTTCATGTACGATTCCTTTCCGGGCAAGCCATTTGTTGGTGGATGTTCTTTATCATGCGAGGAAGACGGGATGGAATATTCTGCGGGGATGGAGGGAGAGTAAAAAAATCCATTCACCGGAGGTTATCCATGAACATTTTCGTCGTTTACGACAGTGAAGACGGGCATACGGAAGTGCTGGCTCGGGCGGTGGCCGAAGGAGCGGAGAGTGTCGCCGGCTCGACCGTGCATTTGCACCATATCAATGAGGCGGACGTACACGAACTGGAGCATATGGATGCGATCATCTGGGGATGCCCGGGTCATTTTGGAACGATCAGCGCCGGACTCAAGGTGTGGATCGATAAGCTCGGGTATTTGTGGGCGCACGGCAAGCTGGTGGACAAAGTCGGGGCTGTGTTCTGTACGATCGCGACCGAACACGGAGGTGCCGAGGCAACGTTGCTCAATTTGATCACACCGATGCTGCATCAAGGCATGATCATCGTCGGATTGCCCGCCAACGTGCCGGAAAACGTTTTGTACGGTTCTTATTACGGTGTGGGTGTGACCGTGGGTGTGGAGGAATCGCCTGAAGACCCGCCGAATATGCCGACGGAAAATGATCTGCGTCTCGGTCGTGCGCTTGGCGAGCGGGTGGCCCGTCTCACCGCCCGGTTTACGGATCAGCGGGGTGGCTGACGATGGTTGTGATCGGATATGGGGTTGCGGCTTTGATCGTCATCATATTGTTGATAGTGTTCAACGTACGGGCCGGCGGCCGCTCGAAAGCGGAAGCCGTGCAGGAGCCGGTAACGATTCCGGAAGCGGGTCCGGAGGCCGTCGAGGTTCCGGCGGAATCGCCGCGTAACGAAGCTGCCGCTCCCGCCCCCGCCGCGGAACGCCCGGGAAGTGACGACCGGAGCTTCCGGGAGGCGCTTCGGCGATTGCAGACGGGGGACGCTGATCGCAAGCCGCCCGAACCGGCTGCAGCCGAAGTCCCAAAATCATCCGACCAAGTGTATCGGGAAGCGATGCGCCAACTGAGGCAATCCGGCTCCAAGGACCGGAAAGAGTAAAAAAACGGCCGCGCGGGTGCGGCCGTTTTTTTATCTTATCCGGAGTCACTTGATGATCTCAGGCTCTTTGTATTCCACGCCTTTGGTGTCGACGGTGACTTTTTTCATCACCATCGGTTTCTCCGGGCGGGATTGTTCCGGGTCATTGGGGTCGATTTTTTGATTGACGATTTCATCCACCGTGTCCATTCCTTCGGTCACTTTGCCGAAGGCGGCGTACTCGCTGTCCAACGATGGATAGTCGGCGTGCATGATGAAAAATTGCGAGCCTGCCGAATCCGGACTCCGCGAACGTGCCATGGAGATGACTCCCCGTGTATGTTTCAAGTCGTTCTGGAACCCGTTGTTCGTGAATTCGCCTTTGATGGCGTAGCCGGGGCCTCCCATGCCCGTGCCTTGCGGATCGCCGCCCTGGATCATGAAGCCGGGGATGACGCGGTGGAAGATGATGCCGTCATAGAAGCCTTTCTTCACCAGCGAGATGAAGTTGTTGACCGTATTCGGCGCGACTTCGGGGTAAAGCTCGATTTGGATCGTATGCCCGTTGTCCATCTCGATCGTGACGAGCGGATTTTTATCCGACGACCCGGTAGTAGGTATCGAGGCGGATGCTGAAGCCGAAGGAGAGACAGAGGGAGACACGGCGGGCGTATCGGATGGAGAGGCGGCTTGTCCGCCGTCGTCGCGTTTGCCGCAGCCGCCCGCGACTACAAGCGCGGCGATAAAGACCAATAGCATGGATACTTTCAGCTTGCTCTTCATCATAGGGATGAAAACTCCTTTGTCCGATGGATTTATTCGCTTATTTAAGCAGTGCCGGATCGATCTCCGGCACGAGCCCTTCGCGCGCGGCCCGGCTGAGCAGCGCGTTCACGGCGGCGTAGCCGTCCTCGCCAAGATTGGCTGTAAACTCGTTCACATAGAGGGCAATATGCGCCTTGGCCACCTCGTCGTCCATTTCTTGCGCGTGGCTGCGTACGTACTCCTTCGATGCCTCCGGATGCGCCCACGCGTACTCTACCGATTGGCGGATCCAATCCGCGATTTGGTCGGTATCGAGCGAGCGTTTGGCGATAATCGCGCCGAGCGGAATCGGCAGGCCGGTATCGGATTCCCACCAGCTGCCCATGTCGGCCAGCATCGATAACCCGTACGTCTGATACGTAAACCGCGCTTCGTGAATGACGAGTCCCGCGTCGATTTCTCCGTCGCGGACGGCGGGCATGATGCGGTCGAACGGCATGACGACGATTTCGCCGAGTCCGCCGGGGATTTGCTGCGCGGCCCAGAGCCGGAATAGCAAATACGCGGTGGAACGTTCGCTCGGGACGGCGACGCGTTTACCGGCGAGCGAAGCGGGATCGGTGACGGACGAATCGGCGGTGAGCACCAGCGGACCGCAGCCTCTGCCGAGCGCCCCGCCGCATGGAAGCAGCTTGTATTCGGACAGCACCCAAGGCAAGGCTGCGTAAGAGATTTTCAGCACTTCCGGACCGCCGGGCGCCGCCGCCAGATGGTTCGTAATATCGATGTCCGCATAACGGATGTTAAGTTCGGGCGCGCCGGGAACGAGCCCGTGCACCCAAGCGTGAAAGACGAATGTATCATTGGGACAAGGCGAGAAAGCAATATTCAAGTTGTCAGCACCTCCGGTAAAATCGAACTGGCCTTTTCAAGCGCCTCCATCGCTTCCCGGATCCGCCAGGCGGACCGGTCACGAGGACCTACGGCGTTGGAGATCGCACGGAATTCCAGCACAGGAAGCCCAAGCTCCCGAGCGGCAACGGCGACGCCGTAGCCTTCCATGCCTTCAGCCGCGGCTTCAGAGACGCGCAGCGCCCGCTGCAACGCGGTATCCGCAGATCCGGTTACCGTCGATACGGTGATGATCGGCCCCCTGCATACCGTAACGCCCGCCTCTTCCAAAGCACGCACCAACCTGATGCTGAGCTCGGTATCCACGGCGGCCCTGGCCGAGCCAAAACCAAGCTCGTCCAAGCTGAGAAACCCGCCGCCAGGCGTTTCCGCGCCTAAATCGGCGGCGACGATTTCGCTGGCCACCGCCACGGACCCTACATCGGCGCGGCCGATAAAACCGCCTCCAATGCCCGCGCTGATCACGAGTCCGTATTCCCTGCCGCGCATAAGCGCCGCGGCCGTTCGCGCCGCGGCCATCGCGGGACCGACGCCGGCAAGGGCCAAGTCGAATCGGGCATCCCCATTCAACCCTCGCCGCACCGCTTCAAGCTCCGCTTCTACGGCCGTCATCACGAGCACGCGATTTTTCATCCGAACGATCTCCCTTTTTCGAAAACACTCCTTATTCAAGTTAACGCGAACGCGAAGTTGTGTCAAAGGGACGGCGGCATCGTGACATTTCCACGTGCAAGGAGTATCGTTAAAACGATCAGACTATGCGCGATCGCAACACCATACGCAACATCCGTCTTCATGGCAGAGGGAGGATCACGGGTGCGAAATTTTCGCAAATACATACGGAAATACGGAAAGTTTTTCAGCGTTGCGATCTTGTTTTTAACGATCGAAGCCGTCTGCGATCTGCTGCTGCCGACCGTCATGTCCCGCATGATCGATAACGGTGTGGCTCGGCAAGATCTCCCCTATATTTACCGCTTGGGCGGCCTGATGCTGCTCATCACGGCGGCAGGAGCCGTCGCCGCGCTGATCCGTAACTTCCTGGCCAGCCGGGTTTCCCAAAACTTCGGCGCCGAGCTCCGCTCGGATCTTTACCGGAAAATCCACACCTTTTCCTTCCAAACGATCGACAAATTCGAGCGCCCTTCGCTCATGACCCGGCTGACCAACGACGTGACCCAGGTGCAGAACTTCGTCAACGGCCTCATGCGTATTTTCGTGAAAGCGCCTCTCATCTGCATCGGCAGCCTCATCATGGCGGCGAACTTGAATCCGCATTTGGCCGTTGTCCTCGCGGTGGTCGTTCCCCTGGTGGGCGGCCTGATCGCCTTAAACATGCGGATCGGGTTTCCCCTGTTCGCCAAAGTGCAGCACGCGTTAGACCGGATCAACGGCACCACTCGGGAATATTTGTCGGGCGTCCGGGTCGTGAAAGCTTTTAACCGGTTCGACCACGAGATGGAGAAGTTCGATTCGGCCAACGAAAACTATCAGGAGCGCTCCACCATAGCGATGCGAGTCATGTCCGTTTTCAGTCCCGGCGTCATGCTCATCGTGAACTTCGGAATTGTGGCGGTGATCTGGATCGGCGGCATCCGCGTCGATGCGGGTCAAATGCAAGTCGGCCATATTATGGCGTTTATCCACTACATGACGCAGATTTTATTTTCCCTTTTGATGATTGCCTGGGTGTTCAACATGTTCGTCCGTGCGAAAACGTCGGCGGAGCGCATTTCCGAAATACTGTCGGTAAATGAGTCGGCGGAGCGGCGGGAATCCGTCGGCCGGGCGGCGGTGGATGGTACGGGGAGAGTGGATTTCGAAAATGTCGTGTTCTCCTATGACGGCGCTTCGGGCGATCCCATTCTCAAAAACATTACGTTGACTTGTCTGCCGGGTGAAACCGTAGGCATCATCGGCTCCACCGGCTCGGGCAAAAGCAGCCTGGTTCAGCTGATTCCCCGGTTCTACGATGTGACGGGCGGCGCCATCCGAATCGACGGACAAGATATCCGCAGTTTCGATCCTCACGAGCTGAGGGAGAAAATTGCGGTCGTCCCGCAAAAGTCGATCCTGTTCACCGGGACAATCCGCGAGAACATCCTTTGGGGTAAAGAAGACGCGTCGTCGGAAGAAGTCAGGGATGCCGCCCGCATGGCGCAGGCGGATGAATTCATCGCTTCGTTTCCGGAAGGATACGACACGCTGCTGGGGCAAGGCGGGGTCAACCTTTCGGGTGGCCAAAAGCAGCGCTTGTCCATCGCAAGGGCGCTTGTGCGCCGGCCGGAAATTCTCATTTTGGACGACAGCACGAGTGCGGTCGATACGGCGACGGAATCCCGGATCAAGGAAGCGATCCGGCAATATGCTCGCGGCATGACCTGCCTGATCATCGCCCAGCGGATCACGTCGGTGATGGACGCGGACAAGATTGTCGTGCTGGACAACGGAGAAATCGTCGGCGTCGGCCGTCATGAAGAGCTGATGCAAAGCTGTGTCGCTTACCAGGAAATATACCGTTCCCAAATCGGCAAGGAGGTGACGGCCCATGTCTAACACGCCCAGAACACCGGCGGGCCGGCCGGGACCCGGCGGCGGCGCCGGACATCATCCGGGAAGAGGGCCGGTCGTCAAGCCGAAAGACTGGAAAAGTACCGCGAGAAGGTTATGGTCCTATTTCGGTCATGAAAGAGGCTTGCTGGCCTTTGTGTTCGGGATGGTGGTCGTCGATTCGGTCATTATGCTGTCCGCGCCTTATTTGATCGGCGTGTCCATCGACGCGATGGCTCAAGGGAAAGGGCAGGTTGATTTCGGCCGCACGCAAATTGCGCTGGCTGCGCTGCTCGTGTCGTACATCACCGACGGAGCGCTGACTTTCGCGCAAGGCTGGATGATGGCCGGCGTTTCCCAGCGGATGGTCAAGCGCCTCCGGCATTCGCTGTTCGCCAAAGTGCAGAAGCTTCCCCTGCGCTTCTTCGATTCCCGGCCGCACGGGGAATTGATGAGCCGGCTGTCCAACGATATCGACAACGTCAGCACGACGGTTGCCCAGGCGCTCGTGCAGGTGATGACTGGCTCTGTCGCAATCGCGGGATCGCTGATTATGATGCTCGTGCTCAGCCCGGCGTTGACGCTGGCGAGCTTGATCACCGTGCCAGCGGTGGTGCTTCTCACGCGAACGATCGCCCGCCGAACCGGTCCTTTGTTCAAGGAACAGCAAGTCCATCTTGGCCGGCTGAACGGACATGTTGAAGAGACGATTTCCGGTATCCACATCGTCAAGGCGTTCAACCGGGAAGACAAAGTGATGGCGGAATTCGAAGCGGTCAACGAAGAGCTGCGCAAGGTCGGCACCAGGGCGCTCATCCGCTCCGGCTTGCTCATGCCGGTCATGAACGTGATCAGCAACGTAGGATTTGCGGCCATCGCGATCGTCGGAGGATGGCTGGCGGTCAAAAGTTGGATTACGATTGGCGTCATCGCCAGCTTCCTCAGCTACTCCAGGCAATTCGTACGGCCGCTCAACGACTTGGCCAATACGTTTAATTTGCTGCAATCCGGATTGGCCGGAGCGGAGCGGGTGTTCGAAGTCCTGGATGAACAGGAGGAGCCGGCGGACGTGCCCCTTGCTAAGGTGCTGTCCAGTCCGGCCGGTCACGTGGTGTTTAACCAGGTCAGCTTCGGCTATCGGCCGGACGTGCCGATTTTGCGGGACATCAGCTTCGACGTCCCCGCGGGAAGCAGCATCGCGCTGGTCGGCCCGACGGGTGCCGGCAAAACGACGATCGTCAATTTACTCACCCGGTTTTACGACGCCACCTCGGGTTCCATCACCATCGACGGGCAAGATGTGAAGGAATATACGATGGACAGTCTGCGCCGAAGCTTCGGGATCGTCCTCCAGGACACGTATTTGTTCTCCGGCACGATCAAGGACAATATCCGCTACGGCAAGCCCGAAGCGACGGACGAACAAATCCGGGAGGCGGCCGCCATGGCCAATGCGGACCCGTTCATCCGCCGGCTGCCGGCTGGTTATGACACCGTGCTGTCCGAAAATGGAGGCAACTTGAGCCAAGGCCAGCGTCAGCTGCTCGCCATCGCCCGCGTCATTTTATCCAAGCCGTCCATCCTCATTCTGGACGAGGCGACCAGCAGCATCGACACCCGTACGGAGCTTCACATCCAAGATGCGTTGCTTCAGATCATGAAGGGCCGCACGACGTTCATCATCGCCCACCGCCTGAACACGATCCGCAACGCCGACCGAATCATGGTGATCGATCATGGGGAAATCGTGGAGCATGGAAGTCATGACGAGCTGATCCGCAAGGAAGGCATGTACTATCGCATGTTCATGAATCAGTTTCGCAACCTGGAGGGAGCCGCCGGATGATCATCCGGCGGTTTTTGTTTGCCGGCCGTCGGTTTCGGAGCGGTTATTTTGGGCAGAGTAAGACGGTGTTTGGTGAAGAAACCCACTGCCCAAAAGGAGAGAACGCATGCCAAAGCAATCCGGCAAACGCACCGGTCGGCTGGACAAGCAGACGTGGCTTCTTCTGGTTGTGAACGGACTTTTCGTGACCGCGAGCGCGCTCTCCGGCACGTTCATCGGCATTTACATATGGAAAGCGAGCAAAGACTTCATCCTGCTCGGCTGGTTTACGCTGCTCACTCACGTGTTCATGGCGATCACCTTTTGGACGGCCGGTTATTGGGCCAAAAAAGGGCAAAACGGCACCTGTCTGCGAACGGGCATCGGCGTTTCCGCGCTTTTTTACGGGATTGTCCTGCTGCTCGGAAAAAAGGCAGCGCACTATGTCTGGCTGCTCGGTCTCGTGCAGGGAGCGGCGGTCGGCTTATTTTGGCTCGCGTTTAACGTGGTGTATTTCGAAGCGACGGACGCCGGCAACCGGGACCGCTTTAACGGATTAACCGGTGTGATGGGTTCGCTGATCGGGATGGCCGCCCCATGGAGCGCGGGCTATCTGATCTCCAAATCCACAGGCGAGTCCGGTTACCGGATCATGTTCATGATCTCGCTGGGCACCTTCGTGGCGGGTGTGTTGGTCAGCTTCCTGCTTCGCAACCGCAAGCCTCAAGGCCGGTATAATTGGGGGCTTCCGGTCCGGGTTTGGAAGGTGGAACAAACTCCCTGGCGTCCGGTTGTCGGAGCATTGGCTGCGCAAGGATTGCGCGAGAGCGTGTTTGGCGTCATGATTGGCTTGCTCGTTTACATTCAAACCGGCAGCGAGATGCGGCTGGGCAATTACGCTTTGATCACTTCGCTTGTCTCGTTCATCAGCTTTTACGCGGTGGGCAAATGGCTGAAGCCTCGTTGGCGCAGGGCCGGCATGCTGGTCGGCGTCCTCGCGATGACGGCGGTGATCGTTCCGTTTTTCTTCGGCGTAAGTTATAAGACATTGCTTCTGTTCGGGGTTGGAACCTCCCTGTTCATCCCGCTCTTTACGATCCCGATGACTTCTTCGGTGTTCGATTTGATCGGTACCCGCAAGGAGAGCGTACAGCAGCGCGTGGAGTATGTCGTGCTCAGGGAGCTGGCGCTGAATGTGGGCAGAATCGCCGGCATGGCGATTTTCATTATCACGCTGGCCATCAGCAAACATCCTACGGTAATAAATTCGATGCTGCTGTTTGTCGGTTGTTCCCCTTTTTTCAGCTGGCTGCTGATGCGCGGCCGCCTGACCGCACAGCATGGACATAAAATAAGCTGACACTTAATGAAACTTCGGACCTGCAGAGCAATTTAATTGCCTTACAGCGCAGCGAACATGCAATTACGGACCTGTAGAGCAATTTAATTGCCTTACAGCGCAGCGAGCATGCAACTTCGGACCTGTAGAGCAATTTAATTGCCTTACAGCAAGGCGATCGCGCAGCTTCGGACCTGTAGAGTAATTTAATTGCCTTACAGCGCAGTGAACATGCAACTTCGGACCTGTAGAGCAATTTAATTGCCTTACAGCGCGTCGAACGTGCAACTTCGGACCTGTAGAGCAATTTAATTGCCTTACAGCAAGGCGATCGCGCAGCTACGGACCTGCAGAGCAATTTAATTGCCTTACAGCGCAGCGAACGTGCAACTACGGACCTGTAGAGCAATTTAATTGCCTTACAGCGCAGCGAACGTGCAACTACGGACCTGTAGAGCAATTTATTTGCCTTACAGCGCAGCGAACATGCAACTTCTGCATCGAATGAGAAGCCATGGAGAGGACCGATGCCGGAATAGACGCCCATGAAGAAAAATAATCGTCCATAACAAAGGCGCCCCCCGCATTCGCGCGAGAGCGCCTTCTTTTTTCGTTCAGCCTTGCATAGCCCCAATGATCAGCCCGCTTAACACGAAAGATACGAGATGATAGCCGACCGTTATGTAATATAACCCCGGTTTTCGGCCTTCGAACAGGAAGTTCATGCCGATTTTCAGGGCGACTGCAATTCCCATCAACAGACCGACCGTCATACCCGTACCGATCGAAGGGTTGTCCGACAAAGTCAGAATCAGCGCCAGCACCCACGATCCGCCGAGCGCGGTCAACGCCGTCAGCACGTAGGTCATCGGTCCGCCCCCGGACATGTCCTCCATTTTTTTATCCATTTGCTTTACCCAGGCTTTGCTGAACAAGACCTGAGAGTACCATAGGAAGCCGAGAAACATGGTCACGATCGTTGCGGCCGCCACGGCCCAATAATTCACTTGCGAGAAATCCACCACGGCAGAAATCCTCCTCATCATCTGTAAAGGCATGTTCGATTCGTTCCTAGTATAGCAGGTTCCTGGCCGGCTGTAAGCGGCAACAATGGCTCTGTTGCTCCTCTGGCTTCGTGCATCCTATATCGGTATCCCCTTCGCTCAGAACGGGGGGGCGGTATATCTTTTTTCTTCGCGCTTTATCGATATCCCCTTTACTCAGGTACCCACCTGCGATGTGCATGCAATCCAAAAACCCTTGTGCCAAGCGGAATTTCAGAGCCTGAGCGAACGGGATTTCGATAAAGGGAAATTTTCTGCGACACGGCTTGTCTCGGAACCTGAGCGAACGGGATTTCGATAAAGGGAAATTTTCTGCGACACGACTTGTCTCGGAACCTGAGCGAACGGGATATCGATAAAGTGGTTTCCCCGCCGAATGGGCGGTTTTTTTCTTGTTGCCACCCTGTCGAAGCGTATGGTACAAATAAAACAGAATGCCTGGTCGGTTTTAAAGCATCCATCTATCTGGGAGGCGCACGATGAAAAATAAAGGTTACTTGTACGTAAAAGCGATGTCCGATCTGGGTTCGCGCATGGACATGATTGTGCTGGGCACCTTGATTTACGCAGCCACCAAAAGCGCCGCCTGGTTGGCTGCTTCCCTGGCGGCAGGCGTGATCGGCGGTCTGTTGTCCGGCATGATATCCGGCGTTGTCGCCGATCGCTTCGACCGCAAGAAGATCATGATCGTGACCGATTGGCTGCGGTTCGGACTCATTCTGCTGCTCATTCCGTTCCCGCAGCCGGAGATGATTTTGCTCGTCCGTTTCGTCATGGGGATCGTCGGCAGCTTTTTCGAAGTGAGCTACAACGCGGAGATCCCGAATATTTACGGCAAGGACAATCTTGTCGCGACGAACGCGATGAGCTCCCGTCTTGGCGCCATCAGCATGGTGTTCGGCTTTTTGGGAGGCGGGCTCGTACAACAAGCGCTCGGATACGAATCCGTCCTGCTGATGGATTCTGCCACCTTCGTCATTTCCGCCATCTTCCTTCTGCGGATGAAATGGAATCATACCAGTGCCCGCGAGAGCGGCGCTCAAACCCGGATGAACCGTTCCGTTCTCCAATCTTTGAAGAGCCAGTGGGAGGACATCAAGGAAGTAAAGGGGTACTTGAGCACCAAAACGATCCTGTTAATCGTATTCATGCTGTATCTGCTCGATACGTTCGGGGCGGGCTCGCACAACCTCGGGGCTCCGCTGCTGGCCGCCGAGCTGGACGAAGACCGGCAAGCCTTGTATTACGGTCTCATTTGGTCGGTATGGGGGGCCGGCAATGTGCTGACGACGTTGTTGCTGCCGAAGATCAAGTGGTTCGGGCGCAATCTTGGCTTGGTGTATTTGTTGTCCACGCCTTTCATGTCGCTCGGGTTCATTGCGATTTTCGCGACCGTGCAACTGCCTTGGATTTTGACGGCTGCGTTCGTCACCGGTCTGTTCGACGCTATCGCCATGACGGCTGTGATGGTGCTGTTCCAGCAGACCGAAAACCATATCCGGGGACGCATTTTCGGCGTATCTACCGTGCTCAACCGGTTCGGGTTCGGCATCGGGTTCATCGTGGCCCCGCTGGCTTTGGAACGGCTCTCTCTTTTCCAGATGGTTCTCGTATTTCACGGGATTGTCATCGTATCGGCGCTTGTCGCGCTTGTTTTTTACAAAATGGCGAAATCGCGCGGCTTATCCGTTGGAGCGGCCCAAGAAGGCGCTGGAGTGTAACATCGGCGGAACCTCTCCATTGCGAACTGTTTCAGGACACGGTATATTCATAGTCAAAGCTCGTCCGAAGGAGAGAGCGGAATGTCGCCGAAAGTATCCGAAACCTATAAAGAAGAGAAACGTGCCGCCATTTTGACGGGGGCTTTGCATTGTTTTGTCGAGAAAGGCTTCCAGGCGACCACGGTAGAAGACATCGTCCGTCGCTTGGGGATCAGCAAAGGCGCGTTGTACGGTTATTTTGCCAGCAAAGAAGAAATGTACATCCAAATGGCTAACGCCCGAATGGACGATATGGTCGCCAGCTTGAGCACGCAGTTCAAAGGCTTGCCGGGCGCCGCGGACAAGATCCGTTACCTGTTCGACCGCTTCCGGAAGCAATCGCTGCTTGAGCTGCGCAAATGGGTGACGTTTCACCTGGACTTCATGATTTACGCTTCCCGAAACCCAGATTTGATCGAATCGCACGACCGATATATGGATAAAGCGCTTCATGTGATCCAAGATATTATGGAGGAAGGCAGACGGACGGGGGAGTTCCGCAGCGATCTGGACGCTTCGTCGGCCGCGTATTTGTTCTGGTCGGTGCGGGACGGACTGGCGCTTCATTTTTTGCTCGGAGGCGACGAGAAGAATTACCGCAAAATTCTCGACGATATGGAAAAAATGGTACTGAGGTTTTTAGCGAGCGCTCCCGTCTAACGGGAGTGTTTTTCGTAATCGAGCGATAGGAGGACGGATCATGAGCGGTCAACAGACAGCTTCGAGAGGCATTGCGAAAGTGTGGGACGTGGAAACGCGGCCGGCGGGCGGATCGCATTTGCGCGTGGGGCAGGTGCTTCCGCCGGGCAACTGGACGGAATACGATCCGTTCCTGATGATGGCGGAAGACTGGTTCCAGCAGGGGACGTTCGGGTTTCATCCGCACAGGGGAATCGAGACGGTCACTTATGTCATCGAAGGGAAATTGAAGCACGAGAACAACCACGGAGGCAGGGGCATTCTGGGGCCGGGAGACGTTCAGTGGATGACGGCGGGCAGAGGACTCATCCATTCGGAGGATCCGCTGCCGGGAGAAACCGTACACAGCCTGCAGCTGTGGGTCAACCTTCCGGCCGAGGAGAAAATGACGGAGCCCCGTTACCAGGATCTCAGCTCGGCGGACATTCCAGTCCGGGAAGAGAGCGGAGCGCGAGTACGGGTATTCTCCGGTACTTCCGGACCCGTATCGGCTTCGACCCGGAATGTGGTGCCGGTCACCTATCTCGAAATCGAGATGGAGGCCGGAGCGACGCTTGCGCAGCAGCTTCCGGCCGACTATAACGGATTTTTGTATATTCTAGAGGGTACAGGCCGGTTCGGATCCGATCAGACGGCCGGAAAACCGCATCAAGTGTTATGGATGGGGCCGGCTCACGGCGGAGCGGCAGTCAGCGAAATCGTGATGACCGCGGACCACCCGCTCCGACTGTTGCTGATCGCCGGAAGACCTCTCCGTGAGCCAGTTGTCGCCTATGGCCCGTTCGTTATGAACACCAAAGAACAAATTCAGCAGGCATTCCAAGATTACCAGTCCGGCAAATTCGGCAAGGTGTGAGGCGGTTCACCCAGCCGGTTATAACCCGTAAGCCCGGCGCATTTCGTCGTCAAAATGTTTGTCCACATAATCCCGGACGAAGCGATCCCTCTTCTCGGTATTTTCTTCGGAAGAGAAGAGGCTGGTCCGAACCATTCGCTCGTCTTTCGGCAGTTCCGCCCATTTCTCGAGCGCCTCGGCCTGCAGCTTGCGTTCGATGCGCCATTCTTTCATCCGCAAGTCGACCCGCTCCGCACGCAGATTTTCAGGATACAGTTGATGCTGCAGGGCAGGCGCGATTTCCGCCAGCGCCTTGAGAAGCTGATCCTGTTGTTCGAACCGCTGGAGCACGAGCTGCTCCAAATTGGCCAAGGCTTCGAGGACGCCGGCACTCTCCTGAGGAGCCGGCATGGGTTCGGCAGCGGCCGCGACCATTTGGGCTTCCGTACCGAGCAAACGGGCTTCCACTTCTTCGGAGCTCAATCCTCTGGCATATTCCTCCCGGATCTGTTTCAGAATCCCGACCGACTCTTCCGCCACCACGTAACTTTTGTGAACTTTCGTCACGTCCAGCAAATGCGCGTGCTGCCGTAAATACCTTCGCAGGGTCCCCGCCGGAATCGCGAGTTGCAGGGCCAGCTCGTTGACGGATACCGTTGTACGGCTCATCACATTCCCTCCGTTCGTATGTATGGACCAAGCTCGTCCACGCGTTCATCACCGATACTGTACCAAATCCCGCTTGAAAATACTGTCAGTTTACGTCGTCATGCCGGCATCCGACAGCGGTTCGTTTTGTGTGCTATAATAGGAACAAATGTTCCTACGGGATCAGATACGGAGGGAGGATATGCCGGATACGATTCGTTTGTCCGTGCGGGGGCTGGTGGAATATGTGTTTCGAAGCGGAAGCATCGAAGCCGGGTTCTGGACGCCGAGCGCTTTGGCGGAGGGCTCGAAGGTTCATCGCCAGGTGCAGGACGCTTACGGAGAAAACGACCGCAAAGAAGTGTTTTTATCGACGGAGATTCCGCACGGGGATCTCTTGTTTGTGTTGGAAGGCCGCTGCGACGGCTTGCTGGCCGGCGACGAAGGATGGATCGTGGAGGAGATCAAATCCACGTCCCGGGATCCCGCCCAAATCGGAGAAAATGAGTATCCGGTGCACTGGGCCCAGGCGATGTGTTACGCCTTCATGTATGCGACGACCCGGGAAACGGCGGTTCCACGCATTCGTCTGACCTATGTCCAAGTCGACACGGGAGATCGGCAAGAATACATCCGGACCGTCGATCTGCCGGAGCTGGAACGGTTCATAACAGCGGCGATCGAGGCTTATGTCCCGTTCGCGCGATTGTCGATCCGTAACGCAAGGCTCAGGGATGAGAGCATCGGCCGGCTCGAATTCCCTTTTGCAGCTTACCGTGCCGGTCAGCGCAAGCTGGCGGGCGCGGTGTATACTGCGATCGAGCAAGGCGCCGGACTGTTCGCGCAGGCACCGACCGGAATCGGCAAAACGGTCTCCGTGCTTTTTCCGTCCGTCAAAGCGATGGGCAAAGGCCTGATCCGGCGCTTCTTTTACCTGACGGCCAAAACGACCAACCGCCACGCAGCCGAAGATACGCTGGCTCTTCTGCGGGACCAAGGGCTTCATCTGCAGACCGTGACGATTACGGCGAAGGACAAAGTTTGCTTTCAAGATGAGCCGCATTGCAGCAGGGAGGCTTGTGAGTTCGCGGACGGTTATTACGACCGGATCAACGAGGCGCTGCTTGACTTGCTGTCGCATGAGTCGTTGATGACAAGAGCAGTCATCGAGCGTTACGCTCGCAAGCATCGCATCTGCCCGTTCGAATTTTCGCTCGATGCCGCGTATGCGGCAGACGGGGTGATCTGCGATTACAACTATGTGTTCGACCCCCGCGTGTCGTTGAAGCGTCTCAGCGGGGAGCACAAAAGCCAGTCCGTGCTGCTCACGGACGAAGCGCATAATTTGGTCGACCGGGCGAGGGAGATGTATTCGGCCGAGCTTCGCAAGGCGGATTTTCTCGCTCTTCAGCGCGAGTATAAACACTCGCGGCCGGCCGTACACAAAGCAGCCAAAGCGGTAAACGACCATTTCATTTCCATGCGGAAATCCAGCGAGGAGAGTGAGCCGATCTGGAAGGAGGCTCCGGAAGAGCTGCTGAGGTTGGCCGCCGACTTCGCGCAGCAAGCGGAGCAGGCTCTGTCTTCCGACCCGGGCGACGGGCATCCGCTGCTTCTCGACACCTACTTTGCGGCGCAATCGTTTGTCCGGATTGGATCCCTGTATGACGAACGGTTCGCCACCTATGCGCAAATTTCCAAAAATGACGTGAGAATCAAGCTGTTTTGTCTGGATCCGTCTCATTTGCTGCGAAAGGCGGCCAAAGGGTACCGCTCCCGCATTTTGTTCTCCGCCACGTTGACCCCGGGCTCCTATTTCATGGACATGCTTGGCGCGGAACCGGACGATTACACGCTCGCCGTGCCGTCTCCGTTTGCCAAAGAGCAGTGGGACGTGCACATCGTTCCTTTATCCACCCGCTTTGCGGACCGCGAGCAAACGAAGGAACCGCTTGTCCGGCAGCTGAAGGGAATATTGGAGAGCCGTCCGGCCCGCTGCCTGATCTTTTTCCCTTCCTATGACTATATGAACGCGGTATACGAAGCCTTCATTACGGAGGAAACAGCGGTGAAGACGTTGCTGCAGAAGCCGCAAATGTCGGACGACGAGCGTGCCGCTTTTTTGTCCGCGTTTGATGAGGATAGTCCGGATTCGCTGGCGGGATTCGCCGTGATGGGGGGCGTCTTTTCCGAAGGCATCGACCTTGTGGGCGACCGGTTAAACGGGGTTGTCATTGTGGGCGTCGGTCTGCCGCAAATCGGCGTGGAACGCGAGACGCTGAAACGATACTTTGATGAAACAGGTAAAAACGGGTTCGACTACGCCTATGTATATCCCGGTATCAACAAGGTACTCCAAGCCGGCGGGCGGCTGATCCGGTCGGAGAACGACCGGGGCGTGCTGGTGCTGGTCGACGACCGTTATTTGCAGGCCCGTTACCGGAAGCTGCTTCCGGAGGAGTGGAGAACCGCCCGCACGATCGGGCGGAATACTCACTGATTCAATGGGATTCCCGTCCCGCCGGATGATCGTCTCCTTTCCCGGGCATGTTACGGATAACCGGAAGGAGGGGATCCTCATGTCCAGAAGAAACCGAAAGCCTGTCGTGCCGGAGGCGCGAAGGGCATTGGACGCGTTCAAAGCGGATGTGATGCGGAGCGAAGGATACGCGGTGAATCCGAACCGCCCGGACGACGTGAAATACGAAGTGGCCAAGGACATCGGCGTGCCGCTTCGGCCGGGTGGGAACGGGCAGTTGACGACGGAGGCGGCGGGCCATGTCGGCGGGAAAATCGGCGGTTCCATGGTACGGGAAATGATCCGGCTCGCCCAGGAGCGGATGTCGGGGCCGGGGCAGCCGTAAAGGCGGCTTTTTGTGCGGCAAGTGTTCACTCGGGCGCCGAATGTGTAATAGGTAACGTATGAACATTACGCTTAAAGGAGGAGTTGTCCGTGGCAGAGTTTAATCATGTGGTGCAAAAAGACGGTGACGTAAACCCGGGCCAAGTCGAGAATGCGATTCAGAATATGGGGGAAGGCCGGAAAGACAAAATCTTGAGCGATTTCGAGGAGTTTAAATCTTACCTCCATAAACGAATAGAAATGGCGGACAGCATGGGCATGGGCGAAGAGCAAATGGCCAAGATCGCCGAGAAAGTCGGCAATTATTTGTCCGCTCATGAAGAGCCCCGGAACGCCGAGGAAAATCTGCTGCAGCAGTTGTGGAAAGTCGGCAACCAGGAAGAACGGCACATGCTCGCCCACATGCTCGTCCGTATGGCGCAGAACACCACGACGAACTGAACAAAGCCCCGGAGATTCGTTCTCCGGGGCTTCGTTTGGGATTTATGGCCGTCGCTTCAGTCGCCTGGTGCCGTTCTCAGCTGCTGATAGGTGCGGTCGATTTTGTCTTCGATCAGCCCGAAATTTTCCTCCGCCTTACCGGCTAGCGTCTCCTTCTCTCCGTAAAACACCGCTAATTCATCCTTCAGCAGCCTGCCCCATTGCTTCTTCGACTCGCCTTTGAACTGCCTCCATTTGCCTCGCGGTACGTGCCGGTTCATCACATCTTCTCCTTGCTGTTTAAAGATTTTACTCCCTATTAACCGGACTTGCCGGACACCAACCGCACATGAGACAATTTTTAGTTTGAACAACCGAAATACAGAAATTACAATAGAAAAAGCAACTGCCGGATCGCGATCCGATGGAGAGGATGGGGAAAAAAGCATGAGCAAAGGGCTGAAAATCGCGGTAATCGGAGGAGGCTCGTCCTACACTCCGGAGCTGGTAGAGGGTTTGATCGACCGTTACGAGACGCTCCCTGTACGGGAGCTGTGGCTGGTGGACGTCGAAGAAGGCCGTCACAAGCTGGAGATCGTAGGGGAGCTGGCGAAACGGATGGTCGAGAAGTCGGGTTTGCCGATCCGCGTTCACCTGACGTTGAATCGGAGGGAAGCGGTCGAAGGAGCGGATTTCGTCACGACACAGATGCGCGTCGGCTTGCTCGAAGCTCGCAAATGGGATGAGCACATTCCGAACCTGCACGGCGTGATCGGACAGGAGACGACCGGACCCGGCGGCATGTTCAAGGCGCTGCGGACCATTCCGGTGCTGCTCGACATTTGCCGGGACATCGAGGAATTGAGCCCTAAGGCCTGGCTGCTGAACTTCACCAATCCGGCCGGCATGGTGACCGAAGCGATCAACCGCCACTCCAGAGTGAAGACGATCGGCTTGTGCAACGCCCCGATCGGCATGTACAAATGGATGAGCAAAAAATACGGCGTACCGGCGGATCGGATCTATGTAGAATTCGCAGGTCTTAATCATCTGCATTGGATGACCCGCGTGGAAGTGGACGGGGAGGACAAATTGTCCGAGCTGCTCGACCGTCGGGAAGAGTATGTCGGCAAAAATGTGCCCGCCACCGAGTGGGATCCGGACTTCCTCGTATCGCTCGGCGCGCTTCCGAGTTATTATCTGAAATATTTCTATATGAAGGATGCCATGCTGCAAGAACAGCTCGGTTCCCTGAAGACCGGCGGCACGCGCGCCGAAGTCGTGAAACGGGTGGAAGACGAGCTTTTCGAGCTGTATAAGGATCCGAACCTGAAAGAGAAGCCGAAACAGCTCGAGCAGCGCGGAGGAGCGTACTATTCGGAAGCCGCCGTCAACCTGATGGATTCGCTGTACAACGACAAGCGCGACATCCAGACGCTGAACGTGACCAACGGCAAAATCCTCGATTTCTTGCCGGAGGATGCCGCCATCGAGGTCAACTGCGTGGTGACGGGCAAAGGCCCGCTGCCGCTTCCCGTGACGAAAGTGCCCGAAGCGGCCAAAGGCTTGATCGCCGCCGTCAAAACTTACGAACGCCTCACCATTGAGGCGGCGGTCACCGGCGACCGCGGAATCGCTTTGCAGGCGATGGCTCACCACCCGCTCGTGCCTTCGGTCGCAGTAGCCAAAACACTGCTGAACGAGATGCTGGAACAAAACCAGAAGTATTTGCCGGCCTTCTTCCGCTAAAGAGAGGAAACGGACCCGTGGAGCATAACTCTAATAGATACTCGAGACAAACACTGTTCGCCCCGATCGGGCCGGAGGGGCAAAACAAAATCCGCGCCTCGCGCGTTCTTGTGGTCGGAATGGGCGCGCTGGGCACGGTGCTGGCAAGTCACATGGTGCGGGCCGGCGTCGGTACGCTGCGCATCGTCGACCGCGATTATGTGGAGCTGAGCAATTTGCAGCGGCAAATGCTTTACGACGAAGAAGATGCCGCCCAATCGCTTCCGAAGGCGGTGGCCGCGGAGCGGAAGCTGGCGAAAATCAATTCGGACGTGCGACTGGAGCCGGTCGTCGCGGACGTCACGCCGCTGAATGCGGAGTCGCTGTTGGAGAATATCGACCTTGTGCTGGATGGCACGGACAACTTCCAGACCCGGCTGCTGTTGAACGATGCCTGCTTCAAGCGGGGCATCCCGTTCATCTATGGCGGCGCCGTCAGCGCGCAAGGGATGACCGCGATGTTGATTCCGGGAAGGACATGCTGCCTTCGCTGCCTGATCGGATCCGGAGAGGGCGGCGGGGGGCAAACGTGCGATACGGTGGGCGTCATAGCACCGGTCGTCGATATCATCGCGTCGTATCAAGCGATCGAGGCGTTAAAATGGATGGCCGGGGCCACGGACTCTATAAGAGGTACATTGCTTTCGCTTGAAGTGTGGCATTATCATGCGCTGAACGTAAAACTGCCTGAGCCGAAACGGGATTGTCCCACTTGCCGGCTCGGGCAGTTTCCCGCCCTTCATCCGGATGAGGATACGATTTCGACGATGTGCGGAAGGGACACGGTGCAAATCCGCAGCCGGCGCCCGTTCGATCTGGAAAGCTGGGAGCAGCGGCTGAAGCAGGCTTGCCGCGTCAGCCGCAATCCCTTCCTTCTCCGGGCCGAGCTGCCGGAAGGCGAACGGCTGGTGCTCTTCCCGGACGGCCGGGTACTTGTCCAAGGCACGGAGGACACAAGCCGCGCCAGATCGTTGTATGACCGGTATATCGGCTCCTAGACTCGAAACGAATCCGGTTCGGTGAGCGCAATCACCGGTACGGTCTGCATCGGGTCGTCCGGGTTTTCGCGGGAATAAATGCGCGCCATGCCGGATGTCTCGTCCACCTGATCGATATAATAGGAAGCGCCGTAATAGATCACGTCGACGAGTTCGTCGGATTGAGCGATTTGTTGGGCTCGTTCGATGTTCATGGTCTTCACCTCCTGCACAGTATTTACCCCAACTCTGCGGCATATCCGAAATTATCGACACTACAGCAAGGAGATTCGGCTTATTTATGAAATTTTCCGTGAAATATTTATCGTTTTTCGTTATCCAGACAGAAGACTCCGACAGTGATGTCGCCAAGCGTTATAAGCACTTTCAAACGCTGACGCACGAAGAATACCAGGATAGCGAGCTGAAATCTTTCCTCGACTCGGAGTTCGCTCGCATCGGGAAGCGCAAGGCGGAAGTGAATCCGGTCAGCGAATCGGTGCCGACCAAAATCGGCCGTTTCCTCGTCGAGCCCGGGCACGAGCTGACCAGCAATCCCAACTACAACTTGTTCCAGCGGATCCGGGGGGCGGCGGACAAACAGGAGTTCCATCACGCGGGGGACGATCTGATCCGCATGTATATGGATACCAGCGCCGTGCGGGGAGGAGCTTTCATCGTCGCGCTGGCGAAGCTGAACGAATATTTTGACGACCCGTTTCTGTTTTTGCTGAAGTGCGATTTTGAAAATAAAATTGCCCGCATCTCCGACGAACGCAGCCTCATTTCCCGTGTGGAGATGGCGATCAACGCCAAGAACATCAAGTCGATCATGTACCCTTACATGCCCGAACCCGGGATACTGGAGGATTGGGAGCTCAAAATTCACCAGGCGTCGCATGCCCGGTATTTCGAGGATTTCCTCAAGTATGTTTCCTACGAGAAATCGAAGCCTGAGATCGTGAACGATCAGGTCTTGGGAATGGTCCAGGAATACATGGAAACCCGGTGGCCGCAAGAGGTGGAAACCGAAGAGAAAGAGCAGGAGAGAAAGCAGTTCGAGCTTTGGTCCGCGTCCGAGAAGCGGGAGCTGCAGGAGCTTTGGGCGCACGAGCGGGTAATCGACGCCGCGGCGCGTCTCACCGCCTTTCAGCCGGAGCTCGAACTGAAATTGAAAATAAACGGCGTGACTGTGAAAGGCCAAATGGTCGATTATGGACGCTCGATTCATGTGGCAAACATGGACGGCCGTTACGTCGTTCTGATCGACGGGGATTCGATTCAGTTCGATAAAGGCGTATCGCCGGTCGAGCTGCTGCAGCCGGACGACATCCAGACGGTGCTGCAGCGGATGCGCGAGCGAGCCGAAGAGCGGCAGCGGGAGGTCGACGCCTTGGGCGATCCCGCCTCATTGGGCGATGCCGGCGATAAGCCTTGGGATGATTAAGCGGCTTTAGGCCGGTTCATCAGATACGGGTAGAGCAAAATGAGGCCGGCGATATAAAGGAACAAGGCCGCGTAAGCCGGCAAAAGGTGGATAAAGTCCGTATAACCGATTCGAAAATGGACGCTGATTCCTGCCGCAAAACCGGGCGCGCCTCCGAACAGGAGCGTTTTCCAAAGCCATTTCGCACCTTGCTGAATTCCCCATAAGGAGATGGTGAGCAAGGCTGCCGCATCCGACAGCAGGGCGCCTCCGAACCCGGCGCGGTCGTGGGCAATGAGCGGGATCAGCTTCGGGTTGATCGACTCAAGCTGTGCGGTCTTCGCGTCCAGGTAGGCAAGGTCCGTCGGCACGAACACGTGTGACACGCCGACGCCTGCGATGACGATGCCGCCAACGGCGAGCGACACGCCAAGCAGCACGAAGCAAAGCTGGCCCCAAACCGCCATCCGCCATGTCCGGTCGTTGCGAAGATTGACCGGGTCCCGCGACGGCCGGTCGGGATTGTTTCGCATGGATAACAGGAACATCGGGAGAAGAACCGCGGCTGCGGCGGCATGCAGCGGATCGAAAAATCCGTAGCCCAGATACAGAAAGAAGCTGGGAAACCCGATCACACAAGACGTAAGCAGGGTCATCCTGGCCCAATGAATCCCGTGGCGCAGCCCATGTTTCGCCAGTTGGTAATAGAGAATCCCGATCGAAATCATCGTACCCGCCAAGGTGATGCGATCGTGCGACATAAAATGGAGCAGGCGGGTGTTCGCCTCATGCAGGCTGTGTCGGGTGGTACCAAGAAAAGCTTCGTCATAGGGCAGCAGCACGGTGGATAAAGCGATCAGCCAAGCCGTGATACCGCCGACGATCATGCCGGTGCCGAGCAGGCACATCCAGCCCCAATGTTTCCAAAAGGACGGGGGTTCCGGCTCCGGTGTCCGTTGAACCCTTTCGTACAGAATCGCATCGTTCACTCGTTTGGGCAGACCGGGTCCGGCGTATACGAAGCCGCTGTTCAGCAGAACGTGATCCGCACCCGCGCGTATGGCGTCCAAAGCGTCCTGAGGCTCATGAATACCTGCCGCTATTTGAATGATGAAGCCGGCAGGGGCGAGCTCCCGAACAAGCCTGACTTTGGCGATTCCGGCTTCTTTGCCGGCGGGTCCCAAAGCATGGCCGGTTTCACCGCTGCCGGCGGGCTGGCGGATCACGACTCCTGACCAGACCGAACCGTCTAGGTTCGCGAGCAGCTCTTGGAGAGAATCGTCCGGGTAATCAGCCGGTATGTAGAGAAGCAAAGGCTTGCGTTCTGACTGATTCTCCATTTCAAGGACAGCCAATGTTATCCGGCTTATGAATGGGAGAGCTTCATGTGCAGTCCGCAGCTGCCGAGAAGAGAGACACTCGATCGAAAATCCCGCCGCTCCGGCTTGGGAGAGCTGTGCCATCCGGGCGGCCAGGTGCTGTGCGGCGGCTTGTGAAGAGTCGGAGGCATCCGTCGCGATTGTCACGAACACCGGCCGGTCGTGTTTACGCCTGCGAAGCTGATCGACGGCTTCCTCGAGTCCGATCGTTTCGGGTCCGTTGGGATAATCAATCGTTTCCCGATCGTGATCCATCCGGATGGAGGGCTCGTCTGTTCCTTTCGCCGCCTCCACAGGGCCGATTTCGAGGAAACCAAAACCTAGCTGTGCCAATGCGTTGTGCGCGATTCCCCCGGGATCGACTGCTCCTCCAAGGCCGACCGGCGTCGTCACGCGAACGGAGCCGATTTGGCTCTCCAGTATCGATGAGGGCTCCATGTGCCCTAAAGTTTTAATCAGGAAAGTTCCGGCAGGCATTCGGCTCACCGCGGCCATGGATCGTAAAGTGAACGTTCTGGCCGTCCTGGGGGACAACCTGTGCAAAAGCGGGCGAAACAAGGTTCGGTACGACCAATCGGGCATGGTGCCACTCCTTTTCCTTGCCCTTTTTTTCAAGAGTATAGCATATTTTGTAAACGTTACAGAAAGTTTAAGCCCGCTAAAGTGTTAGAGCGTGAGAAAGCTTTCTGTACTTGGAAAAACTTCCGCTGAGCGCGGTCGCTCATCTTCGAGGGACTTCGATAGAAGTTTTTCTTATCATTCGACGGAGAGCCCGGGAAACCGGGCTCTCTTGGTGTCTCATCCGTTGTGAAGGGTAACTTTGGTACCGACGGGTACCCGTTTCGCCAATTCCGTGACGTCCCGGTTATGCATTCGGATACAGCCGTGTGACACTCTCTTGCCGATGGAAGAAGGGTCGTTCGTACCGTGTATGCCGTAATGAGGCTTGGATAGACCGAGCCAATAAGCGCCGAAAGGACCGCCGGGGTTCGGCACCTTATTCACGATATGAAGCTGCCCGGAAGGTGTGGCGGTGGCAATCGTTCCGATGCCGACAGGGTAGGTGCGCACAAGCGTATCTCCGTCATATAGACGCAGTTTCCTTGCGGATAGATTGACGTCAATGCGATAGTTGGGCATGAGGTTTTACCTCCCTTTCCCACCATATGGGGAAACGGGGACGCGGGTGAAAAAAGGGAAATGAAGGAATTTGTCGAATTTGTAAAGGAAGCGTTGGGCGCTTAGGACCATACTTCCGCTTGGAAAGCAGGTTAAGCAATATGGGGAAACGTTACCGCATCGGCGTGATTGCCACCCATATGGACGGAGAGTATTATGGAAGACTGCTGACCCACCTGCATAAGATTCTCAGGGAGAAAGAGTGTCAGCTGATCGCCATTCAAGCCGCGGACGACGATTCGGGGATCCGTGCTTTGGAACACGCCATAGCTATTGATATTATAGACGCATGGATTTTGATTTTGCCCAGTTCGAGACCGGCATTTGTGGATGAGCTTTTCGAGAGCGGCAAGCCGATCGTGTGTGTGGGCTTCCAGTCGCCGGACGACGAAGTCGGCTCGATACTGGTCGACAATCGGAACGGCATGAAGGACGCCGTTCTCCATTTGATCGACCATGGACATCGGCAAATCGCTTACGTGGGCCATATGGATGAATACGACTTGCGGCAAAGATTTGCCGGTTATTGCGATGCGCTGGAAGAGCGGGGCATCGTGCTTGATGACAGGCTCGTGATCTCCGCCCGAGATAACCTTCTGGAAGCCGGAGCGGAAGCGGCCCGCCGGTTGATCGAAAGCGGGGTTGCGTTCACCGCCGTTGCGGCGGGTACGGATTTCACCGCTTTCGGCGTCATCGATACGCTTCGCGAGCACGGCAGGATGACTCCGGACGACGTTGCGGTAGTCGGATTCGACGACACCTATGACGCAGACACGTTTGATCCGCCGCTCACCACGGTGCGGCAATCCCACGAAGCGCTGGCACAAGAAGCGTGCCGGATCCTGATCGACCGGCTGAGCGGCGGGCGGGAAAGTCCGCACCGGACCAGCTTCGTTCCCGTACAACTGATTGCCAGGCAGTCCTGTGGATGTAAGAAAGCGCTTGTCCTATCCTCAGAGGAGATGCTTTCGTTACGCCAAACTTTGTCCAATCTGCGTTCTACCCTGCAGCGGGTGACGATCAATAGCATCGAGATGACAGAAGGGTTGATCAAAGCTACCGAAGACACCAGCGTGCATATTTCCGACCTTTTCTGGAGTCAGTATCACTGGGGGTGCCTGGCGTTGTGGGAACCCGACGAGTTCGGGCGCAGGCAGCTGGTGGTTCGTCAAATCTTCAGCAGAAGAGGGGATCCGCTGCCTCCGATCGGACAAGCGTTCCCGTTAAAGCAGTTCCCTCCCGTGGATTTTTTGCCTCCGACCGCGGAATTCGGCGGCGAAGACATCGTCCTCTTGCATCCGGTGAAGACGGAGATGCACGACTGGGGCATTATGACGCTCGCCGGTCCTTACGACCCCGTGAACGAGTGGGTCGCGGACGATTTGTCTATGCAGAGCTTTACGATATTGGCCGTTACCTTGGAACGGGAAGCTTTGTTCAAACGCAACCGTGCCATGGCGGATAAGCTGGAAATCGTGTTGCGGACGACGAGCGACGGAATTTGGGAATGGGATCTCGAAAAAAACCGGATGGAGTGGAACATCGGGGCGAATAGCGTAATGAGCCGGGTGGCGGAGTCGCTCACGGATAACCCGCTTTCTTTGCTCACGCTCGTCCATCCGGCGGACGTCAAGAAGGTGGAGAAGGCGTTCGCCTTCCCGCTTCCCGAGGGCCGGCGAATCACGGTCGAATTCCGGATCCGCAGCCATGAAGAGCGCGATATTTGGGTGTTCGGAGCCGGCGAAGTGATTCGGGACTCGAGCGGCAGCCCGGTGAAGATTATCGGCTCGGTGGCGGACATTACGGAGAAAAAAGAGTCGGAAGCGAGAATCATCGAGCTTGCGTATCACGATGCGCTGACCGGTCTTCCGAATCGGGTGCTGTTCCAGGAGCGGTTGGAGAAAGCGCTGGAACGAGTACAGCGTAGACCGGGAAAGCTGGCGGTCTTCATGATCGACCTGGACCGCTTTAAGTTTGTGAACGACACGCTAGGCCATCAAGCCGGCGATAAGCTGCTGCAGCAGGTGGCGGACCGTTTGCGTGTAGTTGTTGCCGAGAAAGGAACGATCGCCAGGCTCGGAGGCGATGAATTTATCGTGCTTCTCCCTCGGCTTAATCGCGAAGAGGAGGCAACCGAGCTTGCAGCATCGCTTTTACGCAACCTGGATCGGCCGTTCGAGCTCGAAGGGCAGCAGATATACGTGGCCGCGAGCGTCGGAACAAGCTTGTACCCGGATCACGGAGCGGACTCGGATACTTTGATCCGTTACGCCGACTTGGCCATGTACCATGCCAAAGAAAACGGCGGTAACGGCTTGGAGCTTTACATGCCTTCACTCGGCTCCCGCAACGACGAGCGGTTTACGATGGAAACAGGGCTCAGGCGGGCGCTGGATCGCGGTGAGTTCAGCCTTTTGTTTCAGCCGCAGTTCCATCTGGCGACAGGCGAGCTATACGGAGCGGAAGCGCTTCTGCGCTGGGAAACGCCGGAGGGCCGGCAAATTCCGCCATGTGAGTTCATTCCGCTGGCCGAGGAGACCGGCCTCATTATTCCGATCGGCCAGTGGGTACTGGAACAGGCATGCCTGGCGTGCAAGCGGTGGTATGACAACGGGCATACTTCCTTGATCGTTTCGGTAAATATATCGGCGCTGCAGTTTCAATCCGATTTGTTCCCCGATGCGGTTCGCCAGGTGCTGCGGCAAACCGGAACCGATCCGACCCGCCTGTGCCTGGAGATCACCGAGTACACCGCGGTGCAGAACTTGGAACGAAGCATCCGGATACTCAAGGAATTGGCCGGCATAGGCGTGAAATTCGCCATTGACGATTTCGGTACGGGGCAATCCCAGCTCGTCCTGCTTCGGAAGTTTCCGGCTCATCACATTAAAATCGATACAACCTTTATCCGCGATATGATGGAACAACCTGACGATGAGGCGATCGTTCGGGCCGTCATCGGATTGTCGCACAGCTTGGGGTTGACGGTTACCGCCGAGGGCGTGGAGACGGAAGGTCAAATGCACAAGCTTCGGCAGATGAACTGCGACCGCATTCAAGGCTACTACACGGGCCGTCCGATGACTTCCTCGCAGTTCAAGGCTTGGACCAAACGGCTGAACCTCGCACCGCAATAACCGATTGTCCGCACTGGGGCAGGTATGCGGAGGAGCAGGGCTTCTATAAGTGAGCGCTGCTCCTCATTACCGCCGTTTAATCTTGCTCCACGCGAATGCTGCCGCTGTCGGCGCGGACTTTCACCACGTCGCCCGTTTGCCTTTTGGATTCCGGGGCATGAACCGTGCCGGAATCGGCCTGCACATCATACACGCCTGCGAATGAAGCCGGCATATGAACGTACACGCTGCCGGATTCCGCTTTAATATCCGTCGAAGACGTATCTTCCTTATAAAGCTTAATGCTGCCGGAATCGGCGGACAAGCGCGTGGGGCCGGTCACATTCTCCAGCTTGATGGAGCCCGAATCCGCGTGGATCTCGGCGTTGCCGTGAACACCGTTCGCGGTGATGCTGCCGGAATCCGCTCGAATATTGAGCCGGTCGGCCGTAAGATCGCGAATGGTTACGCTGCCGGAATCGATTTGGAGATCCGCTTTCCGAACTTGGGCGCCGTACACCGCCAGGCTGCCCGAGTCGGATTTGACCTGGAGCGTCTCCAAAAATGGCGAGCCGTCCGCCAATGCCACGACGATCTGCTGCTTCGCATCGGTGGACCCGAATCGGAGCCAGTCGAACCATCTCCACGATTGATTCCTTAAATCCAATTCCAACGTCCCCGACGACAGCGCGGCTTCCGACACCGCCTGGCGCATCTGCTTCGTTCCTTGACCCGTGATCGACACGGAGTTCGTACCGTCACTGCTTTTTACGAATCGAATCTCCGTTTCATAATCGCTTTTCGTTTGCAAATTCCGCAGTTCGCCGGATGCAAACGTCCATTTTTTGTCCAAGTTAGACATAGGCTCCTCCGTTGACCAGCGGTTTCCGGCCAGCACGGCCAATCCGATGATCACCAGTGCGATGCCTGCGACGGTTCTTAACTTTGCCATGTATTTCCTCCCCTTCTTAACTGTAGCTTACCGGAATGGCGAATTGCGGGAAACCGTCTGCGGGTCCTTCCACACCCGGACTTTGGTCGGGCTTACCACGCTGTACAAACAAAGACTACAAATCGTCACATTTTTGTGCTAAAATGTTCACAAAGAGCGTTTTCATCATGAAGAGGTGAGACCCTGTGCAAAATCGTGAAATGTCCCGTACGCTCAAATGGATCTCTGTCATTGTCGTCGCTTTGGGCGCCGTTTTCTGTATGTTGAATCTCGCGGAATTTAACGACCGGAATCTCGGCCTGATGATCGGGATCGGCTTTTTGGTCGGCGGCATTCAAATTTTGGTGTTCGGCGCGATTGCCCCGTTGATGCAGAAGCGGCAAGAAGAGAGCGCGGACAAAAGCATGGAACCAGCAAAAGAGTAGAAGAAGCCGATTGAAAGACTGCTTGCACCGGAAGCGCTCCGGCGGCGGGCAGTTTTTTATTTGGCCGGAAGGCCAAGGCGCGGTCGCATAATTTGCGTTCGAGTCACCTATCCTAATCTCGGGTAAAAAAGGGAGGTGCCGAACATGGCGGACAAAGTTTCCAAAGAAATGAAGGCCAAAGGGGAAGTCCAGACGACGGACCTGAACGTAATGCCGGCTCCGGAATTGGACCCAAGCGCGACGGAGCAAGTATACGGATCACACACGAACCTTGCCGAACACAGCTTGCTCAACAAAAAGGAGCAGTCCTGATTATTCGTCCCCCGGCCATCCGAACCGGGGGTATTTCGCAAATGGGCGGTGATGGAGTTGGCGGCATTTCAGGAGATCGAACGGCAGATCAAGGACGTGCTGTCGATGCTGAACGGCATGGATTTTGCGGATCGCCAGTCGGTTAGGAAACAAGTCGAGGACTGCTTAACCGGGGTGTTGGACTTCATGCAGCAGGGGGATCGCGTATCTCCCGCTGATTCGGAAGCGGTGAGGAACACACGGAGCCAAATCGCGGAATGCCGTCAGCGCGTCCATCAATGCCTGCCGGTATTGGAGCAGCTTCGTACGGAATGGGCGGACCGGTACCGCAACGCCATAGGCGACGAAAAAAACGAGTTCGAGAAGCTCTCGGACGTGATGCAGCAGCAAAAATCCTCCGAGGCGTACCGATGGAAGAATAACTTCGCAGATGTGCAGAAAGCGGTGGATCAGCTGGCGAAGGTGAACGGGGGCTTGATGGACCTTAGCAGCGAAGTGGAACGCGAGCATGCCGAGACGCTTCCGCCGCCGCCGGATCCCGGCCCTATGGACCGGAAGGACCGCGATCCCGACATGTCATCCAATAGGTCTTAACTCTTTTTCATGGGAGGTATGGAGATGGACACGACGGTCAAAACGCTGATGGACTGGCTGCAAGGCCAAACGAACAGCTCGCTCTTTATTCAGAAAAAAGAGGATGAAGATTTGGATCAAGTGCGCCTGCAGCTCCGTGAAGTCGGCTATCGCCCGGATTACCGGTCGATCGACGGGTATACCGACGGAACCGCCCTGGTGCTTCACGGGAACGGGTCCATTCGGACAGGTCATGTGGAGGAGCCGCTGCCCCAAGACAGCTACGTTATTCCGCTGTCCGGCTTGGCGATCTCCAAAGCCGCCGATAACGGCGTCATCATGCAAACCGACAGAGCCCACTACTCTTTATCTGTGGACAACGATAATCGGCGGTAAGCCGATTCTACATAAGTAAATAACGCGCAGAAAACGGATTCTCCTTTCCTTCCGGGAAGGGGAATCCGTTTTTGTTTGGCCGCTCAGATTCAACTATCGACGAAACGGTGAACAAAGTATAGCGAAAATGAGAACGTTCATTGACGCCTTTGTTAACAAGGGTCTAACGAATCAAGTTTTCTGCTATCTTGGAGGTCAGAGGAGATGAGAAGATGAACCTTACCCGAGGAATGCGCCGTTTGGCGGCTTTGTCGTCGTTGATCGGAATGACGGTGCTGCTGTCTGGCTGTATGGACAAATTTTACGTGTTGGACCCTAAAGGCCCGGTCGGCCGGCATCAGCTCGATCTGATCATCATTTCGACGCTGCTCTGTCTGGTGGTCATCGTCCCGGTCCTGATCTTAACCTTCGTTTTTGCTTGGAAATACCGCAATCGCAAAGACAGCAAAGCGGCTTACCAGCCGGAATGGGAGCACAGCACGAAGCTTGAAATGACGTGGTGGGGCATACCGATCCTGATCATTATCATCCTCGCGGTGATAACGGCCTCCTATACGTATAAGTTGGAGCCTTCCAAGCCGTTGGAGCATCCGGCCAAGCCGATTACGATCCAGGTGACTTCGCTGGACTGGAAATGGTTTTTCATTTATCCGGAGCAAGGAATCGCCACGGTCAACTACATTCAGTTTCCCGCGGACGTCCCGGTCAAGTTCGAGCTGACCTCGGACGCGCCGATGAACTCGTTCTGGATTCCGCAGCTCGGCGGACAAATTTACACGATGTCCGGTATGGCCATGAACCTGAACCTGATCGCGGATAAACCCGGCACCTACTTCGGCACCGCAGCCAATTTCAGCGGCAAAGATTTCGGCAAAATGACGTTCGACGCCATAGCGACCACACAGGCTGAATTCGACAAATGGGTGCAGACCGTCAAGCAATCGGCGCCTCCGCTAACGCAGGACGGCTACGACAAGCTGGCGGAGCCGGGCACGATGGGGACGCAGGATTACTCTTCGGTTCCTGAAGGGTTGTTTGAGAAGATCGTGACCAAATACACCGGTCCTAACGGACATCAACATGTGCACAAAGTGGAAGAGAACCTTCCCGTCAACCAAGACGGGGGCGGCGAAGCTCCCGAAAGCAGCGCACATCATCACCACTAACGGGAAGGAGGTTACCGCATGCTGGACCAAATCAAAGAGTTTGCGTCGGGGTTCTTCGTAACCGGCGACCCGCTTATCTATGGTGCCGACGTAGCGATCGCGATGACGATGATCGCCGTCGTCTCCGTGCTCACCTACTTCAAAAAATGGACCTGGCTATGGCGCGAATGGCTGACCACGGTCGACCATAAGAGAATCGGCATCATGTATGTGATCGCATCACTTCTTATGCTTTTCCGCGGCGGCGTCGATGCGCTGCTCATGCGCCTGCAGCTCGCGGTTCCCAATAACGACTTTTTGACGCCCGAACACTATAACGCCATTTTTACGACACACGGGGTCATCATGATCCTGTTCATGGCCATGCCGCTGATGTTTGGTTTGTTCAACCTCGTCGTCCCGCTTCAGATTGGGGCACGCGACGTGGCGTTTCCGTTCCTGAACTCGCTCAGCTTCTGGCTGTTTTTCTTCGGCGCCATGCTGTTCAACGTGTCGTTCGTCATCGGCGGCTCGCCGGATGCCGGCTGGCTGTCCTATCCGCCTCTATCAGGCAAAGCGTTCAGCCCCGGCGTAGGTCAGGACTTTTATATCTGGGGCATCCAGATCTCCGGTATCGGAAGTCTTGCCACAGGCATCAACTTCGTCGTTACCATTCTCAAAATGCGCGCACCCGGCATGAAGCTGTTCAAAATGCCGATGTTCACCTGGTCGGTGCTGTCCAGCTCGCTCACCATTTTGCTGGCGTTCCCGATTCTCACCGTGACGATTGCGCTGCTGTTCATCGACCGCTACTTCGGGGCGCACTTCTTCACCCTCGACGGCGGCGGCAATCCGATGATGTATATCAACCTGATCTGGATGTGGGGACACCCCGAAGTCTATATCGTCGTTCTTCCGGCGTTCGGGATTTTCTCGGAGATCGTCGCCACGTTCTCCCGTAAAAGATTGTTCGGTTACGCGTCGATGGTGTTCGCGCTCATGAGCATCGCCGTGTTCTCGTTCACGACCTGGGCTCACCACTTCTTCACGATGGGCTCGGGGGCGGACGTCAACGCGTTCTTCGCCATCACGACAATGGCGATCGCCATTCCGACGGGCGTCAAGGTGTTCAACTGGCTGTTTACGATGTACCGCGGGCGGATCTCGTTCCCGACCCCGATGATGTGGACGATGGGCTTCATCCCCTGCTTCATCGTCGGGGGGATGACCGGCGTGATGCTGTCCGTAGCGCCTGCCGACTTTCAGTTCCACAACAGCTACTTCCTGATCGCGCACTTCCACCAAGTGCTGATCGGAGGCGTGGCGTTCGGATACTTCGCCGGCCTTTATTACTGGTGGCCGAAAGTATTCGGATTCAAGCTGAACGAGAAAATCGGAAAATGGGCTTTCTGGCTTTGGAACATCGGGTTCTACGTCTGCTTCATGCCGCAGTATGCACTCGGTCTGATGGGCATGACTCGCCGGATGAGCACCTACGGATGGGACCGCGGTTGGTGGGAGCTCAACCTGACTTCCACGATCGGCGGCTTCCTGATGGGAATCGGCTTCCTATTCCAGGTGTGGCAAATCCTTCACAGCATCAAGTTCATGGAGAAGGATACGACAGGAGATCCTTGGGACGCTCGAACCTTGGAATGGTCGATTCCTTCGCCTGCGCCTCATTACAACTTCGCCACGATCCCAGTCGTTGATTCGAAGGACGCATGGTGGGAAGAAAAGCAGCGCTTGGTCCAGGGAGAAGCTCCGAAGCCGAAGCCGCCGCTGGAGCCAATTCACATGCCCAAAAACTCAGGCATTCCGTTCATCATGGGCTTCTGCTGGTTTGTTGCCGGCTTCGGGCTCGTGTTCGACTGGCTGTGGATGGCCATTCCGGGTCTGCTCGGGGTTGCGGGCTGCATGCTGGCTCACTCGTTTAACTACAATACGGATTACTATATTCCGGTGGATGAAATCAAAGCGACGGAAGCCGCGGCAAGGAGGTCTGTCTGATGGCACATATGGGCGCACACGCGCACTCGCACGATGAGCATCATGACCTGGAAAGCATGCGGCTGATGGGCTTCTGGATTTTCCTCATCACCGACTGCATTCTGTTCGGCACGCTCTTCGCCACTTATATCGTATTACACGGTAATACCGCCGGCGGTCCGACGGCATCCGAGCTCTTCGAAATGCCGGGTGTCATCGCCGAAACGTTCATTCTGCTTACGAGTTCGTTCACCAGCGGTCTGGCGGTACTGTCGATGAACCAAGGCAACCGCAAAGGGCTGATCGGCTGGCTGGTGGTCACGGCGCTTCTGGGCGCATCGTTTATCGCGCTCGAGCTGACGGAATTCGTAAAATTGGTGCATGAAGGCGCCACGATCAGCACAAGCGGATTTTTGTCCGGGTTCTACGTGCTGGTCGGCACGCACGGTTTGCACGTTTCGCTGGGCCTCGTCTGGATGACCGCGCTGATGATCCAGCTCGGCCGCCGCGGCATCACGAACGTAACCCGCCGGAAAGTCAACGTCATCAGCCTGTACTGGCACTTTTTGGACGTCGTGTGGATTTTCGTGTTCACGATCGTCTATCTGATGGGGGTGATGTGAGATGGCGCAGCATTCCGCTCATGATTCGCACGGCGGGCACGATCAAGGCGCTCACGGCTCGCTGAAGTCCTATTTGACCGGCTTTGTTTTGTCGCTCGTGCTCACCGTCATTCCGCTGCTGGTCGTGCTGAACGACTGGCTGGAGGGCACACCCGCAATGGTCGTGCTGCTTGGCTCCGCCGTCCTGCAGTTCGTCGTTCAGCTGCTCTTCTTCATGCATCTGCGCGAAGAGGGCAAGCCGCGCTACAACCTGATGACGCTGCTGCTCGGGATCTTCATTCTCGTCTTGATCGTGGGCGGTTCGATCTGGATTATGACCTACAACCAGGTCGCCCACTAACCGCTTATAGCACGAAAGCCGCTTCCCGGTATGGGAAGCGGCTTTCTTTGTTTAAGGCTGGTGAACCGCGTGTAAGGCAATAAAGTTGCTTTGGAGCAGCGCGGACCGCTGGATTGGCGCGTGTAAGGCAAAAAAGTTGCTTTACAGCAGCACGGACGGGTGGTTTGGCGCGTGTAAGGCAAGAAAATTACTTTACAGCAGCATGGACCGGTGTCAGCAAGTACCTCAACTCTCCCCTTCATACCAGGGATTCAGGTGCACCAGCACTTCCACCACAGAGGGATCCGCGTCCATGATGGATTGTTTAATTTTACGGGTGATGTCATGCCCTTGCTGAATGGTGTAGGAGCCGGGGATACCGACCCTCACGTCAACCGTCACATAATGTCCGTGCTCGCGCGCGCGAATGCGGTCCACGCGTTTGATGTCCGACACCTCGCGAATCAAGGACTCAAATTCGGTCAGTTTGTCGGCAGCTACGTTTTTCTCCATCAGAATATCAACGGCTTCGCGCGCCATCCCGTAAGCAAGCTTCAACACCAGCAGAGCGACGATAATGCCGGCGACGGGGTCGCCATAAGCGGCCCAATCCCAGCCCATACGCTCCCCGAGCACGCCCAAGCCGATGCCGAGCACGGCCGCAGCGGATGCATACACGTCGGCGAGGTGGTCGTACGCGGTGGCCAGCACGCTTTTGCTACGGTTGCGCCGCCCGATGCCGATCGTATAGACGTACAAAATCTGCTTCCAAATAAGAGACAAAGCCGCGGCTCCGAGCGCAAGCCAGCTTTCTCCGCCATGCGGCGGTTCCAGCAAGGCTCCGATGGAGTGCACGCCGACCCAGAAAGCAGCCAATACCAGAATGATCGCCACCAACGCGGAGGCGACGACTTCGGCTTTGCCATGGCCGTAAGGATGATCTTCATCGGCCGGTTTCTTCGACACCATGGAGGAAGACAGCGCGGCAACCGTGGCGATGATGTCGCCCGCGTTGTGCACGCCGTCCGCCACAAGCACGGGACTCGCGAACAGCAGACCGACCACCAATTTCAACACGGTAAGAAGAACGTTGCTGATTAAACTGATCCAAATCGCCGTCAAGCTTTGATTATGCCTATCCGCCACAATGATAACTCCCTCAAATAAAGTTTGCCGAGTGCAAAAAATAAATCAAGCCTCCGACCCTAGGGTCAAAGGCTTGTATCGTTTTTATGCATGGATTCCGCCGTACCGTTCATGATGCGCATCCGCCCTCTCCGACGGGAGTCTTCGTTGTAACTTCCCCATTTTATCATAGTGAAGCTGTTGAAGAAACCGGACATGGATACAATGGACGAACGCACAAAAAATTAATGTTCGGATTTAGACGTCAAAATGAGGGGTATTAAAATTCACTTCTGTGTTATTTATCGCATAATACGAATATTGTCGGCTCCTGTACCTTGACTTGTACGCGAAATTACTTTAGACTACGGTATGGAAGCGCGATAGCGTGACCAGGATAGTCCATCGTATAACTCCGTTAATAAGGGACGGAGGTATCTACCAGGAACCGCAAATTCCTGACTACGAAGGATGTGGCTTGACCACACCCTTCGATAGTCGGGATTTTTTTGTGTGATTCAGAAAGTATGAGAAATCAGCATTCTTTTCTGAATCACCTCGACATAAACGTTCATTCGCCATCCCAAAAGAAGGCGTCAGCCGTTTATGCTTGGGTCGAAGCGGATCCAAATCCATTTTTGGAGGCGACATCATTGGCAACTTCAACTTACGACGTCATCGTGGTCGGCGCGGGCCCGGCCGGCATCTTCACTTGTTATGAGCTGACGCGGCTAGCGCCTCATCTTAAGGTGCTGCTGGTCGACAAAGGTCATGATATCCATCACCGGCATTGTCCTATTCTTGAAAATAAAATTGAACTGTGCCCGCCGCCGGCCGGTAAAAAAGAGTTTGCCGGCTGTCTGCCTGCCTGCTCCATTACCGCGGGCTTCGGCGGGGCCGGGGCTTATAGCGACGGCAAGTTCAACATTACAACCGAGTTCGGGGGATGGCTGACGGATTATTTGGCGCCTTCGCAGGTTCTGGGTCTTATCCGGTATGTAGATGAAATCAACCTCGAGCATGGCGCCACTCCGCAAGTGACCGATCCGACCACCGACGTGGTGCGCCAGATCGAGCATCGCGCTTACGCGGCAGGACTGAAGCTGCTGAGGGCGCAGGTGCGGCATTTGGGCACCGAGCAGAACCTGGAGATTATGAAATCCATTTATTCGTATTTGCAAAGCCGCATCGACATGCGCTTCAAAACGGAAGTGGCGGACCTGATCACCGTGAAGGAAGATGGAAAGCACAGCGTGCGGGGCATCGTGCTGAAGAACGGCGAAGAGCTCTCGGCAGAGCGCGTCGTGGTCGCTCCGGGAAGAGACGGATCGGCTTGGCTCGCCGAGGTGCTCAAGAAGCGCCGTTTGCGCATGGCGAACAATCAGGTGGATGTCGGCGTGCGGGTGGAAACCTCGGATGTGGTCATGAGGGAAATTAATCAGCATTTATATGAGGGCAAGTTCGTCTTTAACACCTCGGTCGGCACGCGGGTCCGCACTTTTTGCAGCAATCCGTCCGGTCACGTCGTGGTCGAAAATCACAGCGGCGTCATGGCGGCTAATGGCCATGCATACAAGGATCCCGCACTGGGATCGAACAACACCAACTTCGCACTGCTCGTATCGCACAAGTTCACGGAACCGTTCGACAAACCGAATGAGTATGCGCGCGAGATTTGCAAAAGGGCGAACGATTTGTCCGGAGGCGGTGTCATCGTGCAGAAATATGGGGACATTTTACGCGGACGCCGCTCGACGGAGGGAAGGATCAAGGAAGGCTTTATCGAGCCGACACTGAAAGAAGCTGTCGCGGGCGATCTGGGGCTGGTGCTTCCGTATAACACGATGAAAAGCTTGATCGAAATGGTCGATGCGCTGGACAAGGTCACGCCAGGCATCGCTTCCGAGCATACGTTGTTCTACGGGGTCGAGGCGAAGTTTTATTCCGCACGCCCTAAGTTGAGCGAGAAGCTCGAGACGGAAATCGCCGGCCTCTACTGCGGCGGTGACGGCGCCGGCGTGACACGCGGTCTGGCGCAAGCCGGCGCCGCGGGCGTTTGGATCGCACGTGCCATTACAGGTAATAATTAATTGTTAGCTAAAAATTGCCTAAAACCCGTACTCCCTTGTTGAATTTGTAGTAGAATGACGCTTGTTACATTTTCACACATCGAAGGGAGACATACATTGCAGTGAAAAAACTTGTTGCTTTACTTGCCGTATTAACGGTAGTACTTGCCGGGTGCGGCGAAGCGAATATCTCCAAAGCGGATTCTTCTACGTCGGCTAAGTCCTCGGCACAAGCTTCGCCCGCGGCCGCCAAAGAAACCGAATCTGCAAGCCCGAAAGCGGAAGAAACGAACAAACTTGGCGACTCCGTGAACTTCGACGACCTGGTCGTTACCGTGGCAGGCGTACGGGAGTCGAAAAGCCAATTGATGAAGCCGAAGGAAGGAAACAAGATCCTTCTGGTGGACATCACCGCAGAAAATAAAGGCAACAAAGAAATTAACGTTTCCTCCATGCTTCAAACTAAAATGGCGGACGACCAAGGTTACCAATACAACCTCACCATCGTCGACGACCAGAAAGGCAACTTCGACGGTGCCGTAGCGGCCGGCAGAAAGCTGCGCGGGGAAGTGGCATTCGAAGTGCCGAAAGATGCGGCTTCGCTCGAATTCATTTTCAGCGATCCGTTCGAATCCGGTCAAGCGATCTGGAAAGTGAAATAAACTGCAAAAAAGCGACCTTGCCGAGCGGCAGGTCGCTTTTTTGCAGTTTAGGCGTCCGAAGATTGCTGCGTGATTTGGCGGAACGCCGCCATGAATTGGGACACCGGATACGCACCGGACAACGCATTCTTGTCGTCGATGATGAAGAACGGCACACCCGTGATGCCCAGCGCCTTCGCAGCCTCGATATCATGCTCGACTTCGGCAATACCGCCGCCCGCCTCAAGTTTTTGTCTCAACTCGGCGGTATCGAATCCGAGGCTGTTCGCCACTTCCAGCAACGTATCGATTTCACCGATGTTACGCCCATGTTCAAAATGCGCGTCCATCACCGCATTGACCCACTTATCTTGAAGGTCTGCCGGAAGCAGCGCGGTAATCCGGTGCGCGAGCAGCGTGTTGGGCGAAGTGGCTACTCGGTCAAAGCGGAAGGTGAGACCGATTTCCGCGCCTGCGTCGGTTACCCGCTGCAGCATCGGACCGAAACGTTCGGCGCCGCCCATTTTGGCCGCCATGCTCTCATGGAACGGCTTGCCTTCCGGCGGAAGGGTCGGATCGAGCTGATACGCCCGATAGGTTACGGGAACTTGGCCGCCCGTTTGCTCTTCCCATTGCGCCAGTGCGTCGCTCATGTTCTTTTTGCCGATGCGGCACCAGGGACATACCATATCGGAATACACTTCGATTTTCATACGATCACCTCTCCGGTTATACGTTCGGCTCATTGATTCAGTATAATGGAAAAAGGTTTGAGTTTCACGAAAGAAGGGATTCTCATGAAAATGTCGATCGACTCCACGGTGGAGCTCTTAAACGGGGTGGCGATGCCGCGTCTCGGGCTCGGGGTTTGGCGCACCCAGGAAGGGGAGGAAGTGGAGCGGGCGGTCGGAGCCGCACTCCAAGCCGGTTATCGCAGCATCGATACCGCATCCATGTATGGAAATGAAGCGGGTGTCGGACGAGCGGTCCGGGATTCCGGCGTACCGCGCGAGCAGGTTTTCGTCACGACCAAGGTGTGGAACGACCAGCAAGGGTACGACAACACGCTGCGCGCCTTCGAACAAAGTGCTGCCAACCTGGGGCTGGGTCACGTAGACCTGTACTTGATTCACTGGCCGGTGAAGGGCAAGTACAAGGATACATACCGCGCGCTGGAGGAACTTTACGAACAAGGCCGTGTCCGCGCCATCGGGGTGAGCAATTTCCTGGAGCATCACCTTGAGGATTTGATGGGCGCTTGCCGGATTAAGCCGATGGTGAATCAGGTGGAAATGCATCCGCTTCTCACCCGTAAGAAGCTGCTCATGTTTTGCCGGAAGGAAGGGATCCAGTTGGAATCCTGGCGTCCGCTCATGCAGGGCAATCTGGATTTGCCTTTGTTGCAGGAACTTTCACGCAAATACGGCAAAACACCCGCCCAAATCGTCATTCGCTGGCACCTCCAGCTCGGCGTCGTCACGATTCCGAAATCGGTCACCGAATCCCGGATTCGCGAAAATGCCGGCGTCTTCGATTTCGAGCTCGAGCCGGAGGACATGAACCGCATCGATGAATTGAACGAAAACCGCAGATTCGGCGCGGACCCGGACAATTTCGACTTCTAACCGGGATAAAAGGGAACAACGCACGACAACCTACGGGTAATCGATCTGTTGACAGCACGATCTGTAATTGATATGATTACAGTATCCGAAGGGGAGGCGGCGCCGATGAACAGTGAATTTGTGATTGCCGTTCACAGTCTCGTTTTACTGGCGTATCGACCTGACGGAATGGCGACAAGCGAAGAAATCGCCGCGAACGTGTGCACCAATCCGGTGCGGGTGCGCAAGGTGATGAGCTGTCTGCGCAAATGCGGCTTTGTCGACACGCGGGAAGGCGCGGGCGGCGGATACAAGCTGTGCAGGCGGCCGGAGGAAGTCACGCTTGCGGACATTTACCGGGCGCTGGCTGCCGGTTCTCTGGCTCCGAGCTGGTGCAGCGGCAACCCGGAGATGAACTGCGTCGTCGGATCGAATATGGGCGAAGTCATGAACGCTGTGTTTTGCGGTGCGGATCGCCAGCTTGAAATGTATTTCGAGCAGATCACGATCGGCCAGATGCTGTCCCGGGTGAAGGCCAAACAAGAAGCTTGAGGCACGGATGGAACGGGTATATTACAGATGCCCGATCATCATAGGCGATTTATCTTTTCGATCTTACTCGAATAAGGAGTGATGTGACATGGCAGTAGCAGTCACGAAAGAGAACTTTAACGAAACGGTCTCCCAAGGCGTATCCCTTCTCGACTTCTGGGCTCCTTGGTGCGGACCTTGCAAAATGCAGCTTCCAATCGTGGAAGAGCTGGCCGAAGAACTGAAAGGCCAAGCCACCATCGCGAAAGTAAACGTTGACGAAGAGCCTGAGCTCGCCAGCCAGTTCGGCGTCATGAGCATTCCGACGCTGATCCTGTTCAAGGACGGCCAACCGATCGACAAAATGGTGGGTCTGCAAAGCAAAGCCGCTCTGCAATCCAAAATCCAAGGCCAAATGTAAGACGAAATCACGTATTCGCACTGAAGCCGCCGGTCCTTCGACCGGCGGCTTCTTTATGCGTGCAGCAGAACGTCCTTTACGTATTGGCCGATCGTTCGAACCGGTCAATTTGCTCGTTGGTGCCGATGATCACCATTACGTCGCCTTCGTGCAGAACCTCTTCCGCGGAAGGTGCGACGATCGTCTCCTTTTCCCGGTTGATCGCCACGATCGTGCATCCGTATTTCGCCCGGGTGTCCAGCTCCTTCAACGAATGCCGGGCGAGCTTGCCGGTCGCGGATATCTCGGCAATCGCATATTCGTCGGACAGCTCAATAAAATCGAGCAGATTCGGCGACACCAGTTGGTTCGCGACGCGCACCCCCATATCCCGCTCGGGGTAGATGACCCGGTCGACGCCGATTCTTTGCAGTACTTTCCCGTGAAGCGCCGACAAGGCCTTCACTACCACCCTGTTCACGCCAAGGTCTTTCAGCAGAATGGACGTCAGTATACTCGCCTGAATGTCATCTCCGATCGCGACCACTACACAGTCCATATTACGGATCCCGATGGCCCGCAGCGCCTCTTCGTCGGTCGTGTCCGCTACAAGGGTATGCGTCAGACATGCGCTCATTTCGTCGGCGACGTTCGCGTTTTTGTCCACCCCCAGCACCTCATGACCGAGGGCCACCAGCTCTTTGGCCAGACTTGAGCCGAATCTTCCCAGACCGATAACCGCATATTGGGTGTTCTTCATAACGTCTAAGATCATCTCCATGTTCTGAAAATGCGGCGCCGACATGTTCCTTGGAAAAACGGGGAACCGTATCCCTTGAAAGAGGTGATCCGATTGTTCGGCGATTTGCTCAAACTGTCCCGTTGGTCGCCCCCGCGTTTTCTGGTTACCGGATTCGCGCTTATTATTTTGCTTGGCGGACTGTTATTATCCCTGCCATTTGCAACGTCGGAAGGCACGGGTCTTCGTTACCTCGACGCCGTGTTTACGGCGACATCAGCCACTTGCGTGACCGGTCTGGTGGTGGTCGATACCGGCCGGTTTTACTCCGTCCAAGGACAAATCATCATCATGCTGCTCATTCAGGTCGGCGGAATCGGCTTTATGACGATGGCCACGCTGATCGCGCTGGTGCTCAAAAAACGCATTTCTTTGCGTGAACGCATCATTTTGCAGGAAGCGATGAATCAGCACGACATGGAGGGGATCGTCCGGCTCATCCGCCGGGTGTTCCTGTATTCCGTCACGATCGAGGCGGCGGCGGCCGTCTTGTTCACCCTCCGATGGGCAGCCGACATGCCGCTCGGCAAAGCCGCATACTTCGGCGTCTTCCACGCGATCTCATTTTTCAACAATGCAGGCTTCGACTTGTTCGGGGAATACCGGAGCTTGACGCCATACGTGGACGATCCGCTGGTGAACATCGTCTCGATGGCCCTTATCATTTTGGGGGGCATTGGATTTGTGGTCATGGCGGAGCTGCTCGATTACCGGAAAAAACGCAGGTTGTCCTTACACACGAAGGTCGTTCTGTCCGTCACCGCCACTCTGATCGTTTTGGGAGCAGCCGTCATTTTTATTTTGGAATATACGAATACATTGGCTCCGCTGACATGGCGGGGTAAAATTCTCGCCTCGTTGTTCCAATCCGTGACACCGAGAACAGCGGGCGCCAACACGGTCGACATCGGGGCGCTGCGACAGGCCACCCAGTTCTTCATCATCCTGCTCATGTTTATCGGGGCCGGACCGGGCTCCACGGCAGGCGGAATCAAGGTCACCACCCTGGCCACACTTGTGGCGGGCGTGCATACGATGATCCGAGGCAAGGAGGATATCGTCATCTACGAGCACCGTCTCGCGAAAGACCGCATCCTTAAGGCGTTGACGATTACGATGCTGGCAATCGGCGTTGTCATCATCGTGACGATGATCGTGTCGACGACGGACCAGGACAAACCGTTCATCCGCATCCTGTTCGAAACGGTGTCGGCCTTCGGTACGGTCGGGATCTCGACGGGCATTACGCCTCACTTGAGCGATATTGCGAGGATCATGCTGGCGCTCACGATGTTTACCGGCCGTCTGGGGCCGCTTACGCTCGCTTACGCGCTGGGAGGGCAGACGGAGAAACAGCTGTTCCGCCATCCGGAAGGAAAACTCATCATCGGATAGGAAGAGGAAAAGGCTCCCGCGCAAGGGAACCTTTCTTTTTGGCATCGCTTATATGGTCCACTGACCGTGCACGATCGCGCACAGCTTCCAGTCATTCCCTGCCGGACGGAAAACGAGCACGAGACTTTCCCAGTCCATTCCGTCTTTGCTCTTGTCGAACCCGGGAAAATGAAACTCCGCATACGATGCGTCAGGGTAAACTTCGAGCCCGTTAAATTTCGTGTTTCCGGTGCCGAGCAGCTTGTTGACGCTAATATTCGGCGCGCCGGCATAGTCCTGGTCGTAGACGAATTTCTCGAAATAATCGCGGAACGTCAGCTCGATCGGCGATCCGCTTCCATCATAAACTCCCCATGCCAACTTGCCGGTATCCTTGAAGGTCGGCAGTTCTCCTGGCTTGAACACGCGGCCGCCCTTGACGTCGATGTGCGGATAAGGGGAAAACCGCAGCCCTTTCGACGGATCAATGACGCCGGCGAGCTGCTCTAGATCCCGATCGCGCAGCATGCCGACAACGTCTTTGGCTGTCTGTTTCAGTTTGGCGTCGAGACCGGCTTCCTGGGATGGCGTGCCGGATACCGGCTCCACCGCCGCGCCGTTCGTTTGCGGATCCACGCCGCCTGTTCCACCGGTTCCTGTGCCCGATACCTCGGTAGATCCGGGCGATACGGGGACATCCCCGGCACCGCTTTTGGCGGTCGACGCTCCGCACCCTGACAATAGAAGCGCCAGCAGCGCTGCGAGCAGCAGCAGCGGGTACACTCTGCGCATTCTTTCATTCCCCCTAGTTGTTCAACAAATTCGGTATTGGGTTAGACGCAAAAAACCGCCGGATGTTCCGCGGCAAATATTATATAATTCGGATAATAAGGCCAATTTGCGGGGAGGGACCGGAATGACAGGGAAAAAACCGGGCTTCGGCAGGCAGCTGGCGGAACTTCACCGATGGAACGCTTGGATCACGTTGTTTCTGGCTGTCAGCGGGTTGCTGCTTTCCTGGGCGGCCATCCGCGGGTGGTTAGGAGAAGGGCGCGTGTGGCTCAAACAGCTGCATATCGCGGTGGGCGTCGTGTTCGGCATTTTGATCGTGCTCTACGCTCCCCTTATGAGACGGCATCTTAAGCAACTGAAAGAGAGGACGCGGCAAAAAGGAAATTTGGCATTCGTGCTGATGTTGCTGGTCGGATGGCTTCTTTCGGGCATCGTGCTATGGCAGCTCCGGCATTTTCCTCCACGCTGGGCGAACGCAGCTTTGCTGGTACACGACTTGTTGACGTATATCGGTCTTCCTTACCTCGTCTATCATTCCGTCACCCGCCTGCGGTGGATGAAGCAGCCCGGGCGCAGGGCAATCCGCGAGCATGCCGCGGAAACGCGGAATCCTGCGGCAGATCCTCCGCCTTACCCGGCGTCGCCGTCACCCTGGATGGACCGGAGGCAGTTTCTCAAACGGTCGCTCGGCGTTGCGCTCACCGTGACCGCAGTTCCGCCGTTTTTTCGTTGGCTGGCGCGTCAGGCGAGTTTGGGCCCTATCTCGGGAACCGTTACGCCCGGAGAAAATCCGAATCGCATGATTCCCGCTCCTCAGCCGCTGCCGGATTCGGTCAACGTGATCGGAGGCGGGGCGCAGGGCTCGTTTCAAGTGTATACTGTCACCCGGCTGCCGACGTTCGATTCGGGCACGTGGAGGTTCATTCTGGACGGATTGGTGGAGAAGCCGGCGGAGTGGACTTGGGAGCAGTTTCTCGGCATACCGCGCGTTGTGCAGGTCAGTGATTTTCACTGTGTCACCGGATGGTCGGTGTACCGCAACACTTGGGAAGGCATCCCGCTCTCTTACCTGCTGAAGCAGGCGGGCGTAAGACCGAAAGCCAAGTTCGTCAAATTCTACTCCGGGGACGGGGTTTATACCGACGCGCTTTCGCTGGAACAGGCGAATATGGACGGGGTGATGGTCGCTGTACTGCATGACGGCCAACCGATCCATCGGGATTATGGAGGGCCGGTCCGGCTCATCGTGCCGAAAATGTATGCCTATAAATCCGTGAAATGGCTGGACCGCATCGAGCTGATCGACGGGGAACATATCGGCTACTGGGAAGACCGCGGCTACGATAAGGATGCGTGGCTGAGAGGCCAGGGGGTATAAGGGTGTAACTTTTTTGTCCTTCTTTCCGTTTGATAGAACAGAGAGAAAATCAGACCTAACAGCTCTTTCCAACTGAAATAACCCCTTTCGAGACGGGGCGGAGGCAGGATCATGGACAAGTTTCATTGCTGCGCGACGCCGATGCAAAGTGACCGCTATGTTGCTTGCTCTCCCGGAATGGGTATGTTACCGTAGAGAGGCTGTTTGACGGGCCGGATCATGAGCGCTGGGAGTGTCTGTCTCCGCGGTCTTGATGCCGGCCCGACCCGTTATACATAATCGACCGCAAGGAGGCCTGGCTGCATGAAAGCCTATTTTGTTGCCGGCACGCATCGGATCCGCCGGCTATCGGCGGCTGCGCTCGCGCTTGCCGCGGCCATTATTCTCGCGTCTTGCTCGAATTCCGCGAAACCGCAAGAGACGGCATCGTCTGCCCCGCCGCCTTCACCGTCCAAGGCGGAGCTGACGGCTGCCGACTTGCTCGATCAGGCCGAAGCGGCTGCGCAGCAAATGAAGAAATATGCTTTCGAGCTGGAGCTCATCCAGCATTTGAGCGGCGAAGGCGAAGAAGGCAACTCCAGCGTGAACGTCAATATGAAAGGCCGCGCGGAGCTGGGTCCCTTGAAGCTGGACCAGACAATCAAAAGCGATATCGACGGAGAAGAATCGTCCATCCGATCGATTCTTGTGCCGGAAGCCTATTATATGTATGATCCGGAATTCGAAGAGTGGAGCAAGCTGTCCGCCTCCCAAACCTCCGACATCATGAAGACGTTGTCCGATTTGCAGGTCAATCCCGCCCAATCCATTCTGGATATCCGGGCGCTGGGCGCCGGTTTGCAGGCCAAGCCTCAAGGGGACACCTTCACCATCCGCTACGACGGTGCAGGTGTTGAGGCAAGAACATTTCTCGACAAAATTCTCGAAAGCACGCTCGATCTGTCCGGCATGGATCCCAAAGTTCGGAACAGCATCAAGCTGGACTCCATGCAGGTCGAACTGTTGCTCGATGCGGCCCGCAAATGGCCGATTTCATATCGCATCGATTCGGTCATGAGCGTGGAATATGTAAAGGGCAAGCCGTCCACGCTCGAACAGAGCATTTCCGGCAGCTACAGCCAACATAACGCTTCGGAGGGGATTGTCGTGCCCGAGGAAGCGAAGAACGCGCCGGAGCTTGATCCGGCTCCTATGGATTGATCACCGGCCGTCGTCTTCGGGTTGTCCCGGAGCGGCGGCTTCGACATTTTCCGCGTTGGGAGGACGGTAAAGCGAGGTTTACTTGGTTCGCTGGAATCTTGTGGAAAGTGAGTGATTGAGCTAAAATGGAAGCGCTTGCCATCTGAAAAGGGGGGAGTTCATGGACAGCTTTTTGAAAGGAATATTGGACAAGCTGCCGCCTTGGTTCTACAGCTTGGCCGCCGTGCTGTTCCTTGTGGTGCTCATCATCTTTTTCGGCATGACCTTATTCGGCGCTTCCAGGATTACACGGTCGATGAATAGCATCATGAGCCGCGACCGGCGGATCGAACACTTGAATGACCGGCTGCATGAAGCGGTTCAGCGAGCGGAGAGGCAGGACAATGTCGCGTCACAGCTGGCCACCGCATGCGGGAATTTGAGCCCTTTGCTGCATCAATTAAACGGCCTTCGATCGAGCTTAAACCTACTGAACCGCATGAACGAGGTCGAGTCGCTGGCCCAGCGATGTCTGGATACGCTGTCTTCGGACATCAAGGTGAGTGCCGGCGGGCGGCACCGGTGTGCCCTGTGGATCCAGCAGGACGAAACGCTTCTGCTCGTTTTCGCCAGCTCGGGTTTTCCGAAAACCCATCCCGGGAGCCGCCGTCTCCACATTCACCGTTCCATCGCCGGGAGGTGCCTGCGCAAAAGGCAGCTGATTCATGTGGATGATGTCACGGAAGACGATGATTGGGAGCCGAATCACGACTCGAAATCTCCTTATCGGTCACTCATTTGCGTACCGGTCAGCACATGGGTCGTCTTGACCGTGGACGGAATCCAGCCCATGAGCCGAGAAGTGGAGCTGTTATGTGAGCTGTACGGCGTCCTTTTTGAGGGCATTTTCCAGGAACACGTCAACATCGTTCAACAGATGACCGACGACGAAGCAGCCGTCAGTGGTGCTTGACACCAAATTGTGGTAGAATCTTACCCGGAAAGGGAGTGGAACCGTGATTCATCTTCAAGAGGTTCCTTTCGTCCGGGTGGTCGCGGAGGCCGCGCAGGAACAGAGGATCATGTCTCCAGGCAGTTGCGACGGTGTCAAACAATGGATCAAACGGATCGAGCGGAGAAATCTCATGCAGGCGAATGAGCAGGTGATCCGGCAGGCCAGCGAAGTCTTGATCCGCAGGTTGAACCGTTCGGCTCCAGTCATCGGCAAATAAAGCGTGGTTATGTTACGGCTTCGTCTTCCGTGCGGAAGGCGAGGCCGTTTTTGCGCGATCTACAGGTCGGTGTTGGCCGTTCATGCTTGAGTGGACGTTCCCCGCCGCTTCCGTTATAATGTGCTGAGAATTGAGAAGGAGTGGTTAAAAAGATGCCACTGTCGTGTGGAATCGTCGGGCTGCCCAATGTAGGCAAATCGACGTTGTTTAACGCTATCACCCAAGCGGGCGCGGAGTCCGCGAATTATCCGTTTTGTACGATCGACCCCAATGTAGGTGTGGTGGAAGTGCCGGACGAACGGCTTCAGAAGCTGGCCGAAATCGTGCAGCCGAACCGGATCGTGCCGACGGCTTTCGAATTTGTGGACATCGCCGGTCTGGTGAAAGGCGCGAGCCGCGGGGAAGGTCTCGGCAACAAGTTTCTCGCGAACATTCGCGAAGTGGATGCCATTGTGCATGTCGTGCGCTGTTTCGTTGACGAGAATATTACCCACGTTTCGGGCAAGGTGGACCCGATTCATGACATCGAGGTCATTAACCTCGAATTGATTTTGGCGGACATGGATTCGGTGGAGCGCCGTATGGATCGCACGCGCAAAAACATGAAAGGCGGCGACAAGAAGTACACGCAGGAGCTTGAAGTGCTCGAGCGCATCAATGCCGCCCTGCTGGCAGAGAAGCCGGCGCGGAGCGTCGAGCTGACGGACGAAGAGAAGCTGCTCGTGCGCGATCTGCATTTGCTGACGATCAAGCCGGTGTTGTACGCGGCTAACGTGAGCGAAAGCGAAGCCGCCGATGCGGAAGGCAACGAGTACGTGAAGCGTGTACGCGAGTTCGCAGTGGCCGAAGGTTCGGAAGTGGTGCCGATCAGCGCGAAGGTGGAGAGCGAAATCGCGGAGCTCGAGGGCGAGGACAAGGCCATGTTCCTGGAAGAGCTCGGGCTGGAGGAGTCCGGCCTGGATCGCTTGATCCGCGCGGCGTACAAGCTGCTCGGACTGTACACGTATTTCACCGCCGGCGTTCAGGAAGTGCGCGCCTGGACGATTCGCAAAGGAATGAAAGCACCTCAGGCGGCCGGAGTCATCCATACCGATTTCGAGCGGGGCTTCATTCGCGCGGAGGTTGTATCGTATCAGGACCTCGTAGGTTCGGGATCCATGAACGCCGCGCGCGAGAAAGGCTTGCTGCGGTTGGAAGGCAAAGAATACGTCGTCGCCGACGGCGATGTTATGCACTTCCGGTTTAACGTGTGAGTGGTAATCGTGAGGGCGGCCTTCGGGCCGCTTTTTTTGTCGCGATCCAGCCTACCGGCACGCCAGTAATACTGCCGCACAGTGTTATTCGCCTTCCTCCCCCTCGCAGACTTATCGGTGCAACCTTTTGGAGACAATTGCGTCTTTACCATTGGAAAAAACAGGACAAATTTTCCATTAAGGAGTCATCTTTTCTAATATAGATTGACCGGACTCTGAGCGAAGGGGAGAACACCATGCAGTATTTGATTCTTGCGCTGCTACTCATTGCCGTCGTGCTTCTGTTGAACATCAATGCAAAATTGCCGAGACGCGATTACGTCGAAGAAGAAGTGAACAAGGCGCTGAGGCGGGACGCCGAACGCAGGAGCCGGGAATCTTGAAGGGCTGTCTGCAGCGGGCGAAAACCCCCTGCGGCTAGCCCTTTTGCATGGCGGCGAGACAAACTCATTACCGCAAGACCGGAAATCCAGCCCGTCAAGGGGTTGCGGGGATATGTTATAATGAAGTTTGCAATCTGCCGCAGCTTGAATGAAGCGGCTATCATAATGGAGGTTGAGGAAACGTGCTGGACCGTTTGCAAGCGTTGGCGGATCGGTATGAAAAGTTGAGCGAGCTGCTGTGCGATCCCGACGTGGTCAATGATCCCGCGCGGCTGCGTTCTTATGCGAAGGAACAATCGGGTCTCGAGGAAGCGTATCGGGCCTATTCGGAATATAAAACCGTAATCGAACAGTTCACCGGCGCCAAAGCGATGCTCGAAGAGAAGCTGGACGACGAAATGCGCGACATGGTCAAAATGGAAATCGAGGAGCTCGATGCGCGCAAAACGGAGCTGGAGGAAAGCATCCGCATTTTGCTGCTGCCTAAAGATCCGAACGACGGGAAAAATGTCATTGTGGAAATCCGGGGCGCCGCCGGCGGAGAGGAAGCGAACCTTTTTGCCGCCGACCTGTACCGGATGTACGCCAAATATGCGGACAGCCAAGGCTGGCGTACGGAACTGCTCGAAGCGAACGTCAGCGACCTGGGCGGGTTTAAGGAAGTGATTTTCACGATCCAGGGGCCGGAAGCTTACCGCAAAATGAAATACGAAAGCGGAGCGCACCGCGTACAGCGCGTTCCGGAGACTGAATCCGGCGGCCGGATCCACACGTCGACTTCGACGGTGGTGGTCATGCCGGAGGCGGAGGAAGTGGACATCGAGATACTGGACAAAGATATCCGCGTAGACACATTCTGTTCGAGCGGCGCCGGAGGCCAGTCGGTCAACACGACCAAGTCCGCCGTGCGCGTGACGCACGTTCCGACAGGTATCGTAGCGACATGTCAGGACGGAAAATCGCAAAACGATAACAAAGCCAAGGCTCTCCAAGTGCTGCGCGCCCGCATCATGGACATTAAGCTGCAGGAAGAAGAAGCCAAAGTCTCCGGAGAACGCCGGGAGAAGATCGGTACGGGAGACCGCAGCGAACGGATTCGGACGTATAACTTCCCGCAGAGCCGGGTGACGGATCACCGAATCGGGCTGACGCTCCATAAGCTGGATTCCGTGCTGAACGGCGATATGGACGAAATCGTGCAGACGCTGACGCTGGCCGAACAGGCCGCTTTGCTTGAACGCGAGAATATGGGCTAAGGCAGGAGGCGCTTGCGCGTGAATAGTGTAAGCGGGCATAAGACGCTGCAGGAAGTATGGCGACTTGGTGCGGAGAGGTTAAGCCAGGCTGGGGTAGAAGAAGCGGCCGCGGATGCGGAGCTTCTTCTTTTGCATTTGCTTGGCAAGAGCAAGGCGGAGCTGCTGCGCGACTGGCGTGAGCCTTTCGCTGCGGAGCTGGAAGGCGCATGGGAGGCTTTGCTGCGCCGCCGTGAAGCGGGCGAGCCGGTGCAGTATGTGACGGGTGAGCAGTATTTTTATGGGCGGCGGTTTGCCGTGTCGCCGGCCGTACTCGTGCCGCGGCCGGAGACGGAGCTGCTAGCGGAAGCGTTGCTGGCGGCGGGCGATCGGCTGTGGCCGGATTCGGTTGACGGTGGAGGCGGGCCGACCGTGCTGGACGTGGGTACGGGTAGCGGTGCGTTGGCGGTGACGCTGGCGGCGGAGCGGCCAGGCTGGCGGGTGACGGCGAGCGACTTGTCGCCGGATGCCTTGGACGTGGCGCGCGGCAACGCGGCTGCGCATGGCGTGGACGGACGGATTTGGTTCGTGCAAGGGGATTTGCTGAAGCCTTTTTTGGCGGAAACGGAGGTCGAGCCGATCGACATCCTGGTTTCCAATCCGCCGTATATTCCGTCAGGCGATGTACTGGGTTTGCAGCGCGAGGTGCGGGAGTTTGAGCCGCATTTGGCGCTGGATGGCGGAACGGACGGATTGGATCCGTACCGCCGCATGACGGCGGATTTGCGAAAGCTGCAGAAGATGCCCCGCGTGGTCGCATTCGAAGTGGGCGCCGGACAAGCCGACGATGTCGCCGAACTTTTGCGGGCCGCAGCCGATTGGGACGATGTCGGCTTCGTCATCGACTACGCCGGCATCAAGCGGCACGTGATCGCCATACGGTGAGGTGTTCCTCCTCGCACTTTATCGATATCCCCTTCGCTCATGTCCCAAACATTTCTTTAAGCTGAGCGAAAGGGATACCGGCAAAGAGAGCTGAGCGAAAGGGATACCGATAAAGAGAGGAAACTGAGCGAGAGGGATACCGACAAAGCTGAAAATCCCCCCGTTTTAATAGGTTTATAGATTCAGCAAAAGGACATACTGATGGCTAAGACGTTCCGGAACGCATAGCTGAGCACCGACGGGTGCTCCCTCTTAAGGAGAGAAATCTATGCGCCGTCTCGGCCTCGGTATGTTTTCTTCTTTTTCCGCTATGATCCCGTCTTATTCCACGCTCGCTCTCGTTTTGAAAACCGCTCTAGCCCTGTTCCTATTGATGATCGGATTAACCGCCAGCTTGGGTGCAGCTTCTCCGGCCGTCGAAGAAGACGTATTCGCAATTCCGCAGGACGCGATCCGCATTCGGATTATCGCCAATTCCGATTCTTCTTTCGATCAGAAGGTGAAGGCGGATGTCCGAGATCAAGTAGCAGATGTGATCCGTTCCTGGGGCGCCATGCCGGGTACGCATGATGAAGCCCGCGCTTTGATCGCCTCCCATTTAGGGGAAGTTCAGCAAACCGCCGACCGTACGCTCCAGAACTGGGAAGTATCCTACAACGCCAAAGTAGAACTCGCCACAGTACCTTTTCCGGATAAAGTGTTCAAAGGACGCGATTACAGCGCCGGAAACTATGAAGCTCTCCGCATTACGCTCGGCGGCGGAACGGGCGCCAACTGGTGGTGTGTACTTTTCCCTCCGCTGTGCCTGACCGCGGCGACCAAAGCCGAAGAGGTGCCGGCTGGGCAGCAACCCACTGTATCATCGGCACAACCGGCTGGTGATAAATCAAAAGGTAAAATTGTTAAGACATCGGCCAAAGTTGATTCCGTATCATCTGTGCAAGCTGCGGAGGATGACAAGCCGAAAGCGCGTTTCTTCCTTTGGGAAATGCTCAAAGGGCTCGCGGGCTTTCTTAAGTCACTGTTCTCCTGATCGACGGGGATAACGGGCCATGATGCGCAACCCTAAGTCGGTCTGACTGACTAACGAATGTGGTGGTGGCGATCATACGCACTCCTTAGTTAGTGTGATTGACTAACGAATGTGGTGGTGGCGATTATACGCACTCCTTAGTCAGTGTGATTGACTAACGAATGTGGTGGTGGCGATTATACGCACTCCTTAGTCAGTGTGATTGACTAACGAATGCGGCGGTGGCGATCATACGCACTCCTTAGTCAGTGTGATTGACTAACGAATGTGGTGGTGGCGATCATACGCACTCCTTAGTCAGTGTGACTGACTAACAACCGTCACGGTGTCAACCAAAGCGCATGGCGGTGGTCGTTTATCGGATTGTCTACATTCAATATGCTATAATAAGGCAACACATCATGGCGCCCGAGGATGATTACGTGAACACGAAGAACACGCAATATTGGCCGCCGGAAGCAATGGAAGCCGGCCTGGAACAGGCCGCCGCGTCTCTTGCCGCCGGCGGCGTTGTTGCATTCCCGACAGAGACGGTGTACGGTCTCGGCGGAGATGCCCGCAGCACGGAGGCGGTGAGCCGGATATTCGAGGCCAAAGGCCGTCCGTCCGATAACCCGCTGATCGTACATTTGGCCGATCCGGAGGCGTTGGACGGGTTGGCGGAGCGGGTAAATGAAATCGAACGGACGCTGATCGACAAGTTTTGGCCGGGACCGCTGACCCTCGTGCTGCCGGTACGGCCGGACGCGGTGTCCCCGCTGGTAACGGCCGGGCTGGACACCGTGGCGGTCCGGATTCCCGCCCATGAGCTGGCCCGGAAGCTGATCGCGAAGTCCGGATGTCCGATTGCCGCTCCGAGCGCGAACCGTTCCGGCAGACCGAGCCCGACTCTGGCGCGGCATGTGATGCAAGATCTGGACGGACGAATCGACGGGGTGCTCGACGGCGGACCGACCGGCGTCGGACTAGAGTCCACGGTTGTGCGCGTGCTCGACGGAGCCGTTCATGTGCTTCGTCCAGGAGGCGTCACGGTCGAGCAGCTGCAAGAAGCACTCGGCCCAGAGGTTCCCATCGCGCCGGCAAACCTAACTCGCAATTCCGGGGAGGCAGAGGGTCCTCGCTCGCCAGGTATGAAGTATACGCATTATGCCCCGCGCGGCGAGATGCTTCTCATCACGGGATCGGATCCGCAGCATCTCATCAACACCGCGCACCGCGCCGCGGATGAGGCACGACGCGCCCACAGACGCGTGGGCGTACTCGCACCTGCGGAACATGCCGCTGCCTATGAAGACGTCGCCGATGCCGTCATTGTTTGCGGCTCCTTGCACGACATTCACTCCGCGGCTCAAGCGTTGTACGCGGCGCTTCGGGAATGCGACGAGCGCGGTCTGAACTTTATCGTAGCGGAAGGCTTTCCCGAGGACGGCATCGGCGCCGCCTTGATGAACCGGCTGCGCAAAGCCGCGGGCGGCCGCGAGCTTCAGGTGTAACCGGTCCTCATCGCTTGACCGCCCTGTCGGTCATGTTCCCCTTCTTGTCCGCATATGCTCAAAAAGAGCAAAAGGCGGATTCGCGGCCGCAGCCGCGCCGGATATGGGCGTGTGTCTTCGGCCGGCGTCGGGGGGGAAAGCTATGTTTGATATGTCCGCGTCCGCCGGCCACTTCATCGCCATATTGCTCATGGCGGTCGCCTTGGGCATGGACGCGTTTTCGCTCGGCGTCGGAATCGGGTTAAAAGGTGTCCGGCTGTTGGACATCTTGAAGCTGAGCTCCGTGATCGCGCTCTTCCACATGTTGATGCCGCTGGCCGGCATGGTCACTGGTCACTATGTGAGCGAGCTGCTCGGGGGAGTGGCCACATCCGTCGCCGGCGGTTTGCTGCTGCTTCTCGGCAGCCACATGCTGTACAGTTCGCTGCGCGGGGAGCATACGGACTCGATCGATCACCGTTCCGGATTGGGAATCGTCGTATTCTCCTTGAGCGTGAGTATCGACTCATTTTCCGTAGGCGTTTCGCTCGGCATGTTTTCCGACTTTTTGTTGTTTACCGTGCTGATGTTCGGCTTTTTCGGCGGAGTCATGAGCGTGCTCGGCCTGCTGCTCGGACGACGGGTCAGCCGCTCTTTGGGCGGTTATGGAGAAGCGCTGGGCGGGGTCATCCTGCTCACTTTCGGACTACTGTTTCTTTTTTAACAGCATCACAGTATCTAGGGGGGAGAGTTTTGCGTCACATTTTGCTCGTGTGCACCGGCAACACATGCCGCAGTCCGATGGCCGAATCGATGTTGGCCGACATGGCCCGCAAGGCGGGCAAACCGTTGGAAGTCCGTTCCGCCGGTGTGGCTGGGATCGACGGATATCCGGTGTCTCCTCATGCGGCCGAAACGCTCCGCAGAAGGAATTTGCCCGTACCCGGTCCTTCTCAGGCGCTCTCGGCCAAGCAGATTGCTTGGGCGGACGTGATTCTAGCCATGACGACCTCGCACAAGCGGCTGATTCTGGAGCGGCATCCGGAAGCTGCCGGCAAGACCTATACATTGAAGGAATTCGCTCTCCAGGGTGAGGCCGAAATGGACGCCGTTGCCGAGGCGGAGCGGCTGTATGCCGAATGGCAGCTGCAGCAGGCGATGGGCCGGAAGATGGCCGAAGCCGACCGCGAGAAAATGCTGGGACTCCAGCGGGAGCTCCCGGACTTTGATATTGCCGATCCTTTCGGCGGATCTCTTACCGATTACGAAAGCTGCGCGGAGGAGATCGGAGCAGCTCTCCGGCTCGTCGTGGACAAGCTCGAAGAGGACGACTGTCCGAAGGAAACCGATTGATTTTTGCCGTGCCCTTCGTTATCATGAGATTACAATCTAAAGTTTCGGTGTGACTGGCGACGCGAAGTGGGAGTAACCACGGTGGAGCACCGGAATGACGGCCGGTCGCCTGGGCGAAGAGCAGCGCGCTTAATGAGCGCGTCCGCTCTTTTTTGTCTTTTTAGGGCTTCTCATGGGGAGAGGACGGTGTTCGGCCCGGTCAATTCAGGTATAATACCAGTTGGAGTCAAGTGAAGGACGGACATGCGAGGGAGGGTTCACCATGAAAATAGCGATTGGTGCGGATCATGCGGGTTACCGGCTAAAGGACGACATCGTTCCGATGCTTCGGCAGCTGGGTCATGAAATTATCGACGTGGGTTGCAGCTGTGCGGATTCGGTCGATTATCCCGATTATGCGGTTCCGGTCTGCCAAATGGTTGCCGGAGGCGAAGCCGAACGGGGAATTCTCATTTGCGGAACGGGCATCGGCATGTCGATTGCGGCGAACAAAACGCCGGGCATCCGCTGCGCGCTCGTGCACGACCTGTTCTCGGCGAAGGCGACGCGGGAGCACAACGATACGAACGTCCTCGCCATGGGCGAGCGTGTGATCGGGCCGGGTCTTGCCGAGGAAATCGTCAAAGTGTGGATCGAGACGCCGTTCTCACAAGGCGAGCGCCATCAAAACCGCATTAACAAAGTGATGGCGCTGGAAGATCGTCAAGCCTTGCATCCGTGAACAAGTGAGACGAGGAGGGATCGGTCATGACGACATCCGAACCGCTGCCTATCGCCGATGCGGTGGCACAAGCGTTGGGCGAACTGGTCGAGGCGGGGAACGTGCGTCCGGGCGGCCTGGTCGTGATCGGCTGCAGCACAAGTGAAGTGCAGGGTCGACGAATCGGCACGTCCGGTGCGGAAACGGTGGCCGCGCAAATCCATGAAGGAGTCGCGCGCGTCATGGATCACCGGGTCGGCTTTCACGCCATGTGGCAATGCTGTGAGCATCTGAACCGCGCGCTGGTGACGGAGCGTTCGCTGGCGGAACAGTACGGCTGGACAGTCGTGTCCGCGGTGCCCGTTCCGAAAGCCGGCGGCTCGATGGCCGCTTACGCCTACCGGCGCATGAATGAGCCGTGTCTGGTGGAGAGCGTCCAGGCGCACGCCGGCCTGGATATCGGAGAAACGCTGATCGGCATGCATCTTCGCCCGGTCGCCGTTCCTTTCCGTCCATCCGTCCGCTGGATCGGCGAAGCGCGGGTAACCGCCGCGTACACCCGGCCCAAGCTGATCGGCGGAGCTCGTGCGGTGTACGAACTTCCTCCGGAGAACCCTTCTTCCGGCAGCTGCGATTAAACGGCTGTACAAGATATAAATGGACTTATCAAAATGCAGGAGGTACCCCTTACTATGGAACAGTTGCGCAAACAAGATCCGGAAATCGTGAAAGCTTTAAATCTCGAGCTTGGCCGGCAACGTGACAACATTGAACTCATCGCATCCGAAAATATTGTGAGCGAAGCCGTGATGCAAACGATGGGCACCGTACTTACGAACAAATATGCCGAAGGCTATCCGGGCAAGCGCTACTACGGCGGATGCGAGTATGTCGACATCGCCGAAAACATCGCCCGCGACCGCGTCAAGGAGCTGTTCGGCGCCGAGCATGCGAACGTGCAGCCGCACTCCGGCGCACAGGCGAATCTGGCAGTATATTTGGCCGCGCTGAACACCGGCGATACCGTGCTCGGCATGAATTTGGCCCACGGCGGGCATCTGACGCACGGCAGCCCGGTGAACGCGTCCGGCCTGCTGTATAATTTCGTCGCCTACGGCGTCGACGAGCAAACGTTCCTGCTCGACTATGATGAAATCCGCAAAGCGGCTTTCAAACACCGTCCGCGCATGATCGTGGCCGGAGCGAGCGCTTATCCGCGCACGATCGATTTCGCCGCGCTCGGCCAAATCGCGCAGGACGTCGGCGCGCTGTTCATGGTCGACATGGCGCACATCGCCGGCCTCGTGGCTGCGGGCGAGCACCCGAGCCCGGTTCCGCACGCCCATTTCGTGACGTCCACTACGCACAAAACGCTCCGCGGTCCCCGCGGCGGTCTCATTCTGACCCGCAAGCCGTGGGCGCAAGCGGTGGACAAAGCGGTGTTCCCGGGCACCCAAGGCGGCCCGCTCATGCATATCATCGCCGCCAAAGCGGTGGCGTTCGGCGAAGCGCTCCAGCCTTCTTTTAAAGAGTACGCCCGCAATATCGTGACCAACGCCAAAGCGCTGGCCGATGCTCTTCTCGCGGAAGGCTTGAACCTCGTATCAGGAGGCACCGACAACCACCTGATGCTGATCGACACCCGCAACCTGAACATCACCGGCAAAGACGCCGAGCATGTGCTCGACTCCGTGGCCATTACGGTGAACAAGAACGCGATTCCTTTCGATCCTACGAGCCCGTTCGTGACGAGCGGAATCCGGATCGGTACCCCGGCCGTTACTTCCCGCGGTATGGGCGTGGATGCAATGAAGACGATCGCTAAAGTGATCGCCATGACGCTCAAAAACCCGAAAGACGAAGCGACGCTGGACAAAGCGCGCAAAATGGTTCACGATCTGACCGCGGAATACCCGATCTATCCGGGTCTGCAATATTGATCCGCCCCCGAAACTCCCAAAACATCCCGTTTCGCCTGACACGGCGAGACGGGATGTTTTTCTTCTCATCGTGAACACAGGGGTGATACAATACTCGCAGCAGCTTTGAGAGAGGACCAGTCATCATGAGAAAACTCGCCGCTTATTATTTTTTCTACTATCTCGCTTCCTCCATGTACGGACCTTATCTGAGTCTCTACTTCACCGATAAAGGCTTCAGCAGCGCCGAGACCGGCCTGTTTCTCTCCTTGTGGGCGCTTGTTGCCGTCGTCTCCCAGCCGATCATGGGCATGTGGAACGACCGGCATCAAGATCCGCTGCGCGTATTGAAAATTTGCACGGTCGCAGCTCCAGTGATCGGGATCGGATTTTATTTTTTCGGCGGCTACGCGGCTCTATTGGTCATCGTGGTGTTGTTCTCCTGGTTTCAATCGTCCACCGGAGCGCTCAGCGATACGATCGCCGTCGGCATCGCGAACCGGGAAGGACAGCCGTTCAGCAAGATCAGGCTCTGGGGAGCGTTAAGCTATTCCATCGGAGCGTTCGCGAGCGGTTTTCTTTATGAGAAAGCAGGGGGCTACAACACAAGTTTTCTTTATTTCTTTGCGCTGAGTATTCCGGTGTTCCTGCTGTTGACGGGCTATCCCAAATCGCGCGGAGCCGTGCATCGCGCCTCCATTATCGAGCAAATTGGGCAAGTGTACCGCAACAGGCCGTTCCTCCTTTTTGTCGGCGTGAGCTTGATGCTGATGACGGCGACATCCATGAACGCGACATTTTTGCCTATGTACTTTAAAGAAACGGGTTTTGATATGAAGCTGGTCGGCACCGCGTCTGCGATCAACGCTCTTGTGGAAGTTCCGATGTTCTGGCTGTCCGCCAAGCTTGTGAGCCGAATCGGCCGTTTTCCGATGCTGATTCTGGCGTGTTTATGTTTTGCGCTGAATTTTATCCTTGTTTACACTTTTGATAACGTACACGTGGTTTTAGCGGCACAATTGCTGTCAGGCACTGCCTTCGCATTTTTTGCCGGCATTTCCGTCGAGGCGGTGGAAGATTATGCAGGGGACACAACGAAGGCCACCTACCAAACGGTTTATGCCGCGGTCAATTACGGTATGGCGGGCATCATCGGAAACGCGGCGGGCGGGCTCGTCGTGGATCAATGGGGTGCTAGAATTTTGTATCTCATTTTATTCGGACTTTCGAGCGCCGCAGCCGTTCTTTTCGTGACCGTTACCCTTTCGAAGAATAAAAAGAAATCGCCCTCCCCGGATACGGGAAGGGCGATGTCCGGACACGCCGGGATTTAATACGCGCGCTCGTACTGCTTGGCCACTTCAGCTTTGCCGTCCAGCTTGCGCAGCGCATCTACGGCCCAGTAGGGATTGCGCAGCATGCCGCGGGCGACCGCAACCAGATCCGCATCACCGGTGGCCAGCGCATGTTCGGCCAGCGCCGGCTCTTCCATCATGCCGACAGTCATGACCGGTACGCCAAGCTTCTCCTTGATCGCGCGCCCGAACGGCAGCTGATAGCCTGGGAAATTGCCGGGCCGTCGGTCTCCCGCAGGTCCGCTTTCGCCGCCTGTCGAGACGTCGAACAGATCGACGCCGGCCTCGCGGTACCGGCGGCACAGCTCGATCGAGTGTTCGAGCCCGTAGCCGCCCGCCATGTACTCGATCGCCGAGATCCGCATGAGCAAAGGCATGTCCGGCGGTAATTGCTTCTTGACCGCTTTAATGACTTCGACGCCAAACTTCGCCGAATCTTGGCCGAACTCATCCTGCCGGTTGTTGATGCCGGGCGAATGGAATTGATGAATCAAATACCCGTGAGCGCCGTGGAGCTCGATCGTGTCGACGCCCGCTTCAACGGCACGCCGGGCAGCCTGTCCGAATTTTTCGATCATCTGCCACGTCTCTTCCGTCGTGAGGGCACGCGGCTGTTTGCCGTTCGGCAGGAAGGCGATGTCGCTCGGACCGACCGGGACTTCCGCATCCATTGCCTTGCGTCCGGCATGGGCAATCTGAATCGCCGTTTTCGCGCCGTATCTCTTCATTTCTTGAATGATGCGGCGAAACGCGGGAATCTGTTCGTCCGACCATAGACCGAGATCTCCGTTCGTGATCCTGCCGTCGGGGTCCACGTCGGTCATTTCCACAATAATGAGTCCGGTTCCGCCGATCGCGCGGGATGTATAATGGACGAAATGCCAATCGTTCGGCGCGCCGTCTTGGGCATCAACTGAATATTGGCACATCGGACTCATGACGATCCGATTTTTCAATTCCAGGCTTTTGAGCTTGTAAGGCTGGCTTAAATGACTCATTCGCGGTTCCTCCTGTAGCCATTGGATATCTTAGTATGCCTCTCATTTTACCGTAACGACTGTCCGATTCGCAAAATACGGGACTTCTCCATGCCGAAAAGCGCGAAGAACGCGAACGGCGGCGAATGAAGGGGGATGTTGCGTTTGCCTCGGGAGACAATGTTATAATGGAGGGCAAGCCATCGAGTTGCGGCCGGCTGCGGCGGGCGTATCGCGCCGTACGACGGACCGCATCGGGAAAGGGAGGAAAATCATGGGGCGACTCGTGATTTGCGATCATCCGCTGATTCAGCATAAAGTGACGATCATACGAGACAAAGAAACGAATACGAAGCAATTCCGCGAATTGGTGGACGAGGTGGCGATGCTCATGGCGTATGAGCTGACCCGCGATCTTCCTCTTGAAGAAGTGACCGTGCAGACGCCTGTAGCGGATGCCAAAGGGTTTATGATCGCCGGCAGGACGATGGGGCTTGTGCCCATTCTGCGCGCGGGTCTGGGCATGGTGGACGGGGTTCTGCAAATTTTGCCCTCGGCCAAGGTCGGACATATCGGGCTATATCGGGATCATGAGACTTTGCAGCCGGTCGAGTACTATATCAGCCTGCCTACCGATGTCGCCGAGCGGGAGCTGATCGTGATCGACCCGATGCTCGCGACCGGGGGATCCGCGAACGCCGCGATCGAGATGTTGAAAAAACGCGGCTGCCGGCCGACGAAGCTGATGTGTCTAATTGCCGCTCCGGAAGGGGTGCGCGCGGTCCAGGAGAAACATCCCGATGTCGACATTTATTTGGCGGCGTTGGACGAGAAACTAAACGAGCACGGCTACATAGTCCCCGGACTCGGAGACGCCGGAGACCGTCTATACGGAACGGACTAGTGCCGGGTAAGGAGTGACGAACGTGAGCAAGATCAAGGTCATGAGCATTTTCGGCACGCGTCCGGAAGCGGTCAAAATGGCGCCCCTCGTGCTCGAGCTGCAAAAACATCCGGACAAGATCGAATCGGTCGTTTGCGTCACCGCGCAGCACCGCCAAATTTTGGACCAAGTGCTGGAATTGTTCCGGATCAAGCCCGATTACGATCTCAACGTCATGAAGGAGCGCCAGACGCTGACCGAGACGACGGTTCGCGTTCTGGAAGGGCTGGAGCCGGTATTAAAAGAAGCGAGGCCGGACATCGTGCTCGTCCATGGCGACACTCAGACCACTTTCCTCGCGAGCTACGCGGCGTTCCTTCAACAAATTCAGGTCGGGCACGTGGAAGCCGGGCTTCGCACCTGGAACAAGCTGAATCCGTATCCGGAAGAAATGAACCGTCAGCTGGCGGGCGTATTGTCCGACATCCATCTCGCTCCGACCGAATGGTCCGCAGGCAATCTGCGTAAAGAGAACAAACCGGAAGACCGTATCTACGTGACGGGAAATACGGCAACCGACGTGTTTCAATATACGGTGAAGCCCGACTTCACCCATCCCGTATTGGAATGGGCGAAAGGCAAGCGGATGATTCTGATGACGGCCCATCGCCGCGAAGCGATCGGCGAGCCGCACCGCAACATTTTCCGGGCGGTCAAGCGCATCGCGGACGAGTTCGAGGACGTGGCCTTCGTGTACGCCGTGCATCCGAACCCCGCCGTGCGGGAGCCCGCAAATGAAATACTCGGGAATCATCCCCGCATCAAGCTGATCGAACCGCTGGACGTTTTCGAATTCCACAATTTCTTCCCTCATTCGTACATGATGATGACGGATTCCGGCGGTTTGCAGGAGGAGGCGCCTTCGTTCGGGGTGCCGACGCTGGTGCTCCGCGAAACGACCGAGCGTCCGGAAGGCATCGAGGCGGGTACGCTCGAGTTGGTCGGAACCTCCGAGGAGAACGTCTACAACCGGGCGAAAGCGCTGCTCACCGACAACGACATGTATGAGCGGATGAGCAAAGCGGCCAACCCCTACGGAGACGGACAAGCTTCCGTTAGGATCGTCCAGGCGATTCTGCATCATTTTGGTTTATCTCAGCGTCCGGAGCCGTTCCGCCGATAGGCGGAGCTGGTTCCGGCGTTTCGACACGTTGAAACCGCTTTCGATAATGTTGGCCTGTTTCTCCCGTTAAACAGGCCCAAACGGCATACAGCATACAGTTGAACTGTATGGTTTGAAAGCCCGAGAAGTCTTGATGTGACGCGATTCTTCTGTTTCCCGTTCACACAATTTTTGATTTTCGTTTCATTGACAAACGTTGTTTCGCAAGGCTACAATAAATCGTGGAACATAGGCGGGATAGGCTTTCTTTGTGTCTTTTCCGCTTTATGGCATCGAAGGAGCGACGATCTATGGCGGACTCACCCAAACCGTCCAAGCCGCCGCAAGACGAGAATCCGTGGAAAGCGGCGGCACTCGTCATGGGGCTCGGTGTGGAATTGGCCGTGTGTGTCGGACTGGGTTGGTGGCTTGGCACCGTATATGACGATCGCAACGGCACCCATTACGGGTACTTGACCGGCGTGATCGTCGGGCTCGCAGCCGGTATCGGTTCGGCCATCGGATTGATCCGCAAGTATACGGGAGAACGGAGACCGTGATGGACGATTTGCCCGTTTTGATGCGAAGAATTACGCGCACGACGTTCTTTTTTTTGTCTTTGGGATGCGTGGGGTGGGCGATTTGGCCCGATCGGCAGCCGGTCTTCGGCGGGTTTCTGATCGGTGTGGCCGGCGGTCTGCTAATCTCATGGCACCTGGCTTGGAAGATTTCGATGATCGCGGCGAAAGCCGCGGCAGGTACGGCAAGACGATTCGGAGGGTTCGGTTTCGTGTCCCGTGCGGCGATCGCGGCTCTTGCAGCCATCGTTTCCGTGCGGATGCTTCACTACAACCTTCCGGCGACTGCGGCAGGATTATTAACCGGGCCGTTGGTCACACTGTTACTGGGATTGTTATCCATACGCCGCCGATCCGGCGGACACACCTCAGATGAAAGGGGTGAGAAGCAATAAGATGGAACATTTAGCGCCTGTTATTGAAGTCGGCGGAATCAAATTCGATTTGGCCGGCATTTTCATGATCGTGCTCACGAGCCTGGTCGTGTTCATTCTAGCTCGATTGGCCGTTCGCAACCTGTCGGTAGACAACCCCGGCAAGCTGCAAAACTTCCTCGAGTGGGTCGTCGAGTTCGTTCAAGGAATCATTGGACAAGCGATGGACTACAAGAAGGGCCGCGCTTATCTCGGGCTCGGCTTGACGCTTATCCTGTACATTTTCGTGTCCAATATGCTGGGCCTGCCGTTCGGCATCGTAACGGAAGTGCACGATGGGCATATTCCGACCTTCTTCGGCCAGCCGCTGGTGGTGGAAGGAGCACATGAGCACGTAGCGTTCTCGTGGTGGAAATCGCCGACTGCGGATGCGTCGATGACGATGGCCCTCGCACTGATCGTCATCATCCTGTCGCACGTTCAGGGTCTTCGCCAAAACACGAAGCATTATCTTCAGCACTACACGCGCAACCCGAATCCGCTGTTCCTGCCGATTCACTTGATCGAGCTGGTCTCCAAACCGCTCACGCTCGGCCTTCGTCTTTTCGGCAACATCTTTGCCGGCGAGGTCATGATCGGCGTTATTCTCGGCATGGGCTGGATCGGAATTCCCGCGATGCTCTTGTGGCAAGGTTTCAGTATTTTCGTAGGCGCGATTCAGTCCTTCGTATTCGTGATGTTGACGATGGTTTACATCTCGCAGGCCGTCGTTCACGAAGAGGATCATTAAACAATAAACCCATTATTTGAGGAGGATTTACACAATGGATTATGCAGTTTTGGCAGCAGGTATCGTATTCGGTTTGGGTGCACTCGGCGCAGGTATTGGTAACGGTTTGATCTTCAGCAAAACGGTCGAAGGCATCTCTCGTCAGCCTGAGCTGCGCGGTACGTTGACCGCTACGGCGTTCATCGGCGTAGGTCTGGTAGAAGCAATGCCGATCATCTCGCTTGTTCTTGCGTTCATGTGGCAAGGACGGTAATCAAGGCAATCGAAACGCAAGGCGCGGAGTGCCAATGCCTCCACGCCTTCCTTTCTGCAATGCCCCTTGCATAATGAGATCAGCCGTTTGAAAGGAGTGAAGACCGGTGACGTTAAATTTGGCCAACTTTTTTATCCAATTGATCGCCTTCGCCATTCTGTTCTGGCTGCTGCAGCGGTATGCGTTCAAGCCGCTGTTCGGCGTGATGGAGAAGCGCCGTCAGATGGTGCTTGAGCAAATGGAAAGCGCTCAGAAAAACCGCGACGAAGCGAATCAATATATCGAAGAGCAGAGACAGGCTCTTCAACAAGCCCGCAAGGAAGCCTACGACATCATCGAGCAAGCGAAGTCCACCGGATCGAAGCAAGCCGACGATATCCTCAAGGCTGCCCGCAGCGAAACCGAGCGCCTGAAAGAAGAGGCTGCCCGCGACATCGAGAACGAGAAGAACAAAGCGGTAGCCGCGCTGAAAGCTCAGGTGAGCGGATTGTCCGTCCTGATCGCTTCCAAGATTATCGAGAAGCAAGTAGATGAGCAAACGCAGCAGCAATTGATTGACCAATACCTTCAAGAGGTAGGGAACAAGTCATGAGCCGCGGCACGGTTGTAACGAAACGGTACGCGAAGGCTTTGTTTGAACTCACGCAGGGTCAAGGCGTCGTATCGGAGACGGAAGAGCAATTGAAATTAATCGTAGAAGCGACGCAGAGCGACGCGGAAATCCGCGCGTTTCTGGCTGCTCCCGGCATCGGCACGAACAGCAAAATTCAAGTGCTGCGCACAGCCTTCGGAGACAAGGTGTCCGAGTTCGTTCTCAACACGGTCAGCCTGCTGATCGAACGGGGACGTCAAGGCGATCTCCCGGCGCTGCTTGAAGCGTTCCGCCATGTTTCGGGCGACGCTCTCGGCCGCGCGGATGCGCTTGTGACGTCGGCCAAGCCGCTGGGCGAGGACGAGAAAAATAAATTGGCGGGCCAATTCGGTTCGCTGATCGGCAAGACCGTTCGCGTGGAAAATGTCGTCGATCCCGCGCTGCTCGGCGGATTAACCGTCCGCATAGGAGACACGCTGTACGACGGAAGTCTTCGCGGCAAGCTGGATCGGCTTTCGAAACAACTGGAAACGTCCGTTTAACGCAGTGATATAGAGTGGACAGGGGTGAACGAATTGAGCATCAGACCTGAAGAAATCAGCACGCTGATTAAGCAGCAGATTCAAAATTATCAATCCGATATTCAAGTCGTAGACGTCGGCACTGTCATCCAGATCGGTGACGGAATCGCGCGCGTTCACGGTCTTGAGAAGTGTATGGCCGGCGAGCTGCTCGAATTCGAGAACGGCGTCGTGGGCATGGCCTTGAACCTTGAAGAGGAGAACGTCGGTGTCGTCATCATGGGACCGTACACCAACATCAAGGAAGGCGACCAAGTGAAGCGCACGGGCCGCATCATGGAAGTCCCGGTAGGCGAAGCCCTGCTCGGACGCGTCGTGAACTCTCTCGGCCAGCCGGTTGACGGCAACGGTCCGATCGAGACGACGGCGTTCCGTCCGGTGGAATCTCCGGCTCCGGGCGTTATGGCTCGTAAATCCGTTCATGAGCCGATGCAGACCGGCATCAAGGCGATCGACTCGATGATTCCGATCGGCCGCGGCCAGCGGGAGCTCATCATCGGCGACCGCCAAACGGGTAAAACGCAAATCGCGATCGACACGATCGTGAACCAAAAAGGCAACGGCGTCATTTGTATTTATGTCGCCATCGGCCAGAAGCAATCGACCGTCCGCGGCGTTGTTGAGACGCTCCGCAAACAAGGCGCACTCGATTACACGATCGTCGTCGCCGCTAACGCATCCGAACCGGCTCCGCTGCTCTTCTTGGCGCCGTACTCCGGCTGTGCGATGGGTGAATACTTCATGTACAACGGCAAGCACGTATTGGTCATCTATGACGACCTTTCGAAGCAAGCCGCCGCATACCGCGAATTGTCCCTGCTGCTCCGCCGTCCTCCGGGCCGCGAAGCTTATCCGGGCGACGTATTCTATCTCCACTCCCGTCTGCTCGAGCGTGCAGCGAAGCTGAACGACGAGCTCGGCGGCGGTTCCCTCACCGCGCTTCCGTTCATCGAGACGCAAGCGGGCGACGTGTCGGCTTACATTCCGACGAACGTCATCTCCATTACGGACGGCCAGATCTTCCTGGAAGCCGATCTGTTCTACTCCGGTCAGCGTCCTGCGGTTAACGTAGGTATTTCCGTTTCCCGGGTAGGCAGCTCCGCGCAAATCAAAGCGATGAAGAAAGTAGCGGGCACGCTCAAGCTTGATCTTGCCCAATACCGTGAACTCGCGGCGTTTGCGCAGTTCGGCTCCGACCTCGACAAAGTTACGCAATCCCGCCTGAACCGCGGTGTGCGTACGCTCGAAATTTTGAAACAAGGCGTTAACCAACCGCTTCCGGTTGAACGCCAAGTCGTTTCTCTTTATATCGTGACGCGCGGCCACACGGACGATATCCCGGTTCAGGACATACGCCGTTTTGAGTCGGAATTCTTGACCTACGTGGATGCCAACCGTCCGGAAATTTTCGCGTCCATCCGCGATACCAAAGATCTGACGGCAGAAACCGACAAAGCTTTGGTTGAAGCGGTCAACGCATTCAAAAAAGGCTTTGCCGTATCGGCATAAGACGCTGAGGCCGGGGCCGCCTTCGGGCGGTCCGGCAATAAGGTGGTGAATTGGATTGGCTAAAGGCATACGCGAAATCAAGCGCTCGATCAAGAGCAAGCAGAGCATGAAGCAGATCACCCGTGCGATGGAGATGGTTTCGGCAGCGAAGCTGAAGCGCGCGCAGAACGCGGCGGTTGCTTCCCGGCCATACGCCGACAAGCTCCGCGAAGTGGTGTTCAGCATCGCTTCCGCATCCGGCAGCGTCAAGCATCCGATGCTCCAGTCGCGCGAAGTGAAGCGTACGGCGTATCTGGTTATTACGTCAGACCGCGGTCTGGCCGGGGGCCTGAACACGAACCTGCTTCGGAGACTGCTTAACGAGATTCGCGCAAGACACACCTCGCCGGATCAGTACGCGGTGTTCGTCATCGGCCGTAAAGGCCGCGACTTCCTGAACCGCCGGAATATTCCGATTGCGAAGGAAATTACCGGGATGTCGGATTCTCCGACCTTTGCGGATGTCAAGCCGATCGCGGCGGCCGCCGTTCAAGGATTCGAGAACGGTACGTACGACGAACTGGTACTGGCTTATAACGAATTCCGCAACGCGATCACGCAAATTCCGACGCTGCAGAAGCTGCTTCCGTTGGATGCGGGGGATATCGGCGGCGCCGGTCAAGGCGCGAAGGCGGACTATGAATATGAGCCATCCGCGGAGGAAGTGCTGCAGGTTCTGCTGCCTAAGTATGCAGAAACGTTGGTGTACAGCGCTATGCTGGACAACAAGGCGAGCGAGCACGGCGCACGGATGACGGCCATGGGCAACGCAACCAAGAATGCTACGAAGATGATTTCGCAGCTGACGCTGACTTATAACCGTGCCCGCCAAGCGGCGATTACGCAAGAAATTGCGGAAATCGTAGGCGGCGCGAACGCTTTGTAATTGTATTTGGCATTATGGGGCCCCCAAAAAGTAATCGGATTAGGCTCTCAGGTTTTCTGGGGGCTCCCCCAAAAGTAATCGGAATAAGCATCGAAGCTTAACGTCACTTTTGGGGGATCACTGAACACTTTTTGGGGAGTAGAGTTTAGGAGGGAAACGCATGAACAAGGGACGCATCGTTCAGATTTTGGGCCCGGTCGTCGACGTCGAGTTCGCTCACGGCCAGCTGCCTGAAATTCTGAACGCCATTCGAATTGACCATAAAGCGCAAAACTCCGGCGAACGCGATATCGCCTTGACCCTGGAAGTCGCCACTCACTTGGGTGACAACCTCGTCCGCTGCGTCGCGATGTCCTCCACCGACGGACTCGTTCGCGGTATGGACGCTCTGGATACAGGCGCTCCGATTACCGTTCCGGTAGGACCGCAAACACTTGGACGCGTGTACAACGTATTGGGTGAACCGATCGACAACAACGGCGGCACCGACCTCTCGCAAGCTTATCCGATCCACCGCGCGGCACCGGCTTTCGAGAATCTGTCCACCCAGACGGAAATGCTCGAGACGGGCATTAAAGTCGTCGACCTGATCGCTCCTTACACCAGGGGCGGTAAAATCGGTCTGTTCGGCGGCGCCGGCGTAGGCAAAACGGTTCTCATGCAGGAGCTCATGCACAACATCGCTTCCGAGCACGGCGGTATTTCCGTGTTCGCAGGCGTGGGCGAGCGTACGCGCGAAGGGAACGACCTTTATCACGAAATGAGCGAATCCGGCGTTATCTCGAAGCTCGCGATGGTCTTCGGTCAGATGAACGAACCGCCGGGAGCGCGTCTGCGCGTGGCCTTAACAGGTCTGACGATGGCGGAATACTTCCGCGACGAAGAAGGCCGCGACGTGCTTCTGTTCGTCGACAACATTTTCCGCTTCACCCAAGCGGGTTCCGAAGTGTCCGCTCTGCTCGGCCGTATGCCGTCTGCCGTTGGTTACCAGCCGACGCTTGCGACGGAGATGGGCCAGCTGCAAGAGCGTATCGTATCCACGAAAAAAGGTTCGATCACGTCCATCCAGGCGATTTACGTTCCTGCCGACGACTATACCGACCCGGCTCCAGCTACGGCGTTCGCCCACTTGGATGCCACAACCAACTTGGAGCGTAACATCGCGGCAATGGGGATTTTCCCGGCGGTTGACCCGCTAGCTTCCTCTTCCCGTATTTTGGCGCCTGAAATTTTGGGTGAAGAGCACTACAACGTGGCGCAAGCCGTGAAACGCCTGTTGCAGCGCTACAAAGAGCTTCTCGATATCATCGCCATCCTCGGCATGGACGAATTGTCCGAGGAAGACAAGCTCGTCGTGCACCGCGCTCGCCGCATTCAGCTGTTCCTTTCGCAGCCGCTGCACGTTGCCGAAGCGTTCAACGGCATCCCGGGCGTTTTCGTGCCGGTTAAAGAAACAATTCGCTCCTTCAAGGAGATTCTCGAAGGGAAACATGACGATCTTCCGGAGCCGGCTTTCCACAATGTCGGTGTGATCGAAGACGCCGTCGAGAAAGCGAAGAAACTCGCTGCTGCGGTTTAATCCGCCGCCGGCCAGGGAGGAATCGAAATGAGCACCCTACGACTCGAAATCGTCACACCGGAACGCAAGGTGTACGAAGAAGACGTGAACATGGTCGTCGTCAAGGGCGTTGCGGGTGAGCTCGGGATTCTCCCGAACCACATCCCGCTCGTCACGCCGCTGAAGATCGCACCCGTGAAAGCCAAAAAAGACGGCAAGGACGAATACATTGCCGTTCATGGCGGCTTCATGGAAGTCCGCAAGGACAAAGTGGTCATCTTGGCGGAAGCGGCCGAGCTCGGCCAGGACATCGACGTAATCCGCGCCCGCGAGGCGAAGGAACGCGCCGAACGCCGCCTCGCCGACCGCGCGTCCGAACTAGACATCCGCCGCGCCGAGTTGGCGCTCCAACGCGCCACCAGCCGCCTGACGGTAGCAGGAGAGTAAACTAGCGAAGAGCCCATAGCGAACACCCGAAAGGGTGCACGCTATGGGCTTTTTTTTTGTGCCAACCTACTGATTACTTACCCCATCGCAACGAACGTATCCTCTTACCAACTTTGATTCCCACAACCTATTGCAGTACAATTTACGGATAAGAAAAGGCAGATGAGGGGTGCGGGAAATTGGAAGATGTCGTGATCATCGGGGCGGGGCCGTGCGGGTTGTCGGCGGCTGCGGAGCTGCAGAATCATGGATTTGACCCTTTGGTGATCGAAAAGGAAAACGTCGTGCATTCGATCGCTTGTTATCCGACCTATATGCAATTTTTCAGTACGGCTGCGCTCCTGGAGATCGCAAGTGTACCGTTCATTACGCCGAATGAGAAACCTTATCGTCTAGAAGCTCTCCACTATTACCGGACGGTGGCGGAGCGCAGAGAGATGCGGATCCGGCGTTACGAGAAGGTAACGGAGGTCAATCGGGTGGGAGACGCTTTCGTGATCCGTTCCGTCAGAAGGACGGGGGAGACGCTGGAGACGCGGGCTCGTGTGGTTGTCGTGGCGACGGGATACTTCGACCATCCGAACTTGATCGGAATTCCGGGGGAAGAGCTGCCGCATGTGTCGCACTTTTTCCGGGAAGCGCATCCTTACGCGGGTATGAGAGTAGTCGTGATCGGGGGAAGTAACTCCGCGGTCGACGCCTCCCTGGAAATGGAACGTGTAGGGGCCAAAGTGACCGTCGTCTATCGCGGCGAATCGGTGTCGGCGAATATTAAACCGTGGGTTCGTCCGATTTTCGACAGTATGGCGAGCAAAGGCCGCATCGACTTGCGCCTGAATTCCCGGGTCACGGAAATCCGCCCGCATGAAGTGACGGTGGAGTCCCAAAATGGTGCGGAGACGCTGGAATGCGACTTCGTGCTGGCGCTGACGGGTTTTCGGCCGGACCGGGGCTTTCTCCGTGCCATGGGCATCGAGGCGCCGGACGGAGTCATCCCGCCGACGCATAATCCGGAGACCATGGAGACGAACGTACCCGGACTTTATTTAGCGGGTGTCGTGTCGACCGGCCGGGACGCCAACGAGATATTTATTGAAAGCGGCCGGTTCCATGGCCGTAAAATCGCCGAGCATTTGGCCTCTATAACCAACAATTGAGCAACCCTCCCGAATTGACTTCGTCAGCGTCAGACACTTATACTGTGATAAGCAATTGAGAATGTTTCTCACATGGGACGTGCGGAGGGTCAAGGGCATGCGGGCAATGACAGCAAAAGCGTGGAAAGGAACCGTCGGCATCTCGATGCTGGCGGTTTTCGTATGGCTGGCTTTGCGCTTCTGGGAAACGCGCGAAATCGCTGATGCCTTCCGGTCGCTTCTTGCCCTGCCGGCGATGATCGCGCTGATGACTGCGGCATACGCATGCTCGTTCCTCCTCAAAGCAGCCGCTTGGCGCATCTATGCACAAGGCAAAGAGCCGATCCACAAGCATCTGCCCCCGCTCGGTTACAGTCTGTTCGTGAATCATTTGCTGCCGATCAAAGTCGGAGATTTGGTTCGTTCGGGTTTGGCAGCCAAGCTGGAACGCCGGTCTTGGGACGAGGCGCTGCATACGGTTGGCGTGATGAGAATGATGGATATTTCCGTTCTCCTGGCTTTCGGAGCTTGCGGTTTGGCCGTATGGGGAATTCCGTGGGAACCCGACAACGGCTGGCGCATCGTCGCCGTCTCCGCTGCCGCGTTGCTGCTCCTCATCGTGGGAATCGGCTTCGCAGCCAAACGGGGTCGCGCCTTCGCAGCCCGCCACTGGAGCTTGCTGCGAAGCTTGCTCACCATCCGGGCCGGGGCAGCGTGGCTGCTCACGGCATGCAGCTGGATCCTCGAAGGCGCGGTGCCGTTCGGCGTGCTGTATGCGATGCAAGATCATGTCGCGCCCGGACAAGCCGTATGGGTGAACAGCATGACGGTCGGAGGTCAAGTGTTTCATGTGACCCCGGGAGGGATCGGCACTTATGAGACGACGATGTCGGCTTCTCTGGCCGCGATCGGCGTCGATGCCTCGACGGCGATTACTGCCGCCGTCGTTTCGCATGCCTACAAATTCCTGTTCGCTTTCGCGGCAGGCTTCCTTTCCTGGGCGGCCATGCCCGTCCCGTTGCAAGAAGGTATCCGGTGGCTGTCGCGCCGCCGGACGGAAAAGGGGGAACGCGCAGAATGAAACGCGCTTCGACATTCGAAATTATCGCCGCCCGGGCATGGAACGTGCTGAACGAAGGCCGTCCGTTTACGCCGGTTTTCGTGGTCGGCACGTTCCTGCTGTATCATGCCGGAAATTGGGCGGACCCGTCGTTCTGGCCGGCATTCGCGGCCGCCCTGGCGGGAACCTTGCCACTGCTCATCATCTATTTCTTTTATGACTTCCCGCTCTATTTGCGCAATTATTTGTGGCTCCCGCTCGTGGCAGCCATCATCCTTTGGGGCGGCGAACGCCAGATGCTCGGACTCTGGCTGACCGGCACTGCACTCTACTTCTTTTTCACCGTGTTTTTCTGGGGGACGTTCTATTATCACTTGAGGATCGGCACGTCGTGGCTCAATTTCACGAGGTTCTGGAAACTGGTGCTGCAGCACAGCGACTCCACGAGCGGCAACGCGCAAGAACAGCTTCCCAAAACGATGCTGCTGCTCTATATGCTCCAAACGATGCTGGGCTGGGCGCTGCCCGGAAGCGGCGCCATGACATCAGACTGGGTGACCGCACTCCTTTTCGAAGCTTCCGTTTTCTTGTTCGCCTTCATCCTGCATCGTTATTTGTTTGACTGGAAGCCGAAGGAAAGGCAGGAGTCTCCGGAGACACTTCCCGCGGTCGGCCGCCCCATCAGCAAAAAGGTGTACGTGCTCGTCGTGGACGGCATGCGCAAAGACCGTTTCGAAGAAGCCGATGCCCCTTTTCTAAAAAGCCTTCGTGCCCAAGGTGCGGAATACACATCGATGGAGACGGTGTATCCGGCGCGTACGGTCGTCTGTTTTTCGTCGATGTTCACCGGAACGTACCCTCGCGAGCACGGCATTACGTCGAACATGGTTTGGCGTCTGGGCGTCCGCACCGAAACGATATTCGATTCAATGCGCAAAATCGGCAAAACGGGACGTCTGGTCGGCATCGCCCACCTGATCGACTCGATGGGCGACGATGTGGATGCGGTGACCGCGGTCGCCCATTACGACGAAGCCGACGCGATGGCCGTGGAATTGGCGAAGCAGGTCGTGGAGCGTCACAATCCCGATTTGCTCGTGCTTCAGCTGATTGGAACCGATCAGATCGGACATAGCCGAGGAGCATTATATGATGAATACCGTCAAAAGATCGAGGAAGCGGACCGGCTGCTGCAAAATTTCGTGAACTGGCTCGACGAGCGCGGGTTGATGGAGGAAGCGACGATTCTCGTTTGCGCGGATCACGGGCAGGCGATCGGCATCGGCGGGCACGGTCATTTGGACGAGGGCGAACGGTGGGTTCCGTTTTTCTTGTCCGGACACGGCATCCGCCAAGGCGTCAAAGTGGAAGTCCCGCACTCCCTCGTATCCGTAGCGCCGACTTTGGCATACTTGCTCGGCGCACCCTATCCCAATCACAGCCGGGGGCCTGTCCTGACGGAAGCGCTGAAGGAAAGAGGAACACCGAACGCATGAAAATCATCGTGTTTTTGCCTGCACATAACGAAGCCATGAACATCGCGCAAGTGATCTCGCGAGTTCCCAGACATTTTCGCCCGGATGTAACCGTGGAGGTTCTCGTCATCGATGACGGATCGACCGACTCGACGGTACAAGCCGCCCGGGAGGCGGGGGCTGACCACGTGGTGTCGTTCGGCACGAACCGGGGTCTGGGGGCCGCCGTGCGGGAAGGGCTTAAACGCTGTCTCGCGCTTGGAGCGGATATCGGGCTTATGATCGACGCCGACAACGAGTATCCGCCGGAGCAAATCCCGGAAGTGCTCGCGCCTATTCTGGACGATAAAGCCGACTACACAATGGGCTCCCGCTTCAAGGGACAGATCCAAGGCATGACCTTGATCCGGAGGCTGGGCAACTATGGGTTCACCTTTCTGCAGACGCTGCTGCTTCGCCGTTGGATATGGGACGGCCAATCCGGCATGAGAGGATTCAGCCGCAAGGCGATGGAATCCGCGCGGATTATTCACGATTACAATTACGCGCAGGTGCTGACACTCAACTTGATCCGACAGGGGTTTCGGATGGCGGAAGTTCCGATCCATTACCGCGTGAGAACGCAAGGGGAATCATTCATCAAGTTTCGCGCTTATGTGACGCGCGTTTTGCCGGCGATTTGGCGGGAGCTGAGAACGCCGGTACGCTAAAAAGCTCACAAAGGGAAGGGAGGGGGAGCGGATGCCGGGAAAAAGAAGCCAGATCGGATGGGCAGCTGCGGTAGTTCTAGGGTTGGCTTATGCGGTTTTCGGGGCGTATCATCTCTCCCCATGGGCCGCGGCCTGGGACGAAGTGGACTTCGTGCTGGCCCTGGACCGCTTCGATTTGCTGGCCATGCAGCCCCACGCTCCCGGCTATCCCTACTTCATTTTGGGCGGCCGGCTCATGCGCTTCATCACGGAAGATCCCGTTCGCGCACTCGGCTTATGGAACCTGCTGCTCGTTTGCTCCTCCGCTTATCCCATCTACCGGATCGCACGGCGCTGGACGGCGCCTGTTTACGCTTGCCTAGCGGTCGCTCTGACGCTTACGCTGCCGATGAACTGGACGCTCGCTGTGCGGCCGATGTCCGAGGGCGCCGCATTGGCAATCCTGTGGTGGTATCTGTGGACGCTGGTGAGGGTGTGCGAAAAGGGCACCGGCGGCCGCTGGCTCGCTGCGGCTTTTATGTTCGGGCTGCTCATGGGAACCCGCCTCTCCTACGCTCCTTTTGGTCTCGGTCTTCTGCTGGTGTGGATCCTCGCGTGGAGGGAAAGGGAAGTATCCCTACGCCTCCGTTATTCCCGAGCCATACTCTGGGCGGGCGCGGCAGCCGCGTTCCAACTGCTGTGGGTGGCCGGGCTGGCTGCGGCGGAAGGCGGAATCCGCGGCACGATGGTGTTGATGGCGGGATTCGGGGAAGGACACTTTACGCAGTGGGGCGGAGGAGTGGCGCAGTCCGGTCTCCCATTCCGTGAGAGATTCGTTCGGTTCGTTGCGGACAACTGGCTGTGGAGCGGCATGTCGGCACAATCGGCGTTGTTGGCCGTCATGGCCGGCTTGTTAGCCATTGCTGCCCTTGTGATGTACGGGAAAAAGAAGTCTAGAGCCGTTGCTCACCCAAAGCGCCGCGAACAGATGCTCACCGCCGCGGGACTGATCGCCGCCTGCGCGCTGGCTTACGCGGTTTGGGCGCTGCTGGGCCAAAACATTGCCAAACCCCGCCACGCCGCACCGCTCGCCTCGCTCACCATTTTCGCGCTCGGCGTCTGGGCCGTGCGTTCGCGCACCCGAACCGTGACGGCATTGGCCGTGCTGTTCGCTGCGGGCCAGACAGCGATCGGCGCACACCTGGTCATGCTGCAGCATGACCAGTGGCCTGCCGTCTATCAGCTTGCGGACCGGCTGAAAGACCATCCGGCCCCTCGAACGGTTGTGTACACGTGGGAAGAGGAGAGAGTTCTCCGCTACTTGAACGTTCCCGTGCAGACGGTGCCTATTTTCACATACGAATACTTTATGGCGGATATTGCGGCTCAACCTTCCTCCCGGATCCTTCTTACCGGAAGCGTGTGGGAGGAGTTTCGGCGGCAGAGCGGATTGCCGGAGTCGAAAGTTCGTCTTGTCGGCGTCTTTCGTTCCGATCCCCGGCTGGATCCGGTATACGGGACCATACCGCTGTACGAGTGGAATCGAGAGCAATAGGGTACGCTTTAACCAATCTGTGACGTTTTAAAGGATGCTATTGACTATCTAATTGAAAATGATTATCATTACCTCTGGGTCGCGGTTCAGGAAAACCCGTACTCTCATCGGTTCTCGGAAGGTGGAAGCATGAACAAACCTACATTTCGCACAGCGATTCTCTTACTGAGCATCCTCATCGCAGCCGGGTTGTTCCCAGCAAGTGCCGGCGCTTATTCTTATGGCAGCGCCAACACTGAAGCCGTCGCCGAGACATTCAAGCTTGCCGCCGGTAAGCTGAATGCCGAACCCCCGGATTGGACTGCAGCCAAAGCTGCCTACGGGGAAATTCGATCCGAGTTGGAATCTCATTTCGGCAAAGATGTGACGAAGGAAATGGATGACGCTTTCGCCGCACAAGATAAAAACCGCGTGTTGGCGGACTGGAAAGGCGTACTCGTCCTGAACCTCGATCGCAGGTTTACTTACGCGGAGCAGGTTTTCACCGATTACAACCAGGCCAAAACGCTGCTGGCCAAAGCACGTGCGACCTACGAAACGCTGAAGCCCTATATGACCGAACAAGTGTCGGATCAGAAGCTGGCCGAGCTGGACCAGGCATTCGAGGATGCTTTGAATGCACTCGGCAATCCCGGACTGTTCGGCGTCGGCAAAAAGGAGCCGAATCCTGACCTGTTCAAGCAGAAGATCAAGCTGATTTACGACACGGTATCCCCTTTGTTCCAAGAGGCGGGAGGCGGGAATATGGCAACCGGAGAACCGGGGGCATCACCCGCACCGCACCCGCCGATGACCCAAACGAACAAAACGAATACCGCCGTCACGATCGGCGCCGTCGTCATCGTGGCCGCTGTCGCGGCATTGCTGTACTGGCGGTCGCGCCGCCGCAAGTCTTGATCCATTAGAACAACGCAAAGGAGTTCGTTCCATAGATGTCTAAGCTTACCGTTTCCCTCATGTCGCTGATCCTCACCGCCGGCCTTTTGTCCGCCTGCAGTTCGAATCAAGACAACGACCCTGCATCCGCAACGGTCACGCCATCGGCGGCGCCGTCTCAACCGGCTTCCACAACTCCTTCCTCCTCGCCCGCTTCGTCGCCTGCCGCCGTTCCGGTGAATGTCGATAAGTTGATCGCGGATTACAAAGCCATTGTCGACCTGGCGGAAGCCAAAACGGACCCGAAAGCCGTTCAGCAGGCTTACCGGCAAAACTTCCAAGCCCAAGTTCAAGCGATTGACGAAGGCTTGGCGCAAGACGCTCCGCGCATCGACGATAATATTTCGTTCGTGCTCGATCATGGCGTATCGGGCGACATGAATGCGGATCAAGTGGCGGAAGCGACGGAAAAAGGATTGAATTGGTACTTCTATTTTCAATTGCGCGATATCCTGAACAAACAGGTGTTGGAAGCTTTGAAAGCCGGCAAGACCGACGAAGCTTCGACATTGCTGGATCAAGGAATCCGGGCCTATACGGCCGTACTGGAACCGTTCGTTGAGAAGCGGGACGGCAAGTTCCATACGACGATGAAAGACACGATTGCAACCGCGGTTATTCCGAAGCTGCAGGAAGACGTAAAAGCCGGCAATGTCGCGGATTATAACGTCCATCGCCAAATGCTCGACAAAACCCTGATCAAGGCTTTCACGCTGGCCACATATAATTACGGCGAGATCATGCCGACGGTGGATAAAGCCGAGCTCCCGAAGGAAATGACGGAAGGCTACTTCCTCTTCCTCCCGGTGTATACGTACCTCAAGGGCGGGAGCGCTTCCGACGCCGATGCGGTGAAAGACGCGTTCGCTTCCGGAGACGCCTCCAAGGTCGTGCCGGCCAAAATCAAAGCTGCGCTGATCGCGTGCAATACCGGTAAGGTGAAGGAATACCTGGAGACCGCACAGCAAGAAATGAAAAACGGCAAAAAGGACGAATCCCGCGTACATGCAATGGAAGCGGTCATGTTCCTCTCCGCGCAGGAAACGTTTCTCGGGGCGGACTATGCGAAGGCCGCCTCTGCCGGAGAAGCGTTCCTGACTGCGGTCGACCAAGGGAAAGCCGATGAAGCCAAACAGCAAGCCGATACGATACTAGCCGCCCTGTCCAAGCTGTAACAACAGCTTCATCAAGCTACGGGAGCGTGATTACGCCGATGAATTTGCAAGCCTTTCTCATTACGTTCCGCGAAACGATGGAAGCGATTCTGATCGTGGGCGTCATTTTAACCTATCTGAGAAGAATCGGAGAGACTCGCTGGAACAAATGGGTGTGGATCGGAGTCGTTCTCGCGCTGGCCGCCAGCTACGGTGTGGCGCTCGCTTTCCAGGTGGCGCTGACGGGTTACGAAAGCATGTCCAACCAGAACTATATGCGGATCGGTATCATGGCCGTGTCGGCGGGTCTGCTCACGCATATGGTTTTGTTCATGAGCAAGCAGAACCGCAGCTATCAGCTGAGCGTGCAGAGCAAGGTTGCAGCGATTCTGACGGCAGGCGGCGCGCTGAATATGATTGTTCACTCTTTCCTCGTTACGCTGCGGGAAGGGGTGGAGACGGTATTTTTCTTCGCCGCGATCGGGGGTGGCGACATCCAGTCCGCTTTGCAAAGCTGGGGAGCGCTGCTGGGCGTTGCGGGTGCCGGGGTTCTGGGCTATGTGTTTTTCCGGGGAGCCCGGCGCATTCCGCTCGGACATTTCTTTAAAGTGACGAGCGTCTTCCTGATGCTGATCGCAGCGGGTCTCCTTGTGCAGGCGGTCGGGATTATGCAGGATCTCGGGATGATCGGTTCCGTGTACCATACGCCGGGCGGTCAGATCGGGGAAGTTTACAACATTCAAGGCTTCATGCCTGAGCATCCGAACGACGAGATCCATTATATCCGCGACACCGGACACCATCCGTTGATCAACGGACAGGTGGGCATCTTTTTCAAAGCGTTCCTCGGCTATACGCATAATCCTTCCGTCGAAGAATTTGCCGTTTACTGGGGTTACTTCCTAGTGGTGTACCTGATGCTGACCCGGCGCAAGAAGTCGGAGGCATCGGCGGTTGCGGACGCTCAAGCGGTCGGGTCCGAGACGGTCGAAGCCGTCGGAACGGCACAGCGGCAAGGAGCTTGATCGGAGCTTGATGGATGTGTCAACCGGATTTTCGCCTCGGTGCGGAGATCCGGTTTTTCGTTTGCCGCAGCATTTTTCGGGGTAAAGTATGACGGAGTCCAGGATAATCCGGGAAAGGTAGTGATGAAGATGGCCGTCAAAGAGCCGGGCAAAAAAACCGCAAAGCTCCAGGACACACTGAACGAGCAGTTGGCCAACTGGTGGGTTATGTACGTTAAACTGCATCATTTCCATTGGTACGTCAAAGGTCCCCATTTTCCGGTGCTGCACGTGAAATTCGAGGAATTGTACGAAATGGCCGCGAAGAAGCTGGACGAGCTGGCCGAACGCATGCTGGCCATCGGCCTCGAGCCTTCTTCCACGATGAAGGAATATTTGTCGGTGAGCCATATTAAAGAAGGCGGCAAGGCGGGTGCGGACGATACCGACATCCTCGAGACGATCGTCGACGATTTTGCGAAAATGGTGGACGGCTTGAAAAAGGCGACGCAGATCGCGGAAGAAGAGTTCGAGGACACGGCGACCGCGGACATGCTGAACGAGCATATCGAAGACCTCCAGAAGCAAATGTGGATGCTCAACGCAACAATCGGAAAGTAACGGGGATAATGCAAAAGAGAGCCGGCTCGACGCGCTGCGCGGGGTGCCGGCTCTTTTTGCGTTGGGGCAGCGTCTCGTGCGGCAGTGCGAACTGTTTTATCCTTTTGCCGCTATCCCCTTCGATCAGGGGCCACAATCGGACGGCCTGCTCCCGACTACCCAACCGACAGAAATAAGCAGCAGAGAGCTACGATGTGCCGCTCCCGACCAGCAAAACTGAGCGAAGGGGATTCCGAGAAAGCTCGCATACAAAAGGAAATACGAGCATAAACGTTACTTGGACGAGGTGCTGAAAACGCCGTCGCAGCGGGCTTTGTCGAGGACGGGCGAACGTTGTAACCGCTTTTTTCATGGACTTGGTTGGGAGCATTTGCTATAATTGTGAAGGAAAAATGACCGTCCGGCCCCGCCGGATGTGCTTTTTCCGACTTCGAACGCGGAGGGTAAGAGGTGGAGAAGTACATAAACTCGTACGTCATCGTGACGATTTTCCTCATCCTGGGCATCGCGTTTCCGATCGTTATCCTATGGCTCGGCAAGCAATTGAGACCCAGCAAGCCGAACCCGGACAAGGAAACGACCTACGAAAGCGGGAACGACCCGGTTGGAGACAGCCAAATCCGCTTTAACGTCCGCTATTATTTGTATGCGCTTATGTTTGTCGTTTTTGATGTCGAAACCGTATTCCTCTACCCTTGGGCCGTAGCCTATCGACAGCTCGGCTTATTTGCGTTGGTGGAGATGGTGATCTTCGTCGGGCTGCTGCTCGTGGGCCTGGCCTATGCCTGGAAGAAGAAGGTGCTGCAATGGAACTCGATTTAGCCAATGTGACTCCGGAAGAACGTCAGGAGCTGGAACGCAACGTTTTTTTCGGCACCGTCGAGCAGTTGAAGGGGTGGGCCCGCAGCAACTCGCTGTGGCCGCTTACGTTCGGTCTTGCTTGCTGTGCGATCGAGATGATGACCGCGGGCGCGCCTCACTATGATTTGGACCGCTTCGGGGTCATGTTCCGTACTTCCCCCCGTCAATCCGACGTCATGATCGTGTCCGGTACGGTCACCAAGAAGATGGGCCCGCTGCTCAAGCGGTTATATGATCAAATGCCGGAGCCCAAGTGGGTGATCGCGATGGGTTCTTGCGCGACGGCAGGCGGACCCTACGTGAAATCGTATTCCGTCGTGAAAGGCGTGGACCAGATCGTGCCGGTTGACGTCTATATTCCTGGATGTCCGCCGAACCCGGCCGCCCTTATTTACGGAATCAATAAACTGCAAGCCAAAATCAGATACGAAGCCAAAACCGGGAAGCAGGTGACCGGCGGATGAGCGATGAGGAACTGAAATCGGGCGGCGAGCCGGGCAGCGCTTCGGAGACACAGCCGGAGCAGCCGAAGCCGGAAGCGCCGGCGGCCGCCGAAACCCCGGCAGCAGCAGCCCCGCCTGCCCCGGCCGCCGGAGAAGGAGAAGCCCCGGCGCCTCGCCGCAAAGAGACGGACGAAGAGAAAGCCGCACGCCGTAAGGCCGCATTGGAAGCGAAGGAAGCGGCCAAAGCCGCGGCCGCGTTGGCTAAAGCTGCAGCAGCTTCAGGAACGGCACCCGCACCCGCTGCATCAGGAGAATCTCCAGCCGCGGCTGGAGATGCACCGGCGGAGCCGCCTGCGCCGCCCAAGCCGCCGTCCCCGAACCAGCCCCGGCTCGACCGGGCCGTCGCGCTGCTGCGTGAGCTGATCGCGGAGGATGCGGTGGAGGAAGCGTACATCAACGAACCGAACGATCATTTGCCGACGCTCGTGCTGAAGAATGACTGCTGGAAAGAAGCCGCCGCGCTTTTCCGCGATCACCAAGAGCTCGGATGCCATTATTTGCGCAACGTATCCGGCGTTGATTATGAAACTTACATGGAAGTCGTGTATTACCCGCTCAACATGGAGCGACGCGAGACGTACTGCATCAAGGTGCGTACCGACCGCGAACAACCGTCCGTTCCGTCCGTTACTCCGATTTGGGAGACGGCGAACTGGAACGAACGCGAAATTTTCGATTTGCTCGGCGTCGATTTTCCGGGACATCCCGACTTACGCCGGATCATGATGCCCGACGACTGGGTCGGCCATCCGCTTCGCAAAGACTACGTCCCGCTTGACCCGGAGGTGTAACTACAGCGTGATCCGTACCGAAGAACTGCTGCTGAACGTCGGCCCCCAGCATCCCAGTACGCACGGGGTGTTCCGAATTGTTGTGAAGCTTGACGGGGAAGTCATCACGGAAGCGACGCCGGTGATGGGGTATCTGCACCGCGGGACCGAGAAGCTCGCCGAAAATCTCAATTTTACGCAAATTATTCCTTATACCGACCGGATGGACTACGTGTCCGCCATGACGAACAATTATGTGCTCGTGCATGCCGTGGAGAAGATGATGGAGCTCGAAATTCCCGAACGTGCGGAATTCCTCCGTCTCATTGTCATGGAAATGCAGCGCATTGCGAGCCACCTCGTATGGTGGGGGACTTATTTGCTCGACATCGGCGCGATGAGTCCTTTTTTGTTCGCGTTCAGCGACAGGGAAAGAATTCTCGAGCTGTTTAACGAACTGTGCGGCGCGCGCCTCACTTATAACTACATGCGCGTCGGCGGCGTCAAATGGGACGCTCCGGAAGGCTGGATCGAGAAGGTCAAACGTTTCGTGAAAGACATGAAGCTGCGGCTCGACGAGTACCACAATCTCGTGAGCGGCAACGAGATCTTCCTCTCACGGATCAAGGGTGTCGGCAAGTACGACGCGGAAACCGCGATCCGATACGGCTTGTCCGGCGCCAACCTGCGCTCGACGGGCGTCAAGTGGGATTTGCGCAAAACCGAGCCTTACAGTTTGTACAACCGCTTCGACTTCGACATCGTCGTCGGCCGGAACGGCGATTGCTACGACCGTTATTTGTGCCGCATGGGCGAAATCGAGCAAAGCATTCGCATTCTGGAGCAGGCGCTTGAGCAATTCCCGGCCGAGGGGGAAACGATGGGCAAGGTGCCTCGCGTCATCCGTCCTCCGGGCGGAGAGATCTATGTGCGCATCGAGTCGCCGCGCGGCGAAATCGGCTGCCATCTTGTCTCCAAAGGCAAAGCCGAACCGTACCGGTTGAAATTCCGCCGGCCGTCCTTCGTGAACTTGCAAATCCTGCCCAAGCTGTTGGTAGGAGAGAGCATGACGAACTTGGTCACGATTCTCGGCGGCATTGACATCGTGCTCGGGGAGGTCGACTGCTGATGCAGCGTTTTTGGGATCAGCCTCTAACTTGGGGCCACGGAGCGATCTTTATCGCGGGAGCCATCGGCGTATTGGCGTTCGTGCTTCTCTTCGTCACCTACGCCATCTACTTCGAACGTAAAGTCATCGGCTGGATGCAGTTCCGCAAAGGTCCGAACCGGACCGGCCCGCTGGGGCTGCTTCAGTCGGTGGCGGACGTGGCGAAGTTGCTGCTGAAGGAAGACACGATTCCGAAAAAGGCTGACAAAGGCTTGTTCGTTCTGGCGCCTGTGCTGGCGTTCGTGCCGTCTTTCGTGGTGCTGGCGTTCATCCCTTACAGCCAAAACCTGCAATTCGCCGATTTGAACATCGGCTTCCTCTATTACATCGCGTTATCCGGCATCACCACGATCGCCATCGTCATCGGCGGCTGGGCGTCGAACAACAAATACGCGCTGCTGGGCGGCATGCGCTCGGCGGCCCAAATGATCAGCTACGAAGTGCCGCTGGTCATCTCCGTCGTTGGATGCGTCATGTGGGCGAACAGCTTGAACCTGCGGGATATTGTGGCCTCGCAGGGCAGCTATTTCTGGCACTGGAACTTTTTGCCTCAAATCGTGGGATTCGCCGTGTTTGTCGTGGCTGCGATTTCCGAGCTCAACCGGACGCCGTTCGACCTTCCGGAAGCGGAGTCGGAGCTGGTGGCCGGTTATCACGTGGAATACAGCGGTTTTCGCTTCGCGTTCTTCATGCTGTCGGAGTATGTATACGTGTACGCCATCGCCTGTCTCACGACCCTGCTGTTCCTCGGAGGGTGGAATCCACCGATTCCGCAGCTGGATTTCATCCCGGGCATCATTTGGTTTTTCCTGAAATTTGCGGTTATCGTATTCTGCCTTTTCTGGATTCGGGCGACGTTCCCGCGTCTGCGGGTCGATCAACTGATGGGATTGGCCTGGAAAGTGTTGCTGCCGCTCGCCATTCTCAACATTTTCATCACGGCGGCTTACATCGAACTGTGGGGAATGGGAGGCTGATCGAATGAAAGGCATGATGAAAGGTCTCGGCGTCACGCTCAAATCGTTGGGCGCGAAAAAAGTGACCCATGCATACCCCGATGTCCCGATTCAAATGCCGGACCGATTTCGCGGTATCCAGTACGTAAGTGAAGAGAAATGCATCGTCTGCAACCAATGCGCGCGCATTTGCCCGACGGAATGCATCACGCTTACGGGCAAACCGAATCCGGATCCGGAGAAAAAGGGCAAGGTGCTCGACACGTTCGACATCAATTTCGAAATTTGCATCCTTTGCGATTTGTGCACGGAAGTGTGCCCGACCGAAGCGATCGTGATGACGAACAACTTCGAGCTAGCGGCCTACAGCCGCGACGAATTGTTCAAGGATCTCAAATGGCTGGGAGACAACACCGAGAATATCCGGCAAGATAACAACAACATCGGCGCTCCTCAGAGGGGAGGCGCGAAGTAGGCTATGAGCTTTAACATCGAATTTACCGGAGAGTTCGTCGCGTTCTTCTCGCTGGCCGTTTGCGCCATCGTAGGTGCGGTAATGGCTCTCAACTTCACGAAAGTGGTGCACATGGCGCTGTCGCTGGCGTTCACCTTCATCGCGCTGGCCGGTTTGTTCGTGGTGCTGGAAGCCGAATTCGTGGCCTTCGTTCAAGTGCTTCTCTATGTGGGCGCCATCACGATTTTGATGATTTTCGGCATCATGATGACCAAGCATCAAGGCGAAGGACAAGAACCGTCGCGTCCTCTGTTGGAGACGCTGGGTGCGATCGGGTGCCTGGCCTTGCTGGGGATTTTGATTTTTGCCATTCGCGATGCCAACTTTCCCGCCGATTCGGCGCCGCTGCCTTTGGACACGACGCGTGAAATCGGCAAATTGCTCTTCACCCAAATGGCCGTACCGTTCGAACTCGTCTCCGTGCTGCTGACCGTCGCCTTCATCGGTGCGGTGGCTTTGGCGAAGAGAGAGGAGGATCCGCAATGAACATGCTGGCCTCTTATCTGACGCTGGCCGCCGTCTTGTTCTGCATCGGTCTGTACGGCGTCATCGTCAAACGCAATGCCATCATCGTCCTGCTGTCCATCGAATTGATGCTGAACGCGGTAAACCTGAACTTGGTGGCCTTCTCCAAATACGGCGTTCAACCTTCGCTCACCGGACAACTGTTCTCGCTGTTCACGATGACCGTCGCCGCCGCCGAAGCTGCGGTCGGTGTCGCCATATTGGTCGCGATTTACCGTGCCCGGGCCTCCGTGAACGTGGACGAATTCGACGAGTTGAGGAGGTAACGCCATGACTTTCGCACAATACGCCTGGCTTGTCCCCTTGTTTCCGGTGGCCGCCTTCGCCGTACTGATCACATTGGGCCGGGGAGCCGGAAGGCAAGCGGCGTGGATCGGGACGCTGGCGTCGCTCGTGTCGCTGATCTTATCGCTCTGCATCGCGGGCGAACGGTTGTCGGGAACGGTAGACGAATACAACGCCCACTTCACCTGGCTTCAGATCGGCAATTATTCGCTGAACGCCGGATTCGACGTGACGAACCTGACGTCGCTGATGCTTGTCGTCGTGACGCTGGTAAGTTTCCTGGTTAATCTCTACTCCCACGGATACATGCGGGACGATGAGAGAATCACCACCTTTTTCGCTTATGTGGCCTTGTTCACCGCATCGATGCTCGGATTGGTTCTCTCCGACAACTTGCTGACTCTCTATATTTTCTGGGAACTCGTCGGCGTCTGTTCGTTCCTGCTCGTCGGTTTCTGGTTTCAAAAGCCGGAAGCGAAAGCGGCTGCCAAGAAGGCGTTTATCGTCACCCGCATCGGGGATCTGGGGCTGCTCATCGCCCTGCTGCTGCTGTTCTGGTACATGCCGGGTAACGCACTCGATTTCTCCAGTATTCATAACGTGTTTACCACGGAGGCAGGCGTAATAGCTGGCGGCATTACGACGCTGATCGCACTGCTGATCTTCCTGGGTGCGGTCGGCAAATCCGGTCAGTTCCCGCTGCATGTGTGGTTACCGGACGCGATGGAAGGTCCGACACCGATCAGCGCGCTCATCCATGCCGCGACGATGGTCGCCGCCGGCGTATTCCTCGTGGCGAGGACGTTCGTCATCTTCCAAGCATCGGATGCCGCCATGACTACAGTGGCCGTCATCGGCGGGTTCACCGCGATTTTCGCGGCCACCATCGGCCTTGCTCAGAACGACATCAAGCGGATTTTGGCCTACTCGACCGTCAGCCAACTCGGTTACATGATGCTGGCGCTGGGTGTCGGGTCGGTATCTGCGGCGATGTTTCATTTGTTCACGCACGCCTTTTTCAAAGCGCTTCTGTTCCTCGGGGCCGGCAGTGTGATCCACGCCGTACATACGCAAGACATCCGGGAAATGGGCGGAGTCGGCCGGAACATGAAGATTACCGCCTGGACATTCGGCATCGGCGCTCTGGCGCTGTCCGGAATCCCGCCGTTCGCCGGATTCTGGTCGAAGGACGCGATTCTTACCGCGGCGCTTACGCACCAGCCGCTGCTGTTCTGGGTCGGCGCGGTGACCGCTTTCCTGACCGCGTTGTATATGGCGAGACTATTCTTCATGGTGTTCGCCGGCAATCCGCGGGGCGAAGCCCATGCTCATGAATCGCCTGCCATTATGACGCTTCCGCTGATTGTCTTGGCGGTGCTTGCCGTTGTCGCCGGCTTCGTCGAAACACCGTTTAACGGATGGTTCGGCGAATGGGTGACCGGTGAGAAACCCGAAGCTCACACGAGCGCAATGGTCATCGTCGTTTCCGTGGCGGTGAGCTTGCTGGGGGTTTATCTCGGCTGGCTGATTTACGCAAAAGGAACGGTCAGACGCGACATCGTTTCTTCCCGCATTCCCGGTCTGGTGAAAGTGCTGGAAAATAAATATTACATCGACGAGCTGTACCGGTTCATCCTTGTGAAACCGCTGGGCGGTCTCGGCAAAGCTTTGGCGGTGTTCGACGAGTACGTCGTGGACGGAGTCGTCCGTATGGCGGGCCAATCCGCTGCCGGTCTCGGCCGTCTCAATGCCCGGCTGCAGAGCGGACAACTGCAAGGTTACGCGCTGACCGCGCTGATCGGGCTCGTCATTATTGCGCTTGCGATAGCCGGAAGGAGGTTCTGGTAAATGCTCGAGAACATTCCGGTACTGTCGTGCATCTTGCTCGCTCCTTTGGTCGGAGCGCTTCTCGTACTGCTGCTGCCTAAACAACAAGGAAGCTGGCATCGTGTTACGGCTCTGGTCTTCTCGGTAATTCCGCTTGTTTTGACTTTGTGGCTCTTCGCCTCCTATCAAACGGCAACCGGCGGAGCTCCGTACACCGAACATTTTACGTGGCTGTCGATTCCGCTGAGTCGCGACTTGGGCCAGGATATCAGCTCAATGCTGGTCAATTTCGATTACCACTTGTCGATTGATGGAATTTCGCTTCCTCTGCTGCTGCTGACATCCGTCGTCTCCGTCATGGCGGCGATCGCGTCCGTGCATGTCCGCAAACGCTGGAAAATGTATTATGCCCTGTTCCTGCTGCTTGAAACCGGCATGTATGGGGTGTTTCTAGCACGGGATTTGGTCCTGTTTTTCATCTTCTTCGAACTCACGCTTATTCCGATGTTTTTCCTGATCGGGGTGTGGGGTTACTTCGCTCGCGAAAAAGCCGCCAATCGGTTCCTTGTCTATAACGGACTCGGATCCGCCGCGATGCTGCTCGCTTTTCTGATCCTGATCGCCACGGCGGGATTCACGGCGGTTCAAGGTACCGACGGGGTACAAATCGCGTACAGCGGCAGCTACGACGTGCTGCTGAACAACATAGCCGATCCGAATGCTTATGCCAATATGGATCCGAGCCAGACGGGAGATGCCGGACTTCATCTCTCCGAGGGTTTGAAAAACTGGGCGTTCGTCTTGCTGCTCATCGCGTTCGGCATCAAAATTCCGATCTTTCCGTTCCACACCTGGATGCTCCGTGTACATACCGAAGCGCCTCCGCCGGTTGTCATGATCCACTCGGGCGTGCTTCTCAAGATGGGCGTGTACGGCTTGATCCGCTTCGCAGCGTTCCTGCTTCCCGCGCAGCTGGAAGATTGGTCGACAACGCTTGCCGTCTTAGGTGTGATCAACATTTTGTACGGGGCGGTATTGGCCTGTGTGCAAAAGGAGTTCAAGCTCGTGCTGGCGTACTCCAGCGTCAGCCATATGGGCATCGTGCTGCTCGGGATTGCGTCGTTGAATGAAATCGGCTTGCAGGGGGCGATTTACCAATCCGTCTCCCACGGTCTCATTTCCGCGCTGTTGTTCCTCATCGTCGGCACGTTGTACGAAAGAACAGGTACGACGCAAATCGACGAGCTGGGGGGACTGGCGAAGTCGATGCCGTTCTTGTCCGGCATTTTGCTGACTGCGGGGATGGCTTCGCTCGGATTGCCTGGATTGTCCGGCTTCGTGGGCGAGTTTCTGTCGTTCCTCGGCTTGTTCGGCTCCATGAAATGGTTGACCGCCATCGGGGTGCTCGGCGTTTTGTTAGCGGCCGTATATGTGCTGCGCAGCGTGCTCGGCATCACGTTCGGACCGATTCCGGACCGGTGGACGGATATCAAAGACGCGCGCTTTGTCGAAGCGGTGCCGATGATCGCCTTAACGGCGCTGATCGTGCTGCTCGGCGTGTTCCCGTCCGTCATGACCGATATGATGCAGCAAGGCTTCAACGGCCTGCTGGAACAAATTCAACAGAGGGCGGGGGGTTGACACATGGAACAAATCGCAACCTTAACGTGGAGCGATGCCTGGTACCTCGCCCCGGAAATTACGCTGTCCGCTTTTGCAGTCGTGTTGGCTTTGCTTGATCTATTCGCGCCGAAGAGCTGGAACCGCAATTTCGTCGGCTGGCTGGCGATTGTCGGGCTCGCGGCCGCGGCAGGCTTCGTCGCGTGGCTCATGCTGGATTTCCAACATGCCGGGGATAACCCGCAGGTGCATGAACTGCTCGGCGGCAGTTATCGTGTAGACGATTTCGGAAATTTGCTCAAGCTGTTGTTTTTAGGATCATCCGCGTTTATCGTGCTGGCCTCGCTCGGTTCGGTACGTACGGCGGATGTTCCGATTAAAGGCGAATTTTATTATTTGATGCTGCCGGCTGCATTGGGTGCGATGGTTATGGCTTCCTCCGGCGATCTGATCACGTTGTTCGTCGGATTGGAACTGCTGAGCATCACCACTTATATTCTCGTCGGCTCGCGCAAACGAAGCGGTGTATCCAGCGAAGCGGCATTCAAGTATCTGGTCACAGGGGGTGTCGCGTCCGCATTTATTCTGTACGGGATGTCGTTCTTATACGGGATTGCGGGCACGACCAACGTGGGGTTGATCAGAGAGCATCTCGGCCCGATGGTAACGGATTATCGCGCGCTCATGTATGTGTCCTTTTTCCTCATGATCGCCGGTTTTGCGATGAAAGTCGCGCTCGCGCCGTTCCATGCTTGGGCGGCCGATGTGTATCAAGGCGCACCGACGCCGGTCACGTCGTTTTTGGCAGTCGTCTCCAAAGGTGCGGCGTTCGCGATGCTTTATCGCATTTTCATGAACATCGTCATCTTCATCCAGGACGATCCCAGGGTTCACGATGACCTGTACCTCGCCCTTGCCGTACCGGCTGCGGCGGCTATGATCGTCGGCACGGCCGGCGCCTTGCGCCAGCAAAACCTGAAACGCCTTCTTGCGCTGTCCGGCGTGGCGAACGCGGGGATTCTGATGATCCCGCTCGCACTTCAAGTGACGCTGCTGCACGCTTCGGCATTTTCGGAATTCTTTTACTACCTGCTGGCTTACGCATTCATGAATATAGGGGCGTTCGCGGTCCTTACCGTGGTGTCACGACATTCGGGGAATGAGTCGTTGTCCGCCTTCGCCGGCCTGTACCATCGCGCACCTTGGACGGCCGCGGCCATGACCGTGCTTCTGTGTTCGCTTGCGGGACTGCCGGTAACCGGCGGCTTTTTCGGTAAATTGTTCATCCTGTTTGGAACCGTCCAGACTCGAGCCTATTGGCTGGCGGCCATTCTGCTCGTGACCACTGTCGTTTCCTATGCGGTTTACTTTGGTATCATTCGTCAAATGTATCTGAGAAGCGGAGACGAAGACGGGGGATTGCGGATTCCCGGACCCGCGGCAGCGGCCATCTGGATTTCCGTAGCCGCCACATTGGCGCTCGGATTTTTTCCGAAGCCGGTGCTGGGCTGGATCGACTCGTTCTTCGCGGTGCGTGTCGATTTTTGGGTATCTTGATCGTCGGTGTTTTTCTGCCCTTTCCATCGTGCTTGCAGCGCGGCGGGAAGGGCTTTTTCATGTATTCCCCCGAATTTGGAGCTCACCGGAAATAAGTAAGTTGACGACAAAAGAGTGAGACCAAAGGCCCTATTTTTCGAACAAAGAAGGGAATTGCTGTCGAAACTCGAAGAAATTATAAATGAAATGTCAAAAGCGCGATTCAAGCGGGGGACGATTGGGTAAATAGGATTTTTTCCCTACCCTTCCCGCGAAGAATGCGCCGGCCACGGAATCCCGCAAATCGGGTTGTTAAAGTCTTTCGGCATTCCGCCGCATGGAAGACTGAACGATCGGGGAGATCTCGACTTTGATGGGTGCAGCGGTGCAGGGGTTGTTGTATTTCTTCCTTAGCCGCTGATCGCATAAAGATGAGATCAGGGTTCTTAGCGATGAATCGCCGCGCGCCAACATTTTCATACTTCGCCTGCTTGAGATATTGGAGCTCATTAAGCTTGGCGAAGCGGCTATCTGTGACATGATTTTCAGGTGCTTGGCTTGTTACCGCCACCGAGTAGCGAGACCATCGAATGAATCGTTCGGGCAGCCGTTGCAGTCGGAAAAGAAAATTGGATTTTCGAATGTCCGTTTCACTCGGCTTTCTGACGAAAGTCGGACTCGACCCGGATCCATTCGGAATGGTGTGCATGACGCAGTGAATCTAAGTCCTCGCCGGCGGAATAGGGGACAGCTCAACCACGGCATTTTTTACACGGTTGGAGAGGAGCGGGCGGAGTCACAAGCGCATGTGTCGGACACAGGATTTAAGGCAGTTCAGCTTTATGGCGTCAAAGGGGTAAAGGTCTAGCCCCTGAATGCGAAGGAAATCTACGGAGTCCGGTGGCGGACATCGAAGACAGCAACAGCACTTTATTACCTCGCCAAAGTCGAACCAAACCAGCAGCTCTTGCATACGCTCATTGCCGGCTCGATTTGGCGCAACCCCGATCGTTGCGAACGCGAACACGAATCCAGCAGGAGAAAAGTGACGAAGGGGATTCATACTCCGCGTTCATAACGCGGTTCATGCCGCACCGTGCCTTAGCCGGGACGCAAAAGGCGGCCATGGAATATATTACCCATTATGCAGGAAGAATCGTACGCGATCGCAGCAAAACGAAACAGTTGGTTTCGCTTGATGATTTGAGGTTAATCGTGAATTGACGGTTTCAATCGACCCATTCACACACTTCGGAATGTCTCCCGGTCGGACGGGCGGTACAAGTCCAAGCGGGAAATTCCTCGTCCAAGGGCGATTGAGTGGTACCGGCGGCCCGCATCCTTCGGGCCAAATAAATATGGTTGCAAGGGCCCAATCGGTTGAATGTCAGGGGGCTTTCAAGTAATGAGTGAACTTGCCTGGAACGGTTTATTCTCGATTTTCGTGACGCTGGGCTGCATTGCTTTGTCATGGGTGCTGCTGCAGGAAGTGCGGTTTGACCGATTGATGCAGCACTCCCGCAGTCCCCGCGCACGTATGCTGCAACTTCTGATTGCCGTCATTTTGGGCCATTTGGCGGCGAAATTCGTACTCGATTACTGGCAGTGGGCCGGTTCGGTGAAGTGGCTTTTCCGGTCCAGTTGAAGAGCAAATGTTAGAATAACGGTGTGTCGGAATGAAAACAATGGGTAATAGGGTGGAGAAGCGGCCATTAAGTCCCATTTGGACGAATATCATCGATATAGCATGAAAAACCCGGGAAAAAATCGGGAAAAGTTGGTTCTTGTGCCATCCGAGTTACCGATGGTAAGATGAAATTTGAGTTTTTCGGGGTTGGGCTTTCTTGGAGAACGGCTTCGGAATGATTTATTAACGCGCGGAGGGAACCACCCATGAGCAAAATCATCGTCCGCGGAGGACGTCCCCTGCAGGGAGTCGTCCGTGTCCACGGCGCCAAAAATTCCGTCCTTCCGATCCTGGCTGCCGCCTTGCTGGCGGAAGAAGGATCATGCGTCATTCATGACGTGCCCGCCCTGGACGATGTCAACAACATACTGCAGGTACTTACGGTTCTCGGCGTTCAAGCGGAGCGCGGCGACAATTTTGTCGAGCTGCAGTCCGGCAAGCTTGTTTCGTACGAGGCTCCATATGAACTGGTCCGGAAAATGAGGGCTTCCTTTTTGGTCATGGGACCCTTGTTGGCACGTCTGGGCAAAGTGAGAATTTCCCTGCCCGGCGGATGCGCAATCGGGACGCGTCCCATCGATCAGCATCTCAAAGGGTTTGAAGCGATGGGAGCCGAAATTGGATTCGGTCAAGGCGCCATCGAAGCGACCGTGAACGGCAAGCTTCGCGGAGCGAGAATATATCTGGATATTGCCAGCGTCGGCGCCACGGAAAACATCATGATGGCGGCGGCAACGGCCGACGGTACGACTCTGATCGAGAATGCGGCCAAAGAACCGGAAATCGTCGACTTGGCCAATTTCCTCAATGCGATGGGAGCCAAGGTCCGCGGTGCGGGCACAGGTGTCATTCGCATCGAAGGCGTGGAGCGCTTGCACGGTGTGGAGCACCATGTGATTCCCGATCGGGTGGAAGCCGGTACTTACATGATCGCGGCTGCCATCACAGGCGGTGACGTCTATGTGGAAGGCGCGATTCGAGACCATCTGGGCCCGGTTGTGGCAAAGATGGAAGAAATGGGCGTAGTCATTGACGCCGATGAGAACGGCATTCGCGTGCGGGTAGACCGTCCTCTCCGTGCGGTTGATCTTAAGACGCTTCCTTATCCTGGCTTCCCGACCGACATGCAGGCCCAAATGATGGCTTTGCTGCTGAAGGCGGAAGGCACGAGCATTGTAACCGAAACCGTGTTCGAAAACCGGTATATGCATGTACCGGAACTCGCGAAAATGGGCGCCGAAATTAAAGTCGACGGCCGCACTGCGGTTGTGTCGGGCAATGCCCGGTTGACCGGAGCCAATGTGTGCTCGACGGACCTGCGCGCCGGCGCTGCCTTGATCTGTGCGGCATTGGCGGCAGATGGTGCAACTGAAGTCACCGGTCTGCATCATATTGACCGCGGGTATGTAGACATCGTCGGTAAGCTCGCGGCGCTTGGCGCCGACATTTTGCGCGCGCCGTCTCCGGAAGAAGTTCTCGCCGAAGCCGAGCACGCCCAAATGCCGCCTGTCGTGGCATTGCCTGCAAAAGACCGCGCGGGTTCGGAAGTTCCAATCCTCAAAGTTCAACCCACGCTGGCTTAATCAGCGGACGTCCTTATACTGTTCATATGTCTAAAGGTGCCTCGTTTGGGGCATCTTTTTTATATGCGCGGACGGTGGTAGGATGCGAGTCTCTTCTGCGTGCGCGCATACTCTCGAAGCACTGACGATTGAAAGCCGCTGAGACTAGCTTACATTTGCGCCCCCCTGAGATACCAACGCTTGAAAGTCAATGAGACTAGCTTACACTTGCGTACCCCCGAGACACCGACGATTGAAAGTCAATGAGACTAGCTTACACTTGCGTACCTGCGAGACACCGACGATTGAAAGTCACTGAGACTAGCATACACTTGCGTACTTCCGAAACATCGACGCTTGAAAGTCACTGAGACTAGCTTAGAGATGCGTAGCCCGAGACACCGACGGTTGAAAGTCACTGAAACTAGCTTAGAGATGCGTACCCGCGAGACACCGACGATTGAAAGTCACTGAGACTAGCTTAGAGATGCGTACCTCCGAGACACCGACGCTTGAAAGTCAATGAGACTAGCTTACACTTGCGTACCTCCGAAACATCGACGCTTGAATGTCAATTAGACTAGCTTAGAGATGCGTAGCCCGAGACACCGACGGTTGAAAGTCACTGAGACTAGCTTAGAGCTGCTTACCCCCGAGACACCAATGTTTGAAAGCCACCGAGACTAGCTTAGAGTTGCGTACCCCCGAGACACCGACGATTGAAAGTCACTGAGACTAGCTTACACTTGCGTACTTCCGAAACATCGAAGCTTGAATGTCAATGAGACTAGCTTAGAGCTGCTTACCCCCGAGGCACCAACGTTTGTAAGTCACTGAGACTAGCTAAGAGAAGCGTACCCCCGAGACACCAACGTTGGAACGCCACTGAGACTAACTTTGCTCTACGCAATTATCCGGAATTCTTGCGATTATAGTCAGGATTCAGTCGATATAACTTAATTCTCTTCTGACCAGAACCAGCTGGTAACAAATAGCCCTTATTCAATAAGCTGTGCAAGTGAGCGGTTGCTGTCGCCCTATGCCAACCTAATTCACGTGCTACTTTTGAAGGGGACAGGGGTGCGCCGTGGGTGCGCATGAGTTTAAGAATCGCCAAATCGATCGGGTTGCTAGCTTCGATGGATTCCTGTTGTTCCAGTCCCCACTTTCCCAGCGCCTGAAGCAACAACTGTTGGCAGCTTCGGGGGTTCTCTTTAATGTCGTCCAGCGAGAAGCGCAGGACTAGCCAGCCGTCTATCACCAGGTGGTTTTGCCGGGTCAGATGATCGGCAAATTGCTTGCGGTCAAGATCGCGGCAATGGGTGTTGTATGCGTCGATTTCGATACAAATCTTCAGTCCTTTCAGAAAAAAGGCAAAGTCCAGAAACCGGGTGCCGTCTTTGAAGTCCCGAACCTCAAACTCAGGATGCAAATTTGCTAAACTCTGGACTGCCGGCCACCAAACTAACATTAGAAAGAGCTTCTCAGAGTATCCAAGTCCGTTTAGTAACCTCCGCTTACGCTCCCCTTTGCATGTTTTCAGATGCTGTGACAGCCAACGACTGAAAATTTCATCAAATATTTTGCTCATTTGTGCGACCTCCTTAAAATAAAAACGCCGCCTGCCCGGGATCCCGGAACAGACGGCGTGTTCTTCACGACCTTGTCTTGGGTTCATAATAATGGGAAAAATGGAATATGGCAAGAGGGTATTGTGAAAATGTCTACAGCATCCGTAAATAACGGAGTGATCGCCTGCTGCATGTGTTCAACTGTTAGCCAGTCTCAATAACTAACGATCGCAGACTTCGGCAGGTTCTGTCGCTGTAAGTCAGTCACATTGACTAACGGATATAGACCATCGCGGGGTAGTCGGTTGTTAGTCAGTCTCACTGGCTAACGATAGCAGACTTTCGCGAGGCAGGCTGTTGTTAGTCAGTCTCACTGATTAACGTTCGCAGACTTTCGCGAGACAAGCTTTTGTTAGTCAGTCTCACTGACTATCGTAGCAGGCTTTCGCGAGTAAGACGGCTGATAGTCACCATCCCCTCTACCAATCTAGGTTCTAACTCTATCGCCATTTGCGTAGGATGTCTTGAGCGGCATAAGGACAGGCCGATGAAGACGAACAGGATGCGGAGGAAGCGATGGAATGGGCTAAAAGATTGGAATGGGCCGGGTTTACCGCCGGTATTGTGCTGGCGTTGATCCTGTGGAGCAATTTGCATACAGCGAATCGCACAGAGACAGCACAATTAATGGCCGCATCAAGCGAAGACTTGGAGACATGGGCGCAACCAGCAGCCAACGTAAAATCGGACAAGTCTCAGAGCAGCTCTGAAAATAACGTCATCCGCACAAACGCCGGGCCAGCGAGCAATAGAGGAGGCGAAAGCGATAACAGCCTCAATAGCAACCCTAATAGCAACCCCAATAGCAACCGCGACAGCCCCCACAACACTGCCGACAAAGACGATATCCCCATCCGCGTGTATTTGACGGAGCAGCGCCGCGTAGAAACGGTACCGCTGGAAGATTACATACGCGGAGTGGTCGCGGCCGAAATGCCGCCGAGCTTCCATCCCGCGGCGCTTGAGGCGCAGGCGATGGCCGCGCGCACTTACATCATGCGGCGCCTGCTCGAGCATGACCGCACTAACATACCCGTCCAAGACGCAGATGTTACTGATACTGTTACTCACCAAGCCTACCGGTCGCTCGAACAGATGAACCGGCTGCGGGACGAGAACGGGCAGGCTTGGCGCAAAGCCGATGAAGCGGCAAGGAACACACGTGGAAAGATTATCACGTACGATGGCAAGCCGATTGAGGCGCTTTATTTTTCCGCAAGCAACGGCTACACGGAAAATTCGGAAAACGTATTTCCATTCGCTCTGCCCTATCTTCGATCCGTAACGAGTCCATGGGACCGGCCGATCAACCTCCCAGGCGCTGCCCAAACAACCCAAATGCCGCTAAAAGAGTTTTACGAGAAGCTGGGCATAGACGCCATCTCCGCCTCAGCCCGGCTCAACAATTCTCCGAAAATGAAAGTCACCGGATGGACGGACGGCAGACGAATCAAATCTCTCACCGTGATCGACCGGACGTTCACGGGGCAGGAATTCCGGGAGCGTCTCGGCCTGCGTTCTACTTCCTTCACCTGGCGAGTGAAGGACGGCACCATCTCCTTCACGACCTACGGAAACGGGCATGGAGTCGGCATGAGTCAGTGGGGGGCGGAAGGAATGGCGCAGGACGGGCATACGGCGGAACAAATCCTGAAATACTATTACAAAGGCACGCAAATCACCGAAGTTTCGAAACTTGTACCCTCACTTTAAGAGTCCCCTTAACCCGATCTACACTATAAAAATTGCAATCTTTCAACAAGATCAGGTATAAAACCCCATCACCTGGTAAGAATGGCTTATTGAGGTGATGGAAAAATGAATAACGAAGGAAACAAAACGACACGCAAGTTCGAAGAGTCTTCCAAAACCGCTGCGGGATCGATGTCCGCCGCCAAGCCTTCCGGATGGAAAAAGCTGCTCTCCAAACGCTGGGTATTCCCTGCAGCTTACATGGCCGCGGCAGCAATCATCGTAACGATCCTCTGGCTCAATGCGGGTAACCAGGGGAAAGGTTCGCAGCAAGACGTGTCAAGTGTTAACAGCGGGGTAGAGACAAACGGAAAATCGAGTCCCGAGTCTAAGCCCGTCGCGGTTAACGGAGAAACTCTCCAATGGCCGGTAGCCAAGTTCGAATCGTTCAAGACGGAAATGGCCTTCTACGACGAAAATGCTTCGGAAGATCAACGCCAGGCGGCAATGGTCGAATACGACAACAAGTTTATGCCTCACACGGGCGTCGACCTCGCCAAAAACGGAAAAGACTTCGAAGTGCTGGCGGCCCTAAGCGGTAAAGTCACTTATGCGCAAGAAACTCCGACCAACGGGTATGAAGTGCATATCCAGCATGCCAATGACATCGAAACCGTCTACCAGAGCTTGAAAGACCTGCAAGTAAAAGTCGGCGACGAAGTCAAACAGGGCGATGCGATAGCGAAAGCCGGCACCAGCCAGCTCGAAGCGGGCGAAGGCACGCACGTCCACTTCGAAGTGTGGACCAACGGCGAACCCGTGAATCCCCGCGACATGATCAAAGCCCAATAATATTCGCTTCAATAACAACCCGGAGCCCATACTCTGCCGACAGGCAGGGAGTGGGCTCCCGTTCTATCTTGTCCATTTCTCATAGTCGACATAGGCCTAAAGATATGTGATAATCAAAAATAGGAAAAAAATACTATGTTTCAACGTATCCGTCGTTGGGTACAAATCAAGTTATCCAAAACGGCGCGGAAGGGCAGCGAATCTTATGAGAGAAGTGCCCATCACCCACCTGGTCAGCGGTGACGTACTATCCCGTCCGGTCTACGCACGGAGCGGGGCCGTCATGCTGGAAGCCGGAACAGTGCTAACCGAAGCTTACATTAACCGGTTGAAGCTGCTAAACATTCAACGGGTATTTTTGCGTCTGAAGAGAACTCCGTTGCAAGAACCGGAGTGGGTCATGCCGGACATCAATAGTATCAAGAATGATGAAAACGCTCGCATGGACGCTGTACAGACAGCCGTCGGATTTGCGGAATCGCCGGGAAGATTGGAGAGCATCTCGCCGCCGATCGCTATCGATAAATTCAGAGACTTGTATCGCGATCTAATAGGAGAAATCGTCTCCAACCGGCAGTTTGCGGAGGAAATGGGTGTGATGCTCCGAACGGATCCGCTTCTGTTCCGGCAGGCGCTTCAAGTATCCATGTATGCGGGCATCATCGGCACGGCCAAAAACTTCGACTCCGCACAAATGTACGAGTTGACGCTCGGAGCCCTGTTTTCGGACATCGGCATGACGCGGCTTCCGACGGATCTCATCAAGCTGGGCCGGGAGCTTACGGAGGCCGAACGGCTCATGGTTCGCCGACATACAACGGAAGGATACCGGATATTGACCAAGATCAAGGGCATGCCGCTGGAATCCGCCAAAGTGGCACTTCAGCATCATGAACGCTATCGCGGAGAAGGATATCCTTTCGGCCTCACCCAAAAAGAAATATCCGAATTTGCCCAAATTGTAGGCCTCTCCGATGTCTATAACGCGCTGATCTCCCCCCGTCACTACCGAAAGGCGTATGCGCCGGAAGAGGCTACGGAGTATTTGTTCGCTTCGGGGAACTACGAATTCGAATTGTCGTTGATTCAAACGTTTCTGCGGCATCATCGGGTGTATCCGGCCTCGACGGTCGTGCAGCTCAGCAACGGGCAAACGGCATACGTGGTGGACACGATGAACCGGCCCTTGCTGAGACCGGTCGTGCAGATTATCCGGGAGGCGGACGGCTCCGCAGTTCCTTCGCCGTATCTTGTCGACTTGGAAAAAGAGCCTTACTTGGCCATTCTGCGCCGGATCGGCGACGTTTAAAAGAATAAAACGGGTTCCCGTAAGACGGATGGATGTTGCCATCCGTCTTTTTTCATGGGGCCAAAGGCGCACTCGCGTCCCTGAACAAAGAATAAGTGACCGCGCCCCTCATATAATGTACCAATCTATTTCAGCAGGGAGGCGGGAGCGTGCACGACTACATCAAGGAGCGCACCATCAAGATCGGCAGGTGCATTGTGGAAACGCGAAATACGGTGCGAACGATTGCCAAAGAATTCGGCGTCTCCAAGAGCACGGTGCATAAAGACTTGACCGAACGTCTGCCGGAAATCAATCCGGATTTGGCCGACCAGGTAAAGCACATCCTGGAATACCATAAGTCGATCCGGCACCTGAGGGGAGGAGAAGCGACCAAAATCAAATACAAGAAGACGACGGTGAAAAAAAGAGAAGTCATGACGGCGGGTAAAGCGTAATTTCCCTCATTTTGTCGAACCAAGAAGGAATTTTTGGAATTGCGGCGAATTAAAATAAACTAATGTTTAAAATTTGATAATCGGGCATCGCCAGCTTTATTCGACACCGGGTGCGACGCCGAAACCGCCATTATACATTCCAGCAGGGTGAGGGAGTCTTAGGCTCATGTTAAGCAAAGATATCGGAATCGATCTCGGCACGGCGAACGTATCTATCCACGTCAAAGGCAAAGGAGTGGTCCTTGACGAACCTTCGGTCGTCGCCATCGAAAGCGACACCCGGAAGGTGTTGGCGGTAGGCGAAGACGCCCGCCGCATGGTGGGCCGCACGCCGGGCAATATTGTGGCGATCCGCCCGCTTAAAGACGGGGTCATCGCGGACTTCGAAGTAACGGACATGATGCTGAAGGCCTTCATCGCGCGTGTAGGCGGGAGGAACTGGTACAGCCGACCGCGCATTCTCATCTGTGCGCCGAGCAACATTACATCGGTCGAGCAGAAGGCGATCCGCGAAGCGGCCGAGAGAAGCGGCGCCAAAGAAGTCTTCATGGAAGAAGAAGCGAAAGCCGCAGCTATCGGAGCCGGAATGGACATTTTCCAGCCGAGCGGCAATATGGTCATCGATATTGGCGGAGGAACGACGGATGTAGCCGTCCTATCCATGGGCGACGTCGTAACCGCCTCTTCTCTTAAAGTCGCGGGGGACAAGTTCGACTCCGCGATCATGAAATACATAAAGAACAAATATAAGCTTCTGATCGGGGAACGCACGGCGGAGGACATCAAAATCAAAATCGGTACGGTGTACCATCAAGGCCGGCGCGATGAGTTGGATATCCGCGGCCGGGACATGGTCTCGGGTCTCCCGCAAACGGTCAATATCAACTCGGATGAAGTACGCGAAGCGCTTTGGGAGCCAGTATCCTCGATTGTGTCTTCGGCCAAATCGGTGCTGGAGCGTACGCCGCCCGAACTGTCCGCTGACATCATCGACCGCGGGATTATCCTGACCGGAGGAGGCGCATTGCTGGACGGACTGGACGCGCTTCTGGTCGAGGAGCTCAAAGTTCCGGTGCTGATTGCGGAAGATCCGATGCATTGCGTAGTGAAAGGAACCGGCATCATGCTGGATCATTTGGATAGAATTCAACGGAATCAGCGGAAAATGGGCTAAGCGTGACGGCGGGCATACAACTGCAGCCGGAATGAGCAAGGAGGAACCGACAGCATGTTAAGAGGATTATATACGGCCGCCGGCGGCATGATGGCCCAGCAGCGAAGACACGACACCGTTACGAACAATATCGCCAATCTCAATACGCCCGGCTTTAAGGCGAATAACGCCATCAACCGTTCTTTTCCCGATATGCTTATCGCCGCTGTTGGCGGAGAGAATACCCGGGAGGGCAGAGTCGGCACCTTATCGACCGGCGTGTTCGCAGAGGAAAACATGCTGTCTATGGGGCAAGGCGACATTCGGCAAACTTTTCGCCCGCAGGATATGGCGCTTATCTCGGATCTTGAATTACGGACCCCGATTCCCGGCGCGGTATTGGACGGCTCGGGCAAATATATAGATGCGACAACCGGACTTCCGGTCACGGATGCGAACGGCAACGCGATTTTTCAGCCACAGGCTTTCTTTACGGTAAATACGCCACAAGGCGAACGATATACCCGTGACGGCAGTTTCCAAACAGCGGCTGACGGCACCTTGTTAACGGCAGGCGGTTCCGAGGTGCTGGACGTGAACGGTCAGCGGATCGTCATCAACGGAAGCTGGGACGATATCGCCGTCACCTCCGACGGTTCATTGATTGACAAGACGACGGGGCAGGCTCTCCCTAACAATCCCCGGCTTCGGCTGACGAGGGTGGAGAACCCGAACGACCTGATCCGCGAAGGCAACGGCCTGTTCCGTTATGACGGCGCGCAAGGCGGGATCGGGTTACTGCAGGCCGGCGACAGAGCCGAAGTACGCCAAGGATTTTTGGAGCGCTCGAACGTGGATGCCGCACAGTCAGCCGTCGACCTGATGGCGGCACTTCGAGCCTATGAAGCCAATCAGAAAGTTATTCAATTTTATGACCGCAGTTTGGACAAAGCCGTGAACGAAATCGGCAAAGTATAAACCGAGAGGAAGAGGTGGGTTTTAACCTATGAATAACTCGATGATCGCCGCCTCCGCCTCTATGGGCGCCTTACAGCGCAGATTGGATATTCTTGCGGATAATATCGCGAATGTGAACACGGTTGGCTATAAACGCAAAACTGCCGTATTCGAAGATCTGCTCACCAACATGCAGCCCCACGAGCCGGACTTCCGGCTTCCCGGCCGCCAGACGCCGATGGGCTTTACGCAAGGCTGGGGAGCCAAACTGGCCTCGATTCAATTGGACCTGTCGCAAGGCACCCTGCTGCCTACCGGGAATATGAACGACGTGGCGCTGGAAGGCAACGGGCTGTTCGAGATCGGGATGCCGGACGGAAGCCGGGCATATACCCGCCACGGTCCGTTTCAGTTGGTTCCGGACGGTGCCGGCGGGGATCAGAAGCTGGTGACGGCAGCCGGTTACTCCGTTCTGGATGACGCCGGCGGCGAAATTATCGTGCCGGCCGGAAGGACATTGAACATTGCGCCGGAAGGAACGCTCACCGCGGTTAACGCGGACGGTTCGGATCCGCAGACGATCGGCAGAATGAGTCTCTATACGGTTGAGAAACCGGAACTCGTACGCCAGATCGGTGACAACCTGTATGGGATCGACGCCGACATGCTTCAGTCAGGCGTTGTGCGGCCGGTGACCACCGGCGTTGCGGTTCGCCAAGGCTTCACCGAGCAATCGAACGTTGATATGACGGAAGAGATGGCTGACTTGATGATGGTGCAGCGCGCTTATCAGCTGAGCGCCCGGGCGCTTTCTTCCGGCGAGCAGATGCTGGGCATGGCGAATAATCTTCGGGGATGATACGATAGACAGGTAGTTACCGAACGTTATCGCCCGTCCTGGGCATTTGGTAAAAGGAGACGAAAGCATCATGACCGCATCGCCCCGTCCCACGAATCCACCCGAGAACTCCGGCGGAAGGACAGCAGGACGCATTTTGTGGCTGACCGTCAAACTGCTCGTCGTTCCGGCACTGTGCCTAATCGCACTGGTCTTCGGATTGGCCGTCGGATACGCCGTCCTCGGAGGAAGACCGGTCTCGGAAGTGTTTGAGTTGAACACCTGGAAGCACATTTACGACCTTGTATTCGCAGAAAGCTGAACGACCCTGCGAACGATCGGCTTGACTGCTCCCCGCCCCATGGACGGGGAGTTTTCAATTTAACGGGGAGAGCGTTATAATAATGAGGATATTGACGGAAACGGGGGAGCAGCCGGGATGAATTTGCCGAATATCATGACCATGACCCGGTTTGTTTTCATCCCGTTTTTTATCATTTTGTACGCATACGGCCATTCCGTGGCGGCATTGGTCGTGGTGCTGTTCGCGGGATTGACGGATATTTTGGACGGTTATATCGCGCGTCGAAGCGGACAAGTCACCTTGACCGGCATCATGCTCGATCCGCTGGCGGACAAGCTGATGATGCTGGCTATCGTGATTTCTCTTGTGGCGGGCGGGGAGATTCCTTGGGCGGCGGCAGGGGTCATGGCGTTCCGGGAAATCGGGATGATTGCCAGTTCGGCGATTTTTCATTTCCGCGGCATGAAAACGGTACCCGCCAACTTGCTCGGCAAAGCGACGACCGTCGTTTATTACGCGGCCATCATGCTGCTCCTGCTCGATCTCCCGGGCGGAGTGGAGGTTCTCTGGGCCGCCATTCTGCTTTCGTTCTTGACGAGCGGCATCTACTTCTTGCAGTTCCGTCATTTAAACCGCGTCTAACTTCATAAATCCGCAAACAAAAGAGCCCGCGCCCTGCCTCGATTTTTCGATGTACGGCAGCGAGCTCTCTTATATCAACCTTAGCGACTGCAGTTCGCATAAGGGGACATTCCTAGTATTTGCAGGGAGAGGCCCGCTTATGCGCTTCCAGCCGCAATAAAATGGAGGAAACCCAAATGCTCGATATCAATCAGATTATGGACGTCATTCCGCACCGCCCGCCTTTTTTGCTCGTGGATAAAATTTTGGAAGTCGAACCGGGCAAACGTGCCGTCGGGCTCAAAAACGTGACGATGAACGAGCCGTTTTTTGTCGGACATTTTCCGGGATATCCGGTCATGCCCGGCGTACTGATTGTCGAAGCGCTGGCGCAAGTCGGCTCGGTCGCCATGCTGATGGTGGAAGAAAACCGCGGCAAACTGGGCTTTTTCGCGGGCATCGACGAATTCCGCTTCCGGGGTCAGGTGAAGCCGGGAGACACACTTACGCTGGAAGTCGAAATCACCCGGCTGAAAGGTCCGATCGGAAAAGGAAAAGCCACCGCGAGAGTCGGCGACACAGTCGTAGCAGAGGGTGAGCTCATGTTTGCGTTATCCGACGCGAATAAGGGTTAATTAAACATAGCCGATGATGCTTGCTTGCTAATTTGACCCCTATATTTAAAGAGTAGTAACATATAATATAGGTTTATGATACGATATGTATCTCTAGTGTAAAGGGGCGAATCTAAGGCGTCGGTCAACTATTGAAGCGGAAGGAAGAGGTGCGTGAACATGCAGAAAACACAAACACCGCAGGAAGTATATGAGGCTTGGCTGCAGGATCCGGGCCTTGACGAAGCGACCAAGGAAGAGCTGCGCAGCATAGCCGGCCAGTCCTCGGAAATTGAGGACCGGTTTTACCGGGAGCTCGAATTCGGCACCGGCGGCTTGAGAGGCGTGATGGGCGCGGGGACGAACCGGATGAACCGGTATGTGATCGGCAAGGCCACTCAAGGCTTCGCCGAATATCTTCTCCGGCAGTCCGATAAGCCTTCCGTGGTGATCGCGCACGATTCCCGGCGAAATTCCGACGTGTTTTCTCTGGAGGCGGCATGCGTGCTTGCGGCCAACGGCATCAAAACCTATCTGTTCCGTTCCTTGCGGCCGACGCCGCAGCTGTCGTTCGCGGTTCGCGATTTGGGCGCAGCCGGCGGCATCGTGATTACGGCGAGCCACAATCCGCCGGAATATAACGGCTATAAGGTGTACGCCGCGGACGGCTGCCAGCTTGTGCCTCATCAAGCGGAGCAGGTCATCGAGAGCATTCGCGGGGTGACCTCTTTCGACGCGGTCCAACGCATCTCCCAAGCGGAGGCGGAAGCGAAGGAGCTGCTCGTCTGGCTCGGCGACGAGGACGATCAGCGGTTCGTGGACGCGGTCACCGCGCAAGTAGTGCAGCCGGATTTGTTTCAGCGCGGGGCCGGAAAAGCACTTTCCGTCGTCTATACACCGCTTCACGGCGCAGGCAACCTGCCGGTTCGCCGGGTGCTGGAGCAAGCCGGCTTCGGCAAGGTTCATGTCGTCTGGGAACAGGAGCAGCCGAACGGGGAATTCCCCACGGTCAAATCTCCGAACCCGGAAGAGCACGAAGCGTTCACGCTGGCGATCCAGCTGGCCGACCAGTTCGGAGCCGACATCATCATCGGCACGGATCCCGACTGTGACCGGATGGGTGCGGTGGTCAAGAACGATCAAGGCGAATATGTGGTACTGTCCGGCAACCAAGCCGGCGCGATTATGGTCCATTATCTGCTATCGAATCTTCAAGAACAGGGCAAACTACCTTCTAACGCAGCTGTCGTGAAAACGATCGTGACGAGCGAGATGGGCGCGGATATCGCCGCATCCTATGGCTGCGAAGTTTTTAATACGTTGACGGGCTTCAAATATATCGGCGAAAAAATGACCGAGTTCGAAAAGACGGGCTCTCACCGCTTCCTGTTCGGTTACGAGGAGAGCTACGGTTATTTGACCGGCACGTATGCGCGCGACAAAGACGCCGTGGTGGCCTCACTGCTTATTTGTGAGGCGGCGGCTTATTATAAGTCTCTCGGCAAAACGCTGTACGACGTGCTCCTGGAGCTGTACCGCAAATACGGAACGTATTTGGAGAAGCTGGAGTCCCGTACGCTCAAGGGCAAGGACGGCGTCAAGAAAATCGGCGCGATCATGGCCGACTGGCGTTCCAACCCGCCGGCTGAAGTGACGGGCGTTCAAGTGGTGCGTGTGCTGGATTATGAACAAGGTCTGGACGGCCTCCCTTCCGAGAACGTGCTGAAATTCATGCTCGCGGACGGCTCGTGGTTCTGCCTCCGGCCATCCGGTACGGAGCCGAAAATCAAAGTGTATTTCGCCGTTCGCGGGGAGGACTTGGAAGCTGCGAACGCGGCGCTAACGCGGCTCGTGAGCTCCGTGATGGGGCGCGTGGATGCGTTGGCGTGATTCGCGGTGAGTGTTAGTTAGAGAGAGTAACTAACGAATGCGCGTGGCGGTAACGGTGTCGGTTGTTAGTCAGTTTCAGTGACTTAGGTCTGTGAGCCTAACAGAAATTACCGACCGACGTCACGCAGGAATCTTGAGATTTGTGCGGAAATTGTAGTGTAGTATCTAATAGTGCCGAATAAACACGAACGAGCGGCAGAGATGCCGCTCGTTTTGTGGGCGAAAACCGGAAAAAGTGCCGCTTCACCGCCTGAACGGGCGACGACAGCCCCACATCATTTTTTCCAGGACATAAGGAGTGACGGTTGTGCCCCAATGGGTGAACAAACTAAATCGCAAATTGACAGTGTGGCTGTGGTGGCTCGTGCTGATTGGTGTCGTGGCCGCGCTGCCGGTCATGTACGCCAGATCCCAAACGGAAGCTTCCGCTGACCGGACGGCCCTTGTCATTGACTATAGAGACGTGCTCCAAGCCAGCGCGGCGCAAGGGAACCCCGAGCCATTCATGACGGAGCAGCTGGACCGGCTCAAGAAAGCCGGCGTCAATGGAGCGATTGTGTACGAAAGCACGCTCGAGGAGCTCACGTGGTCGCGGGAGGCGGCGGTTTACGACGCGCAAGGCGCCGCGGCGCTGCAGGGAAAACCACCGGAGCCGGGAGATAACAACACCTACGTTTTATTTTTGAAGCCTGAGCATGTGTCGGAGCTGAAACCGATCATCCAGTCGGCGTTCGCGCGCCACGGCGCGGAAGTGACGGACTGGTCGATCGAGGGACAACAGGGCGTGGTCATTCACATGGGCTATGCCGATGCGATGATGCGTCCGATGATGCCCAATCCGATCGAGATGCAGAAGCTGAAGGACGCGGGGCTTTGGATCGTTCCGCGGGTTTCGGACCGGTTCGACACGTTTGATGCAAAGGAAATGAACAATTGGCTCAAAACGTTCAAGCAATACGGCGTGGACCGCGTGACGTTCGACGGAGAGGCAGTACCCGGATTCAGCATATCTGCCCCGGGCAAAAGGCAACTGAGCGGCGTTCTGCAGTTTGCACAAGTATTGAATCAGAACGGCATCGGCATCGCGGCGTTCGAGAACCTGAAGACCGCGCAAAAAGGTGTCGAAAAGCTGGCGAACTACGTGGACTACAACATCATCCGCGCCCATTCCGTCACGGACGGGGAGATGGCCATCATCAAGGCGACGGAGCTGCGGGACCGGATTTTGCTTGCGGTCAAGGACCGCAACATCCGGATGGTGTTCTTGAACGCGATGCCGACCAAAGATCCGATCAAAGGCAAAGTGACCTTTCCGATCGATACGATCGTGACGGCGTTGGCCGGTTCCGACAAGGATGCTTCGGACGGTTCGGGCGGCGCGGTTGCGGATTTGCACCATTTCGGATTTGAGATCGGTGTGCCTCAGGCGTTTACCGTGCACCACGCTCCGGCGGAAACCGTATTGCGCGCGCTGGCGATGCTTGGCGCGATTGCGATGGTTGCGACCGTCGCGGGCATGTTCCTGCCGTCGCTGATCAGTCTCGTGTTCGTTGCCGGCGTGGTTGGCGGGGCCGGCCTGTATGTGCTGCGTCCGACGCTGATGGTGCAAGCGCTGGCTCTGTTCGTGGCGATTGCGGCTCCGACGGCCGCTGTGATTTTGCTCGTTCGCAGGCTGAGAGCTACGCGTGGCGAATCGCTCGGCGTCGGCCGGCGGTTAGGCTCGGCCGTGCTGCTGTATATTCGCACTGCGATTCTGTCGATGGCTGCCATTCCGATGGTCGTCGCGATGCTGAACCATATTTCGTACAGCTATGTGCTGCAGCAGTTCCGCGGCGTCAGCCTGCTGCATTTGGGGCCGATCGCGCTGGTGGCGGCTTATGTGTTCCTGTATGGTTCGGGCAACACCGTGACGGAAAACGCGCGTAACATTCTCCGCATGCCGCTTACCGTTGTTTGGGTGGTCGGGTTTGTCGTACTCGCAGGCGCAGGCTATTACTATTTGACGAGAACGGGGAATGCCGGCAACGTATCCAGCGTGGAATTGGCTTTCCGTTCCATACTCGAAAACACATTCGGCGTTCGGCCGAGAACGAAAGAATTTTTGCTGGGGCATCCGTTTATGCTGCTGGGCATTTTCCTGGCGCTGCGCTATCGCTGGGCCACCGTGCTGCTGGTGGCCGGGACGATTGGGCAGCTGTCGATGGTCGACACGTTCGCGCATATTCATACTCCGCTCATCCTTTCGATTTCGCGCATTTTGCTCGGCCTCGGTCTTGGTCTGTTGATCGGGTTCGTTCTGATCGCGATTTATCAAGCGGCCGATAAGCTGCGGAAACGGGGGATGCCGGCGTGAGTCGGGATTCTGGCGTGGTGCGTCTCGTGCTGTCCGGGTATTACGGTTTTCGGAATAGCGGGGACGAAGCGGTATTAAAAAGTATTTTGACGGCGCTCGAGCAGGCGGGGCGCGAGCGGGGAGTTCAGGTAGAGCCCGTCGTGCTGTCGGCCGATCCGGAATGGACAAGCCGTCAGTATGGCGTGGAATCGGTGCCCCGCATGAAGCTGGCGAAAGTAAGGAACGCTTTACGTAACAGCGACGGCCTGATCAGCGGCGGAGGAAGCTTGCTGCAGGACGCGACGGGGCTCGGCTCCATCCCGTATTATCTCGGGATTATGGAAATGGCGCGTTGGAGCGGGAAGCCGACGTTCGTGTATGCGCAGGGGATCGGTCCGGTGCAGCGCGGCATATTCAAGTGGCCGATTGCACGGGCGTTCCGCAAGGCTGCGTACGTGTCGGTGCGCGACGAGGAATCGGCGGCGCTGCTGCGCCGGTTCGGCGTGCCGGAGGCGCGCATCGATGTGGTGCCCGACCCGGTGATGGGCTTGCCGCTTGCGGACGCCGCGGATTCGGGTGGCGCCGATGGTTCGGACGCGCGACCGGTGGTCGGCGTGTCCGTCAGGTTTTGGCGCGGCGACCGTGCGGACCTGGACCGCGTGGCGGCCGCGCTCGCGATGCTGGCCGGACGGCGGAGCGTCCGGCTGCGCTTTTTGCCGTTCCATCACGGCCCGGACGAGGATGCGTCCCGGTACGTGATGGAACGGCTCTCCGCCGGCGCCGCTGCGTCCGGCGGAGAGCCTGTGTGCGAACTTGCGCCCGCACACGAGGATCCGCAGGCGATGCTGCGCGAGGTGAGCCGATGCCGGCTGCTGGTCGGAATGCGGCTGCACTCGCTCATCTACGCCGCGAACCGCGAGGTGCCGCTGCTCGGCCTCTCGTATGATCCGAAGATCGACCAATTTCTGAACCGGCTGGGTGAGACCGCGGTCGGTTCCACGGAATCGCTCGATCCGGGCGATTTCGCCCAGCGGGCCGCAACCCTGCTCGACAATCCTCAAGAATGGCGAACCCGTGCTTCTTCCGCCATCGAGCGTTTGAAGAACGAGGCGGTTCGCCCGGCGAAACAAATTTTGGATTATTTACGTTAACAAAAGTAATCCGTTATCGGGAAGGTGACGTTGTTGAGCTTCACACCCCAAACCAGAGCATACCCCACGGTGTCGCTGTACGGCGTCCCGTTTTCCAAAATGAATATGAAGCAAACCGTCGACTATCTCGTCCAGGCTGTCGAATCCCAGCGCACTCACCGGATTGTGACCGGCAACCCGATTATGCTGATGGCTGGTTTGGAAGATGCCGGTTTCCATCGGGCGCTGAGAACGGCGGATCTTGTCGTACCTGATGGCGCAGGCGTGGTATGGGCTGCACGTCACGTGGGACAGCCCGTTCCGGAACGGGTGGCAGGATTCGACCTTATGCACGAATTGCTGCGCGAAGGCGACCGCCGTCATTGGAAAGTTTACCTTCTGGGCACAACGCAGGAGATCATTTCTTCGGCGCACGAGAAGCTGAGCCGGCAATTTCCGGGAGTCCGATTCGTCGGCTACCGCGACGGTTACTTTACGGATAGAGAAGACGGCGCGGTGATCGCCGCGATTCGGGAAGCCAAGCCGGATTTGCTGTTCGTAGCCCGCTCGCTGATGACCCAGGAGCCATGGCTGGAGAAATATCAGGACGCACTTCAGGTACCGGTCATGATGGGCGTAGGCGGCAGCTTCGATGTCGTGGCGGGGAAGCTGAAACGAGCTCCGGCCATTTTCCGCAAATTGGGATTGGAATGGTTTTACCGGCTGCTTCAGGAACCGAGCCGCTTGCCAAGAATGCTTGTTTTACCTCGATTTGCCTTGAAAGTGATGAAGGATGGAGAAAAGGTCCTCAAACCCTCCAATCCTTCATGAAAATAACTTGAAAATGATGAAAATGCTCTAATAACCCGGAAAACGACAGGAAAACGGTCTTGTTGAATTCCATGTACCGGGTTTATAATTCAATCCGGTATAGAAAAAAGGGGAGTTGAATTATGCCCACAGGCTTAATGTTCGGAATCGGGTTGTCCGGTTTCATCGCGACGCTGGCACTTGCCCTCATTTTTACTCCGTTGGTGAAAAAGTTCGCGTTCCGAGTCGGCGCCGTCGACGTCCCGAACGCCCGTAAAGTACATTCCCGCATCATGCCGCGCATGGGCGGACTCGCCATCTTCAGCTCTTTTACTTTAGTGGTGTTACTGTTTCTCGCCTTCATTCCGCATAACCTGATGCTTGCCTATAATCGTAACCTCATCGGCGCTTTGCTGACCGGCGGAACGATCATCGTGCTGCTGGGCGCGCTGGACGATCGATTCGATCTCAACGCCAAACTCAAGTTCCTTGTCCAAATTGCAGCCGCTTGTGTTGTGGTGTTCGGTTTCGATATCCGCATGAACATCGTCAACATTCCGTTCGGCTCCGCCATGCAGCCGCTCGGGGATTGGGTCGCGATTCCGCTCACGATTTTCTGGATCGTCGGCGTGACCAACGCGATCAACCTCATTGACGGATTGGACGGGCTGGCGGCGGGCGTATCCGCCATCGCGATCGGCTCGATCCTCACGATGGGCGTGTTCATGAACAATGGTACGGTTGTGCTGTTATCTATTTTGCTGCTGGGCAGCATCGTCGGATTTCTGTTCTTCAACTTCCATCCCGCGAAAATATTCATGGGCGACTCGGGCGCACTGTTCCTCGGATTCAGTCTGGCCATGCTGTCCATGCTCGGATTTAAGCAAGTCACGATCGTATCGTTCGTAACGCCGCTGCTCATCATCGGCGTGCCGCTGTCCGACACCTTCTTCGCCATCGTGCGCCGAAAGGTGAACGGGAAGCCCATCTTTACAGCCGACAAAGGCCATCTGCATCACTGTTTGCAACGGCTCGGCTTCAGCCACCGTAAAACGGTGCTCATCATCTACAGCATTGCCGCATTCTTCGGCGCTTGCGCCGTCGTGCAATCCGTGCTCAGCGCAAGAGGTCTCGGCAACTGGGTCACCTTCGTCGTCATCTGCGTGCTCGTGTTCCTGCTGCAGATCGGCGCCGAGCTCATCGGCATCGTCGACAAAACCCGCCGGCCGGTCATCAACTTCATCGCCCGGCTTCTCGCGAAGCCGCATCCCGACTCGCGCGGGAAGTGAAATTTATACGACTTATAAAGATCTGCCCCAAAACCGATTTCGGTTTTGGGGTTTTTTTATGGGAGTTCTGTCTCATTTTCCTTATAACGGCTAAACAATTTCACTTCCTGTCCGATAACTATGATACGGAACTTTTTGTCGTAAAGGCTCGTCTAATGGAACATGTTACCGATTTGGCACTTCATCATTTCATCATTGGAGCACAAGGCACGTTCACGAGGAGGACTTATCGTAATGAGGAAACAGAAGGCTTTATCGTTTCTATTAATTTTGGCAATGGTAGTTTCGATACTGCCGCTGCAGTGGAGTGTCGTTAAAGCGGCGACAGCCCACAATTTCAATTTCAACAACGAACAGTATACGGTGGGCGCTGCGCGGATCACCACGAACGATCGCGTAACCTTGACGGGTACGATTAACAACGTGGATCCGGCTTCGATCAAATACAGCGTATACCAAATCAATCCTTCCACCGGTGCGGTCATTTCCTCGAACGAAAATCAGACCGCGAACATCACGGCCGTTGGGACAACCCTTACGGTTTACAATGTGCAATTGTTTCCGGGCATGAACAAGATCACCTTCACGGGAACGCAAGGTGCATCAACCTCGGAGGATTCCATTTTTATCGAATACCGCAACAGCCCGATGCTCTATGACTTAACGGCAGGCATCGACGGCTCTATTTTCAATATTAAAGAAGCCGGTTCGACCGTTGTTTATTCGTCAGCTTCGATGGGCAAGTCCAGCTCCGATATCAGCATCAGCGGTAAAGCCCCGAACGCTACGAAGGTGCAAGTCATTACGAACGGCAAGAGTAATACCTACTCGGTGAACAGCCAATCTAACTTCAGCTTCGTCGCATCCCCGATCAATGTGAAAAAAGGGATGAACGAAATCACGATCCGCGTGTACAACAACACCCAGTATGTGGAGACTACACGCAATATCGCATTCTACAACGGTGATGTTACCTTTTATGATTTGACGTTGGTTGCCGAGAAGGATCTGAATGCTGACGGCGACGTCGCTGATCCGGGTGAAAGTTTCACGACACCGTTGCAGCCGACTACAAATTTCTCCATTCCAACCGGATTCACGGTGAAGGTCACCGGCTCGTCCATCGTACCGATCGTGTATAATTCGGTGACTAAAAACTTCCAGCCCAATACGGGTTGGACTTGGAACACCTCAACGTCTGTTTACGATTTTGACCCCTTGAATGTACTGAACGGCAATCCTATTTCAGTCACGAACGATGGCTCATCCAATTCTGTAATTGCAGTGAATAACGCTCCTGCAGCTCCTGCCCCTGCTGATAAATTTTTTACGGTGGCGTTTTCGTATACTCTCGGTTCATCATCAACGACTACCGGCGCGGGCTTGTTGAAATTCGACGACAACCATTCAATCAAATTCACGGGATGGAACCAAGCCAAATCGCCCGCTGGTACGGACGATTCCGATACCTTCTTCTACAAACTGCGTAATAGTACGCTGGCCTACATCCAAGATGTCAACTTTATCCCTGGGTACAATAACAAAACGACGCCGGCGGAAATTCCAACACTAGACACTTCCGATCTTGAGAATACTTCTCTGTTCTCTCTGCCCGCAGGAATCGAGCTGTTGATCGGAAACTATCAATCGGGCTGGGTAGGTGCGGCGCCTAACGATTTGGTGCAATTGGCCAATATTAGAACCGTTACCGGAAATACGACGGACGGAGATTTGAACGGTAATTCGGCTTCCACACATGACTACAGCTACAAGGTGCTGCCGAATTCCTCCATTAAAATGGTGAATATCAATGGCGTCGATACCCCGTTCCTGAGAGTGTTCGTAACTTTGAACAAGCTTCCTAGCTCTGGAAGCATGGACTTGCGCTTCAAGCTGAACAACACCGCTTACTCCGGCACTGTGACCGGCGATCCATACAAAGATATTCCGATTACGATGATGTACGGTCCGTACGTCAAGTACGACGGTGTATTCGACGGCATGCAAATTAAGTATGACACCACCATGTCTTCGATCGCAGGTATTGCCGCTCTGATTCAAACGGAATTCAAGAGCTTTAAAGGTCAGCTGTTTAACGTGCCCAACCTGAGCGACATTGTATTTAAGACAGATACGACATCATCACCTCCAAAGTATCAAACCGCGTATTTGTACATTAATAACACCGAGGTTCAACTGAAAGTAGACACCACACAAGACACTTTCGTGCTGGCCGATGCTGCTCAAGAAACTGCGGCTTATAACGCTCTGAATAAATTGGGTGACAACAACATCAAATTCGTATTCCGCACGAAATCGAACAACTATGAAAGTAATATCAAAGTCACGATCGTACCAACGAATCTCCCGGTCATTCCGGCGCCGAAAACCGCGGGCGTATTCCCTTACTCCACTGGACTAAGCGCTCCTTTGCCAAACGATCCGAATTTCCCGCTGAAGGGAACCGTTTTTTCGACGAAGCAAGCGGAGATGAACATTTACGGTACGTTTGATTTCATCGATTTGGGTACGACTTCCGGAAATGCGATCGCTAAACTCACAGCCATGCAATCAGGTCGCGACCAGGATAACTACATCATGGTCATCTCTTCACCCGGAGACCTGGATATCACTTGGAACATGGGCAAAAACTTGTTTACGGCAAGTGACGGGGCAGTGATCACCGACGAACCGACCGACACTGCGCCGCTTGGAAATTTGAGAGTGGTATATGATCTCGAATCTCAGACCTTTTCGTTTATTCTGCCGAACCAAAAGCTGCCGTACGACGGGAGCTCCAAGGTTTACAGCATCACCGTTTACAACGGCGGATTGAATGGTCCGCGGGCGACATATCGGCTTGAAGTCGATCCGACTTCTATCCCTTATACAATTATCTCGCCTCGTACCGAGAAACGTATATTGAACCAGAGCTACGTTGAAGTTATTTTGACTTCGCCAGGCGCGGACAGCGTTACGATCAACAAAATTCCGGCCACCAAAATCACGTACCTGGATTATAGAACGAGTACACCGACCGAAGTGCCGGCATTCCGAGCGTTCGTCCAGAATTTGAAGCCGAACAAGACCAACAGAATCGATCTCATCATTAAGAATGCCAACGACACGATCAAAGACTCCTTTGATGTAGTCTACGCACCAGAGAATATCCCAGGCGCTCAGACTTTGCTTACGATGAAGAACTCGCTGAAAGCCTTTGACGGAAAATTGAATTTGACTTTCCCTAGCGGTACGAATCTCATTCGGCGGGATTACAACACTCCTGATAATCTGAAGGGCCAGGTATACAAAGACAACAACATTTTGATGGCCATCGCCAATCCAGAGGATGGCGTAGTCGATCGCCATGATTTTGAGACGGTGCCGGCCAACTACGACGCGCAGTTAAGTATGGGACGAATTCTGTTCACAGCAAGCTTCCCGACGCGGTACATCAAAGCTAGCCCGGTTTACTGGATTGATGCAGGCCAGGCTGACAATCCGATCACGCCTGACTATGATCCGGTGACTAACGGCTTTGACCCTTATCCGCTTGAAGTCATCAAGGGAACGGCGCAGAAGCTTTACTATACCCGCGGCTCGGATCGAGAAGTGATCCCATCCAAGCGCGGCACGCTGACGCTGGCCTACGATCCAAGCCTGAGACAATCCGCCGGCACCTGGGTGACCGTATTTCGGTTCGATCCTTTCATCCAACAATGGGAGAATATCGGCGGAGTTGTCGATGACAAGAAAAATACCGTAAAAGTACCGTTCGACCGTTTCGGTTATTACGTAGTCGGCAAAGTGGGCTATACGTTCAATGATGTCAGTGCTCATCCGTATGCTCGTGAAGCAATTGAAGCGATCTACGCCAAAGGTGTTATGAACGCTACAGACCCATCGGGAGCATTCGGAACGGACCAGTACGTCACTCGAGGCGAATTTGCCCGCATGCTGGTACGCGCATTGGATCTTCCACTCAACTATAATGGACCGAAACATTTTGTGGACGTTCCGGACACCGGCAACGCGATCAATATTGATGCCTTGTGGGATTACCGCTACATTGAGACAGCCGCACGCGCCGGTATTGTCCGTGGGACATTGCCGCGAGCGTTCAGCCCGGACAACACGATCTCCAGACAGGACGCTACCGTGATGTTGGCCAAAGCGCTCAATTTGAAGCTCGACACCGATCCGAACAAATCTCGTGCTACGCTTGGCAAGCTGTTCAAGGACGAGCCGTCTATCGATTTCTACGCGAAGCCGTCCGTTGCCGCGATTGCCAAGAAAGGATTTATGAGCGGATCGCCAGTCGATGTGGCCGATCCCAAGAAAGGTCTCGTATTCGAACCATCCTCTCGTCTGCTCCGCGCGGACGCTGCCATTATCATGGCTAAAGTGATGGTGGATCTGAAGAAGCTTCCGAAGATTTACTCGAAATAAGCTGTATTCATAATGATCGCCCTCCACTCGGAGGGCGATCTCATCTTTCTAATGTTCTAAGTTGGCGAAATAGGAAAAAGTTAAGCGGTGACGAGACTCGGGGACCAAGCTATACTAATGAGGTTGATACATACATAATTCTCCGATGTTTCAAAAAAAGGCCCTCATTTAAGAAAAAACAAAACATTTTTTCCGTTGGCCGCAACTTTTCCGAAACTGGCGCGTTTAATTACATGTGTCAAATGAGACGGGCGAAAAGCACTAGACGCCCTATGAAACTTACAAAATATGCTTTGCTCTATGAGAGCGCCTCGTGTATAATGGGGAAAGTGGCATATTTTTCCCTGCCTATTTTCTGTCTTTAATAGGCAGCTTCCTACAGTTTACGAGTTTCTGCGACATGAAATCCTTAATGTTGCAGACATACATTATAGACTAATGCTCAACTCAGGGAAGGGGGTGAAACATCGATGAGAGAATCGAGCTATAAATCTTCTATGCAAGACAAACAGATGTTTTCTCGAGGAGGAGAAAAAAAGGTTATGAAGAAAAGTTTATCCGTTCTTCTCGCAGGCGCACTGGCGTTCGGTTCCTTCGCTTCGCTCGCTGCTGCTGCAGAAAAAACTACGCTCGACAAGTTCAATGAACTGAAAGCATTGCAAATTTTCAGCGGCGTTAACGCTAATGGTGACGCAGGCCTGGATCAAAAAATGACTCGTGCTGAATTCGCAGTAATCGTTGCGAAATTGGCCGGTCTGTCCCAAGAAACCAGCACTTCTTTCACTGATTCCCAAACGCACTGGGGTAAAGGTTGGATCGGCGCAGTTGAAAAAGCTGGCCTGATCGCTGGTGTTGGTAACAACAAATTCGCTCCTAACGCTACCGTTAAGATCGAAGAAATGGTCATTGTTCTGGACAAGGCGCTGAAAATTGCTCCTTCCACCGGCGCAACTGTACCAGGTACTGATGCTTGGGCAACTCAATGGGTTGACGCAGCTTTGAAAGCTGGCCTGATCTCCGCTGAGACTGACTACACGGTTGCTGCTCTTCGTAGCAAGCTTGTAGACGCTGCTTACCAAGCTCACAGCTTGATCAACACTCCGGCTGAACTGAAAGTAGCCAAAGCTTCCCAAATGGGCGCTAAGAAAATCACTGTTGAATTCAACCGTGCGCTTACTGCCGCTGAAGAAGCTGCTCTGAAAGTAGAAGCGAAAAACGGTCTTGTACCTTACGCTGCTACAACAACTGTAGCTGCTGACAAGAAATCCGCAACGCTTACTTTCACATTCCTGCCGGCTGCTGACTACGACGTTAAGGTCAATGACTTGGACGCTGTTAAAGTTTCGGTTGCTGATGAGAAAGTAGCTAAGTTGGAAATCAAAAATGGTTCCATCTTTGTCGCTAACGACCAGCCAGTCAACATCGTTGCAACTAACCAATTCGGCGAAGAGATGGACAAATCCGGTCTCGGTCTGAGTGTAACGGTTGTTGCCAAAGGTACGACGTTGACTCCGGATGGAAGTGGAAACTATGACTTTGTAACAGCGGGTGTCGCGAAAGACGACATTGTCGTAGTAACGGTAACCCATCCTGCAACCGGTGTTTCCACAACTAAGTCGTTTAAAGCTACTGACGCATCTCTGGTAACGGCTGTTACTGTCGGTCCTGTTGCTCCTCTGACTGGCAAATCCCGTATTACTACTGGCGATGACGCACTCGTTCTTCCGTATACGCTGAAAGATGCTGCCGGCAATTCCTACACGCTTCCTGCGATTGACAGCGTGTCTGGCAACACTGTATTCTTCGGTGCTGACAAAGCGTATCAACTGATTGTAAGCAACACACATATTGCTGATCCTGCTTCCTTCGCACTTGATGCTGATGGAAAACTCACGTTCAGTGTTGACGGAGCTTCCCCGGCAGAATCCGGAACGCTGGTTCTTACGTTGCTGAATGTTCAAGCGGGCACTAGCGCTAATACGACTGTTAAAGTTGAAGATGCGCAAAAGGTTGGCAAGTTCCAACTGGCAGGTCCTGGCGTTCTGGCTGCTAAAAACGAAGATGTTAAGTTCAACTTCACTGCAATTGACAATTTCGGTGCTCCGATCGCACAGAGCGAATTCGCTAAAACGGCTACTAACAGCCAAATTACGTTCACAACTAGCCGCGGTGCTGATCTGACCGTTACGCCGAAGTGGAACTACAAAGGCGAATTGTCCTTGAACTTCACCAACGCTGGTGTGCCGAATCCGACTGGCAGCACGATTGTGTTTGCTTGGATTAATAACACGACTCTCGCTAGCCAAGTTACGATCGATCTGAAAGACACTGCGGTACCAACAAAAGTTGTTGCCAATAAAGATCTGGCTGCAAACTATGGTATCGGTGGTAAGGATTCCGTTGACTTGGATTCCATCAAAGTCGTAGACAACTATGGTCGCGAGATGACTAATCTTGGCTCTGCTGATCTGGTTGTAAATGTAAAAGATGCTTCTACTGACGTTGTGACTATCGGCACCGATGCTGATGGCAACCCGGAAGTACGTGGTATGGCTGCAGGATCGAAAACTTTGGTTATCGGTCTTGACCTTGGCGGCGGCACAACCATCGATGCTGGAACTTCTATCGAAGTACCTGTCACTGTACTGGCTGACGACAAGATTACTTCTTACAGCATTAAAGACCCAGGTCTGTTCTATGCGAAAGACACTAATGATTCCACTCATTACAACAAAGCTTTGACTCTGGAAGGTAAGACTTCTGGTGGAGCGAAGGTTGCTATCAACCAAACTCGCTACTTCACTGGTGTAACGTCTTCCGACACGTCGATCTTTGATACTAATGGTGCAAACGCTTGGTCCATCGCAAAAGGTGAAGCTACGCTCTCCTTCTTGAATGGCGCTACGAAGCTTGCTGACATCAAGGTTACTTCTTCCGATGCGAAGCCGGTTGTGAAAACAATCGAAGTTGCAAACGCGGAAGAAGACATCACAGGAAACGTGGCTGATATCGCAGCTACTTACCTGACTGTGAAAGATCAATATGGTGCAGCTGCAGTTGCTCCGAAACTGTACTTCAGCTCTTCTGACACTGCTGTTCTGACGGTAAGTGCTACCGGCGCTCTTACTGCAGTAGCTGACGGTACTGCTACTGTAACCATCGTTTCTTCCAACGGTGTCGTGGCTACCATTGTTTTCACGGTTGACGTGTAATAATCTGATTCAAGTAAAAGAAGCTCCGAGAAATCGGAGCTTCTTTTTTTTTATAAAGTAACATTCGTCGAAACAATTGGGGCCCTTGCTTCGTTTATACAGTACATAGGTTTTTGAGGGAGGAACTGAATTGTATACTCGGCGAAACAAATTTCAAAGTGCTATTCATGTGATGCTCGCTGTTCTTCTTATCACTTGTAGTATGTTTGTAGCTGGTCCAATCGATACTTTTGCAGCAACTAAAAAGGAAACTGTGCCAACATCAATCAGCTTAGGGAAAAACGCCTCCGTGAAAATCAACAATGTGGAGTTGTTTCCACAAGATAAAGGCCTGTATCTGATGTTTTCTTTAACTTATTCAAACACAGGAACCACATCACTTTCACTGGATGACTACTGGGCGAAAGTGAAGACCACGAAGGGCCAGACATTCTCCATTAAAGTAGCTGACAAGGACAAAAACATAAAATCATTACCAGGAAAATCAAGCGCGGTTGTAACCTATTTTGCTGCCGTCGCGGATGATGTCCTCTTGTCACAGTTACAGATTAACATTGTAAAATGGGATTTTAGCGCTCCGAACTTTACACGAAGCTTAGGGACATTTAATTTGGCGAAGGGTTACAGTGCGCCAGTGCCCGCATTTCAACCGCTAAATATTACGAACAAGGAAACTAAGCTAAAAACCGCAATCAAGAGTGTGCAAATGGGTTCGGATGGAGAAAATCGCGTCGTCAATATTAGTTTCTTATTTGAGAATTTGAACACTCGCGACTATAAGGCTGCCACAACTCAGTTGAATATCAAGACAGCGGACGGATCTATTTTTGAAGCCACGAATAGCAGCCTCAAGGATTTGGTTGTCAAACCGAAACAAAGAAAGGTCATTACACTGAAATCAGTTATACCTTCAGACATAAATTTAAATGGAATGAAATTGTTACTAGGTTATCAAAGTGACGCGGATGGCCTATTTATCCCGATTGCTTCTTATGCTGTCCCTAAGGCATCTGATGGTACTATTGATGATAGAGTAAGCCAATTGACGTATGGTTCCTATCAAATAGAGCTCACCGGATATAACAGGCTTCCAGCTGGAGCACAGGATGCATTGACAGCTAATTTTACTGTAACCAATAAATCAACTTCTGATCAAAAGGTGCCGGTTCTGAAATCTTCGTGGTCGATCAATGGAGTATCCCAAGAAAGCAACACACCGGCGGTAACAACCTTTGATTCCAGAATTCAGTTGGCTCCAGGTGAAAGCATTCAAATAGCCGCGCGTATAATGGTTCCGTACAATTTGAATTTAAAAGACATTAGAGTCACATTGAAAGAGACAGTAGATGCACAGAACGAAAATATTATCGGACAATTCAAAAATACAAGGGTAAATCAATTTACACTCTCGCCGGATAATAAAACGTCGTTCTCGAGATTGGGCAGCAAAACGCAGGTCGAATTATTAAATATAGTCTCGACGGGTGATAGCAAACAAGTCAGTGTCAATGGCAGCTTGGCAGTAACCAATATCGAATTTAGGCCAATAAAATTGCAAAAGTACGGAGTATACCTGAAAAGCACCGATGGTCAGATATTCCCATTAACGGTTGCTGACTACGATAAACCGATAATTGCCAACGGGAAAATCATCGTGCCCTTTAGCGGTAAAGTGCCTGCAGCAGTGAAAAATCAGAACATGAATCTTCTGTTGACAGAACTCCTTCCTTATACAGGTGATACGAACAATAAGGATCTTACTGTAGCGACGAATGTAATCAGCATGACTAAGGCGTGGCCGGACAGCAAACCAAGTTCCAAATTCAACAACCTGTCCTTTGGAAAATATGATATGACGATCAGCCAGGTTTACTTGTCTCTGAATATGATGGATTTTGTTAGCGCGCAGGGTTTAAAATTAGAGTTCTCTTATAACATGGTGGCAGATCCAAACGTAGATGATTTAGCGGGAACATATAAGCTCAGATTTGAGGTCGAAGATCAAGGAGAATCGAAAGCCTTCTACTCCAAGGAATATACTTTAAATGGCGACGCGAAAACAGATGACATTATAGAAGGTAACGGTGTTAGGAAAACGATTGAATTCAGTGATCCAGCGGTATTGGAAAGAATCAAATCGTTCACGAGTTATAAATTATCGGTATACTACGTCGTTAACGACGAAAAGGTCCTGCTGGCACAGCGGGTTATACCATACTTCTACGTGCAGTGGATGCAACTGTAGAATATGAGTTCATAATCTAAAATGACGTTAAGCAGCCTAAATCCGGAATTCCACCGGATTTAGGCTGCTTAGTTTTGTCCGAAATCTTGTATAGAAGTAGTACCTTATGAACTCGTAGCCTGTAAATTTACTATATTCATGAACGCAACTTTTAGTGAAGTTAAGGCGTAACAAATAATAGAAATAAGTCGAATGGGGAGAGATGATGTTGAACGAGCGAAAAAAGTGGATAATAACAACAGCCATACTTGCCGGTACGATTGCGATTAGTGGAGTCGGGATTTCATCGATTGTAAAAGCAGACTCTTCCTCGACGCCGGGTCTCGCGGATGATCCAGTGGTGACCAAAAGTTATGTTGATCAGAAGATTGTTCAGATTACCGGGGGTCAAACGTCGTCCCCAGGAACGAGTGTAGGTGGAGGAACAGAGACTATTGCGCCTATAGAGGTCGTGAAGGTACCGTTAGGCAAGCAGATCACGGTTGCTGCGGGTGGAGAGCTTATTGTGCGTACCGGCAAGGCGATCGCCTTCAGTGTTGATACGAACGGGCTGTCGGATATGACGGACGGTATCGATATTGCGCCTGGGAAGCTGGTGGGGAACAACCATCTGATTCTGTTTCCACGTGATGGGCGTGGTGTAAAGCATGCTCCTACATCAAAGACAGAACTAATCGTACTGGTACGGGGCGGATATCAAGTACAGTAGAAATTCATCCATAAGGTCAGGTCTTCGGATCCTGGCCTTTTGTCGTTTCAGCGGCTGTTTGAATATAAATTATAGGATACCGATAATTGTCTGCTCTATGCAGGGGGCTCGCCAGCCATCCCTTCGATGATTCATTATGTGTGTGAAGGGGAAGTTAATAATGTAGGCGGCGACCGCGGCCAATGTCTTCTTACAGAGCAAATGGTATATTTTTCTTGCACACCCAACAAGTCATACGCCTTGACGATAACGGTCCGGCACATAATAAAACCGTTAAAATTCAGGGAGGTGCACACCATAACATGGCCAACAGAAGACGTGCGAAGCTGGTGCCGCAGTGTGATCAGGCCATTCAACAATGGAAATATGAAATCGCAAATGAACTGGGAATCGGTGTGGCACAATCCTCCTCCATGGCCGGTCTGAATTACGAGATGGCCGGTGAGTTGGGTGGAGCCGGCGGATCTTCGGGCCGCCAAGAATACTGGGGATTTCTGACGGCGCGTGAAGCGGGTGCCGTTGGGGGAACCATTACGAAGAGGTTGATCGCGCAGGCGGAAACGGAAGCTGCCCAAACACTGCTTTAAGCCGCGCGGGGTGTGGAATGTCCTTGCATTGACACCCATCGACAATTCCTTTATTATTGTTATTCGAAGGTTTGTCTTAACAACCTTTTCCAAGCGGAAAAGGTTCATTTTTTATGTGGAGGCGAAGACATTGTCGATTAAAGGACGGCATCTCTTCACATCCGAATCGGTCACCGAAGGCCATCCGGACAAGATTTGCGATCAAATTTCCGACGCGGTATTGGACGCGTTTCTCGAAGTCGACCCTTACGCGCGTGTAGCGTGTGAAGTATCTGTCGCAACAGGACTTGTACTTGTTATTGGTGAAATCAGCAGCAAAGCGGACTATGTCGACATTCCGGCGATCGTTCGACGTACGATCAAAGAGATCGGTTATACACGTGCGAAGTACGGCTTTGACAGCAGCACTTGCGCTGTGCTTACATCCTTGAACGAGCAATCTGCTGACATCGCACAAGGTGTTAACGCAGCACTGGAGAGCCGCGAAGGCAAAGACGTTCGTGCTGAAAGCGAAGACATCGGTGCAGGCGACCAAGGCCTGATGTTCGGCTTCGCCACGAACGAAACGCCGGAATTCATGCCGCTCCCGATCGCGCTCGCTCATCGTTTGTCCCGCCGTTTGTCGGAAGTCCGTAAAAACGGTACGCTAGATTACTTGCGTCCTGACGGCAAAACTCAGGTGACGATCCAATACGAAGACGGCAAACCGGTTCGAGTGGATACAATCGTCATCTCCACGCAGCACGGTGAAGAAGTGAGCTCCGAGCAAATTGACCGCGATATTCGCAAACATGTCATTGAACCGGTCGTTCCGAAAGAATGGCTCGACGGGGAGACGAAATACTTCATCAACCCCACCGGACGTTTCGTTATCGGCGGACCGCAAGGTGACGCTGGACTTACCGGCCGTAAAATCATCGTCGATACCTACGGCGGATATGCACGCCATGGCGGCGGAGCGTTCTCAGGCAAGGATCCGACGAAAGTGGACCGCTCTGCGGCGTATGCTGCTCGTTACGTCGCGAAAAACATTGTCGCTGCTGGACTGGCCGACAAATGTGAAATCCAACTGGCGTACGCGATCGGCGTAGCTCGTCCGGTTTCCATCAACGTGGATACCTACGGCACAGGTAAGGTGAGCGAAGATAAGCTAGTGAAGTTGATCGAGGACAACTTCGATCTGCGTCCTGCCGGCATCATCAAGATGCTCGACCTTCGCCGTCCGATCTATGCGCAGACTGCCGCTTACGGCCACTTCGGCCGTACCGATCTCGATCTGCCTTGGGAACGGTTGGACAAAGTCGACGCGCTTAAACAAGGTGCCTCAAATTAAATCAATTTATACGTAAAAAATTAAGGCCTTCGCTCACGCGAGGGCCTATTTTTCTTACAAACTCAAGGTAAATAAAGTGGATTCCCTAAAGTTCCACTCCTTGGAAGCCGAAATATAAGGTACAAGACTGTTCACACGGGGGAATTCCGATGCCGCGCTTACGTACACTTTCTATAGCTTTCATTGCTGCCATTCTTCTTCTGCAAACTTGGACATTCTCTTACGGGCCGACGGTACAAGCTGCAACTGGCGGCCCTGTTGTTGTTTCCACATACCCGAATGATAATGACGTGACCGTTCCGGCTAATGTCAACAAATTGATGATCACCTTCGATGAGAATATCTCAAAAACCGGAAATTCCGGGAGTTCGGCCGCCGTAACCATTCGTCGGGTAGCGGACAACTCTTTGGTGGAGTCGTTTTCCGCATATAACAGCTCGAGACTGTCCTTTAGCGGGAAAACGGTGACCATCAGTCCGGTATCGACATTAGTGGCCAATGATTACTATGTTCTGATCGATTACGGCGCGTTTACTTCCTCCAGCGGTATTTTTTCCGGTATTGGAAACGCGACAACATGGAACTTTACAACTGTGGGCGTGGACTCAATCGCACCAGTTTTGTCAACAAAAGACCCGGCCCCAAGTGCCACCAACGTGCTCACGACTACACCGCTCACCCTCAATTTCAGCGAGAGAGTGACCGCCGCTTCCGGTTACATCCATGTTTTCAACAGCGTCACTAGAATCGAAGAACAGACGGTATCCGTATTGTCCTCATCTGTACAAGGTTCAGGCACTACCGCCATTACAGTGACTCTTCCGTCCAAGCTGAATTCCAACACCAATTACAATGTCAATATTGATAACGGGGCTTTTGTCGATATGGCCGGCAACAAATATGCAGGTCTCTCCGACACCTCGTGGAGTTTCATAACCAAAGCTTCTTCCATCACCGCGCCGACGCTTACACCGTCCAACGGTTCGATCAACGTCAATTACAGTGCACCTGTTTTAAACATGCAATTTGCAGTACCTGTGAGCAGCGGAACCGGAAAGATCTACGTGAAGCGCTTATCCGACAACTATACTGCACAAACGATCGACGTCACGACTACCTGTGCTTCGCCGGGGAGCACTAGTTGTGTGGACATTCCTGCCAGTGGAGCTTATCAATCGGTGGACATCCGCCTGCCTTCACTAGCGGCCAACACCGATTACTATGTATTGATCGACACTGGTGCCCTGAAGTCCGCCACCGACGAATATGACGGGATACGCGGAGTGTCCACTTGGGGGTTCACGACAAATGGCGGAAGCAATCCGACGGTGGTATCGTTCTCTCCGGTAGGCAGCCAGCTGGCTCCAAGTGGCAAACTGCAGATCAAATTCAACCAGCCGGTCTACCCCGACAGCGGCACGATTACGATTCGGAACGCGAATGGCTCTCTTTTTTGCAACATCCCTGTGACCTCCTCCAACGTAGTGGGCGGGGGGACGGATACGATCAGCATCACCCCATGCTCAGCTTTGGTCAATAACAGCTCTTACTATGTTCTGATTAGCAGCACGGCTTTTCGCAATGCTTCGAATCTGTACTATGCCGGTATTACAAGCTCAAGCACTTGGTATTTCATCAACACGAACGATCAGACGCCACCCGACATCGTGTCGATGACTCCGGCTAACGGCTCTACCGGCGTGAAATCGACAAACGCTGTTTTAAGCGCGGTATTCAGTGAACCCATTTTGGCGGATACCATGGCTTACGCTACGCTGTATCCGAAAACAACGCCGCCGTCGCCGGGAATCTCGTTAAGCTTGTCCAACGACCCGTCCGACAACAAAAAGATCATCTTCACACCGGTGTCCGTTACGAATCTGTCCCCGAATACCCAATACATTGTCAATATTCCATCTGGAGCAATCAAAGATTTGGGGGGGAATCCGTTTCAGGGGATTTTGAACGATTATCGCTGGACGTTCACGACGCTAGCCAGCTCTAATGCGATCCCTCTTTATGTGTCGGGGGTGGTCAACAGCAACAATACCATTACGCTCAACTACGATCAGGAACTGGACCCGGATTATGTCCCGCACCCAGCCAACTATTATGTAACGGTTAACGGTGTGCCTCGACTGGTGAGTTCCGTACAGGTTTCCGGTAATCAAGTGACCTTAACGATGACGACGGGAACGCTCATCGGGCAAACGGTGAAAGTTTCGTACACAAGCGGTATGCTGCGCAATCTCAACGGCAAAGTGGCATCAGATTTGGCTGGCAAGGACATCGCCGTTTCCAATGATACAGCCGCTCCTATATTAACGTCGGCAACTGCGCTTGGAAGCAAGGTAAGCCTGATCTACAACGAAACGCTGAAGTCGTCCCCATTGCCGTCGCCTGCGAGTTTTTACGTGACCGTCGGCGGCTATGCATCCGCCGTATCCTACGTAACGATATCCGGCGGAGTCGTGGAACTCACACTCTCGCAGCCGATTACCAGCGGCGTAGCAGTGTCAGTTTCCTACGTGCCAAGCGCCCCAGCTATTGCGGATTTAGCCGGAAATGCTGCGGCGGGCTTTAATAGTTATCAGATTTCAACTGCGGGCGGCACGACAAGGTTGAGTACGGCTTCGGTACAAGGTTCCGTCGTTACCCTGACCTTTTCGAATCCGCTAAACGGCTCATCTACTCCTTCCGTGTCCCAGTTTTATGTGAAGGCGGGATCGAGTTACATCAGCGCATCATCCGTGACGGTTAACGGCAGCGTGGTGCTCGTGTCGCTAGCTTCTCCGGTAACCTCCGGACAGACCGCTTCTGTCACGTATATGACCGGCGGCACACCGCTCAAAGACACCGCAGGGCAACCCATCGCCGCATTTTCGGACTATCCGCTCGGCAACGGCTCGACAAGCGCTCTTCCGGCTTTCCTGGAGACGGATCCCGAAGGCGGACTTCGGCTCAACAGTCAGGGCGTCAGCACAAGCTACGGCCAGAGCGCCGGCGGAAGCTACGTGAATACGTACACGGTTGACGCGGACAAGCTGATCACCGGATATACGCAACTGACAACAATGGGAGCTGTAGGCGGGTACAGGACGATCTCGGTCTCGATCCCCTCTACGGAAACGGCAGGGGTGGTCAATATCCCGGTACGCTCGTTGGTTGATGGGCAATCCCGGGTTTATGACGGAGCGTTCCGGCTGAATTACGGAGATTACAAGTTTGTCTTTCCGCTCTCGGCGGTGAACCTCATTCAGGAAGTGTCACAGCTCGGGGGCAGCGTCTCTACCGCTTCTCTACAGCTCAGCATAGAGAAGGCGAACAGCTCGTCCAATCTGACATCGGCCATTAATGGACGCGGACTCATGCTGTTGGCATCGCCGGTAGATTTCACCGCCACGCTGATTTCCGGAAACCAGCGAAAAGAACTGAAAGACTACAACGTGTACGTAAAGCGTGCATTTGTCATTTCGGACAGCTTAGCGCCTAATCCGAAAGAGATCTCGGTCGTTCGGTATGACGACCAGACCCGCGATATCGCTTACGTTCCGACGAGCACGCAATCGGCCAACGGGAAAATCACCGTATGGTTCAAACGCAAAGGCAACAGCGTATACGCGGTCGTGCGTAAACCACAGGCCGGCTACACCGACACGGCGAATCACTGGGCATCGAGCCACATATCGCTGCTGGCTTCGAAATTTATCGTGGACGGAACGACGCCGTTCTCTTATTCGCCGAATCAAAATATTACACGTGCCGATTTTGCCAAGTTTATCGTAAAAGGTTTGGGGTTGTCTGGAGACACCGGAGCGGCGGCCAAGTTCCGTGATGTCAGCTTGACCGGCGCGGCGGCTCCTTACATTGGAGCGGCCAGCAAGGTGGGCATTGTATCCGGCGGCACCGATGGGAAGTTCCGTCCGGACTCCTACATCACGAGGGAAGACATGGCGACCATGATGCTGAAGGCGATGCAAGTTGCCGGTGTGCAGGGTTCAACCTCAACCGCCTCTCTGTCGCGGTTCGGTGACCGCAGCAAGATTAGCTCATACGCGCTCGCACCGGTTGCAGCCTGCGTGAACGCCGGTATTATCAGTGGGGTTACGACGACGAAGTTCGCTCCGAAAGAGAACGCCACGCGTGCGCAGGCGGCAGCCATGTTGGTCGGACTGCTGCGGCATGTGGAATTTTTGCCGTAAACGCCGATTCGAGGTTATGCTAGAATAGTAAAGACTTCGCGTCATGATGACTATTGCTCGTAGGAGGCACACCTTTGAAATCGGCTCTAAAGAACAAATGGCTGTTATTCATCCTTGCGTTGGGCACGGCCATTCGTCTGCTTTGGATTTCTTATGTCAATACGCAGCCTGTGTTCGATTTTAAGCACTATCACGATCTGGCCATGTCGCTCCTGAACACCGGACACTATTGGATGCCTGAGGGTTTAGATTACATCAAGCAGGACACCGAGTACGTAAAACAAGGCGTGCATTATGCCACCGCGTTTCGCCCGCCGGGTTATCCGCTGGTGCTGGCCGCGCTTTACTTCGTCTGGCCCAACATCTTGGCAGCCAAGCTAGCGAATGTCGTTTTCAGCATCGTCTGGATGTTCTGTATGTATTTACTCACCAAAAAGTATATGGGGGAACGACCGGCGCTGTGGGCAGCTTTTCTCACAGCGGTTTTCCCGATGGCCGTCGCTTATACGGGCGTGGTGGGGACGGAGATTTTATCGGTCGCTTTGCTGTTCTTGATTCTTTGCCTGATTACGTACAGGGTTGGAGGCAGGGTGGCAGGGCCGCTGTTGATCGGATTTCTGATCGGATTTTTAAGCTTAGTGAAACCGTATTTTGCGGTGTTTCCGGTTTTCTATGCCGTGATTTTCTGGTGGCAGCAACGGGAATCGGCCAAAGAAAATAAGCCGTCTCTCCGGGAAACCGTTCGCCGTCTCGTCATTCCTTTTGTCAGCCTGGTTTTAATGATGGCCGTTACGTTGTCGCCTTGGACGATTCGCAACTATATGGCTTTCGACCGCTTGATTCCGATCTCGACCAACGGGAATTTCGTTCTCTACATCAATAACAACGATGCCAACAACGGCAAGTATATGGACGCGATGGACGTTCCGAATTCGATTTTCAAAACGGACCGCATTGTGGACAAGACAGGTACCTACAATGAAGCCGTAGCGATGAAGGCGGCGAAATCGGAAGCGACCCATTGGATCCTCCGTCATCCTGGGCCGTTCCTGCTGCTCGGGGCGGACAGGCTGTCTCTCAGTTTCTTCAACGCCGGCCTTGAGATCAAAGACTGGGCGCTCGTTCCGGCGGAAATCCGCTTCGCCAAATGGCTGAAGGAACCGCTCTCGCAAGGCTCCAGGGCGGCGTCGTTAGTGGTGGCCGGTGGCGGAATGTTCTACTTGCTGCTCATGCTCTACCATTTTGTGCGTCGACCGGCGCGTCTGAATACGCTGCACAAGATTAATCTTGCGATGATCTTGTTCCTGCTCCTCGTCATCTTCGCATCTGAAGGGCAGCCGCGTTACTTGTTCCCGATCTATCCTTTCTTTATCATCGGGCTGTGCTGGCTGGGTTCTCTGGTGCGGGACAATATTCGCTCGGACAGCGCAGTGGAATAATATGCTACTGCCGTCGACTGGATGCGATCAACCGAGGCGGATTTGGTTTCGTTATCAAGAAGTAATGCGGAAGCCCGCTCATCCGATACGGATGGGCGGTTTTTTTTTGAACCACACCCGTCGTCGAGTAAGGGCCTAAATACAGTTATTTTTCGGATTTCAAGGCCAGTTTCGCGGAATAACAACCAAAATACAGTTATTTTTTCTTGATCGGCTTAGTTTCGTGAAGAGACGTTAGAATTAACTGTATTTCGGATGTTATAAGGGGATTAGGCGGCTTAACGGTTGAAAATAACTGTACTTTGGCGGTTAACGGAATATTGGGCGGCGATAGCAAGTCCGAGCAAAACAAATCCCCGGTCATATAAATGACCGGGGGTTCGCGTTGAGCCGAAATTACCACGTAATAACTTTCGTCACGACCAATTGCGTCTTGTCGCTGTTTTCGATCGGCTGTTCAACGTACTCTAACGTTACCAAGTCGCCAGGCTTGAGGCCTTCCAGCTGCTTGTCCATTCCGTCTCCCAACTGTAAGCTCTTGGACTCACCGCTTACTTTGATTTCGACGGTATGAGGATCAGCCAGACCTACGAACGCTCCGGTCATTTGGGACAAGTTCGCTACCTCTTCGGCGGAAGCACTGCTTTCCGCGCTTTGAGTCGCAGAAGCCGACGGAGTGCTGGACGCAGCAGGCGTGCTGGATGCACTGTTGGACGCAGATGGAGCAGAAGCCGCAGAATCATTGTTCGATTTGCCGCAAGCAGAAAGGCCGACTGCAAGCATGACCACGCTAAGGGTAATTGCCAATCTTTTTGTTTTGTTCATGATGAACACCTCCAAGGGTATAACGAAACTCTAGAGAGTTTTGTTTCGTTGGTATAAAACTGACCAGTCATTCCGTTATTTTTATAACATAATCGCTTTGGCCCGACAAGATGATTTAAATAAACTTAATGTAATTTATTTTCCAGTATTGGTAGACTCGATCAAGCTTTTTTCTTTGGGGCAGAAAGAATTAAGGACGCTAAAGTTTCTCCGCGCAATCGAGGTGCCAAAGTGCACTCCAATCCCCTGATGATGATCATTTTTGTCCATTCAGGTGCCAATCTGCACTACAATCCCGCTCAAAACCGCATCTTCCCGCCGATTCACGGTTTTCGGTTGCCTTCTGGCACCTCATCTTCATTTTTCTTCTCTAAAATGTCTTTTGGGGTGCACTTTAGAACTTCAGCGTTGAGAAATCCGGTATTTTCGTGTCTACTCTCTTAAAATTTCTTTTTCGAATCCAAAGAACCGATTTGATTCTCTTATCGGATGTAACTTTTCGCCTTCCTATGAGTCTATTAAACTAGAGCGAATGAGCCTCCCGGCTCTCTTGTTCAAATTCAACCAGAATTCATAGGAGATTTCATGCGTAAAAAATTGCACCCCATGAAGCGCCGTCCGACAGTGGACGCCGCACATTCCGCCGCAACGACGAACCAAGCCCATAAAAAAGCTCCGAAAATCGTACTTCCGATCATCGCAGGCATGCTCGTATTTTCCGTTCCTTTTCAATCGCCGGTGTTGCTCATGCCTTCCGCTCACGCGGCAACGGTTGTTTCTTATCAGCTGCTGAAACAGAGCGAGATGCCGGTCACCTCCGGCGTCCGCCAGATCGATTACAAGTGGGTAGCTTCGGACAGCTCGCCGACCGAAATGATTCACGTCCTAAAGATTGACTTGACCGACCCCTATGTCGAACTGAACGCAATGGGCGGCAAAGGCGGCAGCGTCACCGCCGGTCAGTCCGTCACCGGCATGACGAAAGAAACGAAAGCCGTTGCCGGCGTCAACGGCGACGTGTTCGGCACCGCGAACGAAGGAGCGCCGATCGGCGCGCAGATCAAAGACGGCGAGCTGCAGGTCAGCACGTCCCAGTTGAACGGCATGTACGCTTTCGCCATCACGAACGACCGTAAGCCGATGATCGACAATTTCACATTCTCGGGCACGGTTACCGCGGAGAGCGGGAATACCTTCGCGCTGGCGGGCATCAACAAATCACTCTACTGGGCGGAACCGGGCAAAACGAACAGCCACGTCAATGCCCTCTACATGTACACAAACGAGTGGACGGCGCCCCAGCGGCCTGCGGGCACCGGTACGACGCCGACCGAAGCGCTCGTCGTGGACGGGGTCGTGACGGAAGTCGTTCCCGGTCAGGAAATCACGACGCCTGTCCCACCGAACGGTTACATACTTCGTGGACACGGCACGGCGGCCAAATTCATTACGGATAACCTCTATCCCGGCGTTCACGTGAGTTCCGAATACAACCTGAAATCACAGACGACCGGCCAAACATTCGATCCTTCTTTCTTCAAAATGATGGTCAGCGGACATACGATTCTGGTCGACCAAGGGAAAGCCGCGGCATTCTCACGTGATATTGCCGGGGTCAGCGGAGCGTCTTCTCGGGCGCGTACCGCCGTCGGTTACTCGCAGGACGGAAACACGGCGTACTTGGTGACCGTGGAGGAGAACGGCGGACGCAACGGTGTCCCATTGAAAGAGCTTCAGGATATCATGGTGCGCATCGGCGCCTGGAAAGCGGTCAATATGGACGGCGGCGGCTCGACGACCATGGTGGCGCGTCCGCTTGGCGAGTTCAACGTCGCGCTCGCTCATCCGACCTCTGCCGGCACGTATCAACGTCCGGTGGCCAACGGGATCGGCGTATATACGACGGCACCGCAAGGCGAGTTGAAGGGCATTGTCGCCAGCGGCCCGAAAACCGTCTTTATGGGACAGGAAACGAGATTTTCGTTGAAAGCTTACGATTCGTACTACAATCCGATCGACCCGAAAGGCCTGAATCCGGTGTGGAATATTAATCCGGAAGTCGGTTACTTCAAAGACGGTCTGCTGATCGCGAACAAACCCGGTAAAACGACCGTCAAAGTCACGGCCGGAAGCACTTCTTCCTCCATCGGTGTCGAAGTGCTCGGAGAAGCGGCCATCGATCGGCTGACCGTGCAGCCGAGCAGCATGGTGCTCCGCGCCGGGGCGGTCATTAACGTGCCGGTGAAAGCGCGGCTGAAGGATGGCAGCGAAACCGCGGTTGCTCCTACGGCGATCAAATGGGAATTCAAAGGGTTCAAAGGCAAAGTCTCAAACGGCCAGTTGACGATCGAAAGCGTGGAAAACAACGCGGCGGTTGGATACGCGATCGCGCGTTATGACGGCTTCGGTACGGCCGTGGTCCTGACGCCGGGCAGCGAGAAATCGTTCGAAACGTTCGAAAATGTCACGTACCCGCTGGAATTCAAAGGTCTTCCTGCAGAATTGGCCGGTTCCGCTTCGGTCGTCTCGGGCTTGCCCGGACGTGAATCCTCCAACGCACTGTCGTTGAAATACGATTTCACGAACGGCACGGGCAGCCGGTTCGCTTACGCGGTGATGAACGCAGCGGGCGGAGGCGTCCCGGTTGAAGGCAGTCCAAGCGCGTTGACGTTGGATGTGATGGGCGACTCCAGCTTGAACTATCTACGGGCGGAGTTCGTCGGCGCAGACGGAAAGGCGGTCATGGTCGACGTTTCACGGATCATAGACTGGTCCGGCTGGAAAACGATTCGCGTGGATCTGGCTGCCGCAGGGGTTAAAGGCCCGGCTAAGCTGACCAAACTGTATGTCGTCAATCTGGCGGAAGGACAGGACGAACGAGCGCTGCAAGGCGAGGTTGCGTTCGACAACCTAACGCTTCAATATCCTCCGAGTCCGGTCACCACGACGAATCCCACGATCGTGATGAAGCTCGGAAGCGCCAAGGCGACGGTGAACGGCAAATCGGTGACGCTGCCGGCTCCGGTGTTTTCGATCAATGGGAACAGCTATTTGCCGCTGAAATTTGTGGCAGAAGCCATGGGCGCGGACGTGGGCTGGGAAGCCTCGACCAAGCGGGTTACCGTGCTGCGCGGCAGCAAGATGATAGATTTGTGGATCGGAAAGTCTGAACTGGCGGCGGACGGTGTCCGTCAGAAGATCAACGCGGAGCCGGTCATCCGGAACAGCAGGACGTACGTGCCGCTGCGCATCGTCTCCGAGCAGCTGGGCCAAAAGGTCACCTGGGACGAGAAGACCAGAACCATTACAATTCGTTAATCTTTATACCAAAAGTCCTTCCTTAGTTTCGGTTGGAATGAGAAATATGATATGATGGAAATAAGCCCCGCCTCCTTCTAATGTCCCGGTTTTTCGGCATTTCAAGGATGCTTCACAGGTTGATAGTTTCTCTGCCTTGGAGGGCGTAAGGGAGTCGAGACAGTGGATTACCGTGTGGAGCAGATCGACGCCGTGATTCAAAATGCGGTGTCGGTCATGGAAGACAGTAAGGTGCAGGTGTTCGAGATTTGCGAGTCCGCCAGGAGAGAGCTCGACTCCCTCAATCAAGAGCTGGAGAAAGTGCTCGCCGAGACGTCGGAGACGATCGACCGGGTGGACAAGCTGGATCGGGATTACCGGCACGCGAGAATCCGCTTGACGGAGGTCAGTCGCGATTTCGTCCGCTATTCCGAGAAGGACATTAAGTCCGCCTACGAGAAAGCGACGCAGCTCCAGCTCGATCTCATGGTGTTTCGCGAGAAGGAAAGTTATTTGAGAGCCCGACGGGACGAACTGCAGAACCGCGTCAAAAATGTGGAACAATCCGTGGAACGCGCGGAGACGATCGGCCTGCAGATGGATCTCGTTTTGGAATATTTTTCGGGTGATTTGAATCAGGTGACTCGCATTCTGGAATCCGCGAAAAACCGGCAGATGATCGGACTCAAAATCATTTTGGCACAGGAAGAAGAACGCAAGCGGATGGCGCGTGAAATCCACGACGGCCCCGCCCAGTCGCTCGCCAATCTGGCGCTGCGGACGGAGATTGCGGAACGTATGCTCGACACGGGGGATCTGGAAGTGATCCGCAGCGAGCTGATCGATCTGAGAACGCAAGTGCGCCAAGGCTTGGCAGAGATTCGCAAAATCATTTTCAACCTTCGCCCCATGGCATTGGACGATCTCGGACTCGTGCCTACGCTTCGCAAATTTTCGCAAGATTTCGAAGAGAAGACGAAAATCCGGACCGCTTTCGAGACGACCGGGAAAGAAAAACGACTGCCTTCCGGCATGGAAGCCGCGATGTTTCGTCTTGTACAGGAAGGCTTCAACAACGCGCTCAAACATGCGCAGGCGACCTATATCTCGCTAGAGATTACTTACCAGGACGACAAGGTGCTGCTGCAGATCAGCGATAACGGCGTCGGCTTTCATACGGATTTGGTGGAATCAAGGGCCAAGGCGGCCCATTCGCAATTCGGCTTAATGGGCATGAGGGAGCGAGTGGAACTGCTGCAAGGCAAGATAGAGATAGAGTCTTTTGTGGGGCAAGGAACGAAAATCAAAATCGAAGTTCCGATTAAAGCAGAGCCAGGAAAGGAGATAAGCCCACATGGAGACTAAACCGGCGGTTCAGAAAATCAAAGTGCTCCTCGCAGACGATCATCAGCTTTTCAGAGAAGGGCTGAAACGGATTCTGAACATGGAGTCCGATCTGGAAGTGATCGGCGAATGCGGCGACGGCATTCAGGTGCTTGAATTTTGCAACCGGCAGCAGCCGGACGTCGTGCTGCTCGACATCAACATGCCCATCGAGAGCGGTGTGATTGCCACCGAGCGGCTTCGTGATATTTTCCCGGAGATCAAGGTCATTATTTTGTCCATTCATGACGATGAGAGTTACGTGTTCGAGACGCTTCGCAAGGGCGCGAGCGGATATTTACTGAAGGACATGGAGGCGGAGTCGCTCACCAACGCGATTCGCACCGTGGCCGAAGGGCATGCCTACATTCATCCGAAAGTGACGGGCAAGCTGATCAACCAGCTTCGCCGCATGACGTATCTCGACGAGATCGGCGCGTCTTCGGGTGCCGCCGCCAGCCGCGAGACGGTGACGAAGTTCATCCCGAAAGGCAACAATCCTTTGACTCGCCGCGAGGCGGAAGTGCTGCGGCTGATGGCGGAGGGTAAAAGCAACAAGTCGATCGGCGAGAACCTCTTCATCAGCGAGAAAACGGTCAAAAACCACGTCAGCAGCATTTTGCAGAAAATGGAAGTCGACGACCGCACGCAGGCCGTCATCAACTCCATCAAATACGGATGGGTTACGCTGTAAACCCGTCTTACATAAAGTGATTTCGGGACGCATTTTGAATCTGCAACAAGTCTTGCGTGGGTAAATGAAAGATCGGATCCGAGTGAGGGGGAACCCTTCCTCGGGTTTTTGTTTTGCTGGAATTATGTCTTAAAATTTTTGTCGCAAGATGTCTGACGACACAAAACTAGGACATAACTGAACGCCCGAGAGCTTGAGAAATCAAGCTTTTTTGTTTTTATGTCCCCACATTTGTGTCATTATTCCCCGCTATTAAACGTTATCTTACAAGTTACGACCCTCTCTACAGTGCCAAGAATTCATGTTAATATGAATTTAATCTCGAAAAGGAGGAGACAACGATGTCAAATGCTGCTACATCGGGAGTGAATGGAATCGATAAAATATTATATGGCGGTTTGCCGAGAGGCTCGTCCATCATTGTGGAAGGTTCGCCCGGAACCGGCAAAACGACATTAGGCGTTCAATTTCTTTATCATGGGGCTGTGGAATGCGGCGAACCGGGCATCTATATTACCTTTGAGGAATTTCCGCAACAGATTTATCAAGATATGAGAGCTTTCGGCTGGGATCTTCGCGAGCTTGAAAAACGGAATCTGTTAAGGGTTGTAAGCATTAAGCCAGACTTGCTTTTAAAGCAAATGAAAACACCAGACGGTCTTTTTGAACAAATGATTCGCGAGATCGACTGTCAGCGAATTGTAGTCGACAGCATCAGCTTGTTTCAATATATGAACAAAAATCCTGAAGAAATTAGAGAAGTTCTATACATATTAAAAAATATTTTCCGCAAACATAATTTAACTGCCTTATTGATCAGTGAACATAGGAAATCTATTGACGATCAAATTTCATTTGAACATTATGTTGTTGACGGTGTCATTCATCTCTCATTAGAAGAACAAATGACGAAATACCGGAAGCGGACGCTGGAAATCACGAAGATGAGAGGACGCAAATTCGTGGAAGGAGAGCACATCTACCGAATAACGGAACGCGGCATTCATTTAATCCCCGCGCTTTCTATTGTGGATGATGCAATTGTTGCCTCTCCAAACCAAATGACAACAGGCATTGATCGCTTAGATAAATTATTGTCCGGGGGTATTCCCAAAGGCTCATCGATCATCTTGGACACAAATAGTAAAGCCAATTACTCCTTCTTGGTCGCCTCTATTGTTTCCGAGCGAATCAAACAGGGAGATCGGGTTCTGGCTATGCCCTCTAGTTTAAATGGAATTGCGGATACCCAACGGCTTTACCGATTATTTGATGTCGATTTAGAACAAATATGCAGACAAAAAGGCATGTATTTTATCGAGCATATGGACCGTGAGATCCCGCCGGGGTTTGAAGAGGCGGTTCTTGATGCGAAAAACCTGTCCAATGAACAATATTTATCTTATTTAAAAGAGAAGGTTCTCCCAGTCATTCAAGAAGGCGTGGAGAACGGGGAAAATTGGTTTCTTTATTATGATTTGAACACCAAATTTTCCGTAAGAGGGGCTGATTTTGTCAGACGGTTTTTTGCGGAAGAAACGGCATGGGCAAGATCCGCGGGCGTAACCGTTTTCGCACTCTGCAACTTTGCTGAGATCACTGGGGAATCAGCTTCATATTTAGAGCGGACATCGAATTGCATTATGCGGACATGGGTAGACGGAAACTACCAATATCTCCAGATCACCAAGTCACCAAGCGGTAAAGTATCCGAACCTTACCTCGTGGAATTAATACCGGAAAAACCTTATATTCAATTGGTTTGAGAGGAGGAGGATGGGACGATGAGCGTAGATAGAATGTCGCTGCAGGTGGAATGCACGTATTTCTTCGAAGAAAATCCTTATGCCATTGAGACTCTTCACAGTCTTTCAACCCGCTTAGGCAGATCGATTGATCATCTTGAGCCTATATTGGATCAATTGGTTGCACTAACGATACTCTCCAAAATCGGAGAAGGTAATGAATCGATTTATCGTTACAATCAACCTATGATAACAAGTGAAAAGCTGGGGGAACAATGGAAAGGAGCATAGAGCTGATTCAGCACGTACAGGATGTTTTCGCTCAACAATACGACCTCACCCTGTTCATTTTGGATCCCTGCGGGCGTTTGTTAACGCTTCCTTCACGAGCCAACGATTGGACCGAATCAGTTAAAGATAATATGTTCCAAATGAACGAATGGATGGGCAAGATAGTAGAATTGAGTGTGCTGGATTCGCATCCCGGACTTAAAGTAATCTTTTCGCCCATTAAAGTGATGGGGAAAATTGCATATTACATCTGGGCAGGCGTGTTCATAGAAACGGGATCACGGCAGCTTCTTTATGAGTACCTGGAAGCCAATGACAAGTCCACTTTCAAATGGAAAAGTTCCCTTCAAGAAGTCCGCGACAGATCGACAGAGGAAAAGCAGCTTCTGATCGAGAAAATAAAAGCATTGTCGGATACGATCAGCATCCTGTTGGAGAACGATCAAAAAGAACAAAAAAATCACTTAGTGATTGGTGGCATTATAGAAGGATCCGGATTGGTCGGCAAAGAGCATGCATTTGCTGAAATCATTCAACAATTTATGAACATCGCTCATGATATCGAATTTGCAGGATTTGCAGAAAGGTCCAAGGAGGATTGCGTCGTTTCCCATATGTTCGGGGGATCGGCATATAGCGCTTTGGTTGGATCAAGATTTTTTATCGGAGAAGGATTTCTCGGTCACGTAATGGCTACGGGGACGTTAGGTTACTGGAATAACATTCTTCACGATCCGAGGAATGTATTCTTTAGGAAAGCAAATTTTCAACCCCTTGCAATTGCTTGTATTCCCTTGCTGAAAGATAACGAGGTTCTTGGGGTACTATTCGGGGGGACATGTTCCGTTCCTGAGATTGAGCCGTTATCGGTTAATATCGGCAAAATTGCCTCCAATATCATTGTCTCCTATCTGACGCAGAGAGAACTCCATGACACCTTGTTTCAACAGAACCAGCAATTATACGCCTTTATGGAAATTTGCAACCTGATTACGCGGGTGCAAGATGTGAGAAAGATCGCATTTATGATGGTGGATATGAGTTTAAACATCATGAATGGGAATTTTGCGGCGGTGACATTGTTCGATTTAGATGCAGCAACCCAAGAAGTTCATCTCGTGTCAAGAGGACTTACAACAGATCAAAGCGAAAAATACGGCAAGCTTCTGTTGCAGGAATACCAAGGGCATCTCAAAGAGAACAATGGAGGAATCGATCGACGCCAGTTTCCTACACGCACGCTGGAATGGGGAACGGCAGTCGAGATCCCGATTTATAACCGCAAGCTGTATGGGGTATTAAGTGTCGCATACGATTCCAGAAAGACAGAATATTCTTCTTTTCTTTCTGCTTTGGTAACGATAGGAGCAATCGCCATACAGCAGTCTATTCAAAAACAGAACGAGATGGGGACATGGGCAGCTTCTTTACACGAAGCCTTAAGCCTATGGGATCACTCGTCTTATGAATTTGCTCAAATGCTGAGGGATAGATCGGCGTTATTTACGGAATTTCTGGAACTGCCGCAACAATCCCGCAAACATATCGAATACGCCTGTCTGCTTTCCCCTTATCGTCCTGACATGATCAGCAGAATCCTTCAAGAGGAAACCGAGCTTTCCCGAATGATACTGGATTATCAACATTTAAACCAGGATGATGAACGGGAGGTTCGGAAAAATGGTCATGACTATAGTCAAGGAGGTCAAATCCTTAAACTGGTTTCCGATTCTTTGAAATACTCTGACAAGGTTCCTCATTGTGATGGAATCGATTCCCGTCTTCAGGAGAAATTTAATTTTTTCATGCTTCGAAGTCAAGTACTTGAACAGCAAGTAACGATAGAAGATAAAGAGTCGTTTGAAATTGAAGGATTGTCCAAGCGGGAACAGGAAGTGCTTGAGTTAATTGTTCAAGGCCTCAATAACAAACAAATCGCCAAGACTTTGTTTATCAGTGAACATACGGTCAAGAATCACATTACGAACATTTTTCAAAAACTTGGAACGAATGATCGCGCCGGATTAATGGCGTACTACTATCAACGAAGAGCAAAAACCGACTGACATTCGATTCGCCTCCTTCTGCCATTCTTGCAGAAGGAGGCATTTTTTGTTTTGGGATAGGAAACTGTTCCTATATTTGCTGACTTACTGAAAGATAGGATGACTCAGGGATTTAGGATGAAGTAAAAAAAGGGGACAATTGGTTTGCAAAAGAAGCGGAGAGGAGGTTGAAAACGATATTTGAGATGTTGGAATTACAGATCACATGTCTTTACTTCTTTCAGGAATACCCGAATCAATGGTTTACTTTGCTGGAACTGTCTAGACGATTAAACGCGAACAAGTATGTACTCGAACCGAATCTAAATCATTTCGTTTCTTTAACCATACTTGAAACAGAGCTCAGGGACGGAGTTCCGACCTACCGCTATTTCCGTCCGAAAGAGGTTATTTTACAGACAAGGATGTGGGTAGGCCATGTGGGAGCGTAAAAGAGTCGATCCAATCAACATCGAATCACTGCTGGATCACGATTTGATCGAGCAGTACTATCAGCCGATTATCGATCTCTCTACAAATGATTTATACAGTCATGAGTCTTTGATGCGTAACAAGCGTCACCTGAATCCGGCGGGTGTTTTTCGTGCGGCGATCGAGAATAACCGGTTGTACGAGATAGATGCGTTGTGCATTTCCAAGAGCATTCGATCCTATTTTGCGTTAGACGGCACTCGGGATGGTCAAACTTTGTTCATTAACATTTTTCCCTCGTCGATTCTGAACCGATTATTTGTTCCGTTCTTGGAAAACCTCATGGATCAAATGCAGATCCTTCCCTCCTGTATTGTGTTTGAATTAAATGAAACGAAAGAGGAAGAGGAAATCTGGGAAACGACTGCTCTTAAGCAAATGGTTTCCATGCTGCGTAAAAAAGGCTTCCGGATCGCGATGGATGATGTGGGAGACGGTACCGCCAATTTAAGAAAGATTGTGGAGTTTGTGCCCGACTTTATTAAAATGTCGAGATATTTTTCCACTCATTTGTCGACAACCGAAAGAAAACAGCGCATTCTCAAACTGTTCGTTGACTATTGCGGGAAAGAGACCCGCATGGTTTTGGAAGGGATTGAAAATCCCGATGATTTGGCCTGTGCAAGAAATCTGGGAATCGCACTGGGTCAAGGATATTTATTGGGTGAACCGGAAGCCTTGCAGATAATCCGATAACCACAGAGCGAGCGGTCCGACGCGAGTTAATTGAATCAGTTAAAGCGAGGTGCTGCATATGTCAGATCACATCAGCGAACAAGAAATCTTGAACCTCATCAAAAGGTTTGATCATGAACATGAAGATGATATAGATGAAACCATAGATGGATATGTCAAGGTGGAACAGGGAAAGATCATGGTCAGAAATCCATCCCATGGGGGCATGATCTCGACGATTCGGGCAATATCTCCATTAAAGCTGTTTGTGGATGGGAAAATGATTTTGAGGGAAACGGAAGTATATTCAGACAGCAAGATCGAGTGGGGGTTTGAAGAAAAGCCTCTGTTTGAGGTGTCAGTATCGGAAGACAAAATTGAGGTTTATTTAACGATATTCAGCAAACAGAGATACGCCTTGTCGTTAGCGGAGATGGCACCCTCGTTGCATGCAACGTTCACAGCCGAAGAGGATTTGAACCGCGTTTTGGAAATGGTGGACTTAAAGGCTATTCTTGCGGCAGTTGAAAAGATGAACATAGCCGTAGACCTGGATATGGAAGCGATTCGGTCCGAAGTCCTGCAGCCTTCCTTTAAACCAATCATGATTGCAAGGGGCAAGGCCCCGATTCAAGGAAGGGATGCCCGGCTGGAACTTTATTTCTCTGAAAATATAGAGAGCGTCTTTACTGAGGTAAGGGGTTTACTCGACTTTAAAAATCATTTGAACATTCCCTCTGTCAAGAGCGGGGATGTCATCGCAAAGAAAATACCGCTCGTGGAAGGGCAACCAGGGTATGATGTTTTTGGCAATGTGCTGCTTCCTGACCCGGGTAAAGATATACGCATTGCAGGGAAAGATCATGTCGAAATCACGCCGGATTCCGTTGTCATCGCGCGGAAAGAGGGAAGACCTCGAATATTAGGTACTAAAATCAAATATTTCGATATTAACACCGCCCATATTGTACCAGGCAACGTGGATTTGCAAACCGGCAATATTGTGTTCGCCGGCGACGTGATCGTATACGGCGATGTTATGGACAACATGATTATCGAATCCCTGGGGAACATTTATGTGGCAGGCAGCGTTTTCAACTCGACGTTAACCGCTACGGGCAGCATTATGGTAAAGGGAAATGTTATTGGAAGCCAAATCTATTCCGGATATTTTGGCATGCTCTACAACAGGCTCTATCACAGTTCAAAACAGCTGATGGACAATCTGGAAAAGATGATGGAAAGCGCAAGATTGTTGTTGCATGAAATCGAAAAGAAAAACATGCGGGTACGTTATGGCCAAGTCCTGTTGTTAATTTCCGAGAGCAAATTCCAGCAGGTCGGGGACGTCGTGAAGGAACTGCTTAAGGTGATTGCAAGCATACGATTACACAATAAAAATGAATTCGAGAAATTGTCCGATTATCTGGAATTCTTCCTTCATCCCACGAAAATGGTTAAAGACATGACTGCCCATCGAATGAAAGATTTTATGCATAAGTTGAAAGAAGCATACATGAGAGTGGCATTAAGTCAGGAGTCCCATGTACAGATTCAAATCAACCATAGCCAGAACTCGACGCTAAAGTCGAATGGAGATATCCTGATTAGAAGAGAAGGCGTTATTCAATGTGATGTCCAATCGTCGAGGAATATCATCTTTTTTTTGGACAACTCCGTCTGCCGCGGCTCCACACTTGAAGCGGGAGATACCATATCCGCTATGTATGTAGGCGGGATGACTGGCGTTGCCAGCAGTCTTAAGGCAGCCAATAAAATCATGGTCAAAAAAATGTTTGAAGGTCGGATCATTGTCGATCAAAAGACAATCGATATCTATGAACCGGTGGAGGAGAAGACGTTTGATTCCAGTATCATTTGATGTTGTCTAATGAGGAATAGAAAATCTGATAAACAGGGTGTTTAGTCGTATGGATACGCTATTTCATGCAAGTGATCTACATCAACTAGTTTTTGATTCTCTCTTCGAACCGGCAGTGATTATTAATAGGGATGGGATCATTAAGTCGGTCAATCCAGCCTGGCGGCAATTTCCGTGGTTTGATGACGAAACATTGGAAAATTACTTGGATCAAAGCTACTTGGAGCTTTATCAGGATCAGGAAAATCTTCTAGCGGGCATTACCCGGGTGCTCCAGGCAACGGAAATGACATATAACCAGAAGGTTATTCACGGTGCATACTCTTTTACTGTGAATATTATGCCGTTAAAGAATCAAGGATCTGAAGTCATAGGTGCACTCATCGTGTATATGAATACGACCGAACAAACTAAACTGGAAGAAATATTTGTAACGGGCGCGAAGCAATTCAGGCTAATTGCCGAGCATTCCAATGACATGATCACGGTGACAGATGCCACAGGCAATGTCGAGTATGTATCTCCCTCGCATGAGGTGATTTTGGGTTATATTGATCAGTCAAACATCTTTGATTCCGTCCATCCAGAGGATGCCGTTCGTTTCAAACGTTTGAGCAATGAGATATTAGAAACAAAGGAGTCCCGCAAATTAGAGCTGCGTAAAAAACACAGGAACGGCAATTGGATTTGGGTGGAGACTGTTTGTTCACCTGTTTTGTCAGATGAGAATAAGGTGCAAAATCTTGTTTTTATCACAAGAGAAATTACCGACAGGAAGCAGCTGCAAAATGAACTAGAGAGGATGGCTTACTATGATTTCTTAACGGGACTGTATAATAGGCGGAGAATGAGAATGGCGATGGATGAGGTACTTGAATCGTCTGCGAAGAATGATGAACAATTTGCAATCCTTATTATGGATTTAGATAAATTCAAGTGGATTAATGACTCGCATGGGCATGATGCTGGAGATCTTGTATTGAAGGAATTCGCTAACCGCCTTTTGAGTTGTAAAGGTGATACGGAAATTGTGGGTCGTTTGGGCGGCGATGAATTTTGCGTTGTGATGAATGCCGTTCATGGGAGGGAATCTATCCATCAATTCATCCATCGTTTTCAACAGGCGCTGATCGAGCCCTATACGTTTCCAAATACGGATGAAAGCATCCTGATTAAATCGAGTGTCGGATATGCGTTATATCCGAGTCATGGTGACTCCGTTAAGAGTCTTTTAAAATATGCGGACAATGCACTTTATAAGGAGAAACGTATGCCTTTTAATGGAAAGGCAACAAAACGATTGAGGAAAAAAGTTAATCTGTGAGGACATTTTTCCGGTTGTGGAGGGACAAAATGCATTTTAGTAGACGGGAAGAAGCATTTCGTTATGAATTTCGCGAACCATTAAAGGGCGAGTTTCAAATTACGAAAATGAATGGGAAGATGATAGAAAGTCATTTTGGCGACATGGAGATTATTGACGTAAGCCTGCATGGTGCCAAAATATTTACCGATTACGACTTTCACATTAGCGGCAATGAAATTGAGCTGACATTGCATTTTCGAATTATGTCGATTGAATTTTCTATTCATGGGATTCTTACTCATCAAGAGCCGCATGCGGGAGGTTTTGTTTGCGGTATTCATTTGAGTACGGATGATGCAATACGTCAACAGCTGATAGATGAACTTAAGGCGTATGCTTGGAAGTTGGTGCGGGATAAGGTTTAAAAAAATGAATCTTTGATTTACTGTGCCTTCCTCACAGCCCGTCCGCTAAAGGCCGGAACGCCCTTTTTCGCTGCGGCATATAATGCTGTAGAACGACAGGAGGTGGCGGCCGTGATTCCGGAATTGATTTGGATTGTCGGTTTTTATATGACGGCCGCGGCAATGGCGCATCGATTGTTGAGGCAAAGCGCGGACGAGCGTCAACGTCATTATGTGCTGGTCGCGGGAAATCACCAGATGCAGATTGAATGGTACATTCGTTCGTTGCAAAGGTTTTCACGGTATACGGGGATGGATATCGGAATCACGGTCGTACTGGAAGACTCGTGTGACGAGACGGGGAAAATCACGGAGATTTTTGCCCGGGGATACGATAAGATCCGTCTGCTTCGTGCGGGCGAGCCGGCCGTCGCGGAGGTGGCCGCAGCGGAAGATGAGCAGGATGCGGCGGTGATGGAGACGGATCGGGACATAGCGATGTCTCGTGAGCGCATGCTCCGGCAAATGGCGGATCAAGGGATTGTGGCGTCGCCTCTGCAAATTGTGTGGGTGGAGCTGTCCAACCGCGAAGATCTGGCGAGGCTGCCGCTGGGTTGCCGCTATGGTGGAAATCGCATACAATAAGGACAGCATAAAAATGCATAGAGCGGGTGAAGCACACTCGCCATCGTCTGAACGGACGGTTGGTGGGTGTGCTTTTATTTTTGGCGGTGTTGGGAGGCGAATGGATGAAGGTGCTGGTGTATGCGGTAGAAACGAAAGATAGTAGACGTGCTTGGTGGTCGGTTGCTCCTGAAGTGGATAAGCGATATTGGAAGAATGTCGCTTTTCGAGAAGGTGTCGTTGCTGGTTGGGGGGAGCAGGCGGCGGCTAAGCCGGCGCGACCTGAAGGGGTGGTCGCGCTGAAGGAGCGGCTGCCGCTTGGGATCGCGGAGTCCGCTTGTTCCCGGTTGGCTGAACTGTGGAAGAGCGGCAGTTATAGTTCGTCAATGGGGGATGACATGCGGGCTGCGATTCGAGCGGCGTGGGAGGAAGCTGGAGAGGCAGAAAGGAGCGGAGCGGAATCGGAGGTAGAGTTGTGGGACCATGAGAGTGTGTCGGAGGCAGGGTTTGAGCAAGGTCGCGCATTGGCGGTTCAAGCACGGGAACTGGCAGAGCGGCTGCGCGGGAAATCTTTGTTGCAAGCCGAATTGACGGCGATGCTCGGCGATGGGCGAGGGTTCGCCGGTGAAATTATGCAAGTAATGCAGCTGGCGGCGTTGCTCGGTGCGGTGCAGATGTATCCGGCGGTGACGCCAGCGGGCTCAAAGCCGGTCCGCTTCAGGCTTCGCCATGGAGAAGGTAAGCCGGCAGCTTTGCGATGCGGTCGCTGTGGAAGCGGCGAGGAACGATTGCGGCGCACGCACTGTGCGTCTTGCGGGCGTTGGTGCGCATACTGCGAGGCTTGCTTGACCATGGGGCGATGCCGGGAATGCGCGCTGCTGATTGTGGGGCTGCCGGCGCCGGACCGGCCCTTAAATCGTGAAGGTGAGCTTCCCGCTGACAGGCTGGCTGACCGATGGAAGCTTAGTCCTGCGCAAAGCACGGCGGCTGCAGCGGCGCTTGCGTTTATGTATCGGGAGCCACGGAAACGAAGTCTGTCTCCATTTTGGAAACTTTCGTCGTCTTCGGATTCGCGGGCATTCCTGATATGGGCCGTAACAGGAGCGGGCAAAACCGAGATGATCTTTCCCTTGCTGGATGCTGTTCTTGCGGCCGGCGGCAAGGCTGCCATCGGTACACCGCGAAGGGATGTCGTGCTCGAGCTGGCTCCCCGGTTGGCCAAAGCCTTCCCGCAGTTCCGCCATACCGTCTTGTACGGGGGAAGTGAGGACCGTTTTGATGCAGGGGATTTGACGGTGGCCACCACACACCAACTGATCCGGTTCCGGCAAGCGTTCGATTTGATCGTCATTGACGAGCTGGACGCGTTCCCGTATCACAACGATCCGATGCTGCATTTTGCCGCAGCCAACTCGCGCAAGCGGGACGGCACCACGGTGTTGCTTAGCGCTACACCTCCGTCCGAGTTGCAGAAGCAAGCCAGACGCGGGAAGCTCGCCCATGCCAGAGTTCCTGTCCGGTTTCATCGCCGCCCGCTTCCGGTTCCGAAACGGCTAACCGTGCCGCCTATTATGCGATGGCTGCAACGGCGGAGAATTCCTTCCCGCTTGTTTAAAGAGATCAAAGAATCCGTCCGGCGCGGAGCCCAACTATTTCTGTTCGTTCCATACATACGCGAAATTGAACCGTTGGTCCAGTGCCTGCGACGGTGCGCCGTCGGTTTCGATCTGGAGCGGGACACGATAGAGGGCACTTCCTCTCAGGATCCGGATCGAGGCGGTAAAGTGACTGCTTTTCGCGATCGCAGAATTCGCATCCTTGTCACCACGACGATTCTGGAGAGGGGAGTCACGATCGCCAAGAGCGATGTATTCGTGCTGGACGCCGACAAACCGCTATTTGACGCTTCTTCACTCGTTCAGATGGCAGGCCGGGCCGGCCGTTCGGCGGACGATCCCGAGGGACTGGTATTCTTCGCGGCGTCAGCTTGGACCGCTACACAAAAGCAAGCGGCAAGGCAAATCAAAGAGATGAATGCTTATGCACGAAGGAATGGTTATTTATCGAGCGAGTAGAGGAGGCGATCTCCATGCGGTTTTCTTTGAGCCGGTGGCTGCGGCCCGAAATGAGTGAATGCACAGTTTGTGGACGAATGGCCGATGCCCGCTCGAATGCTGTCCCGGTACCCGTGCGTCATCCCGCAGCCCGTGAAATTTTACAGCAATTATGCATGGGCTGCCGCAGCAGCATTCCGTGGATCGGAGCACCGGTGTGCCGATATTGCGGACGTCCCGAGTTTTGTCCGGACTGTCCGCGCAGACAGGACAAGCAAATGGCATTTTGCAGGTGTGCGGTGCGTTACGACGATCGGATGAGAGACATGCTGGCCTTGTATAAGTACCGGGGAAGTGAGCGCCTTGAACCTGTTCTTGCCGCCATGCTGGCCGCGGCTTTCGAACGGGTGTGCTCGGAGTTGGGCGGACGGGACGCCGCTCACATTTTTCAAGCTGTAACCGCTGTTCCGTTGGCAGAAGAAAGACTCGACGATCGTGGATTCAATCAGGCGGAAAGAATGGCCGTTTCCCTATCGCAATGGTATGGCGTCGCTTATTTGCCTCTGCTTCAAAGGGTTCGGCATACCGAGAAGCAAAGCCTGAAAACACGTCGCAGCCGTATTGTCGATATGAAAGGAAACTTTGTTGCGGACCGGGATGTGATGGGTCGTATCCCTTTTGCAGGCGTGTCACGGTTTCGAATTCTGCTGATCGACGACATTTATACGACAGGCAGTACCGTGAACGAATGTGCTCGTGCCTTGAAGGATGCGCTAGCGGAAGCCGGGGTCGCGTCCGAACCGGAAGTTTATGGCGCTCTATGGGCCAGATCCTAGAACGGAAAAAATTAGGAGAAAACGATGATTTTTTCTGTGGATTTTAGTATAATAGCCCTAAAACATACTGAAACGTGTCGTTATATAGAGGAGGATCCTCATGAATTTGGCCAACTGCCCTCGCTGCGGGAAACTGTTTTCTCGCCAAGCCCGCAACGTTTGCCCGAATTGCATCGCTACCATGGAGAAGGAATACGAAACGTGCGTCGCTTATCTGAAAGAGAATAAGCACCATTGCACGATGCATGACCTTTCGGAAGCGACCGGCGTGAGTGTCCGTCAAATTAAGGAATTCATCCGTGAAGGACGCATTTCCATGGATGGTGCTCCCAATATGAGCTATCCTTGCGACAGCTGCGAGCAGCCGATTCGTGAAGGCCATTTATGCGAAAATTGCAAAGCGGACCTTCAGAAGCAGATGAAGCTTGCGGAATCCCTGTCGAAAGGATCGCCGCAGCAACAAGCCAACGCGGCAGGCGGAGCCTACCAAATTGGCAATCGTTTCAAAGAGCGTTAAAGATCGTTAATAAAGATTGTCTAAACATATAACACGAATTGACCGATAATAGAGATATCTATCATCGGTCTTTATATTTGTTGAGGTGACCCATCGTGAAAATAAACGATATCAATCGACTGGGCGCGGTAAACCCATATCAGTCGGCCAAGAACCAGCGGACGGAGTCAAACGCGCGCAGAAGTCAGAAGGACGAGCTGCATATCTCCTCCGAGGCTATGGAAATGCTGTCCCAAGCCCAGGTCAACAGCCCGGAAAGAGCGAAAAAAATCGAGCAGCTGAAGGAAGCGGTGTCGACGGGAACTTATCAGGTAGATGCCGGCAAAGTCGCGGAGAAGATGCTTCCGTTCCTCCTTCCCTAACGGCAGTTTGAGATAGAAGGTGAAAGTGTGACAGTTCAAGCGTTAATAGGCTCCGTGGAATCTTTATTGCAGCAGCATGAAGAGCTGCTTGTTCTCGAGGAGAAGAAGCAGCTTGCGATTATGAAAGACGACACGAACCTGCTGATTGAATTGACGAACAAAGAATCCCGCCTCGTGAAACAAATCTCGGAGACCGAGAAACGGCGTGTTCAGTCGGCACGAGCGCTATTGGATCAACTGGGGATCATGAGTGATCCTAATCCTCAAGTTTCGGATATTGTCTCTTACTTAACGAGTGCAAACGACAAACTGAAGCTTACCGAATTGACTGATCGTCTCGTCTCAATACTCGGACAACTCAAACAGCTCAACGAACTCAACCTTCGGCTCGCGGAACAAGCGCTGGAATTCAATCATTTCTCCATCGAGCTGCTGACGGGATCATTTGAGCAAGATTTTACTTATAGTAAACCTGACGCTTCAAGCGGCAAGTCGAAGGCTAATTTATTCGATTCCAAAGCGTAGACAAAGGGGTATTTTCATGCGATCAACCTTCATGGGCTTGGAAACGGCCAAACGCAGCCTGTTCACCCAACAGGCTGCTCTTCAAACGACAGGGCATAACGTGGCGAATGCCAACACGGCCGGTTATTCCCGACAGACGGTGAACATGAATGCTACACGCCCTATGGAGGCTCCTGGGATGATGCGTTCCGGGATACCTGGACAGCTTGGCACTGGCGTGGAATTCAGCTCGATTACTCGAATCCGCGAGTCGTTTTTGGACAGCCAGTTTCGGAATGAAGCCCAAGGACAAGGTGCCTGGTCCGTTCGTGCCGATACGTTGGAGAAGTTGGAGACGATTGTAAACGAGCCTTCCGATTCCGGCTTGCGCTCGGTGTTGGATAAGTTTTGGAACGCATGGCACGATCTAAGTGAGAATCCTGAAGACCTCACGGCCAGAAAGCTGGTTCGGGAGTCGGCGATATCGCTGACAGACGCCTTTAACCAAACCAGCACACAGTTGGAAAATCTAAAATCGGATTTATCGGAAAACATCGGAATTAAAGTAGCTCAAATGAATACGAGTATCCAAAGCATAGCCAATTTAACGGATCAAATCCGCCGGATTGAGTCATTGGGAGACAATGCAAACGATTTGCGCGACCAAAGGGACTTGCTGGTGGACGAGTTGTCCAAGGTGGCCAACATCAGTGTTCAAGAGACACCTGCGGGCTATCAAGTCTCCATGGGCGCGCAAGTATTGGTGGCCAATGGTACTCCCACCCTCATGACCGAGGAAGGGATTCAAGCCAGTTTTGGCGGCGACCTGACCGGCGGCGAGTTGTTTGGAATGATTGTTTCGCGAGATCAATACGTATCGGATTATCAACAACAGCTGGACACGCTCATCAAGGGTATAGTAGAAGGCGAGGTCAAGGTAACAATCCCTGCCGGAGCGGTTCTTCCCGAAGGTACGGTTCTTGACGGGGTGACCTATTCAGATTCGGCCAGAACTTTAAAATCAGCAGTGACAGTTACCGTTAATGGTTTGAACGGTTTGCATCAGTTGGGCTATACCTCCAAAGATCCGTTGGCCGCTGCCGGAAAGTTTTTCGTATCCAAAGACGGGAGTCCTCTAACTGCCAGTAACATCCGCGTCAGCCCGGATATTATGGCTGATGCTGCCAATATCGCCTCTTCCATGCGAACGACCATGGTTGGCTCAACGGAATCTGTGGTGAAAGGCAACAAGGATTTGGCCATGCTGATCGCCCAATTTAATGATACGAAAATTAATTTTAATTCGGTGAGCTCCACCGCCACTGCCGTTCCTGGTAATCTAAACGACTATTTCCGGTCCATGGTCGGACAGCTTGGCGTTCAAACTCAAGAAGCCCACAGGCAGGCGGAGAACGCCAAAACGGTAGTAGAGCAGGTGGACGGACGGCGTCAATCCGTCAGCGGTGTTTCACTCGATGAAGAGATGGCGAACATGATCAAATTTCAGCATGCTTATAATGCCGCAGCTAGGTTTATGACCACGATCGACCAAGTGCTGGACAGAATCATCAATAGCACGGGTGTAGTCGGCAGATAAATTTGATTGAGGAAGGGGAGCGTTTTATGGTTGGCCGCGTTACTCAAGGCACGTTAACATCTCAGCTTCTACGGAACATCAACACGAATCTAAGCAGATCATCAGAATTGCAAGAGAAACTGTCGACGGGACGCAATCTCAATCGCCCTTCCGACGATCCCGTAGGGATTACTTATGCTCTTCGTTACCGCAGTGAATTGTCGATCAACGAGCGTTTTCAATCGAATGTGGATTCTGCGACTTCCTTTCTCGAATTCAACGATACGCTGATGTCCCAGATCAGCGATGTTTTGAAACGCGCCAAGGAACTCGCAGTACAGGGTTCAACCGGAACCAATCCCGACGTCGCGCTCGAAAACATTTCAAAAGAGATGCAGCAGTTGAAACAACAGCTGGTGGATATCTCGAACAGCCAGCTGAAAGGGAAATATGTGTTTAACGGTCAATTCACAGATAAGCCGCCTTTCGATCCGACCAATCCGATAGCTTCCATCACCGACAATGGTAATCTGGATTACATTATCAACTCAGGCATTACCATGACCGTTAATTTAAGCGGTAACGAGGTGTTCGGCTATCCGCCTCCAGGTATACCTGCACCCAAAAACGAGAGTGACAATGCATTCGTCGTTCTTGATAACTTAATTGCCAATTTACAAGCGCCTAACTATGCAGGTGTACGTGCACAAATTCCATTGCTTGAGTCCAGATTGGATAAAGTGTTGACTCAGCAGGCGGAAGTTGGAGCTAGAACGAACCGGCTGCAGTTAGTCGAGGGCCGATTGAAGGATTTAAGCATTAACTTGGAATCTCTGCAATCCAAGACCGAAGATGCGGATTTTGAACAATTGATCATCCAATCCAAAGTGAACGAAAGTGTTTATCAAGCATCACTAGCTGTGGGTTCCAAAATTATCGCGCCGACACTGGTTGATTTCCTGAGATAACAGGCGTGAGGTGAATCGGCTATGATTTCTCAAATATCCATCCATTCGCAAAGAGGAATGATCGGCATTGAGTCACAGCCGGGACGTTACGAGATCACAAGTAAGCCGGCAGAAATTCGTGCCGAAACCCACCCGCCGGTCATGACCGCGGATAACGGACCTGGTGAACTCGTCATCGATCAGAGCCGAACATGGGACGCATTGAACGGCGGAAAGCCGGAGGCATTCAACCAACGGTATTATTCGCAATTTAAAAACATTGGGTACCAGAATATCGAGAATATTGTCGAAAAAGGTAATCGAATGGGCGATCTGAGAGTGAAGGGGAATCCAATTGCGCAAATTGCCCTTGAGGAATACGTCAAAGGTCCACCCGCTTTGCAAATATTCGGTTTCGCTTCACCCGACAATGTCGACATCAGCTTTATTCCAAGAAAATTAAACTTGCAGGTCGAGCCGGGAAGCATTCGTGTGGATATCCAGACCCATTCTCCGGACATCCAATTTCAGAGAGGCGCAGTGAAGGTTTACATGGCGCAGTATCCCAGCGTGACCATTACGCCCCCTACCATTGATATCATGACGTGAGTTTTAATAGCTATAGGCGAGTATGTGCGCTCTATAGCTATTAATATTTACACCTGCTGGAGGAGATCTCATGAAGTTCAATACCGTACGATTCGGTGAAATAGAAGTTCTAGACGAACAAATTTTCCATTTCAACAAAGGCATTCCCGGATACGAACAACTGCAATTGTACACGCTTATAACGGTTGATGAACATGCGCCATTTGCTTATCTGCAGTCGGTTGAAGATGGAAATTTGGCCTTTATCGTCATCGATCCTTTTGAATTTTTTTCGGATTACGAATTTGAACTGCCGGAAGCTGCGAAGGAAGAATTGAAACTTGAGTCTCCGGAGCATGCCGCCGTGCGCACAATTGTAGCCATTAAAGATAAATTGGAACAAGCGACGACAAATCTGGTTGCGCCAATCGTGATCAATCGTTCCAATCGAAGAGGAAAACAAGTTGTACTGGCTAAATCAAGCTATACCACCAGGTGCCGGTTGTTTGCGGATGATACGGTGAAATAGAAAGGAAGGATCGAAATTGCTGGTACTTTCTCGAAAAATAGGCGAAGCCGTTGTCATCCAGGGCCAAATAGAGATCACCATTCTTGCAGTCGACGGCGAAACCGTAAAGGTAGGCATTAGTGCGCCGCGGGATATTGAAGTCTTGCGGAAAGAGCTGATCGATTCCGTTACCGCGACCAATCAGGAAGCAGCGAACCCGGAAATCGAGTTGATTCATAAATTGATCGAAAAAACAAAGAGTTAAGGAAAATTGTTCTCACATTTTTGATCATTAAGCCGATATAGTAATTGAGCAGGTCTCGTACGGCCGAACGAAACCTGCAAAAAATCCACACGGATGTGGATGAACTTTATTTCAAGGAGGAAATTTACATGCGCATTAACCACAACATTTCAGCAGTAAACACGCACCGTAACATGGGCCTGAATACGACGGCTGCTGGCAAGAGCATGGAAAAGCTCTCTTCCGGCCTTCGCATCAACCGTGCGGCAGACGACGCAGCAGGCTTGGCAGTTTCTGAAAAGATGCGTGGACAAATCCGCGGTCTGGAAATGGCTCAGCGTAACGTGCAAGACGGTATCTCTTACGTTCAAACGGCTGAAGGCGCGATGAACGAAGTGAGCTCGATGCTCTCCCGTATGAAAGAGCTGAAAGTTCAACAAGCTAACGGAACCTATTCGGCCGGCGACAAAACGAACATCAGCACCGAACTGGATGATTTGGGCTCCCAAATCGACAGCATCATTGGTAACACCGCGTTTAATGGCGTAAACATCACCACCGGCGCTACGATTCAAATCGATGACGGCAGCCAAACCATCGCAATCGCGGGAGTTGCGACAACCGGTATCGTTGGCTTGGACAGCTCAGTGAGTTTGGCTGACGTCGAGACTGCCATCACCAATACTTCGACTCAACGCGCTATTCTCGGTGCGAAGCAGAATCGCCTTGAGTACACTTCTAATAACTTGGGCACGACGGTTGAGAACCTGACTGCAGCTGAATCCCGTATTCGCGATACGGATATGGCCAAGGAAATGGTTAACCTCACGAAGAACAACATCTTGCTGCAAGCTTCGCAAGCGATGCTTGCTCAAGCCAACTCCCAGCCGCAGGGCGTTCTGTCCTTGCTCCGCTAATCGTTGGAACAAATATCTCGGAGGCTTGGGTTTATCCCAGGTCTCCTTGTTTTTTGCAAGAAATAAATGAAACTATAAAGCTTTTGAATAATTAGCCGATATAAAGATGTAGCAGGTTCCGGGCGGCCGAACGAAACCTGCAAAAAATCCACACGGATGTGGATGAACCTTATTTCAAGGAGGAAATTTACTCATGCGCATTAACCACAACATTTCTGCAGTAAACACGCACCGTAACATGGGCCTGAATACGACGGCTGCTGGAAAGAGCATGGAAAAGCTCTCTTCCGGCCTTCGCATCAACCGTGCGGCAGACGACGCAGCAGGCTTGGCAGTTTCTGAAAAGATGCGTGGACAAATCCGCGGCCTGGAAATGGCTCAGCGTAACGTGCAAGACGGTATCTCTTACGTTCAAACGGCTGAAGGCGCGATGAACGAAGTAAGCTCGATGCTCTCCCGTATGAAAGAGCTGAAAGTTCAACAAGCTAACGGAACCTATTCGGCCGGCGACAAAACGAACATCAGCACCGAGCTGGATGATCTCGGCGCGCAAATTGACAGCATTATCAGCAATACGACTTTTAACGGCGTAAACATTACGGCCGGCGCTACGATTCAAATCGATGACGGTACTCAAACGATTGCGATTGCAGGGATTTCCACTACCGGAATCGTGAGTCTGAGCAGCGGGTCGGCATTGACAGCAGTTGAGAATGCAATTGATCGCACATCCACAGAACGTGCAATCCTCGGTGCGAAGCAAAACCGTCTGGAATACACCTCCAACAACCTGGGCACGACAGTAGAGAACCTGACCGCAGCCGAATCCCGTATCCGCGATACGGACATGGCGAAAGAAATGGTTAACCTCACGAAGAACAACATCTTGCTGCAAGCTTCGCAGGCGATGCTTGCTCAAGCCAACTCCCAACCGCAGGGCGTGCTTTCCTTGTTGCGTTAATCGTTGGAATGATCGTTTCAGAGACCTTAGCTCAGCTAAGGTCTCTTTTTGTTTTGTACTAAATTTTATAAAGGCGATCGTCGATATAAAAGGTATGAAGCCAAAGGGCGGTGTGTCAGATGAACGTTCAGTCGGGCAATAACGTTACGCAAGCGCAATTCCAACAGACACCTATGATCAGAACCGGTCCTCAAACGAATGGTTCCGTTACCGCGAATTCAGCAGTCAAGCTGGTTCATACAGGCAAAGAGATGCAGAATGCGGAATTGCAAGGAGTTAAAATCTCCATCGGCGAGGAACAGTTGATTAAAGCGATTGATCGGGCGATCAAGGCGTTGGAAGGCCCGACGACGTCGTTTGAAATGAAAATGCATGAAAAAACAAATACGGTAGTCGTCAAAGTGTTCAACAAAGACACGGGGGAATTGATTCGTGAAATTCCGCCGGAGAAAACGTTGGATCTGGTCGTGAAGATGATGGAATTCGCCGGCATATTGATCGACGAGAAAGTATAAGCGGGAGGCGATAACATGAGAATTTCAGGATTTGTTTCCGGTATGGACATTGACGCGATGGTCAAAGAAATGATGAAAGCCAAAAGAATTCCTCTGGATAAGCTGAACCAGCAAAAAACCACACTTGAGTGGCAGCGTGATCAGTACAGGGATATCAATACGAAGCTCGTCGATTTTAGAAACAATAAACTGTTTAATTATGGTTTGGAAAGCAACCTCAATGCCAAACAGGCTAACATTACGGGCAATACTTCGGCCGTCAGCGCTAAAGCGCTGCCCGGAGCATTATCGGGAACGATGACAGTTGACGTCTCAGTTGTCGCAACCGCCGCATACGCCAGAACGGGTGCTACCCAGACTACGACAGCGATCGACGGGAGCCAGACGTTGGATGCTCTCGGTTTCACCCCGACAGCGGCTGGAGCGGTGGATGCCAGCGGAAACTTCAATATCACGATGAACGGCTTTAATATCGTCGTAAATAAAAATGATACGCTTCGAACGGCGATCGGTAAGATCAACGCAGATACACGAGTACAATCAAACGTTTTTCTCGACGAAGCTTCAGGTAAAATGTCCGTAACGAAAAAATTAACCGGATCCGCAGCGACAGTCGACGTGTCGGATGCCTTTTTCAGCCGGTTTAAACTAACGGATACTGCGCCGGGTGTAGACGCTAAAGTTGCAATTAATGGAATCACGACCACGCAAAGTAACAATACCTTCACCGTTAATGGTGTGGAGCTTACCGTCAATGCGAAATCTCTCGGGTCAATCTCGACGGTGAATGTCGGCACCGATACAAATAAAATCCTAGATACCATCAAGTCTTTTATATCGGATTATAACAGCTTGCTGGATACGATAAATGGAAAATTGAACGAAGAGCGTTTCCGTAAATACACTCCATTGACGGCCGATCAAAAGACAGCGATGAAAGATAACGAGATCGCCTTGTGGGAAGAAAAAGCCAAAAGCGGTCTTTTGAGCCGAGACAGCACACTTTCGAAATTGGTCAATGATGCACGGCTTGCAGGCGTTACTGATGTAACCATAAACAGCAAGCAAGTAAATATGGTCTCATACGGTATCACAACTGGGCCTTGGCAGGATCGCGGCAAACTTGTCATCCAAGATGAGGCCAAATTGCGTGCCGCAATCGAAGCAAACCCCGATGAAGTGCTCAGTTACTTCACTCAACCGACGAAACAGACGGATGCGTCTTTAAAAATTCAACCGACCAACCCGGATAACGGCTTGTTTAACCGTTTATCGGACGTTATGATGGCGGCTTTGAATGAATTGTCGGCCAAAGCGGGCACAAATCGTTATAGTACCGACAAAAGCATTCCCTTTAAAGTGGACAGCACGATGGGCGAATTGCTCAAATCACTCGATAGGCGCATAGATGACGAAAATTCCAGAATGACGATGTTGGAAACAAGATATTATAAGCAATTTACCGCAATGGAAACCGCAATGAACCGATACCAATCGCAATCCAGCAGCTTATTCGGAGCGACGCAATAAGAGGAGTGAACAGAATGATTTACAGCCCGCTTCAGAAATATCAGCAATCCTCCGTACAAACTGCTTCGCCAGCCCAGCTGGTGCTGATGCTCTATGAAGGTGCCATCCGGTTTGTGAAACACGCGATTGATGGCATAGACAACCGGGATATTGAGAAAGCCAATACGAACTTCATCAAGGCTCAGCGGATTATCAATGAATTGACTGCCTCTCTGGATTATCAGTATCCGATATCGACCGATTTGGCCAGAATCTATGAATATATGACGCATCAACTGATCCAGGCGAACACCAAAAAATCGAAACAGCCTGCCGTTGAAGTTCTGTCTTATTTGATGGAGTTGAAAGAGGCTTGGTCTCAAGCGGCTAAGCCCCAGCCCCAGACTCAAACCGTCAGCAAGGAAACCGGTCATGGATGAACTTCTGAAGCTTGTCTTAGCCGAGTCCCAATCTCTCGGTACGTTGGATGCGTCAGCTGATTATGAACGGTATGAAAAACTTGTGGATCTTCGCCAATCTCTTACCGAAGCGATAGAATTGGCAAGCGGCGTAACACCGGAGCAAAAGAAAATGATTCAAGAGATTTTACGAAATGATGCGGTCATTTTACAGCATATGCAGAGTTTAAAAGATCAGGCGGCGGAAGGATTAACCCTTCTGCAAGCTGCGAAGAAACAAAAATCCGCTTATCAACTTACCGACTATTCCGACAGCTTTATGTTCGACAGGAAACAATAAATTACATCGATCAAGCGTGAAGAAACGCGACTGATTTGAGGTTGTGTATAGTCGCGTTTATTTCATTTTAAGAGCATATTTGGAGGAATAGCGATGAATAGCCCGACCATCGAAATCGAACCGATTTTGGATGATATAAGAGTTTTTATACCGCAATTGATTGAAGCTTGTAAGAGTGTTTCCGATCTGCTTTACGTACAGGTTAATCAGGAAACGTGGCACGAAGTTGGTCAGTTGCTGCAAGGAATAGACGACCTGTATAAATCGGTGAATGCAGTGTCTACGCACGTTGCAAACAGTGAGTTACATGCGCCTCTTTATCCGGCATTCGAAAGCTTTCTGTCTAACATGATGGGCGTTTTTAATGCCATGAATGGTCATATGGATGAGGAAGAGTACATACAAGCGGCAGATAATATTAAGCATGATTTCACTTCGTTATTTCATCAGTTAGCGATCTCGCTTGGCGAAACGAGGGAGGTTGAAGAAAGCAGATTTACCGCCAACCTCGCGTACTTATTGCAGCACCATAAATTCGTATATCAATCTGTACACAATATACAACCGGACCCGCGTAATTACAGGATTGATTATGCTCGTACCGGTCTTCCTAACCTGACGGTGACGTCATCTGACGGTAAAGCGATCGCTATGTATAGCAGATATGACCCCGAGTACGAAGCGATTCGATGGTGTGATTCCGTGTCCGAAACTGTTGATCATAAACAGAATGTGTTGATTTACGGTTTCGGACTCGGTTATCACCTGTTAGAACTATCGCGTAGAAATCCGGAGTATCGGTTTGTCATTTTCGAACCGGATGAGCAAGTATTGCTTGCCGCTATGCGAGCGATTGATCTCGAGTATTTATTCTCTAAAATGAAAGTGAAAGAGTTTATCGTCGGATGGAATGATGTCGTAAGAGATGAAAGCCTTGCTCAGTTTGCGCGTAACGAAAAAGGAGATACGGCGGTCTTATCTATTCCGATTTACGACAAATTGGATATTCGTAAAAAGCTGGAATTCTTTGAGGACGCGAAAACCGCTCTCATGCTTTATGAAATATCATCAAGAACCAGAACCCATTATGGATTGCCGTGGCTCGCAAACAAGGTGTATAATCTTGCGCACGTATTAGAGACACCATCCATCAGAGGTTTACGCGGAAAATTGAAAGGAATGACCGCGGTCGTTGTCGGAGCGGGTCCATCTCTAGAACCGGATATCGAACTTCTCCGAGAATTAAAAAATCATGCTTTGATCATTGCGGCAGGTACTTCTATACAGTCTTTGCAGCATTTTGGAATCACCCCTCATCTAATCGTGTCGATAGACGGGTCGGAAGAAAACTATAACGCCTTTAAACATCTGAGTGTGAACGATGTTCCTTTTTTGTTTGCTCCTCTGGTAAATCATAAAATCATTGCGGACAAGAACAAATTGTTTCACTTTTTATTCAATGGCGATATGACCAACCGCTATCTGATGGGTTGGACAAGCGACGACCCCGTGTTTAGTTCCCCTCCATCCGTAACCGGTCCGGCGATACAAGCCGCCATTTATATGGGGTGCACAGAAGTAATTTTAACAGGTCAGGATCTGTCATATCCGCGAGATCATATGTATTCTCCCGGTGCAAAACACGTAAGTCAGGCAGAAAACGACTTCCGGTTGAAACATGCGGAAATGCAGGTTGAGAATGTGGAAGGCGGAATGAACCGCACGAATGATATGATGCGGGTGACTCTAAGGGAGATTGAAAAATTTCTTAGCAATTTTCCCGACGTCAAATTTATCAACTGTTCACGATGGGGAGCTAAAATCAAGAACACGGAATTTCAACCAATGGAACGTGTTTTACAGCGTTTGAAAAATAAGGCCGTTGCGCCTGATCTGTTGGAGCAAGCGATGTCTGAGCATCTTGAGAAGTACAGTGAGACACGGAGGACTGAAATTAAAGATCGATTGTATCGAATCTCCGGGAGGTTCGAACAATTGGAAAAGGACATGACGCATATCCAAAATAAACTTAGACCCCTTCGTGAACAGGCTAGGAAAAAGCCAAGAAAAGCGCTGGATACAATGGTAGAAATCGAGGATATTTGGGGGCCAATCGTAACGGACGAACTGTTCACCGCGCTAATTGGTGTCGTGATTCCAGACGATGTTCGGGAATATGATCGTAACTTGCCGGAACTGGCGCAAGAAAAAGACACCGTACGAAAGGCTGATCTTTTTTGTGAAGTGCTGGATCCCTTGATAAAAGCTATGAAGCAATGCCTACCTCAGTTAGATATGATCGTCAAGGAAGCCATTGGTCGTGTAGAAGAGAAGGCACAACTCGCCGCGCATGAGCTTTCCAGATAAGGAGTGCAAGATGACTGATTATCGCAAAGTATTGGTGACAGGGGCGGACGGCTTCATCGGCTCGCATTTGACCGAGGCGTTGGTTCGCCGGGGTTATGAAGTCCGAGCTTTCACCCTGTACAATTCTTTCAACTCTTGGGGTTGGCTGGATAGTTGTGCGGAAGACGTCCAAGGTCATTTCGAAGTGTTTTCCGGTGATGTCAGAGATCCACATGGCGTTTCGGAAGCGATGAGAGGCTGTGATGCGGTCCTCCATCTGGCCGCATTGATCGCGATACCTTACTCCTATCATTCGCCGGACACATATGTAGACACGAACATTAAAGGAACGTTGAATATTCTTCAGGCGGCCAGACAGCATGGGATTCGTAAAGTCGTTCACACTTCGACCAGCGAGGTGTACGGTACCGCTCTGTATGTACCAATAGACGAGAAGCATCCGCTTCAAGGTCAATCTCCCTATTCGGCGTCCAAAATCGGCGCTGACCAGATGGCGCTTTCGTTTTACCGATCTTTCGGTTTGCCGGTTGGCGTTATCCGCCCATTTAACACGTATGGGCCCCGTCAGTCCGCTCGCGCCGTCATTCCTACTATCATCACACAACTGGCAGCGGGAAGTGAACGGCTGAAGCTCGGTTCTCTCCATCCGACTCGTGATTTCAATTACGTGGAAGACACTGTGAACGGGTTTATCGCATTTCTGAATTCCGATCAAAGCGCGGGGAAAGAAATCAATATCGGAAGTAACTACGAGGTGTCGATCGGCGATACGGTACGACTGATTCAAGATATTATGCGAACGAATGCTGAATTAATCACGGATGATCAACGGCTTCGCCCGGCGCTGAGTGAAGTGGAACGTTTGTGGGCGGATAACCGGAAAGCTGCGGAATTAATCGGCTGGAAGCCGGCTTTCGCCGGGGTGGAAGGATTAAAACGCGGACTGACTGAAACGATTGACTGGTTTCTTAACCCCGAGAATCGCGGAAGGTATAAAGACCAAATCTATAATATTTAATTCGAAGGAGGACAAGGACATGAGCGCTGATCCATTTCATCAGGCGGATGTCGTTGTAGCCGCCATTCGAAATGCTATTGAAGGAAATCCGCAACTGGCTGCGTTGCACCAGCCTGAATTTCGTGGAAACGAATGGGAGTATGTAAAAGACTGCTTGGATACCGGATGGGTTTCATCGGCCGGTAAATATGTTGAAGCATTCGAGGCACGGTTGGCCGAATATACGGGTTCAAAATATGCGGTAGCGGTCGTGAACGGCACGGCCGCTCTTCATATCTGCCTGCTTCTTGCCGGAGTCAACGCCGGCGACGAAGTGATCGTTCCCTCGCTGACTTTCGTGGCGTCTGCCAATGCCGTCAGCTATTGCGGGGCCATTCCTCACTTTGCGGATGTTTCGGAAGTCACGTTGGGAATTGACGTAAACAAGCTGGAACAATATTTGTCTGATATCGTAATCAATCGAGATAAACAAAGCTTCAATCGACACACCGGCCGGCCTATCAAGGCGGTCGTGCCTATGCATTCATTCGGACATCCGGTCGATCTCGAACCGATCGTGCAATTGTGCGAACGGTTTAACCTTGTACTGGTAGAAGATGCCGCGGAGTCTCTGGGATCTTGGTATAAAGGGCGGCATACCGGCACATTCGGGAGGTTGGCTGCACTTAGCTTTAACGGTAATAAAATTGTAACGACCGGCGGGGGCGGTGCGATATTAACGCAAGATGAGTCACTCGCCAGGCAGGCCAAACATTTGACGACTACAGCTAAGCTGCCTCATGCGTGGAATTTCGATCACGATCAGATCGGTTATAATTACCGGATGCCGAACTTGAACGCCGCTTTAGGTTATGGCCAGCTTGAAAGACTTCCGTCCTTCCTCAACAGGAAAAGAGAATTGACGGCCAGATATTTTGGGGAATTTGCAAAAGTTCCTGGGATTCGACTGTTTATTGAACCGGAGTTTGCACAGAGCAACTACTGGCTGCAGGTGCTCATGCTGGATTCACCCGATATAGGTTTACGCAATGAGATACTGCGCAGGACGAATGAGTCGGGGTTAATGACACGTCCTGTCTGGACTCCGATGCATAAGCTGAAGATTTATGAATCCAGCCCATCCATGCCTCTCCCGGTAACCGAGGAATTGGCAAAACGGATCATTAATATACCGAGCAGTCCCAACTGCGCAGGAGAAGAGTAATGAGAAAAATTTGTGTGATTACCGGATCCCGTGCCGAGTATGGGCTGATGTACTGGCTCTTGAAGGAGATCGAGAACGATCCGGAATTGACTCTGCAGCTTGTAGCGACCGGAATGCATTTGTCCCCGGAATTCGGACTGACCTATCGACAAATGGAAGAAGACGGCTTCGTTATCCATGCCAAAGTGGAAATGTTGCTCTCCAGCGATACTCCCGTCGGCATTTCCAAATCCATGGGTCTGGGATTGATCGGCTTTGCTGATGTATTCGCATTGTTGAAGCCGGATTTGATTCTGGTTCTCGGTGACCGTTATGAAATTATGGTTGCCGTTCAAGCGGCTATGATCGCAAATATTCCGGTGTGCCATCTGCATGGCGGGGAAAGTACGGAAGGCTTAATCGATGAAGCGATCCGTCACTCCATCACGAAAATGTCCCATTTGCATTTTACCGCTACAGAGAAGTACAGAGAACGCGTTATTCGCTTAGGTGAGCAGCCGGATCGTGTATTTAATGTAGGTGCTGTAGGACTGGATAATATAAAAAAGCTGCAACTGCTAGACAGGGAGTCGTTCGAGAAGTCCATCGATTTTCGGTTAGGCCCGCTGAACTTTTTGGTAACGTATCATCCCTTGACGCTGGCGCAGCGCGATTCGTCCGATTTAGTTGCTGATTTACTGCATGCGCTCGATCAGTTTCCGAAAGCTCACATCATTTTCACAAAACCGAATTCTGACATGGACGGCCGCATCATCGGGGAAATGATCGATCAATACGCAGCTCGTCACAAGGATCGATGCGTCTCGTTCGTGTCCATGGGCCAATTGCGATATTTGAGTGCCATTCAGCATGTCGACGCAGTGATTGGAAATTCCTCCAGCGGTGTGATCGAGGTGCCGATGTTCAAAAAGCCGACCGTCGATATCGGGGATCGACAGAAGGGACGCATGAAGTCTAGATCTGTCCTTGAATGCGGGGATTCGGCAGACGAAATTTCTTGTGCGATTCGGAAAGCTTTGTCGCCTTCGTTTCAGGAGGGGCTTCAAGATATGACTTCATTGTACGGCAATGGTGATACGGCGCCGCGCATCAAAGAGATCGTGAAATCGTATCCGTTAGACAGGATATTGATGAAACGTTTTTACGAGGGATGAACCCAATGAATGAACTCAAGATCGTTTTCATCGGTTGCGTACAATTCAGTTATGATGCTCTTACCGAACTATTAACGTTGCCTCTGAAGGATCGGATACGGATTACGGGTGTTATCACCCGAGAAAAGTCGGATTTTAATTCGGATTTCCGCAGCTTAAAGGAACTGGCGGAGTCAAAGGGCATTCCGGTGTTAATTGCGTCGGGCAACGATCAATCATCCATGGCCAAACAGATACGGAGCTGGAGTCCTGATGTTGTCTATTGTTTCGGTTGGTCCTATTTGCTGAGCCAAGAAATATTGAACATACCCAGACTGGGTGTCATCGGTTATCATCCGACGCTGCTTCCGGCCAATCGGGGGAGGCATCCGTTGATATGGGCCTTGGTACTTGGATTGAGCGAGACGGGCTCTTCCTTTTTTTTCATGGGGGAAGGTGCCGACAACGGGGATTTGCTACATCAGGCTCGATTGCCGATCGCCCAGGATGACGACGCTGCTTCTCTCTACCGTAAAATGACCGCAGTTGCTTTGGAGCAAATTCGAGAGTTCACGGTACTGCTCAGGGATGACCGCTATCGGCGAACGCCGCAAGACCATCAATCAGCCAACGTCTGGAGAAAACGGGGACAGGCCGACGGGCAGATCGATTGGCGCATGTCTGCCCATTCCATCTATAACCTGATTCGAGGATTAACAAGACCATACGTTGGCGCCCATTTTATGTATCAAGGCGAAGAAGTGAAAGTGTGGAAGAGCGACGTAGCTGTTGTTGAAGACAGACGTTCCCATATTGAGCCGGGAAAAGTGTTGCGTATAGAAGGTCATATCTTGTGGGTCAAATGTGGAGAAGGGGTCATTCGCCTTACGGAGCATGGGTTAACGAACATCCCGAAGGAGGGAGCTTACCTATGAAAAAAGTTTTGGTTATCGCACCACATCCTGATGATGAAACGTTGGGCTGCGGAGGTACGCTGCTTAAGCATATCGAGTCGGGCGACGAGGTGTATTGGTTGATCGTAACGGGGATTGACGTCAACTCGGGATATACTTCGGAAAGAGTGGCGGAAAGGGACCGGGAGATTGCGGAAGTCGCTCGTCTCTACCCATTTCGCCGAACGTTTTCGTTACATAAACCGACGACCAAATTGGATGAGCTTCCTTTCGGAGAATTGGTGCAGGATATGGCGGAAGTTTTCCGTGCTGTCGAACCTGACACCGTCTATGTGCCTTATCGCGGCGACGTACACTCGGATCATAAATACGTCTTTGATGCGGCGATCTCCTGTTCGAAGTGGTTCAGGTATCCTTTTGTGAGAAAAGTTCTGGCTTATGAAACGCTTTCCGAGACTGAGTTCGGGTTAAATCCGGATGCCAATGGATTTCGTCCCAATGTATATGTAAACATTAGTGATTTCATGGATAGAAAGTGGTCCATCATGCAAACCTTTGATTCGGAAATCGCAGAATTTCCTTTTCCAAGAAGCAAAGTGAGCATGGAAGCTTTGGCTCGTTATAGAGGCTCTGCTGCAGGTGTGCATGCGGCTGAAGCCTTCATGCTTCTCAAGGAGGTCATCCAGTGAGCGTTCGAACATATATCATTGCGGAGGCTGGCGTGAATCACAACGGTTCTCTGCAAATGGCCAAGCAGTTGATTGACGCTGCCCTGGAGGCAGGCGCGGATGCCGTGAAGTTCCAGTCTTTCAAAACGGAGAACGAGATCAGCCGTCATGCACCCAAGGCGGAGTATCAAACGGTATCGACGGACAAGGAAGAATCCCAATTCGACATGGTGAAAAAGCTTGAGCTGAACCAGGAAGCTCATGCCGAGCTCATTGCCTATTGCAAGCAGGAGGGCATTGAATTTTTGTCGACTCCCTTCGACCATGAAAGTGCAGCCATGCTTACCGATTACTTTCGGTTGAAAACGGTTAAGATTCCATCCGGCGAAGTGGTGAATGCACCTTTGCTGCTGCAAATTGCACGCACAGGTGTAGACATCATTCTATCAACCGGAATGTGCACTCTCGGTGAGGTGGAGTCGGCGCTTGCGGTGCTTGCTTTCGGTTACATGGGTCAAAACGGCCTTCCGACAACCGATCATTTTATGAAGGCCTATTATTCTTCTGAAGGACAAAGGCTGCTTCAGGAAAAAGTGACGCTGCTGCACTGTACGACCGAGTATCCGACGCCTTTTGACGATGTGAATTTACGTGTAATAGACACGTTCGCCCAAGCCTTCGGTTTGAAGACCGGTTTATCGGATCATACGGACGGAATTGCTATTCCGATTGCCGCGGTAGCGCGCGGAGCGCGAGTCATCGAGAAACATTTCACACTTGACCGCCGATTGCCTGGTCCCGATCACCAGGCATCCTTAGAGCCGTCCGATTTGAAGCGCATGATCGAAGGTATTCGTCAGACTGAGGCTGCCATAGGACGATCCGTGAAGGTTCCCGCTGCCAGTGAACAAAAGAATCTAGGCATTGTGAGAAAGAGTCTGGTCGCTTCCGTACCGATCCGAAAAGGGGAATTGTTCTCAGAATATAATTTGACAGCAAAGAGGCCGGGCACCGGTGTTTCCCCGATGCGTTATTGGGAATATTTGGGTATCTCGGCGAATCGCGATTACGAGGAAGACGAGGTGATTGACCCGCATGCTCTTGGGACGTGAACAAGCTGTTCGGTTGTTTCAGGAGCTGCCGGCGCCGCTGCAAATTCCGACGCTTCACCCCGACTACATATGGGCCGATGCCGCTAGAGATCCGGAGCTGCAGCCCGTTGTGTTCGCGTATATAGAGGGCAGGGATAAATGGATACATGGTTTTCATTTGTCCCGAATCGCAAATTCGAAGCATTATGACATACAATCTCCATACGGATATGGCGGGCCTGTTTCCTCGAATAGAGATCCGGACTTCCTTCGCAGAGCGAACGAACGATATGCCAAATGGTGTATCGAGACGGGAGTCGTAGCTGAATTTATTCGATTTCATCCTGTTATCCAAAATGCCGATATATATAGTGGACAAGCATGGGTCGACAGAACAACCGTTATCGTGAATTTAAACGATGAGGATCCAAGCCGCGGCTATCGGCAATTGACCAAAAGAAAGCTGAAACAAGCAATCAGTCAGGAAGTCCAGACACGTGTAGTGGACAGGGATACGTTCGCCGCTTTGTTTCCTGCTATTTACTCGGAGCTGATGCACGAACTTGAAGCCGAATCCTTCTACCATTTTCCTGCCGCGTATTTCGACGCACTCTTCAAGTCCCTGCCTTCTCTCTATTTAGCTTCTTATCTGCGGGAAGAAGTTGTGGCAGCTGCCGTATTCCCTCTAGGAGCCGAAGGGGCTGAATATTTGCTTGGGGCTTCGAACCAATTGGGTAAGCAGGCCGGTGCCATGGTTTCTCTCATGCATGAAGCCATTGTGTCGCTCAAGGAGCGAGGTTTCAATTGGCTTCACTTGGGCGGGGGCACCAACGGCTTATCGGACAATTCACTGTTATTTTTTAAACAAGGATTCTCTAAGCTTGAGGGTGATTTTATGATCGGCAAGACAGTATTCCTTCCGGATATCTATGAGCGATGGAAGCAAGAATGGAAGAAAGAACGCGGAAAATCGCCGGATCGAGTGCTGTTCTATCGTTATTAGGAGGGATTCGCATGGGGTGGGACTCCGCATGGGATGAAGTGTTTAGAAACAGTGAATGGGGCAAGTATCCTGGTGAAGATTTGATACGTTTCGTGGCAAGAAACTTTTACCGCGCTGTCGATCGTAGAGATGTGCGGATATTGGAAATCGGCTGCGGCCCGGGAGCAAACTTGTGGTATATCGCACGGGAAGGTTTTACGGTGGAAGGAATAGATGGTTCCTCAACGGCGGTCCACAAGGCCAAAGCCAGATTGGACCAAGAGGTTCCCAACTGGAATGGTGAAATCAGGATCGGCGACATTCTTGAACTTCCTTATGTTGATAATCTATTTGATGCGGTTATCGATAACCAAGCCATCTCCTGCAATTCTTTTGAGTCAGCCCAACGAATGTACCGGGAAACACATCGAGTTCTAAAACCGGGCGGTAAATTTTATTCGCGGACATTTGCCGACGGTTCATGGGGAGATCAAACGGGAACATCGGTTGGACACCATGCGTGGATTGTCTCAGAGGGTCCGTTGCTGGACAAAGGTTTCTCTCGATTTACGACCAAGGAAGAAATTCCCGATCTAACGAATCCGCTGCATATTGATGAAGTGGAGCTTCTGTCACGTACGGTGAATAATGGCGCCAATACGATAAAAGAGTGGATTATCATCGGTCATAAATAACTTTTGCCGGCAGGGTTGAGGAGGTATGCATATGAAGTGGGTCCACATCACTGTTTCTCCTCAGAGCACCATTCTCGACGCGCTTCGGATTATAGACAGAGGCGGCATGCAAATCGCAGCTGTACTCAACGAGCGGAAGCAGCTTGCCGGTACGCTTACCGACGGTGATATCCGCCGTGGGATTTTGAAGGGCGTATCGCTGGATAGTTCCGTAACGGATGTAATGAATGAAACACCGATAATCGGTCTAACCTATGAATCCAAAAAACAATGGCTCGACAAGATGGTTTTGCATCGGATCAGACAGCTTCCAATCGTTGATGAAGAAGGCTTGTTTATCGACTTTGTGTTTCTTGATGAACTGCAACGGGTGCCGGTAAAAGAAAATTGGGTTGTCATTATGGCCGGAGGGCTTGGAACAAGGCTGCGCCCGCTTACGGACAATTGTCCTAAGCCGATGCTCAAAATCGGCGGTAAGCCTTTGCTTGAGACGATCATCGATAATTTTAAACGACAGGGATTTCGCCATTTTCTATTATCTGTAAATTACATGGCCGATAAAATTATACAACACTTCGGAGACGGAGCCGGTTTTGGCGTCGAGATTCGATACTTGCGGGAAAACATGCGGCTCGGCACCGCAGGCGCGCTAAGTTTGCTTCCCGAAAGGCCCAAACTCCCATTCCTCATCATGAACGGAGATCTTCTGACGAAGGTTGATTTTAATCAATTGCTGCAATTCCACGAGGAACAAGGCGCCATCGCGAGTATGTGTCTACGTGAATATGACTATCAAGTGCCTTATGGTGTAGTCGAAGTGGACAAGCAGCGGCTGGTGGGACTGAAGGAAAAGCCTCTGCATCGTTATTTCATTAATGCAGGCATATACGCGATGTCCCCGGAAGTGGTGGATCGTATTCCACCGCGGCAATTTTTAGACATGACCACTCTGTTTGATTCACTGATAAAAGACGGCTTTAAGACCGGAGCCTATCCCATCCGGGAATACTGGATGGACATTGGGAGACTGGACGATTTTGAAAGAGCGAACGGCGAGTTTTTGGAGGTGTTCGGATGATTGCTGGGCGATCGGTTCTGGCAGTCATTACTGCCAGAGGAGGATCTAAAGGCGTTTTGCGTAAAAATATTCACCCGCTGGCGGGAAAACCGCTCATTTCATGGACCATCGAATGTGCGAAAGCTTCACGTTACATAGATAGGTGCATTATTAGTACGGAGGATAGTGAAATTGCGGCCGTATCGAGGGAATGGGGAGGAGATGTCCCTTTTTTGCGACCGGAGGAATTGGCTAAAGACGATACACCGGGAGTAGAGCCTGTTTTGCATGCGGCGTCGACAATTGCGGGCTATGATTTGATCGTGCTGCTTCAACCGACTTCTCCACTAAGAAAACCGGATGATATAGAGGCATGCCTGGAAACATTGGTTTCTTCAAACGCAACATCCTGTGTCACTGTCACACAGGCGGATAAGTCACCACTTTGGATGTATAATCTCGACGAGACGGGCGGTATGATGCCGGTTCTTCAAGCGGAAGACCGCAGCTTGCCCCGTCAGAAGCTTGCTCCCGTTTACGTGTTGAACGGTGCTGTTTACGCCTTGCAACGGGAGCACCTGATGGAGACAAAAAAATTACTGGACGACCGAACCCTGGCATCTATCATGCCAAGAGAACGTTCTTTGGACATTGACACATGGGAAGACTTTGAGATTGCGGAACTTCGAATAAGAAAAATGAGCATGGATGCATAAAGGAAGATGTGGCTGTATCCGCTTACAAAAAATTATTGACACCCAACTTTCCCCAATGTTATATTCGGGGTGTGTGCCAGGCCAAATCGCCTTTCTTCTTAAAAATCCTATGTATCTGAACAATGAAGGGAATGTTAACGCACATGCAGGGAAAAGTAAAATGGTTTAACGCAGAAAAAGGTTACGGCTTCATCGAAACGGAAGAGGGCGGCGACGTTTTCGTTCACTTCTCCGCGATCCAAATGGACGGCTACAAATCCCTTGAAGAAGGTCAAGCTGTAGAGTTTGACATCGTACAAGGCGCTCGCGGACCGCAAGCAGCAAACGTAACAAGAGCGTAATCATCCAGCGGATTCATCCGCCGAAATAAATAGAATTGTCGGTTACCGTATTCGATTTGCCGGCCACCCAACCTCGGAGAAATCCGGGGTTTTTGTTTAACCAAGCAAGTTATCAAAAAATTCAAAAATATTATCCCAATGTTAATGGAACGCCTCCTCATGCTATGGTAAAATGAAATCAGCAAAGGAGGTTTGCCTATGCAGTACAATATTCGTGGTCAGCGTATGGAAGTGACGGATGCTCTCCGGGATTACGTCGGTAAGAAGCTCAGTCGGCTGGAACGGTATTTTGAAGCACCTCCCCAATCTGATGTGCAGGTGACAATGGCGGTCACCAAAGGGCAGCATGCGGTCGAAGTGACGATCCCGCTGCCGGGCGTTACGCTTCGCGCAGAAGAGAAGCGTGACGACATGTACGCGTCTATTGATTGCGTAGTGGACAAACTCGAAAGACAAATCCGCAAGCACAAGACCAAATTGAACCGGAAGCTTCGCCATGAAGGCACGGCCAGACTGTTTAAGGAGGAGGCATCAGCGACTGGCTCGCCGCCGGTGAGCACGTTGACTCACGAGGACGAAGATGAGCTGGAGCTGGTGAGAACGAAGCGCTTCAGTATGAAGCCTATGGATGTGGAAGAAGCGATCCTTCAAATGAACATGGTGGGTCACAGCTTCTACGTATTTGCGAATACCGATACCAAACAGGTAAACGTGGTTTACAGACGCAGCGATGGGAAATACGGATTGATCGAAACCGCGGAATAACCGATAATGACGAAAGCTCCGGCCGCCTTTGCCGGAGCTTTTTAGCGTGCACGCTCTCGTATCCGCACATGGCCGTCGCCCCGTTTCCAGTCTCATTTTGTTGCCCCCCTTCCGGCAAACTGTTAAAATAAATAGATACTGCCATACATGCAGGAGAGAGGGGTTCCCAATGCTCGGACTCGTCAAAAAAATATTCGGTGACGCTAATGAACGTGAAATAAAACGCATGTCCCGTACGGTGGAGCAAATCAACGAGCTCGAACCGACGATTGCGGCGCTCAGCGATGAGCAGCTCCGCAACAAAACGGAAGAGTTCCGCGCCCGCCTGGAAAAAGGCGAAACGCTGGACGACCTGCTTCCGGAAGCGTTCGCGGTCGTTCGTGAAACGTCCAAGCGCGTGCTGAATAAGCGGCATTATGATGTTCAGCTCATCGGCGGCATGGTGCTTCATCAGGGCAAAATCCCGGAGATGAAAACCGGCGAAGGCAAAACGCTTGTCGGTACGCTCGCCGTTTACCTTAACGCCCTGGCCGGCAAAGGCGTGCATCTCGTCACGGTGAACGATTACCTGGCGCAGCGCGACAGCCAGGAAATGGGCCAAATCTACACGTTTCTCGGCATGACCGTCGGCTGTAACCTCAACGGCATGAGCCATGAGGAAAAACAAGCTGCGTATGCTTGCGATATCACATATGGTACGAACAACGAATACGGCTTCGATTATTTGCGGGACAACATGGTGCTCTACAAAGAGCAGATGGTCCAGCGGCCGCTTTATTATGCCATCATCGACGAAGTCGACTCCATTCTGATCGACGAAGCGCGTACGCCGCTCATCATCAGCGGCCAGGCGCAGAAGTCTACTGAACTGTACTACGCCGCCGACCGTTTCGTCAGCCGTCTCCAGGAGACGGAAGACTTTACGATCGATGTGAAGATGCGCAGCATCTCCTTGACCGAACAAGGCGTCTCCAAAACGGAGAAAGCGTTCGGCATCGACAACCTGTTCTCCCACGAGCATGTCACGTTGAACCACCACATTAACCAAGCGCTCCGTGCCCGGTTTATCATGAGACGGGACGTGGATTATGTGGTGCAGGAAGACGAAGTCCTAATCGTCGACGAATTCACGGGACGGCTCATGGCCGGCCGCCGTTACAGCGACGGCTTGCACCAGGCGATCGAAGCGAAGGAGCAGCTCGAAGTCCAGAACGAGAGCATGACCCTCGCAACGATTACGTTCCAAAACTACTTCCGGATGTACCGCAAGCTGGCCGGCATGACCGGTACGGCGAAGACGGAGGAAGAAGAGTTCAAGCGGATTTACGGCCTTGAAGTCGTTCAAGTCCCGACCAACCGTCCGATGATCCGGAACGACATGCCGGATGTTGTGTACAAATCCGAGAACGGCAAGTTTAAAGCGGTCGTGGAAGAAATCGTGAAACGTCACCAGACCGGCCAACCGGTGCTGGTTGGTACCGTATCGATCGAGAACTCCGAGCGCGTGTCGGACATGCTGAAGAAGAAAGGCGTCAAGCACCAGGTGCTCAACGCCAAGTATCACGCGGAAGAGGCGGCGATCATCGCCAACGCCGGCCAGCGCGGAACCGTGACGATCGCCACCAACATGGCGGGCCGCGGTACCGACATTCTGCTCGGAGAAGGCGTGCCGGACCTCGGTGGCCTTCATATCATCGGTACGGAACGGCATGAATCCCGCCGGATCGACAACCAGCTGCGCGGCCGCGCCGGCCGTCAGGGCGACCCGGGTTCTTCGCAGTTCTATCTCTCCATGCAGGATGAGCTGATGCGCCGTTTCGGCGCGGACAACATCATGGGCATGATGGAGCGGCTCGGCTTCGACGAGGATTCTCCGATCGAGAGCCGGCTCATTACCCGTGCCATCGAATCCGCCCAGAAGCGCGTCGAGGGCAGCAACTTCGATGCCCGCCGCATCGTCCTGCAGTACGATGACGTCATTAACCTTCAACGTGAGAAAATATATGGTGACCGCCGCGAGATCTTGAACTCGGAAAACATCCGCGACATCGTTATGGGCATGATCCGTGCCACGGTCACCCGTGCGGTGGAATCTCACTGTTCCGACGAGGATGTGCCGGAGGATTGGGATCTGGAAGGGCTGCTCGCCTACTCTTACGCTCACTACTTGCCGGAAAACCGCCTGACCAAAGAAGACCTTTGGGGCAAGGAAAAGCCGGAAATGATCGACTTCATCATGGAGCGCGTCGAACAGCTGTACGACGAGCGCGAAGAGATGATCGGCTCCGTGACGATGCGCGAGTTCGAGAAAGTCATCGTACTCCGCGCCGTCGACAGCAAGTGGATGGATCATATCGACGCGATGGACCAACTGCGCCAAGGTATTCATTTGCGGGCGTACGGCGGTAACGATCCGCTTCGCGAATATCAGTTCGAAGGCCATAATATGTTCCTCGCCATGATCGAACGGATTGAAGAAGAGATTACGCTCTACACGATGAAGGCCCATGTGGAAAGCAACCTGCAAAGGGAAGCGGTGGCCGAAGGGCAAGCCGTGGACCCGAAAGCGGAAGCCGGACCGAAGAAGCCGGTGAAGCGCAGCGCCGAAGAGGTCGGACGCAACGATCCGTGCCCATGCGGCAGCGGCAAGAAGTACAAACATTGCCACGGTGCATAGAATAATCAAGAGGTGAAGGCAACCATGTCCGAACTCGACATAACAGTCAAGCAAGACCTTCGCGAAAGCGCGAAGCGATTACAGCAACTCAGGGGGTCTCTTTGACTTAGACCTCAAACGCGAGCAAATCGAGAACTATGAGGTCAAGATGAGCGCTCCTGATTTTTGGGACGATAACGACAAGGCGCAAAGCATCATCTCCGAGATGAATGCGATCAAGTCCGTGGTCGAGCAGTATGAGCAGCTGGACAATGAGCGCAAAGATCTGGAAGATATGATGGAAATTCTCGAAATGGAAGACGATGACGAGCTGGCCGCGGAGTGGTCGGAGAACGTAACGGCGCTCCGCAACAAAGTGGACTCGTTCGAACTGCAGCTGCTGCTGAATGAGCCGTATGATAAGGCGAACTGCATTTTGGAGCTGCATCCGGGCGCGGGCGGCACCGAGTCCCAAGACTGGGCCTCCATGCTTTACCGGATGTACACCCGTTGGGCGGAGAAGCGCGGCTTCAAGGTGGAGCTGCTCGACTATCTGCCCGGCGACGAAGCCGGCATCAAAAGCGTCACAATTATGATCAAAGGCCACAACGCGTACGGTTACCTGAAAGCCGAGAAAGGCGTTCACCGCCTCGTCCGGATTTCTCCTTTTGACGCGTCGGGACGCCGCCATACTTCGTTCGTGTCCTGCGATGTGGTACCGGAAATTCCGGACGATGTCAAAATCGAGATCCGGCCCGAAGACCTTCGCGTCGACACCTACCGGTCGAGCGGCGCGGGCGGGCAGCACATCAACAAGACGGATTCGGCCGTGCGGCTTACGCACCTCCCGACGGGGATCGTGGTGGCGTGCCAGACCGAGCGCTCCCAGATTTCGAACCGCGATCGCGCCATGAAGATGCTGCAATCGAAGCTCTACGAGCTCGAGATTCAGAAGCAGCAGGAAGAGCTGGCCGCGATCCGCGGGGAGCAGAAGGACATCGCGTGGGGCAGCCAAATCCGCTCCTACGTTTTCCATCCGTACAGCATGGTGAAGGATCACCGCACGCAGGTGGAGACAGGCAACGTCGGAGCCGTCATGGACGGCGACCTCGACGCCTTCATCGACGGATACCTTCGCAGCCAGATCAAGCAGGAAGTAAAATAATACAGCTAGAGCAGACACAGAATTCCTACACAATATCGTTTTTGTGTAGGAATTTTTTGTGTGAGAAGAGAGGACTGGACACCGATGCTCCCGACAAACAAGCCGATACGAGTTTCCAAATCGAAACGCTCCGAAAAAAGAAGGCCGCGTCTATCCCCCTGGCTTCAGGAGGTTGTCTCCTATGTTTATCTGCTGGTGGGGTCGCTCATTATCGCATTCGCTTTTAACCTATTTTTGCTCCCAAATAAAATCGCCTCCGGCGGCGTGGCCGGTGTTTCCGTCGTTCTGAACACGGTATTCGACGTTCCGCCTGCCTACACGCAATGGGCGCTCAATATTCCGCTGCTCATCGCGGGTCTGCTGATCTTGGGGGGACGATTCGGGATCAAGACGGCCATCGGCTCCCTTATGATGCCTCTGCTTATCTTGCTCACGTCCCACGCGGACGCTCCGTCGCATAATCCGCTGCTCGGCGCCATATACGGCGGGCTTGGGGTCGGCTTGGGGTTGGGCATCGTGTTTCGAGGGCGTTCCTCAACCGGCGGATTGGACATCGCCGCGCAAATTTTGCATCGCCTGACCGGCATCCGGTACGGACTCGCCGTCGCCGCATTCGACGCCTGCGTCATCATTTCCGCGGGTCTGTTCATTTCCATAGAGAACGCCTTGTATGCACTCCTTGCTCTGTTTGTCACCAGTAAAACGATCGATTTCGTACAAACCGGTCTGCAGACGTCCAAAGCCGCGTTTATCGTCACGAATTATCCGGAACAAGTATCGCAGGCCATATTGCATGATTTGGACAGAGGGTTGACCCGGCTGCATGGACAAGGCGGCTATACAGGGGAGGAACGTCCCGTCCTGTTGGCCGTTGTCGGACAGAACGAGGTGGCGAAGCTCAAAGCCTTGGTCCGGGATGCGGATCCTTCGGCGTTCGTCATCATCAGCAATACAGCGGAAGTTCTCGGCGAAGGATTCCACGAAGACCATTGAATAATTAAAACAATCAATGTATAATAATACACAACCTCAACAGGGGCCGCCGAGCCCCTTTTTTTCTTTTATATGTGCCTGTTTGCAGGTTACAATCGAGTTGGTTATCGGCTAATTTTTAATCATTAGTACTTTTTATATGCATGGGAGAGCTGTCTATGAGCCATTCCACACTCCGCGCCGCGATTGTCGGTTCCACCGGCTACGGCGGGGTCGAACTTATTCGTTTGCTGCATGCTCATCCGAATGTCACCGTTACGTCCGTCATTTCCTCCTCCAGTGCGGGGGCACCAATTGCCGAAGGATTTCCGCACCTTACGGAGATTCGCACGGATACGCTGGACGGGGTGGATCCGGAGCTGATCCGATCGAAAGCCGACGTTGTGTTTCTCGCCACTCCCCACGGGGTCAGCATGAAGCTTGCTCCGGAATTTTTGGCCGCTGGGCTCAAGATCATCGATCTGTCCGGGGATTTTCGGTTAAAAGACGGTGAGGCGTATCGAAAATGGTACAAACACGAGCCGGCGGAGGCTGCGCAAGTGGAGCAGGCGGTCTACGGACTGTGCGAGGTTTTCGGGAAAGAGGCGGCCGGCCGGCCGTTCATTTCGAATCCCGGCTGTTACGCCACTGCAGCGATCCTGGGGCTTTTTCCGGCGGTGGAAGCGGGATGGATCGACTCGGACAGCCTCATCATCGACGCCAAATCCGGCGTGTCGGGCGCCGGACGGGGCTTAAGCCTCAGCGCTCATTTTTCCGAAATCAATGAAAATTTTAAAGCCTACAAGCTGAACAAACACCAGCACACGCCGGAGATCGAGCAGGCGCTTGCCCGCGCGGCGGGGCGGCCGGTCACCGTGACGTTCACGCCCCATCTTGTGCCGATGACGCGGGGCATTATGTGCACCATGTATGCCGCACAGCCGGGGAAACGACGATCGGACGCCGAATTCGTGGAGCTGTATCGCAAGTTTTACGAGGGCCGCAGCTTCGTGCGTGTTCGACATGCGGGCCAGTGGCCGGCTACGAAAGAAGTATGGGGAAGCAATTATTGCGATATCGGATTCTCGAACGACGAGCGCACGGGCCGGGTGACGATTATTTCCGTGATCGACAACCTTGTGAAAGGCGCGGCCGGGCAGGCGATCCAGAACTTGAACCTGTCCATGGGCTGGGAGGAGACGCTGGGCTTGCAGTTTACGCCGGCTTATCCGTGACGGCACAACTTACTTGGAGAGGAACGGAAAGACGATATGGGGGAAGCGAAGCTTTTTGAGGTCGTGGATGGCGCCGGCGTAACGCTGCCGACCGGTTTTCGGGCCGGGGGGCTGCATTGCGGTTTGAAAAAAACGGACCGGCACGATCTCGGCGTCATTTGGTGTGAGGTCGAGGCGGCTGCTGCCGCGGTGTACACGACGAACTTGTTCCAGGCGGCACCTTTGCAAGTGACACGCGAGAGTCTGGCCCAAGGTGGACGGCTCCGCGCAATGCTCGTGAACAGCGGCAATGCCAATGCCTGCACGGGGGAGCAGGGAGAAGCCGACGCGCGTGCGATGCGGGCGGGCTTGGCGGAGAAGCTGGGTGTGCCGGCTCACCAGGTGGCGGTCGCGTCGACCGGTGTGATCGGCGAGCTGCTCAAGATGGACCGCGTGTTGGCGGGCATTGAGAAGCTGCCGGGACGGCTTCGGGGCGACGAGCAGGGGGACGACGATTTTTGCCAGGCGATTCTCACAACGGATCTGGTGAAAAAGTCGGCGTGCGTGCGCTTGGATGTGGATGGCCGAACGGTGACCATCGCGGGAGCGGCCAAAGGCTCGGGCATGATCCATCCGAACATGGCGACGATGCTTGGCTTTGTGACGACGGACGCCGTCATTTCGCCGGAGCTGCTTCAAGAGCTGCTGCGCGAAGTGACGAACGTGACGTTCAACATGATTACCGTGGATGGAGACACCAGTACCAACGACATGCTGCTGGCAATGGCCAGCGGATTGGCGGAGCATCGGGAGCTGACACGCGAGCATCCGGATTATGCGGCGTTTGCCGAAGGCTTGCGATACGTATGCGCCGAGCTGGCGAAAGCCATCGCGCGCGACGGGGAAGGCGCGACGAAGCTGATCGAGACGACGGTGGTCGGGGCAATAAGCGACGATTCGGCTCAAGCGATCGCGAAGACGATCATCGGCTCGAGCCTGGTGAAGTCCGCGGTATTCGGCGCAGATGCGAACTGGGGGCGGATCATCGCCGCTGTCGGACGCGCCGGACAGCCGGTGAATGTCGGGACGGTCGATATCCGGCTGGGCGACATCACGGTGCTGGAGCAATCGCGGCCGGTTGCGTTTGATGAAGAGGCTGCACTGCTGTATTTGAAAGGCGATACGGTCGGCATTTATGCCGATCTACACATGGGCGACGGAAAGGCAACGGCTTGGGGCTGCGATTTGACGTACGACTATGTGCGCATCAACGCCGCTTACCGGACGTAAGGAGAAATGCGATCGTGACGAACCGTTTCGTGATGAAATGCGGAGGCAGCACGCTGGCTGCGCTGCCCGACGCTTTTTTTGAGGATATTCGAGAGCTGCAAGAAAGCGGCGTTCACCCCGTTATCGTGCATGGCGGCGGACCTGCGATTAATGAAGCGCTCGGCAAGCTCGGCATCGAAAGCCGGTTTGTGAACGGGCTGCGCGTCACCGATGAGGCGACGCTGGAAGTCGTGGAGATGGTGCTCGCCGGGCGGATCAACAAGGATATCGTGCGTAAGCTTCAGAAAAACGGCGTTCAGGCTATCGGACTCTCTGGCACGGACGGCCGGTTGATCGAAGTTCGGCCGGTCGAGAACAGCGCGGAAGTCGGGCTGGTCGGCGACATCATCGGTGTAAATGCTGCGTTGGTAGAAGGCGTCGTTGCGCTCGGCTATTTACCGGTCATCGCGCCGATCGGGATCGACACGGCAGGGCAGCAATATAACATTAATGCCGATACGGCCGCGGGTGCGGTGGCTTCGGAGCTGGGCGTCGACACGATGATCGTGGTGACGGATGTTCCGGGCATTATGCGGACGGTGGATGGCGAGAAGATCGTTTTACCTGAAGTGACATTTGATGAAATCGAAGAAATGATCGCGAGCGGTGAGATTTACGGAGGCATGATTCCGAAAGTCCGGGCCGCGATGAACTGCCTGCACGGTAACGTGCGGGAGGTGCTGATCGTCGACGGATCGGCGGAGCGGGTACTCAGCCGGGCGGTGCGGGAAGGCGGCATCGGCACCCGGATTGTACGAGGGGAGAGAGCGGAATGAGCGAAAGCGCAATGTTTCCCACTTATGCGCGTTATCCGATCACCTTGGTGAAGGGCAAAGGAAGCCGCCTGTGGGATGACCAAGGCAAGCAGTATCTCGATTTTATGAGCGGGCTCGCCGTGACGAATCTCGGCCATGTGCCGGAGACCGTCAAGCAGGCGATCGTGAAACAGCTTGATGAGCTGTGGCACATGTCGAACCTGTTCTCCAACCCGAATCAAGAGAAAGCCGCTAAGCTTCTGACGGATAACAGCTGTGCGGATGCGGTGTTTTTCTGCAACAGCGGGGCGGAAGCCAACGAGGCGGCGATCAAGCTGGCGCGCCGTTATCATCAGAAGGTGCGCGGGGAGAACCGCTTCGAAATCATCACGTTCACGCAATCGTTCCACGGACGGACGCTGGCGACGTTGACGGCAACCGGGCAAGATAAGGTGAAAGAAGGCTTTTTGCCGCTGCCGGAAGGGTTCGTCCATGTTCCGCTTCATGATCTGGACGCTTTGCGTGCGGCCGTGACAGAACGGACGGCGGCCGTCATGCTCGAGCTCGTGCAGGCGGAAGGCGGCGTTATCCCGGTGGATCCGGCGTTTTTAAAGGAAGTTCGCGCATTCTGCGACCAGAACGGTTTGCTGCTCATCATCGATGAAATTCAAACGGGCATGGGCCGCACGGGCAAGCTGTTCTCTTTTCAGCACTATGATGTGGAGCCGGACATTTTCACATTGGCAAAAGGTCTCGGCAGCGGGTTCCCGGTTGGGGCGATGCTGGCGAAGCAGCCGTTCGTTGCAGCTTTCTCCGCCGGCTCGCACGGCTCGACCTTCGGCGGTACGCCGATCGCCATGGCGGCGGTTGCCGCAACGGTGGAAACGATCGTAAACGACAACGTCCCAGCCAAGGCGGCCGAGGCGTCGGAATACTTATTTGCTGAATTGCGCCGGAGTCTCACCGACATTCCGGGGGTGCTCGACATCCGCGGCAAAGGGCTGCTGGTCGGTATTCTCTGTGACGCGCCGACAGCGGATGCGATCGCGGAATTGCACAAGCGCGGCTTGCTCGTCGTATCCGCGGGTCCGGACGTGATCCGGCTGCTGCCGAACTTGCTCGTGACCCGCGAAGAGATCGACGAAGCTGTCGCTTTAATCGCCGCCGTTCTGACCGAACGCGCAGCCGCAAAACAAATCTAAGAATGGAGGGAACGCCGTGAATGCAACCGTCAACCGTGAGGAAATGGCGTCCCGGCTCAAAGGCAGAGATTTTCTCGGGCTCATGGATTATACGCCGGAAGAAATCCGCTATCTGCTCGATTTGGCCATTGAACTGAAACGCAAACAGAAAGCCGGAGAGGTGTATCAACCGCTGAAAGGCAAATCTCTCGGCATGATTTTCGAAAAATCGTCCACGCGCACGCGTATTTCTTTTGAAGTCGGGATGTACCAGTTGGGCGGTCAAGCGCTGTTCCTGAGCCGCAACGATATTCAGATGGGCCGCGGAGAGACGATCCGGGATACGGCGATGACGATGTCCCGTTATTTGGACGGCCTCATCATCCGCACGTTCGGTCACCGCAATGTGGTCGAATTGGCGCGCGGGGCCACGATTCCCGTCATTAACGCGCTGTCCGACCAATCCCATCCGTGCCAGGCGCTGGCCGACTACCAGACGGTGCTCGAGATGAAGGGGCGTTTGGAAGGGCTGAAAATCGTATATATCGGCGACGGCAATAACATGGCCCATTCGCTCATGATGGGGGCAAGCAAGCTCGGAATGCATTTTGCCAGCGCTTCTCCCGAGGGCTATGAGCCGGATGCGGGCATCGTGCAGTCGGCGAAGGACGTGGCTTCCGAGACGGGAGCCCGCATCGAAGTGCTGCACGATCCGCGTGAGGCCGTCGAGAATGCAGACATTATCTACACCGACGTGTGGGCCAGCATGGGCTTTGAAGAGGAGCAAAAAGAACGCGAGCGCGCGTTCCGCAACTACCAGGTGAACGAGGCGCTGGTGCAAAAGGCGAAGGCCGACTTTTTGTTCATGCACTGTCTGCCGGCGCACCGCGGCGAGGAAGTGACGGAAGTGGTCATTGACGGGCCGAACTCCGTTATTTTCGATGAAGCCGAGAACCGTCTCCACGCACAGAAAGCGATCATGGCCGCCATCATGTAAGCCGGGCAGCCGAACCATTTTAGGATAGAGAAAGCAGGGGATACCGTCATGGCGAAAGAGAAAATCGTACTCGCATACTCCGGCGGCCTTGATACGTCCGTCATCCTCACCTGGCTGAAAGAGACGTACGACGCCGAAATCATCACCTTCACCGCGGACATCGGGCAAAAGGAAGAGCTCGACGGGCTCGAGGAAAAAGCGAAAAAGACCGGCGCATCCAAAGTATACATCGACGATTTGCGGGCCGAGTTCGCGAAGGATTTCATTTATCCGATGTTCCAGGCAGGCGCGTTGTATGAAGGGCAATATTTGTTGGGCACGAGCATTGCACGTCCTTTGATTGCCAAGCGCATGGTGGAAATTGCGCGCGCGGAAGGGGCGACGGCCATCGCTCATGGCGCGACGGGCAAGGGCAACGACCAGGTGCGGTTTGAACTGACCGCGGCTGCGCTGGCTCCGGACATCAAGGTCATCGCTCCTTGGCGGGATACGGCGTTCCGGGAAGCATTCCCGGGCCGCGCCGAAATGATCGCGTACGCGGAGAAACACGGCATCCCGGTACAGGCTTCGGCCTCGAAGCCGTATTCGATGGACCGCAACCTGCTGCACATCAGCTTTGAGAGCGGAATGCTCGAGGATCCATGGTTCGACTCCAGCGCGGACGAAGTGCAGGATATGTATGTGCTGTCGGTGTCGCCGGAGAAAGCGCCGGATCAGGCCGAGTATGTGGAGTTGGATTTTGAGGCGGGGAACTGCGTCGCGGTGAATGGTGAGCGTCTCAGCCCGCTGGCCGTCATGGAGAAGCTGAACGAGCTCGGCGGGAAACACGGCATCGGACGCGTCGATATGGTGGAGAACCGTTTCGTCGGCATGAAGAGCCGCGGCGTGTACGAAACCCCGGGCGGTACGATTTTGTTCACGGCTCACCGCAAAATGGAATCGCTGACGATGGACCGAGATGTGATGCATTTGCGCGATTCTCTCATTTCGAAATACAGCTCGCTTGTATACAACGGCTTCTGGTTCGCACCGGAGCGGCTGGCCATTCAGGCGCTGGTTGCGGAAAGCCAGAAAAACGTGACCGGCACCGTGCGGCTGAAGCTGTATAAGGGCAACATCATGGCGGCAGGACTGAAAAGTCCGGTCAGCTTGTATAATCCGCATATCGCGACGATGGAAGCGGACCCGACGCAGGCTTACGATCAAGGCGACGCTACCGGCTTTATCCGTTTGAATGCTTTGCGGCTGAAAGTATCTTCCGGGGTGAACGGGGCAGAAGGGATCGGAAAGTCATGAGCAAGCTGTGGGGAGGCCGTTTCACGAAGCAAACCGACAAGCTGGTGGAAGAGTATACGGCTTCTATCCCCTTCGATCAGGAGTTGGCCGAGGAGGACATTCAAGGCAGCCTGGCGCACGTGACGATGCTGGGGCACTGCGGTATTCTGCCGGCGGAGGATGTCGCGTTGATCAAGGAAGGGCTGGAGAAGGTACGAGGCCGGATTCAGCACGGGGATCATGTTTTTGCGGTGGCGGATGAAGATATCCATATGAGCATCGAAAAGGCGCTGATCGAGGAGATCGGGCCTGTCGGCGGCAAGCTGCATACCGGGCGGAGCCGCAACGATCAAGTAGCCACGGATATGCATTTGTATTTGCGCAAACGTGTCGTCGAGTTCGTAGACCTGCTGCAGAAGCTGCAAACCGCGCTCCTTGAACAGGCGAAGGCGAACTTGGATACGATCGTGCCGGGATACACGCATTTGCAGCGGGCCCAGCCGATTTTGTTCGCGCATCATCTCATGGCGTACGTCTCGATGTTCGGCCGCGATATTGAGCGCCTGCAGGACAGCTACAAGCGGGTGGATACTTTGCCGCTCGGAGCGGGTGCGCTGGCGGGCACGACGTTCGCGATTGACCGGTTGTTCACGGCGCAGCAGCTCGGTTTTGGGCGGGTGTACGAGAACAGCTTGGATGCGGTCAGCGACCGGGACTTTATCGTAGAGTTTTTGGCTGATGCATCTTTGATTATGATGCATTTGTCGCGGCTGAGCGAAGAACTGATCCTGTGGTCCAGCACGGAATTCCAGTTTGTCGAACTGGACGACGCGTTTTGCACGGGATCGAGTATCATGCCGCAGAAGAAAAACCCGGACGTGCCGGAGCTTGTCCGCGGCAAAACCGGGCGGGTGTACGGCAATTTGATCGGTCTGCTGACCGTGCTGAAATCTTTGCCGCTTGCCTACAACAAAGACATGCAGGAAGACAAGGAAGGCATGTTCGATACCGTGAAGACGCTGCAAGGAGCGCTTCAGTTGTTCGCTCCGATGATTGCGACGATGAAGGTCCGTGCGGATCGCATGCGGCGGGCCGTCGATCAAGACTTCTCGAACGCCACGGACATCGCCGACTTCCTCGCGGCGAAAGGACTGCCGTTCCGGCAGGCGCACGAGGTCATCGGCAAAACGGTGCTGTACTGCATCCAGCAGGGTAAATTCCTGCTCGACTTGACGCTGGAGGAGTTCAAGCAGTTCTCTCCTTTGTTCGACGAGTCGATCTACGAGGTGCTGCAGCCGGAGAGCGTCGTGAACGCCCGCAACGTCTATGGCGGCACAGCCACTGCGCAAGTGTCGGCCGCCATCGCGCGCGCCGAAGCCGAGCTGGCGAGCACCGCCGACTGGGTGGCGGAGTACGCGGAGAAGTGCCGGTAGGTGGTGGAACGCCAAATTTTCAACGCACCTCCCGCTGCGTGTGTGTTATACTCCTTACAAACGTGACGAAGAACGTCCCGATCCATCTTGCCGATGGATTCGGGGCGTTTTTGCGTTCTTAAGCTACAAGGAGGAGTTAGATGATGGCTTTTGAAAAAGCACATACGGAATGGATAGGCAGCCACCTGGGCCGTAGAAAAGGAGAGCGGCGGGGCAGATTGAAGCGAGGACACGCTCATGCGGAAAAGCTGTTCTCAGAAAAAGTATGGTACGTACTCAAAGGTAACTTCGACGATCTTCATCCCGAATACGAGGTGCTGGACTGGCGCGGCAGGCCTTATTTTGCCGACTTCGCTTATCTGCTTGGCCATTACCTCCGCCTGATCATCGAGATCAAAGGCTATAACTCCCATGTCCGGGACAAAGATCGAAAAGGCCATTGTGACGAGTGCATCCGGGAGACATTTTTGCAAGGTGTCGGCTACCGCGTCGTCTCCTTCTCCTACGACGACGTCAACGAGCGGCCGGAACTTTGCATCACCCTGCTTCGTTTCTTACTCAGCCAATTCGAACCGCAAAACAAACCGACCGAACGACAGGTTTTGGGCGAACAGGAGATTATTCGTTTGGCTATCACGCTGGTACGAGAAGTGAGACCGATTGATGTTGAGAGACATCTGCGCGTAAATAACCGCACAGCCACCAGAATGCTTCAAAATTTGTGTGTAAAGGGCCGGATGCGTCCAATTGTGCGGGAGAACGGGGTTCGGGTGCTCCAGTATGAACTGGTAAAAGGAAGGCTGTTGGATTGATATCCGCTAAAGTACAGTTAAAAAGTGGTTTTTTGGGCTGTTTTGTTCGAATAAAGACTCGAATACAGTTATTTTTTAACAAAACAAGAGGTTGCTCGAAAAAGACAAAAAAATAACTGTATTTTAGACGTTCTAGAGCCCCAGCGATGGAAAATGGTCATTTATAACTGTACTTTGGCGGTTAGTTTCTGCATGGACAGTTGACGGTTGGGTGGAATCGGGCTATAGGGGGTAAACGGCGGGTATAGTGTTGAAAAGTAACATCGTATTGGCGCTTAGCTGCTACCTGGCGATCGGGTGGGCGGCGAGTGGCGGAATAGCGGGAATTGTGTTTCAAAGCATATTCAATTAAGCGAAAGCCCGGTCCCACAAGGGGACCGGGCTTTTGACGTAGTACACAAACCATCAAACCGGCTCGACCGGTCCGGGCACGGACGGCGTGGGCGGCGTCAGGTCTTGCGGCTTGAGCCGCGCATCGTTCGGGTTTACGGCGATCAACTCATCCTGCGGCTTGTAGTTGGAGCGGGGCATTTTGTCACGCGCCGCTTGCTTGCCGTCTACGTACTTCACGCGGTAAGTGTCCACGACGAAACCCGGCTCGCCTTTTTGAAGCCGCTGCTCCTTGCCGAGCGCAATGTTCGGGTTGCCGACATATTTGACGTTCGGCTGGATCACTTTGATCTGCTCGGTCTCCGTCCGGTACGTCACGTTATCCGGCAGCGTGCCGAACAGCTTCACGGTCACACGCTTATCCTGTACGACCGTGCGGATCAGCAGCTGCTTGCCGGTGGAATTGCGGAAGCGGAAATTCACATAGCCGTCCGCGAAGGTGGCGTCCAAGCCCGGCGGCAAATAATGCACCACCAGCGAGTGATTCCGGCGCTCCACAACATCCAACCCGGCCTGCAAAATGGCATTGTACAGCGTGCTTGAAACTTGGCAAATTCCGCCCCCGACGCCCGGCGTCAGCTTGCCCTTCACGATGACGGGCGCTTCGCGCCAGCCGTACTGTTTTTCAGCCTTATCCACGATTTTGCCGTATTCAAATATTTCATCCGGTTGGAGCAAGGTGTCGTTCAGCGCTTTGGCGGCCACCGTGACGTTATGGGATCGGCCTGCTGCGCTCGTTCGGAAGGAAGTCGTGAATTCCGCAATTTTGCGATCGATACCTTCTTCCTTAAGTTTTGCGAGAGTCACATCGGGTATTTTTTTCTCTATAGGGAGCACAAGATTGTGCGATTTCACGCCGGTACCTTGGCCTCCGCCTACGGACAGATCAACCGGCGCCAGCTTTTTCACTTGTGCGGCCAATTGCTTGACGTCCAATGCGGTACCCGCCACTTCCGGCGTATACACGACATCGTCCGTCTCGGTAATTTCCCGTTTGGCGTCCTTACCAGGATTGTCAACGGCAGACTCCCAAGCTTTGCGGACCTCGCGCTCCAACACAGAATCGTCCCAAGTGACCGACACATCGTAAGAGACGGCCGGCTCGCCTTGCAAACGCTGCATGGCACGGTCCCACCATCCGCGCTCCTGATAACGCTCCAACGCGGACAAGGCGTCGTCGGCGTTTACCCGCATCCCCAACTCCCGCAAAGTCCGTGAGATCGGCTTAGCATTCGACTGACTGCCTGTCAAAGGAGGCAGCGCCGCCACCTCGGTGTTTTCCAATTCGGCAACGCGAGACCGCACCAAGTCCATCGCCGCCTCCGGCCGCTGCCCGCCGACTTGCAGACCACCGACCCCGACATTTTGCGGAAGCCCGTGATCTTGGCCGTAATAATAAGCCGCCCCGGCAACGCCGCCCGCGGCAAGCAACACAAATACGATGGCGAAAACCAGCCCTTTTTTCATATGGCTCCATCTCCGTCTCTCTATAAAAATGTGAAAAAAATCCTGTACTATATATACCCTTCCAGCAGCGATTTAGTTTTGTGTAAAATGAGAAAATTTAAATTTTTTAAGAAAGCTTTATGTAATCAGTGATTTTCCTATTCCTGTCGACAAGTTTCACTGCTTTCTTGCCCAGCAACAGAGGAATTTATCCAAAAATGTCGAAGTATCCAAAGTCCGAAACCTAACAGGAAGTGATACCGTGATTGAAATGCAAGATGTATGGAAGACCTATCCGGATGGAACGGTTGCTCTTCAAGGCATTAATGTCGTGATTGAACGCAATGAATTCGTGTATGTGGTCGGACCTTCCGGCGCCGGCAAATCGACATTCATGAAACTTATTTATCGGGAGGAAGTGCCGAGCAAAGGGCATCTTTCTGTTAACGGTTTTAACATAGGCAAGCTGAAGCACCGCAAAATTCCTTACATCCGACGCAATATCGGAGTCATTTTTCAAGATTACAGACTGCTTCCGAAGCTTTCCGCGTTCGAGAACGTGGCGTTCGCTATGGAAGTCATCGAGTCACCCCGGCGCCTGATCAAACGGCGGACGATGGAAGTGCTCGATCTGGTGGGCTTGAAGCATAAAGCGAATAGTCTGCCTGCCCAGCTGTCCGGCGGCGAACAGCAGCGTATCGCCATCGCGCGGGCGATCGTCAACAATCCTGCCGTAATCGTGGCGGACGAGCCCACCGGCAACCTCGATCCCGAAACTTCGTGGGGAATTATGAAGCTTCTCGAAGAAATCAATTTCCGCGGCACCACCATTGTCATGGCCACCCATAACAAAGAAATCGTCAACTCGCTGCGCAAACGCGTCATCGCCATCGAGCGTGGATCCATCGTGCGCGACCAGCAGAGAGGGGAATACGGCTATGAAAATTAGCACCCTTGCCCGCCATCTGCGGGAAGGCGTCAAAAACGTGGGCCGCAACGGCTGGATGAGCATCGCTTCCATCAGCTCCATTGCCGTTTCGCTGTTTATTTTGGGAGTCTTCATGCTGCTCGCTTTGAATGTGAACAAGGTGGCCGACCAAATCGAGAGCAAAGTGACGATTCGCGCTTATCTGCAAGTCACCGCCAATCAGGCCAAGATCGATGAAGTCGAACGGTCCATCAAACGTATTCCCGAAGTGAAATCGGTCAAATTCGTTTCCAAGGATGAAGGCTTAAAGCAGCTCCGCGAAAGTATGGGCGAGGAAGGAAAAGCCGCGCTCGAGGGCTACAACAGCGAGAACAATCCGCTGCCGGATGCTTTTGAAATCGAAGTGTTCGATCCGCAAACCGTCTCCTATGTCGCGAAAAAAGTGATGGCCATCAACGAGACGGACGCCAGCAAGCCGGTCACGGACGTGAGGTACGGTAAAGGGACGATCGAGAAGCTTTTCCGGATCACCAACGCCGTCCGCAACATCGGTTTGATTTTTGTGGCGGGCTTGGCCGTGATGGCGATGTTCCTTATTTCCACCACCATCAAGATGACGATCATCGCCAGAAGGCGCGAAATCTCGATCATGAAAATGGTCGGAGCGACGAACAGCTTCATCCGCTGGCCGTTCTTCATCGAAGGCGCGTTGATCGGCATCATCGGTTCCGTGGTTACGGCGGCCGTTCTGCTTTTCGGATACTCCGAGTTGACCTCGACGACGCAGACCGATATCGGCTATTACATGATTCAGCTTGCCACCCTCAAAGATGTGGGTTGGATCGTGACCGGCAGCATTTTGGCGATCGGCACGCTGCTCGGCATTTGGGGAAGCACCATCTCAGTACGCAAATATTTGAAAGTATAAACGACTCGACTCATCCCAAGGAGGACCATGGTGAAAAGGAAAATCGTCCTAACGCTGGCCGTACTGCTCGTCGCCGTACTCGTCACGCAGCCTTATCAGGGGAAAGCCGCCACCCAACTGGATAAGATCAACAAGCAGATCAAGGATCTGCAAAATGAAATGAACCGCAAAGCCCAGCTGAAGAAAAACGCCGAAAAAAGCGTCAAGGTGCTCACGGGTAAGAAAGAGGCAACGAAAGAAGAAATCGATGCTCTCATGTCCCAGATCGATAAAGTGGGCAAAGACTTGATGCAAACGGAAAACAAAATTTCCGACACCGAACAAAAGCTGCAGCAAACGGGCCTTGAGCTGGAAGAAGCGATGAAACGCGAAGAGGAGACCGGCAATCAGCTGGATACCCGCTTGCAGGTTATGTATAAGAACGGTGCTGTTTCCTATATGGATGTGCTGCTCAGCTCCACGAGCTTTGGCGACTTCCTCACCCGTTTCGACGCGATGGAGTCCATTACCATTCAGACGCGGGATGTGCTCAATGAGAAGAAAGCGGCTCGTGAGCTGGTCGCGAAGAAGCAGCAAGAAGTGGCCGATGAATTGATGAAAGTAAAGGCGCTGTACGAGCAAATGGCGGATCAGAAGGCAGATTTGGAAAGTAAGGAAAACGCCAAAGAAAAAATGGTCGCCAAGCTTAACGCGCAAATCGTAGAGTCCGAAGACATCAGCGACGAAGCGGAAAAAGAGCTGATGGATATGGCCAAAAAAATGGCCAAGCTCCAAGCCGAGAAAAACAAGGCTAAAACTTACTATACCGGCGGCAAGCTCGCCGTACCGCTGCATACTTCCTATCGGTTGTCGTCTCCGTTCGGCTATCGGATCCATCCGATCACCGGCGCGAAGAAGCTTCATACCGGTCTGGACATGGCGGCTCCGCAAGGAACGCCGATCTATGCCGCGGAATCGGGCGTCGTCTTAGTCGCCCAATGGTGGAGCGGTTACGGAAACTGCATCATAATCAATCACGGCGGCGGATTGTGGACGCTGTACGGTCATATCAAAAACGGCGGCATTCTCGTCGAAAAAGGCCAGACCGTGAAGCGCGGAGAAAAAATCGCGCTTGTCGGTTCAACGGGTAACTCCACCGGGCCTCACCTTCATTTTGAAGTCCGCAAAAATGAGACGCCTGTGGATCCGGCACCTTATTTGAAATAATAGATCGGATGCGGTCAGCCGCCGTCCGGCTGCCCTTGCCGCGTTGGACACGTGGGCGGGGAGTCGGCTGGCGGCTGTTTTTGCGTGACGAATCGCGGCCGGCGGGATAGAATAGGATTCAGACGGAACAGTATGTGATTGGGGACAAAACGGACTGGGGTAAGGAGTGGAAGGTCGTGTGGTTTCGGGGTCGAACCGTAGCGGTGCTCATGATGCTGACGGCGATCGGAGCCGGCGCACTGACGTGGGGCGCGGCACAGGCGCCCGCATGGCAGGCGGCATCGGGAACGCCATCATCGTCGGAATCCGGAACGCCTTCCGCGGAAGGATTGCGGCAGGATGAGCTCGACAAGCTGGACAAAGTGATGGACCTCATCGGGAGTCGTTACATGGAACCGCAGGACCGCAAGGCGCTGGTCGACGGCGCGATACAAGGCATGCTGGACTCGCTCGGCGATCCTTATTCGGTCTATATGTCCAAAGAAGAGGCGGCGAAATTTACCGATACGACCCAAGGAGCTTTTACCGGCATCGGAGCCGACTTGAAAAAAGAGAACGGGGTCATCGTGGTGGAGTCGCCCATTAAGGGGTCCCCCGCGGAACGCGCCGGTCTTCAGCCCCGGGATGTGCTGCTGACTGTCAATGGCGAGAGCCTGCAGGGACTTACTTTATCTGAGGCGGTAGCCAAAATCCGCGGGCCGAAAGGCACGAAGGCCAAGCTTAAAGTGCTGCGTCCCGGCGCCAAGGAACCGATGGAGCTCGAGCTGGTGCGCGACCGTATCTCGGTGGAGACCGTGGAGTCTGAGCTGTTACAGGGCGGCATCGGACGTTTGACGATCAGCCAATTTTCTTTTCCAACGGCAACTCAAGTGCAGGACGAGTTAAAAGCGATGGAGGACAAAGGGCTGAAAGCCTTGGTCATCGACTTGCGCAACAATCCGGGCGGCACGCTGGAGTCGACTTTGAAGATCGCCGGGCAGTTCATCAAAACCGGACAGCCGGTTGTGCGGTACGAATACAGCGACGGACAACAAACTTCCAAGATGGCCGAGGGCACTCCGGGCACCGGAAAGCCGTATCCGATCGTGGTGCTGGTGAACAAAGCGAGCGCGAGCGCTGCGGAAATTTTGGCAGGCGCGCTCAAACAGTCGGCTGGAGCGGTGCTCGTCGGGGAAACGACCTTCGGCAAAGGCACCGTGCAGATCAGCTATGACAAAGAGCTCGGAGACGGCAGCCTGGTCAAATTGACCGTATTCAAATGGCTTCTCCCGGACGGAACCTGGATTCATCATAAAGGGATCCAGCCGGATATCCGCGTCTCGCAGCCGGCATACTGGATGGCTTCCAAGCTGCCCAGAGACCGGGTGTTAAGGCGTGACGAAACCGGCGAAGAGGTCGCGAACCTGCAGCGTATTCTGGAAGGCGTCGACACGCCGGCCGACCGTTCGGACGGATATTTCAGCGAAGGCACGGAAAAAGCGGTGAAGGCTTTTCAGCAGCGGGAGCGTTTGCCGGTTACGGGCGAAGTCGATGAACGAACGGCGGACCGGCTCGAATCGTCTCTATACGCCGAGCTGCAAAAGCCGGAGAAGGACGAGCAGCTGCAGGCCGCGCTGAAAGAGGCTCGTGAATTGCTCGCCAGGTAAGGAAACTGACGGATGGGGATAAGACGCCCCGTTGGTGTTTCAATATTTTAATGGGTTTTCCCGGAAAGGGGGATCCGCATTGGATTCCTTGCTTGTCGTTTTACAGGAGGCGGGAAACGCGGCGCTTGGGCTGCTGTCGCTGCCGTATTTTTATATCGCGGTGCTGCTCGCTTGGTGGCACGCCCGGCAAGCCTCGAAGCTGCAGAGGCGGCTTTTCCACGTCCGGCTGCACAGCTCGGTAACGGTGGCGCTTTGGCGCACAGGAGCAGGGGTGCTTGCGGGCATCGGATTGTCGCTGATCGGACTAGCGGCCGGCGCGGAGCTGACGGCAGGTACGCTGCTTTTCGTGTGGATCGCGACTTTCGTGCTCGCCTTATTCCGGCTCCGGTACATATGCTTGGCCTATGCGGCAGGAGCACTCGGGATTTTACAAGCGGTGCTGTCAGTAACCGTCTCGGAATCGAATTTGCATGGCTTTGCGCTGGACGCGGTTCAGACGTTGAACGATATAAATGTACCGGGACTGCTGTTTCTCGCCGGGCTGCTGCATGTGGCGGAAGGCCTTCTGGTAAGACTGCAAGGGGCCAAGACCGCGGTTCCCCTGTTTCTGGAAGGGAAGCGGGGCAAGCCGGTCGGCGGATTCGCGATTTCCGGGTTATGGCCGGTACCTCTGCTGTGGCTCGTTCCGGCATCGGGCGGGTTTGAGCTTCCATGGACGCCGTTATTCGGCATCGGGGGCGACATCGGCAGCTGGTCGCTGATGGCTTTTCCCGTGCTGATCGGTTTCAACGATCGTACGGAAACTTACTGGCCGGAGCAAAAATCGGCGCAGTCAGGCTACGCTTTGATGATCTATGGTGCTGTGTTGTCGGGGCTTGCAGCCGGAGCGGCGTTCTGGTCTCCGCTTGCCGTCGTGGCTTCCGTTGCGGCATTTGCCTTGCACGAAGGGCTGCTGCTGTTCAGCCGTTCCCGCGAGCGCGGCCGGCTGCCGCTGTACGTACAGGACGGCACCGGCGTACGGGTGCTGGCGGTGCTGCCGGGAACTCCGGCGGCGGAGATGGGTCTGGTGGCCGGGGAATTAATCCGCAAGGTGAACGGGGCGGCGACCCGCAACAAGAAGGAGCTGCATGCGGCATTGCAGCGGCAGGCGGCTTTTTCGAAAATGGAGGTCGTGAACCGGGAAGGCCATGTGAAGTTTGTACAGCGCGCGCGTTACGCCGGGGAACACCACATGCTCGGCTTGGTGTTGGCGCCGGACGAGGAAGCCGATTTCGTGGCGGCGCCGCGTTCCGCCTCGCTGTGGCAAGGGCTTGCCCGCCGTCGGCGGGACGCCGTTGCGCCGGCAGCGGAGGAAGCGCTCGCGGCGGAGACGGAAATGGCCGCTTCCGTCGAGATTGCGGAAGAGGACGAGCCGCTGGAGCTTTCCGATGAGGACTTGGAGCCGGTTCATGCGGCGGACGAACTTCCGCAAGATCCCGGCCTCCCGCCTCGCCGCTCGAAGTCACGGTAACATAAAATCCCGGAGTATCGTTAGCGATACTCCGGGTTTTTTTAGTTAGTCAGACTGACTATGGGATGTGCATGATCGCCACCGTGGTGGTTGTTAGTTAGTCAGACTGACTAAGGAATGTGCATGATCGCCACCGAGATGATTGTTAGTTAGTCAGACTGACTATGGAATGCGCATGATCGTCACCGTGATGATTGTTAGTTAGTCAGACGGACTAAGGAATGCGCATGATCGCCACCGTGCTGGTTGTTAGTTAGTCTGACTGACTAAGGAATGTGCATGATCGCCACCGTGATGATTGTTAGTTAGTCAGACTAACTAAGGATTGCGCATGATCGCCACCGCGGTGGCTGTTAGTTAGTCAGAAATGACTAAGGGATGTGCATGATCGCCACTATGGCTAAACGGCAAGTAGCACACCGCTACTCTGTATTGTACCCGGCTAACCATTTAAAGGAATTTAGTAGCAGAGAGCTACTATGCACCGTGTCCATGCTGCCAACCGAACGAAATAAGTAGCAGGGAGCTACTATGTAACGGGTCCGAGCCACCAGCCGATCGAAATAAGTAGCACACAGCTACTATGCAACGTATCCGTGCTGCAAACCGAACGAAATTAGTAGTAGAGAGCTACTATGTGCCGTAACCAAACTGCCAGCCGACCGAAATAAGTAGCAGAGAGCTACTATGCACCGCGCCCGAGCCACCAACTCACCAACACTACTCCTTCTCCTGCCGCAGCACCAGAATTTCCACCCGGCGGTTCTTTTGCCGGTTGGCTTCCGTGTCGTTTTTGGCGATGGGGCGGGTGTCCGCGTAGCCGGCCACTTCGAATCGCTTCTCTTCCAAGCCTTTCACATCGACGAAGTAGCGAAGAACCGATAAAGCCCGGCTTGCCGACAATCCCCAGTTGTCCTGGAACGCGCCGCCCGGCTGGATCGGCAAATTGTCGGTGTGCCCCTGTATCGAGATCGTCGTGTTCAGCCGGCCGAGCAAAACCGACATCCGGTCCAGCACCGGACGGGCGCCCGGCTTCAAATCGGCCCGTCCCAGACTGAACAGGAACTGATCCGACAACCGGATGGCGATGCCTTTGGGCGTGTCTTCGACGAAAACTTGCTTCTCCAAACGGTTGTCCTTCACATACTTTTCAATCAAGTGCAGCAAATCCTGGAGCGCCTGCTCCCGGTTTTTCGCCGTCTCCTTGGCATCCGAAGGCGAGGGAGTCTCGTATTTCGCGCGGTCGGTTCCGCCCATTACGCCCGTTCCCTGTTCCAGCACGCTGTCGGCTTTTCGAAATTGATGCTGCAGCGTTTGCGCCAGCGCATCGTATTTTTTGATGTCGATTTGGCTCATCGCATATAACACGACAAAAAAGATCATGAGCAGCGTAATCAAATCGGCATACGTAATGAGCCAACGTTCGTGATTTTCGTGCCCGCCCCGGTTTCGTTTATTCCGCCGCCGCATCAATACTCACCTTCTTTGCAGGGAGCCGATCCGCCGAATCGTCCAGCATCCTAAACGCCGTTAACTTTTTACGGATTAAATTCGGGTTTTCACCCGCTTGGATTGCGAGTATGCCCTCAAGCATCAGCTCGTGCGTGTGCACCTGCTCGGCTGCGCGAGAACGAATTTTGGCCGCAATGGGTAAATAGAGTATGTTTGCCGAAGCGACACCGTACAAGGTGGCGGTAAACGCCACGGCGATGGACGGTCCGAGCGCCGATGGCTCCGACAGGTTGCCCAGCACGTGAATCAAGCCCATGACGGTGCCGATGATGCCCATCGTGGGTGCAAAACCGCCGGCGGATTCGAAAATTTTGGCCTGCTGCTCCATCCTTTGTTCCACACCGTCGATTTCGACCTCTAAAATTTGCCGGTTCAGCTCGGGGTCGGTTCCGTCCACCACCATTTGCAAGCCGTCCCGTAGGAACCGGTTCGGATGCTCGACGATTCTGGATTCCAGCGCCAAAACGCCTTCACGCCGAGCGACGGTCGCTAATTCCACGATATCCTCGACCAACTGACCGGCATCCTCCTCACCAGAGCGAAAAGCGATGCGAAGAGACGCGGGGATGCGCCGCAGCCTGGACCAAGGGAAACTGACAGCGGTAGCGGCGAACGTTCCGCCAAACACGATCAGCACCGCCGTTTTCTCGAACAAGCCGCGCCAGTGGCCGCCTTCCCACAGGAATCCGCCGATCAGCGCCAGCAGGCCGGCCAAAATGCCAAACACGGTCGTCTTATCCAATCGTTTCAAAACTTGTCACTCCTTTGACGATGCCGCAGGAAACCGATATAATCAACAGGGGAACACACATTCTGATCGCAGCTCGTTTTGCTATATATATCGGGATTCTCCCGACTTCACATGATAGGGATTCGAACATTTTCAAAAGGAGGGTTTACCTGACGCTATGACGGATACTCAAATACTCGATAAACCGTTCAAGCTGGTTTCGGAATTCGCGCCGCAAGGCGACCAGCCGGAAGCGATCCGCAAACTGTCCGACGGGGTAGTAGCCGGCAAAAGACACCAGACGCTGCTCGGCGCCACCGGTACCGGCAAGACGTTCACCATTGCCCAGACGATTGCCAAACTCAACAAGCCGACGCTGGTTATCGCGCACAATAAGACGCTGGCGGCTCAGCTTTGCAGCGAGTTTCAGGAGTTCTTTCCGGAAAACGCGGTATCGTATTTCGTCAGCTACTACGATTACTACCAGCCGGAGGCGTACATCCCGTCTTCCGATACGTATATCGAAAAAGACTCCAGCATCAACGACGAGATCGACAAGCTGCGCCACTCCGCGACCTCGTCGCTCTTCGAGCGCCGCGACGTCATTATCGTGGCCAGCGTCTCGTGCATCTACGGCCTCGGTTCTCCGGAAGAGTACCGCGATTTGCGCCTGAGCCTGCGGGTCGGCATGGAGAAGCCGCGCAACGTCATTTTGCACAAGCTTGTGGATATTCAATATCAGCGGAACGACATCAACTTCACCCGCGGAACGTTCCGGGTGCGGGGCGACGTGATCGAGATTTTCCCCGTATCGAAAGACGATAAGGCGATCCGGGTCGAGCTGTTCGGCGACGAAATCGAACGGATTACCGAGATTGACGTGCTGACGGGGGAAATTACCGGGCAGCGGGATCATGTAGCTATTTTCCCTGCCTCTCACTTTGTAACCCACGAAGAAAAGATGAAACTGGCGATTGTGAATATCGAACGGGAGCTGGAGGAGCGTCTGGCGGAGCTTCGCGAAGCGGGCAAACTGCTGGAGGCGCAGCGGCTGGAGCAGCGAACCCGCTACGATCTGGAGATGATGGCGGAGATGGGGTTCTGCTCCGGCATCGAGAACTATTCCGGACCGCTGACGTTCCGGGAGCGCGGAGCGACTCCTTATACATTGATGGACTTTTTCCCCGACGACTTCCTCGTCGTCATCGACGAGTCTCACGTTACGCTGCCGCAAATCCGGGCGATGTACAACGGCGACCGTGCGCGCAAAGAAGTGCTGGTCGATCACGGTTTCCGACTGCCGTCCGCACTGGACAACCGGCCGCTGAAATTCGAAGAGTTCGAGAAAAAAGCGAAGCAGCTCATCTACGTCTCCGCGACACCGGGCCCGTACGAGCTGGAGCACAGCCCGGAAATGGTGCAGCAGATCATCCGGCCGACGGGATTGCTGGATCCGATCATCGAGGTACGTCCGACCAAAGGGCAGATCGACGACCTGTTGGACGAAATCCGGCTGCGTATCGCCAAGGAAGAGCGGGTGCTGGTCACGACGCTTACCAAGAAGATGGCGGAAGATTTGACCGATTATTTAAAAGATGTGGGTATCAAGGTCCGTTACTTGCACGCAGATATTAAAACGCTGGAACGAATGGCGATTTTGAGGGACTTGCGGCTGGGTGTGTTTGACGTCCTCGTGGGGATTAACTTGCTCAGAGAAGGTCTTGACTTGCCCGAGGTGAGCTTGGTGGCCATCCTCGATGCCGACAAAGAAGGGTTCCTGCGTGCGGAGCGCTCGCTGATCCAGACGATCGGCCGTGCGGCGCGCAACTCCGAAGGCAGAGTCATCATGTATGCCGATAAACGGACGGACTCGATGGATAAGGCGATTACCGAGACGGAACGCCGCCGCGCCATCCAGATCGCCTACAACGAGAAACACGGCGTTACGCCGCAGACGATCCGCAAAAAAGTGCGCGACATCATCGAAGCGACGAAGGTGGCAGAGGAGAAGACCGGTTATTTGACGGAAGCCGAGAAATTCGGGAAAATGTCCAAAAAAGAACGTCAGTCCATGATCGAGCGTCTCGAGTTCGAGATGAAGGAAGCGGCCAAGAGCCTGCAGTTCGAACGGGCAGCGGAGCTTCGCGACGCGCTGCTTGAGTTGAAAGCCGGCATGTCTTAACCTTGCTGAAATGGAGTGAAAAGGATGCCTGCTAGCCCGCCTTTTGAAGGGATGTTTCCCGTCATGTCCGAGTGGTTTGTCCGAACATTCGGCGAACCTACGGATATTCAGCGGCGGGCGTGGGAGGCCATTACTTCGGGAAGCCATTCGTTGATTGCCGCTCCGACGGGGTCGGGCAAGACGCTGGCTTCCCTTTTGCCATGTCTGGATCGGCTGCTATGGGAGAAGTCCCAGGGAGCGGACGATAACGGGGTGAAAATTTTATATATCACACCGTTAAAGGCGTTAAATAACGATATTCATCACCATGTGTTCGGCTTTGTGGAAGAGATTGAACGGGTGGCCGCGGAAACGGGACAACCATGGCCGGGTATCCGCAGCGCCGTGCGAACGGGGGATACGAAGCCGGCGGAGCGGACCGCCATGCAGAGACGGCCTCCGGATTTGCTCGTGACGACGCCTGAATCTCTGTATTTGTTGCTCACTTCGAACAACGGCCGCAATATGTTGCAATCGGTCCGGCAAGTCATTGTGGACGAAATTCACAGTCTGGCGGCGGATAAACGGGGAACCCATCTGTCGCTGTCGCTCGAGCGCCTGCAGGAGCTGTGCGGTCATGCCGTGCAGCGGATCGGCGTATCCGCAACGCAGAAACCGCTCGAGCGGGTTGCGCGGTATCTCGCCGGCTGGGAGGAAGAGGACGGTGCGAGCGGCGGACCGAACGGAAAGATCGAGGTCGACGGATTCGTGCATCCGCTCGGCTATCGGGCGAGACCGGTTCGTATCGTCGAGAGCGACATCGTCAAGAGGTACTCGGTACAGGCGACCATACCGGATCAAAACCGTCCTGCCCAAACGAGGGAAGCGGTATGGCTCCCCTTGCTGGACCGGATCATGCAGCTGATAGAGGGGAGCCGGTCCGTCCTGATTTATGTGAACAGCCGACGCTTATGCGAGCGGCTTTGTTTGCGTCTGAACGATCACGTCGGATACGAAATGGCCAGAGCCCATCACGGCAGCATGTCGCGGGAATGGCGGTTGGAAGTGGAACGGATGCTCAAAGCCGGCGAGCTGCGCTGCATTGTGGCGACGGCTTCGCTGGAGCTGGGGATCGACGTCGGTCATGTGGATTTCGTCATCCAAATCGATCCACCGCCAGAGGCGGCAGCCGGTATTCAACGGGTAGGCCGGGCCGGCCACTCTGTCGGCGATACGAGCCGAGGAGCGATCGTCGCCCGGTACAAGGGTGCGCTGCCGGACATTGCCGTGCTGAGCCGGTTAATCGCGGAACGGGACATTGAGGAAATCCGCGTTCCGCGGGATTCTCTGGACGTCTTGTCGCAGCAGACCGTCGCCATGGCCGCGGAGCAGGATTGGACGGTGGACCGTCTTTACCGGCTCATTATCCGAAGCGACAGCTATCGCGCGTTCCCGAGGGACAGGCTGGAATCGCTGCTGGAGCTGCAGTCCGGGTTTTACCCTTTCGTCCGTCCGCTGTTGGATTGGGACCGGGAGACCGGCGCGGTGACGCGGCGTGCGAATTCGGCGATGGCGGCGATCACGGGTGCGGGCACCATTCCGCAAAGCTCGGCGTATCCGGTCCATCATGCCGAAAGCCGCGCGCACATCGGGGAGCTGGATGAGGAATTCATCCAGGAAACGAAGGTGGGCGACGTCGTGCAGCTGGGCTCTCAGCCATGGATGATCCGCGAAATCAAGCATGACCGGGTGTATGCGACGGAAGCCGGCAACCGCTTCAGCGAAATCCCGTTTTGGCGCAACGAGGCGGCCAGCCGTTCTTATGAATTGGGAGCGAAGATCGGGGGCTTTCTCCGGGAGTTGGAGACGAGGCTTGAGAGCCAGGACGAAGCCACGATCGAATGGCTCGAGTCCGGCTATGGCATGGATGCGCATACGGGGAATGAACTGATCGGGTATATCCGCTCTCAGAAGGCCGTGAGCCTGGTGCCGACGGACCGGCGGATCGTCGTCGAGCATTACCGGGATGTCGCCAATCAGAAACATGTAATCATCCACAACCATTTCGGCAAAAGACTGAACCGCACTTGGCTGTTGGCGATCGAGCGGCAGTTCGAAAACACGCTTCCTTACCGCGTGTACGGCAATGCGAAGGACAACGGAATCGAGCTCGTTTTCTCGGAATGGGACGTTTCGTGGCTGCATGTGATTTGGCAGGTGACATCCGCCAATGTGGACGCTTTGCTGGCGGAAGCGCTGGCCGGCTCGCCGCTGCTCGCCGTCGCGTTTCGGCGTATCGCCGAGACGTCGTTGCTGCTATCTCGCAGTTTTACGCGCATTCCGCTCTGGCAGAAAAGACTCCGTGGCGCGGAATTGCTGAAAAACGCCCTCCCTTATGCCGAGAGGTTTCCGTATTTTCAGGAAGCGATGCGGGAGGCGATGCACGACTATTTGGACATTGACCGTTTGCGGGACGTGCTCGAAGCGCTGGCGGACGGCCGGATCGAAATGGACGTGCGAGAAACCGAGTTTCCTTCGCCCATGGCGGCTCAGTTTATTTTCGACTATGTAAATATGCGGATTTACGAGGGCGACGGGCTGGACGAGTCCGTTCAGCTGCAGCTGCTGCAATTCAGCAAATCATTCGCCGGCGAGCTGTTCGGCTCGGATAGCGGTCTACAACCGGTCGATCCGGACATTTTGGCGGAGGAAGGAGAACGACTGAGCCGGCCGGCCGCCGTCTTGCGCAATGCTGATGAACTACTGCGGCTGTTGAAGGAGCGGGGCGATGCCACGGAAGAGGAGATCGTCCATTGGGGAGGAGCGGAGTCGGCGGAATGGCTGCAGGAGCTGCGGCGTCGCCGGCGCGTGTCGGGCGTCCGTAGGATCGGCGGCCACGCTGAGCGTTGGATCGCCGCGGACGAGCGGGAGATATACGAAGCCTTCCCGGAATCCCCGGAATCAGTCATCTTCATCGTCGGCCGTTATGCGAACAATCGTCTTTCCTTCACGGAAGCGGAATTGCAGGAGCGGTACCCCGTTCTCGACGGACCGGCGGCGGAAGCTGCAGTGGATACACTGCTTAAGCAGGGGCTGATCGAACAGGCGCCGTTCGCGGCGGATCCAGAAGAACGAATTTGGTCCGGCCGGAATGTGGCGGCCCGGCTCATCCGGCTGTCGATCGGGAAAGCCCGCCGGAATATCGAGCCTGTCGATGCTTCGCGCTGGCTCGGTCATTTGCTGCGGCAACAGCACGTGCTGCCGGATCAAGCACGCCGGGGAAGCGAGGGTTTGCTGCAGGTGATCGAACGGCTGCAAGGCTTATTTTTGCCGCTGTTGCATTGGGAATCGATCATTTTTCCGTCTCGGCTGACCGACTATCGCAAAGAAAGTCTCGATTTGCTCTGCGCCTCGGGTCAAGTGATTTGGCTCGGGCGCAAAGACGCAGACGGCAAAGAAGGGAAGGTCGCCTTCTTCCTTGCCGAACAGCGTGCGCTCTACGAGCCATGGTTATCGACCGGCGAGAATCGGGAATGCTCGCATCCGGAGCTTCTGGAAATGCTGCGCACCGGCGGAGCCCGGTTTCTGACGCGCTTAAGCCAGGAGACCGGCAAGCTGCCGTCCGAATTGCTTCCTTCTCTGCTGGATTTGGTGTGGGAAGGGCATGTGTCCAACGATCAGTTTGCGCCGCTGCGTATGTCCACCCGAATCAAAGGCAAGGACGGTTTCCTGAAAGCCGGCTCCGGACTCGGCCGCTGGTATTGGACGGGTTCCTTGCTAGGTGGAGACGCACCGGCGGACAGCGGCGGAGAGACGCCGCAGGGGGCGGATCCGCAAGATCAACCGGCCGTTCGGTGGGTGCATCATCTGTTGGAGACCTACGGCCTGGTGACGAAGGATATTGTCGCCCAAACGAGCCCTTACCCATGGGATACTTTAATTCCGGTACTGAGAAAGCTGGAGGAATGGGGAGCGGTGACGCGCGGAATGTTCATCCGCGATCTTCACGTCCTGCAGTTCACGACCCGTGAGATGGCCGAGACGATCCGAAAGCCGGTGCCCGGCGGCGCGCCGTCCGGCATCACGCTGCTATCATCGGTCGATCCGGCGAATCCATACGGGATGATCGTGGACTGGCCGGCTGCGGAAGGCGCCTCCTTCTCGCGCAAACCGGGGAATTACATGGTTCTGCAGGGTGACCGGTGGCTATACTGGGTAGAAAACAACGGGAAGAGAATTTACGCCATGTCAGGATCCGGCGGCGATTCTCCGGACAGACGGGAACAGGAACGGGTGCTCAAAACGGCATTCTCTCTGTTGCTTAAACATAGGGGATTGTCCAAAATTTCCGTGGAACAGTGGAATGGCCGCAAAATTCGCGATTCCCAGGCGGCAGATGTTCTGCTGGCGCTTGGCGCGGAACGGGATCGGGACTCTCTCGTTTTATGGCCGAGCCAGCTTCGCTAATTTGCGGAATATTTGCATGACCGTTTACACTTCTGTATAATGAATGGGAACACACATTCCTATTATTGGTTGTGCGGCGGCGGCCGGCTTTGCGAAAGCCCGGCCTCGTTGTCGCGAAAGGGGCTTTTATTCTTTGGCCAACGAGCGTATCGTGATCAAGGGTGCGAGAGCGCACAATCTCAAAAATATCGACGTCACCATTCCGCGTGACAAATTCGTGGTGCTTACCGGCCTGTCCGGCTCCGGCAAATCGTCGCTGGCGTTTGACACGATTTATGCCGAAGGCCAGCGCCGCTATGTGGAGTCTCTTTCCGCCTATGCGAGACAATTCCTCGGTCAAATGGACAAACCCGACGTCGACTCGATCGACGGACTGTCGCCCGCCATTTCGATCGACCAGAAGACGACGAGCCGAAATCCGCGTTCTACCGTCGGGACGGTAACGGAGATTTACGACTATTTACGTCTGTTGTTCGCCCGGATCGGGAAGCCTCATTGCCCGGAGCACGGAGTGGAAATTACCTCGCAGACGGTGGAACAGATGGTCGACCGGCTGCTCGAATATCCGGAACGGACCCGAATGCAGATTTTGGCTCCGATTGTATCCGGCCGTAAAGGCGAACATGTCAAACTGCTCGCCGACGCGCAGAAGCAAGGCTTCGTCCGCGTGCGCGTCAACGGAGAAATCCGCGACCTGTCGGAGAAAATCGAGCTGGAGAAAAACAAGAAGCATTCGGTGGAAATCGTCGTGGACCGCATCGTCGTCAAGGAAGACGTGTCCGCGAGGCTGGCCGATTCGCTCGAAACGGCGCTGAAGCTCGCCGATGGCAAAGTCATCGTGGACGTCATGGACAAGGAAGAGCTGATGTTCAACTCCAATCTGGCTTGTCCGGTTTGCGGCTTCTCGATCGACGAGCTGGCTCCGCGGATGTTCTCATTCAACTCGCCTTTCGGCGCGTGTCCGGAGTGTGACGGCTTAGGCGCCAAAATGGTCGTCGACCCCGACCTGCTGGTGCCGGATCGCAGCAAAAGCATCGACGAAGGCGCCTTCGAGGCATGGGCCGGAAGCACATCGACCTACTACCCGCAGTTTCTTGCTGCGGTTTGCTCCCATTACGGTATCAAAACCAACGTCCCCGTTGAAAAACTCAGCGACAAGCATATGCACATTCTTCTTTACGGAACGGGCGGCGAACGCATCCGCTTCCGCTATGAGAACGAATTCGGCCATACGCGCGACGCGCAAGTTCCGTTCGAAGGAATTGTTCACAACCTGGAACGACGCTACCGGGATACGGGTTCCGACGGGATCCGCGAGTTTATCGAAGCGTATATGAGCGCTCGGCCGTGCGGCACGTGTCATGGACACCGCCTTAAGAAAGAATCGCTGGCTGTGACGGTCGGCAGCCAGAATATGGCGTATGTGACGGCCTTGTCAATCGGAGAAGCGCAGAAGTTTTTCGACGGACTGGAGTTAAGCACCAAAGATCGGTCGATCGCCAACCTCATTTTGAAGGAAATCAACAACCGGCTTGGCTTCCTGGTGAACGTCGGACTGGACTATTTGACGCTGTCCCGCGCGGCCGGAACCTTGTCCGGCGGGGAAGCGCAGCGGATCCGGCTGGCCACCCAGATCGGCTCGAGTCTGATGGGCGTACTGTACATTCTGGATGAGCCCAGCATCGGGCTGCACCAACGGGACAACGACCGGCTTATCCGCACGCTGGAACATATGCGGGATCTCGGCAATACGCTGATCGTCGTGGAACACGACGAAGATACGATGCTGGCAGCGGACTACATCATCGACATCGGACCCGGCGCCGGCATCCACGGAGGACAGATCATCGCGCAGGGCACTCCGAACGAAGTGATGGCCGACGAGAAATCGTTGACAGGCGCGTATTTGAGCGGGCGTAAGTTTATCCCCGTGCCGCTTAAGCGACGCAAGCCGAACGGCAAATGGCTGGAAATCAAAGGCGCGAAAGAGAACAACCTGAAAAATCTGAACGCCAAGTTCCCGCTCGGCGTGTTCACCGCAGTGACGGGCGTATCCGGCTCCGGCAAATCGACGCTGGTGAACGAGATTTTGTATAAGACGTTGGCCCGCGACCTGAACAAAGCCAAAACCCGTCCGGGAGCGCACAAGGAGTTTCTCGGAATCGAGCACCTGGAGAAGGTCATCGACATCGACCAGTCGCCGATCGGGCGTACACCGCGGTCCAACCCGGCAACATACACCGGCGTGTTCGACGACATCCGCGGCGTGTTCGAGATGACGAACGAAGCCAAAGTGCGCGGCTATAAAAAAGGCCGCTTCAGCTTTAACGTGAAGGGCGGGCGTTGCGAAGCCTGCAAAGGCGACGGTATTATCAAAATCGAGATGCACTTTTTGCCCGACGTCTACGTGCCTTGTGAAGTGTGCAAGGGCAAACGTTACAACCGCGAAACGCTGGAAGTGAAGTACAAAGGGAAAAACATTGCGGAAGTGCTGGAGATGACGATCGAGAACGCCACGGAGTTTTTCGTGAACATTCCCAAGATCCATCGCAAACTGCAGACCCTATTGGACGTCGGTCTCGGTTATATGAATCTCGGCCAGCCGGCTACGACGCTGTCGGGCGGCGAAGCCCAGCGCGTGAAGCTGGCCGCCGAGCTCTACCGCCGCAGCACCGGCAAAACGCTCTACATTCTCGACGAGCCGACGACCGGCTTGCATGTCGACGATATCGACCGCCTGTTGCAAGTGCTGCAGCGCTTGGTCGACTCCGGTGAGAGCGTTCTGGTCATCGAGCATAACCTCGATGTGATCAAAACTGCCGACTACCTGGTCGACCTCGGTCCCGAAGGCGGCAACGGCGGCGGCACGATCGTCGCGACCGGCACGCCCGAGGAAGTCGCCAAAAACGTGAAGTCCTACACCGGCAAATACCTCGGTCCGATCCTGGAGCGCGACCGCGCCCGCACCGAGGCGGCACTCGCCAAGGCATAACAAGATGAAAATGAGCAACGCAAAGGTTAAATTCCCTTGTGTTGCTCATTTTTTATTTGGAACTGAGGTAATGCTCGATGCCGTCCAATATCCGTTCGAGACCGAAATCAAAATCATTATCGACGGTGTGATCTGCCTCATTTTCCCCAGTATACGCACCGGACATCATAACCGGATGCAAGTTCGGAAAGCGATCCTTCGTCACCAGTTGTTTCAGGGCGGTGCTGTAATCCGTTCCGCTGAAAGCTTCCGGGCTGCTGCCCGCTCGAATGGCTCTTTCCATATCCCGAGCCAACATGCCGGTTGCGCGCGCATAACTGCTTAACAGAAGGATAATGGACATTTTCTCGCTGTCGTGGAGACGGAGTCCCGCCATAGCCCCTAGCACCCAATCCACCATCCGAAGGTTGTTCGGCGTCAAGGGGACTCCTGAAATCGGAATATCTCCAAACCAAGGATGCTCCCGGAACACCGGCATCGTAATGCGAACATACGTCCGAAGATTATCCCGCCAGTTCTCCGCCTTATCTGGGAGATCTATATAAGACACGGCTTCCTGCATCAACAACAATAAGTCGTCCTTGCTGGGAATGTACCTATAGAGGGACATCGTGGTAAAACCCAGCGAAGCCGCAACCCGGTTCATGGAAACGGCGGATAACCCCTCCTTGTCCGCAATGGAAACCGCCGTATCCACGATTTGTTCGATGCTCATTTCACGCTTCGGCCCCCGCTGAGGCTGCTTGACAAGCCCCCAACTCATCGCCACTCCCCGCGGCAGCTTTGCCTCTATATCGCCTTCCATGGTGTAAGTCCTCCCAAATGTCCGATATCTGCTAAATTCATCCCAAAAATAATCCTTGCACAATAACTGTATACGGAATATACTGTGTATGCAACATACTGTTTATTGTGTAAACAGAAAGGAGATCGAAAAATGATGACAGCAGCCATTGAGATGAAAGGACTGCGCAAAGCATTCGGTCAACATAACGTATTGGACGGGATTGACCTTTCGGTTCCGGCCGGGTCCATCTTTGCACTTCTTGGCCCGAACGGTGCAGGTAAGACGACGATAATCAACATCCTTTCCACGTTGGTCACTCCGGATTCGGGAAGCGTACGGGTAGCCGGTCACGATATCACCGAGAAGGAAAGTGTAAAAAGGTCCATCAGTCTGACCGGCCAGTTCGCCGCGGTGGATGAGGTGCTAACCGCAGAGGAGAACCTGCGCATGATCGGCAGGCTTTCCGGACTTACGAAAGCGGAGGCACGCATAAGAGCGGCCGAGCTGTTGGAGATCTTCGATCTCACAGCATCAGCACGCAAAAGAGTGAAAACTTTTTCGGGAGGCATGCGCCGTCGGCTGGACTTGGCGCTAAGTCTAGTGGTAAACCGGCCGATTCTATTCCTCGATGAACCCACCACAGGTCTGGATGCCCAGAGCAGACGGGCATTGTGGGATCATATCCGGCAGCTTGCCCGGAATGGCGTTACGGTTTTCCTCACGACGCAATATTTGGAGGAAGCAGATCAATTGGCGGATGCCATTGCGGTAATCGCCGGCGGCCGCGTCGTAGCGGAAGGAACGGCGGATCAATTGAAATCCCGCATCGGCGGTGAAGTCGTTGAGCTTCGAGATCAGCAGGATGAAATCATTCGTGAGATCCCGGCCGGCAGCAGCATACGGGAAGTCAAAAAGACCATTGACGAGTTGGTCCTCACCGCTCCTGAGGGATCGCGGATCAACATTCGCAGACCGAGCATGGAAGATGTATTTGTGGCTTTGACGACTCAAGAACGGGAGGAATCCGCCATATGATCGCTCAAATCAAACCGGCCCAATCGGCATCTGTCGGTGCCACCCATGCGGTTTTCATTCAACGGAGCATTCTTCACAGCGTGCGCAACACGGAGGCCTTGATCATGGCTATCATGCTTCCGATCATGCTCATGCTGCTCTTCACCTACGTTTTTGGAGGCGCCCTTGATCCGGGCGGCAATTACGTCAACTATGTGGTGCCGGGCATTATTCTTCTCTGCGCAGGATTCGGATCTTCGAGCGCTGCGGTCGATGTGGCCGGAGATATGACGAACGGTATCATTGACCGGTTTCGAACGATGCCAATTCGCAGTATGAGTGTGATTGTAGGACACGTGATTGCGAGCCTCGCCCGAAATCTCGTCGCAACCGCCGTCGTGTTCGGCTTGGCTTTGCTCGTAGGGTTCCGCCCATCTGCCGGCTTTGTGGAGTGGCTCGCCGCAGTCGGTGTGATCACCCTCTTCATACTCGCCATTACTTGGCTCTACGCGGCCATCGGTCTCGTCGCCGGCAGTCCGTCGGCCGCGAGCGGCTACGGATTCGCCCTGCTTTTTCTCCCTTATCTTTCAAGCGCATTCGTTCCGACTCACACGATGCCGGCCTGGCTGCGTGGAGTAGCCGATAACCAGCCCATCACGCCGATCATCGAGACGATTCGCGGGCTCCTAACAGGAAGCCCCATTCATGACTCCGCTTATTGGGCAGTCGGATGGTGTGCACTCATTCTTGCCGGATCCTATTTGTGGGCTTCTTGGAGTTTTCATCGTAAGGCAGGACGAAGATAACAGCTATATGAATGATCAGGCTACCCATCAAAAATGATCGGTAGCCTTTCAACTATTCCGCTATAATATAGGAGAAATAACTGAGATTAACACAATGGAAGGTGATGCATTTTGAGTTACGCAGAAGTAATAGATGATTACAAAAGCCAACTCATGCGTTATTCCATCGACCAATTAAGATACATATCCGAGCCGGGAGTTTGGTCTCTCGGCCAAATGTACGATCACATGATCCTTACTGCGCTTGACTATCTCGATCAAGTGCAAAGTTGTGCATCCGCTAAAGTAGAGCAACGGCTGGGAAAGACGGAGGCCGGCGATCAATTATTTAAAGCGGGTTCATTCCCTCCGATAAAAATCAAATTGCCGGACGGACCTGAGAATTCCCCCAGTAATTCGGAAACCGTAGATGACCTTATGCGCGGTCTCGATTCGGTGCTGAAGAGAATGTCTGAATGGGAGGGAAAGGTAGATGCGGTAACCCCAAACTATAAAGTCAGACATGACGGTTTTGGGTGGCTCACCGCACGGGAGTGGTTCGATTTAGTCGGGATGCATTTTCGCCATCACTTGCGCCAGAAGAGTGAACTGGAACAGAAGCTTCGGGTATAAATTTCTCTATAAAATGTTAAGGGGTGTAGGCATGCGGACATTAGGGTCGATGAATGTGGATGTGATCACGTTGTTCGTGGAAGATTTAAAAGGGACGAAGACGTTCTATCAAAAAGTATTTGGCTTGTCCGCCGTATATGAAGACGAGGCTTCTGCGGTATTCAACTTCGGAAATATGAGCATTAACCTTCTGGATATTACCGAATCATACGAACTGATTCATCCGGGCACGGTCGCAAGCCGAGAGTCCGGATCTCGTTTCCAGTTTACCATCCGGGTGGACGATGTGGATGCAGTATGTCATGACTTAAAAACACGCGGCGTTGCTCTACTTAACGGTCCAATGGACCGGCCCTGGGGAATACGCACTGCTTGCTTCGCTGACCCGGCAGGACATATTTGGGAGATTGCGAGCAATTGAACCCATAGAGAACGGAAGGCTGCCGAGGTTCATCGCTTGGCAGCTTTTTTGTGTCTTCTTGAGGGATTTCGAAAATGAATGACGTAGTACTATACAGAAAGAACATGTGGTGCGAAAGGGAGAAAAAATGGACACAGAAGAACAAGTCCTGGTGGACGCCTTACGTAACCACCGTACGATGGCGCTCGAACGATTAATGGACCAATTCGGGAACAGTGTTTACGGGCTCGTGAGCCGGATTTTGGCTGGAACAGGCCGTGTCGAGGATACGGAAGAGTGTGTCAGCGATGTATTCGTAACAGCCTGGAGACGGATCGACCAATTCGATTCGACAAGAGGTACGTTAAAAACGTGGTTATTGGTGCTAGCCAAATACATCGCGTTGGATGTCAGGCGAAAACTGTTGCGACAACCTGGAACCGTTGAAATTGATGCCAGCGAGAGTTCAGGCGAAAACATAGAGGAAGCGGTCCTTTCAAAAGAAGCCTCCATGGAAATGAGGAACATGGTCAACGCCCTGACGGAGCCGGACCGTACGATATTCTACAAAAGGTATTTTTATTATGAATCCGTAGAGCAAATTGCGAAAGCACTCGGTATTACCAATAAAGCCGTGGAAAACCGTCTTTATCGTATACGTAAAGAGTTCAAAGAGAAGCTCCAAGAAAGGGGGACTGGCATCAAGCATGCAAAATAGGGACGAAGACAAGTGGCTGTTCGATTGGACGGATAGTGAGGATCCGCAGGAATTGAAAGGCTTGAGCTCCGTTCAGCCTGACGAGGAAACAGGGCCGGATGATAAGGCTTGGCATCGGATGAAAAAAAGGACGTTCGAGAAATTGGGTTATCCGGAACGGGAGAACGATTTACAAGCTAGCGAACCGTTGATGCAAGAGAATAGACGATCTCGACGCAGGGTCGTCGGAAAGTGGTTGGCCGCCGTTAGCGCTGCTGCAGTCATCTGTATGCTTCTCATATCCATTTCTCCCGACGTTCAGGCGCAATTGAAAAAGGCGCTGCAATTCATTCCCGGCTTCGGCTACGTTCAACAAAAGGACGATTCCGCACAACCGGTATTTGTTCTCCAAAAACCGGTGGAATTCCAAGGTGAATACGACACCGTTACGATCGACGGGCTGGTCATCCGGAGTACCGGCGGGGAAATCGCCCTCAGTGGCGACGATCTCTCGGACAAAACAGACGACAGTATTATTCTCAGTACAGCACATGGCGAATATGAGTTTAAGCGAGGTTCCGCAAGCTGGGGAAGTGGGGGGCCTTGGGAGGCCGGATATTATTATCAGGGACAAATCCCCATTACTGCGCTTAGTCAAGTTAAGTTGCGATTCGGCAATTCTGTCGTTCCTCTCGATCTGGAAGAGGCACAAAGTGCGGAAAATATGATAAGCTTCGGCCCAAGTGACACACAAAACGGCATTCGGATTACCGGAGTGGTCACCAGGCTCGATGGACAGCGCGTGAAAGTAAACCTCCTTACACAGCTTCCCCAGCTGCAGATCGTGGATTCTTTTAGTAAAGAGCCGATTACTGGGGAGCAAAAACTCGAAGTGACAGACAGTAATGGGAAGATGTACGAAGTACTAAAGGATATAGGTTTCGTGAAACCGAGAGACATCCTTTTTGACGATTCAACAGGAGGTGCGGAGCATTACACACTGACCATCCCTTATATCAGGGTCGAGGACATGGGAGTGCAGCATGAAAAAGTCACGCTGCCTGTTCCTCAGCAAGGGTCGCAAAATATTCATGTTACAAGTGCGCTTGACGGATTTCCTGTTGATTTCACTCAAGTAGAGCGTGTAAATGAACGAACTGTGCGGGTGTCTGTCGATGTTCATTTCGACGCTGCACAATCCAAAACACTGCAGAGTTATAGACTCTTTGATCAGGATGGTTTCGGCATATCCCATACCTCAAAGATCAATGAGCAAACCAGAGCCTTAGAATTTGAATGGCTGGATGTAGAACCGGGACAGAAAGAAATCACTTTCTACATGGGCGAGCCGCAAATCGTGATTAAAGGACCATGGATACTCCGAGATCTGCATTGAGTTTTAATACTCAGAAAGCCCAATAACACAGCCTGCCGGCGCCAACCGGCAGGCTGTTCCGCTAACATCAAATGTAGAATTTCCCAGTTTGGCTAAGCGATGTGATACTATAAGGTCATATTGCTATGCAGTCAAGCGACGGCATTAAAATCACAGCCAGGGTTATGGGAGCGTATGTATGAAGTTACTTAAAATGATGTACCCGGTTATTTATTTCGGTATGCTGTTTGGAGTACTATATCATTTTGATTCTTCTTGGCCTTCTTACGTAATTGCGTTACTACTTCCCGCTTACTACGGCATTCGGACAATCTACCACTTCATTATTTTTCGAGATTTTGGCAAAATGATTCACGAAATCACAAATAAATATGAATCGACTTTTAATCCGAATGATGCAGCCGCTTCAATAGAAGACCTGCTGGCAACGGTAAATAAACGTCAGCCGGTTAAGGATGTACTGAATATACATAGAGCAAGTTATATCAGTAAAAGCGGTAACTTCTTAAAGGCACTTGAAATTTTAAAAAAAATGAATCCGAATAAGCTGGTCACCGAGGAACTGAGGATTTCTTACTTTATCCAACTGATTTACGTGCATTTCATGCTGCGGAATTTTACTGAAGCCGCGTATCTAATAAGACGGCATCGAGCCTTCATGAATGAAGGCAGCGAGAATAAAATCGTAAAAGAAGGCGTATTGTTCTTATCAGCCATTCGAGATTACTTTGACGGAAAATTGGAGAAGAGCAAAGTTAAGCTGGTTCAAGCGATATCCACAAAACAACAAGGCGAATCGAAAGAACCCCCGATTGTGCTGCACTATTTTTTGGGACTCATTTATTACCGACAGAGAAACAAGGAAGAATCGATTCGTTACTTTGATCAAATTAGCCGGTTTCCACACTATCAATATTACGCGACCCATGCAGGTAAGTATTTAAAATTGGCAGCGGCGGAAGAGTGGGATTCGGAAGAGATTGCTGAGAAGCCGGACTTAGATTTTTTCTTAAAAAGAAGTGCCGGATAACAACAGACAGGCTGCCGCATGAGGAATAACGGATGCCGCTGCGGCATCCGTTTTTATTTGTACAATTTCTTTTGAGGGGCATCTGTGATGAGGAAAAGAAAGAAAATTAGGGATCTCCTATACATAAGCGGCGAGCATCAGACGAAATGTTTTTATTCTTACGGAATCGAATTCCGTGAGTTTATGAACTGTGTACCCAATAGTCCGGAGAATCTGTTACTGCTGAAACATAGCTTTCACCATGCACAGTGGAATCAACATTCCGGCTTTGAGTATGTGACGAAGCAAAATCTTCATGATTTGATCGAGGATGATGTTTATGGCTATGGCGACTTTTGCTGGGTCGATTTTTCAAACGAGCAGGACTTGGATGGGTTAACCGACAAACAAATCGCGGAATTATTGTTTTTTGCTCATCGTGCTAAACCTTTAAATCAAATACCGATGAGAAGATTTGCCTATTATGCGCATGATGACGGTTGGTTCAACAAGCTCTATGTTACGGAGCTGGATGATTATAAAAATCTTTTAGCCAGAGTGATTGCATTGAAACTTCAGAAGTTAACCGGGAGAAAATTTCACGATATTCCGATTGAACTTTCTTCGGTACTTCTAGAATGCACGAGAGACGGATTGTTCATCGATTTATCGAGAGTAATCAAGAGTACAACTGAATTAAAAATACCGATTACCGCGATCGGTCATTACACGGATATGGATAAAGTAAACGACTTTCGGGAGGAAATAAAGGATTACAAGGCTTGGTTAGTATATTCGAAAAAGTCATGGAAGCTCATCAAGGAAGACTACCTTAGCGATTAATGCGATATATTTCTAATGGAGTCCGACGTTCGACTGGGTTATGATAAAACAAGTATATGGCAAACGAAAACGGGGTAGCAAACATGAAACCTGTAATCCGTAGTCGTTGGCTCCGAGCCTTTATCTGGCTCACTACCGTCTTGTATGGAGCTGTTCTCATATACCTTCTATTCATCCGGGATCGCAGACACATCGTGCTCAGCCACCCGAATATCCTATCGTGGGACCGGCCGTATGCGAACTTGATTCCTTTCCGCACGATCGACGGCTATTTATATCATTCCGATCTTTATAACTTCGATGTTTGGTTTCAAGTGTTTTTCGGGAACCTCGTATTGTTCCTGCCGTTCGGTTTCCTTGCTCCATTGTTGAGCGGGTGGATGCGGTCTTTTCCCCGATTCTTCATCGTGTTGCTGCTCGTCCTTCTCGGGGTGGAACTGATCCAGAAGTTCACGTTCACCGGAGCTTTCGACGTCGACGATATCATCTTGAATTCCATTGGCGCGATTGTCGGATATATCCTTTCCCGGTTGATATTTAGATCGGCGAAAAGTTAAGGACGTGAAGAGATGGTTCCTGACAATCTCTATCATTACAGCGAAGAGCCGGATATTCTACGGTTCGTGCCTCGCCCTGTATCCAGCGACCCTACGGGACCTGCGCTGGTGTGGGCGATCGACGAGACGCATGCCGTGAACTATTGGCTGCCGCGCGAATGTCCGAGGGTAATTTATCGCCAATCGCCAAAAGTGAGCGAGGAGGACTTGGGCCGTTTTTTCGGCTCCTCTTCTGCTGACACGGTAATTGTGGTGGAGTCAACCTGGCTGGACACGATTCGTTCAACCCGGTTATATGAATACCGTTTAGACAGCCACGGCTTCGAACTGCGAGATGAGACGGCGGGTTATTATATTTCACGCCATCCCGTCGAACCGCTGTCGGTGCAGCCGACAGGAGATCTTCTATCGCGTGTCCTGTCCCGCCCAGATGTGGAGCTTCGGTTTGTTCCCGAGCTTCATACGATTCGGAATGCGATCCTGTCATCCAGCGTGGATCGGTTTTCCATCATTCGTTTTCGGAATGCAATGCCGAAACAAGTATAACTGCGGGGAGAGCGGCCGCGTGACTTTCGTTCGCACACTTTTCATTTTCGCTTGGAAACAAGCGCTTTGCTGTATTTTCCCGGTCATCCTGTTCGCCGGCATGGCGCTTACCAAGGTGATCGATATTCCATATATTCATCGTTATGATTTGTTGCTGCTTATCGGCTTGGCGGCACAGGCTGCGATGGTGAAATTCCGGCTCGAAACGACGGACGAATTGAAAGTCATCACTTTGTTTCACTTGATCGGGCTAGGGCTGGAGCTGTTTAAAGTAAATGCGGGATCGTGGTCATATCCCGGAGAGGCCTGGACGAAGGTGGCCGGCGTTCCGCTGTATAGCGGATTTATGTATGCGAGTGTGGCGAGTTACATTTGTCAGGCGTGGAGAAGATTCGACCTGCAATTCGACCGGTGGCCGAACGGGGTATGGACGACTGCCATGGCGATCGCGATATACGCGAACTTCTTTACCCACCATGTGCTTCCCGATTTCCGGTGGGTGTTGACAGCGCTGCTCGTTCCCTTATTTCCGCGTACGGTAGTCCGATTTACCGTAAATGGGCGAACATACGGGATGCACATCTTGCTTTCGTTTTTGCTGATCGCGTTCTTCATTTGGATTGCGGAAAATATTTCGACGTTTCTGGGCGCATGGCAATATCCGAACCAAACGGCGGCTTGGAACCTCGTTCACTGGGGCAAAATCAGCTCGTGGTTTCTACTGGTGATCATCAGCATCATCGCGGTCGTGCAGCTGAAAGATTTGAAATACCGTCTTTTGCCGCGCAGATTCACCCGAATTAAAACCGGACGGTCCTTGTAGGGACCGTCCTTTTTTGGCCTAGATCATGGCGGTGGGATCTTCCTCCGCCGCGGCATCCGAACGATAAGCAATGAGGGTGATCGGCTGACCGGTTTTCTCCGAGATCCGTTTCTCCGTCAAACGAATCTCTTCCACCACTTCCGGCTTCAAATCGGCATATCGGTATTCTTTTTCACTCATTTCTTGATCAACTCCGCCAAGCGCTGTTGGATCAGCACCACATTTTTTTGTTTGGCCACCGCTTCCCGCTTCAGAGCGATGATGCTCTCCATGTCTTTCTTCGCGGCCGTCCACTCTTTCGCTTGACTGTGCTTATAAAATTCGTCCCAAGCCGCATGCGTTTTATCCTTCAACTCCCGCAGCGCTTTGCTGGCTTCAAACAGCTGCTTCATTTGCTCTTTGGCTTCGCCGCTTAGAGCCTGACGCTTTTCCTCGCTCAAGCCGCGATGCGCGGACTTGATGCGATCCCGCTGCTGGCGCATTTGCTCGTACAAGCCTTTTTGTTCGGCACGCAATTGATCCAACTGTGCCTTAAGCGCTCTGATATCAGCGGGTGCTGCGGACCAATCGATGTCGGGATGTTGGTGATGTTCGGGCCGGTGATCGCCGCCGGAATGGTGCTGTATCGGATGTGTCGCCGCAAAGGCGGAAGGTGCGGAAAGGACAAGCGAAAGGCTGACCGCCGCGGCCAAAATGGTTTTGCGCAAATGGATTTCCTCCCAGTTGTTGGATTCCCCTCTAGTATGGGACAAAGGCCGGGGAAAATAACCCTGCAGCATTGCTTACATCTTTTTTCAGAAAAATGGTTGTGCTCCTTCCCAAAAGCTGTATAATCCATAATATATATCGTTTGATATGTATCAACTGAAACACATAGATAAAAGGAGCTCGAGATGGCGCCGAAAACTAAGTTCACGAAGGACCAAATCATCGATGCAGCTTTTGAAATCGCGAGAACGGACGGCTTTGACGGTATTACGATCCGTAAGGTGGCGGACAGACTGGGGAGCTCCATCGCTCCGATTTATGTGAATTTTAAAGACGTAAACGAGTTGATCCAAGAGGTGATCCAAAAGACGTTCGCGATCAGCAAACAACTGTTGACGGAACAAAATACGGGGCATCCGTTTCACGATATCGGAGCAGCCAGCCTGCGGTTCGCCAAGGAGTACAGCGTCCTGTTTCGAGATCTTGTCATGAAGAAAAACGATCATAGGAACGATCAGGATCAGGACATGGGCATGCTGGTGGAACTGATGAAGCAAGATCCCGATCTCCAGGGTCTCACGGACGGGGAGCTGATGACCATTTTGCTCAAAATGAAAATTTTCCAGACCGGTCTTTCGGTGATGGTGGCGAACGGATTGCTGCCTGACGAATTCGATGAGGAGCGGATGTTGCAAATCATGGACAGCACGGCGACGGATATCATCACCGCAGCGAAAATGCGGAAAAAAGCGGGGGGCTAAAGATATGGAAGACAAAATCGTAATCATCACAGGGGCGAATTCGGGGATCGGCAAAGCGGCGGCGCTCAAATTTGCGACAGAAGGATATCGCGTGATCATGGCTTGCCGCAGTATGGAGAGGAGTAGAGTCGTACATAGAGATATCGCTTCGGTTTCGAACAATCCAAACGTAGATCTGATGGAACTCGATGTCTCTTCCTTCGAATCGATTCATACATTTTGCTCAGCTTTTAAAGCCAAATACCCGCGCTTGGACATTTTGATCCATAACGCCGCCTACTTAAATCATGGCGAAAAAGAGTATAAGCTGAGCCCTGAACAGATCGAGTTGAGTTTTGCCACGAACGCCTTCGGCCCCTTTTTGATGACGCGTTTATTGGCCGACCATCTCGAAAAATCGGAAGACGCTAGAATTCTGAATGCCTGCACCACAAATATCAAACACTTCTTCGACCCCAAAAGGGAAATCGAATTCGATAATCTGCGCGGCGAATATCGGGGCTCACGGCGTTATAACATGTACAAAATGTACGGAGACTCGAAAATGGCGCTTTTGATGCTGACCTTCAAGATGGCAGACGAGTATAAAAGCCGGGGGATCAAGGTCAACGCCCTTCAAATCAACCGGGTGAAGCTATCCGAAGAGACGATCGCGAAAATGAGAGGCGTTTGGAAAGTGCTCGCCCGTGCCCAAAATCTGACGAATCCTTTGCCGACAGCAATGGCCGATAACTATTTTCATATCTGCACTTCGGCAGAATTCGAAAAGGTTACCGGCCAACTGATCAACCATAAAAGAGAACTTGTTCGACCCTCTTCAAGCGAAAAAGGTTTCGAGCAATTGAAAAACATTTTCGGTTCGGGGACTTATCCCCGCTATGCCACGGATGATCAAAATGTCGAGAGAATATGGACGCTCAGCAACGAGCTGACGGTAAGCTGATTTAGGATCATACCGCGACAGTAAGAATCTCGGCCCATTTGGCCTGCATCGCCTCGATGCCAACGCGATGCACGAAGTCGTGGAACGACTCGTCTGTCAGGCGGGAGCCCTTGTAAAAGTGAATCAGCTCCGCAAGCCGATCAGCCACTTCGTCGCCTTTGACGCGGCCTTTCAGCGCGGTGTTATACTTGGCGCCCGGGCCGAGTGTTCCGCCGACGGCGATGTCGAATGCGTCGACCATGCCTTCCGGCGTCTTGATCAGCGAGCCTTGCAGACCGATGTCGGCCACGTGCTTCTGTCCGCAGCTGTTCGGGCAGCCGATGAAGTGGATGCGAATCGGCTCATCCAACCGGACATTCTCGTCAAGGTACTGGGCGACGCGGCGTGCGCGCTCTTTGGTCTCCACGATCGCCAAGTTGCAAAACTCGTTGCCGGTGCAGGAAACCGCGCGGCTCATGAACTGGTTCGGATTCGGCGTCAGGCGCTGCAGTACCGGAGCTTGCAGCAGTTCTTCGACTTTATCGTCCGGGACGCCGGTCAGAATCAGGTTTTGCGTGATGGTGGTGCGGAGTTTCCCGTCGCCGTAACGGTCGGCCAGATCGGCCAGCTGCTCGAACTCATCACTGTTGGTGCGGCCTACCGGCACGTTCAGGCCGACGTAGTTCAATCCGGCTTGCTTCTGTGGATGGACGCCGTCGAAGTAAGCGGCATTCCAGCCGATCGTGCGGTCTTCTCCGCATGCCGGCATAGGGCCGATCAGCTCGATCAGCTTCTCCTGAAACTTCTCCACACCCCATTCGGCGACCAAAAACTTCAAGCGGGCATAGTGGCGTTTTTCGCGGTATCCGTAATCGCGGAAAATCGTCGTGACGCCGATCGCCACTTTCAGCATTTCTTCTTGACGGACGAACATGTCGAGCTGCTTGCCCAAGTGCGGCTTCGCGGACAATCCGCCGCCGACCGACACGTGGAAGCCGAGCACTTCGGCACCGTCGATCACTTTGGAAGCGGGCGTGAATGCGAGGCACTGGATTTCCGCGTTGGAGCTATTATAAATATTGGAGGAAATGGACATTTTATATTTCCGGGGAAGGTTGGAAAAATCCCGGTTGGCTAAGAAGTGCCCCTCCAGCTCTTCCGTCAGCGCCGTCGTGTCGAACAGCTCATGCGGGTCAATGCCGGCGAGCGGATTGCCGACAATGGTGCGCGGGCAATCGCCGCATGCCTCGAAGGAGGACATGCCGACCGATTCCAACCGGCGGAAAATATCCGGCATATGTTCGATCTCGAGCCAATGATATTGAATCGCCTGGCGGGTCGTGACATCGATCAACCCGCGGCCGTAGTCCCGGCCGATGGCGGCCAATTCGCGGGCCTGCGCGCTCGACAGAATGCCGCCCGGAATGCGGACGCGCATCATGAAATGCCCGACGTTCGGCTTCTGCTGATAGACGCCGGCCCATTTGAACAGGCCGAATTCCGCTTCCGGTATGGAAGCAAAGCCTTCCTTGGCGTATTTCTCCACAATGTCCCGGATGATATCAAGTCCGTCTTTGTCCATTTTATATAATTCGAATTTATTCAGCTTCTCCGGATCCTTCATCCAGATCGCTTCGTAGGCCATGGGGAAACTCCCTTCCTTCACCGGAACCGATTCCTCGGAAACGATAATTCCGATTAAAATAGTATGAGATTGTTGCTGATCGTAACATAGATGGCCCGAGCCCACAAATAAAAGTTACTGATAAGATGGCTTAGCTTACCTTATAGTTGGGCACGGACTCCTCATGTTGTGACAAAGTTGTTACGGCGGTGACATCGGACTTGCAAGCGGGGCGGGCAAAAGCTAACATAGATGAAGATGGGTATCGTATGACGACAAAGGAGGTTCCTCCATGTTCCTCGCGGAAACGGCCGAGAAAACCAGCACATTCGCGCCATTCGACATTTTTATGCTGCTGTTCACGATTATCATCGCGATCGGCCTGGTACGCCTGCTGCTGCAGCGGCCTCGCAAAAATATGTTCGCTATCGGATTTGCAGTGGTTGCCCTTGTGATCTTCCTGGTTGCGGATGCAAAAATGATCAGCGGTTGGTAATAACAGATACGGGGACGACGGGAAGGTCGAAGAGCTTGAAGGCTCTTCGGCCTTCTTTTTTTTGCTTTTTGTCGAAATTTCCTCTCATTTCATGTTCAAATTTGTCGATATAAGGTAAAGTGAGAGGAACTTAATAAAGGGAATATTTTCCGATGGGAGAGAGGCGCTTGTTCAACAATCGCCGCCGCAAGGCGGCCGTCATCATGGTCCTTATCTTGCTGCTCTCGGCCGGCAGCGCAGTCGCGGCAACCCCCGCAGGCTCCGGAGGAGTGACGCTGGACGCCAAAGTCATCAACGGAGAAGTGTACGTCAAAGCTTCATCGCTCGTCGCGGCCATGGGAGGTACAGGTACCTACAACTCTTCCTCTAAGAAGTACACTTACAGCCCCGGCTCTATCGTGCCGGATGTGATCAAGCGAGTTTCCCCTTCGGTCGTCGCCATCATCGGCAAGCCGGACGACGTGAACGCGGACAACCGGTTCTCTCTGGCACACGGCACAGGCGTGATCGTGAAGAAGGACGGCTGGATCGTCACCAACGCGCATGTCGTCAGCGATATGAAGCGAATCGTCGTCGTCACCTCGGACGGCAAAGAGTATGAGGGAACCCGCAAGCAAATCGATACGGCGAGCGATCTGGCGTTGGTCAAAATTGCCGCCACTGGGCTTAAGCCCGCCACGTTCGCTCCGAATCCGCTGAAAGTGCAGGTTGGAGAAACCGTCATCGCGATCGGCACGCCTGTTTCGTTTTCGCTGCGAAACTCGGCAACGGTCGGTGTGATCAGCGGCATGAACCGCTCCGTGTCTTCCGACTACAACCTGCTGCAGACGGACGCCGCCATCAATCCCGGCAACAGCGGCGGGCCTTTGGTGAATATGCGCGGAGAAATCGTCGGCATCAACTCCTTGAAGTTTATGGCCGTCGGAGTCGACAGCATGGGGTTTGCGATTCCGTCGGATACCGTGCAATACGTGTTGAACCATTTTGAGAAGTACGGCAAGGTGATGCGTCCATCACTGGGCGTGGAGCTGGAAGAAAGCTGGTCCGCTGTGGTCGGTCTGCCGACGGACGAGCCGATGACCGTCACCGCCGTAACGTCCGCGGAGGCCGCTAACGCCGGAATTAAGGCCGGCGACCGGATCTACACCGTGGGCGGCAAGCCGGTATCCACGATTGTGGAGTTGACCGAGGTGCTGAAGGCTTATTTGCCGGGTCAAAAGGCAGCGGTCACGCTCCTGAACGGAGACGGAGATTTGGTGAACAAAAATGTGACGCTCTCGACCGCGTTGCCGGAGTAAGCGTAACGAAACCACATTAAAGGAGTAGTCCGACATGAAAACCAAGCTCTTATCGTTCTTCATCGCAGCAGTCATGCTTTTCGCCATGGCCGCTCCAGTGGCTGCGGCGGATTCCTCCGCAACGAAAACCGTCGATATCCGCGTGAAAGCCGGCAGCACCCAAATGAAAGTAGACGGCAAAGCCGTCCAAATCGCGGCGCCTTACGCGGCAAGCGGCACCACGATGCTTCCGACGGCGGTGTTTACCAAAGGTTTGGACGCCAAACTGACCGTGAAGAACAAATCCGTTACGCTGTCGGTTCCGAAACACAGCGTCACGGTTACGATCGGCAGCAAATCGGCTGCCGCCGACGGCAAAAAGCTCTCGCTTCCTGCCGCGCCTGCCGTGAAGAAGGAAATTACCTATCTGCCCGTCAAGGTTGCCCAGTCGCTTGGAGCGAAGGTAACCGTAGATTCTTCCACCAAGGAGATTCGCATCACCGCGACGGTTGCCGCAGCGGCCGCGCCGAAAGGCTCTTCCATCGATTCGGACTCCGGCAAGTCGAAAATCGGAGACAGCTACTACGAGTGGTCGATGAATTATCCGACCGGACTCGCTCAGGATTTCCAATCGGAGGATGGCGACCAGATCGTATTCCGTGATGTGAAGAAAAATTATTATTTGGCCGTCAATGTGGAAGAAATTCCGGATCCTATGTCCTCGGAGGAACTTCGCGAACTGCTGATGATGATGTACGTAGATGAAGACGAAACGATTATCGACAAACAAACGGTAACCGCCAACGGAGTGTCCTACGAGAAGATCGCGACGAAAGGCTACGGAGGCTTTTATTACGAGTTCCGGGCCTATCAGGCAAACAAAAAAGTATACGTGGTGATTTACGGGAAGAAAGCGACGAGCCTGGCCGATCTGAGGAAAAGCACCGGCATTTTGGACAGCTTTAAATCGTCCTTCGATCGCAGCGACCGCTCCATCAAAGATTTGACCAAAATCACCAGCGACCTGAAAACGTTCAAAAACGCCGACTACGGTCTGACGCTGACGTTGCCGAGACAATGGAAATCCAATTCGGTGAATCAGACGCCGTACTATTCCACGAATGACGGCGCCTATCTGTCCGTAGACGTTACGTCCCTCGTGCCGGGCGACACCGTGGAGGCATGGGCCAAACGGAAACAGGATCTCTTTGTAAACATCTATCTGGAGTCTTACCGCAAGACTGTGGAAATGAGCGACGTGACCTGGAACGGCGTGCCCGCCAAAATGCTCAAACTCTCCTACTCTATGGATGGAACGGAGTGGTGGGAGGAGTATGAGGTGTTTGCGGTGCAAGGAAGCTACCGGTATTACACGGAGCTTGCTTACCCGGTGGAGACGAAAAACAAGTACGGTACGCTCATGAACACGCTGCTCCAGTCGATGAAAATCAACTTCAAAACAGTGGAGCAAAATTTCGGCAACATTCCGGACGAGAGCGACATGGTGGATTGGACCAAGACCGTTACGAAAACGGATCAAGAGTATGGTTACAGCGTGACGGTTCCGGCGGCTTGGCGCAGTGGACCGAACATGGGTGGAGGATTCTCGGCCTATAGTTTACCGGGCGGTTCCTTTGCCGTTATGGTGTTCGAAGATATGCCGGATCCGCAAACGTTTATCGCGGATATGCGTGATAAAAACGTGAAACAAGCCGCCGAAAACAGCAAATTCAAACTCATCGAAAATACCACCGTTACGTTTGCGGGTAAGACAGCGGTGAAGCTCGTGGCGGAAGATACCCGGAATTCATTCAAATACCCTTACACGGAAACGGTGTATCTCTTTGAACACAAAGGAAATGTATATCTCATAGACGGCCTCTATTATCATGCGAATGGTACGGAAACCGTGAAGAAACAGCTGGAGGACGCCTTGAATTCTTTCAAATTAAATTAATTCAGGATGGCGTACATGCGACCGCCCGACAAGACCTATGGGGTCTTGCGGGCGGTTTTGCTTTCCATAGCCGGGTGTTGAGGCATTTGGTATACTGGAGTCTGATGAAGCCGTATAGACAAGCGGCTCTTTGGAGGGACATATTGATGACAGACAAAGCCGCTCTGCGGCGTGAAGATATCGAATTGCTGGCGCCTGCCGGAGACTGGGAATGCTTGCGGGCAGCTGTGGCGAACGGCGCGGACGCGATTTTTTTCGGGGTCGAGAAGTTTAACGCTCGGGCGCGCGCGAACAATTTCCAAAGCAGCGAACTGCCGGAAATCATGAAGTTTCTGCATCGTTACGGCGTAAAAGGTTTTCTAACCTTCAACATTCTTGTGTTCGAGGAAGAACTTCCGGAAGCCAAAAAAGTGGTGGAAGCGTGCATCGATGCGGGCGTTGACGCCGTCATTGTGCAGGATCTCGGGCTGGTCAAGATGATCCGCGAGATATCTCCGGATTTTCCGATTCATGGCTCCACGCAAATGACGATCACTTCGCCGGAAGCGGTGGAGTTTACGAAGCCTTACGGGCTGGAGCGGGTCGTGCTCGGAAGGGAGAACAACCTGAAGCAAATCCGCCAGATCGGCGACCAGGCCAAGCTTCCGATGGAAGTGTTCGTGCACGGGGCGCTTTGCGTCTCTTATTCGGGTCAATGCCTGACGTCCGAAATGTGGGGAGGCCGGTCGGCTAACCGCGGGGAATGCGCGCAGGCTTGCCGCTTGCCCTATGACCTGATGGTGGACGGCGTGCAGAAGCCGATGGGCGATATCGCTTATTTGCTGTCGCCGAAGGACTTGGCAGCCGTTGAGCTTGTGCCGGATCTGATCGAAGCGGGCGTGACCTCGTTCAAAATCGAAGGACGTCTCAAAAGTCCGGAGTATGTCGCCAACGTGGTGAGCAAATACCGCAGGGCGATCGACAAGCATTTCGCCGGCGACGAGTCCGCCCCGTCCCGGGAAGAGGTGCGGGAACTGCAGCAAAGCTTCTCGCGGGGTTTCACACATGGCTTCCTGAAAGGAACCAACAACAAGCAGCTGGTGGAAGGGACGTTCCCGAAAAGCCGCGGCGTGTATTTGGGTCGCGTAGAGAAGGTGCTTCGGGATGCGGTGATTTGCAGCCTGGAGGCGCCGCTGAAGCGCGGAGACGGTATCGTCTTCGATGCGGGCGATCCGACGAAGAAGGAAGAGGGCGGCCGGGTATATGATATCCGCAGAAGCGGTGTCAAGCTGGAAGGCGAAGCACCGGAAGGCGACCGCATCGAAATTGTGTGCGGACGCAATGACGTCGATCTGAGCCGCGTGCATGAAGGCGACCGCGTGTGGAAAACGAGCGACCCGGCATTGGACCGCCGTCTTCGCGGTACGTTCGAGACCGAGAAGCCGTACCGGACCTTCGGTGTCGCCGTCTCGGTGTTCGGCCAGGAGGGCGCGCCGATGCGGACGATCTGGACGGATCTTTCACGCGGCACGACCGTGGCGGTCGAGTCCGAAATGCCGTTGGAAAGCGCGTTGAAACGGCCGCTGGGCCACGAAGTGTTGGATGAACAGTTCGGCCGCTTGGGCGGCACGCTGTTTCACCTGGACCGATTGGAAGTCGCGCTTAAAGGAGACGTCATCCTGCCGAAAAGCGAGCTGAACCGGATGCGCCGGGAAGCCGCGGAACGTCTCGAAGAGCTGCGCGAACAGCCGCCGGTATATGTGAAGCGCGAAGTGGACGAGTATAAGGATACGGCGAAGTCTGAAGCCGTTCGCCCGAACGTGAAAGATATCCGGCTGACTGCACTTTGCCGGAATTTGGAGCAGGTGGAAGCTGCCGCGGAGTCGAAAGAGGTGGCGATGATTTACGCCGATTTCGAGTTCATCAAGCAGTTCCCGGCCGCCATCGAAGTATGCCGCAAAGCCGGCAAACCGATCGCGCTCGCGACTCCCCGCATCCATATGCCGGGAGAGAACGGCTACCACCGCAACATTCTGAACTTGAAACCGGAAGCGGTGCTTATCCGCAATACCGGCGCCCTATACTATTATTTGAAGGAACGGATGGAGAAACCGGGCGAACGTCATCCGAAGCTGATCGGCGATTTCTCCTTGAATGTGGCTAACCACAAAACGGTCGAAGTATTCCGCGAAGCCGGCTGCGACCTTATTACCCCGTCGTATGATCTGAACATTCAGCAGATGGTGGACATGCTCCGCCGAGTAGACGCTTCCGACCTTGAAGTCGTGCTGCATCAGCATCTTCCGATGTTCCACACCGAGCACTGCGTGTATTGCACCTTCCTGAGCGAAGGCACGGATTACACGAATTGCGGACGTCCTTGCGAGCAGCACAGAGCTTCCCTGCAGGATCGCATCGGCATGTCCCATCCCGTCCGGGTGGATGAAGGCTGCCGCAATACGGTATACAATGCCATCGAGCAATCGGGTGCGGAATATTTGGATACGTTTCTGGATTTGGGCGTAGGCTCCTACCGTATTGAATTTTTGGAAGAGAGTGCGGACAAGGTGCGGGAAGTGGTCTCGCTGTACCGGTCCGCAATCGACGGACGCGTGAAGGGGACGGAAGTTTGGCGCAAGCTGAAGGCAACCAATCAACTCGGCGTTACGCGCGGGCAATTGGTGAAGTAAGACGGAACCTATTTTAAGGTGGGAAGAAACATGGCGACGTTCGACGATTTTGCCGCTTTGGATTTGCGCATCGGCACGATTGTGCGGGCGCTGCCTTTTCCGGAAGCGAGAAAACCGGCGATCAAGCTGGAGATTGACTTCGGCAGCATGGGTGTGAAAACATCGTCTGCGCAAATTACGAAACGGTACGATCCGGCTGCGATCGTCGGCCGGCAAGTAGCGGCTGTCGTGAACTTCCCGCCCAGACGAATCGCCGGCTTCCTCTCCGAAGTGCTCATTCTCGGAGGGATTCCGGAAGAAGGAGACGTCGTGCTGCTGCAGCCCGACGTTCCGGTCGAGAACGGCATCCGGATCGGTTGATTGTGGGAATTGGACCCGGCATTCGAAATGGATGCCGGGTTTCCTGCTGTCCGCGAACGGACGCGCTGAACGCACTGTCGAAGCATATGTTATGATGACGCAGGATTTACCGGGAACAATGGAGAACAAGTAAACGAAAACGGAATGAAAGCGGATTCATACGGGAGGAGTCATCATGCGCTTCAAGGATGTATTCTCCATTATCGGACCGGCTATGATCGGCCCGTCCAGTTCACATACCGCAGGAGCTGTGCGTATCGGAAGGGCTGCCCGCCGTCTGTTCGGCCGCCAGCCGGCCGAGGCGGTGGTCACGTTGTACGGCTCGTTCGCGGAAACATACGCCGGACACGGCACCGATCGGGCCATTGCCGGCGGCTTGCTCGATTATGATACGGACGATGTCAGACTTCCCAACGCGTTGGAAGAGGCGGAGCGGCAGGGACTCCGCATTTCGTTCCGCACCGGCGTCGGCATGGGGCCGCATCCGAATTACGCGCGGATCGAACTCCGGGATGAGCACGGAACCGCTGAGATGTCCGGGGCTTCCATCGGCGGAGGCAACATTCAGGTCGTTTCGATCAACGGATTCGATGTTGGATGCTCCGGCATGTATCCCACACTGGTGGTCACGGCCGCGGACCGGCAAGGGGTGCTGGCGTCCTTAACGCGGGTGGTCAGCGACGCCGGACTCAATATCGGGTACATGATGGTAGACCGGAAAGCGCGGGACGGCGAGGCGATGACGGTAATCGAAGTCGATGCCCGCCCGCCGGAGACGCTGTTGCAAGAAGTTCGCCGGCTGCCTCATGTGACGGAGCTGGCGGTTATCGATTTGACGTCGGGGAGTTGAATGTTACATGCGCTTTCAGACTTTACGGCAATTAGCCGAGCTTTGCGAACGAGAGTCCAAGACGATCGCGGCTCTGATGACCGAAGAGCAGGCCCAAGAATCGGGAGAACCGGCGGAGAAGGCGATCGGCCGGATGACCGAATATTACCGGATCATGAAGGAAGCGGTGCGGAAAGGCATTACCGAAAACGTCGTATCCCACAGCGGCTTGACGGGCGGCGACGCAAAGAAAGTGGCCGATTACGCGGCTAACGGGGAACCTTCAGTGGGGGAATGGCCGGCGAAAGCTATGGCATACGCGTTGTCTGTGTCCGAAGTCAATGCCTCGATGGGACGAATTATCGCCACGCCTACGGCCGGTTCATGCGGCATTTTGCCGGGGGTGCTCGTGAGCTCGCAGGAACGGTACGGCTGGGACGATGACAAAATGGTGCAAGGACTGTTCTGCGCGGGCGCCATCGGTTATGTCATCGCGAATAACTCATTCATCTCCGGCGCGGAAGGCGGATGCCAAGCCGAGATCGGCTCGGCGATCGGAATGGCCGCCGGCTGCCTGGTGGAACTTCGTGGCGGCTCGCCAACACAAGTGATCCACGGAGTCGGTCTCGCGCTCAAAAATACGCTCGGTCTCATTTGCGATCCGGTTGCCGGTCTGGTTGAAGTGCCGTGTATCGTCCGCAACGGCCTTGGTGCGGTTAACGCGCTGGCTGCCGCCGATATGGCGCTGGCCGGCATGCGAAGCGTTATTCCGTCCGATGAAGTGATCGGAGTGATGCGGGAAATCGGCGGTACGATGCCGATGGAACACCGGGAAACCGCGCTCGGCGGCCTCGCGCAGACGCCGACTGGCCGCAAGCTGGCGGAACAGCTGCGCCAGGAACAAAGGTAAATTTAATAGAGCCTGTTGCAAGCCCCGAATCCATTTGGACGGGGCTTTTTTTGTTGTACGGAAGGTGGAAAGTTTCAAAATATGGCAAGCAGGTTAGTATATATTTTGACAAGCGGAAGCCCTGACTGGGCGATACATAAAGTTTTCCGGCGATCTGAGATAAGGAGTGTGTCCAATTGTTCAAAGTGACCAAATGGGTACAATTATCGGTTTTCACATGCGCGTTAGCCGTCGGTTTGTTTTGGGCAGGGGAAGTTAGTTACGCAGTCGGTGATGTAGAGGGTGTCGTTCCTCGGGATTCCGTGGTTCAAGCGGACGTCGTAACTTTGGTCGATGTGCCTGCGCCGGAGATGGATTACCGGGTTTTGGATGCGGAGGTTCATGCCAAAATTGAAGCCGAAGCTGAGGCGGCCAAGGTGAATAGTGACATCCAAGGGAATGATGAGCTGAGCGTGGACGCTGCCGTCGAAGCGGATTCCATACTCGATTAGGAAACGGATTGGATGCGAAAAGAGTGCCAACTGGAAACGGTTGGCACTCTTTTTGTGCAAACATACGCCGACTAGGTGGGTCCGCTCGTTGTTTAGTAGCTGTGTGCTACTTGTTTTCGGTGACTAGGTGGGTCCGCTCGCTGTTTAGTAGCTGTGTGCTACTTGTTTCGCCGAATGGGTGGATCCACTCGCCGTTAAGTAGCTGTGTGCTACTTGTTTTCGGTGACGACCTGCAGAAGCCGGTAATCGTAAGTCAGCGAGACTGACTAACAGCCGACCATGCCGTGGAAATCTGTGATTCTAAGTCAGCGAGACTAACTAACAGCCGACTATACTACGGAAGCCTCCAACCGTAAGTCAGTGAGACTGACCAACAGCCGACTATACCACGAAAACCTCCAACCGTAAGTCAGTGAGACTGACTAACAGCTGTGGACGCTGCGGAAGTCTGCAACTGTGTGGGAACCTGCTACATCGATTGTGGCTGTTTCAATGCCGATATGCCAAGCGGATGATGGTCCAGCAAAATGTTTTCCACGGTTTGACGCTGGGACTCCTCGCATCGCACGATGATCACCACTTCCGACGAAATGCGGCTTCTGCGGCTGTTCTTTCCTTTGATTTGCATTTTCACCATCGCATATTTAATCACAAAACCGAGAAGCAAGCCGACAACGGCCCCGATAATTCCCCAAATGATCGGTCCCCAAGCGAGCACATAGCCGTATACCGTGCCGAGCAGCATAAAGACCGTGCCGAGCACGGCGGCCGTATCGAACAAACTGACTCCGTCAGCCCGGCGGGTGGTATCGAATAACTTGCGCGACTCCCTAGGTTTGGTGAGAGGAACGGCTAAAATTTGCTGCCTGGCGATCCCGGATTGCTCCAGCGAGGTCAGTGCCAGCTCCAGGGTCAACGTTTGCTCGAACGTGGCGAACACATGCATCGTATCACCTGTCTTGTTCGGGGATCGGGAAGGACGGATGTTGATACTGCGTCCTCAAAAATTGGGATTGCTCTTTCTCGAACAACACGTTATCCTCCACTGCCGTGACGTATGCGTCGTAGAAAATGAACGAGTACATGGAAGGCAAGTATAATGTCCATTGCATATCCAATAAGGCCCTGGCGCCTTCAAAATCGCCGACAAAGGTTTGATGGATGGCCGGAAGCAAGTGGGACTGGAAAATAAGGGCGACCGTAAATGCGAACACGAGAAATCCCGTTACGATTTTGTGTACGTAGAGGTGACCAAGCCCAGGAGCCAAAACGGACCAGACCAAAGCAAGCAAAGGGTTACGTTTATCCATGTAATTGATGTCCAGTGCGGAAATTCTCATATGGGGCATCCACGCGTCTTCCCTGTCCGCCAATATGTATTGTTTGTTCAGATCCACCGTTTTCCGATAACTGTCCCAAATGGTGAACATATAGATCCCTACATACAGCAGCAGCCACTTTGAGTCCAAAACCTCCTTGGCCTTGTCGAAATCGCCGAGCAGCGAGTAGAGGATGCCCGAGTTCACATTCGCCTTCGTATTGATGAAGATTTCCCAACCGGCGAGAATGATGGCTGGTAAATAACGTTCGAGCAGCAGATGACCGAATCCGGGGAAGGAAAAGGAAAAGAAGGCGATGACCCAGGGATTGCGAAGATGCAGCCGGGTTACACCATACGGATTCATATAAGCTCGAATACGCCGAGCCGATTGTGGATGATCCATGGGTCGTCTCTCCTTCGATCATGTTCAATTATTTGCCGGAGGCTTCCGCATTATCCCCAAGCACCGGGTTCGCTCGTATTTCGAAAAGGTTTGCTACAATATAAGGGACGTACGAGGGAGGCTCGGCATATGAAAATAGCGGTGGCGGGAGCGGGAGTCGTCGGACTTGCGTCGGCGGCCGGTTTCGCGGAACTTGGGCATACCGCGATATGCGTGGATATCGATAAGGAAAAAATCGCGTCGCTGCAACGGGGTGTTGTGCCTTATTACGAACCCGGCTTGCAGGAGTTGACGTTACGGAATATGGCAGCAGGCCGTATGCGGTTCGGAACAGGGATACACGAAATACCGGCGGATACTGAAGTGGTGATCATGGCGGTAGGCACGCCTTCCGATCCGGACGGAGATTTGTCGCTTACCGCCTTCTGGGCGGCTGCCGACGAGCTGGCGGATTGGATCGAGAAATGTGCGTGCCCGGCAGTCGTTGTAGCCGTGAAGAGCACGGTTCCGGTCGGTACGGCGGACAGCCTGGAAGAGAAGCTGCGCATGCGCTTGCCCCCATCGGAAAGCGGCCGGGTCGACACGGCGTCCGTACCGGAATTTATGCGGGAAGGCTCGGCGGTGAAAGACTTTTTCGAGCCGGCGAGGCTTATCATCGGGTCAGCTTCCGCGCAAACGGCCGAACGCCTGACTTCGCTGCACGCGGGCTTGCCGGGCCGCGTGATCTTCACGGACCGGCGGAGCGCCGAACTGTCCAAACTCGCGGCCAACGCATTCCTCGCGGTGAAAATATCGTTCTCCAACGAAGTAGCCGTGCTCTGTGAGCAAATAGGTGCCGATTACAACGATGTCGCAGGGGTGCTTGGCAGCGATCCCCGTATTGGTCCGCATTTTCTCGGTGCCGGACTGGGCTTCGGCGGATCGTGCCTGCCGAAAGATACGCGTGCGCTCGTCCGGTTCGCGGAACGGTCCGGCGCGCCGCAGACGTTGGTGGAAGCGGCCATCCACGTGAACCGGCAGCGTACGGAGCGGATCGCGCATAAGCTGGAAGAAGCGTTGGACAATCCGGGCGCTTCCACCATCGCGCTGCTCGGACTTGCTTTTAAAGCAGGAACCGACGATATGCGTGAGGCGCCGTCCGTGCGTTTGATGGAAGAATTGATGCGGCGTTTTCCCGGGATGGAGCTGCGAGCGTATGATCCGGCATCGACTGAAGCTGCGCGCGGCATCGTGCCCGGGCAGGTGAGGATTTGCCGTTCGGCCGAAGAAGCGCTGCGGGGAGCGGACGGCGCAATTCTCGTCACCGAGTGGCCCGAATTCGGCAAAATTCGAGCAATCGACTTTCGGAACTGGATGAAACGCCCTATAATATGGGATGGACGTAACTTGTTGGACGCAGATGAGCTGAACGCTCACGGGGTGCGATGTATCGGCACGGGGCGCCCCATACTTAGGAGGATTGCTTTTGATGAAAATTCGTAAGGCCATCATACCCGCGGCCGGATTAGGCACGCGGTTTCTGCCTGCCACCAAGGCGATGCCGAAGGAAATGCTGCCGATTATCGACAAGCCCGGCATTCAGTATATCGTGGAGGAGGCTGTAGCCTCCGGCATTGAAGATATTTTGATCGTAACCGGTAAAGGGAAGCGGGCCATCGAAGACCACTTCGACAATAATTACGAGCTGGAGCAAAACCTCCGGCAGCAAGGCAAGCTGGATCTGCTGTCCGAGGTCCGCAAACCGAGCGAGCTGACGGACATCCACTATATCCGACAGAAGGAACCCAAGGGCCTTGGCCACGCGATTTGGTGCGCCCGGAAGTTTATCGGCGACGAGCCATTTGCCGTGCTGCTCGGCGACGATATTGTACAGTCGGACGTTCCTTGCCTGAAGCAAATGATGGACGTCTTCGATCGGGTGCAGAACTCCGTGCTGGCGGTGAAGCAAGTGCCGGCGGCAGAAGTTTCGCGTTACGGCATCGTGGATCCGGATCCGGCCGGCAGCGGGGAAGAGCGGCTGATCAAGGTGCGCGGCTTAGTTGAAAAACCGGCGGCAGGGACGGCTCCCTCGGATGTGGCGATTATCGGAAGGTACATTTTGACTCCGGGCATATTCGATATGCTGGAGACGCAAAGCACCGGCGCAGGCGGGGAAATCCAGCTCACCGATGCGATTTCGAGGCTGTTGGATCACGAATCCGTGTACGCGTATAGGTTCGACGGCATTCGGTATGACACCGGCGAGAAGTTGGGTTATCTTAAAACGATTATCGATTTCGCGCTGGAACGCCCCGATTTGCGGGATGAGGTGCGCAGTTACCTGACTGAGAAGCTGGGAAAAGGCTGAGTTTGGGACAAAATAGGCAAATTGCGCGTGAAGTACACGCCGCTTGCTCCAATCCGGAGCGGGCGGCTTATTTAATTTGCCGGTTTATGGCACATGCAGGTTCTTGGAAGAACCATCGAATTCCGGTACACTAGGAGTAAACGACAGGCGGAGGCTTAATGTTCCCCACTTTTTATAAGCAATGGAGGCACGTATTCAAGCTGGATCCCGACCGGGAAATCCACGACGAAGCGTTGGAGAAGGTGTGTTTGTCCGGCACCGACGCGATTCTCGTGGGCGGTTCGAGCGGCATCACCTTCGATAACACGGTGGATTTGCTGTCACGAATCCGGCGTTACGAACTGCCGTGCGCATTGGAGTTGTCCGATCCTTCCTGCGGGGTTCCGGGGTTCGACGGCTATTTCATTCCGATGGTGCTCAACAGCAAAAAACAGGAATGGCTGATCGGCCATCATGTCGAGGCAATACGAGATTTCGGCCGGCTAATTCCTTGGGATTCGGTCATTGGGGAAGCGTATCTGGTACTCAACCCGGATTCCACGGTGGCCCGTCTCACCGAGGCCGACACCGATCTGAGCGAAGGGGACAGCCTGGCATATGCGCAATTAGCGGACAGGCTGTGGAACGTTCCGGTGCTGTATGTCGAGTACAGCGGTACGTTCGGGGATATGCGGCTTGTCCGGCGGATCCGCGAGGGGCTGCAGCAGGCGCACCTGTTCTACGGGGGCGGAATCGACGGTCCCGGCAAGGCCCGGGAAGCGGCTGAAGCGGCACAAACCGTAGTGGTCGGAAACCTCGTCTATGACGACCTGGATGCGGCACTGGCGACAGTTCATGCCGTGAAGAATTAACCGAGTAAAGGAGCAGCGCGATGTTTTTCGAACAAGCACCGTTACAAGGCGGCATCGATATCGATGCGGCCGTGAATAAATTAAATCCGAGGCAAAAAGAAGCGGCCACGACGACGGAAGGCCCGCTTCTGATCATGGCCGGAGCGGGAAGCGGCAAGACGCGCGTGCTGACGCACCGGATCGCGTATCTGATTGCCAAGCGCATCGCGGCGCCTTGGAGCATTCTGGCGATCACCTTCACGAACAAAGCCGCGCGTGAGATGCAGGAGCGGGTGGCGAAGCTCGTTGGCCCCTCCGGCAGCGACATTTGGGTGAGCACGTTCCACTCGATGTGCGTGCGCATTCTTCGCAAAGACATTGAACGGATCGGCTATGGTTCCAATTTCAGCATTTTGGACTCCACCGATCAATTGTCGGTGATCCGCAACGTGATGAAGGATCAGAACATCGACACCAAGAAATTCGAACCGAAAGCGATTCAGGCGTCGATCAGCGGAGCCAAGAACGAGCTGCTGACGCCGGACAAATATGAACAGCGCCAAGGGGACTATTTTCAAACCATCGTGGCGCAGGTGTATAAACAGTATCAACGGCGTCTCAAGAGCAACAACTCGCTCGACTTCGACGATCTGATCATGCTTACCATCCAGTTGTTCCAAGACGTCCCGGACGTGCTGGCCTTTTATCAAAATAAATTCCGTTATCTTCATGTCGACGAGTACCAGGACACGAACCGCGCCCAGTACATGCTGTGCAAGCTGCTCGCCCAAAAACACCACAACATCTGCGTGGTCGGCGACAGCGACCAGTCGATTTACCGTTGGCGCGGGGCGGACATCACGAATATTCTCAATTTCGAATCGGATTATCCCGAAGCCCGCAGCATTCTTCTGGAGCAGAACTATCGATCCACTTCGACCATTCTGGACGCGGCGAATTCCGTGATCAAGAACAATCTGGGGCGCAAAGCGAAGAAGCTGTGGACGGACAAAAACGGCGGAGACAAAATCGTCGTCTACCAAGGCGATTCCGAGCACGAGGAAGGGTATTTCGTGGCCGGAGAAATCCGCAAAAACCGGGGGGACGGCCGCCGGTACGAAGACCACGCCATCCTGTACCGCACGAACGCGCAATCCCGGGTGATCGAGGAAATTTTGATCAAATCCGAAATTCCGTATCAAATCGTCGGCGGCATCCGATTCTACGACCGGAAGGAAATCAAGGACATTCTCGCTTATTTGCGGTTGATTTCGAACCCGGACGACGACATCAGCCTCGAGCGGATCATCAACGTTCCGAAGCGCGGCATCGGCGATACGACGCTGGCCAAGATTCAAGAAGAGGCGCGGCGTTACGGGATTTCGACCTATCGTCTGCTTAGTGAGAGCCTGCATGAGTTGGATATTACAGCTCGCGCGAAAGCGGCGCTGTACGAGTTTAAGGATACGATCGCGAACTTGGTCGCGATGGTGGAGTATTTGTCGGTCACCGAACTGACGGAAAAAATGCTGGAAATGACCCAGTACCGGCTCGAGCTCCAACGTGAAAACACGATCGAGTCGAAGTCCCGGCTGGAGAACATCGATGAATTCCTGTCCGTTACGCAGGAATTCGAGAAGCGCAGCGATGACAAGTCCTTGGTGGCGTTCCTGACCGACCTCGCGTTAATTGCCGATATTGACTCGCTAAATAATACGGAAGACGAGGAAAGCAATGACGCGGTCGTGCTCATGACGATGCACAGCGCCAAAGGCCTGGAGTTCCCGGTCGTGTTCATCGTGGGCATGGAAGAAGGAGTATTCCCGGGCAGCCGCGCGCTGATGGATAACGACGAACTGGAAGAAGAGCGCCGTCTCGCGTATGTGGGCATTACCCGCGCGGAGCAGAAATTGTATCTCACTTGTGCCCGTATGAGGCTGTTGTACGGCCGGACGAACAGCAACGCGCCATCGAGGTTTCTGGAGGAAATACCGGAATCGCTGAAGGAAGCGGTGACTCCGGGGGGCGGACGCTTCGGCTCGTACGGCGGTTTTGCCGGAAGGCTGGGCGGGGCACGCAGTGCGGGCCCAGGTTTCGGCGCACGTCCGACGGCCGGAACCGGCTTCGGCGGCGCGAGCGCGGCGAGCGCTCCGGCCGCGCGTCCTGCGCCTACAGCTGCTCGTCCGGCGGGCGAAGGGTTGGCCGATTTGGCCGCCGGCGACAAGGTGCAGCACGCCAAATGGGGTGTCGGCACGGTCGTCGCGGTGAAGGGTGCAGGCAACGATATGGAGCTGCAGATCGCGTTTCCTGCTCCGGTAGGCGTCAAGCGGCTGCTCGCCGCGTTTGCTCCGGTCACCAAAGTATGAAAAAAAGTGCCTCGAGGGGCACTTTTTATTTCCGACCAAGTCGCGTCAATGCACATAACCGGGCTGATCGTAATCCGTATTTTTCAGATCGCGGATGATGTCCATATACTCGATATGGCGCTTCGTTTCAGTCGTCCCGATTTTATAAATGTATTTATAGATGTGCAGCAAGTTGCTGTTGTAATGTTTCGTCGCTTGATCGTGGTCCGCCGATTTGTAAGGAATGATGGCGCGCATATGCGTTTCGTCATCGGCTTGTTCTTCCTGTTGAAGCAGGGTGGCCAGGTGATCGCGTTCTCTGGGCGTCGCCAATACGGTCAACTGATCCGTCATGGACGGCTCTGTGGTAATCGTGTGAGCCGAGACGGATACGTAATAGCGCTCCTTGTCCATCCGGTTCGCCTCCTTGAATATCGGTTCTCGCTCCGTCGTCTGCAGGTACGGCTATGGATTTTTACACGCGATCTGTTGGCCTGAAACACGGATTTGACAGCTGTAAGGTGCTGAAATAGACTAGGGTTAACCATCGCCGAACGGCGCTGTGACGGGATTTTCCCGTGTGAAGATTCGATGAAGAGAGGCCGGAAAATTACCATGACGGAAGCTTTGGATCGGATGCGCGAACTGGTGGCGGAATTAAACCTGCACAGTTACCGTTATTACACCGAGGACAACCCGACGATCAGTGATAAAGAATACGACGAGCTTTACGACGAATTGTCCCGCTTGGAGCGGGAAACCGGCACCGTGCTGCCGGACTCTCCGACGCACCGGGTCGGCGGGGACATTTTGAAGGGCTTCGTGCCGCATCGGCATAAAGCCCGTCTGTGGAGTCTGGATAAGGCCCAGAACATGGACGACCTGACGGCTTGGGCCGCAAGAGCCGCCAAGTTGATTGCGGACTTCAATGCTCGAAATCCCGGAAATCCGCTGCCGGATCCGGAATTCGTGCTGGAAATGAAGTTTGACGGCCTCACGCTGAACCTCACCTATGAGAACGGAAGGCTCGTCCAGGCGGCTACCCGCGGCAACGGCGAAGTGGGCGAAGGCATTTTGGCGCAGCTGCGCACGATTCGCTCCGTACCGCTCACGATCGAATTCGATCAAGGAACGATCGAGGTGCAAGGCGAGGGCATCATGCGTTTGTCCGTCCTCCACGATTACAACAAAACCGCGGCAGAGCCGCTGAAGAACGCCCGCAATGCCGCCGCAGGGGCGCTGCGAAATTTGGATCCTAAGGTCACCGCATCCCGCAAATTGGACGCTTTCTTTTATAATGTCGGTTTTGCGGAGGGCGTCTCCTTTAGTACGCATCGAGAAATGTTGGAGTTCCTGCGCCGGAACCGGTTCCCGGTGAATCCCTACGCGCAATACTTTACGTCGATCCACGCGCTCGAAGAGGAGCTGAAGCGCATTGCCTCCGAGCGTGCGGAACTGGATTACTTGATTGACGGTGCGGTTGTGAAAATCAACGACATGCGCACCCGCGACGTATTGGGCTATACCGATAAATTCCCTCGCTGGGCCGTCGCCTATAAATTCGAGGCGGAAGAGACGACGACCGTGCTCGAGTCTGTTTCCTGGGAAGTCGGAAGAACCGGGAAAATTACGCCTTTGGCGCGCGTACAGGCCGTGGAGTTGGCCGGGGTAACGGTGCAAAACTGCACGCTGAACAACATCGGAGATATTGAACGCAAAAATTTGCGGCATGCGCTCGGTACCCGGGTGTTTATTCGGCGGTCGAACGACGTGATCCCGGAAATCCTCGGCAAAGCGGACGAGGAAGAAGGCGCAACCATCGATGTCCCGGCGGTGTGTCCGGGATGCGGTGCTCCGCTTGAGCAGCGAGGCGCTCATCTGTTCTGTAACAATAAGCTGGGCTGCAAGCCGCAAATTGTAGGCCGTATCACTCACTTCGCTTCCCGGGACTGCATGGATATCGAGACGTTCAGCGGCAAAACGGCGGAGCAGCTTTATGATGAGCTGGGTGTGAGGGATCCGGCGGATCTTTACGGGCTGACTTTTGATGACGTAGTTAAGCTCACTCGGTTCGGCGAGAAAAAGGCGTCCAATTTGATCGATTCTATCGAGAAATCGAAGTCGCGCGAGCTCGCTGCGTTCTTGAATGCGCTGGGGATTCCGAATACCGGTAAAGCCACCGCCAAAATGCTGGCCGAACATTACGGAGACTTGGACCAGCTGATGGCGGCGTCCGTAGAGGAACTGATGGGACTCCCGGACGTCGGCGGCATCGTGGCGGAGAGCATCGCCGGATTTTTCCGCGATCCTCTTATGCAGGAAAGCATTTCGCGCATGCGCGCGGCGGGCGTGAAAGCCGAAGCGGCGCGGCCTGCTGCCGCGTCCGCGGATCCGGGCCATCCGTTATACGGCAAAACCGTGGTTTTGACCGGCACATTGACCCGGATGGGGAGGGACGAAGCGTCCAAACGTCTGGAGGCTTTGGGAGCCAAGGTCTCTGGAAGCGTATCGAAGAAAACGGATCTTGTCATCGCAGGCGAGAGTGCCGGCAGCAAATTGGAGAAAGCCCGCTCGCTGGGCGTTCCGGTGTTGGAGGACGAAGACGAGCTGGTTAAATTGTTGGGCTTGGAGTAAGCACAGAGAGGAAAGCGTCCTTCGCGTTTGCGCGAGGACGCTTTTTCGTTAACGAAGCTTGTGACGAAGCTGTTTGTACTGAAAATAAATCGTACATCCGATGCAGTAGCCCAGCAGAGCGGCGCCGGCGGCGGCAAGCATCATGGCGGTGAATACATATCCCCCGATCGACCATCCCAAAGCAAAAGATAACAACGACAACGTAAGGAAAATAACCGCCAAGGTGTTGTTGAAGCGGGTTAACTCGGCGGCTTGGGTTTCGCCGCCTTCTCTTGGCAAGAAGGGTTTCGCCGCACGGACAAACAAGTTCAACCGCCCGCCGGAAGCCAGTCCCACGAGTTGAATGAGCCATAACGCGAATAATACCCAAGGAGTGGTCAGCATGGATGCGATGACGAACAACACAATACCGGTTTGATTGGCTTTCACGTATCTCATCGGGATTTCCACAGCGTACGACCTCCAATCTTCATTTAAGGATAACGGTATAATTCCAAGTTAATTCATCGGCATTAACAAATCAAGTATTCGGTCAGGGACAGTGTTCCCATTTTCTGTGTGTTGCGCTGGATGAGCCAGTCGTGGTACATTTATCTTCCGCCCGAGAGAGGCGGCGATGAGATTCATCGAAAGCAACGGTTTGAAAGTTGCCTCCTAAAAAATGGCGGTTGACTTGAAAGACCGAAGCTGATATAGTTATTAGCTGTCGGCACTGCCGGCAAGCAAGAAAAGCGAGGCCGAAAAGTTATTCGAAGCCAAGCTGAATTGCTCCTTGAAAACTGAACATCGAGCGTAATACGGACCCTGTCGTTTCATTTGAGACGATGGACAACGATTTA
>NZ_SUPK01000006.1 GCF_005049045.1 Cohnella pontilimi
ATTTCTCAATGGCTTCGATTTTTTCAAATCCTGATATTTTTGCTTTATGGGACATAAAAATGCTCCACCTCGCAGTAAACAGTTTTATTATTTCAACTGTCTACCGCAAGGGGAGCATATCAATGCATCCGACCAAGGTTGTTTCCTATTACAGAGGGAAATGACATGCGACCTGGCGGTCCGGTCCCATCGATTCCAGCTTCGGCTCTTCCACGCGGCAGCGCTCTTGCGCAAAAGGACACCGGGTGTGGAAACGGCAGCCCGACGGCGGATTGGCGGGTGACGGAACATCGCCTTCCAGAATGATCCGTTCCCGCACACGATTCGGTGTCGCTTGCGGAATTGCGGACAACAGCACTTTCGTGTAAGGATGCTTAGGATTGGAGAACAGTTCGTCGGTAGGTGCGACCTCTACCATTTTGCCGAGGTACATCACACCGATGCGATCCGAAATATGACGAACCACATTCAAACCGTGCGCGATGAACAAGTAGGTCAAGCCCAGCTCTTTTTGAAGCTTTTTGAGCAGGTTGAGTACCTGGGACTGAACCGAAACGTCGAGCGCGGATACAGCTTCGTCGGCCACGACAAATTTCGGGTTGAGCGCGATGGCCCGGGCGATGCCGATCCGTTGGCGCTGTCCGCCGGAAAACTCGTGCGGGTAGCGGTTGCGCCGGGTAACGTCAAGGCCGACCAGCTGCATCAACTCCACGACACGATCGTCGATTTCTTTCGCCGACATTTTCGTGTGAATGCGCAACGGCTCGCCGATGATGTCTTTCACGAGAAAGCGGGGGTTCAAGGAACCGTACGGATCCTGGAAAATGATCTGCATCTCTTCACGGAGCTTGCGCAGCTCGCTTGTCCCGACTTTCGCGATATTGCGGCCGTCGAAGTTGATCTCGCCATCGGTTGCGTTCTTGAGGTTCAGCAGTACGCGTGCCAGCGTCGATTTACCGCAGCCGGATTCGCCTACCAGGCCGAACGTTTCTCCGGCCCGGATGCCGAACGAAACGTCATCCACCGCTTTGACCTGACCGACGACCCGGTTGAACAAGCCGGTCTTGATCGGAAAATACTTTTTCACATTTTTGGCTTCCAGCAAAAACGGCGAGTTCACGGCTGCGTCACCTCCGGTCTTGATCCGATCGTTACTTTAGTCTCTGCCCGGTTCGGCTTGCCCGGTCTCGGATCGTCTTCTCCGACATCGTCCAGCCAGCAAGCCGCCTTGTGTCCGGTTGCCGATTCGCGCAGAGGCGGTTCGTTCGTTTTGCAAACATCCATCGCGTAAGGGCAACGCGGATGGAAACGGCATCCGGAAGGCACGTTGCTCAGCGGCGGAATCGATCCCTTGATCGTGTACAATTCTCCGCCGCGTTCGCCTTCCAAGCCGGGAATGGAGGATAGAAGTCCAATCGTGTACGGATGGCGCGGACGATCGAAGATTTCCGCGACCGTTCCTTCCTCCACCAAAGCCCCTGCATACATAACCGCGATCCGGTCAGCGACTTCCGCCGCTACGCCCATATCGTGGGTAATCAGGAGCATCGACATCTTGAATTCTTGCTTCAATTGCTGAAGCAAATCCAAAATTTGCGCCTGAACCGTCACGTCGAGTGCCGTCGTCGGTTCGTCGGCAATCAGCAGCTCCGGGTTGCAGGCTAGCGCCATCGCGATGACCACCCGTTGACACATCCCGCCGGACATCTCATACGGATACTGCTTCGCGCGAATTTCCGGGCTGGGAATGCCCACCTTGCGAAGCATGTCCACCGCTTGACGCCAAGCTTCTTTTTCAGGCAAATTTTTATGAATTCGGAGCGATTCCGCAATTTGTTCGCCGACTGTAAAGACGGGATTCAAGGCGGACATCGGATCTTGGAAAATCATCGTGATTTTGTTGCCGCGGATTTTCAACATCTCATTCTGCCGCTTCGAGACGAGGTCCTGCCCGTTAAACAACACCTTACCGTCTTCGATAATGCCGCCGGCATAGTCGATGAGACGCATAACCGACAGTGCCGTCACGCTTTTGCCGCTTCCGGATTCTCCTACTATGCACAGCGTCTTGCCTTTCTCAATGTCCAGCGAGATGCGGTCCGTCGCTTTGACCAAACCTTTATCTGTCAGAAAGCCGGTTGTCAAACTCCGGATTTCGAGAATTTTTTCCGCCATTTATCCAGCCTCCTTTGAGGAATCGTCGACTTCTTCGGATCCAATCCATCCCGAATGCCGTCGCCGATGAAGTTGACGGCCAGCACGACGATCAAGATGCACAGGCCGGGATACAGTGCCTGCAGCGGGTCGACCAGCATGAATTCTTGCGCGTTGCTGAGCATTTTGCCCCAGCTCGTGTCCGGCTCTTGAATGCCCAATCCAAGGAAGGAAAGTGCGGATTCGCTAAGAATAGCCGCGCCTACCATCAATGTCGCGTTTACGATAATCGGCGCGGATGCGTTACGGAGAAGATGCCGGAAAATAATGCCCCAGCTCGATACTCCGATCGCTTTGGCGGCCTCGACATACTGCATTTCGCGCAGCTGCAGGTAGGAACCGCGAACGAGACGGGCGACGCTCATCCAGCTTGTAAACGCGAGAATCATAATCATATAGGAGACTTTCGATCCGAAAATAGCCAAAATCAAAATATTAAGGAACAGCAGCGGGATGGAGTTCATCACGTCTACCAGACGCATGAAGATCGTATCCACCCAACCGCCGAAGTATCCGGAAATCGCGCCGATCAGGCTTCCCACGACGACTGAAACCAGTGCGACCAGGAATCCGATCGAAAGAGAAATACGGGTACTATAGAGCAAACGGGCGAAAATGTCCCTTCCCAGTTCATCCGTGCCCAGCCAGTGACCGTCAGTGCCCGGCGGAAGGCTGGAATCCAGCAAATCGCCATGCGTAGGATCAAAAGGCGTCAACCACTTCGCGAACAAAGCGGCCAATACGAAAATCAACAAAATAATGAGTCCTGTGACCGCGAGTGGATTATGCATGAATTTCTTCATGGCCGTCTTCCAAGGACCCGGCGGGCGTTTCTCGGGAACGGGAGGCTGAGCGGCCGACGGCGTTCCTTGGGCCGTGTTACGGGTACCGGCAGAAACGGCTTTTTCCAGAATCATATCCGTCATGACGATGCTCCTCCACTCCGCCCCAATTGTACCCGAGGGTCAACGATGGCATATAAAATATCCGCCAGCAAGTTGCCGAGGATGACAAAAACCGATACGAGCAGCGTAATGGACATCAGAACGGAGTATTCACGGGCAACGGCCATTTGGACGAACAGCCGGCCCATTCCCGGCCAGTTAAACACGCTTTCCGTCAAAGCGGCTCCGCCGACCAGAACCGCAAGATCCAAACCGAGAACCGTAATAATCGGAATCAGCGCGTTACGCAATGCGTGACGGAATACGACCCGGCGTTCTTTCAGACCTTTGGCGCGAGCGGTACGGATATAGTCTTGATCGAGCACGTCGATCATACTGGCGCGGGAGTACTTGGAATACGCGGCCAGGAAGCCCAGCGTCAACACCGTGACGGGAAGAATGAGATGATACAGCAGATCCAGCATGTTGCCTTGTTTGCCCATCGTGTACATATCGGACAATGGAAGCCATCCCAGCTTCAAGGCAAAATATTGTTGCAAAATGATCCCGAACCAGAAGGTCGGCATCGCGAAGCCCAAATAGGCGATAATATTCGACGTTTGATCGGAAATTCCGTATTGTCTCGTACTATTGTAGATGCCCCATGGAATGGCGATGATGAGAGAAAAAAGCCAAGCGGCGCCCATCAAAACCATCGTGTTGCCTACGGTAGGCCATAAAATCTTCCCTACGGGAATGTGGTTCTTAAAAGTGTAGCCAAGATCTCCTTGCAGCAAATTGCCTAACCAAATGAAGTATTGCACAGGTACCGGCCGGTCCAGTCCCAAGTTATGCGCTTGAATTTTCCCGGCTTCCGCCGAAAGGTTCGGCGATAAAAAGATTTGTGTCGGACCGCCAGGCGCCGCGTGAATCAGCGCGAAGCTGAGGATGGAGATCAGGAACAATACCAATACGGATTGAATAATGCGGCGAATCAGATATTCGGTCATTCGGCCATCCCCCTTTCCCTGACAACAGGGAAAGGCCCGCAGTGGGCCTTCCCCTGTTACAGTGGCTTTTATGGTAGTGAATTCAATTATTTCTTGTCAGACCACCAGTTGATGACGTGGAACAGGTAACCATAAGCCAGGGAGGATTCCGGTTTATCCTCTTCCGCCCAGTGCAGCGTCGTGCCATCCACAACCTGCGGAAGACCGTATTGATACATGAAGACGTACGGCAGATCGATGGAGATTTCTTTGCCGATCTCTTTGTAGACCGCTGCGCGCTCATCTTTGTCAACGGTTTGTTGGCCTTTCACCCACAGTGCGTCAAGCTTCTCGTTCTTATACCAGCCGCCGTTTTGTCCGTTCGGCGGGAAGTATTTGGAGGAGAAAATGCTTTCTGCGTCCGGATCCGGGTTGTTCAGGGACCAGGAAAGCAGCAGCGCAGGGAATTTACCCGGTGTTACGTTCTGGTCGATCCAGGTAGAGAAGTCGATCGCTTTCGGCTTCACTTCGATGCCTACATCTTTCAGGTTTTGCTGAATAACTTGCGCAACTTGCTCGCGGCGGCTGTTGCCGGCGTTGTATTGCAGTTCGAAGGAGAATTTGTGTCCGTCTTTCGCGAGAATGCCGTCGCTGCCAGCTTTCCATCCGTCTTCTGCCAGCAATTGCTTAGCTTTCTCCGGATCGAAGTTGTAGTTCACGGCTTCGTCGCCCGGATCTGCCCAGCTGCCCGGCAGGAACGGCGAGTTCATCAAGCGGCCGGTACCTTTGAGTACCTTGTCGACCATACCTTGGCGATTCAGCGCGTAAGCGATCGCTTGGCGGGTCTTTTGGCCTTTGAACGGAGAATATTTATCCGGGAAGTTCTCATCCTTGAAGTTGAAGTTCAAGTACTCGTACTGCGGTCCCGGAGCCAGAATCACGTTCAGGTTCTCGTGTTTCTTCACTGCGTCGATTTGGGTTACCGGAATCGCTTCGGTCATCTGGGTGTCGCCCTTGATGATCGCTTGCACTTCCGTGTTTTGGTCCGCATATTGCTTGTAAATGATTTTCGCGATGTGCGGCTTCTTCTCGCCCCAGTAATTCGGGTCGGCTTCCAACGTGATGTATTGGCCTTGTTTCCACTCGGTCCATTTCCAAGGTCCGTTGGTGACCGTTTTAGCCGGGTCGATACCGTATGCGTTCTTCTGCAGATCCTTCAGCGGGACGTCCTTCAGGACGTGCTGCGGAACGATACCGGTAACGAGAACGTTCAGGAACGGCGCGTACACTTGATTCAGTACGATATCTACCGTTTGATCGTCAATTTTGTTCACTTTATCTACTTTATCGAAGCTGCTGATGCCAGGAGAGCCTGCATCCGGGTTTTTAACGGTGTTGATGAAATAAATGAGGTCGTCAGCGGTAACCGGTTGACCGTCGCTCCATTTGGCCGTCGACTTCAGCTTGACGGTGTAAGTTTTGCCGTCTTCGCTGACTTTCGGAAGCTCGGCTGCAAGGGACCAAGGTTCAACCGTTACGTTAGCGTTACGGTCATAATCATACAGGTTGGCGAAGGCCAGGTTTTGGATATCGCCGGAGGCCGTATCCGAAACATAAATCGGGTTGATGCTGACGATGTCCGAGAACGTGCTGATCGTCAGCGTTCCTCCATCTACAGGCGTGCCTGCGGCAGGTGCCGATGCAGATGCTGATGCTGTTGCTGCCGGCGCGCTCGTCGTCGGCGAAGCTGAAGGCTCATTGTCTTTTTTGCCTGAGCAGCCTGCGAGCAATGCCCCCACGAGAGCAACTGCGGTGATGCCGGATAACCAGTTGGTTTTCCTCACTTCTTCATCCTCCTTAAATATGTAAGACAAAGCACTTGAAAAGCGCTTTCTTACAAAACATAATACTATATCTCACAAAAAAATTACAAAACTTATTTTTTTCTTTATTTTCGACATTTTTTCCATTACCCCCTTGACTTCTCTATGGTTTTACTGTTTTCAGCCGATTTTCATTACGAGAACCAAAGATGAATACCCAAAAATCTGTGAGCTAAAACATGAAATCCCGATCGTAAACGTTTTCCCCTTTTATTTTTTCTATCATTTTTCTTCTATTACTTTCTTCTATTACTTACTTCTATTACTCGCCGATTCGGAGGACGATTTTGCCGACATTCCGGTTTTGCTCCATGTGTGCATGCGCCTCGTTCGCTTGCTCCCAGTCCCACACCGAGTCGATGACTGGTTTCAGCCGGCCGTCTGCCAGCCTCGGCAGTCCAAATTCCTCGAATTGCCGAGTCAGTACGAGTTTCTCTTCAGCCGGCTTGGAACGAAGAGAGCTTCCGATCACCTGCAGACGCCGTCTAAGCAGCAGCCCGAGGTCCAAATCCGCCGCCCGGCTCCCGCCCATCGTTCCGAGAACGATCAGACGGCCGTCCGGTGCCAGCGACTCCAGATTTTGCTCCCAGTAGGAGGCGCCTATAAAATCCAACACGATGTCCGCGCCCCGCCCGCCGGTTATTTCTTTCACCTGCGATACGAAAGGTCCCGTATGATAATCGATCGCGGCGGCCGCGCCAAGGCTCAGGCACGTACCGCGTTTCTCTTCGGTTCCCGCTGTAACGATCGATTTGGCGCCCGCTTCGCGTACCAATTGAATCGCGGCCGTTCCGACGCCGCTCGCCCCGGCATGAATGAGTACGGTATGGTGCGGTTTCAGCCCGCCCAGCACGAACAAGTTCAAATACGCCGTCAAGAACACCTCGGGAACGGCCGCCGCTTCTTCAAAAGAATACCGTTCGGGAATGCGCATCGCCATTCCGGCCGGTATGCTGACCCGCTGCGCATAACCTCCTCCGGGAAGAAGAGCGAAAACCCGGTCGCCGGGTTTCCACAAGCCCGCCGCTTTCGCGCCGACCTTTTCCACGACACCTGCCATTTCGAGCCCGAGAATGGGAGACGCTCCCGTCGGCGGAGGATACAATCCCCGTTTCTGCAACAAATCCGCCCGGTTTAGCGCGGTTGCCGCAACTTTCACGAGCAAATCCTCTTCCGTGAGTACGGGTTCATCCGCTTCTCCGATCCGCAGCGTCTTCGTCGTGTCATCCACCAGTACGGCTTTCATAACGCTCCTTTCCTGCCGGAGGCGAGCTTCACGGCCGCCTCCCGCAAATTCGCTATTGTTATAGGAAGTTTCTCCTCGAACTTATACATCTTTTATCCCTAATTTACAACAGGTCCGATCAATAAGAAACCCCTTATCGTCTGGATAAGGGGTTCCGGCGATGTCGGGGATCCACAGCTTATTGCGTCATCGATCCGCCTTCTTCATCCGATTGAATGGATTCCGTACTGTCGGCGGTTTGACTCTGGTTCAACATTTGGCTCTGGGTCTGGTTCTGACCGCTTGGACTCTGACTTTGCATCCCCGCGCCGCCATGACCGTACGTCACGCTGTTGGCCGAACCCGCATTCAGCGGATTTCCGCTCGTGCCGGCACCGACGTTCGGATTCGCCTGGTTGTAACTTCCGAGCGTCGAATGGGCGGCGCCATAACCCGTATGGCCGCCGGCGCTGCCCACCTGCGCCCACGACTGCTGCCACGATTCCGGAGAGCGCTGGACCGGTTGCTGCCAATGCTGCTGCGCATGGTGCTGCTGCCACGGTTGCTGCTGCCACATTTGCTGTCCGCCTTGCACGCTGTATTGCGCATTGAGCGAGGAATCGGACGGCTGGTAGCTGTGGAGCAGCGTTTTGGCTGTATGATCATTCAACGTAGGAACTTGGTATACCCCATGCTCGTTCATGAACAGGAATACCTCATAGGCTGAATTCGTGCAAGCCGCCGCACAGTTCATCATCATCTGCCGCAAATTCGGATCCGCCGCTTCCAGGCTGGCCGAGCTGCAGTTTCTGGCGCCGTTTTTATGGCACCACAGCATCGCCATGGCAATTTCTCGGTCGGATAACATCGAATCGGCCTGTGGCGCCATCGGCTGCGGATTATGCAAACCGTACTGGACGCTTTGCGGCTTCACTCCTTGAAGGTCAGTGTTCGGGGAGATCGGCCTGAACGGTATGTAATCGTGGGTGTAGGCCACCAGTTGATTGTACGACGCAATGGCTTCCTGCTGATGGCGGGCGATCATATCCCTCAGCTGGGGATGCTTCGCTTCACGCGCATACAAATGAAAATGGGTAATGCAGTTGATCTTCTCCGACAAAATTTCGTGCGTTTCCATCGTTTCATGAGCGCCGAACGGCATGGAAGTATCACTCCTCCGGGAATTTTACGTGACCATCTATATGGTCTTCCCGAGCTCATCCGAATTATACGCACGGAACCCGGCGTCATGCCCAACCTTTGACGACTTCCGCTCCTACAACGCCTTTAAAATGACCGAGCGCCCATTCATGACCTTGCGGATTAAAGCTGGCCACCGCATCTTCGTGCACCACGATCCGGAACCCCTTATTATAAGCGTCTACTGCGGTATGCAGGACACAGATGTCCGTACATACGCCGACGAGATGCACTTCCTGAATACCTCGAGCACGAAGCTTGAGCTCCAAATCCGTTCCGCAAAATGCGCTGTATCTCGTTTTATCCATCCAATAGACGCGATCTTGATTCTGTTCGTACCAATTTTGAAGCTGGCCGAATAGATGCCGGCCTTCGGTGTTGCGGATGTTATGCGGAGGAAACAGCTTCGTCTCCGGGTGGTAGACGTCTCCTTCCTCGTGCAGGTCGACCGCCATCACCACAAAGTCTCCGCGGTCCGCGAATTGCCGGGTAATTTCGGTAATCCGACCCTCCAGGTCAACGGCCGGCTGGCCGCACGGCAGTTTTCCCACGACGAAATCCACCGTATAGTCGATCACGATTAACGCTTTCATAACAACACGCCCCTTCTATCGTCCTGTAAACAGATTAGTACGCTTACAGGTAGGATTCAAGAAGCTCCGGCAAATAATCGCGAAGTTTTCGAAAAGAAAAACCGAGCTTAGCAGCCTTAGAGGCGTCGATCGTCCATGACCCGGCAAAACCGTAGGGAGATCGGTCGGGAGAATCCGGCGAATCGGTGAAGCCGCCTTCGCGGCCGGTCTTACTCTCCACCAGCTTCATTAATTCCCGGTGAGAAATGTGCCCTTCGGAAGAAGCATTCATTGGCCCCGTCCATTCACTTCGTCCTGTCCACCCAAGAAAATCGGCCGATTCTTCGGAGGAAATGAAAGACAACCTGGCGTCGGGATCCGGCAAGGCAATCGGTGTTTGGTTCTTGACTTTATCCACGTAAAACCGAAGGCGGTTCGTATAATCATCGGGACCGATGACGAGCGGAAAGCGCACCGCCGCCGCCGGGACGGCGGTCTGCTGCAACAGAAAAGCTTCCGCGTGCCGCTTCGCTTCCTGATAACCTTGTACACCGGCGTATGCTTGCCTGGGTTTGCCCAGTACATATTGCTCCTGCCATGGATCGTAAGCGGATTCGGTTAATCCCTCTCCGTGAGGGTATACGGCCATCGTGGACGTAAATACGTATCGTCCGACACGGCCTTTCAGCAACTCCAAAACATCCGCCAGCTCCTGAGGAGAATAGCAGGTTTGGTCGTACACGACGTCCCACTCGCCCTCGTTCAGCGCTTGCACCACACTTTCGCGGTCCTGCCTCTCCAGCTTCACTCTCCGCACGGAGGAGCCGAACGGATCCGGCGTCATGCCGCGGGTGGCGATCGTGACCTCGGTGCCTTGTTCGATGAGTTGACGAACCAACCGTTTGCCGAAGAGCATCGTGCCGCCTAAAACAAGAACCTTATTCACCGGTCATGACCTCCACTTGTCCAGAAGCTCTTGTTCTTTGCCGGCCGAAAGTCCGGCTTTCAGCACGTAATCGCCGGGACGAGAGCGGTCCCATGCGAGAATATCCTGAATGGTTTGCCGCAGCGGGCGGTAAGTCAAACCCGCTTGTTGGGCTTTACTCACATTGAGCGACATCAAGGCATCAATCTTTTCCTTGCGGGGAATCCACAGCGGCATTTCGATCCACGAACCCACTTCGTGGCGGAGCAGGAAGTCGTCATCCACCCAAGTGAGCCGCGCGCCGCTCCCGATCCCCTCCACACACTGCTCGAGGAAGCCGCCGACGGTGATTGATTTCTCCGGACCTGTGGCGTTATACGTTCCATGCTGACGTGCCTCTACCATGCGGACAATCCACTCCGACAAGTCTCGAACGTCGATGAATTGGATCGGCGCATTCGGATCACCCGGCGCCAGCACTTCTCCGCCGCGTCCGATGCGATGAGGCCAATAGGTCAGCCGGTCCGTATGATCGCCGGGGCCAGCGACAAGGCCGCATCTGACGATCAGTCCGCGATCCGGGTAATGTTCCCGCACCGTCTCCTCGCAGCGGGCCTTCATCGGACCGTATACCTGAGAAATCTCCTCCACGCTTTCATCCTCCCACCTTGCGGTTGGATGCGTCTCGTCCATGACCCCGGGCACCGTATGATCATAGACATTGAGAGTGGAGATGAACGTGTAATGTTCCGTTTGCTGCCGGAGCAGCCGAACCGATTGCGCAACAATTCTCGGAACGTAACCGCACGTATCGATGACGGCATCCCAAGTGCGCCCTTCCAAAGCTTCGAGGTTCGTTTCCCGGTCGCCCGTTAACTGTTCAAGGCCGGGAAACATTTCCGGCCGGTTGCCGCGGTTAAAAAGGGTCACTTCATGCCCCCTCGCCGTCGCCGTTTCCACGATCGTTTTGCCGATAAATCTCGTGCCGCCAAGCATTAAGATTTTCATTCGGACGCCTCCCTCGCTTCACGTTAAACCGACTGACCAGTCTGTTATCAGACTATCACCGGACAATTCCGGTTGTCAATCGGTTTCACACGCTATGCGTTCTTGGAAGACTCCTTCCTTAACCGGACCCGGTTTACGATAACAATCCCCACAATAATCAGGCAGAGAGAGACCAAAATCGTCGGATGCAGCCGCTCATGCAGCAAGATCGACGACAAGATGACCCCAAACAGCGGGATGAGCGCTAAGTACATTGAAACCGAGCTTACGCTGTTGTACTTCATCAGTAAATTCCATAGCAGAAAACCGGCCGATGATAGAATGGCTAAGTAGATCAGCATGGCGATGGCTTGTCCGTCCATGTGAAACGGCAGGATTCCCGTCTGAAAGGCGCCGACCGACAGTAGGACGACGCCGCCGAGAAACATTTGGAGCCCCGTTAAAAAGAAGATGTTCGAATGCGCCGATTCCTTTTTCGCCAGCACATTGCCCAAGCCGCCGAAAAACATCGATACGATGAGCAATATTTCCCCGAAGCCGAACGAAAACCCGCTCGATTCTCCCTGCAGCCAAATAACTGCGATTCCGGCAAAGCCTACGAACACGCCGAGCCCCCGCATCGGTGTCAACCTGTCGTTACGATACAAGAAATGCGCGACGAGAAGCTGAAAGAAAGAGGTGGTGCCCGCAATAATGGAGCTGATCGTGCCGGTTGCGTAGCTGAGTCCGATGTAAAAGAACAAATACTGGCATACCGTTTGAAAAGCGCTGACTTTCGCGATACCCGCCCAGGAACGCGGATTTCGGTCGAACGGGATTCTCATCAGAATCATCATCGCCAAAATGATCAATCCGGCCAAAGTGAACCGATATCCCGCGAACAAGATTTGCTCGAAGGTTTCATCGCGGTGAATGTCCATGTGTTGATAGGAAAGCTTGATCAGCGGGAATGCGCTGCCCCATAGCAAAGTAGCGCCAAGCGCCGCCAAGGGCCTGCCCGCGGGATGCGTAAAAAACCGTTGTGCCGTCATGCTGTCTCCTTCCGTGCTGCTTATCTGCTGAATGAACAGTACGATTATATCGCAATTCGCTCCGTTTTGGCTTCCTTGGCCAAGAACGGGACCGAAGCGGCCGCTCCTACGGTTCCGCAAATGATGTCCATCATCGTATCGACCAGGCTGCCGTTCTGGGAGTTGAGACCGAACAGCCGATCGGTCGTAAACTCGAATATTTCCCAGCAGCCGGCCATCGCCACTGCAAAGAAAAGACTGAACCATACCGCGAGCCTCCAGTTCACGACAGCCGCCTGTCCGGCTTGATCCATCTTCCTGTACATCAACAGCCCCACGAAGCTCAGAATGACACCGGAAAACAAATGCTCGATTTTATCTAAATAGGGTATCACACTATAGAATCCGAATTGTTTGGCCACAAACATCGTCACGAAAAGAAAGAGCAGAACGGAAAACCGCAAGGCGGGAAACATCGCGGTCTTCGTCCACCGAGCCACAAGTCGAATGCCGAGCAAAACGAACATCGTGAGCGCCGCATGAAAAACTTTCTCCGGATTTCCACGGATCAGAAAATAAACAAAGCAGACAACGGCAAGTATGTACAAGGCGAGCTCGAAACGATCGTTCCATGCATCTTTCCGGTTCCGGATATCCATAGGAGATTCCCCGCTTCCTGATCATGACATGTTAATCATTAATAAACCCGACAGAGCACAAATAAAAAAGCCGACAGTGTGTACTGTCGGCTTCATGGTTATTTGTTATTCCTTTACGCCGCCCGCGGATAAGCCGCCTACGATGTATCGGTACAGGAAAAGCGAAATAATGACCGGCGGCAAAGAAGCGACGACGCCGCCCGCAGTCATCAAGCCCCAATCGATGCTGTGTTTGCCGATAAACTCTCGGATGGCGACGGGCAGCGTTTTGGCCGCATCCGTCTGGGTGAAGGCGCTGGCGAACATAAACTCGTCCCAGGCCGACAGCATGGTGAAGATCGCCGTTGCGGCGATTCCCGGCATCGCAAGCGGAATGACGATCCGGAACATCGTGCCGAGGCGGCCGTTGCCGTCGATATAAGACGCTTCCTCCAGCTCTTTGGAGATGGTCTGAAAATACCCCGCCATGAGCCATATCGCGAAAGGAAGCGAGAAAGTGGTATAGGCCACCACCAATCCGGCCACCGTGTCGAGCAGGGGCGGCGTATGAAAAAAAACGATGCCGGTAAACGGGATTCCGATGTCGATGCCGTTGCGCATCATCATGTACATCGGCACAATCAGGCTGATCGAGGGAAGCAGCTGCATCGCCAAAATAGCGAACAGCGAAGTGGTGCGGAAGGGAAACTTGATTTTGGCCAGCGCATAAGCGGCAAACACGCCGATGAAGATCGTGAGCAGTGTCGTATATACAGAGACGAGCACGCTGTTTTTGGCTGCTGCCATATAACTCGCTGCGTTAGAGCCGGTGAACAGCCTAACATAGTTATTGAACGTCGCCGAGTGAGGGAATATACGTCCGCTCAATAGTTCATTGCTGGGACTGATGGAGGTCAGCAGCAAATAGACGAACGGAGCCAGAGTAAACAAAGAGAGAAGGATGAGTCCAATCCACAGCCAAAATGGGGGGATCAGCTCGTTGCTGGCCGATTTGAACAGCTTCGATTTTATGCCGGATTTCGGTCGTACCGCAACGGTTGCCGGCACACGGGTTTGTAACGGATTTGCCATCTTTCTCCCTCCTCTACTCCAACTCGTTATTTTTCTTGAGCATCCGAATATAGATGACGATCAGAATCAAGATGAAAATCGTCGAGATCCACGCCATCGCGGAGGCTCTGCCCAGATAGAAATACCGGAACGCATAGTTGTACGTCAGGAACGAAACGGATGTCGTAGGGTCGTTGCTGAAAACGGTCAAAATGTCGTACACCCGGAACGCGCCGAGGACCCGGAGCACAACCGCCACGATCATGGCCGGGGCCAACTGTGGAATCGTGATATGCCAAATCTTTTTCCAGAACCCGGCGCCGTCCATGACCGCTGCCTCATAAAGCGCGGGATTGAGCGACTGCAGACCGGCTAACAGAAGCAGCGTCATGTAAGGCGTCATTTTCCAAATGTCCGCGATGGAAGCGAACGTCATAATCTGGGTCGAGTTCGTCAGCCAGACCGGATTCGAATCCGGAGACAGCAAGCCTAAATTGTGAAGCACGACGGTTAGTCCGCCGTAGCCCGGCTGATAGATCCAGTTCCACATCAAGCCGTTCACCAATGTAAGCATCGCCCAAGGAATGATGATGATTCCCCGGAAGAAGGTTCTTCCCCGGAACATCTGGTTGAGCAGCAAGGCACAGAAAAATCCGAGCGCCAGCTCGGCTCCGACCGTGAACACCGTAAAATAGGCCGTGTTCTTCATCGAAACCCAGAATTCGTTCATCTGAAAAATTTGGTTGTAGTTGCGGAATCCGACATACTGAATCGCGGATCCGTCCATTAAGTTATATTTGTAAAAACTCCATACCAGCGACTCGATGATCGGGGAGACAAACGTCTTGAGCAAAATATAAATCGTAGGAAGCAGCAGAAGAATAGCGAGCAGCGTATCCTTCCACGCTCTCGGCGACAGTCTCAAAGCGGAGAAGGCCCCGCCCGTTGCCGTTTTTTTCATATTTCTCTCCTCCAACCATGCTATTTGAGGCCGATAGATAGGAAAAAGCGGTTAGACAGGCTAACCGCTCCTCCGCTTGCCCTAACAATTTATTGTGCTTTTTTGATGGCTTGGTCGATTTTCGAGGCGGCGTCGTCAAGGGCCTGCTTAGGCGATTTGTTGCCCGCAAGCGCTTTGAATACTTCCGCGGAAAGAATATCGGCCCATTCGACATAACCGGGACCGTTCGGACGGTTTTGGCCGTATTCGAACTGCGCCATGATTTTGTCGATCGTTTGCGTTTTATCCGCTTCTTTCACTTTCGGATCCTCGTACAGTGATTGCAGCACTGGATAAGTGCCTCTCTCGGTGAAGTTCGGCTCTTGGAACGATTTCGAAGCCATCCACTTCAAGAACGCCAGGGAAGCGAGCTTATGCTTGCTGGATTTCATGATGGCGATGCCTTCCGAACCCGTTACCGAAGCGGAAACGACACTTCCTTCTCCTGGGAGAAGCCCTACGTCCGCTTGGTCTACAATTTGAGATTTCGAGGGATCGTTGACGTCCGGGAACTGCCCTTCCCAGTTGGACATCATGGCGATTTTACCAGCCCGGAAAGCATTGCTCACGTCGTCTTCCGTCCATTGCAAGCTTGCGGGGTCGATCGTTTTGTCGTTTCGAATCAGATCGGTCATGTATTGAAGAGCTTTGACGGCGCCTTCCGAGTTGACTTCCAGCGTGCCGTCTTGTTTGAAGAAGCTTCCGCCGAAGGAATACACCATGCCGACGAAGTCGCAGTTCAAGCTTTCCGCTTGTTTCCAGGACCAGCCGGAAGCGTATTTGCCGCCTTTGGTGAGTTTCTTGGACATTTCGCGGAATTCGGTCCAAGTTTTCGGAGGGGCATCGTAACCCGCGTCCTTGAGCATTTTCATGTTCCAGTAGAAGTGCTTCGTGCTGGAGAAATACGGCATCGCCGCAAGTTTGTCGTTGTACTTCACCGAGCTGAGTGAAGATTGCGTGAATCCGCTTTGCACGTCCGCCGGGACGACGTTCGTCAAATCTTCCACAAGGTTGCCTGCGAGAAATTGGCCTGCCCAGATCGTATCCATCTCGATCAGATCAAATTCGGAGGAGTTGGAAAGGGCCGCCGTGGTGATTTTGTTAAACAGCGAGTTGTAATCTGTCGCCGACACCTTCAGCTTGATGCCCGTTTCATCGCTAAACTTCTGGAGCAGCTTCGTGAGGTCACCCTCCGTGTCGACAACCAACAGATTGATTTCTTCATTCTTGAGTGCAGGGTCATCCAGCTTCGACCAATCCAACGAGTTCAGATCCACTGCCCCGCCGGAGGTATTGCCGGAAGCATTCCCACTTGAGGCTGGCGGCTGGCTGCTTTCAGATGCCTTGGGCGCCGGACTGCAGCCGACGATGATGACGAGAAAAGTGAGAGCGATTACAAAAAGCTTCGTGATGCCAAACTTGGTTTTCACAGAACCCCTCCGTCCGTCTCTTCTCTTAGGTTCAATACAACTTTCGCTTGTATTGTGTCTAGATTATATTAATTGTAGTAACAACTTGTCAACGATAATATGATTGCGCTTTCAAATTTTGTTCAGATCTCCTATTCGATGCCGGATGCGATCTGCAGCAGGCGTTCTCGGATGCCGCCTGTGCAAACTCCACCGTGATAAGTGATGACCGTCTCGATGTCCAACCGCGACAGTTTGGCGACCGAACGCAAGGCAGTGGGCATATCCGGTGTGAAGTCCCGGCTGGGAGGCATCAGAGTGCCGGCCTGCGAGGTCAGCGCGTCGCCGGAAATGAGCGTTCGGCTCGCCGGATGATACAAACTGATATGATCCGGCGTGTGGCCGGGCGTAAAGATGATCTGGATCCCTCCGCAATAGGGAAGTGAATCGCCGTCCCGCAGCGTGACATCCACTTTGGTGGGACGGACCAAAACTCCCCTTTTAATCGTCGGGAGTTCTCCCTGAATATAAGGTTTGCAGAGTTCATGCGCCAGCACTTGTACCCGTCCGTTTGTGGCCTCCGCTAACTCAGGCAAGCTGCCCAGATGGTCCATATCTTGATGGGTAATGATGATTTGGGTGAGCTGGTCCAAGGAGACGCCTTCCCGTCCCAGCGCTTCACGGATCACTTCCAGTTGACCGGGAGTGCCGGTATCCACCAGGATGACATTCTGCTCATCTCGAAACAGTGCCGCATGTACCGGAAACGGCTGCCCGCCCGTGCGCAATTCGAGCAATAGAGGCGACACACCTGCGTTTAACATTGGATCATCCACCTCCGCTTCGTCCCTTTCCCCTATTTTAGATTTCAGCGGCACAAAAGAAAAGCCGACAGCGAATTACACTGTCGACCTTGCTTCTCACATAGGACGGTTTTCGCTCATACATTCTTGATAATCGAATTCGTCGATTTTGCCCGCCGTCGCGAGGTAATAGATGACGGCTTCCGCATGCTGGGACGTTTGGCGCGTGATCCGGTTGTTGCGCTGCATCAGATCGGCGTAACGCGGCGGGTAATCGTAATGCACCAAATGATTGGCGGCCGTCACATCCAAGCCGGTACTCACGGCATCCGTGACCAGCAATGCCGTAGATTCCGGAATTTTGTTGAACCGGTCGATCATCTGATTCAGCTCGTGGATGGACATTTGCGGCGTGACCGTTACAATGGCGCTGCTCGGCATATCCGCTGAAAGCAGCTCCATGATTTCGGCGGCGACCGCAGGGGATCGGAACATGACAACTGTCTTTTCTCTTTTCTCCTGCGCGCTCTGTATGATCGTTTTCAGTTGGTTCAGCTTTTCCGGATTCCGGTTGCACAGCGAGCACATTTTCTCTTTGACGGCCATCATTTGTTTTTTGTCCGAAATCGAAGAAGTTCTGCCGTTGCGCTCGGAGGCCGCGAAATATTCGTATAAAAGGTTGAGGTAGTCCGACTCCAGGGCCGGATCCATCAATACGAGGATCGGTTTTTCCATGACGTTCATGATTGCTCATCCTTCCCGTTGTTCTGTACTTCTCACACCTCTCTGTATACGTTATCTTTATAGAAGAAGGATTACAACCGTTAAAGATTGGAGACTTCAGGAATGGACATCACTGAAATTGCGCTGCATTTGATCGATGAAGACACCGGCCAGCCCCGTTACCAATTCGACGAGGAGGCTTTGCAGGAGCTCATGAAGAGCATCGGCGAGCTTGGCCTGCTGTCTCCGATCAAGGTGAGAACCGTGGGCAGCGGGCGATATAAAATCATTTACGGGAACCGGCGGTACAAAGCCTGCAAGGCGCTGGGGCTCCGAACGATTCCCTGTATCATTTCCGAGATTACCGATGAAATGGAAATCTACCTCGAGCAAATTGCGGAAAATTTGACGCGCGAAGGTTTTTCTCCGATTGAAGAAGCGGAAGCGTTCCATAAGCTGCTGCACGACGAGAAATTCAGCAGCTCGGTGAAATATTTGTCCAGCAAGCTGGGTAAGACGGAATCCTATATTAAAAATAAACTGGATTTGCTGAGCTTCGGAGATGCGGTGAAGAAGCTGATCGTCAGCGGCACGGAAATCCGCAAGGATAAGCTGACGGAAACCCAGTTGCTGCCGATCAAGGATTTGCCGATAGAGCATCGAGATTCCCTTGCGCTGATCATCGCAAGGGACGAGCTGCCCGCGAGCGATGTCAAGAAGATTGCCAAGCTGTTCAAAGACAAGAATCTGTCCCCCGGTACGAAGGACAAGCTGTTGTACAAATCCGGACGAGAGCTTCTTGAAACTTGGTCCGTATTTGAGCAAAACAAAGCGGAAAGAGCGAAAGCCGCCGAGCCGAAGCCCGCTCCGCCGGCGAAAGAGGAAAAAACGGACCGGGAGGAAGTTGACTCTTCAAACTCATCATCGCTGGTGGAGCAGATCCAACGACAGGCATCCTCGCTCCGGCTTCCCGCGGCACCGTCTGCCGATGCATCTGCACTGTCCGATTTGACGCCGGAGGAGAAAGCCCAGCTTGCGCAACACGTTGCCGCCGTGGTGGTAGATCTGGAAAAACATTTAGCGGATTGGAAGCGCGCCGCCGAGCTATTGAAGGATGGCGGCGAATAAGTTCGGTTACTTTAAAAAGCGCTTGATCATCTTCAGTGCGTTCTTCGTATTCGGATACCGGACGGGAATATCGTACAAAGTCGTTTGTTTCAACACACTCTTCTTGTGCGAGAACGTATCGAAGCTGCCTTTTCCGTGATAACTGCCCAGCCCGCTGTTCCCGACACCTCCGAACGGCAAATAGGGAGAGGTAAAATGGTACAGCGTGTCGTTGATGCAGCCGCCTCCGAAAGAAACCCGGTTCATCACTTCCTGCTGAATGCCGGGATTCTCCGTGAACACATACAGCGCCAGCGGATTCGGATGGTTCCGGATCCCCTCTAACATCTCGGACAGATAGCGGTATTCCAGAACAGGCAGTATAGGACCGAAGATTTCCTCCTTCATGACGGGATCTTCCCAACGCACTTCCGTTAAAACGGTCGGTTCGATCACAAGCCGCCCAGGGTCGGTTTTTCCGCCGACATATGTAACACCGTTTTCGAGGAACGAGGCGAGACGCCGGAAGTGCTTCTCGCTCACGATATGCGTATAAAGCTCGTTTTCAAGCGGCATCTCCCCGTAGAGATTGCGAATGGCTTTTTGCAACTGCGCCAGAAAGTCCATTTTGACGCTTTCATGGACATACAAATAGTCCGGGGCGATACAGGTTTGGCCGGCATTCATAAATTTGCCCCAAGCGATGCGTTTCGCCGCCAGCCCAAGATTGGCGTCTTCGTGAACGATACACGGACTTTTCCCGCCCAGCTCCAACGTGACCGGCGTCATGTGATTCGCGGCCGCCTGCGCCACGATTCGGCCCACCGGCACGCTGCCGGTAAAAAAGATATAGTCCCACTTTGCGCCGAGCAGCTCTTGGCTTACTTCCACACCGCCCTGAACAACGGCAACGTATGGTTCAGGGAACGTCTCGGAGATGAGATTCTCCAGCACTTCGGAGGTTCGCGGCGTAAGCTCGGACGGCTTCAGCACCACGCAGTTCCCCGCAGCGATTGCGCCGATCAGAGGCGCGACAGCGAGCTGGAACGGAAAGTTCCACGGGGAGATAATGAGCGATACGCCATAAGGCTCGGAATATACGGCGCTCTTGGAACCGAAATGCGTGAGCGGCGTTTTCACTTTCGCCGGCTTCATCCAGGCTCGCAGATGCTTCATCGCAAACCGGATTTCCGACAAAATGATGCCGATCTCCGTCGAATAAGCGTCGAATTCCGATTTGTTCAAATCCGCCTTCAACGCTTGCAGCAAATCCTCTTCATGGCGAATGACCGCCGCCCTCAGCTTCTCAAGTGCTTCCAAACGAAAATGATAATCTTTCGTCTTCTCCGTACGAAAAAACGCCCTCTGTTTATTCAACAAAATCGAAACGTCCATAAAGGTCCCCTCTTAACGAATCTTCAGCTGCTTCTCCGAATCGTTTTTATGTTCTTTATAAAATTTGACCATGGCGCCGAGCGTTTCTTGAAAATCCGGACATGTAATACCCGAACCTTGCAGATCCCGTTCCGCATTTGCCGTATCGTAGTGAGCCTTGCAAACGAGGTAATCCAATGCCTCCTTTTCCACCCGCAGCCATTTTCGCGCCGCCGGCAGCGATAACAACAGCTTAGCCGCGGATAAAGGAATCGTACCGACCGGTTCCTTGCCCAAATATTCCTTCATCAGCATGCGATAGACGTCTTTCATCCGGTATGGCCTCGGATCGGTCAAATGATACGTCCGGCCGACTCCCGCGTCCGCATGAGCCAAGTAAAGCGTGGCTTCGAAAACGTAATCCACCGGTACGAAATTGCCCTCCGCTTCCCCAGACCCCATGTAAGGGATGAAAGGCAGAAAATTCAGCGCGTCCTTTGCTCCATTTCCAGCTCGGTCTCAAGGATTCGGCCTTCACGGTCGCCCGAGACGTATGCCGTGCTGAAATAGACATAACGACGGAGATTCGGCAGCGTCAAGATCCACTGATTCACCTGATTCGTTCCATTGACGTTGATGTCGAACGCAATATTTTCAGGAACTGCAAGCGTATATTGGACATGCCGCCCGCCCTCTCCTTCGATCTGCTCGTCATTATGCTTAGTTCTTCGCCGAATATCTCCCCTTATCCTGTTCGGAACAAAATCGGGAAATTCGCGGCGTAGAATTTTGTGGTTTTGTGCAGGTTCAACGTAAGTTTTCCCGTTTGAGTTTACTGTCGGGTGAATCGGGTAAAAAAATCTAGCAAGTCCGTATCACAAGCTGCCCGACGTCGAGGTTGACCACAAATCGTTTTTGGGAGGGAATCGAAATGGAACATTCCAAAAAAATTGTCGGTGTATTTGACTCGGAAATGGAAGCCAGAAACGCGATCGAAGGCTTGAAGCGGCAAGGTTACCGCTCGGACGAAATCTCGGTTATCGGCAAAGATAAGGACGACATGAAAGAAATCAAAGAAGCGACCGGAACGAAAGCGCCGGAAGGCGCGGCGACCGGAGCGGCCACGGGCGGGGTTGCAGGCGGCGTCACCGGTTTGCTGGCCGGTCTCGGCTTGCTGGCGATTCCGGGCGTCGGTCCGATTCTGGCTGCAGGCCCGATCGCAGCCGCCTTAACAGGCGCGGCCGTAGGCGCGGGAGCGGGCGGAATCGTCGGCGGACTGGTCGGCATGGGCATTCCGGAGGACGAAGCAAAGCGCTATAACGAGTATGTGGAACAAGGCAAAATACTCGTCATGGTCGATTCCGACGCGGAACGCGAACATGGCGTGTACGACAACTTCCGTACCTACAACTCTCTCAACGCCGACACCTACGGAATGACGATGTACGGTGCGGGTACCGCCGGAACCTACAACCAAGACATCGACGGGCAAGATCGGGTACAACGGTACTAAGCGGACAATAAAAATGTGGCGCCAGCCTATCGGCTGCGCCACATTTCTTTTTTGTGATGCAGGGCCACCGCACGATGGCGGTGGTCCTACATTTTATACTCTTCTTGTCGACCGCAGGATCGCACTCACAATCAACACGACCACGATAGCTCCTATGACGGCCGGGATGATGGCGAAACCGGCAACAACCGGTCCCCAGTCGCCGAGCAGATAACCGCCCAGCCAAGCTCCGACAAACCCGGCAATAATGTTACCGATAATGCCGCCCGGAACGTCCCGTCCAATAAGCGCGCCTGCCAGCCATCCGATAAGACCTCCGATGATGAGTACCCAAAGGATATGCATTTCGGTTTCCTCCTTTATTCTCACTGATCAGTTCAGCTGTGATAAAGGAATAGTACCCGGCAAGCCGCCGGATTAACCAGTGATTCAAGCATCACCGTTGCTGATGATCTCGTAGTGCGGACCTCTGCGCTGGAGCTGGATTTCCCCTCTCGGCGTGACGCTCCTCTCGATGATCACCGGAGATTCATCTGCGATCTGCAGATATGGCTGCGTTAAAGATTTTGCCATTTGGCCCACATCTCCCGCGGATTCAGCTCATACACTTCATTTTCTCTGAACATGTATTGATGCATAATGAATTCTCTACGAAGCGTCGCGTAATCGGGATGGAATGTTTGGATGTATTCGTTGATTTCTTTCTCTGAGTATTTCTTCCCGATTTCCAGATTTTGAACCATAAACTCGAGTGCGATCAGTTTTTTCTTCAATTGGGAAGGAATTTGTTTGAGCGTTTGATCCGGAGTGAAGAAGCTCTTCAAGACGGATTCGCGCATTTTCTCGTGTTTGTCGCGATGCTGCTCGTTATCGTTGTCCGACATATTCTGTTGCTCCTTCATCAAGTTAACCAGGGCGCCGTCATTTTGCTCCAGCAAATATTGCGAGACTCGATAAATAGAGGCGTTCTTTTCTCTACGTTCCATGACAATGCCCACGGCCTTTAATTTAGCAATATGGTGTGTAATCGTAGCAGGCGTAACCCCGAGCTTTTCCGCCAACGTCAATCCGTTCATCTCCTCTTTGGCAAGCAAGATGAGAATGCGAATCCGATTCCGGTCGGATAAGGCTTTGTAATAGTTCACCAGTTTATCTAACTGCAAACCTTTCACCTTCGATCAGCATTTAATTTAACAATCATCTAATTAGATATTAATTAAACTACCAGCATCTGTCAAGCAACGGTTCTAAATGAGACGAACCGGCATACACTGGCATAAATCAAATGGGAGGTTAAATTTATTGGGCGTATTATTTGATCTGCTCATTGTCTTGCATGTTTTAGCTGCGATTGTAGGAATAGGGCCTGCATTCATTTTGCCGGTGTTAGGAAAATCGGCTAAGTCCGGCAGTCAGTTACGCTTTATATTCGGGATCATTCAAAAAGTCAACAAATTCCCCAAAATAGGCGGCATTACGCTGCTTGTAACGGGTGTCTTGCTCATGATCGTCAGTAAAATCGGATTTTCGCTCGTATGGTTAAATATCTCTTTGCTGCTGTTTCTCCTCATTGAGATTTTGATTATCGGATTTGTTGAACCACGCATGAAAAGAACTACACATCTGGTCCTGTCAAGTGAGGGCGAGGATATTCCATCCGGCTTTGCAGAGTCCATGAAACAGATTGCACCTCTTGAGAGTACGGTGCATCTGTTTACATTTGCGATCATCGCACTCATGGTGCTTAAGCCGTTCTGAGGATGAACGGCCGCGACGGCCGTTTTTTTTGGGCGTACACCCACCTGCTTCCCTCTGCATATGTTGGCATCGAGGAAGAAGGAAGGAGTGCTGCCCAATGACCGGAACGGAACGCCATTATTTCGCTCGCGGCAATACGGCACGTGGAGAAGTTGTGCAATATGAGTCGGCACTTCGGGATTTATCCCGGATTTATGTTCTACAAGGACCTCCCGGCACGGCAAAGCCGACGCTGATCCGTTCGCTGGCGGCTGGCATACGGAACGAAGGGGAGGATGTCGAATGGTTTCATTCTCCTCTCCATCCCGATGATGTAGATATCGTGATCTTGAGGAATTCAGGCATTGCGATTGTCGACGGAACGGCTTGCCCCTATTCGGCGCAAGACACAAGAACGATCGCGATCGATCTCACTCCTGCGGTTGATTCGCGATTGCTGCCGGCCAACTATGAGGAAACCGCGGAAGTTCTGAATAAGAAGCTGTCGGATGCCTATTCCAGCGCTTATGCTTGCTTTGCCGACGCACTCCGCATTCATGACGAATGGGAAGCTCCTTATATTGAAAATTTGGATTTTCAAAAATCGGATGAGGTGGCTCGGGAATTTTCGGAATCCTGGCTCGCCTCACCAATGGAAAACAAACAAGCTGCCGTCCGGCATCTCTTCTTCGGAGCCGCGACGCCGCTTGGGGCCATTGATCATATCCAAAATCTCACGAGCGGACTGAACACGAGAATTTTCATCAAAGGAAGGCCCGGATCCGGGAAATCGACCTTGCTGAAGCGGCTGGCCGCCGAAGCGGAGTCCAAAGGCTACGACTTGGACGTCTTTCATTGCGGATTCGATCCGAACAGCCTGGATATGCTGATCTTTCCTGAGCTTGGTCTCGCCGTCTTCGACAGCACCGCACCGCATGAATACTTCCCGGACCGCACTAGCGACCGGATCCTGGATATGTACGAGCGCGTCATAAAGCCCGGAGTCGACGAACGTTACGCCGAACAATTGGCCGACATCAAATCCCGGTACGCACAAAAAATGAAAGAGGCCACCTCGTATCTCGGAGAAGCACGGGACGTTCACTTCAAAATCAGGGAACTATACCGCACGGCTGTAGACTTTTCCGTAGTCGACCGTTCGCTGTCCGGGCTGCGGAATGAGTTTGTGAATAAAACGCCGACCGCGTAAATCGGTCAGTGCCTAAATTGACGGAACTGTGCAAAGGTACAGACCTATGATCACACGAAACCATACATTATCAACGTGATGAGTATCATCACGATCTCAATTCCATCACGGGTGGTGATCATATGGGCTTTGGAGTCGGCGGCTTTTCCTGCGCCGGTTTTGGCTTAGGACGCTGGGCGGCCTTCGTTCTCGTTTTATTCATTCTGTTGGTAATCGTTCTGAGTGCTGGCTTGTTCATTTAATCACAACCGCTAGTTATTCCTCACACCCACGAAGCTGCCTAAGCTTCGCGGGTGTTTTTTTCAGGCTCGGGATCGAGATTCAAATCCTGCATGCGCCACGACGATTCCGGAAGCTGCCGGATCAACATAAACTGGAACTCCTTTTTGTACTTGATCCGCGTCCGGGGATGAAGTTCAACGGCCTCCAGCGTGAACGTTACGGAATAGAGGTCATCCGCTTGGTCCAATTCCGATTGCCGGATCATTTTTACGGACACCAAGGAATCGAGTTCACGAATCAGCGCCCCCGATTTCTCCCTCTTCACGCCTTCCGCCAGGAGGCGGACTATTTCCAAATCCCGGTCATTCATGGCTTGAACCAAATATTGCGCAAGCTTACGGGGAGTGGCTGCATGCAGTAACTCCCTCGTTTTCCCCGCAGCTTTATATACCATGAATTGATGCGCCGGATCCGGCACTTCGGACCGATGAGTCGTGCTGTTCAAGAAGTGGACGCAAAAGTGGCCGGAAAAATCATTGTCCGGGATCCCGTCTCCGCCGTGCGGCATCCCGTTCATCGAGGCCGCCAGCCGCCTGCCGCCTGCGGATACGAGAATCGCTTTCCGTTTCCAGCTCCAACGGCCTTCGTAAATTCGCTTCATCATTTTCGTATCCTCTTTCGTTGTGGGCTGCACATCCGCGTGGTCGCTTCCCGCGCGCCGCTGTACCCGAAAGGAGAGGCCCGTTTCCAAATCCGTAATCGTAAATACGCTTTTTCGATACACGATCGAATCCGCGTCTTTCCAAGGTATCAAATCCCCGTAATGGCGGTTTCTTGCTTTTTGCGCTTCCTTCAGCAGTTTATGCGATGCGTTTCGCGGCAGGACAAGCCTCTTCCCCTGCTCTTCATCCCAAAGATTCCCCGACTGTTCTAAACGAAGTATGTTCTCCTGCGCACCATGAGGCGCGATGACATAAACATCCGTCAGTGACGGGGAAAATTCAGCCTCTTCTTGCTTGGCCTTTCGCAGGGCCAATTGGAGTTTGGCATTATGAATCACGTACCGGCTTTCAAATACGGCTTTCGGGCTCGAACGTACGATGAGCGTCGTCATATGATTCCGTTTCACGCCGGCGGCATATGTAGTCGGGTGCGTCGGCGTGAAAAGCGTGACCAAGGCCAGTAAAACCGCGGCTCCCCGGCAAAAAGCGTTATTCATGGTTCCCTCCGGTCGGCTTGAATCGGGTTTTGTAAATACGGTGCCCGCTTTAGCCCCGGTTAATCCGGTTACAAATTACTGATACTAATCGTCATCGGAGGACAAACATGATTGAGGGGCTGCCGAACTTGGTGATTCCGAAAAGAAAGAAGACATTTCGAACGATCGCACGTATTGTTGCCTTGATAGTCGGTGCCGCACTGGTTGCCGTCGGCCTTGAAATTTTCCTCGTTCCGAACAACATCATTGACGGCGGAATTACCGGCATCTCCATCATGATGGCGCACGAGCTGCATTTGCCGTGGGAATTTTTCTCGTCGTTCTGAACCTCCCGTTCTTATACATTGGCTATAAACAATTCGGGAAGACGTTTGCCCTCTCCACGTTATTCGCCGTCATTCTGATGTCTGTCGGTACGACTTTGTTGATCCCGGTACCGCCTCTCACCATAGATCCTTTGCTTGCAGCTGTGTTTGGCGGCATCATTTTAGGGATTGGCGTCGGCATGGTGATCCGGGCGAACGGCTCGTTGGACGGAATCGAAATCATATCGATTCTCATTAGTAAACAATCGCCGTTTTCCGTCGGCGAAGTGGTCATGTTTTTTAACATTTTTATATTGGGCAGCGCGGGATTTGTGTTCGGCTGGGATCACGCCATGTACTCCTTGATCGCTTACTTCATAGCCGTTAAGCTGATTGACGTCACGATCGAAGGGCTGGATCAGTCAAAATTTGCTTGGATTATCAGCGATAAGCACGAGGAAATCGGAGACGCCTTGAATTTCGGTTTAGGCGGCGGGGTCACTTATATCACCGGAAAGGGCGCATTTAGCGGCGACGAGCGCAATTTAATACTTATCGTGATCAACCGGATGGAAGAGGCGAAATTGAAATCGATCGTCGATGAAATCGATCCCGGCGCATTCCTCGCTATCGGCAACATTCACGATGTGAAGGGCGGGCGCTTCAAGAAGAAAAACAGTCATTAACTGCAGGAAGGCGACTTTTTCCCGGTCACGTAAGATACCGTCAGCAAAATGACAGGCGGTACCACCATAAAAACAAGCCCATAGGGTATCCATACGTTTCGGTAGAAGTCCACATAATAAGTCATGTTGGGATAGGCAATATTGGCGATCGCCAGCATGACGGCGGCCAAGGGAAGGACAAGAGTCCGATGCTCTCTCAGGCGCAAGGTCTGCCCCAAGGAGACAACAGACGCATAAAAACTTACCGCTGTCTTGAAATAAATGGTAAGAAACCACATGCCGGCTACTACAATTTGAATACGGCTGAGAAACTCGCCGATATCGATTTTTTGCGCAAGCACGTAAGCCGGATACACATACAACGTCGTTACATTCGGTCCCAGCACAAGGATGCAATCCAAGGTTACGATCACGACCAAGGCTCCTCCGACCAACGCGCCCTTCAGCATCGCACTCCCCCTTTTGTGAATGTTGTCGACAAAAGGAAGAATCATCAAAAAAATGACATATTCCTGAAGGGTAAACATTTGAACACCGCCGAGGAGAACAGGTTTGAACCCATCTTCCATCAACGGCTTTAAGTTTTCGATTTTTGCATAGGGCCAAAGAAATCCCACCACCACGAGAAAAAGGAGCACCATCCAAGGAAAAAAAATTTCAGCGGCACGGCCGATCGGGGCAAGCCCAAGACGCACGCCCAAGACGACAATAAGCAAAAAAAGCAGGTGCACAAACTCAATTGGAGTTTCGGTCAGGACTTGCGTCGAAACGAATTCTCCCACATCCCTGAGCAGCACTGCAGAAAGCATGAAGCAGAACGAGAAGAAGAGCACGGACATCGCTTTGCCCAGCCATTTGCCGAGCAGCAGTTCCGAGTATTCCGCGGCCGTCCTGTCCGGGAACCTGTCCCCTAACTTCCAGAACAGTAACACGGAGAGAAGCCCAAGTCCGACGCCCAGAATAGAGGCGATCCAGGCGTCTTGTTTCGCTTCCGCTGCCAACTCGCCGGGAACGAGCAGCATTGACGTTCCAACGGTAAACATAACGACCAATACCGCGAGCTGTCGACTTCCGATCTTCTCTTCTTCCAACATGGCGAAACACTCCTTTCATGAAAACAAGCCGCGAATGAATTGATTGACCGGTTTGAAAATAACGGAAATGGCATACACCGGACTCGCAATTTCGATCTTCAGCGCGTGGATCAACAAAAGCCCAACTCCGAACAACAATAACGTGAGAAAGATCCAAAAATCTTTCCATAAACAGCGTCTGGCCAACGGAAGACCGTCCATCCAGAACATGGCACCCGCGGCTAAGATGATCCCCACTACTGTCATCTTGGTGTCCGCCTCGTTGACTCTTCGACCGGATCCACAATCATGCCGGTATGCCGAATCCGGATATCGACGTGCGTTTCAAAATCGAGATTGCCGAACTCCTTGATCCAAGTGTGCTCCTCCAACTTCTTCCATCCCTTCGGATCGGAGCGGTGGATCTCCGCACCGAAACCGAATATATCCGAGCCGTATTGCTCCTGCACGGTAAGGATCGTTTTCTCGATTACCCGCCTCAGGCTATCGTTTGTCCTTTTTTGCAATTCCTTCATCGTCTCCGGTTTTTTTAACGATTCCCGGCATTGAGTTTCTCCCACATTCGCCTCCCCGCGAATCTGAATAGACACATAGGGTTTGCCACGTTTTATATATCCGCGGATTTTATTTTTCGTCCATATCATTTCCAAGCTTGTAACTCCCTCCGTCGAACAGGGAATTTGAACGACCGAGTTTTTTACTTTTTCCGTGACGAAGCGATAGGCTCGACTTTCATCCTCTTCCAGCCAACCTGCCAATTTATCTTCTTTGAAAACAGCCATTCCGGTAAAATGCAGCACGGAAGCCAAATCTGATTGGTCGGTATGATCTAAGGCTTGTCCCGCTATAGGATCGCCCTTTATTTCAATGGCCGGCAGTGCCGGCTGCATTCCTTCGGTCATCAGAGTGTCAAGCAAGTCGTCCAATTTGACCAGCTTGATGGATCCCCAGTATTTTTCAGAGGCTTTCATCGAATTCAGGATACTTAGTGCGGGCACTTTTTCAATCGAGGTCAATACTTTCAATATATTTTCCGCGGTTGTACCCCTGGAGACGAGCATGTAGATATTGGCCGATACCTCGGGCTCCCTCGTAACGATATCCATCGCTTCGGCGATCCCCTCTCTGGCAAACTCCTCGCCGAATACCAATATCCGGGTTTGACCGGCGAATACTCTTCGTGGTTCTTCCGTCGTTAATTTCCGAATAGCCTCAAAGATCGTTTTTCCGGTTGCATGGTGGGTCACGATCGGTGCACTGCCGCCGCCCGTGCCTGGTTTGCCGGATATTTCTCCCGGGTTGACGATTTGGGCGGAAAGCTTATACTCTCCGTCGGATTTGTCAATACCGATCGCGATGGCAATGCCCAACACGTTCAGTTCCCTTCGGTTCCAACAACTGGTTAAGACCGGTACGATGAGCAGGATAAGCAGGCATTTCGCGAATCCGTTCATGGCTGCTTCTTTCCGCCCGCGGCTTCCGATCCGGAAGCTTTCCGCTTACGGATTACATTCTGCGGGGTAATGGACCGGGGACGGGCGAACAAGGACCGCCAAGGAGCGCGAATGAGCGAATCCTTCGTATTGTCGGGATCGATCGGAGCAATCGGCGACATATAGGGAACTCCGAAGGACTTCAAGCTGCATAAGTGCAATACGACGGCGATCATCCCGGTAAACAGCCCGTACAAACCTGCTGTTGCGGCAACCATCATTAAAAAAAAGCGCAGCATCCGCACGGAGATCGCCATATTGAACGCAGGAATCACAAAATTGGCAATCGCGGTAAGGGACACGACAATGACCATCGCGGCGGACACAAGCCCGGCTTGGACGGCCGACTGGCCGATGACCAATGTGCCCACGATGGACACGGATTGGCCGATCGGCTTCGGCATCCTCAGTCCCCCCTCCCGCAAAATCTCGAATGTGATTTCCATCATCAAAGCCTCAATAACGGCCGGAAACGGGACACCTTCCCTCTGGCCCGCCAAGCTGATTAATAGCGATGTGGGCAGCAGCTCCTGATGATAGGTCGTAACCGCTATGTAAACGGAAGGCGCAAGCAGCGCGATGCCGAAACTGATATAGCGCAGCAATCGGATTAACGTCGCGAAATCCGCGCGTTCATAATAATCCTCGGACGACTGGAGGAATTGGACGAACAAAGCGGGTATGATCAATACGAACGGCGTTCCCTGCACGAAGATCGCCACCCGTCCTTCCAGGATCGACCCAGCGACGGTATCCGGTCTTTCCGTATTAAAAACGGTAGGAAAAGGCGTCAGCGTTTTTTCCTGAATGAATTCTTCGATATACCCGCTTTCGAGGATGCCGTCAATATCGATTTTGTCCAGCCGGCAGCGGAGCTCTTGCAGCACTTTCTCATCAGCCAGTCCTTTGATATACATGATGGCCACATCGGTTTGGGTCCGCGTCCCGATTTTTCGGCTTTCCAACCAAAGCCGATTGTCCCGAATAATGCGGCGGACAAGGGCGGTATTCACATTCAGCGTTTCCGTGAAACCTTCGCGCGGACCGCGGATGACCACTTGCGTGTTCGGCTCTTCCACGCCGCGTTTTTCTCCGCCCTTGGTGCCGACAGCAATGGCGACGTCGTACCCGTCCAGGAGAATCACGGCACTCCCTGCGAACAACACGGCAAACAGCGTTTCATAATCGCGGATCTCCTGGATGTCGCCTGCCGCAAACACGGTCGTCTTCAAATATTCCGGAAGTTGTTGATCAGCCAGATTCTTGGGCAGCTGCTCGGTGCTCGCTTCCAGGAGGAAGGAATCGAGGAGCGGCTCCACATCCGCCATTCCGGCTATATAGACCAATTTCAATTTGGCTTTCGGATAATAGTGAAGCCGCACTTCCTTCATGACCAGATCAGGGCTGCAGCCCAACGATTCTTTCAATTGGCTGGTGTTATCGTCCAGCATGGAGGATAACGGTTGCTTGGACGAATCCGGGCTCCCGGATGGTTGGGCATGATTCGAAGAACCGCCGAACCGTTTTTTGATGGATCTCCAGATGCCGCCCAAAATTTTCGCCCCCCCCTAGCTGTTTCTCACCGACAATCCTCCCCCGTATCTTTTCCTTTTAGAATCCAAAAAATGCAATTGTTTCATGAAAAGTCACAGCCACTCCTCGTCACTGGGATAGAACCGACTTTTTCAGGAACGCTCGTTTCCCTATAAGCGCGGCCAAACAGCCGAACAGGTATCCGCAGCTGTTTAAGATCACGTCGTCGATATCCACTGATCGCCGCTGAATAACGTAGCTTGATGCCAACAGAAACTGCAGCGCCTCTATGAAAACTGAAGCCGCCACACCGATCAGCACCATTTTATATATTCGAATGTTGCGCTTTGAACCCGCCAAAACGCCAAACGGCAGAAGCAGCAGGATATTGCCGATTAAGTTTCTCATTCCAAAATAAGAGCGATCAAAAGCGCCTTTGATGCTTTTAAGCGGAATAAAATTAAAAGAAACCGCACCGCCCATATGTTTGTTGGACTCTATCACCCGGCTATCGACGATAAACGGAGCAAGAGTTACCGCAATCACGCCAACTAGATATATCCACACGGCAGCCGAAACCAAGTGGTAAAAAACTGACTTTCTTCTTATCAAATTCAATACGATCAATAAGGGAAGCGATACGACCCCTAGAAAAATCACATTTTCGGTTGTATACATGAAAGTCTCCTCTCACCGTTTATTAGAATGTCCTTCCGAATTGCTCTTCGAACAACGCTTTTATTTTCAATTCCAGCTTGTCATTCCATTCGTAGTTAACACCGTTGACGGCATTGGGGATAAAGCCGAACTTGCTCTCCTCCCCTTCGAACAGCTCTATACCGAATAAATATCCGACTCTTCCCTCTTGATTATCGTCAGGGGTAAGCACGATATCTTTTATTTCGCGGAGCCAACTTTGGATCTTCGCTCGATCTGTTACGACCTTTCGTTCCCCGGAACTTCCGTCCAAGAGCTCGATTTTATCCACTTCCAAAATATCGCCCGGATAGGCTTCGGCTAATGTAATCGACTCCAGTTTCGGCAGCTCGGGTTGCTCGGTTTTGCAAGCGGTTAGCGAAACAAACATAACGAGAAACATGGACAGCGGCTTCATAGTATGCCCCCTTTCGGTTAAAAGCTCTATTATATTAACTCCCAAATGTTGGATTAGTTTCAATCTCTTCAAAACGGGTGTTGGCGCACCAAAAAAGCCAGAATCATAAGGTTCTGGCTCACTGCGATTCATTCACGTCCGGCATTTTTATTTAACGAGGCGTTTTGTCTTGTTATTTAAGAGGGCAAGCAACCATCCATACATGACCGAAGGGATCTTCAATCTTTCCCACGCGGTCTCCATGGGGCAAATCCTGAATGGGCCTAAGAGATGCTGCACCTTCATGGACAGCTCTTTCTACCACATCGTCAACACGATCCACATATAGGTAAATGATAACCGGTGTGCCGCCCAGCGATTTTGCCGCACGATTGTGTCCGGGAAACTCATCGGCAATCATGATGCGGGCATCCCCCACTCTTATCTCGGCATGTTCAACTTTTCCGTCGTCTGTGACCATTCTCGTGACTTCAACGGCACCAAACACTTTAATGTAAAAATCAATGGCTTTGTCGGCCTGGTGTACGGCCAGCATCGGGATGGCGGATTTCGGCGTACTCATCTCTTATTCCCTCCTCATTAGGCAACTTTTGTATAAATTCACGTTCATTGGAATGATTCCTCCTCTCATGCAGCCTTTGCGCAAAAAAAACCGGCCCGGAATAACTCCGGACCGACGCGTTTATTTGGCAAAAACATGATTACCGATTTTGGCTACCACTTTCACTTTCTTTAATTTGGCCGGCTCAAGCTTCGGGTTAAAGAAATAGACAGCGCCGGGAACGTTATTATCGCCGGACAATGCCGCTTTGGCCGCTTTCAGACTGTCCTTGGACGGCTTCACGTTGGCCAGTTTCCCGTTGCCCGCAGGCGAGAATTGCTTCGGCTCGTAAATGACGCCTTTGACGGTATCGGGATAATCGGGATCATCCACCCGGTTCATCACCACGCATGCCACAGCGAGTTTCCCCTCGTAAGGTTCATTCCCCGCTTCGATTTGCACCAGGTTGGCCAGAAGCATCAAATCGGCCTGATTGACTTCTATTTCCGACTTTGACTTGGCTGCCATAAAGTCGGGAATAACCACTTTCAGGGCCTGACCCGCCGTGAGAGATTCATTCTTTAGTCCGTTGCGCAGCTGCAATTCTTTCACGGTTGTTTGATATTGCTTGGCAATCCCCCATAAGGTTTCGCCGCTCTCTACGACATGCACAGGCTCCGCTGTCACGACGGGCTTTCGTTCTTCCTTCCGCCATCCAACATTTGCGTGCATAGACTCCGCGAGAATGCGAAGGGAATAATAAACGTTTCCATCTTTCACTTTAACGGATTCCGAGGTTTCATAGGTGTGCCCGTTGTAACGGATTATCGTTTGCTCCGTTGGAATGGAAAGCTGATCTCCGATAACGTTCGAAACGGTAATCTGGCCTGTCCCGTCATCAATATCAACAACCCATCCCATCATTTCCGAAAATTCCTTTACCGGGGCATAGGACTTTCCATCTACAAGCCATATGCTTTGGCTCATTTCAGCAGGCTCGTCGCCGATATACAACGCCGGTTCCGCGCTCGCCATTGCCGCGCCGGAGCCAACCGCCACAAACACAGCAAGAGTCGCCGCCGTAATTTTAGTCAGCCAATTGATTTTCATCACCCTCCGTTTTCACGATGTTGATAAATCTTTTTACTGACTTGGTTGCTTGTAATGATACAAGAAATGACAAGGAAAATTTTAAATATGAGTGATTTCTTATTTGAATAGAAGGATTCTCATTTAATAATTGCAAAAAAAAAGCCCGAAAAGATTCGTCATCTTTTCGGGTTTTCGTCCTCACAGCAATCCGGCCGGCTTATCGATTCGTTTCTTCAAACCCGATCGTTTCGACGCGATCCGTTACGGGATCGAAGCGGATGGTGACATAGACGCCGAATTCCTTGCCGTCAGGCTTTCTGAGCCATAGTTTAAACTTCTCCTCCGCCTTTCTTGCCGAAATGTATGTACGACCTACGTGCAAATAATCGATGATGGGGAAACCATATCGTTTCATCGTTTCTTGCACCGCCATATTGCCCCATTTTGCGTAAGAAGGCTCTGGCTCAGGATGACGAGCGAAAGCTGTGGAGGCCAGAATGGAGAGACAACAGATCCATAACATGACCGTTTTTTGTTTCATACCCTCTACCCTTTCCAGTTGTTGTTTGAATTAAATTGCCCATCTCCTATATGAGGTAACCGCCCGCAGCCAACAAGAAAGCCATACCCCAACGGATATGGCTGATCTTGGACGGCCGAGCCGGCGAGCTGTTATCCGGACTTATGAGCAACAAAATCGCAAACTCGAAAATACGATTCCTGCGCCAGCATTAAATCGGCGTATTTCATAATTCCTTGTCCGATTTCGGGGTCGAACAGCATGGTGAGGTCCAATTCCTGTAATTCGCTGTGTTCAGCCGCGAATTGAGGGCCGCGGAAATCGTCAAGCGACGGACGATCGGCCTTGAATCCGGCTTGATGAAGAGACCCCATCCACTCATCCAACGATAAAATTTTATTGAATTTGAAATAATCGAGGATTTCTTCATAAATAGGCTGAGGGATTTCAGCAAACAAAACGATTTCACGGTCGAGCAGCCGGCCGTTCGGCTTCAATACCCGATGATATTCCTTCAAAGATTTCGGAACATCGGTAAAAACCGTCACGGATTCTGCGTAGACAACATCGAAAGTTTGATCTTCGAGAGGGAGCCGCTCAACGCTTCCCTCCACCCATTCGATCCCGGTGAGCCCTTGTTTCTCTGCCCGGCGTTTGGCCTTCTCAAGCATGAGCGGATGTTGATCCAGTGCGGTGACACGATAACCTTTTTCCGCAAGATAACAAGCCGTTTTCCCCGTGCCGCATCCCACTTCCAATATTCGCAATTCTCCCGGCTCAAGGGCTTTTTCCAGCAGTCGTTTCGTCGCCTTAAATCCGCCCGGGTGCGCGGAAGCCACCCCAAGACGCGAGAGCAGGTCCATGTATTCCATTCCGTTCACATCCTTCATTCGCTTGTTAACAATCGCAAATCCCCATGACTTTAGGTGAATACAGCCATAACATATGCACAGAGATCCGAACCGCCAGTACGAACACACATTTCGAATAAGAATCCGCTCCTGCACACGCAAATGTTTACATGCAAAAAAAGAACCGCCTGGATAGGCGGTGAAGTCTGGCGATATTTTGTTCCGTTTATTCGTGACGTTCTTCGGATTTTGTACTTAGATAATTCCAGCTGCCAGAATGATTACCAGCAGAATAAAGAGAACAAGCACGAATGCTGCACCGCCAAGCCAGCCAAAACCTCCGCAGCTAAAGCCGCCTCCTACGAATCCCATTCAATATCACCACCTGCATAGGTTTAGTGATGTATTATCATCACACCCCTAACATACGACGAGGAGGCTCCAATCGACAGGACGAACGCACAGAATTGCGCGAATTGTGCTCCTGTCCCGTGAGTCGTGGAACCTTCCTCAACATTGTCCAAGAATATTTTAGGATCCGTCATATGATGTGTTGAATCTTACCTAAATTCCAAGTGAGGCTGTGCTTATGATGAATGTGTTTCTGGACGACACACGTCCTTGTCCGGAAGGATTTCGTTTGGTCAGGACGGTGGATCAGTGTATCAAACTGCTGAAACATCATAAAATCGACGTGCTTTCGTTGGACCACGACATGGGGTATCATCAGCCGACCGGATACGATTTGGCGAAATACATGGTGAGCAAAAGGCTCTTTGCCAATGAAATCATCATCCACAGTGCGAATCCCATCGGTTCGTTAAAAATGTACTTTCTGCTTGACCGCCACAAGCCTGAGCACGTGTCTCTCTCCATACGTCCCAGACCGTTCGAAATCTCCCCCGACCTGAGACGAAGCCAAGGAAAGTTTTCTTAATCTCCCGGAGCATACTATCGGAAAATGGTTAAAGGAGCCTATTCCGTTGAACGCGCCTTCCAGAGGACAAGCCATTTCGGGACGATGGACATTAAAAGCCTGGAAGGTCAGCTCAATATCGGCCTTAACTACAGAGGGCCTTTGGATCCGGACAAGATCCTTCCGTTCGGCAAAGATCCGTGCTCCTCTCATCCTCCTTCACCCCTTGAACCCGACAAAGCCGCCGCGCCGGACCACAAATCGCTGAAATATAATATCAGGCCAAGAAGAGAGAAAGATCAATCAGCTAAGCGCTGACTGATCTTTCTTCGTTAAATCCAGAACCAGGGAACAAGGCACCTTAATCGGTGCTTTTGACCCAACGATCCACTTTGTCCGCGTTTGCTTTTACCCAATCCTTGGCCGCATCTTCCGGAGATTTGCCTTCTTGAATCGCCACCATCACGTTCGCCATATCATCCGGAGTCCACTCGAACCGGTCAAGGAACGCATAGGCGTCCTTCTTGTCCTCTTGCAGACCTTTGCGGACCAACGTATGAATTTGCTCATCCCCGCCGTATACGCCCTTTGGATCATCTAAGTATTTCAAGTCCATCTTGGCGAACATCCAATGGGGCGTCCATCCGGTAACCACGATAGGCTGTTTATTATCGTAAGCTTTGAGCAGTTCTTGAGCCATGGCCGCAGAAGAGCTCTCAACAAGTGTATAGCTCTTCAATCCATATTCCTGAATAGCCTTTTCCGTGGCCATCATAATTCCTGCGCCGGGCTCGATGCCGATTAACTGTTTTTTGAGCAAAGATGCGGTTTCCGTCTTGTTCAAATCTTCAATGGACTTGATATCCATATAAGCCGGAACCGCCAGGCCGATCTTCGTGCCGTTCAGATTCGGGCCAAGGTCGACGATATTGGACTTATATTTATCCAAGTAAGACGAATGCGTGCTGGGAAGCCAAGCAGCAACCATCGCATCCGCGCTGCCGTCGGCGATGCCCGCCCACATCGGACCTGCGTCCACCTGAAGCATTTCCACCTTGTAACCCAGCTTAGACTCCAGTACCTCCTTGACAACATTGGTGCTGGCAATTTCGGAGTCCCATGCCACATAAGCAAGTTTAATTGATTTGTTGCCCTTGTTGCCGGAACATCCAGCCAACACGGCAATCACCATTACAATCGACAACAGCAAATACCATTTCCTCAATAAAAACACTCCTTGCATTATTTTTTCTTGAACGCATTTTGCGTCAAGCGATCAAGCAGAATCGCCATGATGACGATTGCGATGCCAGCTTCGAAACCGACTCCCGTCTTCGCTTGCGTAACGGCACGGTAAACCAAGGCACCTACGCCTTGCGCGCCGATCATGGAGGAAATGACGACCATCGATAACGACAGCATGATGGTCTGGTTAATCCCGGCCATGATCGTCGGCATAGCAAGCGGAAGCTGCAGTTTGAACAATTTTTGGTTCGGGGTGGAGCCGAAGGCATCGGCAGCCTCGACGAGCTCAGCTGGCACCTGACGGATGCCCAAATTCGTCAGCCGAATGGTGGGCGGGATTGCGAAGATGATCGATGCGATAACACCCGGGACTACGCCAAGCGAAAAAAAGGAAACCGCAGGCAGCAAATAAACGAAAGCAGGCATGGTCTGCATGAAATCCAAAACCGGAGTAACCGTATTTTGGACACCGTTTTTTCGCGCGCATAAAATGCCAATCGGCACTCCGGCAGCAACGGAAAGAATGGCGGCGGTCAGTACCAGGGACAACGCCTGCATAGACGGTTCCCACAACCCGAGATTATCGATCAACATCAGCCCGATAAATGCAAACAGTGCCATTCTCCACTTGCCGATCCTATAGGCCAAAGCAGCAATGAGAAGAATCAGCACAATCGCAGGAGCAGCCAATAAACCGGTCTCGATTCCTTCGACCATGGAACCAATTATGGATCTAATAAAGTTGAACACCGATCCCAGGTGGTCGGTAAGCCAATCCTCAAATGCTTCAACCCAATGCCCCAGAGGGATTTTAGGTATGCTCATACAGCCACACCTGCTTCCGGTACGGCATTGCCCGCAAGCGCGGAGAGAACAGCTCCTTTGATCAGGATGCCTCTCAATTTGTCTCGTTCATCGACTACCGCGACAGGGATTCTGGTTTCGGCCATAACCTCAAATAATTCATGGAGAACCGTAGCCGGCGGTACCCATGGCACGTTAACTTCCATCACTTCGCCAATTGATTTGTTTTCTTTCACAGCAAGCGATGCGCTTTCCGCAGTCACCACACCCAAAAGCTTCCTCTCTTTATCCGTCACATAGAGACTGGAAACCCCGCTGTCTCTCATCAACTGGAGGGCCACCCGGGGACCTTTATCAGGAGTAATGGTTTCTGGCTCCTGCATAACATGCGCAGCCGTAAGCACTTTGGACAGATCCACGTCTTCCACAAAACGTTCCACATATTTGTCCGCCGGCTGGATCAAAATTTGTTCCGGCGTTCCGATTTGTACAATAGAGCCGTCTTTCATGAGGGCAATCCGGTCCCCGATACGCAGTGCTTCATCCAGGTCATGCGTGATGAAGATGATGGTCTTTTTCATCCTAGCTTGAAGAAGAAGCAGCTCATGCTGCATATCCTTGCGAATGAGAGGATCGAGTGCGCTGAACGCTTCGTCCATCAGCAAAACATCCGGATCGTTGGCCAATCCACGAGCCAATCCTACCCTCTGCTGCATACCGCCGCTCAGTTGATCCGGATAACTATTCTCCCAACCTTCAAGGCCGACCAGTTCGAGAGCGTTCCTCGCAAGCTCTTTTCTCGTTTTTTTGTCAATCCCTTGTATTTCAAGTCCGTATTCCACATTGCCGAGCACCGTACGGTGAGGAAACAGGGCAAACTTCTGAAAAACCATCCCGATTTTTTTTCTGCGCAACTGACGCAGTTCGTCGGTGCTCATTTGGACGATGTCCCGTCCATTGAACAAAACTTGGCCGGAGGACGGCTCAATCAGCCGGTTCAATAAGCGGACCAATGTCGACTTTCCGCTGCCGGATAAACCCATAATGACGAATATCTCCCCTTGCTCTATAGAAAAACTGGCTTTATTCACACCTACCGTCATCTTGGTTTCTTTGTAAATCTTTTCCTTAGACCAACCTTGACTAAGCAGCTGTTCCGCTCGGTTCGGCTCGTTTCCGAAAATTTTGGTCAGCTGTCTTACTTCGATAATAGACATGGACAGGGGTAGCCTCCTTATAACGAAAATAATAAAGACCCCAAATTAGGGGCCAATAGCAAACCGAAGCAGTGCGGCCGGAAATTCTGCCATTCATAAGTACAGTAACATACGAACATCATTCTGACAACTTCATTTTATTTATTAAGTTGTTTGTAAATGAATGTAAATCGCATTCTATTTCTTGTTTGCGTGCTGTATGATCGCCGCAATAATCTCATCGGCTTGCCAGTTCACTATGACATCGGCATTCTCCTTCATCACTTGAGATGTGCGGTTTGCATCAAAACGTTGAACGGCGATGAGCGGAATATTTAACTCGTCTTTACACGCAATAATCTCTTTGTTGATCCAACGACTATAATTGGAATAAACGCCACACAACATAATCACCGCATCACAGAACTTGATTTTGCTTCTAATGGACTCGTAAATTTTTCTCTCGTCATTTGTTTGGAAAACAGCATGTTGGGGGGAAAGATAAATCGAACGATAACGAAAGTCCTCTCTCGCACCCAATAAATCGTGCAAATCTTTATTCATGCTGTTGTAGTTCCATGCACAGCTTAAATATAAGTTGTAATGACGATGGAGCTGATTCGTTAATTTCACTGTTTCTTAACTCCTTAAATAGACAGAAGGAGCCTTTGATGACAGGCTCCACCCAAATGTTAATATGAAGAATTTATTATCTTTAATTTATCACACCACCCACTGACTAACAACCCTAATATGAAATTAAATTGTTTGTAAAATTATGCATAAAAATGAAGAAGAGCCGCCAAGATCTTCTCTGGCAGCCCGTTTGCTTCTATTTTTTCATCTCGGTCTATTGATAAATTGCTTCGTTTTCTCGAAAGCCTTCTCCTCGCCGACGACAACCAATACATCATCTTCCAGCAGCACGACATGAGGACCTGGTGAAATCGACACATTCGTCCCTCGGCGAAGCGCTATTATCGTTGCTCCTGTGTTTTGCCAGAATTGGAGACTGGCAATCGTCATTCCGATTACGTGAGAATGGGAATGAATTTTTAACTCTATAGGATTGTATGGCTTTAGATTCTGAAGCCGGTCCGAGGCTTCCATTATCTCGGTCAGAATGGATTCGAATCTACGATCAATATTTTGTTTCTCTTGTAAAAGAAGTTGCAAATCCTGCTTTAGAGAGTATACGGATTTCAAATAATTGTGTTTCGTAATATATTCATAAGCATTACGGTTGGATATAACGGTGATTTCTTTTCCCTGTGTTACGGAAACAATGTTTTCTTCCTTCAGCAATCCGATGGCCTTCCGTATTGTTTCCGGGGAAACATGATATTGTCCGGCGAGCAACGATCGTCCGGAAATTTTGCTGCCAACCGGAATTTCTCCGCTCACGATTCTTTGGGCGATGTCAAGTGCAATGGATTTATACCCTGCCTTTTCCGAATCCGCCATCCGTTGATTCTGCCCCTTGTCTAATAAAGTTGCATTTTGCAACACAAGCATACGCTTTTCTACAATGAATGTAAACTCCGGTTTAGACCTAGATCAAGCCGTCCATAATCTCCTGAAGACTAAGCTCCGCACAAGCCATGGAAGTGTCCGCAACGCCGTAATATATTTTCACCACATCCCCTTCGACGAGCGCTCCGCAGGAAAACACGACGTCGCCGAAAAAGCCGTTCTTTTCATATCCCGCATCCGGCTCAAGAATCGGCTTGCCCGAGCGGGCAAGCACATTGGACGGATCGTTCAAGTCCAGCAGGACAGCCCCCATACAGTACCGGTGTTCCTTGGTCGCCCCGTGATACAGCTCCAGCCAGCCTTTGTCCGTCCGGAAAGGAACCGCTCCTCCTCCGATTCTGCCCCCGTCCCACATGCCTTCCCTCAGACCGAGAAGATGCTTATGATTGCCCCAGTGCAGCAGGTTGTCCGATTCGGCGATCCATATTTCCGGCGAACCGATGCTTTTGACCGTCGGGCGGTGGAGAGCGTAATATTTGCCGTTAATCTTTTCGGGGAAGATCAGCACATCTTTATTGTCAGGACAGAAAATCATGCCGTGATGGGTAACTTTCACAAAATCTTGGGTCGAAACCATCGATTCCCCGATTCCGACAGGCGATACCACCGAGAAATAAATATAGTAGGTGTCCCCGATTTGCGTCACCCTCGGGTCTTCGACCCCGAACGCCTCCAATGGATTGGAAGGATAGACGAACGGCTTGTCGTCGATCGTGAAACGGCGTCCGTCCTTGCTGCGGGCGATCCGTATGTAGGACAGCGAAGTCAAATAGGCAAATCCGGCGCTTTGGGTGACATCCCGGATAACACGGGGATCGGAAAAGTCGTAGCGTACATCGTCCGTTCTAAATTCCACCAAATCGACAGCTTGCGTAGCCGGATTGTAGATCGGCGCCTTGACGATATTGGGCTGCTCGCTTCTTGGGCGCTCCGCAACGCGCAGCAGCATCAGGATTTCGTCCTTGTATTTGGCGATTCCTGCGTTAAACGCGCCGATCACTTCAAATCCTTCGTGGAACGGTTTCACATCCTCCGGGGTAATCAGCGGATTCTCTTCATAACGATATATGTTCATGGTTTTACAGGCTCCTTCGTTTAAACTTTCTACTCTATATCCATCACCCGCCTGACGTCCCGTTCAAGCCCCTTTTTTATTTTTGGAATTTCTGCCACCAATTCTTTATCGCTTTCTCGTCATAGGGAAGATTGAAATATTTGAGCATATCTGCCGCCGTCTCTTGAATGTGAGTGCCCAGTTTGCTTTTGTCCTCGAGATGAATGATGTCGAACAATCGATCCCGAAATGAGTCCATCATATGGTTGAACTTTTCTCTTTCCATCATCAATTCCTCCATATATATTTCATCGCTTATACGATTAATGTATGAAGGCTGTCCAACGCTTGCGACGGGGAGTCTGCGGAATATATCAAAAAAGAACTCCCCATCAGCCATCAGGGAGTTCTCAAGCCGAAACTCAGGTTTCCATTTGTTTCGCAGCCAATCGCTGCTGCAAAATCTGAATGATCATGAGAAAGTGTTCCGCCTCTCGCACAACGTGATCCGCTAATAACGGATCGATCACGCTGCGAATCTGGCATGTTCGAATGAATTCAAGTCCAGCACGCTTGAAATTCCGTAACTCAACCGTAGCATTTTCGCTGTCTTTATTCATCTTGGAAATAATCGGATACGTTGGCTGCTTATTATAAAGCATCGATTCAACATCCCGTGCTTGACCAAGCAAGATCTCGAAATCATCTCCGAACTTTAATGCCTGGTGCACCAAGTTCCGCTCGGATTGATCCAGCAGCGATCCGATAAAACGGGAATGCTCCATCATGATCCGCAGCCAAAATACATTTTCGCTGATAATAGCGTCTTGGATCGGTTCCATGATGCCTTGATTAAACTTCATTAGGTTTCGAACAAAGTATTCCGCTTCTCTCGCAATGTGGTCCACTAACAAGGGAAAATTAAAACCTTTAATCTTGCAATTAATGATCAGGATGAGGAGGTTGCGTTTAAAATTGCGAAGTGCCGAAACGGCCTGAATACTCTCATCATTAAGCGCTCGAACGGCCTGCACGGTTGCGGGTATGGTGTGAGATCGCTGCAACAATTGATCAAAGTAATGGAAAAATCGGTTCGCTTCCTGAATTAATCCGATGTCATCTTTGCTGAACCCCTCGCACAAAAAGAAAGAGTGCTCCTTCATGATCCGCAGCCAAAACCGATTCTCCGTGAGAGACCGTTCGATGAACAATTGCTCCGTTAAAGATTCGATCGGTGCCGCTTTTAATTCAGGCGGCAGCAAAAGCGCTCTTTGGGGATCCAACACATATTGCCCTTGTCCTGCATTTTGTTGGTACACGGCTTCCCCTCCCGATATCTACTTCTCCAATGAGCATATGAACGGAGGGCTAATCCATATTCGAAAGGGAATATTTTGTAGCTTGTATGAACGGCATATTTACACTTAACACTCATAACTTAACCTTGAGAAATTTCGATGAAAAGGAGATGCGCTATGAAAATCCCTGTTTCCGGGTTTATCGTTCACTCTGAAGATGCGGATGGGCAGCATTCGCACCAGCTGTATATCACCTCTTGGGATGGAAGGCCGGTACATGTACACGAATTTGCCGGAGTGACTTCATTTGATGTCGGCCATTCTCATCGATACGCCGGAACCACAGCTCCAGCGCCGACAGGCGTTCCACATGTGCACGAATATCGTACCGTTACTTCCTTCGATGACGGTCACACCCACGAAATTTGCGGTACCACCGGCGATGAGATTCCCCTTCCAGGCGGAGGGCATTATCACTTGTTCGAGGGATTCACCACCGTGAATGGAAGAACCCCTCACTCCCATGCTTACAGCGGTAAAACAAGTGATGAAGAGTTCTAGTCTTTCCCAATAGAATCGCCTCTGCACATACGGAATGTGTAGAGGCGTTTTTCATGATATAATTTGGGAAAAGCAACGCCGGAGGACACTTGTTATGAATGTAGTAAAAAAAATATGGAGTTGGGCTTCCACTCTCGCCATTGCATTCGTCGTTGCTTCCGTTGTAGGCATCTTTATTGTTCAGCCCTATCAGGTGGACGGCCACTCTATGGATCCGACTTTACATGACAGCGAGCGGGTTTACGTTTCGAAGCTCCCCCACACCTTCTCTTACCTCCCTGAATATGGCGACATTGTTATAATAGATAGCAGAGTAGATCGAAATCGCGGGTTGAAAGATGACGTATTGGAAAATCCGCTGATTCAGCTTTTTCGCAATACGACGGATCACGTGTTTTATATCAAAAGGGTCGTCGGAAAACCGGGTGACATTCTGGAGTTTAAAAATCACCATGTGTATCGCAACGGCGAAGAAGTCAATGAGCCGTATGTAAAGGAAATGATGTTCTTTGAGTCGGATAAGAAATGGATCGTACCGGCCGACCATATTTTTGTGATGGGGGACAACCGGAATAACAGTGAAGATAGTCGTGATATTGGCTATATTCCTCTGGACCACGTGCTCGGCAAAAAGATAATTCCGTAAAAAAACGAAATAAACGATAACAACAGGCCGGCTCAAGATGAGCCGGCCTTCTATGTTTCGGACAGGAATTAACGACCCTCTACTTGACCCAGAAACGACCGAACGACCGATATGTAGGCATCCGTTTCTTCCAAGTAACTCAAGTGCGAGCTGTTTTCGAAAACGCACATTTCGGCGCCGGGGACTAGAGACTGATAATATTGGGTCGATTCCGGAGTGGCTTCGTCGTAGCGGCCGCACAGGAAAAGCGCCGGCAATGCTATTGCAGACAAGTCTGGCGTGACATTGTACGTTTTCAAATTCCCCGTTGGATAGAATTCGGATGGTCCCCACATCGTAAGGTACACGCTGTGATTCGCCTTCTGTCGGCTTACGGACAAGACTGACGGCCTGGGGTCGAGGCGGCAAACATGCTGTCTCTCAAATACCTGCATGGCCTCCCGGTACTTTTCCGAACTCGTTGTTCCGTTTTCCTGATGTTTTTGGATGGTCTGCTGAACATCGGCGGGCAGCTGCGCGAGCAAACGATCCGCATCTTGCTTCCACCGTTCGGCGTCGAGGCAGGGGCTGGAAAAAATGATACTGTTCACACCGGCAGGTTTGCGATCAACGAGATAGGAAGCGGCCAGCATCGTCCCCCAAGAATGGCCCAAAATGTGAACCGGATTTAGATTCAGCGCTTCACGCACACACGCCAGTTCTTCCACAAATCTCTCCAGCTTCCATAAGGAGCGGTCATGAGGTCTGTTGGAATTTCCTGAACCAAGCTGATCGTAAAAAATGACGGGTCTGTCGCTCGCCAACACACCCAATGCCGCTTTGAGCGGATCGTGCGTATTTCCGGGTCCTCCATGCAGCACCAGCAGAGGAGTTCTGTCTCCCTCCCCCATTTTGCTGTACCACACCTTGCCGCCGGGCACTTCTATGAAACCTTCTTGATTTCTCACTTGGACTTCCCCCGTTCCACATACCGCTATCTGATGAGTAACTCTTACATTTTGCCCTCCTATTCATTCGGCTAAGCGCATCATTTTCCTCTCGTAAGCCAAGATAATGGAGATCATCCATCGGAACCCGGCTGGATTTACAAAGAAGAAGGCTGCCGAAGCAGCCTTCTTCTTTGTAAAAACTCTCTTGCTTATTACGGAAGCACCGTGATGCCCAAGCTTTCTCCGCCTTTACCCGGTTGAATCCCGATCAGGCTCCATGTATCGTCCGATTTTCGGACGGTTGCTTTTAATGTCCCTTCGCCAGCGCTTCCCGTTGAAGTCGCGAGCTTGAACAATACACTATAGGACAATTGATCTTGACCGGTTTTACCATCGTTGGACACCGTAAAGCTGTCTACCCAGGGGCTGGAAACTCCTGTTACCCAATTCAATGACTCGAATTGCTTGCGTGTCTTTTTCTGCAGGTCCGGCGCCAGCATGGCAAATTGCACCGCCCCGTTCCGGTTCTTGATCGCCTCAGCCCAAGTCTGAACGGCTCCCTCAGGGGATTTAGCGGCTACCCACTGATTCAAAAGCTCGATTTGACGCTGATCGGAACCTGAGTTCGGCCGATCTATCGTGACGGTTCTCGTTTCTTGATTCCAGCCTACTTTGGCACCCAAAGCTTCTCCGGCCGAGCGAATCGGCACCATGGTACGGTTTTTGATGATTTGAGGCGGGACATCAGTAGCGATCGTTTTTCCGTTTACAACCAGCTTGATGGGACTTGAAGCGAATGAAGTACTGGCAATGACAATGGCACTAGCAGCAACGACAGACACAATGAGCGGTACCCATTTCTTTTGCATGTTCGTGTTGCCTCCTCACATGTACGATAAAATCGTACGTTTTTGATCCTTTCAATGGTTTAGACGACTTAAAGTCTCAAAAGGTTGTTGATAAACAGCGGTTATTTCCGGAGACAAGGCTATCCACGGCTGCTACCTAGTAGGCAGACTAAGCTCTTATACATCGTTTATATGGATTAGCAACTACTTCCAGAAGTCGACGTCTAAATAATGTTGGAGGAATGAGCCTTCTTCGTTTTTTTGGCATTTCGTTCCGCGCCTAACATGGAGGATTAAGTCAGCTGCAATACTGACTGCGATCTCTTCGGGCCCTTCCGCGCCAATCGGAAGTCCGACGGGAGAATGGATTCTTTCAAGCAATGCTTCCTCGAGTACCAACCTTGATGTGCGAGCTTTTGGACCTAAGACACCCAAATAAAGGAGTTCAGTATCCCGTACCAAAGCGAGAAGCTCCCTGTCTTTCTGAAAATCGTGCGTCATCAGCACAACACAATCGTCCTGCCGCAGATGGAGCCCAGGAATCACTTCCTCTGGTGCGCCTACCCATCGCTGATCTGCATCAGGAAAATATTCGTATGCGCAAAAACTCGGACGCCAGTCCCAGACAATAACGTAGAAGCCGAGTCTCGCAGCCAGCTTGGAGACCGGTCTGGCGTCCTGTCCCGCACCAAGGAGAATCAGTCTTGGTTTGGGTTGATAGGTATGGATGTAGGTCTCCCCTTCTACCGCCTTCACAACGTTTACCGATTTCCCTTGCTCCAAAATAATCTTGATTTCCTTCAGCGCTTGTCTCTGCTTGTCGTCAATCGGTTCCAGCAAAATATGGATTTCTCCGTTGCAGCCGAAACCTCTTCCCCATTCGGTTTCCGTTTCCGCACTCAGGTCGTATTTGATCAGTTTCGGTGCATTCGTCCCATACATTTCACGAGCCCGCAACGCCAGATCTTCCTCTAAACAGCCTGCGGTAAGCATGCCGACCCGCTTTCCGCTCTCCATGTAGAGAGCAGCGGTTCCTTCCTTCCGGTAAGATGAACCTACAACCCGGACAATACTCGCCAGTACGCAGTATTCTTCCGATTGCTCGATAGCCTGCAAAACGGCGTGTATGGAATCCATCCCGATTACATCCCCTTTACCTTCCCTTCGAGTACAGACACGACAGCTTGCCGAATTTCTTCGTATCCGGTGCAGCGGCAAATATTAGACTGCAGCCAATCGCGGATGGTCGCCTCATCGGCTTGCGGATGTTTACTGCTAAGCGCATGGATATTCATAATAAATCCGGGCGTACAATATCCGCATTGAAAGGCAAATTTATCAACGAAAGCTTGCTGGATATCGGCGTCTCCCAACCCTTCGACAGTGACCACCGCTTGACCGGATGCTTCGGCTGCCAGCATAAGGCAAGATTTCATCGGCCACCCGTTTACCGTAACCGTGCAGGTTCCGCAATCTCCGTTTCGACATCCCGGCTTGGCTCCGGTTAAACCGAAAGTTTCCCTTAACACGTCGAGAAGAAGCTCCGGCGGCTGGACTTCCACCAAGTGCTTCTCGCCATTCAACAACAACTCGATTCTCAATTTCGCCGACTCCTCCCATCGCTACTCGCCGAGGGTGGTTAAAATATCGATCAGCACATTTTTCCAGACGATTTCCCGGTATGCCGCCGAAGCTTTCATATCGCTCAGAATGGGAGCCGGCAGCTGGCTTGCCGCCAGTCCCACCCTTTCCGCAACCGGTAATTTGCTTTCGTTCAGCAGACGTTCCAGCGCAGCGGAGCGGAATGGAAAGGCACACAGGCCGCTGAAAGCGAGCCGGATTCCCGAGTTGGTTCGGATAGCGGCAGTCGTCACAACCGGGTAATCGATTGCGGCCACTTTTCTTTTCTTGATGGAGAAATGGGGCATCGTCAAATATTGCGAATCGGTCACGGATTGTACGAGAAACTCTCCGCTGCCCAGTCGAAGAGTACCGTTAAAGATTTGACCGATGGGGATCCGGCGGGCACCGGACGGCCCTGCAATCACCAGATCGCTGTCCGTGAGCAGCAGAGGCAGAACCGCCTCTTTGTAAATGAACTGGCTGCAAATATTGCCTCCCAATGTAATCTTGTTGCGGGAGGTACGATCGGCTACGCCTGACCCCGTTTCTCCCAGCAGGGGAAATACGCGAGAATCGTAAAGCTCGGAGAGAGTCAGAGCGGAACCAACGATCAAGCTTTGATCGTTGACGGCAAGGGCACGGCATTCCGGAATATGCTTCAAATCAATCACAGCTTCCGTATAGACGAGGTTTACTCTCCCAAGCGTAATGATTTCCGTTCCTCCCGACCAATACATCGGCCTCTTTCCTTGAGCGTCCAAACGTTGAAACAAGCCGGCAGCCTCACGGATCGAAGCAGGCCGGTAATAATCGAAATTATAAGAAAACATGGGAATACCCCATTCGTGCTCTCCATACCGTTTCCGGATAGAGAGGAAGCTGATTCAGTCTCACTCCCGCTGCTCGCGACAACGCGTCCGCCAGCGCCGCCGGCATGCCGATCATCCCATGTTCACCTAATGCGCGGGCTCCGTAAGGCGCGTCCAGGCAAGGAGTTTCTATGAATTCCACGATATAGGACGGGTTTTCGTCGTAACGGAGCACACTAAAATCCCGCAGCGTAGGGTTGAGCACCATCCCTTGTTCGTTATAGTCAAATCCTTCTCGATTCGCGAAACTGAGCCCCATGGCCATCGCGCCCATCACTTGGCCGCGCGCACCTTCGGGATTCAGCACCTTGCCCGCATCATTGACGGAAATCGCCTTCATGAGCCGGTAAGAGCAATCGCGGGTATCCATCTCAATCTCCACCGCTTGAGCCCCGACATTCCATTCCGGTCCAGGTGTGCCCTCTCCGGTCACCGGGTTCAACGGATTCATTCTTCTCTGAATGTAATGTCCCCGTCCGATAATCTGCCCGCCGATCGCATTTCCGTTCGGATAAACGTATCCGTAACAAATCTCTCTTACCTCAATGTTCACGCTCGGATCAGCCCGCACGAATACCTTTTCATTTTCAAGTACGAGGTCCTCCGGATCGGCGCGAAGGACACAGGCTGCGATGTCCAGCAGTTGCCGGATCGCATCGTCGGCGGCCTTTAATACGGCACGTCCGGCCAGCAGCGTCCCCCTGCTCGCCACCGTTTTCCAATGTTCCGGCGTAGTTCGCGTATCCACCGTAAGTTTGACATGAATTCGCTCCGGGCTCATCCTCATTCTCTCAGCCAAAATTTGTGCCAGCACAGTCTTGGTACCCGTCCCGATTTCCACGACACCCGTCTCCAGGTTGATGCTGCCATCGGGGTTAAACAGGATGATGGCTCCGGAGCTGGCGTCAGTATCCATAGAGGAGTTTTTCCAAAAGCAGCTGATGCCCTTGGCACGAATCCGATACGCGTCGATTTGACGAACTTGCCAACCCTCCCACTCCGACAATATTTTTAGACGATTCAGACAAGTTTTGATGTCTCCGAGATTGCTGGGAGTCAGGAGATCCCGTGTCGGTGCCGTATCTCCGGGAACCGCGGCATTGCGGAATCGCAGCTCCCATGGATCCATTCCGAGTTTGTCGGCTAACGCGTCGATGGCTCTTTCCATCGCGAAAGTGAGCTCAGAATGACCGTACCCCCGAAAGGCCGCTGCAAAGCCATGATTCGTGTATAAGGTAAAACAATCACATGCCAGATTCGGAATTCCGTAAGGTCCCGAGCAATCGATAACTGCCGCTTTCGCCACATCGCTGGATTTGTCGTTATAGGCACCGCCGTCAAACCGATACGTGATATGCGCGGCTTTTATGTATCCGTCTAGTGTGGATCCCAGCTTCACCGTCGCATGCAGTCCGATGCGCACCGGGGCCGACGCCATGTCTTCCTCTCTCGTTAAGACGATTTTCACTTTTCGACCGCCCACGGCTTTGGAGGCCAGATACACGATAGGCTCCAAAAAAATGGCCGATTTCCCTCCGAAGGCGCCCCCTACCAGCGGAGTTTGAACGACGATCCATCCGGAGCCGATACCGAAATAATTCGCCATATATTTCTTGACGGTAAAAGGAACTTGAGAGGATGTATCGATGACGACATAGCCGTCCGGCCGAATTTCCGCAGTCGCACTGCGGGTTTCCATCGCCGCGTGATCCGAGGGCATAAACCAAACGGTATTCTCGGCGATCATTTCGCTTTCCTTCCAGCCTTTGTCGATATCTCCCTTGCGCAGCCGGTTCACGCTTGCAATATTCGTACCGGGAACCGGAACGGCGCGCCCTTCATTCTCATATTCACCCAGTTTGTCATGCAGAATCGGTGCGTCTTGCCTTAATGCATCCACCGGCGAATTGACGACCGGCAATGGCTCATACTCAACACGTATCAATTCGGCTGCCCGTTTCGCAGCCGCTTCGGTATCCGCGACGGCCACCGCCACAACTTCGCCGTAATAACGAACCTTTTCTCGCGCGATGATTGGCCGGTCTCTGATCTCTTCGCCAATCAATACATCGCTTACATCACCGGTCAAAATCGTCTTGACCCCCTGCACCTGCTTCGCTTCAGACGTATCCACACTCAATATACGTGCATGCGCGTAGGGGCTGAGGGCGAGTCTCGCATGCAGCATTCGTGCTTCAACTTTGTCCGCCGTATACATCGCGACCCCGGTAACTTTATCGAACGACTCCTTCTTGGGTACGCTTCGCCCAATCGCCTTCAATCGTTCTCACCCCGTCCCGCTCCTCCATCTCTGATTTATATGGGCAAGGAGGGGGGGGATATAACTGCGGTTCAACTTCCGGCAATTTCACTCTTCTTCGGACGGTATATCACATATTGAATTATAAGCGCCACCGCAACTCCGATGAAGGTGTCGCGGATGCGGTCGAAAGCGTAAACACCGGACTCTTTTTGCAGACTGATCACCAGGGCGACGCTTAATGCTGTTTCTCGAACCAATACTTCCTTGCGTCCGAATAGCAGGGAAATAAACCCGACCGCGACGATCAGCAGACCCAGCGACCAGCCGTTCAAAGGCATGAAGCGTACCGCCCAGGCTGTAACGTAAACGCCGAGCATGGTGCCAAGCAGACGGTAATAGGAAAATTGGAGTGATTTTCGGAACGTGGATTTCGTGCACAAGATGACGGAGACAGGGGCCAAGAACGGATGCTTGGAGCCTGCCAGCTTGGCAAGCTCCCACGCCAATGCGGAGGCGATTCCCATCATCAAGGTGACGGTACTTACTTTCATCCATTGAGGGCGGTGCTTCCCTGATGCCATTGTCAATCTGAAACCCTCCGTAACTACCCAACATGGTTACAAATAAAATGCTCCTTATCCTGCCCGTGTATGTAATTCCCGTTGGACTTACGCCCGAAGACAGAGCTACCCTCCTGTTATCTCAAGAAGCCGGCGATAGTCCTCTTCGTTGTCAATGTCCAACAAATTCCTCGGATCCGCTGTTAGGATTCTTTTTCTTTCATGTCTGTGGATGATACTTTTTGCTCCTTCATCGCCTTTAAGTTTGAGCAAATCGGAAAACAGCTTTTCGGAGAACACGACTGGCGGGGCATATATACCGTTGTATGAGGTGATCACAATATCCGTGGCCGGCTCGGCCGGATCTTCGAAAATCTCAAGCGCCGCGTTAATCATCTTCTCACTTACCAGCGGCTGATCCGCCAGCAAAATGAGAACGGCTTCCGCACCGCGTAATTCAGCTTGTAAAATTCCTTCTGAGATAGAGTGTGCCTGCCCTTTCCAAGCGTGTCGGCATGTAATTTGTGTCCATCTCGCTGCCTCCGGCTGCTTCGTGAACCTCTCGGGCATCCAACCCGGAACCGTTTCAGTTCTCGTGATGACCAAAATATGTTCGACTTTCGACCGGATGACCTCAGCAAAAGCTAGACCTCCGACAGGACCTGCTTTTGTGGGCAAGCTCAGCTTATCTCTTCCCATCCTGGAACTCATTCCCGCAGCTAAATAAATGGCCACTGTCTTCATAAGCGACTCACCCTGTATCGTCCAAGGACAGATAAAACCATACATCCGTCCCCTGGCCGGGCTGGCTTTCGAGATGGATTCCGGAAAAATCTCCGATTAACTGGACCAGCCTGCGATGCACATTCACAATTCCGATATGTCGTCCTCCCGAGAGGATATCCTTCTTCTCCAAATCGCGCCGAATGGCCACCAGACGGTCGGTGGAAATGCCATTCCCGTTGTCCCGTATTCGAACCAGGAAACGGCCCGGTTCCGGAGCGCGTTCGGCGGATATCACGACGTGAACCGTCCCATCCCGGGATTCCATACCGTGAACGACACTGTTTTCAACCAAGGGCTGCAAGGAAAACTTGACCACTTTTTGTTCGAACGCCCACTCGGGGATATCGAAGCGATACTGAAGCCGTTCCTCAAACCGGAATTTCTGGATGCTGAGATACATGTCGCATACTTCCAGCTCTTCCTTCAGGGTGACGAACGGAGAATGATTGTTCAGATTATACCGCAGCAAACGCGATAAAGCGGAAGAAAGCCGGGAAATGTCGTTCATTCCTTTTTCCAACGCCATCCCCCGGATCGTCTCGAGCGAATTGAACAGGAAATGCGGGTTCATCTGGGACTGGAGCATCTTAAGTTCGATTTGGCTCTGTCGAAGAAGCAGGTCCTTTTCTTTCAATTGCGATAAATAAACCTCCTCTACGAGCCCCTCCAGCCGCTCCACCATCCGGTTGAAGTCGAGCGTAAGCCGTCCTATTTCATCCCGCGTTTTAACGGCAGCCCGAACCTTGAGATCCCCCTGTTTGACCTGGCTCACAAACCTCTGCAGCCGCCGGATGGGCCGAACGAGGCTCGCGGCAAAGCCGGAGCCTAGCAGATAAGCCACACACAGGGTAATGATTACGGTCCCTGCAATCGTGCTGCGGATGTTGTAGACTCCCTCCAGCAGCTCTTTTTCCGGATAAGAGGTCACAATATACCATTTCAAATAAGGAGAATAACCGAAAGTCAAATATTCGCTCGTATCCGAATCCAACCTGAAGCTTCCGTATTTCTGGCCGGCCATTTGGCGAACGAGCGCAAGGCCCGATCTTTGGCCGAAGCCGGATAATCCGGGCCGATACAAGTAATACCCTTCGGCATCTACAATCGACATATAACCGGTGCGGCCAACCGTTACCTGATCCGAAATTTCCTGGATCCGCTTGAAGTTGATGTCGACGATCATCATGCCGACGGGCTCCAGTGTCAACGGATGGATGAGCCGCTTGACCATGGAGATGACCGGCTCCGAGCGGTCCCTGATCTGGATGACGCGGCTGATCAGCTTAATATCCGCATTGTGGGGAACGAAATCGTACCAATATTCCTTTTTCAAATCTTGGGTGGACTCCGAAAACGGGGTTCGATCCGTGGTAATGACCGTTTCGTTATCGAGAAATACGGAAATTCGGGAAATATCGGATCTGGAATAAGCGATTTCCTGCAGCATCTTTTTCACGGAGGCTTGCAATCCGCTGGCTTCTATTTCGGCAGCCGAGCTTTTCTGCAGCATTTCCTTCACTTCCGTCCGGTTCAGGAGCTTGATCGAATCGATTTCAAAGCCGGTGATGTAATATTCCATATTCGTCCGAACCTGCCCGATAATTTGCCAGCTGCTTTCCCTCGCCTCCCTTTCCATGATGTATGAGGATTCCCGGTAGGAAATGACGCCGACGAGCGACAAAGGAACCAGTACGAGCAGAGCGGAATAAATCAGCAGCCTTAGCATCAACGGCTGATTTCTTAGCAAAACGAGTTTTTGAACCAGGAGCCACAATCGGTTTCCCAAGCGATTCATAAAGTCCCCCTCGGGTTCTCTCTGCCTTAACCCTCAATTCGACGCCGCACCTTCGTCTCCTCTCCTACAAGCAAAAAGAGGGGGCTTCTGCGCCCCCTCCAGGTACGGGTCAGTTTCTGGCTTTGTCGATCGCATCCAGAATGGCTCCGAACTCGGCACGATATCGTTCGATCATCGGTTTCACCGCATCTTGCCAAGGCTTCAGGTCAGAGACTTCCACAATGTTCACGCCGGATTCTCTGACTTTGGCTTCTGCGTCTTTCTCGAACTTGCTCCACTCTTCTCTCTGAGTGGCGACCGAGTCCAGAGCCGCTTGTTTGATCAGCTGTTGATCTTCCGGGTTCAATTTGTCCCAGGCCAGTTTGCTGATGAGCAGCACTTCCGGCACGCGTTGATGCTGATCCAGAATCAGGTTCTTCGCTTTTTGATAATGGTTCGAGGTCAAGTAGCTCGGAAAATTGTTTTCGGCCGCGTCAATGATACCTGTTTGCAGGGCGCCGAATACTTCTCCGTACGGCATCGGCGTCGCATTCGCTCCGAGTGCGTTCATTAAATCGATATTGACCTTGTTTTGCTGTACGCGGATTTTGAGCCCCTTTAAATCCTTGATGCTGTTCAGCGGCTTGGAGGAATAGAAATTCCGGGAGCCGGAGCTGTAATAAGCCAACCCTTTCATGCGGGAAGATTCCAGACTGTCCAACAGCTTCGTGCCGTCTTCGCTATTCAGGAATTTCCACTGGTGGTCTTCGTTATCGAAAATATACGGCAAGCTGAACGCTTCATACTCCTTGTTGAAGCCCCCAAGCGCGCCGGCGCTCACCCGCGTAAATTCAATTGCGCCGAGCTGCACCTGCTCGATGACCGCTTTTTCTTCCCCCAATTGCGAGCCCGGGAACACGTCGATCGTAATGCGGCCGTTCGAACGTTCCTTCACCAGCTCCGCGAATTTTTGGTCGCCCTTCGTGGTGGGATAGTCCGCCGGGTGCGTTTCGGCCAATCGGAAGTTGTATTTCGGCCCTTCCGGCACGGCGCTGCTGGCCGGCGCCGAGCTTCCGGCCGGAGCTGAGTTGCTGGAGTTGGCGCTATTCGATTTATTACTTCCGCAAGCAGTGAGCACCAGAACGACCGCCAAGGATAGAATCGGGATGCCCTTCCACAATTTCTTCATGTAAATTCCCCTTCTCTTCTCATGAATGGTAAGACGACCTCAGTATAATTTGGAAACGCATTCATAGATACAGGAGTGATTTTAGGAATTTTTGTAACTTTTTTAGATTTTTTTATCCAATTGGCTATTACTTAAAATAATTCGGCAGCCACATGACCAGGCCGGGAATATAGGTCAGGATCAGCAGCACGATACACAACACGTAAAAGAACGGCATCATGGATTTGGTCGCTTGCGGGATCGAGATGTTGCCGATTGCCGCCCCCACGAACAGCACCGTTCCGACCGGAGGCGTCAACAGTCCGATACCCAAGTTCAGCATCAAGATGATGCCGAAATGCACGGGGTCCATGCCGATGGATGTCACGACAGGCAGCAGGATCGGCGTCATGATCATGATCAGCGGCGCCATATCCATTGGAGCGCCCAGAATAAGCAGCAGGATATTGATGATCAGCAGGATGATGATCGGATTATCCGAAATGCCCAGCATCAGATCCGTGACCATGGCCGGAACTTTCAGAAAAGCCAGCACATAGCCGAAGCTGGCGGATGCCGCAATCAAGAACATCACCATGGAAACCGTACGGAACGTGCGCTTCAGGATAACCCACATCCGGCTGACCGGCACGTCGCGGTAGATGAGAAACGTAAGAATGAAGGCGTATAAGCAAGCCAGCGCCCCGCTTTCCGACGCGGTAAACCATCCGGTGAAAATGCCGCCGAGAATAATGACTGCGGTCATCATCGAGGCAAGTCCGTCGAAAACAATTTTGGGAACATTGCGCCATGCAATGAGTTCCCCTTTCTGGTAGCCCCGCCTCACCGAAGTAACATAGCTGGTGATCATAAGGGAAATGCACAGAAGTATCCCCGGTACAATCCCGGCCAGAAACAGGCTGGCGACCGATACGCTGCCTCCGGCGGCCAGCGAATAGAGCACCAAATTGTGGCTTGGCGGCACGACAACGCCCTGAATCGCCGATGAGATGGTCACTCCGACGGAATAGTCCGTGTCGTAACCTTTCTTCTTCATCATCGGGATCATGACGGAACCAACCGACGAAACATCGGCCACCGCCGAGCCTGAAATATTGCCGAAAAAGAGACAAGCCACGTTGTTTACCATGGCCAATCCGCCCCGTATGGAGCCGACAAACACCTGCGCGAGATTGATGAGCCGAAGCGCCATTTTCCCCTCGCTCATGATCTGTCCCGCTAAAATAAAAAACGGAATCGCCAGCAGCGACAATGTGCTGATTCCTTGCAGCATCGTTTGTCCCACCACGGCAAGAGGCACGTGCAAATACAGGAGTGTAAGAATAGAAGAGCCTGCCAGCGTCAAAGAGATGGGGAAGCGAAGCAGTACGAGACCGACAAAGCTAATGACCAATATCCAAATTGCCGTTGCATTATCCATTATTCGTGCTCGCCCCCCATGCCGTGATGCCTGCTCGTGTCCGCGCCGAACAGCTGCAAAGCTGAATACACACAGGTTAAAACGCCCGTGATCGGCATGATGACGTATACGATACTGCTGGGAAGATCGGTGGCGGACAGGCGCGATTCATTCATAAGCTTCGTAAAACTCCATCCGTAATAGACCAAGTAGCCTCCGAACGCGAAGATGGACAAGTAGATGATTTTGTCCAACACTTGGTTCACCGGCTTGGGAAGCTTCTCCGTAAAGGAATCGATGCCGAGGTGGAGTTTTTCCCGAAAGCCGATGGCAATGCCCAAGAAGGAAAAATAAGCCAGTAAAATCAAAATGGTTTCTTCTCCCCAAGGAAAGACGTAGTTGAGCAGCTTCCGCGTGAATACTTGAATCGTTACGAGAATGATGATCGCTAAAAGACTGATCAACGCGAACGATTCCACGAACGTGTCGATTGCCAGCCATACCTTTTTCAACCGCTTCAAAAACTCCCCTCCTGTATGCAGACGTCTTCCAAATCTTTGCAATTTGCACTTCATTATAGCGCTTACATTTAGGGTTTCGTAACGACAGCCGTTTTAGATTTTTTTGTAATTTTTTTAGATATTTCTCGTTAAAAAAACCGCCTTGAAAAGGCGGTTCGGGCTAAAAACTTATCGGTCCGGGATCTGGATTGCCATTAGAACCAGTCGGCGTATCCGAGCTTCCGTAAATGGTCTTCGGAGGTTTTCAAGCAATCGAACGGATCTCGTCCATACATTTTCGGGGGTCATCGGAATTTGCGACACCTCCACGCTGCGGTATCCGAGTTCCCTGACCTTTCTCATCGTCTCGTAAACGCCCAGCTCTTCGACCTTTCCTTTAAGCATCATCATTTGGACGCCCGCTTTTGAAAGCGGGTTCAATCTATTGCAGTTTCAATGTTACGGCATTTCCTCACACCGAGTCACCGAACAATTTTTCGCTTTCAAAAATATTTATTCTTTATTACGATACCATGAGGTCTTTTTTTATGTCTATCGTGAGGGGAACCGTTTCCTTGACATTTTCGCTGTTTAGAAGTAAGTTGATAAAAATTCATATGAAGGTTTTCTAGGGTTCCGCGGTATAGATGCTGGTCTGGTCCGAGAGAAAACGCACAGCCGGCCGGCTGTGACACGGAAGGATAAAAGCCTGGGAGATGGACTGCGTAATCGCGGTTTATTTCTTGGGCTTATTATTTTTTCATTAGAGGAGGACATCATTTTGAACAAGGCATGGATATCGGTTGTGATTGCGGCTATTTTCGAAGTGGGCTGGGTCATTGGTTTAAAACATGCAGGTAACTATTGGGAATGGGGAGGAACGATAATCGCTATTTTTATCAGCTTTTATTTGATGATTATGGTGTCGCGTTCCCTACCCGTGGGCACAGTCTATGCAGTGTTCGTCGGCCTGGGGACAGCGGGAACGGTCATAGCTGAGATCCTCTTGTTCGATGCGAAAGTTCATGTTTCAAAAATAGCGTTAATCCTATTGTTACTCATCGGCGTCATGGGCTTGAAATTGCTTAGTCAAGAGAAGGGTGAGGCGAGAAACGGATGAATTGGTTTTTTTTGATTTTGGCAGGCGTATTCGAAATGACCGGAGTAGCACTCATTAACAAATTCAACAAAACACGAAATTGGAAGTCCTTTCTCTTAATGACAATAGGTTTTGCTCTCAGTTTCGCATTCTTGTCGTTAGCAATGATAACCTTACCTATGGGAACGGCTTATGCTGTATGGACGGGAATCGGCGCTTCGGGCGGTGCAATACTCGGAATGGTACTTTACAATGAATCCCGAAGCTTGCTTCGGATTGTATGCATTGGCTTGGTCCTAACCTCCGCAGTCGGTTTGAAACTGGTCAGTTAAAAAACAAAAACAGCGGCGCATTCCGGATGGAATGCCCGCCGTACGCCACGATATCAAATTCTCCAATGATGCCTAAGCTTTGTATCCGAAATATCTCCTGATCAAGTCAACAAAAGCATGGACGAACGACTGAAGGAACTTAACAGTCCCTTCGTCTTTCAACTTGCCGTTTTCATCCAACAGATCGGCGACATTCCCGATATAAGCCTCCGGTTGTTGGAGTATGGGCATATTTAAGAAGACCAGCGGTTGGCGCAAATGTGTCTCATATCCATCAGGGAAAAGAGCGGCTGTATTCACTGCGAGTTTTTTTGAAAAGGACTCTTTTCTCAAGCTGCCCACCAAAACACCAACTTTTGTCACTAGATTTTACCTCCTAGGTTTCGTTATCAGCATTTCATTAATTTACCCAAATCCCATTGCCAGATTCAAAAGTTGTACGGATCCTTTACTCTGAAAAATTTTCCATTCATGAGTTTGCATATCCCCTTCAAAATGGAAGCAAATTACTGCCAAAGCAAACCATTGCTATTTGATGACTAGGAGGTTCCCGGTTCATGAAAAAAATGACAAGAAGGGCTTTCGCTGCGGCCTTCCTTATCCTGATATTCCTTATACCATTGCCGGTCCAAGCCCAAGTGATACACGAAGTTAAGTCTGGGGACACATTAACTAAAATTTCGAAGCAATATGGCTTCGATGTTAAGGCTGTTGCCAGATTAAATGGACTTAAAACTAACGCAAGATTGGTCGTCGGGCAAGCGATCTTGCTGCAAGGTTCCACCTACGTTGTTCAACCGGGGGACAGTATTTGGGAAATCGCAAAACGTCATTCACTGACCGAAAACCAAATCAAGAAGGCCAACCATCTGAAAAATCTGGTCATTAAACCGGGACAAAGGTTAACCATTCCCCGCCCTCCAAAGTTAGATGTATGGACAGGTACATACTACCTCCCTAAAGATAAGCAGGGTAACGAATGGATGATCGGCAATTATCAGAAGACGTTGTCCGGTCTTTTCGTTTTCGAGTATCGTCCTCAGTTTGACGGTACATTAATGGAACTGTCGGAAAACGAAACCCATAAAATCGCCTGGCGAAAAGGACTAACGCCTTACGCTACGATCACCAATCTTGACGAGAAGGTCGGTTTTAATCCTGAATTGGCCCATCGTCTTATCTCAAAAAAGCAGCTTCGCAAACAATTTATCAACAATATCTACCAGGTCCTGCACACTCACGATTATAAAGGAGTTGTTATAGATTTCGAGCAAGTCAGGCCCGGTGACCGAGATCACTTGAACCGATTTTTAAAAGAGTTATCCCAAAAACTTCATAAAGCGAATATGGAAGTCATGATCGCCGTCCCCCCAAAGGAAGGGAACAACATTCCTTCTTACTCCGCCGGATATGATTACAAAGCGATAGGTAAGTATGTAGATCGCATCTTCATCATGACATACGATTGGCATTGGCCCGGGGGTCCTTCCGGTCCGATTGCCCCCATCGATCGCGTAAAGGCTACGCTTGATTATGCGGTCTCCGTTACCCCCAGATCCAAGCTTATGATGGGTATTCCCCAATACGCTTACGATTGGACTCTTTCAGGAGAGAAAAGGCAGGGAAAGGCATACTCAACGCAAAAAGCCATCGACATCTATATAGAACATGAAAGTGCAGTCCAATATCATGAGGATTTTGCCGCACCGACATTTCGTTATGTGGATAAAGAAGGATTGCTGCACGAGGTTTGGTTCGAGGATGCCCGAAGCTTATTGGCCAAGTTCCGCCTTGTGAAAACATATGGACTTGCGGGAATGGGCTGCTGGCATCTCGGTTTAACGACGCCGCAAACCGAGGAAATATTGCTTGAGGAATTCCGAATCCATTAAAAACCGTTAGGGCTTGTCCATAACAAGAAGCCGCCAGCCTCTAAAGGAGGATAAGCTAGTGGGATCTGCATGCAACGATTTTGCACCACTGATATCTGATATCAAAGAGCAATTTATCAGCGTACACAAGAGATTAACTCAAATGGCGACCACTTTAGACGATGAAGGAATTGATATCCTGAAGGAGCTCACAAGTATTTCAAATAAATTATCAGAGGCTGGAAAGTTGGCATCCACTTATCACTTAAACCGTTTGCTTGCTCCGTATACGAGCCAATGCAATGAAATTTTCACCTCTGTGCAACAACTAAGCTCAAAACGGAAAGGGGGGCTCATTGTCGTACAAAGAGAGGATCCGATTGATGAATGGATCACGAAAGGGACTCCCCTCTTCGCGGAGATTTCAAGCTCATTGTTAAATTCAATATTTAATGTAGGAAGTCCGTTGCATGACGGTGCGGTATGGATTCGAAACGATGTTATTGTATCAGCCGCAAACATCCTGCCGCTAACTAAAAAAACTTATAAAAACAAAAAATTGGGAACCCGACATCGTGCGGCCATCGGATTATCCGAGCATACGGATGCTGTAATATTCGTGGTGTCCGAAGAAACCGGAAAAGAATCGTTTGCCGTGAACGGGTCCCTGTATCCATTTCAGATGGTTGCTCATCCTTAACGAAGGAGCTTTTAAATGAAACTTACGGACTGTCATGGCGATTTTACTCAACTGCGTTCGGAGATGACGAAGAAACTGGCTGCAATTTGCAAAACACTTGAGCATGATATCTTGACCATAGAACAATACAATATACAAATTTTGAACGACATTGAAGATATTTTAAAAGATCTATCCGAGTTAAAATCAACAACATCCACTTATTTTATAACCGGTCTTCTTACGGAGTATACGGAAAATACTGCGGAAATATCTCGAGCGATTCTAACCTTGAGTTTAAAGAGATACGGAGCTCTAATCGTCATCGAAAAGCAGGAGCCCGTATCACCTTTGATTCGTGCAGGAACACCGGTTCAAGCTCAAATTTCCAGCCATCTGTTAGAATCCATTTTCCACCCTGAAAGTCCGCTGCATGACGGTGCCGTACTGATTCGTGAAGATATGGTCCTTTCTGCGGCAAATCAGCTTCCTACTACCAATCAAATCTTTTGGGGTCGCGCCTTTGACCCTCGCGAAATGTCTGCGGTCGGTTTGTCCGAACGTTGTGATGCTTTAATTTTGATCATCTCCGATAGCGGATCAACTTCATTTTGTATAGATGGAAGCCTATATCCTTTTTCAGCTAAATAAAAGCAGGCTAACCCCACAGGAGATTAGCCGTTTCCTTTTCCTTTAGCCCTGCAATCCATTTTTAACCCACTGTGCGACTGTGACCACTCTTTTCGCTTGATGGATGACGGCGGCCCGTATATCACTTTCATTGTCACGAATTTTGTTGTTTTGGTCGACACTCACGCTCGTACCGTAAGGATTCCCTCCCGCAGCGAACAGGGCTTGATCCGTGTACCCTGGTGCAACTACAATAGCTCCCCAGTGGTACATCGTTGTGTATAGATTCAGAATCGTCGCTTCTTGACCGCCATGGCTATTTTGGGCAGAGGTCATCGCACTTACAACTTTATTGACCGTTTTGCCGTGGAACCAAATGCCGCCCGTCGTGTCCAAAAATTGTTTTATTTGAGAAGCGATATTTCCGAAACGTGTCGGGGTGCTGAAGATGATGGCATCAGCGGCGACAATATCATCAGGCGTCACGACAGGGATGTTTTTTGTCGCCTCCGCATGAGCCTTCATCGCTGTGTTGCCGTTAATGACAGTTTCGGGCATTAATTCCTCTACCTTGTAGACCGATACATCCGCGCCCGCTGCCTTCCCGCCCTCTTCAGCCCAGCGCGCGAGCTGGTAGTTTGTTCCCGTTGAACTGTAATATACGACGGCTAATTTCACGTCTGGCATTTTTAATCATCGTTCCTTTCTTCGATGCGGCCAATTCCCAGAAATTGACTCATGGGGCTAGGATTAGCATCCGATATGCCGGTTATTCGTCCTATATCCCATAGCCGATGAATGAAAACGGGCTGAGGCTCTTCTCCTCAACCCGTTTTATTGTTTGCCGCAAACCGATTGCGCTGCGACCAAGCACCGATTACAGAGCGCCGACAACCCGGTGTGGTACGTACGGCTCTTCCAGCGACGCCATCTCTTCGGGTGTCAGTCTGAGTGAAAGAGCGGCTGCGGCATCCTCGAGATGGGAAATTTTCGTCGCTCCGATGATGGGGCCCGTGACCGGTTCTTTCTGCAGCAACCAGGCGATCGCGACATGAACACGGGGAACGCCGCGTTGCTCCGCGATGGCTGCGAGCCGCTCGACAATCACCCGATCCGCATCTGCAGTGGCATCGTACTTGGCTTTCTGTACCTGATCGGTTTCGGAACGATTCGTTGTTTCCGACCAATCGCGCGTCAATCTTCCCGAAGCGAGCGGACTGTAAGGGATTACACCTATTTTTTCAGCCCTGCACAGCGGCAGCATCTCCCGCTCCTCTTCACGGTAGATCAGGTTATAATGGTTCTGCATCGATACAAACCGGGTCCAGTTGTTTTTCTCCGCCACATGCAGCGCCTTCAGAAACTGCCAAGCATACATGGCAGATGCGCCGATGTATCGTGCCTTTCCGGCCTTGACGACATCATGCAAAGCTTCCATCGTCTCTTCGATAGGCGTATTGTAATCCCAACGATGAATTTGGTACAAATCCACATAATCTGTTCCGAGTCTCTTTAAGCTCTTATCGATTTCACTCATGATAGCCTTACGGGAAAGCCCGGCACCATTTGGACCTTCATGCATACTGAAGTGGACTTTGGTCGCGAGAACAATCTCATCTCGATTGGAGTAATCCTTCAGAGCTCGCCCAACAATCTCCTCACTCGTTCCGTCGGAATATACATTCGCCGTATCAAAGAAATTTATACCCAGGTCTAACGCTTTTTTTATGATCGGTCGACTGTTCTCTTCGTTAAGCACCCATTGATGCACCCACCGCTCTGCTACACCAAACCCCATACAGCCAAGACAAATCCGGGATACTTCCAAGCCGGTATTTCCGAGTTTCACATATTCCATTCATCGATTCACTCCTTTGGCTTTTATCGGATCACGCTACATAAAGAGTCTACCATCTGGAGTTAACTGGTAACAGATCGGAATGGTGCATGTCATCCACGTATTTTACGTACATAAGCATGTCCATAAGCCGGGTTTTCGGCAGTTTTATTTTCTAGGATTAGGCGTTTAAACAGTCGCCGAATATCCGTGTGTGCCCATTTTCTTTCGGGCAAGTATCACGATTTGTATGTGACGAATACGTTGAAATCATCAATATCAAGGAGGAATTTCAACATTGGAGCCTCATAAAGTGTTGCCTTTGCAGGTTGCTCCTGTCGTCCCCGTTCAAGCACCCAAGTTTCTACAGTCAACAATTGTTTCTATTCCATATCATCATTACGACGTGATATATTCGCACTACCCCCATTACCACCATCATCCGCATTACTGGCATCATCCACATCACTGGGATTACTGGGTACACCATCCGCATTACTGGCATTACGATTGGTAAAATAATTCAAAAAGGGACAGGGAAAATGGAGCCTCCATATACCTCTGTCTCTGTTTACATACGATTTTAATGATGCTCCACACGACTAAATTTTTAAATTATTCCAGATGTCAAGATGATTACCAGAAGGATGAAGAGTACAAGTACGAAAGCTGCAGAGCGTCCTACACCACCGCCACTAAAACAAGATCCACCGCGCTTGTCCATGTAGAGTGATGGTTTCATGTCCATTACCGACAGACAGCTTATGCCATAGAATATGACAAGTAGACGGTGGTTAACCGTAAGTAAATAAACTTGAGGTGCCATAATGAAAAGAAAAGACGCGTGGTCTGCCGAAGACGAATCACTGTTGGCACAAACGGTACTGGAATTTGTTAAAGGCGGAAAACCTCAGTTGCAAGCTTTTCAGAGCGCTGCCAAAAAACTGAATCGGACATCCGGCGCTTGCAGTTTTAGGTGGAATGCGGTGATCAGAGCGCATTATGAATCTGAGTTAAAAGAAGCGAAACTTGAAGCAAAAAATAATAAAGCCAGTACTGACAAAAAGAATACTGCCGGTAGATATTCGATTGAGACTACCGATTTATCTATGCAAGCAGATCCATTTGAATCCCTTGGAAAAGCCTTAGAAGCTGCTAATCTTGCATATCGGCAACTGCAGGAGGAATATAAAAAACTCCAGAAAGAAATGGCTCAATTAGAAAGGAAACTATTAGAACAAGGCTCAGGAGATATGAAGGTATTGATTCAGCTGATGGGTCGTGCACGAGACCTTGGGATTTTGAATGGAAAGAGCCCTGATTAGCTGATTTTCTATTTCCGTTTGGGACATCTCCAGATTTTCTAATCCAAATGCCATGTCATCCTCTACGGTCATGGCCACAATCTGATGGTCCGGGTTTTGAAAAACCATGCCTACCTTACGGTGGGCTTGCCAGCGGTATTCTTCTTTACGGGTGTCTTTACCAAATACCCGAACTCTATTGCAGCTTTCCAATTCCTGAGAATGCGCGATAACATAAAGGACAGATTTATATATTCGGTATCAGATAATTGCCTTCAGCAACAAAAGCCAGGGTCTCACCATCCAAATTCAATGGATGGATATAGAGGTGGACCTTCCCTTCGCTATCCTGTATCACGGTGATCCAGTACTCATAGCTGCCCTTTTCGAAGTTCTGCTTCAGATACTCTTCCAGCTTGGTCATGTCCCTGTCCCTTCCTTTGCCTCCTTTGCTCAGTCTGCAAAAGGTTCGTTTTATATTAATCATTCATATGCTTGTACTTTTCATTCTGCTTATGCCTTTCATAGATCGTGCTGAAAATGAAAAAGCCGCCCAGATGGACGACTTCTACTAACTGTTCAGCGTTATTCAAACTTCCTTCGATAGTGCGCTAAAGTTAGCAGCGGAAATATATATCGGTAACTATGGTAATGGATATAAAACGCTCCTCCCATCCCTTGGCCTTTAGGATAGTCAGTCGTCCAATCCTCTATCTCCAGGGAGCCGAGCAAATACGTTATTCCTTTTTGGATGGCAGTAGTCGGCCGGTCAGCAATTGCAATCAGGGCATCCAGCGCCCAAGCCGTATCCGTCAGTGTGCTCGTCGTAAGCGGAACGTAAGTCATTTGAATGTCACTTCGGCACGATTCGCCCCATCCGCCGTCCGGATTCTGAATACTGCTCAGCCATGCCGACGCCTTTTGAATGCTCGGATGACTTTTCGATAGTCCCACTGCCCTTAAACCTGTAATCGCACCCCATGTACCGTAAATAAAACAAATCCCCCAGCGCCCATACCATGACCCATCCTTCCGTTGATTTCGCAACAGCCAATTTACAGCATTCCGGATAACGGGGCTGTTCGGAATGTTCGGAAGATTCGTATAGTTACCGAAAAACTCCAGCGTTCTCCCGGTCAAATCCGCACAAGTAGGATCCATCAGCATAAACCGGCCCTTTTCAAGCGGTAGGAATGCTAATAACTTGGAATCTGTGTTTTTTTCAAAAGCAGGCCATCCGCCATTATCGTTTTGCATCGACAAGAGCCAGTCGACGCCCCTTTTCCAGGCAGACGGATCCCGCGATGCAATGTTGGATATGGATCTTAACGAGGCGGTCGTGTCATCCACATCCGGATTCATCGTATTCACATCGGAAAAACCCCAGCCACCCGGGAGGCTGTTGGGATTGTGCACAACCCAGTCGCCAAAGCGGGTATGCTGGCGGCTTAGCAAATACTTGTTGGCCTTCATCACCATAGGGTCTTCGTGCGAAACTCCCGCTGCCTGAAGGGTATAACCGATTAACGAGGTATTCCACACATTGGCCGTGGTGTATTGCATATGAGGAAAGCCGTTAATTACCGATTTCATTGCCCGAATCCCGTCGACGGCCTTGATAATGACCGAATCTGATTTTTTATATCCTAAGGAAAGCAGGGCAAAAATCATCAAAAAGGTACTGCTGTAATAACTGTAAAAGGTTCCGTCCTGCTCCAAGTGGTCCAGCATATATTTTTCGGCACGCTCAATCGCTAACCTGTGCAGTACCCGCGGAATACCGAGCAATCTTTTGACGCCATCCTGAATATAGGAGCGCAACGAGCGCCATTCTCTTGAGCCAACCCATTGGTCCTCATCATCCCTTTTCAATTTCAAATCGGACAGGTCAGGAGCATATGGTGATGGAATGGAAAACTTTTTATCCGCCAGTATCATAATCGGTGTCATATTGGCTCTCCCGAAAACGGAAAAAGAGTAAAAATTGATGGGGAAGTTGTGCGGGAGCAGAATCATCTCAATTGGCATAAGGGCAACGGACGGCCATTTGAATTGCCCGGTCAGTGCCAGCATGATTTTCGTAAACGTACTCACTTCCGATAATCCGCCATGATCGAGAATAAATTTTTTGGCTGCGCGAAGACGCTCGTCTTCTTCGCTGTAAAATCCGGAAAAAAGCAATCCGTAATAGGCTTCCAAAGTAGCCGTTACATTTCCTTCGCCTTCATCATAAAAAAGCTTCCATGCTCCATTTTTCTGCTGCTTACTTAAAATTCTTTGGCAAAGCCCTTCGATTAATTCCTCATCATCAATTTCTAAAGTCCGCAATAAAATAATCATATAGGCATCGGTAGAAATACCCGTTTCAAACGGATATGCCCACGACCCATCGGCAGATTGGTCTTTTCGGAGTGTATCCACAATCCACTTTATCCCTTTTACAGTATCCAATATTCCAGCACTCCTTCCTCCCGTCCCGCAAAAGCATCTTAGGCTATACATATTCGGCTCTACTGATGAGCATTCATTAGGGAGGGAAGCTGCTATCTTTTTAATCAGAAACCGCCCAAAAACACCGCTTGAAATGATTCGCGAGGATTTAAAGAAAAGAAAGAAACACCTCCCTGCATTATCGAATGAGTTAACTCTTTCAGAGGAAAAGCTTTTGAACAAAATTAGATGGATTACCCGGGAATACAACCTAAATAATGTCACGAGAACGAAAGCCTATCTCGAGTTTTATCTTCGGCATCCTGAAATTCAATGGGCTTTTTTGGGCCATATGGTATCACGGAATGGCGGATGGAATATGACCGATCTTAAGGGAGAGCTTCTAACCAAACTGCTCTCCAAAAAGGAGCAGGAATCATTTTTTCATTTTTTAGAACGCGGGAACTGGCTGATTTTCCAAGATGTATACCCGCAATTTCTGCTTTACGAGGAGAGTTTAAAGCAAAATAGACCGCTTTTTTATCTGCTGCCCCAACTGAATGTGTCCATTTTTATGGAAACGATTTGGAACTATTTTTGGAGAGTCCGAGACAGATATATTCTTTGTATAGCGTTAGTCATCAATGAACAAAGTTACTTGGAACAACGGGTTATTCAAAATCCCCATTATCAAAAAGAAGTATTCACCAAAATCGAATTTTACTTTCAGGATTGGCTGTCATTTAATCAAATTCTTTTTCCTTCGGAAGGTGAGAATTTAAAGGGGCAGACCCTTCACCAATTCCAATCACTGCATGAGCGAATTTTACTTGGAAAAAGGCTATATGCCGTTTTGTTTAAGAATAAGGATTTTAACAAGCAAGTCCTGGATTGGGCGAAACGCCAGCCGCATACTGGATCAAGAAAGGACTACTGGCCGCATTTTTTCAATTATGTAAATGAAGGCACACCGGGAATTACCTATCCATTAAGGATAAAATCGTGCAGACTTCGCAAGGGAGCTCGGAGAATTTACAGCCCCATACTTGAGCACGCCTGGAAAAATGTCAGCCAGCCGGATGCAGAACCGGGGGATTGGTTTCAAGATATAAGCATGGTGAATTATTTAGAGGATGACATAGAAATGATGGACGGAGAGATTCAGAGTGAATACTGTAAAACATTGGAGCGACTCGAGGTTGCCGCGCTTGCCAAAAAAGCGATTAACTTTTTGGAATAAAGATAGTTTAGCATGTGCAGTGCTGGCCTCACTGCTTAGTACGTATTTGGATCTCTATTTTGTCGGTAAAGGACTGTATGAGTTTCCTCATAGGCTGCTGCCGGAGATCTTTTCGATTAATATCGTCTTCACTTTAGTCGTGCTGCCTCTATTGACGATGGTTTTTTTGAATTTCCTTTCCCAAGTGAATCTATGGTGGAGGGCAGGCATGACCTTGTTTGTGAGCCTGTTCATGCCGGTTTCGGAAAAATTAGCTGAGCAACTTGGGCTGTTTGTCCATTCCGATCAGTGGAAGCACTTATACAGCTTCTTCGGTTATTTGCTATTTATTACGCTGATTTCAGCCTTTTATTTCTGGTTGAGCAAAAGAAGAGGCACACCGATGTAGGCGTGCCCCTAATAATCCCCTTCGCGGTCGCCAACATCGTATAACCTCCTGCCATCCGAGCGTCCTGCGGGACGCTCCTGTCATTGAAAAGTTTAATATTCTCCTTTAATTACAAAGTACGAGCCCCGGATTGTTCCAGCTAGCTTGGACTTCTGCCTAGCAAACTTAAACTTCCCTTCTAACTCCTTAGGTACCTCCATCCCCTCAGAAAGCTTAAAACCAACGGCTCGCTTCTTAGGATCATCAACCGTATACAAAACGTTCACCGAAAGACCATCCTCATAAAAGACGTAGGTCCAATCGATATTTTCCACCTGAAAACGCGACGTTTCTAAGGGTTTGGCCGCAAACTCAATATCACGTTCTTCTTTCAAAATTCGGTTCACATAATCGAGGGTCTCCTGGCTTTCGCTGGCCGTTACAACCGTAAATTCATGCTTGTATTTGTTCATTAAGTAACGGGCTTCATTCGCACGTAAACCAGCAAGCGCTTCAGCTACAGGTGAAGATTCTAAACCAACCGTAGACACATTTTTGAAATCAACGATATAGGACATTTCCATCACTCCTTGTTATTGTTCCAACATCTTTTCAAGCTCGCCGCACCATTTTCCCCAACCATACTTAGCTCCATTGAGTGCTTGAGCGTTTGAAATTCCGGTTTGTTCGAGATGAAGGTTCACCTTCCCGTCCCCTAAATCCTGCAGCGTCCAAGAGACCGTGTGCTTTTCTCCGCTGGCCCAAGTATAGGACAACCGGTTTGGTTCCTCCACGATAAGCACTTCACCTTCAATAATCCCATTCCAATATTCGGTCGGTTGCGTGCGGAATTGAAAACTGTGGCCTACGACGGGCTTAAAATTATTTTCCATCCCCTCACCGGTTTGGATATTCGCCACCCATTTGGCAAGCTTGCTTGAGTCGGTTAAGGCGGACCAAAGCTTCTCGATCGACGTCGTGAACTGAAAATCCATAGATAAGGTTAAACTCATTCTTCTTCCTCCTCTAATAGTTGGTTCAAGCGCAACATATTCGTACTCCAGAACTTGCTGTAGAAAGCCACCCAATCTTGAATTTCTCTGAGTGGAGCGGCGTTTAGTCGATATCGCGTTTCTCTGCCGACTTTGCGGTCAACAACCAGTCCGGCCTCTTTGAGGATGGTCAAATGCTTGGATACCGCTGTACGGCCCATTGGAAACTGTGCCGTTAACTCATGAAGCGGCAGCTCCTCCGCCTCTGCCAATAATTGAATCAGTCGGCGCCTGGTCGGGTCTGCAATTGCGTCAAACACATCACGCAACTGGTTATTCTCACTCATAGCACCCACTCCAAAACTTTATCTTTCTGAAGCATTATCGTCTTCGGACTCATTCGTTCCCTCCCATCATGGTTTCCAAATTTTCTAGATATCTAACCGATAATTGGACACTGTTTGGTGTCGATTTTATTATAGGACACCATTTAGTGTCCTGTCAACGCCCAAATGGAAACCGTTAAGTCTTTATTAAGAATGTGCTATTGATTGACGCCCTGCCTTCACTTTTCGAATGATTCGTCTATCAATAAAGAAAGCAGTAAGCAGTGCAGCTAATGTAATCAGAACGGGTATACCGAAAGCTTCATAGGAAAACGGTTTGCCTTCGAACTTTAGATGGGTCGCAGCACGGTATTCTACTCGCTTGGCATCATATTTAGCGGTTAGGACGTCCTCCTGCTTCGCTAAATCTTCAAGTGGAGCATCAAACATAAATCGGTCAGCGGAACCGCTGTGAATGAACTCAGGCATCACGTTGTTACCCTTTGCACTCCACTGCTTCACTTCTTCCGCAGCTAAAGACTCGGCTTCTACTCCCGGAACAAGCATGCGATCCAGCTTCGGCGCATTCGACATTTGATATCGGGTGACGAGGTTTAGATGATACTTCGTAACAATAGGCTGATTGGCGTCTGAGACGGTGTAAACCTTTGTTGTTCCAGAAGTGGCATAAGTATCAAAAATCGTAGAAAGCGCTCCGTCATCCACCCCGTTATACAACAATACCCCAGCGCTTTTTTTGTTCATTTGGAAAGCTTGGTTGAACATAAAAATCCATTCGGTTCGATCAACATCATTCGGGTCTACCTTTGGATTTTTTACGTAATGATACGAAGGGTAATTCATCTCTTTCGCTATTTTCTCCGCCATTGGTTCGCCTAACTGCTGCGAGATCACATAGAGGACGGCATCAATTCCTGAAGTGATCGCTGCTGAAGAGACGATGTTCCCGTCTACGACATAACGCACATCCCTTCTCCACTTTGTTTCAGGATATTGATTGGTTTCATGATAATCGAAACTTTTCCAGTCGGTCGTTGCTTCTTTCCCTTTCAATAAACCTGTATCGGCCAGATTCAGCGCTCCAGCGCAAATGCTTAACAGTTTCGTATCAGCATGTTTTTGTATCCATTCCCGGACAGGTTTATACTTTGCTTCGTCAACCATAGGCATGGCCGGGATCACAATAAGGTCGGGACTTTTTCCTAATAATTGATCCAGTTCATCAAAAGAATAGTGCGGCATCAGATCCAAACCGCCGGAGAGTGTTTTTATGTTTTTGTCCGGCGCAACAGCAAAGACGTTATAAGACTCCGTCATCGCAAACATTTCATACGGAACCATAAAATCAAACACTTCTGTCGTCGGATTGGATAAAATGACAGCTACAGTAGGTTTTTTCGGATTATATTCAGGTACGCTCACGCTTTGTAAAGCAGGCATTGGTGTTTGCCGAGTGGGATTCCAATATTCCTGACTGGAATGAATATACCCAAACGCACCGATCCCTCCGAAAAATATAACGAACGTCATTACATAGACAACTATACGTAATAATAACTTCATCTTTGATTCTCCTCTGATCAAAATTATTTGTATTTGCTTCCCCATACTTGTTTCGCATGAAATCATCATAAAGGGGGGAACGATATTGGAACGCGCAAACAATGAAAGTCTTCCCGCAAATATTTGCGGACTTCGCGCAAATATTTTCACTTGGGGTCAAGCGACAAACAGCCCCCAACTTGTTTCCAAGTTGAGGGCTGTTTGTCGCTTGACTAAGAAATAATTCGCTTCATTTCCTGAGCTCGGGCCCTATCATCCTTGAAGAGCTTGATCCTTGCCTGTTATCACCTGTTCTTTCGAATCTTTGCTAAACAATGCAAAAACAAAATTCAGAACAAAGGTGGCAATGATGGCGCCGATAAAACCCACGGTATAAGCGCCTGTCGTGTCTTTAATGTACCCCATGACATAAGGGTACAAGAAACCGCCGACCAAAAATCCGATTCCCAAAATAAATCCGTTTGCCGTCGCCACGAATTTCATGCCGACGGATTCAACCGCCGATGCCAACGCGACCGGCATGCCCGTATAAACGCCCAGACCGACCAGCGGCATCATCCAAGCCACTAATTCATATCGGTTGTTAGCCAAGCCGAACGTGAGCACGGCGAGGGTAAGGGTCATCCAAAGACCTGCGAGCAGGATGAACGGTTTCCGCTTGCCCATCCTATCCGAGATCAAGCCGAAGATGATGGAAGGAACGATACCGATCAATACGTACAAGGAAGCCAAAAATCCGGCGACGCCTTCGGACCATCCGGCATCTTCCATCAGAATCGTGGGCACCCAGTAGGCCATGACGGCATAAAGTCCCCATTCGCCGATGAAAAACGCAGAAGCCATCACGACATTCCGGTTGCCGATCACGTTGAGATAGTCTTTTAAAGAAAACCTTTCTGCCGGTGATGAGGATGTCCTTTCTCGCTTTCGGATATGAGGAGGATCCTTCAGCACGAAGAAAGACAGAACCAATACGGCGATCAGAAATAGTCCGCCGACGGCCGAACCATCTCTCCAGCCCAGGGCCGCAAGAACAAAGGAAAACAAATACAACGCGAACACAGTGCCGATTCCGTCGGAAGTAAACATGACACCCAAGGCAGAACCGATGCCTTTGGAGCTTTCAAACCATTGAGCCGCCATCGTATAAGGTCCTACGAATAACAAGCCAACTCCAAGTCCGACGATCGCTCTGGAAAATACCATTCCCGAGAAACTGGGCATGTAAGCAAAAAGAATTTGACCTGCCGCACTGATCAACAAACCTAGCAGAATGATGTTGCGGGCTCCCCATCTATCGACCAGGACGCCGACAAAGGGCAATATCAGACCCCCAACCAAAGCGGTCACGGAAGCCAACAACCCGGTCGCTGCATAACTGATTGAGGTTTCGTCCATAAGTTGCGTGATTTGCGTCGAGTATCCGATATACGGAATGAAACAGGCGATCAAGGTCAAATAAGACAGCCATAGCATGAGCCATTTGCGATCTTTCGTGTTCCCCATTTAGACTATCCTCCCAATTTATGGTTGCGAAACATGCCCGTTTCGCAACCATATATGTCGTCCGGTATTTCGATTTAACGAGAAAAATCCCAAACGACCGTGCGAATATGCGTCATATCCAGCATCGTATATTTGCCGCCGATGCGTCCCCAGCCGGTGCGGGTCCCTGCTGCACCGCCGAAGGGTACGTGAGGTTCCCAATAGCCTCCATGTTCATTGATCACGATATTACCTGTTTTCAAACTGTTCATATATTTGAATGCACGGGCAGAACTCTTGGTATAGACGGCGGATTGCAATCCCAAATAGGAATCGTTGCCGACCCGGATCGCCTCTTCATCGTCCTTAACCGTAATAATGGGCACAATCGGTCCGAACGTCTCGTGTTGTTGGATCAAAGTATCCAACCCTACGTTATCGATCACCGTCGGTTCGAAATAAAGCTTCGTAGGGAACTGGCCGGCTCTCTTGCCGCCTAACAGAACTTGCGCGCCTTTGGCAACTGCATCCTGTACATGCGATTCCATTTTGGCAGCAACGGCATCATTGTTCATGGGGCCGACTTTCGTCACCTTGTCAAACGGATCTCCCAGTCGCCAGTTCTGCGCTTCAGACAACACGCGTTCGACAAGTTCATCATGAACTTTTTCCTGCACAAGCACCCGTGCAGTCGCGCAACAGACTTGACCGGCATTAAAAAATCCGCCATGAACAATTCCCGCAGCCGCAGCGTCCAGATCGGCATCTTCGCACACGATCGTCGGACCGTTGCCGCTCGCTTCGATAATGGAAGGTTTCATTCCGGCGGCACGGACGATTTTTTCGGCCGTTCCGTGAGAGCCGATAAATCCTACGGCATCAATGCCCGGGTGTTCAATCAACTGCTGTCCTACTTCGCCATCACCATAAACGAGGTTGAAGACGCCTGGCGGAAGATCGGCTTCATGCATGATTTCCGTGAACAAACTAATGATCCCCGGGGTGTACTCGGAAGGTTTGAGCACCATCGTATTGCCCGCCGCTATGGCAGGAGCCGCAAATTCGGCCAGCATCAGCGTAGGAAAGTTCCACGGAATGATGATGGCATAAACGCCATTTGCTTTGCGGAAAGTGAAAATTCGTTTATTCGCATCCATCGACGGAATAATGGGGGTTTCCATCCGCTTGAGGTCTTCGGCTGCAATTCTGAAAAGTTCTGCAGACTCCTCGATATCCGGCAATGATTCGGCTTCATACGGTTTACCTTGCTCCAGCGTAAGCGCACGGCACAACTTTTCTTTATTTCGATCAATAGCATCGGCTATGGCATAGCAGACACGTGCCCGCTCCCATACCGAAGCAGATTCCCAAAGAGGCTGCGCCTTTCGGGCAGCAGAAACGGCGGCGTCAATTTCTTCTGCCGTGGAGTACGGCGCTTGGTACATATATTCTCCCGTAACCGGAGATAGGATCTCCCGGACACGGCTTGATGCCGACTCCGATGACTTTCCATCAATGAAATTGCGCAGTACAGCCGTTTTCGTTTGCATGTGAACATCTCCTTTATTGATTTAGATATAGGCAGATTCGCAAAGCGTTGAAACCAAAGTAACGTTCTTTTGCGTCAAATAAGAGACAAACTTCGCAGGATCAATGCACTGTTCCGGCGGTTTGACGCCTTTTCCTTCGATTTCTTTGTTGAGCAGCATTTGGGCCACAATAGATGCAGGTATACTGGTCACATAAGCCAATGCGTTAACATTCCATGCTTCTTGCCATCCGCATAACAATTCAAATTTGACCGTTGCTTTTTTCCCTCCTTTCAGCCCCCTCACCTCAACCATCAGTTCATCCGTTCCCCAACTGGGATTCTCGGAAATCGATTCTCTCAGGAAAGAGACCAGTTTTTGTCTGGCAGAAACTTTGTTGTCCGGTTGGTGATCATTTAGCAATCCCATATGTTCCAGGATTCTGATAAATTTAATGGTTGAAGGATCCCATGTGTCCTTGTATGTAATTTCCTTCACCTGGGGAAAACTGATCGGCAAAGTGGCCAGTTCAGAATGCAAGATGGAGTAAGTTGTCTGAACACCGATCGTTTCATAGAACTTCGTTTCTTCTTCATGGCTCAATGGTGGAATTTCAAGCAGTTGACCGTTTCTAACGACAATCGCGTTCTTTGTTGCTTCATCTAGAATCGTATCAATGGCAAATGGGAATGTTGCTCCTGTTGTGGTGGATCCGTACCGAATATGGATTTCTTCGGCGTGATCCAGCATCTCCACACCGTATCTACTTAATATATTGGAAACCCCCGGGTCGGAACCCATGCCCGGAATGGAGAGCACCCCTGCTTCCTTCATAAACGGATCCAATTTCAATTGTTCTTTCGTGACGGTATACAGTCCGCCCAAATCCAGCACATCTACTTTTGCTTCTGCTGCAATTTTCATGACCTCCGTGTTAAATTTATAATTGGTAGCGTTTACACAAACTTTGGCGCTTTTTAACACATCTTTGGATGCCTCATGATTTCGGATATCCAGGGGACATATTTTCAAATTTTTGTTGTTTATCTGATTTTTGAGTTGATCGAGACGCTTGAAATCCAAGTCGGCACCTATGACTTCGACGCCGCTTTCCACAAGATCTCTTACAATAATGTTCCCAATGGTTCCCACTGCACCCAATACGACGACTTCACTCAAAATGATAGCCCCCTCTCAGAACCGTCGACCGAAAATCAAAAGTTGGAGTTCGCATGAAATATTGTCTTTATTGTAAAAAAAACTTTATGGAAATACATTTGCTTTTATGGATGATTTTAACTGTAGTATGCTATCAATAATGGATAATGGATATGAAGGGGAGAAGGAAGATGAACTTGCTTCAAGCCTTACAATTGCCCTCGCTTCAAGATGCTAAGGTGGTCGCCGGTGCTGAAGGTCTCCAAAAAACCATACGCTGGGTGTCTATTGTCGATTTGCCTGATCCGTTATCTTGTGTCAGTTCAGGAGATTTACTTCTGACGACAGGCTTCGGATTGCCCAAAAAGGAAGAACAACTGACGGAACTCATTGGCGAAATGTCTAAATGCGGGCTCGCCGGGTTAGGTCTGGCAGTCCCTGAATATTTCACCCATATGCCGTTCTCTGTATGTAAAGCGGCGGACGAGCTGAGGTTTCCCATCATCGAAATCCCATGGGAAGTCCAATTCAACACGGTCACAGAAGAGGTACTCAGCTCGATTTTGGCCTACCAATATAATCTTCAGGAACGATCCGAGTATATTCATCAGAAACTCATCGAAATTGCTTTAAACGCGAAAGATCTGCAGGATATCGCCTCCATATTAGGGAAATTGATTGAACGATCGGTCATCGTCCAGCATCCGGAAGGTCCAATTTTGACAGCTTATTATGCGAACCCTAGCAGATCCCAAGAAAATCAAGGTTCAAATCAAGACCTATTTTTCTTTCGTAAAGAACAACTCGAACATATTCCTCTGCATTCCCTATCCAAACCCATTCAATATCCCGCCATGCCGGATTCCGGTCTGCCTGCACGGCTTCTCTGTCCGATCTCCGTCGATAAACAGTTGGTCAGCTTATTATGGATAATCGATGACCAGCAATCTCTGAGGAATATGGATCTCCAGGCGATTCAATCCGCTTCTCTCATTATGGCGCTGCACATTTCACAGCAACGTGCTTTGACTTCTTTAGAGTTTCAGTTAGGATACTCCTTCCTGGATTCTTTGCTCGAAAGCCTGTCTCATCCCACACCGCAAATCTTGCACCGCGCAGGTATACTGGGGTATGATTCCGAAGGCAAATACGCCGTCGGCATTATCGTGATCAACATTCCCACCCCGCTGTCCCGCGAAAGTATTTTAAAACGCGAGCGGCTCGCCGAAAGATTAAAACGTTGCATGCAAGTCCTGCAAATCCCTCCCGTTTTTTCTCTCATGCAAAATCAAATTGTATTTTTAATTCCCGAGCGGATTTCGGCTGCAGAGATTTGGCATTCGATGAAAGATGTGAACATCTCGTTGGCCGTCAGTCTCCTGCATACGTTCAAGAACGCCCGTCACGCATATAAGGAAGTAAGAAGCCTGCTCCCTTACGTCCGTTACGGCCAATTTCACAGCTACGAGGATTTATTCATTCCCCGTATCCTGATGGGAGAAATCGAGGCGCATTCGGGGTTTCTTGACAAATTGTTCGGCCCTCTTCGGGATCATAAAAGCGGCGATATTCTCATCCACACGCTGCTGACTTTTGCTTCTATGGGCTTTCATATTCAAAAAACGTCCGAAACCTTAAAAATTCATCCCAAAACCTTAAGGTACAGGTTAGATAGAGCCATCGCCCTGGGCGGCTACCAATTGGACAATCCGGAAACCCAATTCCATTTTCAACTGGCCCACCACATCCTCCAAGCTCAATAAAACAAAATATGCCCATCCAATTGATGGGCATTTTACGGATCCGAGTACATAAAAAATGTCAAAAACTTTTGTATCTATATATTAACTACAAATAAATTTAAATATTACCTGACAGGAATATTACTAATAGGGTATATTTGGATCAGACAAAAGCCGAAACACAAAAAAACGAAGAGGAGAATGGAAGATGAGAAAAGTTGTCGTATCGGAATTTATTTCGCTTGACGGTGTGTGTGAAGCCCCGATGTGGACGTTCGAGTTCGGTACCGATGAGCAAAACAACTTCAAGTTCAACGAAATGAAAAACGGCGAAGGACTGCTGCTCGGCCGCAAAACGTATGAAGGATTTGCCGAAGCTTGGCCGAACATGATCGAACAAACCGGCGAATATGGCGTATGGATGAACAACTGTCCCAAGTACATTGTCTCCAGCACCTTGGATAAGGCGGATTGGGGGCCAGATTCCCACGTGATTAGGGACAACATCGCGGAGGAAATCAACAAACTGAAAGAGCAGCCGGGCAAAGACATTCTGGTTTTCGGCAGCCTCGAACTCATCAAAACCCTCATCCAACTTGATCTTATCGATGAATACCGCCTGATGACTTACCCGGTGGTGCTTGGAAGCGGGCAGCGCTTGTTCCCGGAGGGGATGGATAAGATCAAGCTGAAGCTGGAAGCGACCGAGACGTTCCCTACAGGTGTCGTCACTCATACCTACAGCGTCGTGCGCTAAATGTCATAAGGCTTCGGAAACCGCTCCCGCAGAATAGGGGGCGGTTTCTTCATGTACGCCTACCCTTCAATTTTATTTGATCATATTTAAAACGCGCGATTTCAATGGCACAGGCAATATCTTGCTCGGTTTTCAAATAAACGGATACCCAGCCTGAATCGGGATATATATGATGCGGACTTGCCTTCCCTTCTTCAATCCACCGATCGCGTTCGGATTTTGACAAAAGAAGGTCGAACAATCGGTTGCCATGCATATGTCCGATTTCCTTCCCGTTCACGACGAATTCCGTCCCGCCGAACCGATGCGGCCGAAGCGACACGCCGGGCCAGGAACGAACCGTTTCAACCAGCGCCGGACCGTCCGTTTTCGCCATGCCCCTTCACCTCCCTTCGGCCGACAGCCGCGGCTCTGAAAGCCGGCCTGGACGGAACCGCATCCGGTAATACGCCAGCAATCCCGCGTGAAGGATCAGGAAGCCCAAAAACACGTTGGCGAACATTCCGGCGTTCGAACCGGAGGCGAGCGGATTCCAGCCTGGCGCATCCATCTCGAGCAGCAAGCCGTATACGCTCGCGGCCATGCCGCCGACGATAAAATTCGTCATCGTAAACAGCCCCATGCCGACTCCAGCTTGCTCTTTCGACAACGTCTTAGACAACGAGTTTGAGACGGCGACTTGGATGAACGTCTGGCCGACGTTGCCGAATACCAGGAACAACGGAATCGTCCAAACGGGTGCCGCGCCGGAAAACGCGGCGAGCAGCGCGAAACAGAGCATCAGCAGCCCGGATGCGAGCGTGTACAGGCTGGCGTCTCCCCTCCGGTCCGCCAGCTTTCCGCCCGTTCGGCTCAGCGCGGACGAAGCGACGGCGGCCGGCACGAGCGCAAAGCCGATCCATTCGGAACTAAGCCCGTAGATGTCGGCGAGCAGCAATGGCGGCAATAACGCCATGCCGGTCGCGACACAGGAAATCAGGGCCGCCATCGCCAGTCCGCTCGAGTAACTCCGGTTCCGGAACACTGCCGGCTGTACGAACGGTTCGGACGCGGACGCAAGCCGCCATACGAGCAAGCATAGCGTCAGGGCCGCCGCCATGAACAACCAGCCCGACGAATAGGTTGCGCCGAGCAGCGCGAGCGCCACAGTCATCGCAAGCAGAGCGCCCCCGGGCCAATCGAGCTTCCCGGGATTCGGGACGGGTTCGTCGTTCACGTATTTTTGGAAAAACGGCACCAATGACAAAACGAGAACGGGTGGAACGAACAGCCAGCGCCAATCCAGGACGGCGAGCAACAACGCGGCCACGACGGGGCCGAGCGCGGTGCCGAGCGCCAAGCCGGCAGCGGTCATGCTCATCGCCCCGCCGCGCCGCTCTGGCGGAAAGTAACGGATCGGAATGAGCAACGCCGCCGCTGGAACGACCGACGCGCCGGCCGCCTGCAGGAGGCGGCCGGCCAACGCTTGCCAAAAGGTCGACGACGCGAAGCCAACCAGCGAGCCGACAGCAAACGCGAGTAGCCCGAACGTGAGCAAATTTTTCAGGCGGTACCGGTTCGCCAGCTTACCGTAAACGACGCTTCCGATCGCATAAACGAGAAGATAACCGGAGGAAAGCCAGCTCGCCTGGGCCAAGTCGATCTGAAATTCCGCTCTCAGTTCCGGCAGCACGATGTTAAACGTGAGCACGCTCATCGCGCTGAAGACGGCTGTGAACAGCATGACGCGCATGATGCGCCGGCCTGCGAGTTCTTTGGAAGAAATCTGCATGAGGAGAACATCCTTTCATTTCATTGTATGTAAGTACATACTTACATCTTGGGTAAGAAAAAACTAGGGAGCCAGCGCCCTAGCGAAAAGATCGACGCTCTGCTCGATAAACGTGTCGAGCGTAACGTCCGAATTCGACGACTCCAACAAGTTGCTGCTGAACGCCCCCAAATTCATCCACATGAACGACATGGCCGTAATTTCCGGATCGATCGGCGCGATTTTCCCTTGTTCATGGAGCGTCGAGAAATAGTTCGTCAGAAGCTTCTTCAGTTGGACCGGATGCTGCGAAGCGTGCTTATGCACTTCCTCGGGCAGCCGGCTTCCGCCCTTTTGCGCGATAGCGAGAAGCTTCCGGTTCCGGTTCATGATCGCATGATACGTCCGTCCGATCAACAGCAAATCCGTCCGCACGTCCCACGTCAGACGCTCGTTAAACAGCTTCGTCATTTCGCCGGCGTAATGGTACCGCTCGAACGCGGCGACGAGCAGCGACTGTTTGCTGCCGAAATGCCGAAACAGCGTCACTTCGCTGACTCCGGCCGCCGCGGCGATCTCCTTCGTCGTCGTCCCGTCATACCCTTGTTCCGCGATCAGGTCGATCGCCGCCAATATTAACTTGTCGCCGGTGCTTGCCGCTTGGTTCAAGAATAGTTCCTGCCTTCCCGCCCATTGCTTTTGTAAGTACTTACTTACATTTTATTATTCACAAATCGAATCGCTCTGTCAAGTCCGCGAAGTCGACGATTTTCGCAGCTACGAGAATTTATTGATTCCCCGTATCCTGATGGGGGAAACCGAGGCGCATTCCGGGTTTCTTGACAAATTGTTCGGCCCTCTACGGGATCATAAGAGCGGCGATATTCTCATCTACACGCAGCTGAAATCGGCGCTGCTGCTAGGATACCGAAATGCCTGTATGCTGAATGGAAGAATCGGTAAAATGGTATCGTAAAGCAAGAGGTAGTATTTTCAATGCCAGGAATGGCTCATTTACGGGGGGAGAAATATCAAGATATCATGCTGATCGCTGGCGCTTCGGCTGAAGTGCCGAAGGGGCTTGGAGTTGAAGTCAACTTTTTGGCGGATAATATCGATTTGCTTACCAATAAAGTCAGAAAGGCGAATGCTGATATTGTGGAAGGTCCGGTCATTCGTCCATGGAATGTCAAAGAGTTAGTGGTGCGGGATATTTTTTAGATTCTATCACCAGCAAAAACAAAAAAATATAAATCTTCCCACCTTGTTGGCCGGGTGCCAAAAGCCTCGCCGCATCGATCCATTAATATCCGTTTAAGGAAATTGCACAAACTTAAAACTTGAAGCAATTTCGATCAATCCTTTTTCTTTGGCAAACGAACTATGCATATTCGAATAAATACGACAAACAACATTTCCTTCTTGCCATAACAAATTAGTCTCAAACGGCTTTTCGTTTTCCGAATACTCAGCCTCGGTATTATTAACACTTACTTTTTTTATTACTCCCCGATCTAAATGTCCCATTACCCCTTGTTGTTCAACTACACCGAAGCCTTGCCCACCACCTGCAAACATGATTAAAACTGATGGACCTTTTGCATCTAATACATAATTTGTGCCATCAGCAGTTTTTGCATATTCGAAAACTACACCGGTTGGTAAATGGTTAGGCATTAGAATTGTAAAAGGAACTTTTTCTTGTGCTTGTTGCAAAGTAAGTCTTTCATCAAGACGACCACCCCCACTTGGAGAAGGCGAACTTTGTGCTGGCTTATGAGTACATCCTACAAAGACAACCGCCATCAATACGACAATACCTAGTACCTTATGCAAAACGATCATCTCCTGCCGTCATATTAGGTATTATAAAAACTTAACCTTTTTTTAGCGATGTACTCTACTGTCATTAATCTAAGAAATTCAATTTAGTCCATCCGATCTTAGGATCGACTGGACTTCTGCGTCAGTTGTGGCCATTTTGGCAGCTTCCATGAGCACAAAAAAAAGACCCCGTCGCCGGGGTCTATTGCATTAGCTGCACTTGCTATAGCCACAGTTCGCGCAAGTCTTGCAGCCTTCTACGTTCAGCAGCGAGGCGGATCCGCAGGAAGGGCACAAGTCCTTGGACTGGTACGGTTTATGATTGTGGCCGGCCGGAATGGCGGCGGATACGGAGCTCGAAGCTTCCAACGCCGCAGCATGTTCAACATCGATGAATCCGGCGTGCGTTTCAAGCGCTTTAGCCACGGCGTCTGCGATCGACTCGACGCGGTTCGGGCCGAAGCCGACTGCGCCGGAGCCGCCAATGCCCTTCAAGTGCTTCACGAGCAGCTGCACTTTGTCGCCATGGTCGCCGTACCGGAGGAACAGCGAGCATACGCGGCCGAGCGCTTCCGCCATCGCGAATACGTCGGAGCCGGCTTTGCCTACGTTCAGGAAGATTTCGCCCGGCGTGCCGTCGATATCGTTGACCGTGATGTACGCCATGCCGAACGGCGTGTTGTACTTATACGTCGCTCCGCGCAATACTTTCGGACGGCTCTTGTACTGCTTGCCGAACGATTGAGCTTGAGCAGGCGTAACGCCGGCATTCAGCGTCGCGTCCAACTCGCTGACCGCTTTATCGTCCGAAGCTGCTGGAGCTGCCGGAGCGGCGGCTTCTTCTTTCTTCTCATCCTTCGACGTGCTCAGAACCTGCACGTCACGGCTGCCGTCGCGGTAGATCGTGACGCCTTTGCAACCGAGCTCGAACGCTTTCTCGTAAAGCTCTTTCGTCTCTTCTACGGTAAAATCATGCGGAGCGTTCGCCGTTTTGGAGATCGAGCTGTCGACCCAGCGCTGAATCGCGCCTTGCACACGGATGTGATCCATCGCTTTCAGATCCATCGCCGTGGCGAACCATTCCGGCAGTTCTTCGCCCGGATGCGCGTCTTTCCATTCCTGAGCGATCGGGACATATTGTTTGTCGAAGCCCAGACGGCTTTGACGGAAATATTCAAACGCGAAGTACGGCTCGATGCCGGTCGAAGTGCCCACCATCGTACCCGTGGAGCCGGTCGGCGCCTGGGTAATGACAGTGACGTTACGCATGCCGCGGTTGCGGACTGCATCGCCGACTTCCGGATATACCTCGACCATGTTCTTCATGAAGCCGCTTTGAAGGAACAGGTCGGCTTCGAATGCCGGGAAGGAGCCTTTTTCCGCTGCGATTTCGGTGGAAGCGAGATAAGCTTCGCGGGCCATGAAGCCGTACAGCTTATCGAGGAAGTCCAGCGATTCCACGCTGCCGTAACGGATTTCCAGACGGATCATCAGCTCGGCCAGACCCATCGTACCGAGACCTACGCGGCGCTCGTTCTTCTGGTTGCGCTCGTTCTCCGGGAAATGATACGGCGTTTTGTCGATGACATTGTCCAGGAAACGCGTGGAATAACGAACCACTTTGGACAGCTCGTCCCAAGCTACGTCATGATTCTCCGCGTCGTAAAACTTGGACAGGTTGATCGCCGACAGGTTGCAGACACCCCAAGCCGGAAGACCTTGCTCACCGCACGGGTTCGTACAGATGATCGGGTTGAAGTACCAGCTGTTGGACATTTGATTGTAGTATTCCATGAACACGACGCCCGGCTCCGCGGATTTCCAAGCGGATTCAATGATCGTGTGCCATACGTCGCGTGCGCGGACGGTACGATAGTGCTCGACGGCTTTGCCGTGCTTCTTCCACTTGTCAAGGTCGCCGTCCCACAGCTCGTTGTATTCCGGATCGTTCTTGTCCGGGAACACCAAGTCCCAATCCAAGTCTTCTTTGACGGCTTTCATGAACGCGTTGCTCACGCAGACCGACAAGTTGGCGTTGGTCACTTGGCCCATCGTTTGCTTAACGGTAATGAAATCGAGAAGGTCCGGATGCCAGTCGTTGATCATGAGCATCAGGGCGCCGCGGCGGCTGCCGCCTTGCTCGATCAGGCCGGTCGTGTAGCTGAACAGGCCGCCCCAGGATACTGCACCGCTGGAAGAACCGTTCACGCCTTTAACCACCGAACGGCGGGGACGCAGGGACGACAGGTTAATACCAACGCCGCCGCCGCGGGACATGATCTCGGTCATTTCGGACAACGTCTCCATGATGCCTCCGCGGCTGTCATGAGGAGAAGGGATCACATAGCAGTTGAAAAGCGTCAGTTCGTCGCTTGCGCCCGCGCCTGCCGCAATCCGGCCGCCCGGAACGAGCTTCCAGTCGTCGAGCAGCCAGCGGAACTTGTCCGCCCACTCTTTCTGCTTCTCCGGAGAAGTTTCGACGGAAGCCATGGCGCCCGCCAGACGGTCCCACATTTGCTCCGGTGTTTTCTCGATCGTGAGCGTGAGCTTCTCGACCGTGGATTCCACCAGATCTCCGTTGCGCAGTTTAACCGTTACGTTATTACCTTCACGCTTCACCACTTCGCCAACGTCTTTGGCGGGGAATTTCGGATCGTCCTTCGTCAGTACGAGGACGACGTCGCCCACTTTCGCCGCGCTGGTGTCCGCATTTTTCCAGGCATAGCGATCCAAAAAGATCTTTTCACTAAGTCCAGTAAGTCCCTTCGTTTCCGTCGAATTCACCCGGAAATCCCTCCCGAACGCTGTTATTTATTGCTGCTGATGCAAGCCGAACATTTATAAGGCATATGTAAATTGTACAACATATTGTGTACGAATGCCATTATACTATACCAGATATTGTGAAGCTATAGGACATAACTCATAAATTAGCGAACCTTGTCAGCCTAGCTCGAACAACCTCCGAATTTCGCTCTTTTGCTCATTTTTTTACGATGGTTTCGAAAACCGCGGCATTGCTCATACTAAGAGTTAACTTCCAACCTTTAGGAGGACATGTCGTTGCACTTCCCCCATCTATCGCCCGCCGGCATGCCGTCCGGTACGTCTTCCGAAGCCGACCCGGCACCCGTGACCAAAGACGCATTTTCCGCCGGCCAACAGCTTGGCACCCCCGGCTCCGACACGCCGCCTCGTCTCGTGCATCCGTTGGTGGAGCTGAAGTTTAACCGCACCGTATTCGAAGAATTGGAGCGCCGCGTAGAACGCAACGGTCCGTGGGACGACTGGCAGATGTACCGTCTGGCCTTGGAAGCCGAAGAAGCGAATCGCGTCAGCGATTTCCACGAGCTTCAGTGCACGCGCCTGCTTCCTGCTTTCACGCCGCTGCCCCATCAGATCGAAACCGCGAGAAAGGTAATGCACGAGATGCGGGGCCGCGCCATATTAGCCGACGAAGTCGGTTTGGGCAAAACGATCGAAGCCGGTCTTGTCCTGAAAGAATATTGGGTTCGCGGGCTTGTGCGGAAGGTTCTCATTCTGGTGCCGGCTTCCTTGGTGCTCCAATGGGTGCGCGAGCTCGCCAACAAGTTCGATCTGCCCGCGGTACCGCAGAAAAAAGAATATTCCTGGGGCAGCGATATCGTGGTCGCCTCCATGGATACCGCCAAACGGGATCCGCACCGCCAAATCCTGCTCGATAACGAGTTTGACATGCTGATCGTGGACGAAGCCCACAAGCTGAAAAACAAGCGAACCAGCAACTATAAATTCATTAATGAACTTCGAAAAAAATATTGCCTTCTGCTCACCGCCACTCCGGTGCAAAACGATCTTTCGGAGCTTTACAACCTGATCACCCTGCTCAAGCCCGGACAGCTTGGCGCCGAAGGCGATTTCGCCGCGAATCACGTCGTCGACCGGCGCGTACCGAAGAACGAAGCTAAGCTCCAGGAAAGTCTCGGCCAAGTCATGATCCGCAATCGCAGAAGCGACGGCGGAGTGGAATTCACCCGGCGCTTCGTCACCAACGTTCCCCTTCATCTGTCGGAGGAGGAGATGGCGTTATACCAAGGCGTTACCGACTACGTCCGTCAGCACGTGAAAGCCGAGAGCGGAGATATCGCCAGCATGCTGTCCATGGTCACCCTGCAGCGCGAAGTATGCTCCAGCCGGGACGCCGTGTTCCTTACGTTGGTGAACCTCTTTAAGAAAACGCAAGAGGAATCCCCATTAAGAGCGCGGATTTGGGAACTCGTCGAGCTCATCCGGAACATCAAGTCCAACACCAAAGGAGAAAAAACGATCGAGCTGCTCCAAGCGATGGGCGACGAGAAAGCGATTATTTTCACCGAGTACCGCCAGACGCAGAACTATTTGCTCCGCTTTTTTAATGAGCACGGCATTCAAGCCGTCCCTTACCGGGGCGGCATGAACCGGGGCAAAAAAGACTGGATGATGGACCTGTTCCGCAGACGCGCGCAAGTGATGATCGCCACGGAGGCCGGGGGCGAAGGCATCAACCTGCAATTTTGCCGGAACATCATCAATTTCGACCTGCCGTGGAATCCGATGCGGGTGGAGCAGCGGATCGGCCGCGTTCACCGGCTCGGACAGAAGGAAGACGTGAACATCTACAACCTGTGCACCGTCGGCACAATCGAAGAACATATCGTACATCTGCTCCACGAAAAAATCAACATGTTTGAGATGGTCATCGGCGAATTGGATGAAATTGTGCAAAGGCTCGATCAAGAGGAGTCCTGGGAGCACCGGCTGGCCAAAATGGTGTTGGAAGCTGCGGATGGTGAAGAGCTGCGCAAGCGGCTGGACGGACTCGGGGACACGTTGCTGGAGCAGCGCGGCAAGTCCAAGCGGGGGACGAAGACATGAACGTGAAGCAGATCCAAAAATTCGTTCTTTCCTATATAGAAGCAACCGGATGCCAGATCCTCGAAAAAAGCCCGAACCATATCACCGTTAAGCTGTCCCCCGACGCCGACCGGGCGCTCACGAACCGGCCCTTTTATTGGAGCTTCGTAGACCGATGCGGAGTGGCTCCGGAAACGATGACGTATACGTGGATTTTCGAAAAAGCGCCCGTACCCGAGGCCGGGATTCCCTCCACTCCGCTCACTTCCCTCGTCACTGGCGGCGTCAGAGTCGCGCGCGAAGAAATCTATTTCGGATCGCGCCGATTGACGCAGCTGTTCGATGCGGTGCGGCAAGCGGGCCGAAATGTCACGATGTTCGAGGAGCCCCCGCGAGGGCATCGCGACCCGCTCGGCTCTCAGCCCTACACGGCTTGGCTGGGGGTCAACTTCAAAGTCGGGTACGAATGCGATATGAAACGGGAAGAGCTGTATGGCTGGGGAATTTCGCTGGCGACCGGGGTCATCGACGACAAATTTTACGAGGGACTGAAAGACAAACGGCTGACCCCCCGCCTGCCCGCCAACATCCATCTGCTCCGCAACGGCCTTTCCCTGCGCAAAGGACTATCCCAGCTGGAGAACGCTTTGGAACGAAAAATCAAAACAAGCGATTTTGGTTGGGCGGTCGAAGCGGAGAATCGGCGTCAGGAGGAGCGGAATCGGATAAATCAGTATTACGGACCTCTGCTTGAGAGATCCACTGAGGATGACGAGCAGAAAGCGGTTCTGCAGACCAGACAGAAGCAGCGGGAAGAAGAAATCGACTGGCAATACCGGCCGCGCGTGGCTGTATCGATCGTCAATTGCGGAATCTTTCATCTCCCCGGCATCGATTAGTGCGAATAGTTGCCTCACCGTTCCGGAAGCGTTCGCGATTTTTCGGCAAAAACAGAACCGACCCTCGTCCCTTTCAACCGACAGTGTTCAACAGCATCGGCGAGGCTTGTCCCTTACAATGAAGTCCGGTCCAACTATAATTGCGCTAAGCAGGTGATCCTCGATGTCCAACACAAGTTACCGTCGGATGGCGTTTCGCACGTTGCTGCTCATGTTCATTCTGCTGATTTCGGTTCCCCTGCCAAGCTTCGCCGTATCGCCGGCTACGGTGCCGCCGACCAGCGTTACCGAACCGCCTTCCGCGCTGGCCAAGCAGGTCACGGTATGGGTCTCCGAGTTGTCCAAGCGCCAGCCTTTTACGTCTTGGAAAACCGCGGCTTCGGATATCCAGGCGCTCGGTCCGGGAACGCACAGCTGGCTTGTGCTCCTGTCGGCGAACGGGAAGACGGTTGGATACATGGTGGTGCAGGCTGCCGCGGACGGATCGTTCCGGCTTGGCGAATACGGCACCGGCCCCGCCGCATTGTTTTCTGAAACCGCATTGAAGCGGACGCTCAAGGAAAACGGACTTCTTACATCGAAGTCGCCATCCTACATGACCGTGCAAAAACACTACCTTCATCCGTTCGCAGCCTTTTGGGAAGTCACGATTTACTCCGAAACTTACTGGCTGGACGCCAAAACCGGCGAGCTGCTGCCGATGAACGATAAGATATTCAACCTGCAAGCCAAAAAGACACCCGTCCCCGTATCCGCCGCAGGGCCAGGCGTCTCCACTTCGTGGCTGAAATCCGCTTTCGATCCTTATGAAAGATTGCCTTGGCTTACCGGCGAGAAGCCGTTCTCCGTTCAGGACGCCGCTAAGCTGCAAACCCGTATCCGCAGCAAACAGCATCTTCGTTACGTGTCCGAGCCGTTCGGCGACGCGATCTTGTATGCGCTCCCCGTGACCGGCTTCCAGCGGTGGACCGGGGGACGGCTCGATATCGCGCTCGACATGTCGGGCACCCGATACATCCCGCTCAAAACCCTCACAACGTTAGGCCGATTCTACCGATAATCCGGTGCGCCTTCCGTGAGTTCCATGACCTCCGATCTCACGGAATCGGATTTACGGCCGCTTAACCACACCCGAATGCCGATCGGCAGCAGTTGGCCGAACCAACGGGTGACCCAAGGCTCCCGACGCTGCCGCACGAGACGGCGCTGCTCGGGAGCTTTCGGCGTTTCCCAGTAAGTCACAACACGCTTCGTCACGTATTTGATGTACTCCGAACCGTCGCTCATCCGCAATCGCCTCCTTCTGCCTGTTAGTCTGCCCCGAACGGGCGCCGTTCAAACGAGCGCCGCACCTGCTTCTGGCCTTCCGCCGAATGAGCCGCACGTATCGGTGCCACGCTAAAGGGACATCCGACACGAAAGAAGGAACGGTTATGCGAAGAATGCTGGGTATCGCGCTTGCCGCTGTCCTGTTGACGGCGGGAACCGGTTGGACATATCCGCCGTACGGAACAGGTGCGATGGAGACCGGGCGAGTCGTACCGGAAGACATCTATTGGGCGGTACCGGCAGCGGACGTGCTGATCGATGCCGGCCACGGCGGAGTCGACGGCGGAACGCACTATGGCGACATCATGGAGAAGGATATCAACCTGGCTATCGCCAAAAAGCTGTACCTCATTTTGCGCAGTTATAAAGTGCGGGCGGTGCTTAACCGTACCGGCGACTATGCGCTCAGCGACGACAACCGGTGGCACGCCGTCCGTTCCCGGCATCGCCGGGACTTGTCCCAGCGGCGCAGCTTGACGGATGAGATTGAGGCCCGGATGTTCGTGAGCATCCATGTCAACTGGGCGGATAGCCGCGACAGAGGAGCGTTGGTCATCCATCGCCGAGAAGGGCGAAGCGCTCTTCTTGCGGCGATGATTCAAGGGAGCTTGAACAGGCTGCAAGGAAACCGCACCCTGCACAGGCCGTCCAACAAATTTTATTTGCTGAACCACGTGAAAGCACCCAGCGTCATCGTGGAAACCGCCTTCCTCAGTCATCCTGCCGACCGTGCCATGCTGACTTCCAAGCGCGGCCAGACGCGGATCGCAGAAGCGATTGCCGCCGGCATTATCGCTTACCGCTGCTTTGCGCCCTAAGCAGGCCGGAGAACGGCAGCAGCTCGGACAGCCGCACGAACGTGGCTTCGGCTTGCAGTTTCGGGATCGCGGTTTTAAGTTCTCCGGACGTAATCAAGCCGGGCGGGCCCACATGGCCGATGACGACACATGCGGCCCGCTTCAGCAGTTCCTTGCGAACCACGGAGATTTGGCGCGATACATGCCTGTGCGTATAAACTTCGTCAAGAAAAACATCGTTCCGAAGAATCGGCACGCCTAACTCTTGCGCCACTTGGGGTACTACGCTGCGGGAGGAAGTTCGGCTGTCCAGGAAAAACAGCCCTCTCTCCTTGCAAACCTCCAGTACAATCCGCATGACGCGTTCATCCGAGGTCGCTTTAGATCCCATATGATTGTTCATGCCGATCGCATAAGGAACATTCTCGATGGCGGCCAACACCCGCCGGCGAATCTCTTGATCCGGCAGGCTCGTCAGAATCGCGCCCGGTCCGAGCCAGCTGGCCTTCCCGCGGTTCGGCTCCATCGGCAGATGGATGATGACGTCGTGGCCTTGGACATGCGCTGCCTCCGCATCGCGCCGCGTGGTCGGCAGGAACGGCATCACTGCTGCCGTAAACTTCACAGGGAGCCGCAGCATTTCCCCGGTTCCCTTCATGCCGTTCCCGAAATCGTCGATTACAATCGCGATGTGCCGGGAGGCGGCAAGCCTCCCCGCCGGCGCCTCGTCTGGCTTCGCAGCCGCAGCGCCCAAAGCCGGACTGCCGATCATCCATACCGCCGCGGCTAACGTCAACACGCCTATTTTTCTAAGCATTGTAATCCTTCCTTTCCGTTCCGCAAGTGGAGGGGGCCGCAATAGGCTCCGCCTCCTCATCTTTCACTAAACGCCTTGTTTTATCCGCCAAGCTCAGCCGTTTAGAGCGACGGGACAGCGGGTATTTAGGCATAAGCCTGAATTTACGGGCAAACCTACGGAACAGGAAGTGAATTCCGATGGCACAAGGATCCAAAAAAGTCGCGTTTCTGTTGGCCGAAGGCTTTGAAGATTCGGAAATGAAAAATCCGTACGAAGCGATCGTCAAAAACGGCAACGACGCGGTGATCATCGGTTTGGAAAAAGGGGTCGAGCTCACGGGTAAAAGAGGCACCGTCTCCTACACGACGCACATGTCGGCGGAAGAAGCCGATCCCTCGGAGTTTTCGGCCGTTATTATTCCCGGAGGCAAATCTCCCTCCCATCTGCGCGAGAGTGACGCTATCATCCGATTCGTCCAGGAAGCGGATGGCCAAGGCGTTCCGATCTCCGCCATCTGCCACGGACCACAGGTTCTTCAGCGTGCCGGACTGCTGAAAAATAAGTCATTCACCTCCTATCCCGGCATTGCCGAAGAGATCGCCGTGGATGGAGCGGTATTCCTGGATAAACCTGTCGTGGTAGAGGACAACCTGATCATGTCCCGCACGCCGGACGACGAACCTTACTTCATCGAAGAGACGATCAAGAGGCTCGGTGTGGACGCTTATTGAATATGGAAACGTAAACACGATAACCCCTTTGCATCTGCAAGGGGGTTGTTTGTGGTGCTATTCGGGTAGACCGCTCAGGAATTTCGATCGACGGGCACTTGCACGACTTCCACGCCGGTTTGGCGGATATCATCCAAAATCCGGGGATCGGCGAGGGTGCTGGTAATCAAGATATCAACATCCTGGAAGCTCGAAAACGAAATCAGCCCATGCTTCTCGAATTTGCTGTGATCGGCGACAATCGCGACTTTTTGTCCGGCCGCAATCATCGCCCGCTTGACCTCCGCTTCGTACAAGTCGGAACTCGTGAAGCCTTTGCGCTGAGAAATGCCCGATGTGCCCAAAAAAGCAAAATGGGCATTGTATTTTTGCAGCTCGAATTCCGCCTGCGGGCCGACGAGGCTCATCGACTTGTTGATCAATTTCCCGCCGATGACGAACACGGACGCCCCTTCGTTCTGGCTGCTTTCTTCCGCCACGTCCATACCGTTGGTCACGACCATGAGATTCGGAACCGATTTCAAGTGCCGGGCCACGCACCATGTGGTGGAGCCGGAGTCGAGAATAACGACCTGATTGGCGGACACGTAAGAGGCGGCGTGACGGGCAATGGCGTCCTTCTCTTCGAAAAATTGAAACTTCCGCTGCTGCACGGGAGGAATCGCCGTCATCCCGTTGACGAATTCGTCCGTCAAAACAGCGCCTCCGTAGTTTTTTTGAATGATTCCTTCCCGTTCCAGTTGGTTCAAATCCCTCCGGATCGTTTCCTCGGAAACATTGAATTCTTTGACCAAATCGGCCACCTTCACGCTTCGTTCTGTCAAAACCATTTCCTTGATCTGATTACGACGTTGCACAACCAGCATCTTATATCCTCCTCAACTTCCGTCAGCGAATTCGGTCATAAGCGTCCGCTATCCTTTCGTTCCCGCCGAAATGTTCATGCCCTGGATGAAGTATTTTTGGAAAAGGAAGAACATGACCACGATCGGAGTCAGCGCAATGACGGAACCCGCCATCAAATAATGCCATTGGTTCAGGCCCGAACTGACCTTGAAGGACTGCAGTGCGATTTGCAGCGTGTAATGGCTCTCGTTCGTGAGGTAGATGACCGGTCCGACAAAATCGTTCCATGAAGCGGTGAAGGTTGAAATGGCGACCATAATAATCGCCGGCAAAGACAGAGGAATCATAATCTTCCGCCAAATATAGAAATGGTTCGCTCCGTCGATTTTCGCGGCTTCAATCAATTCATTCGGGATGCCCAAATAAAACTGGCGGAGCAAAAAAATTTGAAACGCGTTTCCGAAAAAACCCGGAACCGTGAGCGGCAAATAAGTGCCCACCCAATGGATCTTGGCGAACATGATATACTGCGGAATCAAAGTGACGAACCCGGGAATGATCATCGTGGAGAGCACGATGGAAAACAGGATATTGCGGCCCGGAAAACGGATCTTGGCAAAACCGTAAGCGACGAATGAATTGGAAATGACGTGCGCGGTAACGGAAATGCACGCAACCATTAACGTATTCAGCGTGAACCGGGTAAAGTCGATTGAGGTCCAGGTTTCCACGTAATTGTGAAAGCGCCAATGCCCCGGGAGAAAGGAAGGCGGGTATTGCATGATCTCGTCCATCGATTTCAGAGAAGTGGAGATCATCCACCAGAACGGAATGACGAACGTCAAGCCGACAGCCGACAGTACGATAAACAACACCGCTTTTTTGATTCTTTGCTGTAAGCGGCGGTTTTGATAATAGCTGCCGGTTTTCCAATCAAGCGCGCTGTTCATCGGCCGTCACCTCCCTCGTAATGAACCCAAAACTTCGAAATCCACATATTCAGCAGCGTGATGACGAGGACGATCGCAAACAGGAACCAGGCCATCGCGGAGGCGTAACCCATCTGGAACACCTGGAAAGCTTTCAGGTACATATGCAGGTTATAAAACAGCAGCGAATTCATCGGGGAGCCTGGCGTTGTCGGATCCGCGGACATGACGTAACCTTCCTGGAAAATTTGAAATCCGCCGATCAACGTCGTGACGACTTCAAAAAATATGACCGGCGTAATCATGGGAAGCGTGATATGCCGGAAACGGCGGAACACGCCCGCACCGTCCAGCTCGGCCGCTTCGTAAAGCTGCTCGGGAACGTTCTGCAGCGCGGCGAGGTACATGAGCATGCCTCCGCCTACGCTCCACATTTTCATAAACACGATGGCCGGCTTCGTCCAATTGGCGTCAAACAGCCATCCCGGGCCCTCGATGCCGAACCAGGAAAGCACGACGTTTACAAGGCCCGAATCGGGACTTAACAGCTGCATCCATAGCATGTAGACGCCAACCCCGGACAGGACGGCGGGCAAATAATAAACGGTGCGGAAAATTCGCATGCCCGGAATTTTTTGATTCAGCAGCGTCGCCAGAAAGACGGAGGCGATCGTTGTGAGCGGCACCATCAGTACTACATAGAAAGCCGTATTTTTCAAAGAAAGCCAGAAGAGCGGATCCTCATCAAACATGTGCTCGTAATTGCGCAGGCCGATGAAATCCATCCGGGATGTAAAATCGTAATTGGTGAAGCTGACGTATAGCGAAAACAGCAAAGGCCCCGACGTGAAAACGATAAACCCCAGAATCCACGGCAACACGAACATATATCCTTGCAAAGCTTCCTTGCGCTCGAGAGACAAGCGTGTTTTTCTTCTACCGGCTGACGGCGATTGGCGCAAACTCATGTACATCCTCCTTCCGGCGGCTGAACGACAAAGAAAGGGGAGGAGTGGCTTGGTACACCCACCCCTCCCTCAGCTCGCTTATTTCGTAGTCTTCATTAAATTCTCGACGCCTGCCTGCGCTTTATCGAGCGCGCTTTTCGGATCTTCTTGCCCGAGCAGAGCCTTCTCAATGAAAGGATTGGCGATATTTTTGTAATCGGGCGCATTGTTGGGCACCGGGCTGATCAGCGTCCACTTCATGTTTTCAGTCGCGAATTTGTATACCGGATTCGCCGAGAGATCGGGGTCGTTCGCCGCTTCTTTGTTCGCGATGTTGTCGAACAAATATTGGCCCCAATACTTTTGCGCTGCGATATCCGTCATATATTTCATAAACTCCCAGCTCTCTTCCGGATGCTTGGCGCCGTAAGGAATTTCGAGCGTGAAGCCGCCGCCGAACGTCCAGTTGCCCGAGCCGGGCTTCATTTCGGGTACCGGAGCGAAGCCGATGTCGTCAGGATTCATAAAATCTTTGATTTGCGCGAAAAACGTACCGGTTTGAACAGTCATGGCCAACTTCCCGATGACGAAAGGATCGTTTTGTTTGCTGCCGAACGTCGCTTTGAACGCGTCCATTTCCTTTTTGCCCAAGCGGTCGTCCCAGCCTTTGACCCATTTCAATGCTTCCACTTTCGCATCCGAGTTGTAATGCGGACCCTCTCTGTCGATCAGCAGTTTGCCGTCCGAGTTTTGAACCCACAGGTCCCAACCGCCGGCATTGTTGGCGTGGTAACCGATTCTGTCATATCTCTTGCCGTTTTTCTTATCCAGCTTCTTCGCGAATGTCTCAAGCTCCGCCCACGTTGTCGGAGGCGAGTTCGGATCCAATCCGACTTCCGCGAAAGCTTTCTTGTTGTAGTACAGGAAACGCGTGTCCGTATTGAACGGCAGCGCATAAGGCTCATTGTTGTAAAGTACGGTGTCCCAAAGCTGTTCGAAGAAGCGGTCTTTCACCGACGGATCTTTGCTGAGGAATTCGGAGAGGTTCACGGCCTGCTTCTTTTCCGCGCGCTGCCCGACCGTAAAAATATCTTGGATAATGACGTCGGGCGGATTGCCCGCGGCGATCGCCGCCAGTTCCTTCGTCCAACCTTCGCCGAACGGCTGGAACGAATATTTCACGAAAATACGATCCTGGGAGGCGTTGAAATCGCTTACGATTTTCTCAATAATCGGACGGCGTGTCGTCGAGCCCCAGTGTGCCCAGAAATCGAGTGTGACTTTCTCTTTCGGCTTGTCTGCTGATGGCGACGGCGATGCCGATTCGCCGGGTGTTGCCGAATTACTCGGCGAAGAGACGCTTGCGCTTGGTTCCCCTTTCTTATCCGAGGAGCAGGCGGCCAGCAATGTGCTGCCGATTAGAACCATAACGACAAGAATGACAGAAAACTTTTTCCGTTGAAACATACCCGTTCATTCCCCCTTGTGGAATAAAATTAAAATACCGCACAAAGCCACACATTAAAGCGCTTACAGTGTGGAAACATGAATGATGTAAAAATATAGTATATACACGACTGTTAAAAGTCAACATCAATTCCTGATAATAGATTACTAATCTTTAATTTTACATTTTTGTAAATCGAGAAATTGGAATGAATTAAAAGACACTTCCTTCATGGGTCATCTCCTACCCGAAGAAAGTGTATTTTGCGGACATAAATTCTAGAAAGGTTCGTTTCTCAAACGACCTGTTTGACGCCAGGAACCTGCCGAATGATCGAAGCTGCCGTATACGAGAGAACAACGGCGGCGCATCCGGTCAAGCCGAATTTCACGAGCGGGTGCCAACCCAGATGGCGAAGCGAAAATGCCGCGTAAGTAACGAACGCCGCGTGCAGGATATACACGAGGAACGCATTGGCGGATAGCCATGGGGTGATTCCCCTCGACGCGCCGTTCCAACGCTCGCGGAACCATACCAGCAGGAAGTAGGATATGCCCAGCCCCATCAGAGGATCGAGCGCGGCATAGAAAGCCGACTGCCAGTTCCACCCGCCCATGAATACCGATGTGTTTCCTTCCAGCGCCCCGCCGATCGCCATCCCCGCCGGCATCAAGACGATGAGCCCGATGGCCGTCCACAGCCATTTCCTGGCCGCACGGTTGGAGAGCTGTCCAAGCCAATTCCCCCTGTAAGCCGCGATACCCGCCATAAACAGGCCGATATAGGCCGGAAAGTAACCCAGCTGCAAATTCAGAAATTCCGTACCTACCGGAAACGCCAGACGCACCAGGAAATTGGCCGCCACGACGATGACAACATAGCGGGTAATCACACGAGGCGTCAATGCGAGCGGTCTTCCCCGAAATTTGTCCGCAGTCAGCAGCCGGAAGCCGACATATCCGGCGAAAAACAAAAGCAGCGCCTCTAAGTACCACAACGGTCCGACTGAAAATTCCACCAACCCCCGCAAAGGATGGCCGATGACCTCTTCTTCTATAAAGGTGCCGAATGAACCTTTAAAGCCGGTCGATACGTACCGAAGAATGGGAGAGATCACCAGCATATAAAAGACCAGCGGGATTCCGAACCGGATGAGGCGGGCTTTCACAAAACCGGCGCATCCGTGCCGGTCATAGGAAGTAGGCGTCACATAACCGGAAATGAAAAAAAACAATCCCATAAAATAAGATTGGTTCACCGCCGTAAACAACGTGAGCAGCGTGTTCACCACCACATTATCCTGATGCTCGTAGTAGTACCAGCCTCCTGCTCCGCCATAAGTGATCGCCGTATGATGGAGAATCACCAACACGGTCATATACACCTTCAACCGATCCAGATAGTTCAAACGTTTTTCCATATTCCGCTTCCCCTTTACCGTTTCATGCCTTCAACGTAACACGGCGGTCACCGAAAGCTCACCGAAATCGTTCCGGGAAACCGCGCAATCTTTTTTTCGGCAGCGAGACGAATGCATTTCGGTCTTTTCGGGAACGGCTTCGGTGTTTGGTTGAAACCGGCATGATATACTGAAATCATTCAGAAAGCCGCAAAGTTGGGGGAAGCGTTTGTGAAACATATTTTATTGGTGGACGACCACCGGACATTCCTGGCCGGCACTTCCATGATTCTCGAGAAGAACGGTTTCCGCGTCACGGCGGCTTCCAGCGGAGCGGAAGCGCTGAGTCATATGGAGCAATCCTCGTTCGATCTGTTTGTGTTCGATCTGAAGCTGCCGGGCATGAACGGCTTTGAATTGACGGAAGCCGCCTTGCAACGCTGCCCGGAGGCTACCATCGTCATCTTGACCGGCGAAGACATATCGGAGCATTACGACCGGCTGATCGAGCTGGGAGCGGCGTGTATTTTGGAAAAGTCAATGGGGGGGCAGGAGTTTATATTCAGCCTCCACCTGGCGATGCAGCAATTGACGGTTCTCCCTCTTCCTCTCGCCCGGCAATTGAGAACGAAAAATCACCTGTCCGCAAGCCCCGGATCGGAGAGCGGAGACTTGAATCGGTCTTTATCGGACAAAGAACTGAACGTCCTGAAGCTGATCGCGCAAGGGTACAAAAATAAAGACATTGCGGACCGGCTTTTTATGAGCCAGCGCAATGTCGAATATATGATTTCCCGGTTGTTCGAGAAACTGGGCGCAGCCTCCCGGCAAGAAGCGGTGATCAAAGGGATTGAGTTGAAATGGCTGAACCTGATCTCACAGTCGGCCGACTAGACCGGCAAAGTACACCGGATGTTGACCCCTTGGCCCGGTTCGGATGTCACCGACACTTCGCCGCCCACCATATGGATTCTTTCGGCGATGCCTCTCAATCCGAACCGGTTCTCGGAAGCGAAATCGGTGCCGGTCTCCATGCCTTTCCCGTCATCCGCATATCGGATTTGCAAGTCTCCCTCCAGTTGCCCGATCTCCAGTACGACCCGTCGGGCTTCCGAGTGCTTCATCGCATTGTTGATGAGTTCCTGCACGACCCTGTAGACCGCCGTAGACTGCTCGTCGCTAAGGTTTGCGGATAGCGGCAGCGGATGAAATTCCAGCAAAAAATCGGCTCGCAATCTCGTTCGTTCCACCAGCTTGGAAACCGCGTGGAGCACGTTTTGGCCGGATAAGAACGACGGCATCAGCTCACGGCACGTTTCCCGAATCATAAACTCCGCGTTGTCCAATCCGAGCCGGATCCCCTCTTTGTATTCGTCCCATTGCTCGGCCTGCGTTCGGTCCAGCATTCGCCGGATGTGCAGCAATTCTTGTAAAACTTCGTCATGCAGATCGGAAGCCAGCCGCTTGCGTTCTTTCTCCGCCATTTGCAAAAACAGCTTGGACAGCCAAGGCGTCCGGCTCGCTTCCCGCTGCTCCATCTCCTTCAACCGGCTCTCCAGCAGCTGAAAATATTCGTAAAAAATTGAAACGTACTTCGACATGAGCGATAAAGCGAATCGATCCCGTTCACCGAACGAAATCGGACCGCCATTCGCGGACATGACTCCCACATAAAGCCTCGTTTCCCCTGCGCCTCCCGCCGAACCTAATACGAGGGAAGAAGTAGCTGTCGCCTCTCCGGCCGGCCGACGTTCCGTATGCATCAACCGTTGAAGCTCCTCCTCAAAAAGGCGGGCATCGTCCCCTTCGTATCCGATGGAACCGGTTGTTTCGTTGAACTTCACCAATACAAACCGATGAGGGGTGAAATATTGCCGGCCTTCCTCGATGACACCTTTCTCCCAATCGGCTGCCCGATAGGCTCGCAGCATTTTGGACAACAACTGATCAAGCCGCTGACGGGTTTCCACTTCCTGCTGCAAGGCGGCGTTTTGGGTCCGGATTTGCTCGCTGCCGGCCTGATTGTCCTTAAGCGTCTGAACGAAACGGCGGAAAAACATCCTCCCAAAAACGAACAACAGTGCAAGCAAAGCCCAAGCGAACGTATCCTCCAAGCATTGCTCCCAATACACCATGCGATAACCCAGTCTGTGACCCGCAATTTCTTCCATCAAATCTTTCGCGGGATCCGGCAGCAGGACGATCGCAAATAGGAAAAAGCCCGCCGCAATCGACCGGAGTTCGGCTCGTTGCTGCTCTCGGCGCAATAACGTAATGAATTGCCCGACGGATAGCGCCATGTTGGCAAACACGTATCCCAAAAACAACCGGTTCAGAACGGCCAACCACACGGTGCCGGCCGACAGAAGCAATGCAGCCGTGATCGTTGCCCAAAGCAAGCCGCCTGCCTGGAGCAGCGTGCGGGTGACCGGTCTGCTTGTGGTGTTCAACAGGTGTGCGACGAGCGTGAAGGCCAAATATACAATGCCGCATTTGATGGCAAGAGACCCGTAAGGACTTCCTTGGAATTTTCCAAACAACAACTTCTTGTCGTTCCAATCCCAAAACAGCTGAAGCGATGTAAGAAACGAGATAAAGCCCAGGTAAAGGTAGCCGCGTTCCCGGGGCAGCACGGCAAACATCGCCCATAAGACGACGGCGAGGAATGCAAACAGCAGGACGAACACGGCGTCGTCCAAGTGCTGGCGTAACCGGTTCAACTCTTCCGATGCTCCGCCAAGAGGCCTCATTAAATAATAATTAATCAAGCCGTTCAATCCGAAGAGGGCGAAAGCTGTCCCTGCGACCTTCGCCCCAGTTTTCAAAGCCGCCATCGTTTTCTCCTTTTACTCACACCGCTTCCGGCTGTAAATTCACGCCCGCAAACTGGCTGTTGTAAAGATCGGCGTAAAAACCGCCTTTTTCAAGAAGCTCCTCATGCGAACCTTGTTCGACTACCGCGCCGTCCTTCATGACGAGAATCAAGTCGGCGTCACGGATCGTCGACAGCCTGTGGGCGATGACGAAGCTCGTTCTTCCGCTCATCAGCTCGCTCATCGCCTTCTGGATATGGATTTCCGTACGTGTATCGACATTGCTTGTCGCTTCGTCCAGAATAAGTATCGCCGGATCGGCCAGCACCGCGCGGGCGATCGTCAGCAGCTGCTTCTGGCCCTGCGATATATTGGACGCTTCTTCGTTCAAGATCGTATCGTACCCGTCCGGCAATGTGCGGATAAAATGATCGGCGTGGGCCGCTATGGCTGCCTGAACGATCTCCTGCTCCGTGGCGCCCTCTCGGCCGTACGCGATATTGTCGCGAATTGTGCCGTTAAACAGCCACGTGTCCTGCAGAACCATACCGAACAAGCTGCGCAAATCTCCTCGCTTCATCTTCGTGATGTCTGTCCCGTCGACTGTAATGGCCCCGCCATTGATTTCATAAAAGCGCATCAGCAGGTTGACCAGCGTTGTTTTGCCGGCCCCTGTCGGTCCAACGATCGCCACCGTTTGCCCGGAGTGCACCTCGATGTTCAAATCCTCGATGAATGCGGCGTCTTCCTGATAACCGAATTTTACATGTTGGAATGCAATTTCACCTTTCGGAGAAGCATGGACCTGTGCGGCATGCGCTCCGGCTTCCGGCGCTTCCTCCTGCTCATCCAGAAGCTCGAATACGCGCTCGGCTGATGCGATGGCCGATTGAATGACATTCGCGATATTCGCCGTTTGGGCGATCGGCTGCGTGAATTGTCTTGCGTATTGAATGAACGCCTGAATATCGCCGATGGCGATAGATTGCCTCGTGACCAGCAACCCGCCTGCCACGCAAATCAACACGAACCCGATATTGCCGATAAAGTTCATGATCGGCATGATGATCCCCGAGACGAATTGGGCCTTCCACCCCGACTCGTACAACCGTTCGTTAATCGCGTTGAACCGGTCGGCGGATTGTGCTTCGCGCCCGAACGCTTTCACGATTTTATGACCGGTAAACATCTCTTCGACATGTCCGTTCAGTTCACCGAGCTCTTTTTGCTGTCCTTTGAAATACGTTTGCGAACGCGTCGCGATTTTCTTGATCGCGATAAAGCTCAGCGGCAGCGTCACGATCAGGATCAAGGTCAGCAGCGGGCTGATGGTCAGCATCATGACGATGATCCCGATCAGCGTAATGACCGAAGTGATGGCCTGCGTCAAGCTTTGCTGCAGTGTATTGCTGATATTGTCCATATCGTTGACCGCGCGGCTCATGATCTCCCCATGCGTACGCGAATCGTAAAATTTCAGCGGCAGACGGGCCAGCTTGCCATTGACCTCGTTTCGCAAAGCGTAAACGGTTTTCTGTGCCACGCCGGCCATGATGTATTGCTGAATGAAGCTGAAAAGTGCACTCAGTAAATATAATCCGATCAATACCAAGAGAATTTGCCAAATGCCCGCAAAATCGATACCTGCCCCGGGAATGCCTTTCAGCTTCCCCATCATCCCTTCGAACAGCTTCGTCGTCACGTTGCCGAGCAGCTTCGGGCTGATGATCCCGAACACCGTACTCAGCACCGCCGTCACAAGTACGGCAAGCAAGCGGAAGCGGTGAGGTCTGAGATAGCGGAGCAGCCTGCGCAGCGTGCCCTTCGCGTCCTTCGCCTTTTGCCCGGGCATCGCCATGCCGCCGCCGAACGGGCCAAAGCCCGGTCCCATGGGCCTGCCGCCTTGCGGTTGTCTGCGTTGTTCGCTCATGCGATCTCCTCCTCCGTCAATTGTGAGGAAACGATTTCTTGATAGACGCTGCAAGTTTCCAACAGCTCTTGGTGGCGGCCGATCCCCGCAATCGCCCCATCCTCGAGCACGATGATCCGGTCGGCATCCATGACGGTGCTGACCCGCTGTGCGACGATGAGCATGGCGGATTCGCGCGTTTCGCTCCGGAGCGCGGCGCGAAGCTTCGCATCGGTTTTGAGGTCAAGCGCGGAGAAGCTGTCGTCGAATAAGTAAATCTCCGGTTTACGTACAAGGGCACGGGCAATCGACAGCCGCTGCTTCTGTCCTCCGGATACGTTCGTTCCTCCTTGCGAAATGTCGGAATCAAAGCCTTCGCCCATACGGGTTATAAACTCCGTCGCCTGCGCCACGTCCGCGGCATGCCTCACCTCTTCATCCGTCGCATCGTCTTTGCCGAAACGGATATTGTCGGCCACGGTACCGGTGAACAGTACCGCTTTCTGCGGCACGAAGCCGATTTTGGAACGCAGATCTTGCTGCGAGAGCTGGCGTACATCCACGCCGTCGATCCGAATTTGGCCGGCGTCCACATCGTAAAACCGTGGAATGAGGTGAAGAAGTGTCGACTTGCCCGAGCCGGTGCCTCCGATAATCGCCGTAACCTCGCCGGGCTTCACTCGGAATGAGATGTCGGAGACGGCCGGCTGCTCGGCGCCCGGATAACGGAACGTCACATTTTCGAATTCGATCAGTCCCCGAACGCCATTCGCCTCTTCCGTTTGCGGAGCATCCTCAATCACAGGCGCCGTTTCCAGCACATCATGGATACGTACGGCAGACGCCGACGCACGGGGGATCATGACGAACATCATCGACATCATGAGCAGCGAAAACATAATCTGCATCGCATATTGGATGAACGCCATCAAATCGCCGACCTGCATATGCCCGCTGTCGATTCGCAGCCCGCCGAACCAAACGATCGCGATCGAAGAGAAGTTGAGCACGAGCATCATGACGGGCATCATGGTTGCCATGATCTGATTCACCCGGACCGCCGTTTCGGTTAAGTCCCCGTTTGCCCTTTCGAACCGTTTTTTCTCATATTCGATCCGGTTGAAGGCGCGAATGACGCGGATGCCGGCCAATCCTTCGCGCAGCACGAGATTCAGCTTATCGATTTTCACTTGCATGGCCTTAAACAGCGGAATGCTCCGGCTCATAATCACATAAATGGCCAGCGCCAGCACCGGCATGACGGCAACAATGACAAGCGAGAGCTCCGCGTCTTTAGACACCGCCATGATGATGCCCCCGATACACATCATCAACGCCATGACGACCATCCGCAGCATCATCATCGTCACTTGCTGAACCTGCGTAATGTCGTTGGTGGTTCGTGTAATCAGCGAGGCAGAGCCGAACTTATCGAACTCCTGCAGCGAAAACCGCTCCACATGCGAGAACACTTTGCTCCGGAGCAATTTACCGAAGCCGGACGACACTTTGGCCGACCAATAGCTGGCCGCAACCGACACGCATACGCCCGCCGCGGCTACGAGCAGCATCCAGCCGCCTATTTGCCAAATGTAGCCGATATCATTTTGTACGACTCCCTTGTCCACGATATCCGCCATCAGCGTGGGTAAATACAATTCAGAGAGCGATTGTAACAGGATGAGGATCAAAATGCCGGCAATGGTGAACCGGTACGGTTTTAAAAATCGAAAAAGTTTGATCAAGCCTGCTCGTCTCCTTCCGATTGCCGTCGTTTTCGGCCCGTCTCGTGAAAATAAGTCATCGTTTCGTCCAGCAGTTGGGCGAACTGCAAGCTTCGCTCTTCACCCAAATGGGCAACTAAGCCGTTAAAGCGGTTTCGCATCGAGACAGCGGCTTGACCCGCAATTTGTTGGCCTCGTTCTGTGAGTGTCAAGCGCACGACTCGCCGGTCCTTCTGATCCGCGGCGCGTTCGATCAGCCCTTGGTCGACAAGCCCGTTAACGAGCTGTGTCACGGTCGGCAGGGTGACGCCAAGTGCCGCGCTGATTTCCGATACCGCGATTCCGTGATCGCTCTCCTTCCCGGCTCGTTTCAGGCAGAGCAGTACCGCGATTTCGCTCGGCTTGCATCCTTCCGCGTTTCGGCGTTGCCAATCCGTGTTTCTGAACCGCCGGAAGGCTTCAAGCAGCTTCTGCGCCGCCGGGTGAAATTCGGGCATCAACATTCATCACCTCGTACATCCGTTAATTAGTTAGGTAGCCTAAGTATATGCGTATGCGCAGTGGGCCGTCAATGCGGAAAATGGGGTGAAAACAAAAAAATCCTTCCTCGTGATCTTGCGTTGAGAAAGGATGCTTCTGTATGTATGGTGCGGTCGAGAGGACTCGAACCTCCACGGCTGTTACACCACTAGAACCTGAATCTAGCGCGTCTGCCAATTCCGCCACGACCGCATACCGAACGTTGTTTTGCAACGTCAGTGAATAAAATACTACCATGCTGTGTATGCAGTGTCAAACCACAAAAAATGGCATATCCCCGTCCGGTCTCATACCGGACGGGGATATTCATTAACGGCATGTATCCTGCTTCTGGCTGCCGGTATGAAAGGCAGTCTGGCACCAGCGGTGAAACGCCTCGTTCACCGTCTCCCGCTCTTGCTCCGTCGGACTGTCGGTCCCGGCTTTCCTGATCCGGACACCTCTCTCCTCCAAAGCTTGCAAAATCCAGGCTTCACATTGGCGGGCGAATCGTTCGTAGTCCCCTTGCCAATGTACGTTCATATGTCTGGCATCCAGATAAAAGCCGATCTCTGCGGCAGGATGATAGCTTTGCTTTTTCACGACCGGGACATTATCCGTCTCCGCAAGCTGACAGAACCACCTTCCGATCTCCACCCATTGGCGGCGCTCGATGGAATACCGGCCCACCAACGCTTGGCAGACCTTGGTTCCGGCTTCGGTCCGAACGTCCGACCACGACATGAAACCCGCAATGAGCACACCTGATACAACCGACACTTTTACCCCTTGAATGCTGTCTATCACGATATACACTCCTTCTCTGATTGAAATGGCTTAGAGAAGAAGGGTATACCGCGGCGGTTCGACCGGAGGCGGCTTCGACCATTGGTTCGTCCCGGACAGACGGGAGCGGTCGTAATACAGCTTCCGATTGCTCGGGGGCTGAATCAGGACAGACGATGTCAACAAGCCGGGATTGGCGGCAGGCAGCGGACTGCCGGCGCCGGAAGATCCGCCTCCGCCGTTTGCAGCGCCCCTTTCCGCCATAACCGCGGCTGCGTTTGCCGGCCGCCGGGTATTCAAGGGTTCGGAGGGTATGGGCACGGATTTCGCCACATTCACGATCGGGGCCGTTCTCGAAGTCACCGCATGGTGGTCCTTTTGGGGAAGGGGCTCGTTCCTTTTCGGAACGGCATCCGACTCCATCGGTTTATCAAGAAGTGTGGAAGGCACTTTCGGCAGCATCGCGTGAACCGGTTGAGATTCTGATATCCCGACGGAAGCTGAAGGTATCGGATCGCTTCGTGCGGTAACCGGCTTGTCCGGTGTTTCTTCCTTGACCGGAGGAGTCTTCGGCAGTTCCGGCTGCTGAGGGATGGCCTCGCTAGGCAGACGGATTTCAGCCGCCGGTGTTTCGACCTGCACCGGACCGATTTCGATTTGGACGGGAGTCACCTCAATGAGCGGTGAGGATCCATCTATCTGGGGTGTCGACACCTCAATCGCCGGGGTGGTGACCTCCACTAACGGAGTCTCCACTTTGAGGGAAGGAACTTGCACGTCGACGACCGGAGCCTTGATGTCCGGCAGCAAATCCAACAGGGCGGCCTGCGCTTTGACAGGATGGGCCAGCCAGCCGACACAGGCTGCCAACAACAGGGTTCCCAGTCCGAGCAGCCGGAATGCAATCTTATTTCTTATGCGCCTCTGAATCACGCGACTTCACACCTCCCCCCCGATTCTCCGAGGCAGATGATTTGGGAGAAAATAAAAAAGCCAAGCAACTCGAGCAACCCGGCTGTCGTGTCATCGCGGCAGCGATGGGTTAGACCCGTGGCTTTGCGTCCCCGACTTTCGAGCGGGTTTGCCTTTTTTCAATCACTTGACTGCACTTTCTTAATGAATTCTACGAATTCTCACGAATCCCTGCCAAAACCACAAAGAAAAGTGACAGGGAGGCCAGCCGGAAGCCAGGTGGCCTTTTCTCATAAAAGCTGGCAAGCTGGCAAATGCACCCAATTGTAAAATTTTATGGAATGACTTCCATGGACAATCCTGCTAAAGTAGACACATTGTTACCCAAATTGCGGCAGTTCTAAACAGCTGACCATTCAAAAGGGAGGAAATTTTTTAAGTGTTTAGTTTCAAAAGCATCAATGGCAGACAGATGACGAAAATGTTGATGGCAGGCGTTCTCGGTTTGGCGATTTCCATACCCGTTGGAAGCGCATCGGCAGCCGCAAGCGGCACCGTTTATAACATCAGCCAAGGCGGCGCTTTAAGCGCATTGCAATTAAACACCTTGCTCGCCGCGAACACGCCGGTTCAAGGATCCACGGCAAATTTTGCTTCCGAAGTCGTGAAGCTGGTCAATAAAGAACGTGCCAAGAGAGGCCTGAAGGCGCTCAAGACGAACACCAAGGCCGCCTCTGTCGCCATGGTGAAGGCGAAGGACATGAGCAATCGCCAATACTTTTCCCATACATCGCCGACCTATGGTTCCCCTTTTGCCATGATGAAGAGATTCGGAATCACTTATCATTTTGCCGGTGAAAATATTGCTATGGGCCAACGTTCTCCCGCCCAAGTCATGCAAGATTGGATGAACAGCAAAGGCCACCGCGCCAACATTTTGAACAAAAATTATACCTCGATCGGGGTCGCATACTATAAAGGCGAGTGGGTGCAGCATTTTCTGGGTTGATCTCGGCGCCGCCAGAAACAAAAAGCCTTGCTGAGCAAGGCTTTTTGTTCATTCACATGCTCACTTTAGCATAACGCACAAAAAAACCCCAACCTTCCGGTTGAGGTCTTGTCTGTATGTATGGTGCGGTCGAGAGGACTCGAACCTCCACGGCTGTTACACCACTAGAACCTGAATCTAGCGCGTCTGCCAATTCCGCCACGACCGCATACAGTGTGATTCTTTCCATACTCGCGAGCCGCGCCGGGGCGCTGTCTAGCAGGTCTGTCGCAATCACGAAACTTATCATATCACGGTCTCGGAAGCGAAGTCAAGCTGAAAAAAGAAGTTCTATTTTTCAGTCAAATCGGATTTGTCAGTAGGAAGGAGACATCGAGATTCCGCCCGGCAAATCCTGCCCCGGCTCCCACTCTTCGGCGAATTCGGTGTCTTGCCGCAGGTAATCCTGCATCCCGCTTGCTCCATCCATTCGGACAGCGGTATCGTACATTTGCAGCGGAGGACCGTCATACCGTCCGACTTGCAAAGCGCCCTGCACACGAGTCACTCCTTGAGAAAGCACGTGCCCGCCCGCCGCGGCAGCCGCCACTGCCGCCGCCTCCATGATCTGGCGGTCGCTCGCTCCCTTGGACCGCGCTTCCTGCACATGATAAAACGAGCAAATCTCGTTGTTCGCGTACAGCGATACCCCAAGAGCGATCAGCTGCTTCGTGCGTTCATCCAATTCGCCGGGCGCAAAGCACTCTCCGGTGAAACGGTGGTAAGCCTCCGCCACGTCTGGAATCGACTGCGCCAGACCGGCGACCTCTTCTTTATAATTCCGTACCTTCTGCTCCATCAAGGACATCGGCGATCCCTCCCTGTCTTGTTCCCGACGCTCGGGTATGCCCCATAATCTGCCTCAAGACCGGAGGATTCATGCATTATGAAAGTTCAAAATGCCGCGGTACGCCCGCTTCCTGGATGCGATAGCTGCGGTCGAGCTTGACGACCCGACGGTTCGGCCTGCGAATCAGCACGCTCGTGTCGTCCCAGGCGACCACATAGCCGACCACATCGTTCTGTTCGAGCGCGTCGCGAACGACCCGCACTTTCGTACCTTCCACACGGTATCGGTCCAATTGTTCCTCGTTCACCATTTTAAATCCTCCTCAACACGTTGTTTATACAAATAAAACCCGCCGGACAACCGTCCCGCGGGTCTTGAAAATGATGCTGCGACTTCACGATCAGCCGACGTGTTCCATCGAATCGTTCGTTTCATACCATTCATCGAGCACTTTGCTCGACATGACCCGACTGCGAACGTATTCGGCTTGGCGTTCCGTGAATTTGTCCGCCCACGGAAACTCCAGTTCCTCGCACAGCTTGACGATCGTCAGCAGCTCCGACCAAGCGACGTAGCGTTTGTACCAAAAAAACTGCGGGTGTTCGATCATGTATGGGTACAGATCATCGAACTCCGTATGTTTGCAGTCGAGCGCGCGCTCGAAATGGACCTTGGCGTCTTCCAACTTTTGCCCGAAAAAATCAACGGACGGCTGAACGTTTTCCATTTGCTGCTCGCCTCCCTCTGCAAGTTCCTCTCTATTATACGTTATCGTCCTTAGGAGGGAAAGAGACGTTTATCCTTCCATTTTGTACAACTTTTATCCTATAAATGCCTTTTATTCCTCAAAACTGATCACATGGTTTTCCAGGGACCGGATGCGGACCAGCGATTCTAACCGGTAGCCGAGCTCCCGCAGCGTCCGTCCTCCCGCTTGGAACGATTTCTCCAGCACAATGCCGACGCCGGCCAGCCGTGCGCCGGATTGTTCGACGATGCGAATGAGACCCCGTGCCGCGTCACCGTTGGCGATGATATCGTCAATAAACAAAACCGAATCCGCCGGACCGAGCAGCTGCCGGGAGACGATCAGATCGGTCACGATCCCTTTCGTAAAAGAAGGCACCCGTTCACAATAGGCATCGGGATCCCCGATCAGCGTCTTTTTGCGCCGGGCGAAAACAAGCGGCACGCCAATCGCGAGTGCCGTCGCGAAAGCTGCGGGAATGCCGGAGGATTCCACGGTTATGACTTTGGTGATCGTCTCGCCGGCGAACCTGCGGGCGAACTCCCGTCCCATTTCGAGGGTGAGCTCCGGGTCGGCTCCATGATTGAGGAGCGAGTCTACCTTGAGCACGTCCGCATTCACGATACTCGCTTCTTTCAATATCCGTTGCTTCAGCAAATCCAAGTTGCCTTTCACCGTCCCGCACTTTTCCGTTTAACTTACCATATCCCATGCCCGAATGCTATAATTTTTCTCAAACGAAAATGGGAGGATTAACCCATGAACCAACGTCCTGCTAAAGACGAATACAACGCTTTTTATGAAAAGTATGTGCAACTGGTGCCGGAAGGGAACCTGATCGACATTCTCGCCAATCAGATGGAAGAAACGAAGGCTCTGCTGTCTAACGTGTCCGACACGCAAGCCGATTTCCGTTATGCGCCGGACAAATGGTCGCTCAAGGAAGTACTCGGCCACGTAACGGACAATGAACGCATTATGGGTTACCGGCTGCTCATGATCGCCAGAGGCTCCCAGTCTCCGATCGCCGGATACGATCAAGAGGCGTTCGTTCGGGCGGCCGGTTTTGAGAGCGCCGCTTTCTCTCACATCGTCGCCGATTACGAAGCGGTTCGCCGGAGCACCTTGACGCTGCTCGCCGGATTGCCGGAAGAGGCTTGGGTCAGAAGAGGAACGGCGAACAACTTCGAAGTGTCCGTTCGGGCGATCGCCTGGATCATTACCGGGCACGAAACGCACCACCTGAACATCATTCGCGGCAAATACTTAGGATAGAAAGCATGCCTGTCCCGTTCTTGTCATAGTTTGTTAGGAAGAAGAGCAGACATGACAAACGGGCGGGGGATTCTGGCATGAAAACGTGGTACCAAAGTCTCCAGGTGGCGTTCACGTTCATTGGCACGGTTGTGGGAGCCGGCTTCGCCTCAGGGCGGGAAGTGATGCAGTTTTTTACCCGTTTCGGGCATTGGGCGCCTTTGCTGATTGTGCTGGCCACGTCCTTCTTCGTATGGATCGGAGCCAAAGTGATGCTGGTGGCGGCGGAAATCAAGGCCAAATCGTATGAGGATTTGAACAAGCATCTGTTCGGGGAACGTTACGGCCGGTGGGTCAGCCACGGCATGCTGTTGGTGCTGATCGCCGTTAACGCGGTCATGCTGGCCGGTGCGGGCTCCATTTTCTCGGAGCATCTGAATTTGAGCTATCAAAGCGGACTGCTCATCACGATGTTCGCCTGTTATGCCGTCCTGCAAAATGGCATGAAATCGATCATGACGATCAACACGTTCGTGGTGCCGGTCATGATCGTGTTTACCGCCGTGCTCCTGTTCGATACTTTGGCGAGTCCAGGCACCGATCACCGGGCAGCACTGGGAGTAGACGTGTCGCCCTGGGCGGCTTGGTTGTCACCGTTTCTGTATGCCGCGTTTAACTTGGCCATGTCGCAAGCGGTGTTGGTGCCGATGGGCTCGGCTGTGGCGGATCCGAAAATTTTGCGGCGGGGTGCATGGCTCGGCGGAATCGGGATCGGCTTGATGCTGCTGGCCGGTCATTTGACGCTGGCCGCCCGGATGCCGGGCATTGCGGAATTCGAAATCCCGATGGGAGGCATTGCGCTCGAGTTCGGCGCGTGGATTCATTGGATCTTTGTATTGCTGATCTTCATGGAGATTTTCACGACGCTGGTCGCCGATGTTTTCGGGTTGACCCTGCAAATCGAAGAACGGATCCATATGTCCAAAAAACTCATCATCGGCGTTCTGCTTTTGTTTTGCTTTTTCGTCGGACAGTTCGGTTTCGGTCCTCTTCTGTCGACGCTGTATCCGCTGTTCGGCATGCTCAGTCTGGGGTGGCTGTTCCTGATGGGCCGGGATAAGGCGCTGCAAGGGGGCGTCAGGCCCCCCTCGCCGCCCATTCCATGATTTGCGCGGCCGGCAGTCCGTCCTGCAAAGCCTCGGCCACATGTCGATGACAGGTGAACAAGATCACCTGGCGTGACTGCGCGATTTCACCGAGAACCGATACGGTTTCACGGAGCCTCCGCTCGTCGAAGTGGACGAACAGGTCGTCCAGCAGCAGCGGCAGCGGGATTTCTCCGGAAGCCGCTTCCGCCAAGGCGAACCGCATCGCCAAATACAACTGTTCTTGCGTACCCCGGCTAAGAAACGCGCTGTCGGTCAGACGCCGGTCCGCCGTTTCCGCCAAAATGGCATTGGAGTCTGCAGGTGCGATAATCCGGCTGTAGGCGCCGCCGCTCATTCCCGCGAAATAATGGGAAGCGATCCGCAGCACTTCGGGCTGGCGCTCTTCTTCGAACACCGCTTTCGTGTCTTTCAGCAGCCGGTCGGCGATCGCCAGCACGGCATATCGTTCCGCCAACTGCTCCAGCTTGCTTTCCAGCTCGGCCAATCGAAGACGGCGGTCCTCCGCCTCAGCCTCCCGCTGCAGACGTTCCAGCTCTTGCGCCAGCCGGCCGCGGCGATCCAGCAGCTCGGTTCTTTCGCGCTCGGAGGCATCCCGGGCTTCTTCCGCCTGACGCAGAAGCGTGGTCAGCATCGCTTCGTCATGCGAATCAAGGAGCAGGTAAAGTGCGGCAGCCGATTCCGCCGACCTGCCCGCTTCAAGCCGCAGCTCGATTTCTCGGCGTTCACGGGTCAGATTGCGGCGCCGTTCGTCGATGTGAAGACGCTGCTCGTACGCTTGCTCGTCCTCGGCCTGCGCTTCCCGGATGACCTGAAGAACCTGCCCCTCCGCCTTATCCAACACCTGCCTTGCCTCTATTACCGCCGCTTCGGCCTGTTTCAGCAGCCTTTCCGTCCGAACCGCTTCCGCCTTGACGGCACGTTGTTCCTCCACCTTGCGGAACAGCCAGGTGACGGACAACGCCGGATCCGTTCGCATCGAGGCCGGCGGCGGACATACCTCGAACAGCGCCGCCGCTGATTGCCGAAAGCCGGCTTGCAGTTCATCCAGTGCCGATTTGCGTTCGAGAGCTCTGGTGCGGCTGCGGATCGCCGTCTGGCCTTGCTCCGCCAAATTCAGCAAATCCGGCAGGCTGTCAGGGGTAAGCGCGGCAGGTAACTTCCTCGCGCCCAGCCAGTTGCTCCACTCTGCTTGCAGCTCGTCCAGCCTTTGTATGGCCGCCCGAATTTCCGCTCCGAGCGATTCTTTTTCCCGGTCCAGCTCGGCGATTCTGCGCTGCAGCTCTTGCGAGCGGACAAGCTCTTGCTCCCGGCGTTCCAATCGGGAAAGCTCGTCTTGCACTTGCCGGCGGAGACGTTTCCAGACGTCGTCTTGAAGCAAAGAAGCGGCAGGGATATCGGGATTGACGAGCAAATCCCGCAGACATTCCCGTACACGCGATTCACGCTCTTGCAGCACTTCCCCCATGTTGTTCGTGGAGTCCAGCTTGGGAGAGCGGCGAAAGGAGGCCATTCGGAAGGCTGCCCAGCCGGTGAACAACGCAAAAATGGCGGCCACGCCGGCGGCGGCGGTGAATATCATTCTATTGCTGGAGAATGCAAACACGATCGCCACTAGAGCCAACAGAGCCGTTGCCGCAAACAGGGGCAAGGACGGCTTGCGGGCTGGCTGTCGTGCCGCTCTGGACGATCCTTTTCTAGGATCAGCCGATCCGGTCGTGGACTCCGCACCGCCGCCGGTATGGGCTCTCTCGAATCGGCGCAATTCATCTTCCAAGACGTTCCAAGCTTGCTGCAGCGTTTCGCGGCTGGTGGCTCGAAAGATTGTGGTTCCATCTGGCATGTGTTGTGCCGCTTGAGGCATATTGCGCGCTTCAGCGGTCAGCGCCTCGCGTTGACGCTGAAGCCGAGCGGCGTCCGCCTCCAATCGCTCGCGGCGGCGCTCCGCTTCTCCCCACGCCTGCTGCATCCGGCGAAGCGACTCTCTTTCCGTCGTGACGGAAGCGAACGCGGCCAAATCGTCTTCCCGCCATTCCGGGGATAACCGGGACAACAGGCTTTGAATGGTATCCTCCAATAGCCGAAGATCGGCCGTAACGGACTCGGTTTCTTCCTGACGGGCGATCACAGCTTCCCGCATAGCGTCGAGTTTTTCCAGCTCCGCCGCATGTTCCAGCAAAGCTTCGTCCCACGGCAGGGCATCGAGCTCGGAACGGAGCTGCTGAACGGAGAGGCAAGCCGAGCTGTAACGCTCCCGCGCTTGCCCTCGGTTGCGCTGCAGCTCAGCCCAAGCGGAAGCCGCTTCATCGGAAAGAGGCTGATCTTGCGGATTCGGCAACCGGCGAACGAGCTGTTCTTCCTCTTCGAGCAGCAGCTTCCTTTTCAGCCACCATTCCCGCAAGTTGACTGCCCCTTGAAGCTCGGCGACCTTTTCGATTAACGGCGGCAGGGTCCTCTCCAAGTCGAGGAGCTTCTCCTCCGTGCGGGCGAGCGCTTCCTTCGCCTCCAGAAACATCGCCACGCCGCTGCGGCTTTGCCGGAGTACCGCTTCCGTCTCCTTGATCGCGGCCAAAATCCGGTTCATTTCCTGCGTCGTGCCTCTTGGCCGGTACAGCTTGTCCATATCGCCGGCCAGCTTCTTCCGGGCTTCCGACAACGCTGCCCCTCCGGCGAGACCGGCATGATACAGGAAGTTGCCGATCTCTTCTCCCTGCAGAGTGCGCAGCTCATGAAGCTCATCCAGCGAGACGGCAAATAGTTGGCGAAACAGGCGCTCCGACACGCCGCCGAGCCCATGGCGCTCCCATTCGGACTGCGACCATCCCAGCTCGGCTCCGTTCTCATCTCGTACAATCAGACCGCCCGCCGTTTTTCTTAAGCCACCGCCGTCCGCATAACGCTCCAGCATCCACTGCCGGCCGCCGCTCGCCGAAACCAGCATCCGTCCGCCATGCCGTCCGCCGAAAACAGGCTCCCCCCGCTCGACAAGATCTTTCCGGGTGGGAATGCCGTACAGCATGCTGCGAATAAACCGGAGCAGCGTACTCTTGCCGGCTTCATTCGGCCCGTATACGACGGTGACCGGCGCATGCAAGCTGCAGCTCAGACTGTGCAATGCCCCATATCCGTCCACATGCAGCTCGCGGATGAACATCAAATTCCCTCCTTCGTAAGTAGTGGACATCGCCGACCGCCGCGCCCTTACCCCGCGTCCTCGTCCCGCAGCATTGATGCCGTGAGCTCCATCGCGCGCCGGATCAGCTCCGCGCGATCCTCATCGCTGCGCGAGGAGAGCCATTCGCGAATTTTGGGCTGACTGCGGAATACGTCCAGCGCCTCATCCGTCAGCTCACGGCCTAATGCCGGATCCTCTGACGCCCGTATCCCTCGCCGCACAAATTCCCCAAGGAAGCCTTCCTCCGCCGCCAAGCCGCGCAAATTTGCAGCACCGGCCGTTCGCACGGACAGCGATTCGGGCCATACCCAATCGTCCCGCTCCTCCGGCGATCCCAGCCACTCCCGCAGCTCGTCCAGCCATTGCTCGGCCGCCGAATCCGCAAGCAGCGCATCATGCAGCACGCCTCGGCCTTCCAGGCGCAGACGAATCACGACCGGCCGCCCGCCGGCCGAATGGCGCGCCTCCTCCGCCGCCTCCAGCAAGCGGTCCTTCAATTGCTGCTCCCGCTCCGCGCCTTCGATGGACACGCCTTTCTCCATCCACAGCACATCCGAAGTGCCGCGAAAATCCAACCGCACTTCACCGGCCTCCGAGACCCGCACGACATAGACGCCCTTCTCGCCCGTCTCGCGTACGCTGCGTCCCTGGATATTGCCCGGGTAGACGACGTGCGGATACTCATGCAGCACACGCCTGTCGTGCACGTGTCCGAGCGCCCAATAATCGAACCCGGCCGCCGCGAGTTCAGCCAACCGGCACGGCGCGTAATTGTCGTGTGCGGGGTCGCCGTCCACATTGGCATGCAGCAGCGCCAAATGAAACGGTGCCCCCTCCTGCTTCCTATATCGCATCGCCAAATTATCCGTTACCGCCGCTGTCGGATAAGATATCCCGTACACATGCGCGGCCAACTCCCCGCTTCTCCGATAGGCCGGAACACATTCCGCCGCCGAACCCGCCGATCCGAACACGTGCACGCCGGCCGGCCAATCCAGCTTCGCCTGACGCCCGCTCTCGGGATCGTGGTTCCCGTGCACGACAAAAACGCCGATGCCTTCCGCCGTCCAATCGGCCAGCATCCGTTGCAGCCTTAGTTGCGCGCGCAGAGAGCGATCCGCGGCATCATACAAATCGCCGGCGAGCACGACGAAATCGGCACCTTCCTGCTTAACCACATTCCCCAATCGCCGAAGCGCCTCGAAAGTTGACTCCCTAAGCCGCTGTCTCACGGCCTCCGGCACTTTCGTCAGCCCTTTGAACGGACTGTCCAGATGAAGGTCGGCTGCATGCACAAACGTAAAAGGAACTCCCATCTCCGTCGTCCCCCGTATCAATTCCCGCCCGGTTCCGGCGATTCCGCCGCGCTTGCCGGACCGTACGAAATGTAAATCCGTTTCAACTCCCCGATCACCCGGTTCAGCGAGTACGTTTTCTTCGCTTTGTTCATCGCCGCGCGCGCCATCTCATAACGGAAATGCGGATCGGCAATCACCGTCTCCAGGGCGTCGGCCAGCGCAACCGGATTTTCCGGCTGCACCAGCAACCCGTTTACGCCATGATCGATCTGCTCCGAAATCCCGCCCACGTTCGTGCCGACGAGCGCCAGCAAACAAAGCGCCGCCTCCGCAAACACCGAACCGAACGCTTCCGCCCGGGAAGGCAAGACGAACACGTCGAAAAACGGCATCAGCTCCTCCGGGTGGAGCATGTAACCGTAAAAAATCGTATCGTCATAAATGCCCAGCTGCTGCGCCATCGTCTCGAGCTCTTTGCGGATCGGTCCGTCTCCGATAATATGCAGCACGAAAGGCCGGTTCCGCTTGCGAAGCTCCGCGCAAGCCTTCAGCAGCAAATCCAGCCCTTTGGCCGGCACGAGCCGGCAAACGGTGACGAGCTGGGCGACTGCGTTATCGTGGGCGATCGGCTTGAATCTTTTCTCGTCGTATCCGTTCGGGATCACTTGGATGCGGTCCGTATTGCGCATATAAGAGGACACGTAAGAAGCGAACGAATTGGAAACGGTCATGAGCAAATCCGTATGAAGCTCCAGCTCTCCGTAAAGCGAAGTCAGAAAGCGGTGCTCCGGCGACCCTTCCACAATTTTTCCGTTCAAAATGAGCTCTCTCTCGTAGCTGGAGTGCACGGTCATGAGCAGCGGCGTGTCGGGAAAAATCCGTTTCATCGCGAGAGCGGCGATCGGATGATGAGCATGGATGAGATCGAATTTCTGCGAGGAAAGCCGAAGCTTCGTCCACCAAATATAATCTTTGAACGTCTGTATGTATTTGTCGACGATGGGGTTGCCGGCATAGGCCGTCCAATCGAACGTCGAGAAAACCACTTCGTCGGAGCCTTTATTGCGGATGCGCTTCGGCAGCGAAAACAGTTCCATTTCCCAGCCGATTTTGCGGAAACGTTCCCTGATGTAAGGCACCATGGAAGAGACGCCGCCTGGCTGTTCCGGTGGAAAAAACAGCGCCTGCAAAATGTTCAAGGGCGATTCCTCCTCTGCTTGCCGACCTTCTCGGTCTTTGGAAAATATGATATATTAGAACATATGTTTCTGTAAAGAAAGGTAGAATTCGCGACCCAAAGGAGCCGTCATGCCTTCTTTCGCCGTTTCCGGATATAACGCCGGCCTGTTGTTTTCTTCCTCGATCTCTGTTGTTGTGCTCGGCCTCATGCTGTTCATGTCCGTGCGTCTCTACGCCGGCAACCGCAAGCGGGCTTACCGTAACCTGCTTATTTCTCTCGCTTTCATCTTCATCCACCATTTCTTGCAATTGACGCTTTCCATCGGCTTGCTGCCGGGGGCGTCCGTTCTCGCGTTCATCGGCAAACTGCTGCAGGTGTCCGCGTTCATTGTGATGAACTTCGCGGTTTTCGAGCTGTATTACCGCCGACGACCCCGAACGCGTCTGTGGTTTTTCGGCTTGCTGCTCGCAGCCTTTCTGATCGCCGCGGGCGGCGCTTTGCCGGGTGCTTCAGCCGCTGACGCCGGTTTGGCGGAACGGATGCGGCATACCCCTGTTCTGGACGGGTATATGCTCGTTCTGCCGCTTTTGTTCGCCCTGATGTTCGGTCCGCATATCGGCCAACGCCGCAAATATATGGCCGGACTCTTGGCAGCATTCCTCTCCCAGCTGTTCGTGTTCGCGAACAAATACGGAACTTCCGGCTGGAATTTCGAGATCGCCGCCGAATTAATGCAGGTCGTCTACTATGTGCTCATATTCATGCTGCTGTTCGAGCGGGTCGTCGAGCTCCTCACCTCCGCCTACCGCTCCTCGATTACCGACGGGTTGACCAACTTGTACAACCGCCGTTATTTTGTCGGACAACTGGAGCGCGCGCTGCGATCCGGCAAACCGGTAGGCGTCATCTTCTGCGATATCGACAATTTCAAAAGGCTGAACGATACCCACGGCCATCATCGGGCGGACGGCGTGCTGAAGCAGGTTGCCGGCATTATTCAGGAGGAGACGCAAGGCTCCGGTCTTGCCGGCCGATACGGCGGCGAAGAATTGGTCGCTTTCGTGGCAGGGCCTGCGCTTGCCGGCATGCAAACGGCGGAATCGATCCGGGCGAGAACGGAGAAAGAAACCTTGGTCACGTTAAGCATCGGCCTGTGTGTGGCAATGCCCGGCATCGGTCTTGGAGCGGAAGCGCTGTTGAAACGTGCGGACCAGGCCATGTATCAAAGTAAAACGACGGGCAAAAACCGGGTGACGGATTATGCGGAGCTGCCCGACGCCGGAGAAATTCCGTTTGGACCGCCCGCCCGCCGAGGCCGGTCGGGAGCTCACTGATTTGGTTCCATGCCGGACGGTCATATATACTCAGAGAGACGCAAACGCATACCGGCGCCTCGCCGGCCCGAAGGAGAAGACCTGCAGCATGCCGACATTACCGACATCTTACATATACAACATGTCCCGTTTGCTCGGCGATGAATCGGAAGCCTTTTTTAAAAGCTACGAAGAGCCTCGAGCGTTCGGTCTGCGCCTGAACCCGTTAAAAGTAAGGGCTGCGGACCCTGCAGCCCGCCGCATGACCGAAATGTTCGGCCTTCATCCCGTCCCGTGGTGCGCGGACGGTTATTTTTATGAAGAATCTTCCCGACCCGGCAGGCATCCTTATCATGCCGCAGGGCTTTATTACATGCAAGAGCCTTCGGCGATGATCGCCGCCGAGCTGCTCAATCCGCAGCCCGGTGAAATCGTGCTCGACCTGGCTGCCGCCCCCGGCGGCAAAACGACGCAAATCGCCGGCCGAATGAAAGGCCGGGGACTACTGATCGCCAACGAAATTCACCCGTCCCGCGCCAAAATATTATCCGAAAACGTCGAGCGGCTCGGCATCTCCAACACGATGGTCACCCAGGCTTCTCCTCAGGAGCTGTCGGCGCGGTTTCCGGAGCGGTTCGACCGGATTTTGCTTGACGCGCCCTGCTCCGGCGAGGGCATGTTCCGCAAAGACCCGGACGCGGTCCGCGAATGGTCGCCGGAATCCGTGAACGCCTGTGCCGTCCGTCAGCGCGATATTTTGCCTCACGCGGCGCGGATGCTGAAACCGGGCGGCACGCTGGTGTATTCCACCTGCACGTTCAACACGGTGGAAAACGAGGAGACGATCGCCGATTTCCTGTCCCGTCACCCGGAATTCCGCCTCGTGCGGGAGGAGCGGATGTGGCCGCATCTCGGCCAAGGCGAAGGGCACTATGCCGCTTTGCTGCAGAGAGAAGCTTCGGCCGGTTCAGCTGATCGCAGCGCCAAGGCAGCTTCGAAATCACGAAAAGGTTCCTCCGCTCCCAAACTGGAAGAAGCGGCTGTCCAAACGTTTCGCAAGTTTGCCGAAGAATCGCTCCCGGGCTTCCGGCTGCCCGAACCGGGTTCGCCGCTGCTGTTCGGCGAGGCGCTGTATTGGCTGCCCGCACCGGCAGGCTCGCCCGCCGCTCCGGAAACGCTAAGAGGGCTCAAGATACCTCGACCCGGCCTGCATTTGGGCGACATTCGCAAAGGCCGCTTCGAGCCCGCCCACGCCTTGGCGATGGCCGTCGCTGCGCACGATGCCGCCGTCACTGCCGATTATCCCGCCGACTCTGCGGAAATCGCCGCCTATTTGCGCGGAGAAACGCTGCCTGCCGCTCCGGGAACCAAAGGCTGGGGACTGACGACCGTCGACGGTTATCCGTTGGGCTGGTTCAAAGCCAGCGACGGACAGCAAAAAAACCGCCTGCCCAAAGGCCTGCGGCTGCTGTCTAAATAGAAATATATTTCGGATGCTTATACGAGACCAGACGTTCCAATACCACTGCGACACCGTCTTCGTTGTTGGACAGCGTCACCTCGTCCGCTTCGGCTTTCACCTCGGCGGGCGAGTTCTCCATCGCCACCCCGTGCCCCGCAAACACCAGCATCCCGATGTCGTTGTAATAGTTCCCGATCGCCAGCACCTGCTCGCGCGGAATTCCCCGCAAACCCGTCAGCTTCTCCAACGCCTTGCCTTTGGTCGACTGAGGGTGCTGCACGTCGATAAAGTTGACTCCGCTGCGGACGTAGTGCAGTCCGTCCACCCACTCCGCCCAGTCAAGCTCCACCTGATCGAGCACTTCTTTGGGCGCATACATGGACAGCTTGACCGTCTTTTCCGGCAGCCCTTCCTCGGGACGGCGCAAAATGGGACGAGCAAACCATTTTCGGTACATCTCCGTCGTGAACTCGTCCAACTCATGGACGTATAAATCAAAAGCGGTATTGATGTCAAAATGGATATTTCGGGCCTGCAAGTAATCCACGTAACGAGCCGCCGGTTCGTGAGCAATTTCCGTCTCGTACAAGACGGTGCGGGTGGCGCTGTCGACGATTGAAGCTCCGTTATGGGTAATCATCGTTCCCGGCAGCCCGAGTTCCTCGAGCACGGGCAATGCGCTCGTGGAGCCGCGCCCCGTACACAGCACGATTTCGGCCCCATTGCTGGCGGCCGCGCGCACAGCCTCCCTGACCCGCGGTGTCAGCTGATGGTCATCGTCGAGCAGCGTACCGTCGACATCTAATGCAATCAGACGAAAAGTCAATTTGTTCCATCCTTCCGGTATTTTCGCAGGCTTTCCGTTTCCTCGTCCGTGAGCTCACGCCACTCGCCGGGGGCAAGAGCCGGATCGAGCTGCAGCGGTCCCATCGACACCCGTCGCAAGTAAACCACCTGACGTCCCACGGCTTCAAACATGCGCTTCACCTGATGAAATTTTCCTTCATGAATCGTCAATTCAATCCAGCACACCGTGCCGGCAGCCGCCTCGGACATCCGCCCGGCGGGAACCCGCCGAAACGGCTCGGCGATCTCCGGGTGAGCCGGAGCTTCCGCCGCACTCGCCGCAGCCAGGACGGTGAGCGCGGCCGGCAGCGTCACATAGCCGTCGTCGAGGGTGACGCCCTGGCGGAAAGCTTCCGCCTCCCGATCGCCGACTTCCCCGGCCACGAGCGCCCGGTACGTTTTGGGCACGTGTTTGCGCGGGGAAAGCAGATCGTGGGCCAGCTTGCCGTCGTTCGTCAGCAGCAGAAGGCCTTCCGTATCTTTATCCAGCCTGCCGACAGGAAAAGGCGAAAACACGGCGATCTCCGGATCGAGCAAATCCAGCACCGTCCGATCCCGCAAATCTTCCGTCGCCGACACGACGCCGGCGGGCTTGTGCAGCAGCACATACACGGTATCCCGGTAACGAATCGTCTCTCCGTCGAAGGCGACCGTATCTACAGCGGGATCGATCTGGATGCCCGGATCCTTCACCGGCTGCCCGTTCACGGTGACCGCCCCTTGCCGGACAAGCTGCTTGATTCCGCTGCGCGTTCCGTATCCGAGATTGCCGAGCATTTTATCCAAACGCATCGTTTTCTTCATCATTGGTCCTTTCTATGCTTGCTACACCCAGCGCCAGCCGGGCAGCCGCTCGTTTTTGAGCGTCGTGCCGTCCCATCGTCCCCATCCGGCGGGGAATCCGCCCATACAGACAAGCGTCCATCCTTTGCCTTCCGGTGCACCGGACTGCGGCTGAAGCGTTTCTCCTTTCAAATACCGCAGACTGTCTGAAGAATCGGATGCCAGCTGCAGGAGGCGAACGGCTTGTCCGCATGCGAGCCCCATGGCGAGCGCCTGTGAAGGCTCAAACCGGTGTTTGGTCGCCGTACCGAGAAGCCAGCCCGGCCGGATCACATGGAGTCCGTCCAACATCGGTAACGGTTCAGGTTGTGCGTACAACATGGTTCCTCTAACCAGCAGTTTTCCCGGCGGATGCCAATGAGGCAGCTGGTCCGCACGAAATTGTTCGAACTTGTCCAGCACATCGGCTTCGCTTATTTGAACCCTGTTATGGGCTGCCTTGCGGCTTTTCCGTTCTCCCGCTTCCAGACCTCGCATCTGCTGAACTTGCTGAGGAGCTCCAGCATCTGAATCACTGCGTCGGCGTTCCAGCAATACGGCAAAGTGCCCTTCTCCCCGGACTCGATGCGGCCAAAGCCTGACGGCTCCGGCAAGCGAAGCGGCCCGCTCCTCCGATAACCCGCGCTTTTCGTCCTCGATCAGCCAATCCGGCCGTCCCGGCGCGAAGCCCCAGCTCTCCGGAAAGGCCGGCGCAACCACCTCGAACTCCGGGAAAGCGGCAATAAACTTCGCAATCGTCCCTTCATTCTCCCGCGCATTAAACGTGCAAGTGGAATAGACGAGTCTTCCGCCCGGCGCGACCAACCGAGCCGCTTCCTGGAGAATGTCCTGCTGCATCGCGGCATATCCGTCTGCCGAAAGCCGTTCGTATTGGCGGAGCATGTCCTCGTCTTTCCGGAACATGCCCTCGCCGGAGCAAGGCGCGTCCACCAGCACGCGGTCGAACCACGCACCAAAATGATCCGCGATCGCTGCAGGCTCCTCATTCAGCACTACGGTATTGCGGACTCCGGCCAGCTCCACGTTTTTCGCCAACGCTTTGGTCCGTTCCGACGCATTGTCGTTGGTCACCAGTACGCCTTTCCCTTGAAGCTTGGCGGCCAGCTGCGTCGACTTTCCTCCCGGCGCCGCGCACAGATCCAATACGCGATGGCCCGGCTCTACGCCCAGCAGCTCCGCCGGCAGCATGGCGCTCGGCTCTTGTATGTAATAGACGCCCAGGTGATAATGCGGATGCTTGCCCGGGCGGTCATCTTCTTCCGTGTAAAAAGCGCCTTCCGCCCATGGAACGGCGGTCCTCGCATATTCGGATATGGCGGCCAGCTCTTCGCCGCTCAGCTTCAGTCCGTTGGCCCGCAGACCGGATGTCTTGGGCTTGTCGTAAGAGGCAAAGAAGGATTCCGCTTCTTCTTGCAGCAAATCCCGCATCGCCGAAACGAATCCTTCCGGCAGTTTCATGGCTGTATGTCCTCAATCTTTCCCGCACGGTTAATGGCCGCCTGAATCTCCAGCCACAGCTCCTTAAGCCCCCAAATGTCTTCCCGCTCCCACAACTCGTTGAACCGGAGCTGAAACTGCGCGGCTTCCCGAATTTTGCGGTAAAAATAAAGCTCTTGGATCGCATTGAGCACGTTGCGCACCACCCCGGCGCTTTCCTCGAAATCTTGCTGCGCGTCGACAATCTCTTTGCGGATGCTGGACATTTCCGTATCCAATTGATACGCCGCTTCGGCGGCTTTGCGCAGCCGCTCCCGCACATGCTCCGGCAGCTGCTCTTTATATTTGTAGTTCAGCGAATGCTCGATCGTCGCCCAGAAGTTCATCGCCAGCGTCCGAATCTGGATTTCCGCCAGCACAGGCTTGGAGCCGATCGACGTCTGGACCGGATATTCCACGATAAGATGGTAGCTCCGGTATCCGCTGTCTTTGAAATGGGTGATGTAGTCTTTCTCGTATACGAGCGTCATATCTTTGCGCTGACGGATCATTTCGGCCACTCGGTGAATATCGTCCACGAACTGGCACATGATGCGGATGCCAGCGATATCTTCAATGCCCGTGTCGATGCGATCGTGCGGAACTGAGAGCCTGCGCGCCTTGTCCAAGATGCTGGAAATCCGCTTCACCCTGCCGGTCACGAATTCGATCGGCGCATACTCGTCCCGCGCTTTCAGTTCCCTGCGGAGCGATTTGAACTTCACCTTCAGCTCTTCCACCGCCTGTTGATAAGGCAGCAAAAACTTGCCCCAATCCCGTCCGTCCATGACCTACCTCCTGACCTGCTCAATCCCGGTGATCCGCGCCTACCGCCTCCGAAATTCTGGAGAACCCGTCTTTTTTCAGTCTTTCCCGAAGACCTTTATGCATTACCTTCAATAGTCCCGGTCCCTTATAGATGAGCGCCGTATACACTTCCACCAGGCTCGCGCCCGCGCGGATTTTCTCGTATGCGTCGTCCGCGCTGAAGATTCCGCCGGAACCGATTATCGGCAGCTTGCCTTGCGTCATCGCATATAGCGACCGAATCACTTCCGTCGAACGCTTCGCAAGCGGCTTACCGCTCAACCCGCCGGTTTCCCGCGCGTTGGGATCGGTCAGACCGTCCCGCCCCACGGTCGTATTGGTCGCGATGATGCCCGACATGCCGCTCCGGACGATGGCATCGGCCATGTAGCGAAGCTGCTCTTCCGTATTGTCCGGCGCGATTTTGACCAGAATCGGCTTGACGAGTCCGCCGTGCCGTTCCGCTTGCGTCTCCATTTCTTCTTTCACTTCGGCGAGCAGCCGATTCAATTCGTCTCCATGCTGCAGTGCCCGCAAATCGGGGGTATTGGGCGAACTGATGTTAACCACAAAAAAGTCCCCGTAGGGATAAAGCAGCTGCAAACAGCGGCGATAATCATTCGCGGCGTTTTCATTGGGCGTCATTTTGTTTTTACCGATATTGACGGCCAACGGCACCGTTCGCCGGCCAAGCCGCCTGAGCCTTTCGGCCATCGCTGCCGCGCCTTCGTTGTTAAAGCCCATTCGGTTGATGAGCGACTCGTCGGCCGGAAGCCGGAACAGGCGGGGGCGTTCATTGCCGGGTTGGCCGACCGGGGTGACGGTGCCTACTTCCAGAAAGGACAAGCCGATGCGGGAAAATCCCGCCACCGCCTTGGCGTTCTTGTCCAAGCCCGCGGCCAAGCCGATCGGATGAGCAAAATGAAGGCCGAACAAATCTACCGCCAGATCAGGCGTTTTGCGCACCCCCCAGACGGCGGACAGCGTCCTCTTGACGCCGGGTATCCGTGCGGCGCTTCCCATGCCATCGACGATGAGACGGTGGGCGGCCTCCGGATCCATGCGGAAAAGCAGCGATTTAGCCAACCGATAGATCAAAGAGTTCAACATCCTTTCTTACACTTCCGGGTAACAGTTTAGCCTTTTCACCGACAAAAGAAAAGAGCGAAAAACCCGGTTTGCGAACGCGGATCGAGCCTGATATCTGGCGCTCCGTACAGGAAACGGTTACAATGAGGACAAGCAGGCATCATTCGTTTATAGAAAGGTTGGTTCACATGAGCACTGCCAAGAAAAAACCGCCGATCACCTCCAAAACAAAGCAGCAACAGCAGGTGAACAAAAAAGCGCTGATTTGGATCGGATCGATTTTGGCGGTCATCGTGATCGCGGTCGGAGTGTTGCTCGTTCTGAACGTCTAAGTCAACCAGTCATACGTTTTGCGGGGGTTTGTCTCGTCGCTCGCGTTCGGCAGCCGGAATCGTTCCGGAGGGACGCGCACGGCACCGGGCAGTCCCCCTTTTGCTATCGTCACCTTCGTCCCTGTCGGAACGAGATCGTATAGTTCCTCCAAATCCTCTTTCTTCATCCGGATGCATCCCTGGGATTCGTCTTTGTTGATGCTTTCCGGATCATCCGTTCCGTGTATCGCGTATCGGGTGTCGGATAACGTCATGCCGCGGCTGCCGAAAGGTCCGTCCGATTTCCCGTTCGGATTCCTCACCTTCTCGGTAATCTCAAACGTGCCCAAGGGCGTCCGCGTTCCTCCCAAGCCGACTTCGTAATTACGCAGAAGCACCCGGCCGCTGACCACCGCCAGACGATGGTGAACCGTGTCCACCACGATTTCCAGAGGCCGTTCCGTCAACGAACGCCATGCGCCCGAAGGAACCGTGCGGCCGCTGCCCGAACCGAAAGGCCAGATCGACTGCCCCCGCAAACCTTCTTCGCCGGTACCGGCCTCAGGCTTCGTCAACTCGGCAAACCACTCCGTCATCGGTTTCGTCCAGCCTGCCATATGATTCGAGGGATAGCTGCCAGCCAGCGCTTCAGGCGTGGCCGGCATTTTCCCGAATTTTGCACGATACCGGACGATGGCGCTGACGAGCACCAGCTTCTCTTCCTGCACCGGCTTCCAGTTGCGCACCAATTCGTTAAGCTTCCCGGCGTCGCCCGGTTCGCAGCCGCACCAGGCAGGGTCGTACCAGCTGACCACCGCAGTTCCGGGAGCGGAACCCGGCGACACGGCGGCCAGCGGTTTCCCGCTCCGCAGCCAGTCATTCCACTCACCGAGCGATACCGCCTTCACCAAGACGAGCGGTGTCCGCGCCACTTTCTGCGTCAACAGCTCTCCCAGCGCCGTGCGGCCGTCCTTGCCGGGATCCGCCGCAGCTGCAATCATACCAACCTCCGCTGTGTCGTTGCGCAAAGCGTCCGTACGCTCTTGCTGCCCGTTCATCGCCGATGGCCGCCCTTCATCGTCTATCGGATAGCCCGGCGCCGCCGCCTTTAAGCCCGGCAACAGCACCGCAGCGGCGAGCAGCACTGCGGCCGCGATGGATGGCCGTCCCCGGCGGCGCCTCCGGGGTTGGCTCCACGTCGAAAAAGAGCCTGCTGCTGCTGCCGCTGCAGGCACAGACTTCGATTCGAAAGCTTCGTAAATTTCCCCGGCTTGCGCGAAACAATAGTTGGCCTTGGCGTCTTGTCCCTTCGCCTCATACTGCTTGCCGAGCAAATACCAGGCCATGCGGCTGTCTTCATGCTTAAGCAAGTAATCTTTAAACGGAAGCGCATCCTCGATATCCGGCACGCGGTCGTAAAATTCTTTGAGCCGCTGCTGCAGCCTCAATTCCTCACTCACGCGTTCACCTCCCGCCTCGCGGGCATTACGATCAGCATTGGAGCACTTTATCGATCGTTATATTCACATTGCCCGCTTTCACCGGAACTTTGACGTTTGCGGGTTCGAGGCACCAGCGGCCTCCGTTTGTCATTGGCAAGTTTTACCTCCCCATTATCTAACAAATGGAGCGATTCTGTCACCAAAATTCGATGCAAATTTACACAATAGACCACCTGTAAACGATGTTTTGAACGAGCCTTGAAATTAAAAAAACCCTCTCGCGGGTCTGTCGACCTGCGAAAGGGCTCTTCCCTTGGTACTATGATTACTTGTTAAACGGAGCGTCGGCCACTTTGATCGAGTCCGTCGGGCAGCCGTCAGCCGCGTCTTGCAAATCGTCGTACAAATCTTCCGGAATCTCGGTGTTGCCGTGGTTGCCGTCGCCCGAGTAAATCACTTCGGCGAGGCCTTCATCGTCGTAATCGTAAATGTCAGGAGCCGTGGCGCCGCAAGCGCCACAAGCAATACAAGTGTCTTTCTCTACCCAAGTAAACTTGGCCATGGGTTACCCTCCTAGAATTCGGTTCCGTCGGTTAGCGTTTTATACGCTCATGTCCAATATCAATATAATATAAAACGTTGGCCGAATCAAACGAAAAAGCAGATGATATCCATCGTTTTCCGTTCTTAATAATCGTTCTCATCGTCTGTTTGCGGACCGCGCAGAAAGTCTTTTTCGAGCGAGGTTCCGCGCAGCTTCTTGTTTCGAATGAGAGAGGAAGGATCGTCGCCGAGCATGCCGGCGGTCAACACCGCTCCCTCGCCGAACTTATCGCGAAGCCGGTCCATGACGGTGGCCAGCTTATCGCGCTTCGGCGTCTCCTCGAACGTGAACAAATCGAGCTGTACCGCCGTTTCCTGCTTCGGAGACAAGTTTTGGAGCGTGATCCCGAGCAGGCGCACGGGGTCGCCCTCCCGCCAATTGGCGTCCATCAGCCGGCAGGCTTCCTTATATACGTCTTCAGAGATGTCGGTGGGAGCTGCCAGACCGGCGGCCCGTGTGATGGTCTTCATGGACGGATCCCGGATCGTGATTTGGATGGTGGAGCACATCATGCCGTGGCGCCGGAGCCGGCGGGTCGTCTGATCGGCCAAATTGAGCAGCACCCTTCGGAACTGCTCTTTTTGCGTCAAATCAGCCGGCAGCGTCGTCGTATGGCCGATCGATTTGGCGGCTTCCGCGAGAGGCTCAACCGGCGAATCGTCGATTCCGTGAGCGGCCCGCTTCATCCAGGCGCCATACACGCCGAAGCGGTCGATCAGCATTCGCTCGTCGGCGGCGGCCAATTCCCCGATTGTGCGAATATTGAGCCGTAATAGTTTATCCGCCGTTTTGGAACCGATGCCGTACAATGTCTGGCAAGGCTTTCCCCACAGCAGCGCGGGAACGTCCCTTCTTCGGAGCACGGTCACTGCGTCCGGCTTGCGCATGTCCGACGCCATCTTGGCCAGCAGCTTGTTCGGCGCGACACCAATCGAACAAGGGAGCGACAGCTCGTTTTTCACCCGGGAGCGGATCGTCTCCGCGATCTCCACGGGTGTCCCGAATTGGCCGCTGCCCGTGACATCCAGGAAACATTCGTCGATCGATACGGCTTCGACCATCGGCGTGTAATTGCCGGCGATCCGCATAAAACCTTTACTGTATTTCCGGTACAAGTCGAAGTCCGGGGCGATGATCGTCAGGTCCGGGCAAAGCTGCATCGCCTGACGCACGGTCATGCCGGTGCGGACTCCCCGTGCCCGGGCTTCATAGGAGCTCGTGACGAGAATCCCTTTGCGCAGCTCCACGCTTCCGGCCACACCCGTCGGCTTACCGCTGTACAATTCCGGCTGTTCGGCGGCGTGAACGGAGCAATAGAACGCATTCATATCAATATGCAAAATATATCTCCGCTTCGTCTCGCCGATCGCCGCCGCCCCCTTTTTTCGCACGAACGCCCATTCGCTCTTTTTCATTATAATCATGGGCCGATAAACGGTGCAACGGAGCGGCAGAGCTCTCTACATTTACAGAAAGCCATGCTATAATAGTAATCACCTGTTTTGGCATAAGGGGGATATTCGCTTTGGGCATGACAAACTCGATCACGATTTTCGATACCACGCTGCGGGACGGAACGCAAGGCGAAGGCATCAGCCTGACTGCCGAAGATAAAGTCAAAATCGCCTTGAAGCTCGATTCTCTGGGCGTCCATTATATTGAGGGCGGCAATCCCGGAAGCAACGGCAAAGATATTGAATTTTTCCGGCGCATCCGCCAGATGAACCTCACGTCGAAGCTGACGGCGTTCGGAAGCACCCGCCGCAAAAATTCCGTATGCGAACAAGATATCAACCTGAAGCACCTGACGGAATCCGGCGCGCAGGCCGCGACGCTGGTCGGTAAAACGTGGGATTTCCACGTTCATACTGCCCTCCAGACGACGCTCGAGGAAAATCTGGCCATGATCCAGGAGTCGCTGGCTTACGTGAGAAGCCGCGGCATGGAAGCCTTGTTCGACGCGGAGCATTTCTTCGACGGGTACAAAGCGAACCCCGATTATGCGTTAGCCACCCTCGCCAAAGCGAAGGAAGCCGGAGCGGAATGGATCGTGCTGTGCGACACGAACGGAGGCACGCTTCCGACGGAGATCCACGAAATCGTGTCTCGTGTCGTCTCCGCGATCGACGCCCCAATCGGCATTCATACGCATAACGACTGTGAGCTCGCCGTGGCCAACACGCTTGCCGCCGTCGCTGCCGGTGCCCGGCAAGTGCAAGGTACGATTAACGGATACGGCGAACGGTGCGGCAATGCGAATTTGTGCTCCATTTTGCCCAATCTTCAGCTCAAGATGGGTTACCGCGCCGTGCGCGACGATCAGCTGAAGATGCTGACCAGCGTGGCTCGATACGTAAGCGAGTTGGCCAACGCACATCTGCCGGTTAATCAGCCTTATGTCGGCAATGCGGCTTTCGCCCACAAAGGCGGCATCCATGTATCCGCAATTCTCAAAGACTCCAAAACCTACGAGCACATCCCGCCGGAACTCGTCGGCAACAAGCAGCGGGTGCTCGTGTCCGAACTCGCGGGCCAGAGCAACATTTTGTCCAAAGCCCAGGAGATCGGGTTGGACGTGAACGCGGAGCAATTGAAATCCCGCGAAGTCATCGACCGGATCAAGGAGCTTGAGCATCAGGGCTATCAGTTCGAAGGAGCGGACGCTTCGCTGGAGCTGCTGCTGCGTGACGCTTATGGGGATACGCAGCAAGTTTTCACGGTGGAAAGCTTTAAAATGATCGTCGAAAAAACAGCGGCCGGCATGTTGTCGGAAGCGATCGTGAAAATCAACGTCGGCGGACAGCAGGTGTACACCGTAGCGGAAGGGAACGGCCCGGTGAACGCTTTGGACAACGCACTTCGCAAAGCGCTGGTGCAGTTCTATCCGGATATCAATCATATCCATCTGACCGACTATAAAGTTAGAGTGCTCGGCGGCAAAGATGCCACGGCCGCCAAGGTTCGCGTATTAATGGAGTCAACAGACTTTAAGGATACGTGGAACACCGTCGGTGTCTCTTCCAACGTCATCGAAGCGAGCTGGGAAGCGCTCGTCGATTCGATTCGATACGCTCTGCTCGGCATGGTGAAGAAAAACGACGTGGAAAGCGAAACGCCGCGGGAGTCGCTCGGGCTCGTAAATTTTTAACACCTGCGACAAAAAACCTCCATTCTCCGATGTTCAACGGAGTGGAGGTTTTTTGTTGCTTATTATTTTGTAATTTCATCCAAATACGATTCCCACTGCTTCAAAGTGATCACGCCGTCGATCCGCTGCCGGATCGTCCCGTTGCGGTCCACGATGAAGCTGGTCGGATACGAGAACACCTTGTACGCGTCTCCGGCCTCCCCCTTCGCATCCGTCAATACCGGGAACGTGAACCCTTTTTCCTCGACAAATTGTTTAGCTCCCCAAACCTTATCGTATTTGGTAGCGTTCACTGCGTATAATTCCACTTTGTCCTTGTACTTGTCGTACAATTCCACCAAGTCGGGGGCCTCCATATCGCACGGGCCGCACCAGGACGCCCAAAAATTGACGATCACGGGTTTGTCCCGCTTTCCCCCCACTTCGTATGTGGCTTTGCCGTCCAGAGTCGCCAAAGTGAACGCCGGCGCCGGAGAACCTTTCTTCGGAGTCGACGGGTCCGATACCGGGGCTTCGATGCCGCCGCTCGCCGCGGGAGAGCTTTTATCGTTACCGGCTTGATTAAACCATACAACGGCCACGATCGCCGCAGCTACAGCGATCAATATTACAATGTTTCGTTTCACTGTTCATTACGCCTCGCTCTTCTGCTGTTGACACGATCTGTTCATGTGCCTTTCCTATTTTACCTCATTTGGCTCGCCGGTACCAAACCGCAACGGGAATGGCGGTCTTTCCTCGGGGGTACATTAACCTGTGGATGACTTCCAGCACGCAGCACAAGGAGGAGCCGAATGGACGCCGCGAAAACGAAACAAAAGCTCCGCATTACCTTTACGAGCGATATTCCCGAAGAGGATACGGCATTGGAATCCAAGGAACGTTCCGAAGGTGGCGGACAATCCAAACAACGGCCGAAAGGCCGCATATGGGAGTATATCGCGCTGGCTACCGTGCCCATGGTCATGGTTCTCGGCAACTCGATGCTCGTTCCGATTTTGCCGACATTACAAAGAGAGCTTGGCGTTTCCAAGTTCCAATCCAGTTTGGTTATCAGTCTGTTTTCCGTTGCCGCCGCCCTCGTGATTCCGATCGCCGGTTACTTATCGGACCGGTTCAACCGAAAAGCCGTTATCATCCCGGGGTTGATTCTGTATGGCGGAGCCGGAATTTTGGCAGGCTTCGGAGCCGTGTGGCATTCGTACGGAACGTTAATCACCGCGCGGGCTGTGCAAGGCATCGGTGCTGCAGCAACCGCGCCGATCGCCATGGCGTTTGTGGGGGATTTATATAAAGCCGGTACGGAAAGCCAAGCCTTGGGCCTGATTGAGGCCGCCAACGGCACCGGCAAAGTGATCAGCCCGATCTTGGGCTCTCTGTTCGCCCTGCTTATCTGGTACGCTCCGTTTTTCGCGTTTCCGGTATTTTGCTTTTTGTCCTTGGCCGCCATGATTTTCATGATCAAGGAACCTAATCGCAAAGGGAACACCAAACCAATCAAAGAGTACATCCATTCCATCGGCAAAATATTCAAAAAGGACGGCAAATGGCTCATCGCGTCTTTTTTCGCCGGATCGCTCGCTTTGTTCATCTTGTTCGGGGTGCTGTTCTTTCTGTCCGAAATTTTGGAGAAGCCTCCGTATTCCATTGACGGTGTTATCAAAGGCTTTGTGCTCGCCATTCCGCTTTTCGCCATGGTGTGCACGGCTTATATTACCGGCAACGTCATCCGCAAGAACGGGGTGCTCATCCGCTGGTTGATGAACATCGGCCTGGCGTTGATGGTCATTTCCCTCGGTCTTGCGATTTTCTTCAACAAAAATTTGTATGTGTTCATCGGGCTCCTTACGTTCAGCAGCATCGGGACAGGCCTTGTGCTGCCTTGCCTCAACACGATGATCACGGGTGCCGTTGAAAAATCCGAGCGAGGCATGATTACTTCTCTGTACAGCAGCCTGCGGTTTTTCGGCGTGGCGTTCGGTCCTCCACTGTTCGGCTGGCTGATGGACATTTCACACCGGATCGTGTTTATTACGGTCTCCGCCCTTTCGCTGATCGCGCTTAGCCTCGTCTTTTTCCTGGTGAAGCCCGGTAAAAAAGTGGCCTAGGGATTGTCCGGTACCGCTTCTTCCTTCATACTCATGGGGGAAGGAGGGCTTGATTATGCCTGAAGCGGCCATTTTACCGAAGGAAGTGGAGCGCCGCCTGACGGATGCGTGCCGCAGACGTCTGCCGAACGAGACGTGCGGCATCCTGTTCGGCACCGAAGCTGGCGCCCAAGTTGAGGTTGAAGAGTTTGCCGTCATTCGCAACGCCGCCCGCCGGCCCGGCGAATCGTTCGCCTTCTTGCCCGAGGATTGGGTATCGGCATATTATGAAGCGCAAAAAAACCAACGAAAGATCGTCGGTTTTTTCCATTCTCATCCCGACGGCCGCCCGCTTCCGAGTGTTAAGGATGCCAAAGGCTGGCTGCCATGGGGAACTTATTGGATTGTAGGCTTCTCGCAGCATGACTCTGAGATCGCGGCTTATACGGTCAGCTCCGCCGGGGACTGGCGGTCGTTGACCGTTCGTGCCGGCTGAGATACATCGGAAGAATTGCTAAATATTTTCAGATGCTCCGGATAGCCGCAGCTTCCATGCTCGCTCAGGTCGAGACCCATGATTTCCTGTTCCTCCGTAACCCGGAAGCCAATCGCCTTTTTCATGATCCACAGCAGCACGAAGGAAGCCGCGAAGGCGAATGCGCCGCACACGACGACGGATTCGAACTGCACCCACAGCTGCGCTCCTCCGCCGCCGTACAGAAGACCGGCTCCGCCTACTCCTACTTTCCCAGCCAATTCAGACGTGGCGAATATACCGTTCGCCAGCGTGCCCCAAACACCTGCCGCTCCGTGCACGGACAAAGCGGAGATCGGATCGTCGATGCGCCTCTTTTCGATCCACCGGGCCGCCGCAAATACGAGAACGCCCGCTGCCAGACCAACCACGACCGCAGCCCAAGGTTCAACGTACGCACACGATGCGGTAATCGCGACCAGGCCGGCCAGCGCTCCGTTCAGCATGGTCGGAATATCCGCTTTGCCGCTTGCGAGCCAAGAGACAAGCAGTGCGGCCACCGCTCCTCCGGCTGCGCCCAGTTGGGTGTTAAACGCCACATATCCGAAGAAACCGTCGCCGATCGCGAGCGAGCTGCCTGCGTTAAAACCGAACCAGCCGACCCAGAGCAAAAGCACCGACAGCGCGGAGAACACTTGGTTGTGGCCGGATATTTGATTCACGGAACCGTCTTTGTTGTACTTGCCGATCCTTGGCTTCAGCAAGATCGTGGCGGCCAGCGCCCCCATCGCTCCTGTCAAGTGAACGACCGTGGAACCCGCATAATCCTGTGCGCCGTCCGCGGCCAGCCAGCCTCCTCCCCAGATCCAGTGGGCGATCACCGGATAGACGACAGAGGAGAAGAGAATCGTATAAATCAGGTACGAAGAAAGTTTCGCGCGTTCCGCAAAGCCGCCCCAGGCAATCGACAGCGAAACGGCGACAAAGGCCAATTGGAAAATGAAAAATACGGATTTCGGGTAGCCTTCACCTTCCGCAGCAACCAGACTCGGATTGAACAAGAAGTCGCCTAAGCCGATCCATTTATTCAAACTTTCGCCCGCATCCGTGCCGAACGCGAACCCGTAGCCGGCCGCCCAATAAATGAGCGAGCATAATCCCAATGTAAAAATGGTCTTCCCTGCGACATGACCCGCGTTTTTCATGCGGGTCGATCCCGTTTCGAGCAAAATAAAACCGCCTTGCATGAGGAGCACGAGCACACCGGCCACCATGATCCAGAGAGCGTTGAGCCCCATGTTAAGCTTGGACGTGGAAGAATTTTCGGCAAATGCCACGGTGGGAAACAGCAGCGTCAACGCGCCGATCGCAATGAGACTCTTTTTAACCAAGACAACAACTCCCTAATGTTAGATTACATGACACAATAGATGATTTTTACGCCATTATAGAGTGGAAATCAGACGATTACAACTGGAAATATGAATAATTTTGTAAAATATCTAACATGAACATAACATATATTCATAAATAACAAGCATAACGTTTGACTGTACGGTTAAGCGCGCGTATCATAGAAAGTGAATCTCCATATGCAGGAAAGAGGGTGCACACGATGCGGTCAGGATCTTCGGAGCCTCCGCGCCTTTATCGGATCGGCGAATTGGCCAGGCTGGCCGGCGTCAGCCCCCGCACGGTCGACTATTATACCGGGCTCGGTCTGCTCGCGCCCGCCAAACGGTCTTCCGGCAATTATCGGCTGTACGATGATGAAACCTTGGCCCGGATTCGACGTATTGAACATATGAAAGCGCAGAAGTTCTCCCTGGAAGAAATCCGCGAACAGTTCAGCATCCTCGAGCGGGTATCTCCAGACGAAGAGATCACCCGCAAACTGGCGGATCTGCAGACGCATTTGTCGCAGCTGGAGAGGGATGTCAAAGAGCTTGAGCCTGTGCTCGATTCACTGAAGCCGCAGCAGGCCAAACGGCTCTTCAGGGCGATAACGCCGCAAACCGCCGCGTGTGTGGAAGCCTTGCTTTTGCTTCTGGGGAAAAGCAGCTTGATGTAAGCTTTGCCATTTACGCTGATGGAGGGAATATTAAAATGTTGTTTTGGACACCGATTGATTGGTTGATTATACCCGCTTTCCTATTGTCGCTTTGGGCTCAGTTTAGGGTCAGCGGCACCTTTAACAAGTGGTCCGATGTACCCGTCGCGAGCGGCATGACCGGATACGAAGCGGCGCGCCGGATGCTGGACCGCAACGGCTTGCACGATGTGCCGATCGAGCCGGTGCCGGGCAAGCTGTCCGACCATTACGATCCGATTCAACGGGTTGTGCGTTTGTCCGAACCGGTCTATTATGAAAATTCAATTTCTGCGGTTTCCGTTGCCTGTCACGAAGTCGGCCACGCCATTCAGCATGCGCACAGCTATCCGATGCTCGTCCTTCGTCACCGGATGTTCCCTATGGTGCGTTTCGCTTCCGGGCTTGCGCCTTTCTTGCTGATCGCAGGTTTCCTGTTCCACATGACGGGACTGATTGGAGCAGGCATTCTGTTCTTCTCCGCGGCCGTCGCATTCCAGCTCGTGACGCTGCCTGTCGAATTTAACGCCAGCAATCGGGCGCGCGATCTCATGGTCGCGGAAGGGTTTATCTCCAACGAGGAAGAACGCGGCGTCGCGAAGGTGCTTAATGCAGCAGCGTTGACGTATGTAGCCGCGGCGCTCATCTCTCTGCTCGAATTGATCAAGTATATTTGGCTCTTCACCCAGAGCGACGACTAATCTTGCATAAGCATACGAAAGGGGCTGTCCGGCGGACAGCCCCTTTCGTATGTTCAGAATGGTCTCAACGCGAGGTATATTCGTTTTGGAAAAAGTCCAACAAAAATTCATGAAACATCTGCACGACGGTGGGCAGTTTATAGCCGTTGCGCCGGATCAATCCTATGGTACGAACGACGTGCGGGTTCCGCACCTTCACAATGACGGGCATCATCGCGCTCGTCTGATACAGCGCCATCTCGGGCAGCAAACTGACACCCATCCCCGCGGCGACCAATCCGCGGATCGTATCCGTCTCTTCGCCTTCGAAGCCAATCTTGGGCGTGAAACCCGCTTTCAAGCAAGCCTCCCACACCAAAGACCGGAGGGAATAACCGGGGTTGAACAAAACGAACGATTCATCCTTCAGCTGATCGAGATCGATGGCGACTTCCTGCGCAAGCGGATGCTTGTCCGGCAAGATGGCGAACAATTCTTCGGTCAGGATGATTTCACCGGTGACGAGATCGTTCTTCTCCGGATGCGGAGAAATAAAGGCGAGGTCTACCTCTCCTTCCGTCACGTCCCGGATCAGCGAAGCATACATGCCTTGCCGAAAACGGAATTTCACATGCGGATGCAGCTTGCGAAATGCGGATACTACGCGCGGAACGATATGATATCCGAGGCTGTGCGGAAATCCGAGCCGGATTTCGCCCGCTTCGGGATCGAGAAACTCGTGAATTTCCATGACGGCCCGATCCAAATCCGTGAGCAGCGATTCGGCGCGCCGCAGAAACAGCTGTCCGACCGGCGTGAGCTGCACGTTCCTCCCTTTTTGCATAAACAGCCGAACGCCCAACTCTTCTTCCAGACGGTGAATTTGACGGCTTACCGCCGATTGCGCGACATGGAGCTCTTCCGCTGCCTTGGTCACATGCTGAAGTTTTGCCACCTTGACGAAATATTGCAGCTGCCTGAGTTCCAAACCCTCTGGCTCCTTTCCGGTAGCGGCCTCTCCCACATTGGACTTTGCCGTTTACTAACGATTATAATAATGAAAGGCAAGTCTAACAATGAAGGAGGATTTTTTATCATGGCACAAGAACGCGGTGCAACATTCAAAGGAAATCCCATTACACTCGCCGGTCCGGTGCTCAAACCCGGCGATCAGGCGCCTGATTTCACCCTTAACAAAAACCTGCTTGAGACTTCGAGCCTCAAAGATTTCGCCGGCAAAATCAAACTCATCAGCGTCGTTCCTTCCGTCGACACCGGCGTTTGCGACGCGCAAACGCGCCGTTTCAACGAAGAGGCAGCCAAGCTGGGAGAGAACGTCATCGTAATCACCGTGAGCGCGGACCTTCCGTTCGCCCAATCCCGCTGGTGCGCGGCGGCAGGCGTTGACCGGGTCGTTCTTCTTTCGGACTACAAGAACAACAGCTTCGGACAATCCTACGGTGTGTTGATCAAAGAATTCGCCCTTGATATGCGTTCCATTTTCGTTGTGGATGCGCAAGACAAAATTACTTACGTGGAAGTGCTGGGCGAAATGACCGAGCATCCGAACTACGATGCGGCCGTTGCCGCCGTGAAAGAACTGCTTTAATCGAAAGTTTTCTCACGCTTTCAAATACTGAGCGAAATTAAACTTTCTGTGTCATAACAAAAAGCGAGGCAGGCCAAGCGCCTTCCTCGCTTTTTTCTTATCAGGCTTAATAGCGATAATTGGCCAGCTTGCGGTCCAAAACGCCGTAGATCTCCTGGATGACGCGGTAGTTCGAGCCCAGATCACCAAGCGAACCGCGGGAAGCCGAGTATATGTCGACGGCGGACGCACCGGGCGATGTTCCGACGATCTGAACGGTAATATCCATCGTTCGTCCGGAAATGGTGCGTTTCTCCATCACGATTTCGCCGATCGTTTCAAGCTCGTGGAGTACCCGATAGCCTTGCATTTTTTTGAGGATGGAACCCACTTCTTCGAAAGTCCGGTCTTTGGAAAGCCGATAGTAATGCGACTTGAGCTTGGGGTCTTTCGCCTTATCACCGGTATGTTCATGGCTGCGGAGCAAACCGACCAACACTCGCTTCAACAATACTCTCTCTCCCTCTCGGTGCATCATGCGTATACCATTCTATGATAACATGCTTGCTCCTAGGATGAAAGTACGAGAAAAAGAAAAAACCCGCCTATGCCGTTCGGCGAGTATGTTTCTGAACCCGCTCTCGCAGGTGGGTGTCCGCAGCCGTGGTTTTTGACTTCCCTTTTCGGGGGCATGTCAGCCGCCTGGCAATGTTGAACTCCCGTGAAACAAACATTGGTTCAAAACAATAAACCGCCGTAACGAACATCGCAGGAATACTTCTATTATAAGCCGTTCCACCGGCCGAGGCAACCTGACATGGTTAGGATTTCGTTTCCTGTTCCTCTTCGGCAATGGATTCCGCGGCTTCCGCCTCTCCCGCATTCTGCATCATCTTGGTGATAATGAAGTTGAAATTGTAGAAGGTGAACGTGGCGATGATGCTTCCGAAGAAGAAAGGGAACATCCAGGTAAACCGTGAAGAGATCAAATAAACCGCGATGACGCCGACGGCCATGAAGAAAGATCGAAACGGACGGCCGATGGTCAGAAACAACGCGTTTTTGAGCAGTTGCATCGTTTTCATATGAAAATGCGACAACAGAGAGAAGAAATGAAGCAGCGAAATCGACAAAAGCACCATCAGCGCAATGAACAAATACGCGAGCAGCTGAAGATTGTCCAGATTATGGAGATAGACGCGGAAATCGATGATCATGATGGCGAACAGCACCGAATAAAGAATTCCGCCGAGCATCGCCTGCTTGAAATTGTGCTTATAATTCCGGAAAAACGTGCGCAGCAACGGAACATCCACGTCCCCCGTCACCCATTTGCGGGCGACGGAGAACATGGCCGAGGTTGCCGGGAAAAAAGTAAAGGGAGAGAGCACGGCCAGCAATAGGATCATCGGGGCAGCCGCCGCCTCCTGACCGTTGGACGCGCTGACTAACTGCGCCCAAAGCACAAACCAAAAAGGCAACGAACAGATCAGCCACAGCAAATTAATGACGGCCAATCTCATGATCCATTCGGACAGCTTGTAAAAGCCGCCCATCATTCCCCGCATTTCCAACCTTTACTCCCCCTGACAGCCTCGTGATCCCGTTAAATGTTCACATAATCCTCGCTATGCGATTTCTGCGGGCGTGAATCGTCGCGGCGATCAGACCGGCCTCCGCGCGAACCGCGATCGTAGCTTCCGCCGTCCTCGCGCTGGCTGCGGTTTCCTCCGCCGCCGTATGGCTTGCTGCGCTGGCCGCCAGAGCCGTAGCCGCCGCGTCCTTGACCGCCGCCGTAGCCCCGGCCCGGCCCGCCTTGACCGTAACGGCGGTTGCCGCCTGCCGCGCCGTATCCGCCGCGTCCGCCTTCGAACTTACGCTTCTTGCCGCGAATCGGATCTTCAGGCGTCAGTGCCACGTCGACGTCCTTCTTGTCGCCCATCAGCAGCTTCATGGCCGCCGACAGCAGCTGTACCGAATCGTATTGCTCAAGCAGCTGAACCGCTACCCATTTGTACGGGTTTACGTCCTCGTCTCCGGCTTTTACGGTTTCCAGGATACGCTCGGCTACGAGCTTTTGCTTGCCCTCCATCGCTTCCGACAGCGTCGGCAGCGGTTTTTTGGCAATACGGTGGCGCGTCACTTTCTCGATCAAATGCAGGTGATCCATCTCGCGCGGCGTCACGAACGTCCAGGACGTTCCTTCCTTGCCCGCGCGTCCGGTCCGGCCGATCCGGTGGACGTAGCTCTCCGGATCCTGCGGCAGGTCGAAGTTGATGACGTGCGTCACACCGCTCACATCCAAGCCGCGCGCCGCAACGTCGGTGGCCACCAGCACGTCGATGCTTCCGTCACGGAACTTGCGCATAACCGTATCGCGCTGATTTTGTGAAAGATCGCCGTGCAGCCCGTCCGCGGCATAACCGCGTTTGGACAGCGCTTCGGACAGTTCCGCCACGCGGCGTTTCGTCCGGCCGAACACGATCGCCAGCTCCGGCGGCTCCATATCCAGCAGGCGGCACAAGCCGTCGAACTTCATGCGCTCTTGCACTTCAACGTAAAATTGCTGAATCAACGGGGCGCTGACTTGCTTCGGAATGACTGAGATATGTTCCGGATTCCGCAGGAACTGCTGGGCCAGCTTCTGAATATTCGACGGCATCGTGGCCGAGAACAACAGCGTCTGACGCTCTTCCGGCACCAGCTTTAAGATGGATTGGATATCGTCCATGAAGCCCATGTCGAGCATTTCGTCCGCTTCGTCCAGCACGACCGTGCGCACATCGTCCAACCGGATCGTTTTGCGGTTGATATGGTCGAGAAGCCGTCCCGGCGTCCCGATGATGATTTGAGGCTTGCGTCTCAAAGAACGGATCTGGCGGCTGATATCTTGGCCTCCGTATATAGCCAGGGAGCGCAAACCCTTAAATCGTCCGAGCTTCTCGATTTCTTCGGCCACCTGAATGGCCAATTCACGCGTCGGGGCCATGACCAGGGCGACGATGCGGTCTTCGCTTGCCGAAATCTTATTGATCAACGGAATGCCGAAAGCTGCGGTTTTACCGGTGCCTGTCTGGGCCTGGCCGATCATGTCCTTGCCTTCCAGCGCGACGGGAATGGCTTTGGCTTGGATCGGCGTCGCTTCTTCAAACCCCATCTCCGAGACGGCTTGAATAACGTCCTGTCCTAAACCAAACTCTGCAAATGTACTCAATTTCTCAAACTCCTTCTGTATTGGGCCTGCATTCACGGCGTCCAAAAAAAATATTCAAACCATTATAGCACATACGTTACACTGTTCACCAGCAACAGGAAAAGTTGGCCGGCGCATTAGGCTCCTCTGCACGGGGAATCTTTGGGAGAGGAACGTATCTCGCGCCGGGCGGTGAACAAGCATATGCCTAAAGTTTGGAAGAAACTCGCCGGAGCAGGTCCCTTTATGATGATGGTGCTCGGGGGTGCGGCGGCTGCCGTAGGCTTTAACCTTCTGCTCATTCCGGTGAAACTTCTGAGCAGTGGTGTTTCCGGAGTCGCCATGATCATAGGATATCTTAGCGGCTTGAGCATCGGCTGGTTGTATTTTGCCCTGAATCTGCCGATTTTGCTCTGGGGCTATCGGGTATTGGGCCGGCGATTTATCATGCTCAGCATTGTCAACGTGCTGGCCACCACGATGTTTCTTCAATTGTTGCCGGAGCGGCCGTTTACCGACGACAGGCTGCTCGCCGCCGTGTTCGGCGGCGTGCTGGTCGGCCTTGCCTCCGCCGTTTGCCTGCGGTCGGGCGGCTCGACCGGCGGGCTCGACATTGTGGCCTCCATTATTTCCCGATATCGGGACTTACCGGTCGGTCTGCTCGTCGTTCTCCTCAACACCGTTATCGTCGCGGCACTCGGCATCGTCAAAAAGGATTGGAACGCGGCACTTTACTCCATGCTCTCGATTTATTTGTCGGGAAAGGTCATCGATTTGGTCCATACGCCTCATCACAAAGTAACGGCCTTCATCGTGACCAACCATACTCCAGAGCTCGTGTCGCAGCTTCTTACCCTTCCGCGGGGTGTAACGATTCTGAGAACGCGAGGCGCATTCACGAGTGAAGAAAAGGATATGCTGATGACCGTCACGACGCGATTTGAGCTCGCTGAGCTGCGCAAAATGGTGCGCGGAGTGGACCCGAAAGCCTTTGTCAATGTGGTGCAGACGATCGACGTCATCGGTGAATTCCGCCGCAGGCCGCCTTGACGCGATTCCCCTCCTTTTTATTACCCATTTTTGCATCATCCGTCAAAGCCTGCTCCTCCAGCCCCTTCTGTAGTCCTTAGCACACTCGACAAAAACTCGTAAAATCCTCCAAATTACCTCTGTCAAGCCTGTTTAGACTCGTATATAATCGGGTTGAAGAGCATAAGGGGAGAGGGATTTATGGAAATATTACTTACTTTGTTGCTGTTGTTGCAAACCGCTGCCGGCGGTGGTAACCATGATCAAGGAAAATTGGGAAAAGCCTTGAACGTCGCCCAATTGGCATTGAAACCATCATCCGGCCAAGCGCCCGGTCAAGCGGCTCCCGTTCCGAACGCAGCCCAACCGTCCAGCCCGGCTGATCCCCAGGAAGATGCTCCGGTGGTGAAGGGAATTTATGTCACGGCCCATAGTGCCGGCGGTTCCCGATTTGCAAGCCTGCTCGATCTCGTGGACAAAACTGCGCTTAATGCTATGGTTATCGATTTCAAGGATGACGACGGCTATATTACTTACAAGACGACGAACCCCGAATTGCTCAAGCTCGGCACCACGCAGCCATACGTCAAGGACATGCCGAACCTGGTCAAGACGCTTCAAGAACACAAGGTTTATCCGATCGCCCGCATCGTCGTTTTTAAAGACACGGTACTGGCCAGGAAACATAAAGAGCTTTCTTACCTGAACCCGGACGGGTCGGTGTGGAAAAATCCGAAGGGCCACAGCTTTGTGAATCCGTACCGCAAAGAAGTTTGGGACTACAATGTCGCCCTGGCGAAAGAAGCGGCCAAGCTCGGATTCAAAGAAATTCAGTTCGACTACGTTCGATTCCCGGAAGGCTTCGAGAAAAAAGCCGATCACCTCACGTTCACGAAAACGGACAAGAGCCGCGTAGATGTGGTGGCCGGTTTCGTGGAATACGCCCGCAAAGAGCTCGAGCCGCTCGGCGTGCGCGTTTCGGTCGATATTTTCGGATATGCCGCATCCGTGCCGGCAGCGGAAGGAATCGGGCAAGATTTCGTGAAAATTTCTTCGCAAGTGAACGTCATTTGTCCGATGATTTATCCGAGCCATTACAGCACCGGCTGGTTCAAACAGAAGGATCCCGATAAAGCGCCGTACGCCACCATCAAAGGCGCCATGGACGACACGCACAAGAAGCTGAATCCGCTTGGCGACGCCAAACCGATCATTCGGCCGTGGATTCAAGATTTCACCGCAAGCTGGCTGGGCAAAGGCCATTACGCAGTATATGGCGCGGCCGAAGTGAACGCGCAGATCAAAGCGCTCCGCGACAGCGGAGTCGAGGAATATCTGCTCTGGAATGCAGGCAACAAGTACTCATCCGGTGTCAATTTTTAAACCGCTCTCCCGAAAAGCCGGCGCCTCTTATGGCGCCGGCTTTTTCGTTCATGTATCACGAATGAATCAACGAAAAAAGCGAACTTCCACGAGGGAAGTCCGCTTGAAGGCGACAACTTACACGCTTCTATCGCTTGCCTGGATCGTAGGGTTCCCCTGCCGCTTTCGGCGCGCGGGAGGTCTTCGAGAACAGCACCAATGCGAGCAAGGTCACAACGTAAGGGAAAACTTTGAGAATGATCGGCGGCACGACTGCCAAGCTCGGAATGACTTGGGATACGTTGGCCACCGTCGTCGCAAAACCGAAGAACAAAGTCGCCGCCAGGACGCCGAGCGGTCTCCATTGGCCGAAGATGAGCGCGGCCAGTGCCAGGAAGCCGAGACCTGCGACAGTGCCGCTAAATTCTCCGGAGTAGGTGAGAATGATGATAGCGCCCCCCAAACCGGCAAACGCCCCCGAGATCATGACTCCGAAATAGCGCATTTTTTTCACGTTGACACCCGCCGCTTCCGCCGCATGGGGATGCTCGCCGCATGCCCGAAGCCGCAAGCCGAATGCCGATTTGTAGAGCACGAACGAACTGACGGCCAAGACGGCCAGGATGAGCCAGGTCGTCCAATACGTCTTCGTAAAAATGAGAGGACCCAGAATCGGAATTTTCGAAAGCACAGGCACGTTGAAAGGAGAAAAGCCGGGCACCCGGATATTGCCGCTGCCCGTCATGTTTCTCGCCATGAAAATCGTGAGGGCTCCGGCGATCATGTTGATTGCGGTGCCGCTGATCACTTGATCCGCGCTCAGGTTAATGCTCGCAAAAGCGTGCAGCAGCGAGAACAAGATGCCAGCTGCAACGGCGACGAGCAGGCCCATCCACAAAACCCAACCTTCGTTGGGGTATTTGTCTTGCAGCTTGAACACCGTATAGGACCCGGCGAAGGCCCCGATGACCATCAAGCCCTCCAGTCCGATATTGACGACACCGCTTCTTTCGCTGAACAAGCCGCCAAGGGCGGTGATGAGCAGAGGAATGGTGAAAAGAATGGCATAAGGGAAAATATTAACGATCGTTGTCCACATACGATTTTTTCACCTTCCCTTCTTGCACCGCGGCGATCTTGGCGTTGGCTCTGCGGCGCTTGAATCGTCTGAGCAACCGTTCGATCAGAATGCTGGTCGCCGAAAAGTAAATAATGATGGCGATGATGGAATCGGCGATTTCCGGCGGAATGTCGGTCATCGCGTTCATAAATCCTCTGCCGGAATACAGAAGACCGAAGAAAATCGCCGATAGCAGTACGCCGAACGGATTGTTCGCGCCCAGCAGGGAGACGGCGATCCCGTCAAAACCTTGAGACGGCAAAATGCCGATCTGGATGTTGGAAGCGTTGCCCGCGTACATGACCACGCCGCCCAATCCGGCAATGGCGCCGGAAATGGCCATGGAATACACGATGCTGCGATTGACCGCGATGCCTGCGTATTCAGCGGCGTCCCGGTTATGGCCGACTGCCTTCAGCTCATAGCCGAACGTCGTCTTGTTGATAATAAAGGCAATAACGAGGACGATGACTACAGCTACCAGCAAGCCTAAGTTGATATAGGATCCGTGAAAAAGATCCGTCAGCCAGGCGGCCTTCAGCGTGGCGGCTTCCGGAAGCTGTTTCGACTCCGTTTCGCTGGAAGGGTTTTTGATCAACGATTGTACACCATAATAAACCGTCCAGAATCCGACCCAGTTCATCATGATGGAAGATACCACTTCATGGACATTGAATCTGGCTTTGAGCAGCCCGGGCACGACGGCCCATAAGGCGCCGCCCGCAGCGCCCACAATCAGCATGACGGGAAGAAGAAGCACTTTCGGCAGATCGAGGCCCAGTCCGACGACCGAAGCGCAGAAGCCTCCTACGAGCAATTGCCCGGCCACGCCGATGTTGAACAATCCGGTCCGGAACGCGAAAGCCACCGACAAGCCGCTTAAAATAAGCGGAGTTGCGGTCGCCAGCGTATTCCCGATCCGCTCCGCGTTTTTCAATCCGCCTTCGAACAAATAGGAATAACCGCTGCCCGCGTTATGTCCGGTTGCCAGCATGAGAACGGCGCCGGCCAGCAGTCCGAAGACTACGGCGCACAAGGAGATGACGATACGGTTGTTCATGCGCGAGCCTCCTTCCTGACGCCGGCCATCATCAAGCCGATTTCATTTTCGTTCGTTTCCGCGGCCCGAACTTCGCCCACCAGCTCTCCATTATTGAGGACGGCGATGCGGTCGGAAACGTTCAGCACCTCATCCAGCTCCAGCGACACGAGCAGAACCGCATTTCCTTTGTCCCGGTGCTCTACGAGCCTTCTGTGGATATATTCGATCGAACCGACATCCAAACCCCTTGTCGGCTGAACGGCGACGAGCAGCACCGGGTTCCGCTCGATCTCGCGGCCGATAATCGCCTTCTGCTGATTGCCGCCGGAGAGAGAACGCGCAGAAGAAACCGCTCCTTCCCCGGAACGGACGTCGAAGCTTTTGATGATCTCGTCCGCATACTTCCGGATAGCTTGGTTCTGCAGAATCCCGCCTCTGGAAAACGGCGGTTTATGATAAACCTCCAGCACCATATTTTCCGCCAGGGTATAATCCAGCACGAGTCCTCTCCGCTGGCGATCCTCCGGTATATGTCCGATACCGCTTTCGATGCGGTCGCGCACCGGAATGCCGGTAATGTCTTTCCCGTTCAAATAAATTTTGCCCGACTCCGCCTTTCGAAGGCCGGTTACGGCCTCTACGAGATCGGATTGTCCATTGCCATCCACGCCGGCGATGCCGACGATTTCGCCTGCACGCACCTCAAGGGAAAAATCATGCAGAGCGAGGGCTTTGCGCGAGCTTTTCACATTGAGGGACTCCAGCTTCAGAACCACGTCCCCCGGCTTGCTTTCGGTTTTGTGCACCTTGAACGATACCTGCCGGCCCACCATCATCTCCGCCATTTGGGCTTCGCTGGTGTCGGCCACTTCCACGGTACCGATCGTTTTCCCGCGGCGGATGACGGTGCAGCGGTCCGCGAATTCCTTGATTTCTTTCAGTTTGTGTGTGATGAGAATAATCGATTTGCCTTCGGCGATCAGGTTTTTCATGATTTTCCCAAGGTCTTGGATTTCCTGGGGAGTCAGTACCCCTGTCGGCTCGTCCAGTATGAGCACATCGGCTTTGCGGTACAGCATTTTGAGGATTTCGACGCGCTGCTGCATCCCGACCGAAATCTCTTCAATTTTCGCGTAAGGATCGACATTGAGTCCATAACGCTTGGACAGCTCTTCGATTTTCTTGCCCGCCCGCTTCACGTCCAGGACAACGCCCCATTTGCGGGTCTCGCTGCCCATGATGATGTTCTCCGTAACGGTAAAGTTTTCTACCAACTTGAAATGCTGGTGCACCATGCCGATCCCGAGCTCATTGGCGACGTTCGGATTGGAGATGCGCACTTCCTTGCCGTTGATCTTGATCGCGCCCCTGTCCGCCTGATACATGCCGAACAAGATACTCATGAGCGTGGACTTGCCCGCTCCATTCTCACCCAGCAAGGCGTGAATTTCACCCGGTTTCAAACGCAGCGTGATATCGTCGTTGGCCACGATGCCGGTAAACTCTTTTCTGATGTTCAGCATCTCCACAACGTAATCCATGGAATGCTCCTCCTTCGAGCGTCTCTTGGAAACGCTTCCTTCATATAAGCCAACCGGCCGTATCCGTCGATATTCGAACCGATCCGGCAAGAATGACGCCTCCGTCATTCTTGCCGAATCACAAAAAAAGACGGAAGCCCGTCTTTTTTTGTATTCGATTTACTTGATGAGATCTCCTTGTTCACCAGCTACTTTAATTTCACCCGATTTGAGCTTGTCGAAAACTTCGTTCACTTTGGTTACCGTTTCGGGGCTGAGGTTCGGGTTTTCAGCCGGGATGCCGACGCCGTCCGTTTTGGAATCGAACGTCAACGTTTGTCCGCCCGGGAATTTGCCTTCGGTTTCGGCTTTGATCATATCGTAAGCCGCTTGGTCGATCTTCTTCATGGCGGAAGTCAGGATAATCGACTTGCCGTCCTTCTTCATGCCGTCCGCGTATTGGTCAACGTCAACGCCGACGATCCACACGTCTTTGCCGGCTTCTCCACGCGTTTTGGCTTCTTTGATGGCACCTACGCCAACGCCGCCTGCCGCCGCGAAGATGACCTTCACGCCGCGGTCGAACATTTGCGCGGCGATTTGCTGGCCTGCCGCAACGTCGCTGAACGTACCTTGGTATACGACGTTATCTTTCTTGATCGTCACTTTGGTGCCCAGGTTGTCGTTCGCGTATTTCAGGCCTTGCTGGAAACCCCAGTTATACTTCTGTACCGGAGGAATCTCCATGCCGCCGATGAAGCCTGCTTCGCCTTCTTTGATTTGCAGCGCCGTGGCGATGCCCGCCAAGAAGCCGGACTCATGCTCCGCGAAGAAAATGGAAACCGTGTTCGGCTTGACGACCGCGGTAAAGTCGTCCGCTTTGTGGGGAGCGCCGTCGATCAAGACGAACTTGGCGTCTTGATATTTGTCTTGCGCTGCGAAAATCGCCGTTTCAAATTTGAAGCCCGGGGTTACGATGAATTTGTAGCCTGCGTCGTACAGATTGCCGATTTCCTTGATGTAGTCGGCTTCCGTCGTGCCGGCCGGCTTCAGGTACTTTTCCTTCAGGCCGAGATCTTTGGTCGCTCTTTGTACCCCTTCCCAGGTGCCCTGGTTGAAAGATTTGTCGTCGATCGTGCCGGAGTCCGTCACCATGCCGACTTTGAAGTCGGTATTGCCGCTCGCGGACGGAGAAGCGCTTTCCGTCGCCGCTGGCGAGCTGGCTGCCGGCGAGCTCGCCGAGCCGCCGTCCTTGTTGCTCTTGCCGCAAGCGGCAAGAACGGAAAAGACGAGAACGAAAACTAAAAGTAGTGCACTTTTCTTCATTTCGAAATGCCTCCCCATGATTGGTAAAAATATATTTGGTGTTACTGTGAAACCGTTAGGATAAGGACGGCATGTTCTTGATGAGAGCCTTGACCAGCGAAATAAATTTCGGTTTCGTCCGGTTTGCCACTTCGATGACCTGCTCATGGGTGAGGGGCTCGAGTTCCTCCCCGATCGCCATGTCGGTGACGCAGGAAATGCCGATTACCTTGAGGCCGGCATGGCTGGCTACGATGACCTCCGGCACGGTGGACATGCCCACCGCGTCGCCGCCGAGCATCCGGAGCATGGTGAGCTCCGCCGGCGCCATATAGTTCGGGCCGGAGATCCCCGCATACACTCCTTCTTGCACCTCGATTCCGAGAGAGTCAGCCGTTTTCTTGGCGAACTCGGCCAGCTCGGGCGTATAGGCCCGGCTCATATCCGGGAATCTCGGACCCAGCGTCGGTTCGTTCGGTCCGATCAGCGGGTTGGCTCCCGTCATGTTCAGGTGATCGCGGATAATCATCAGGTCGCCTGCCTTGAACGACGGATTCATTCCGCCGCAGGCGTTCGTCACGAACAGCAGCTGGACGCCCAGCTCCTTCATTACGCGGACCGGATACGTAACCTCTTGCATGGAATAACCTTCATAGTAATGAAACCGCCCTTGCATGGCGACGACAGGCTTGCCTTCCAGTTTGCCGAAGACCAGCTTGCCCGCATGCCCTTCCACCGTGGAGACGGGAAAATGCGGTATATCTTCATATGCCACGGCGACCGACTCTTCCAATTGATCGGCAAGCTCGCCTAATCCGGAACCGAGAATCAAACCGATGATCGGCTCGGCCGCATTTTTCGATTTTATGTAAGCACGGGTTTCCTCCAACTGCTCAAGCAATCGGCCCACTCGAATCTCTCCTTTCCAATCATCGGCAAAACCGCTTGCCGTTGTTAGTCCCCGATCACTCCGAAAATGAGCTGAGGCTTATTCACCTGCTGCTTCGAGATCGCGATGGACTCGTAGAAACTTTCGAGCACCTCGTCCGGACGTTCGCGATTGCTGTGAATCGTAGCCAGCGGCTCGCCTTTGGCGACCCGGTCTCCGACCTTTTTATGCAGCACGATTCCGACCGCCAGATCGATTGCCGATTCCTTGGTCGCTCTTCCTGCGCCCAGCATCATCGCCGCTGTCCCGAGTTGTTCCGCCGCGATGGCGGATATGTATCCGTCTTCCCGCGCAGGAACGTCAATCCGGTAAGAGGCGGCGGGCAAAAGCTCCGGACGGTCGACGACCGCAGTGTCTCCGCCTTGTGCGGAGATGAACGTTTTGAACTTGTCCAAAGCGCGGCCCGAGCGTACGGATTGTTCCAGCATTTCTCGCGCTTCCGCTTCCGTCTTCGCTTTGCCGGCCAAGACGACCATGTGACTGCCGAGCGTGAGACTGAGCTCATACAAGTCTGCCGGACCTTGGCCATTGAGCGTATCGATCGCTTCTTTCACTTCGAGCGCATTGCCGATCGCGTAGCCGAGAGGCTGACTCATATCGGAAATGATGGCGATCGTGCGGCGGCCTACCCGATTGCCGATGTCCACCATTGCAGCGGCCAACTTCCGAGTGTCCTCCATTTCCTTCATGAACGCGCCGTCTCCGGTTTTGACGTCGAGCACAATAGCGTTCGCGCCGGATGCGATCTTTTTGCTCATGATGGAACTTGCGATGAGCGGAATCGAATCCACTGTCGCGGTCACGTCCCGGAGGGAGTACAGCTTCTTATCGGCGGGCGTCAGATCTCCGCTTTGCCCGATGACCGCCACTCCGTTGCGGTTCACAAGGTCCACAAATTGATCGTTGCCGATTTCAACATGAAATCCCGAAATCGACTCCAGCTTGTCGATCGTACCGCCTGTGTGGCCCAGCCCGCGGCCGGACATTTTGGCCACCGGCACGCCTACGGACGCCACGAGCGGAGCGAGTACCAGTGTCGTCGTGTCCCCGACACCGCCCGTGCTGTGCTTATCCACTTTCACGCCGGCTATGGCGGAAAGATCGATTTGGTCTCCCGATTCCACCATCGCCATCGTGAGATCGGCCCGTTCCTGTGCCGTCATGCCCCGAAAATAAATGGCCATAGCGAGCGCCGATATTTGATAGTCGGGAATCGAACCGTCCGTATAGCCTTGAATCAAATATTCGATTTCACTTCGAGAAAGTTCTCCGCCGTCCCGTTTTTTAGCAATCAGATCGACCGTTCTCATGAGGGCACTCCTTCTCCTTGGCCCTTGTAAATTTCCCCAATTTGGCTCTCAATAACCTTGTCCGGTTCCGCCCGTGACGATCGCCACCGACGAACTTGCTCCCAGCCGGGTCGCGCCCGCTTCCGCGAGCTGCCTGGCAAATGCAAGATCCCGCACGCCGCCTGATGCTTTGATGCCCATTTCCGGTCCCACAACCGAGCGGATTAACGCGATATCCTCCACGGTTGCTCCTCCGGTGCCGAAGCCCGTTGACGTTTTCACAAAGTCGGCTCCGGCTTCCTTGCAGATAAGGGAGGCTTCCCGCTTCTCCTCATCCGTGAGATAACAAGTCTCGATAATCACTTTCACGGCAGCCTTGCCTCGAGCAGCCTCGACAACCGTCTTCACGTCCCGCAGCACCGCTTCGCGGTCGCCGGACTTCAGTGCCCCGACATTCAGCACCATATCCACTTCCGTTGCGCCGGCTTCGATTGCATCGCGCGTTTCGGCCGCCTTCGCTTCCGTCCTGCTTGCACCGAGCGGAAAGCCGATGACCGTCGTAACTCCGACGCCGCTTCCCGCCAGTCTGGCGGCAGCCGTCGGAACCCAGTAAGGATTCACGCACACAGTGGCAAAGTTGTATTTCTTCGCTTCCTCGCAGACCCGCTCTATATCCTGGCGTGAGGCGGTTGCAGCGAGAAGGGTATGATCGATCATTTTCGCGATTTGTTCCGTATTCATAAGGATTCGTCTCCTGTGGTTCAATGTCTTCGTAACCGTTGTTATTATATAGGACAAACGACATGATATCAATGATAACGACACAAATCCGGACACAAAAAAAACAGCCTTCCGAACGGAACAGGCTGTCTGGCTCTATAAAGTTCGCGTTTGCCGATAACGCCGGCGCCGGACTTACAATTCCACGACATAACCGGCGCCTTTGCCCGCTCTGCGTTTCTCCACCAAGGCGATTTCCTTGACTTCCGGGCTGCCGATAAAATGCTTGGACAAGTGCGCTTCCACCGAATCCATGACCTCTTCGTCGGAGTCGCCCATCAGGATCAGCACCGTCCGGCGGTCTGCGAGCTGCACTTCGAGCTTGTACAAAAACATCCGGCTCACTCCGTCTCTCGAGGTTATTGGGACAGGCGCATGGCCAACTCGTACAGCTCGGTGTTAAACGGCTTCTTGGTCGTGCATACCGTTTCGATGGGTATGGCGCAAAATACGCCCTTTGAGATGCCGAGGGCTTTGCCCGAGTCGCCTTCCATCAGCTTTTGCACGGCATAATCACCTAGACGGCTCGCCAGAATCCGGTCGTTATGCGTCGGGGTACCGCCGCGCTGGATATGGCCAAGAACCGTAACACGAGGTTCGATGCCGCTGTATTCCGTGATTTGACGGGCAATATTTTCTCCGCTGTCTACCCCTTCGGCAACCACGATAATGCCGTGGCGTTTGCCGTTTTTGAAGTTTTCCTTCATCTGCAGAGAGATTTGCTTCAAATCAAACGGGATCTCCGGGACCAGGATCGCTTCCGCCCCGCTGGCCAGACCCGCATACAGCGCGATGTCGCCGCAATGGCGTCCCATGACTTCGACGACGGACGAGCGTTCATGCGACGTCATTGTATCGCGCAGCTTATTGATTGCATCCACTGCGACACTCACCGCCGTATCGAATCCGATCGTAAAGTCGGTGCACGGAATATCGTTGTCGATCGTGCCGGGCAATCCCATCGTTTTGATGCCGAGCTTGCTCAGCTTCAGCGCGCCTTGATAGGAACCGTCACCGCCGATGACGACAAGGCCGTCGATGCCGAATTCCCGAAGCACGTCGGCGCCGCGCTGCTGGCCCTCCGCCGTCACGAATTCTTTGCACCGGGCCGTCTGCAGAATGGTGCCTCCGCGCTGGATAATGTCGCCAACGCTCCGGATATCCATTTGGAACAAATCCTTGTTCAGCAGTCCCTGGTATCCTCGCTGGACGCCGTACACTTCCAAACCGCGATACAGCGCGCCGCGCACAACGGCCCGAACCGCCGCGTTCATTCCTTGCGAATCTCCGCCGCTGGTCAGAACGGCGATTTTCTTCACTGCACTCATGTCCCATTTCCTCCTCATGTCTGCTGAACCTACATCGCTTTGCGTATCCAATGGCTGTTTAGCCAGAAAAAGAGCCGTGTCCAAGGACTGCCTTTCATTAACAGCCGTGCCGTTCTCCGGACCCTCGCCTGTCCTTTGACCTTAGGGTCGGACAAGTAGAGCGCGATCAATCCTTCTACGATCATCCGGTGAAACGACGGAGCCGGCAGCCCGTCAGCCGCCTGTCTGGCGGACTGGACCATGCGAAGCATCCGTTCGTTCAGCTGATCTTGGCTTCCGAAGTAATGACAGAAATTCAGATCGCCGCCCTCTTCATCCTCCGCCTGATCGATCAAGTAATCAAGCAAGATATGAAGGCCGCAAATGGATGGGAAATAGCTCCGTCTCACCCGCTCCGCATCTTCCGGCTGCAAGGCAGGATCGCATGCGGCAAGAAACAGCATGAACATGCCGAGCGTGGAGCCGGTGGCCGCCGCGAATTCATTCCATCGCAGCTCCGGATACGAGTCTTCATATTGCTGCCACCATCTCAGAAGTTCCGTTTCCCGCAAAGGCTTGGCGATATGCTTATAAACCTGCAGGTCGCCGTATAGTCCGACCAATTCGCGGACGCGCTCCTGCACCAAATCATAAGCAGGCAAATCGGCGGCGCATTCCTGGCATCGCCTCACCAGCGCATGCAGGTAACCCCCGTCGTTCCGTTCATCCCGGAGCGCGTAATAGTCCGTCAGCGGTGCCCCGGGCGTTACCGCATCCAGCATGCTGCGGTGCAGCAGGCGGAAATCGTCCGCACGTAGCGACGTGCTCCGGTCGCACAAATTGTCCAAGTAATCGCTGATCGTTTGCAACGCGACGATCAGCGGAATCAGCATATGCCGTCGGTCTAAACGTGCGGCGGCGTAAACCGCGCCCCCCTCGCAGTGAAACTGCTTCGTATTCATGCTGCTCAGCGCCTGTCTGCGCAGTTCCGCGTCCGGAATCGCTTCCGCCGCTTTGCGCCACTCGGCCAACTCGGCTCGGACGCCGGGCAGGATGTACTTGTATACGCGCGACATCAACGCGAGCGGCCCGCGGGGGTAATGATCCTCCGTGCTCGTATGCTTCATTCAAACCTCCACTTGCCCGTTCAGCCGTGCCTTTTGCCTTCCTCGTCCAGATCCTGCTGGGTCCGGAACCATATATGCAGGTCGTTGATCCGGCTTGCCAAATCGGCAATATCCCCGTTCAACCGGCAGGATGCGGCAAAATCATCCTCTTCGAATAGTGCGTCTTGCATGCGCTTGATTTGCTCTTCGAATCGTTTGACGTGATCCGGAATCTTACCCCGGATCGTCTCCCATACCTCCAGAACCGACGACTGTTCGCCGCGGCTCATTTCTTCCCAATCCTGCGTCAGCGACGGCACCGAAATGCCGAGCCGCTCATTCCAAGCGAACTGACGGGCCAGCCAGTCGGAGTCTCCCATGGCAATCTCCGTTTCCCCTCTGTCTGCTTTGCTGCTTCGTCAAAAGCGTCATTCTTTAATTTATCACTTCGATGCGGTGAAATCCAGCGCGAATGTTCTCTCAAACTACCTCTGAAAGTTGTCGATTTCTGATATAATACTAGCTGTTGCGATACACGACCGGACTATTCAGCAGCTGAGGAGTGACCCCATGAATACTTCCGACGTTCACGTTTCGATGAAACGCCTGTTTCTGTTTTTCATTCCGATGGGGCTCTCCGTCGTCCTCATCAACTTCTCGCACGTCATCATTAACGGCACGCTGGCCCGCTCCGACGACCCCAAAACGGTGCTCGCCGGGTACGCGCTGGCCATGAGTCTGCTCGCGGTCTCCGAAAGACCGGGCGTTCTGCTGCGCCAAACCTGTTCCGCCCTCGTCCGGGACCGGCTGTCGTTCCGTGCGGTTCGGACGGTAGCGTATACGATTTGCGGCGTTTCGCTCCTTTTCGGCGCTTTGATCGCTTACACCCCCGCCGGCCGTTTCGTTTTCGAAGGCGCTTACGCCGCGGAGCCCGCTGTAGCAAACGAAGCCAGACACGCCTGGCACGCGCTCATGTTCTTGACCGTTTTTTCTTGTTTGCGCTGCCTCCTCCAAGGAGTCATCATTTATAAAATGCGCACACGCTGGCTGACGATCGGCATGATTTTTCGTCTGGCCGGCATGTTTGTTCTTTCGAGGTATTTTTTGCATGCCGGCGTGACCGGCGCATGGCAGGGAGCGTTTATCTTCCTTGTCGGCATGATGATCGAAGCGTTTTTGAGCTGGCTGGAATGCCGGAAGCTGGTCGCCGGAATGCCCGAAAAGGATCCGGAGACCGACATCGTTCGCCCCAAGCAGGTGCTGCCGTTTTACAAACCGCTTTTGTACTCCACATTCGTGGTTGTATGGGCGCTGCCGATTCTGAACGCGCTGCTCGGGACGACCGAACATGCCGCGCTGGCCGTCGCGTCATTGGCGGTAGCGGGAAGTCTCATGAACCTGATGCTCGGATTTTTCACCTATTTTCACCAGATCGCCCTCCACTTCGGCCGAACGAACCCCGGCATCGTACGCCGCTTTACGCTTACCCTCGGCTTCGTGCCATCAGCGCTGCTTGCTCTCATGGCCTTCACGCCGGCTGGCGACTGGATGTTGACGCATATGCTCGGTGTGAGAGGCGATTTGCTCGAGGCGAGCAAGCACGCGTTGCAGGGCTACTTGCCCTACGTTCTCGTCTTTCCATGGTTGGATACATTGAATGGCTTTGTGATGTCGAACGGAGAAACGAAGCTGATGTTCGCTTCACAATCGTCCAACGCCGTCATGACGACACTGGCAGTTCTGGTTTTGACAGTGGCGCTTCCCGGCTGGAACGGTGTGCTCGGCTCATTGGCGCAGTCGGCAGGCGTAATGGCCGAACTTGCGCTGCTTGCCTGGCTGTATAGAAGAAACCGCAGATTGCAGAAACGAACCGGGCTGCCGGCCCGTGCGGAGGTAGGTCTATGACAAAATTATCGTCCGATCGGGCTCAAGTCACCATACTCCGTTCCATGCAATTTGCTTGGTACGGCATGATGGCGCTCATCTCTTCCTATTTCCCTCTTTATTTCTATCATCTGGGCTTCAGCAAGCTGCAGATCGGAGCCATTTATTCGGTTGGTCCGGTGCTGTCGATCTTTACGAACATTCTGACCGGCATCGTGAGCGATAAAACGAAAAATATACGGCTCGTCATCTGTCTGCTGTTCGCCGGCCAGATTTTAGCCCTCGCCTTACTGCTCCCACAGCGGGAATTCGGAATGATGGCGGTGCTGATGGCGCTGTTTTACGTATTCCAAACACCGGTGAACTCCACCATGGACAGCGTGACCCTTTTGGCCGCCGTTAAATTTAATCGCAGCTTCCCTTCCATCCGGATGTTCGGCTCGCTCGGCTACGCGGTATGCGCGGTGCTGTTCGGGCTATTTCTCAACCGCTACGGTTCCGATTGGACGTTAGGACTCGGCCTTGCCGTTGTTGCGGTATCGCTTGTATTCTCCATTCTGCTTGGGGACTATCAGACGTCCTCCCGGAAGTTCGAATTCGGCGGTCTTTGGATCGTGCTCAAACGCCGGGAAATCCTTATCTTTTTCGCAATCATCTTTATTCTATCGGTCGGCCACCGGATGTACGAGGGATTCTTTACGGTGGCGATGCGCGAGCTAGGTGCGAGCGACTCGGTCATCGGCTTGTCGCAGCTCATGTCGGCTTGCAGCGAAATTCCGATGTTTTTCCTGCTGGCGAAATTCGGACACCGCTATCGAGAACTGCCGCTGCTTGCGGTGGCGAGCTTCATGTATACGATTCGCATCGGTCTGCTCAGCTTCATCACGAACCCTTGGGGGATTGTGGCCCTGCAATTGATGCACAGCGTGACGTTCGGCATTTTTTACATCACCGGCATTCGCTACATACAGACGCTCATTCCCGACGAATACCGGACATCCGGGCAATCGTTGTATGCCGTGGTGTGGACCGGATTCTCAGGCCTTGTGGCCGGGATCATGGGCGGCTGGATGTACGACGGCTACGGTCTGGCGGCGGTCTTCCGCGTAGGCGCGGCCTTCGCATTTGCCGCCTTCGTCGGCATTCTCGCCTACTACTTTCGGCGCAATGATTCTTGATCGTCCGGTAACCCGCCACTATAATAGGGGGGAAGGAGAGAGAAAACAACAATGGAATATACTGCACTGAAAGAGCTGATCCAAGGCCGCCGGAGCATTCGCAAATTTGCGGACAAGCCGGTGTCCGACGAGGACATCCGCGAGTTGATCGATTGCGCGCGCTATGCGCCCAGCGACACCAACTCCCAGACTTGGGAATTCGTCGTCGTGACGAACCAAGAAAAAATCCGACACATTGAAAAAATGACGTGGGACGCGCTTCACAAGCGTGCGGAAGAAGCCGAACAGCGCGGGCTAAGCCGGGAAGGCCGGCTGCTGGTCAAATCGTTCGGCCCTTACGCGACGGCATTCTCCGACGCACCGGCTTTGATCGTATGCCTCGCGACGCCGTATCAATCGAAATTCCGCGAGCGCATTTTCGATCCGATCGGCCTCGTAGGCGATGAGGTATGGCGTGAAGAAGGCATCAAAAGCAGCTGCCTCGCCTCGATGAACCTTATGCTCGCCGCTCATGCCCGCGGAATGGCGACGTGTCCGATGACCGGACCCGTATTGCTTGCCGAGAAGGCAATGTGCGAGTATCTCGGCATCGACGAATCGAAGCAGGTGAATATGGTCATCGCGCTCGGCTATCCGATGGAAACGCCGGCGAAGCTTGCCCGCAAGGAAGTCGACGATATTTTGACGATCGTTAAGTAACGAAAAGAGTGCGGAACCGGCAGCGGTTCCGCACTCTTTTCTTTTAACTCACAATGGACTTGGCATCGCCTGGAATCCGAAGAAGGCCACCGTTGCAGACTTCTGATAAGGCATCTCCTTCGTGACCAACACGCGGAACTTCTCATCAAGCACCTTCACAGTAAGTTTACCCGAAGCCGGCAGCTGATCGAAGTCCACTTCCATATCGAACGGCGGAGCATAAGCTCTCTTCAGCAGCAGCTTCTTGCCGTCGTACAGGTGCACCGCATACGGCTGCTGTCCGAGCGGAAGCTTGACGTACGTAAACAGCTTCACTTTACCGCTTAGCTCCCGCACCTGGGAGAGAGGTTTGTACGTTACGGCGGATTCCGGTACCGCGCCGTCCTGCACGGAAGTGAGGAAATACGGAGAGGATGTCAACTTGATGTAGGTATTCAGCATTTCCGGCCGGTCATGCAGATCGTAGTTGTTGTTTTGGTTGTCGTAGTTGGTCGTACGCTTGTCCAGATCGAAGTAGGTCATCGCCTTCACCTGCGGAAGCAGCCGCGGCATATACGCATAGTAATTGGCGAGCTGTCCCATGCCCCATTTGGTGTAATCCTTGTCCAGCTGATAGCTGTAAAAAGATACGGCTCCTTCGGAGATCATGATCGGCTTCTTCGAATACTTGTCGTACAAAGGCTTCATATAATCGATCGGGTTGCCCCCGAGCTTCAGCTCGCCGTGCGAAAACGGAATGATGTAGAGGGAGAAGCCGACCCAATCCACATACTTATCGCCCGGGTAATATACATCAATGTTGCCCCGCGGCAGGAAATTCGGCGACCATACCATGGTCACGTTCGGCGCTTCTTCCGCCATGATGTCGTGAATCAGACGGAATTTCTCGATATATTTTTTCGGGTCTCCGTTCCACGGTACCCATTCTCCGTTCATTTCGCTCGCATAGCGCAGAAACACCGGGATACCGGATGCCTTGGCCTCGCGCGCAAACTGCCGGACGTACTCGTCGTCCTTCACGTCATCCAGACCGTTCATCGGTTCCCACCCGATTTGGATCGCGCCTCCAAGCTTCGCGATTTCTTCCGCGTAAGCGACCGGGAAGACGGAGTTCGTTTTCGGATAGGTCTGTCTCCACCGGGTATAAGTCAAATAAATCGCATGCTTCTTCCCGAAGGCTTGCTCCGCCATGGCCGGACTGCCCTTAATCGGCTTGCCGGCCGGATACATGCCTACGTACATGCCGGTGAGCGGTTCGAATTTCTCCAGCTTCTTGCCCGGTACCGCCGGAATTTCCGCGTATGTATCCACGACTGTGCGGATATGGTCCCCGCGGATCTGGCTCGTGATGCCCCAGTCCGGCTTGCCGTATCGGGTCCAGTATTGGTCGGTCAGCGCGTAATATTGGGCGGCCGGCTCGTACATTTTGCGGTCATCGTAATAAACGGCGATTTTTTTGGCGTAGGTTGCAGCTTGGTTCCATGCCTTTTTCTTGACGGCATTATTCATTTGAGCAATAAGGGAATTCACGGTCTTTCCCGGATCTGCAGCAATCGCGGGAGTCATGTGGAGGCCGGAAAAAAACACGGCGGCGGCGAATACGACGGACAACAGGGTAAAGGGTTTTTTGTTCATCATGCTTAAATTTTACCTTTTTATCGCTGCTGAAAAACAGGGAGCAATTGGAAATTGTTGTCCGAATTTGTTTAAATTTATCTAAAGATGCGGAAGAAACAACAATGCCCCGGCTCGCATTTCGCGAAGCTGGGGCACTGATTCATTTTATCCGGTTTCCGCTTGCGGCTCCCATTGGGCTTCATCCGAGCGGGTCACGGTGATGCGAGAGATGCGCAGATGGTCGGTTTCTTCGATCATGAAACGCACCTGGCCGTCTTCCGATTCGACGATCTGATTTTTTTTGGGCGGAATCTCGATCTGGGAATAAATCCAGCCGCCGATCGTGTCGTAGTTGTCCGTCGGAATATCCAGTCCGAACAGGTTGTTCACTTCTTCGATCAGCAGCATTCCGCTGATGGAGTACGTATTCTCGTCACGTTGCTCCACGTTCGGACGTTCCTCGTCGAATTCGTCCTGGATTTCCCCGACGATCTCTTCCATGATGTCTTCGAGGGTCACCAAGCCGGAAGTGCCGCCATATTCGTCGATCAGGATGGCAATCTGCGTCTTCCGCTTCTGCATCAGCTTGAGCAGTACGCTGATCGGCATGCTTTCCGGAACCGTCGTGATCGGGCGCATCAAGTCGCGGATATCGTTAACCGATCCTTCGGTCATCTTGAGCAAATCCTTGATATGCACGAATCCGATAATATTGTCCTTGTCGGTCTCACAGACCGGGTACCGGGTATGCATTTCGCGAAGGGCAATGTCTTTATTCTCCACGAAGGACAGGTTGGCGTACAAGCAGCTCATGTCCGTGCGGGGAATCATGATTTCCCGGGCATTCGTTTCGGCGAAATCAAATATATTATCCACCAATGTGAGTTCGGTGTTATCTATAAAACCGCTTTTGTGGCTTTCTTTCACCAGAATCCGGATTTCTTCCTCGGTATGCGCCGAAGTCGAAGCCTCGTTGGTGTCGATACCGAAAGGCTTGAGCAACAAATTGGCCGTTCCGTTCAGGAGCCAGATGAACGGGCTCATGATTTTGCGGAACAAAATGAGAGGCGCCGCCGTCCAAAGCGTGACTTGTTCGGCTTTGCGGATGGCGACCGATTTCGGAAACAGCTCGCCAAGCACGATATGAAGAATGGTAATGAACGAAAATCCGATGAAGAATGCCAATGGGTGAATCAGCGAAGGGCTTAACTTCACCGCCTTAAACACCGGCTCTAGTGCGGCTGCAATCGCCGGTTCCCCGATCCAGCCGAGTCCGAGAGAGGCGAGCGTGATGCCGAGCTGGCATGCGGATAAATAGGCGTCCAGATGGTTCGTCAGATGGGAGGCGAAGCCTGCCCGTTTGTTGCCTTCTTGTACAAGGGAATCGATTCGGCTTCCGCGTACTTTGACCATAGCGAACTCGGCCGCCACGAAAAAACCGTTCATAAAAACTAAAAATACAATGAGGACCAAATTCACTCCTAGCGGAAAGGGAAAAGGGTCTTCTGTCAAATAGTCCCTGTCAACGGTAACCCCGTAGACAGGTACACCTCCTTTATCATCTAAAAAACAGAATGAAAATAAAAATGGCACACGACTTTATATTAGATTAGACGTTTTGGGTTCGGCCGTCAAACGACGGGTAGACCCGCAATTCGCCGTAGTACCCATCTCTATTCGCGGTTGCCTGCCCCTTATGCCCGATTTTCGTGCAGGAGCGTCCGAAATAACCGTTTGTAGGTTTTGTAAACATTTCCTTATCGGATGAATCCCGCGCGCCGTCTTTGCTGGTTTTGGCGGATCTTGTCTTCCATCCCCTGTTCCGAGGCTTCATAGAAGGCCCGGTCTTTGAGCTTGTCCGGCAAATATTGCTGCTGTACGTAGTGGCCCGGATAATCGTGAGGATACTTGTATCCGACATGACCGAGCTTCTTGGCGCCGCCGTAATGACCGTCCCGCAAATGCATCGGAACCTCTGCCGACTTCGTCTGTTCGAACGATTCCATAATCCGGCCGATCGCCGTTGCCACGGCGTTGGATTTCGGACTTTCCACCGCGAACAGGATCGCCTGCGCGATAATGTATTTGGACTCCGGCCATCCGATCCGATGGTAAGCCTCCATGGCACTAACAGCCTGTACCATCGCCTGCGGGTTCGCCAGTCCGATATCCTCGCTGCAGGCCACCGTCAACCGGCGCAAAAACGTCATCGGATCCATCCCTAGCTTCTCGACCGCGTATAAAAACCAATACAGCGCGGCATCGCTCGACCCCCGCACGCTCTTGTGAAACGCCGACAACACGTCGTACTGGGTCGATTCGTCCGCGATCACGGTCGGCTGCCGGATCGATTCCTCCGCCACTTCCAGCGTGATATGCACGCTGCCGTCCGGCTCGGACGGCGTCGTGACCGCCGCCAACTCGAGCGCGGTCAATGCGCGCCGGATGTCGCCGTTCGCCATGGAAGCGATATGCTCAAGCGCTTCTTCGTCGACCGAAAGCTTCATGAAGCCGAGCCCTTTCACCGGATCGGCCAAAGCTCTCCGCATCGCGGTCATCGAATGTTCTTTGCCCAGCGGCTCCAGACGGAACAGCGTGGACCGGGACAACAACGCTCCGTTCACCGAGTGATACGGATTCTCCGTCGTGGCGCCGATGAACACGATGATCCCTCTCTCGACCGCCGGGAGCAGCGCATCCTGCCGGGCGCTGTTGAAACGATGCACCTCATCGAGAAACAGGATCGTTTTGCGGGCGTACATGCTTTTGTTTCTCTCCGCCTGCTCGATCACATCACGGACATCCTTGACCGAAGCATCTACCGCATTCAACCGGACGAAGTCGCCCTCCGTCCGCTTCGATATAATATGGGCGAGCGTCGTTTTGCCGGATCCCGGCGGACCGAACAGCAAGATCGACGTCACCGCGTCTCCTTCGATGGCACGGCGCAGCAGTTTCCCCGGCCCGACAATATGCTCCTGACCGATATATTCATCCAGCGTCTCCGGCCTCATCCGGTCCGCCAGCAGCCGGTTCCGAGGCTCGGACTCCGAACGGTAATCGAACAAATCCATGCTTGTTTCCCGCCTTTCTCTCTTTCCATCATAGCAGATGCAAGGGGAAGTCGGAAAGAGAACGGGAACGTACGTTCTAACTATGTACATGCCTTCGTTAATTACAGGAAGTCAGGGAATGTGGGCCAATTACTCGCTTGATCTCTATCGTGTCCGAAAAAGACTGCGGACGGCCGAAATTCCTGAATCACATTCTGCATGCGACGAATCGATTTAGCAGCCATCTCTGGGTCGAAGGTCAAGAACGGTACGCCATTCTCGAAATTTTCTCTAATATAGGCTACATCAATCGTCAGCAAAACAGGACCCGATTTTTCCGTAGTCACGAGTACCGATTGGTGACCCGGTGAATGACCTGGAGTGAAAAAAATTTGAACTCCAGGAATCACTTCATGGTCGCCCTCGATTATTTGATATTGTAAATCGGGCAGCCTGCACTCTAACGGAGAATAGTCGTCGTTGCCTATGGCAGCATCAAATTCCGCTTGTTGAATGAGGATCGGTGAATTGCGAAAATGCCCGTTTCCCCCAGAATGATCCAAGTGAAAGTGGGAGCTGATCACCATTTGAATATCTTCCGGTCGATAACCGGCACGCTTTAACACATTTACGATCGAGTCATCCTCCGACATGTTTGGAACGACGCGTCCTTCCCGTTTAGTCCCTTTATAATAATCAGGATTGTTGATAAACGCATCGGGCATTCCCGTATCGATCAATATCGGCCCGTCGGTCGTTTCCAAAAGAAAAGACCAAACAGGCATCCCGACTAATTTCCCGGGTGCCAGGTTTCGGTTAACTGCCGATTGATCAAGGAAACATTCACCTACAGGTAATAAAAAGAGCTTCTTAACTAACATAAGTAATCATCCTTCACATTCTTAGTAGGTTCCATGCCAACAATTACTCGAGTCATGCCATTAGCTTTTTGTAGTGCCATTAATGTCTGTCTATGTCACTGTATTTCATCGATATAGCATTTCCAGTAGTAATACCTTTTACTTCACTCTCCGATAGCTCAATCGCTTATTTTAAAACAGGAACTCGCATGGCTTCCCGAATTTTGCGCATGAGACGGAGTGCGGTTCGGTAATTAAGGTCAAGGATATGGGAAAGCGACAGAGCCGACTTTCCCCGTTTGTCATGCGCCACCAAGAATATTCTAGGTGTTTGCATCGCGGACAGCAGCAGCCCTCTTTCCACCGTTTGAGAGGATGTAACTTGCACAATCTTCTTCTGTTCCAAAGTTCACTTGAAATCGTTTCAAGGATAAAGACACTGCCTCGTTCCTTGCTAGAATCGCTTCTCCAGTTCGCGTTTGACGATGGACCTTCTTTCCCGGATGTACTTGCGAATCAGATCCGACTCACACAGAAAATCATCGTACGTCCATCTGTCCTCCACATATTTTTTCATATAGGGTGCCACTTTCGACAGCATTCGGTCCGCTATCGGCATCATTTTGCGTTCAGTAAAAGGGCCCTTGAGCGCATCCCGTAAAATGCCGCCGTATTCCCTTCGATAATTGCGATGCTTCAGCAGCTTCTCGGTCAGCCGGTTATGACCGGTCACGGAGACTGTATCGCTGTCGACGATCTGCCCGTAACAATTTCGTCCCCAAGTTCCTTCATAATCCCAAGGGATCATCCGGTATTTCCCCGACCGCGTGTGACGGTAAACGGCGTAATTTTGCTCAAACCCGTCATAGTTGCCGGTCAGCACCGCTCCTGCCAGCCAGCGCAAATAATTGTCCACATCCAGGTGGCGCTCGATAAAGGCCGCGGTCTCCTTCGGATCGGTGCGATGTATACCGAGAAGGAACCGCTCGAATCGCGTTTTTTCGTCGGTACTCCCGAATTTGAATTCGTAGCCCGCCAGCATGGAAGATTTGGAACGACCGGAGTCCGGTGAAATCTCGCTGAAATTGGCCTGCTCATTCACGGCATAGAACAGGGAGGAAGCACCGATTCCCCGCTTTTTGAAAAACCGCTTGCCCACACTCTCGATTTCCAAATATACCCCGAGGTTTTCATTGTTGCGACGGAGCAGGACATGCTTGGTGCGCGGTGCCGGAACGCCGATCATGCCGAAAAAAGCAAATGACAGCGCGTTGCGGATCAGCGAGGGATCGTCAAATTCCGCGTTGTAATGGTACGTTTCGCCGTCCCGGACGATATCGTACGATCTTTTCGGGTACTCCCTCGTGTGGCCTCCCCGATAGCGAAGCATGACAGGGGCTGTACGCCCGTCGGTCTTCATCACGGCCGGAACGTATCGGTCGGTCCACAGATTCCGTTCCAGAAGATCAGCGTTCATTTCGCTGATCCAGATCGTTCTGACCGGTAAGGACATGCCGCATCCGCCTTTCTCCGAGTCTCGGTGTGCTTCAGCGTATGTCCCGGAGATGTTGGCGGAAACGGCGTTTGACTAGTGAGTTCCGGCGTGCCCGTACACCGGCTTCCAATGAAAAACCCTCCGATCCCGATCCGGGGATGGAGGGTTTGCGTTAAGCTTTGTCCGAGGGGCGTTTCAGTCCCTGTCGGAGCTTTTCCACCGTTTTGGCAACGCGAGCCGAACGGGTTTCCGCTTTTTTCGCTTCGACAATCCAGCTGACGTATTCCTTTTTGTGCGAAGGCGCCAAATTGTCGAAAAAGGAGGAGGCCTCCGGTTCGGCGTCCAAAGCCGCACGCAAGTCATCGGGGACTTCGAGAGGCTTCGACGGTTCCGAGGATACGGCCGCGCGCCGCTCTGCCGGCGAGCGCCGGGTTTTCCCGACGGCTGCTAACGGACGGAACCGCATGGACGACCACGTATCGTCCAACGAAATGAGGGACACACCCTCCCAGCCGGCATCCGAGACTGTTTTCCAGCCGGTATCGCGGTTAATGTCCGTCTTCAGCTTGGAAGTGCCTTTCGGATAACACATCCAGAGCAGCCCGTCCGGCTTGACGGCACGGATGGCCACCGGCGCGAGCCGCTCTACATCCGCCAAATTCCGGGCAAACAGCTGCACGAAATCGTACTCGGCCTCAGCGCCCGGAGCCGGCTTCGTGTCCTCCGCCGACCGTCCGATCGCCTCCAAGTAGCCTTCGGGCGGCTCCATGACGGCAATCCGGCCGTCTTGCGGCAACTTCAGCTTTTTGATCAACGCTTCATCCACCTAGTTGCGCCTCCCCCAGATCCAGCAGCTCCCGAATTACAACGCTCACCATGATCAGCCCTGCAACCGGCGGCACAAACGCGTTGCTGGCCGGCGGCTGCTGGGCTTTGCGGATTTCCTTGGGAGCGGACTCCGGCACGATCCGCTGCGTGACGTCTTCCCTCGGCTTCTGCGGCAGCTCTCTGGAGAATACAACCTTCACGCCTTTTTTGATGCCCTCTTTGCGAAGCTTTTGACGGACCACGCGGGCGATCGGATCGACCGACGTTTTGGAAATGTCGGCGACCTGGAACTTGGTCGGATCCATCTTGTTGGCTGCTCCCATGCTTGAAATAATCGGGATTTTACGCCGCAGGCATTCTTTGATCAGATGGATCTTGTACGAGATGGTGTCGGAAGCGTCGATGACGTAATCGAGCGGGTACTTGAACAGCTCTTCATACGTCTCCTCCGTGTAAAACATCCGAAGGGACACGACGTCGCATTCCGGGTTGATCAGTTGGATCCGGTCCCGCATCAAATCCACCTTCGGCTGCCCGACTGTTGTCGTGAGCGCATGGATTTGCCGGTTAATATTCGTAATATCGACGACGTCCTTGTCGATCATGACAATACGCCCGACACCCGTACGAGCGAGTGCTTCCGCCGCGATCGCGCCCACACCGCCGATACCGAGAACCGCGACAGTGCTGTTTTTGAGCGTCTCAAGCCCTTCCGGACCGATGGCGAGCTCCGTTCGGGAGAATTGATGAAGCATCGTCTCATCCCTCTCGTTCGATGTTTAAGCTTGAACCGCCGGTTGTCCCGCCGGCGCCTGTTCGCCGGGCGCGGCTTGCTTGGCCTGCGACGCCAGCGCTTTGCCGGACAGCCGGATATGCAGATCTTCCAGCTGCCGTTCGACGACCGGGGACGGGGCGTCAGTGAGCAGGTCGGTTGCGCTGGCCGTTTTCGGGAATGCGATCGTTTCCCGCAGGTTGCTGCGGCCGGCCAGAAGCATGACGAGCCGGTCCAGACCGAAAGCAATGCCGCCGTGCGGCGGGGTGCCATACTCGAACGCATCCAGGAAAAATCCGAACTTTTCTTTAGCTTCTTCCGGCGAGAAGCCGAGCGCCCGGAACATCTGCTCCTGCACTTCGCGGCGGAAAATCCGCATGGAACCGCCGCCGACTTCGTAGCCGTTCAACACGATATCGTACGCTTGCGCCCGGATCGCACCCGGATCGCTTTCGAACAGCGAAAGATCTTCGTCGTGAGGCCGGGTGAACGGATGATGCTCGGCCACCCAGCGCTTGGCGTCCTCGTCCCAGCCGAGCAGCGGGAAGTCGACGACCCAGAGAAACTTATACGCGCTGTCGTCAATCAAACCGAGATCGCGGCCCACTTTCAGCCGCAGGTTGCCCATCACGTCCGCGGCGGTCTTGAGCTTATCTGCGGAGAAGCAGAGCAAGTCGCCTTCCTCGACGCCGAGCTTGGCGGTTAAAGCGTCGATCTCTTCCGGCTTGAGGAACTTCACAATCGGTCCGCGCCATTCGCCGTCCTTGATCGTGATCCAAGCCAGTCCTTTGCCGCCGTAACGGGAAGCGAAAGGCTGAAGATCGTCCAGCTCCTTGCGGCTCCAAGATGCGCAGCCCTTGGCGTTCAGCGCTTTAATGACACCGCCGGACGAGGCGACGGAAGCAAACACTTTGACTTCGCTGTTCTTCACAATGTCCGTTACGTCTTCGATTTCGAGGCCGAAACGCAAATCCGGCTTGTCGGAGCCGTATTTATGGATCGCGTCATGGTAAGTGAGCCGCTGGAACGGGGTGGGGATTTCCACGCCGATCGTTTCGCGAAACAGTTTGACCATCAGCTGCTCCATCATGTCCAGCACCTGGTCTTGAGAGAGGAACGAAGTTTCGATGTCGACCTGCGTAAACTCCGGCTGCCTGTCGGCCCGCAAATCTTCGTCCCGGAAACAGCGCGCCACTTGGAAATAGCGCTCCAGACCGCCTACCATCAGCAGCTGCTTGAACAGCTGCGGAGATTGCGGCAGCGCGAAAAATTCGCCCGGATGCACGCGGCTCGGCACCAGGTAATCCCTTGCGCCTTCAGGCGTGCTCTTGGTCAGGATCGGCGTCTCTACTTCTATAAATCCGTTCCCGTCCAGAAAATCACGGAACACCTTGGTCGCTTTCGAACGGAGCAGCAGCGTTTTTTGCATTTCCGGACGGCGAAGATCCAAGTAACGATATTTCAGACGAAGAGCTTCGTCCACTTCCACCCCGTCCTCGATCGGAAACGGCGGCGTTTTGGAAGCGTTCAGTATCTCGACTTCTTGTACCTGCACTTCGATTTCGCCGGTCGGCAAATTCGGATTGAACGTTACGGGGTCTCGCTGCACCACTTTCCCCTTCACGGCCAGCACATACTCGTTGCGCGCGCGGTTGCCGATTTCGAGCGCTTGTCCGGAGAAAGCCGGATTGAACACAATTTGCATAATTCCCGTTCGGTCGCGCAGGTCGATGAACAGAATGCCGCCGAAGTCGCGCCAGCCTTGCACCCATCCGTTCAACACGACGGATTCGCCCACCTGTTCTTTCGTCAACGTTCCGCAGTCGTGACTTTTAAGCATCATGATCGTTGTTCTCCTTTTTCATATCGCTTTTCCATTCGTGAACCGTTCCGGCGAGCTCCGTTAGCGGCACCTGACGCTGCTCGCCTGTCGCCATGTTTTTCAGTCCGATTTCTCCGCGGTCCAGCTCGTCGTCCCCGAGAATGGCCGTAAATCGGGCATGGGCACGATCGGCCGCTTTGAACAGCGCCTTCGTTTTCCGGCCCTGATAATCCCTGTCCGCGGAAATCCCGGCGCCGCGCAATCGATGCAAAACCGTCGTCGCTTCCCGGTCCGCGCGTTCGCCGAGCGCAATCAAGTACACATCGATGCCGGTATCGATCGCCGGCTGTACCTGCTGGCTTTCCAGCAGCAGCAGCGTCCGTTCGATCCCGAGTCCCAGGCCCACGCCCGGCTTATCGTCTCCGCCGATTTCAGCTACCAAGCCGTTGTAACGGCCGCCGCCTCCGATCGTGTCGATGGAGCCGATGCCTTGGGCTTTAAACTCGAAGGCGGTATACGTGTAATAATCCAACCCGCGGACCATCCGGGGATTCACCTGGTACGGAATGTTCATCTCGTCTAAATTCTCGCGCACCCGTGCGAAGTGGTTCGCACATTCCTCATCCAGACTGTCGAGAATGGAGGGAGCGCCTTCGAACTTGGGCTGATCCACCTTGCAATCGAGCACACGCAACGGATTGCGGTCCATGCGGGATTGACAGTCCTTGCACAGTTCGCTGCGCATCGGCTCGAGGAATTGCAGCAGCTTCGAGCGGAAAATGCCGCGGATTTCCGGAGTGCCGACGGAGTTGATTTCGACCGTGATCCCGGTGAGACCGACTTCCTTGAAAAACTGAAATCCTAAAGCGATCACCTCGGCATCCAGCGCCGGATCGTCCGAGCCGACCGCCTCCACGCCGAATTGATGAAACTGCCGGTATCGTCCGGCCTGCGCGCGCTCATACCGGAACATCGGCCCGATGTAATACAGCTTCGCGATATCCGGTTCACCGTACAATTTGTTCTCTACATAGGAACGCACAACGCCTGCCGTTCCTTCCGGCCGCAGCGTCATGCTCCGGTGACCGCGGTCTTCAAACGTGTACATTTCCTTTTCCACAATATCCGTCGTCTCGCCGACGCCGCGCTGGAACAACTCCGTCGCCTCGAATATCGGTGTGCGGATTTCGCGGAAGTGGAACCGGCGGCATAAATCCCGCGCCGTCTGCTCTACGAACTGCCACTTCTCGACCGTGCCCGGCAGCAGATCTTGCGTGCCCGGCGGTTTCTGGAACGTCGTCATCGGTATCACCCTTCCTGCTTTCAATGGCACAAAAAAAGCTCCCGCCCCAAACAACATTGTCTGGGACGGAAGCGTGTGTCTTCCGCGGTACCACCCGTCGTTCGAAAACCGCTGCGATGGCTGCGGCTTCCGCTCTTCATTCCGGTTAACGCCCGGTATACGCCGCAACACTACTGGGCTGATCGCCGTTCGCATCGGGTTCTCGGGGAGGTCGTTCGTCCGTTCATCGCCGGAAAGCTTGCAGCCGAAGGCTTTCCTCTCTGGGGGCTTGGGGGCGGAGTACTCATTCCCGTCTTGGAATCAGGGGCTGGATACAATTGAGTTTTATTGTAACGGGACAGCGTGCGGCATGTCAAGGGACGGCAAATAAGAAAACATCGCAGCTCAAAACTTTGCAGCACTCGATTCTGTAAAGCAATTTTGTTGCTTTACAGCGCAGGTTTCGTGTGGATTCGGTCCTCTAAAGCAATTTTGTTGCTCTACAGCGCAGGTTTCGTGTGGATTCGGTCCTCTAAAGCAATTTTGTTGCTCTACAGCGCAGGTCTCGTGCGTATTCGGTCCTGTAAAGCAATTTTGTTGCTCTACAGCGCAGGTATCGTGCGAATTCGGTTCTTAAAGCAATAGTATTCTAGCGCGGTCCGGGTAGAGCACGACATGAGTTCTTCCCATCAAAAGAAAATAACCTGCCAACATTCGGCAGGTCCAAATCATTTATATTGAAAAAAGGGGGTTAACTTCATATTATCCGATCGGTTTTAAGAAACCGTGTACAATGGGTTACAGTTGTATTACAATCCAAAACCTTGACCCTTCCGGTCTTTTTCCATACATTAGAAGTAATGCGGACAAGTCCTCCATGAGGCGGTGCCTCCCCTCGCACTCTCAGGCGAGACACTGTCCGACAAGCTTTTATGAAAGCGCTATCACTTTGAGTCGATTTTGTTCGAAAGGAGGCGGATCGATAAGAAGGAACGAACGTAACAGGCGAATGGTTGAAACGATCAGCCAGATTGGCGAAAAGAAATTGTTATAACGATACCGACTGGTCATCGAAAAGTGGGAGAAGTGCGTACAAGTGACGAAGGGAGACCTTGCGATGAAACGGAAACCGAAACCATGGCGATTCACCGCCGCTCTGCTGGCTGCATTGACAATAGTACCGGCCATCCCCGGACAAGGAGGCGTGTCTGCGGAACCTAAAAAGAATAACCCCGACTCTCCTTGGCAATTGGTATGGAACGACGAGTTTGACGACGGTGTCATCGATCCGGCCAAATGGACATTCGATATCGGGAATGGTGCCGGCGGTTGGGGCAACAACGAGCTGGAGTATTACACGAGCCGGCCGGAAAATGTGACCGAGAAGGACGGCAAGCTGGTAATCACCGCCCGTAAAGAAGATTATGAAGGTTTTCATTATACATCCGCAAAAATCAAATCCAGCGGACTGTTCAGCAAAGCCTACGGCAAGTTCGAAATTCGCGCCAAAGCTCCGGCCGGCAAAGGCTACTGGCCTGCCATCTGGATGATGCCGGAGGACAGCATATACGGTACTTGGGCGGCGTCCGGCGAAATCGACATCATGGAGGGCTGGGGCAGCAAGCCGGGCGTGGTCGCCGGCACCCTTCACTATGGCCAACAATGGCCCAACAACACCTATACGGGCAAATCCTACACGCTGCCTAACAACAGCACGATCGAGGATTTTCACACCTACGCGCTCGAATGGGAGCCCGGAGAAATTCGCTGGTACGTGGACGGACAGCTGTATCAAACCCAGAACGACTGGTACAGCAAAAGCTTGTATCAACCGGCAAACAACGCGTATCCCGCTCCGTTCGACCAGCCGTTTTATATGATCATGAACTTGGCGATTGGCGGGAATTTCGACGGGAATCCTGACGCAGGCACCGTGTTCCCCAAAACGATGGAAATCGATTATGTCCGCGTGTATGAGCTGGCCGGCCGTCCATACCGCGAACCGGTTCCTCCGGTCATGCCGAAAGAGCCGCTGCCCCCGAACGCCAGAATGCCGCTCCCCGACGGCAATTATGTGTATAACGGCCAATTCAATCAAGATGACCCCGATGTTCCGAATCTCGACAACGTGCCGAACACGGACTACTGGCGGCTGTGGACCGGTGAGGGCGGAACCGGATCGGTCTCCCTGGATACGATATTCGGCAGCAATTATGCGAAAATATCGATCCAATCCGGTGGCAGCCAGCCTTACTCGGTTCAGCTGCTGAACGACGTGTCGATTGCCAAAGGCCATTTTTACAAACTCAGCTTCGATGCGAAATCCTCGGAAGACCGGCAGATGGGCGTTCGCGTGACGGGCGGGGAATCCCGGGGATATGCAGCTTACTCCCCTTCCTCGACGATCAATCTCACGCCTGAGCTTCGGCATTACGAGCTGGCTTTCCAAATGAAGCAGGATACCGATATTGCCGCACGCACCGAATTTAACGCGGGCTTGTCCACGAAAACAGTCTGGATCGGCAACGTCCGGCTGGAGGAGATCGACGGCATCCCCGTCGACTACGACGCGCCGAAGACGCCGCTCGACGGGGACGGCAACCATGTGTACAACGGGACGTTCGATCAAGGTGACCCGCATCGAATGACGTTCTGGCACGTCGACGCTTCTGAAGAAGCGATCGTTACTCCGCGCGTGGATCCTAAGGAACGAAAACTGATCGTCGATATCAAAAGACCGGGCAAAGCCGGCCAGGGTTATGTCGAGGTCGCGCAAAAAGGCATTCAACTCATTCAGAACATGGATTACCAACTGACCTTCGAAGCGAGTGCAAATAATCCGCGCGATATTGCAATCGAATGGATCAGCAAGGACGGCAAAACTTCCTATGCCAAACAAACGGTGAGCCTGAATAAACATCCGGCGAATTATACGGTGTCCTTCCATATGGCCGCTGCACGCGACAACGAATCCCAGCTGGTGTTCCACTTGGACGACCGACCGGGCCAAGTCAAGCTGGACAACGTGAAGCTGATTCGTACGAGTGTGTATTACGAGCCGGACGTCGTATTTTACCCGCTCCTCAATGGCACTTTCGAGAACGGGTTAAGCCCGTGGCTGACGGCCGTCGATAGCGGCGGCGCCATTACAGGCACGGCGGATAACGGGCAAGCCAAGCTGACGGTTACGAATCAAGGCGCGAATCCTTGGAGCACCATGTTTATACAAAACGGATTGAAGCTGTTCAAAGGCGTCACCTATGAAATCGACTTCGACGCTCGTGCCTCTGTGGCGCGGAAAATCGAAGTGGATCTCGAAAATGCCGCTTACTTCCGCTTCTTTGACCAAGTGGTCGACGTATCGCCGGAGAGCAAGCATTACCACTTTGAATTTACGATGCCGAACAACGAGAACGTATCGCTGAAATATTTCTTTGGCTTGATTCAAGGCACGACGGCGGTCGGAGCGAATCATGACGTTTGGCTCGATAATGTGGATCTGAAAGTGAAAAATGCACCCGTGAAACGGTCTCCTCAGCTGATGCAGGATATTACGCAAAACCGGGTGGGCAACCCGATTGATGTTACATTCTCAGACGATCCGCAGTGGCGCGCCAATGTGACGGCCGTTAAAGTGAACGGAGCCGCTCTTGGAACCGGTCAATACTCGTTCAGCGCCGGAACGCTGCAGTTAGCCGCCTCCAACTTCCCGGCCGCGGACATGTACACCATCACCGTGGAGGCCGACGGGTACGCCTTTACGTCCGTCACGCAGACGATTCTGGCCGCCGGCGGCAATCTGATTCGTAACGGTGATTTCACGAATGATACGAACAACTGGGGTAAATATATCGCGGACGGTTCCGACGCTGCGCTCTCAGCAGACGCCGGACGATTGAAAGTCGCCTTTGCCAACTACGACGGCTGGTTCCCCTGGTCCACCCAAGTGTATCAAGATCAGCTGCCGCTGGAAGCCGGCAAAACGTACACGCTTCGTTTCGACGCGTCCGCTACCGCCGTGAAAGACATCATCGTATCCATCGAGAAGGCAACCGACTTCAACATCAAGTATCTGGACGCGCAGAACCTTTCTCTTACGCCGGATATGACCTCTTACACGTTCGAATTCACTCCCGTCTCGAGCGAATCCAACGCCAAGCTGATCTTCCAGCTAGGCAGCAACAACGCGAATGGTCCTCATTTCAACGGTCAAGCCGTTTATTTTGACAATATCTCGTTGACCGAGAAATAACGGCAAAAACCTCTCCATGCAGGCAGCCTTCGCCTTGCCATGGAGAGGTTTTTTCGCATCACGGTTATCCCCGACCGCCGGGATTGTGCCGTTTGCCGTTGCGCGATCCGCCGGGCGGGCCCGACGACCACTCGTCGGCAAACTCGGTGGAAGCGTGATCGGGAAACACCAACGCTTCCTTTCGTTCCGGCGTCAAGCCCGCCCGGGTCAACCGCTGTAATCTCGATTCCTTGTGCGACTGCCGCATGCCGATCTCCCTTTCTTAGCTGCAAAAGGTTTCCTCGACATGTAGTGTTGCCGATTCACGCAGCCTTCAACCGCGGCATTAGCTCCGGCTGTCCACGATGAGCGTGACCGGTCCGTCGTTCACGAGCGCCACATCCATCATCGCGCCGAATCTGCCGGTCTCGACTCGCAGGCCCCGTTCACGCAGAAGCGCATTGAACCTTTCATACATCGCTTCCGCCTGCTCCGGCTTCGCCGCGCCCATGAAATTCGGGCGTCTTCCTTTGCGGCAGTCGCCGTACAACGTAAACTGGGATACCGACAATACCGCGCCGCCGATATCCGTTACCGACAAATTCATTTTGCCGTCCGCGTCTTCAAAAATTCTTAAGCCCGCCAGCTTATCCGCCATCCACACGAGATCGGCATCCTCGTCCTCCTGTCCGATTCCGACCAGCAACACGAGGCCCGCCCCGATTTCTCCCGTCACTTCCCCGTCCACCGTTACCCGGCCTTCGGATACGCGCTGAGCTACAACTTTCACAATGCTAACCCCCGGTTCTATTGCATCATCCGCTGTACCGAGAAAATGTCCCGGATCCGCTTAATTTTCTCGACGACCGACTGCAAATGGTCCTTGTTGCGGATGAGAATGGTCATATGAATGATGGACATTTTGTTTTTGTCCGTTCGTCCGGACACAGCGGAAATGTTCGTCTTCGTCTCCGCCACCGCCTGGAGCACTTCATTCAGCAGGCCCCGCCGGTCGTGTCCGAGAATTTCGATCTCCACACTGTAATTGGCGTCCACAGCGCTTTCCCATTCGACTTCGATTACGCGTGCGGCTTCCTCGCCCTCCGTGTCGGTCGGCAGGTTGGAGCAATCCGTCCGATGGACGGAAACGCCGCGGCCCCGGGTAATATAGCCGATAATGTCATCTCCGGGCACCGGATTGCAGCACCTGGCGAACCGGACGAGCATGTTGTCGACACCCTTGACGCTGACGCCGTGTGTCGGCCGCTTGCGGGTGGCCGCCCCGGCCGTCGGCTTCAGCTCCGTCACAGCGGAGGTGAGCTGGATTTGCTGCGATTCCTCCGCTTCCTTGCGGAGCTTCTCGGTGAGCCGGGTGCAAATCTGCGCCGCGGTGATGCCGCCGAAGCCGATGGCGGACATCATGTCCTCCACGTCGTTAAACGTGAACTTCTTCGCCACTTCGAGCAGCTTATCGTCGGTCATCCATTCCGAAGGCTCCTGCCCAATTCGCCGCAGTTCGCGTTCCAGCATATCGCGGCCTTTATCGACATTCTCTTCGCGCTTTTCCTTTTTGAACCACTGCCGGATTTTGGCGCGCGCATGAGACGATTGGGCGATCTTGAGCCAGTCCTGGCTCGGACCGTAAGAATGCTTGGACGTCAATATTTCGACGATATCGCCCGTTCTGAGCTTATGGTCGAGCGGAACGATCCGACCGTTCACCTTGGCGCCGATCGTCCGGTTCCCGACTTCCGTATGCACGCGATAAGCGAAATCCAGCGGAACGGAGCCCGCCGGCAATTCGAACACTTCGCCTTTCGGCGTGAACACGAAGACGAGATCCGTAAAAAAGTCCATTTTCACCGATTCCATGAACTCCGCGGCGTCGCGCGTATCGTGCTGCAGCTCGATGATTTCGCGGAACCAGTTCATTTTATCGCCGAACGTGCCCGGTATGACGCCCTGCTCTTTGCCGTCCTTGTAAGCCCAGTGAGCCGCGATCCCGTACTCGCTCGTCCGGTGCATCTCCCAAGTGCGGATTTGCACTTCGGTCGGTTCGCCGGTCGGTCCGACGATGGTCGTATGCAGCGATTGATACATATTCGCTTTGGGCATTGCGATATAGTCTTTGAAACGCCCGGGCATCGGCTTCCACAATGTGTGGATGATGCCGAGCGTAGCGTAGCAGTCTTTCACGTTGTCCACGAGAATCCGAATGGCGAGCAAATCGTAAATCTCGTTAAACTGTTTGCCTTTCGACGTCATTTTTTTATAGACGCTGTAAATATGTTTCGGCCGGCCGCTGATGTCCCCTTGAATGCCCATCTCGTCGAGCTTTTCGCGAATTTTGTCGATCAGCTCGCCGATGTACATTTCCCGTTCGGCCCGTTTCATTTTCATCAGGTGCGCGATTCTATAATATTGCTGGGGGTTCAAATAGCGGAGGGCGATGTCTTCCATCTCCCATTTGATCGTGCTGATCCCGAGCCGGTGCGCAATCGGACAGTAGATTTCGAGCGTTTCGTGCGCGATGCGCCGCTGGCTCTCTTCCGATTGGAACTTGAGTGTACGCATATTATGAAGGCGGTCGGCCAGCTTGATCAAAATAACGCGGATATCGTTGGCCATCGCCACGAACATTTTGCGGTAATTTTCGTTCTGCTGCTCTTCCTTGGATTGAAACTGGATACGTTCCAGCTTCGTCAGCCCGTCGACAAGCCCAGCCAGCGTTTCGCCGAAACGGGCCGCAAGGTCCTCAAGCGTGACGTTCGTATCTTCCACGACATCGTGCAATAAGGCCGCCTCAATCGTAACGACATCCATCTGCATGTTCGCCATGATTTCAGCAACCGCCACCGGGTGCAATATATAAGGTTCGCCTGATTTTCTCGTCTGTCCGCGGTGCGCTTCCTCCGCGAATTCGTATGCGTCCCGGATCCGCTTCAAATCCTGCTCTTTCATATAGGAAGAAGCTTTTTCGAGAAGCTGCTCGATGCCCATTGCCCGTATCCTTTCTACCGGCTCCTCCAACCGGATCATTGCCTAGAGGTATTCTTTCCATTATGCCTCTTGGCGGCGGGAAACGTCAACCATCGACGATCGGCTTCCAACACGTGGGACTGCGGGTGTATTTTAGGTGCGAATGTACTAGCCTATCTTTGTCAAAAGATGTAATATGGGAAAGACTTTTATCAAGCACTTTTTTGGGAGGCTCTTCTGTGAGAAAAGAAATCGGCGTCAATGAGCGGCCGCCTTTAGGCCAAAGCATCTTCTTAAGCCTGCAGCATTTGTTCGCGATGTTCGGGGCGACGGTGCTTGTCCCGACGCTGCTTGGCGTGGATCCGGCGATTTGCCTGCTCATGAACGGGATCGGCACGCTGCTGTATCTGTTCATCGCCAAAGGCAAAATTCCGGCTTATCTGGGCTCCAGCTTTGCCTTTATCGCGCCGGCGCAAGCGGTAATCCAATCCTATACCGATCATGCGGCCGGTTATGCTGCGGCGCTGGGGGGCTTCATCGCATCCGGGGTCGTGTTCACCGTTGTCGCACTCATTGTCCGGTTCGCGGGCACAAAGTGGCTGCACGTCGTATTTCCTCCGGCAGCCATGGGTGCCATCGTCTCCGTCATCGGTCTGGAACTCATTCCGACCGCGGCCGGGATGGCGGGCTGGATCTCGAATGGTGCACCGGATTGGAAGCCGGATGCCAACACCATCCTATTATCGGCAGCCACGCTCGCCATCACCATCCTCGGTTCTGTCCTGTTTCGCGGCTTCTTTAAGATCATTCCGATCTTGATCGGCATTGTGTCCGGTTACGTTCTTGCTTGGCTGATGGGGATGTCCAATTTCGATGCGCTGCAGAAAGAGCATTTTTTCGTCTTGCCGACCTTTACCTCACCCGTGTTCGAATGGTCCGCCATTACGACCATCATTGTCGCTTCACTGGTCGTCATCGCCGAGCACATCGGTCACCTCATCGTGACCGGCAACATCGTCGGCAAAGATTTGTCCAAGGATCCGGGCTTACACCGCTCTATGCTGGGCAACGGACTTTCGACCCTGCTGTCCGGTTTTGTAGGTTCCACACCGAATACCACCTACGGTGAAAACATCGGAGTGCTCGCGATTACCCGGGTATACTCGACGTTCGTCATCGGAGGAGCAGCGGTATTTGCGATTCTGCTCTCGTTCCTGGGCAAATTTTCGGCACTGATCCAAAACATCCCCCTGCCGGTTATGGGCGGCGTATCGCTAATGCTGTTCGGGGTCATCGCAGCTTCCGGTCTGAGAATGCTCGTAGAAGCCAAGGTGAATTACGGCAAAGCGTCGAATCTGCTGCTAACGACCATCGTGCTGGTGACCGGGCTGTCCGGCGTGAGAGTGACTCTTGGAGATTTCTCCTTGTCCGGCATGGCACTGGCCACCGTTGTGGCGATTCTGCTCAGCCTTCTGTTCAAGCTGTTCGAGGTGCTGGGCTGGGCCAACGACAAGGACGAAGAACCGGCCGTTTAAACCGTTAATGAAAAAAAACCGCGATCTCTCCGGGATGTTCCGGAAAGACTGCGGTTTTTTTCTTTGAAGATTAGTAGTTCATGAGCGACACGACGTTCAGGCCGTCTAATTTGTCTCGTCCGTTCAAATAACTCAGCTCGATGAGGAACGCCGCTCCCACGATCTCGCCGCCCAGTTGGCGGACCAGATTCATGGTCGTGGCGATCGTGCCTCCGGTCGCGAGGAGATCGTCCGCGATCAGCACTTTCTGGCCGGGCTGAATGGCGTCTTTATGCATGGCAAGACGGTCTTTGCCGTACTCGAGGTCATAAGCTGCTTCGATCGTTTCTCCCGGCAGCTTCCCGCTCTTGCGGATCGGAACGAAGCCGACGCCGAGCGCGAGCGCGAGCGGTGCGCCGATGACGAAACCGCGGGCTTCCGGTCCGGCGATCACATCGATCTGCATACCCGCAACTTTCTCCTTCAAAGCGTCGATCGCCGCCCTGTAAGCCGGGCCGTCCTTCAGTAATGTCGTAATATCTTTGAATACAATGCCGGGCTGGGGAAAATCGGGAATGACCCGGATATAATCTTTAAAATTCATTTGGCTGATCCTGCTCCTTTAGATCTGTCGACTATCCGAACCGATTATACACTTTTTTCCCATGTGCTGACCAGCGAAAAGCCGAATCAACTTTTGTTCGCGGCCGCCCACGCTTTCAGCCTTTCGAGCGGCCAATCCGGGAACGACGCGGCCTCCGCCTGACCTGCCATTTTCCGGTATCGCTGCGACTCCTCCAAATTTCTTTTCGGCGGTTCGGACACCAATGTCCGCTCCGCCCCGGAAGCGCGTATGAAGCCGAGTTCTTCGAACACGTCCTGCATGAGCCGGATCGAGGCCAGCGGAAGCCCCAGCCGGTCGGCCGCTTTGCGCAAAAAGCCTTCCGGTCCGTCAATCCACGTTTTTTGCTCCCGAAACAGGGCGTACCCTTCCGCGAAATGACGACGCTGCAGCCACACCGGATTTTCCCGCTGCCGACTGGGAGAGGCCATCAGCATAATGCTGCCCCATCCCGGCTCCTTGCTCAACCAATCGGCAAGCACCCGCTGATCCGCCTCGTTATCCGGCAGCCCAAACAGCACCAGCCGGCTGTCGGCCGCCGGATGTACATCCTCCATCACCGTTTCCTTTGCAGCAGCCGCCAAGGATGAGGCAGATGCGGGTTCGGTATACGCATACACTTCCGCATCCCGAAGTACTCCCCGGCCGGACACCTCTTCCGCCAGATGCGAAGAAGCGCACAATACAACGAAACGCCCTTCCGCCCGTGCTGCCCATGATTCCAGCAAGCTCCACGGATCCGCGGACTTTCGCCGGTCGATCCACAGCGTTTCGCTGGAAGCCAGATCCTGCACGACAAATTGTACGCGCCGGGAGCCGTTCCATTCGTTCACCGACAGCTCGCCGAGCAAGTCCAAGCTTCTTCCAGCCGGCAGCTTTTCCGCCAAGTGTCCCATGCCGAAACCGATGGCTTCCAACGAACAGCCGTCCCGCTCGACCGTCACCTTCAAATGCTTGCCTTCTTTGCCCATTGTTCGGCTCTCTCGTACCGTCACGTCTTGCAGCAAAAACCGCGGCGTGGAATGCCCGTTGCCGAACGGCTCCAGCGCCGCCAATCCGTCCGCCGACTCCAGCGTAACCTGCGCCAGCTCGCATAACAGATCCGCCCTTTTCTTCGGCAGCCGGTCTTCCTTCGTCAACCGTTCCCGGGCAATATCATGCAGCAGCCGCTCCAGCTCCGGAATCCGGTCCACTTCGATCGTCAAGCCCGCGGCCGCTTGATGGCCCCCGTAATGCTCCATGCAGTGGGCGCAATCGGTCAGCGCGGCATACAAGTCGAAGCCGTCGATCGAGCGCGCGGAGCCTTTGCATTTGCCCGTTTCGGGATCGTGCGCGAGGACGACCGCCGGCCGGTAATGGCGTTCCACCAGCTTGGAAGCCACCAGTCCGGCGATGCCGGCGTTCCATCCGGCAGCATGCAGCACGATGACCTCCGGGCCGTTGCCGCCATGCTCCGCCTTCTTCGCCTGCCACATTCGTTCCGCCTCTTCGACGGTCACATCCACGAGCCGCTGTCGTTCGCTGTTGAGCCGGTCCAGCTGCTCCGCCAGCATGACTGCTTCTTTCTCGTCCTCGGTCGTCAGCAGCCGGACCGCGCCGTCCGCCCGTTCCAAACGGCCGCCGGCGTTCAGCCTCGGTGCCAGCCCGAATCCGATCCGGCCGCTCGTCAAATCCTTAGGCTCCGTGCCGCTGGCCTTGGCCAGCGCCCGTATGCCCGCGGACGGCTCGCGGCGCATGCGGTCCAGCCCCATACGCACAATTATCCGGTTTTCTCCGATGAGCGGCATTAAATCGGCCACAGTGCCGACTGCAGCCAAATCGGCAAATTCCGTGGCAGGGCGGCCTAGCAGCACATGCGCCAGCTTGAAAGCGACGCCCGCTCCGCACAACCCCTTGAACGGATAAGGACAGCCGGGCTGCTTCGGATTAACCAGCGCCACAGCTTCCGGAAGCACGGCAGGCGGCTCGTGGTGATCCGTTACCACCACGTCGATCCCCTTCTTGCGAGCGTAAGCAATTTGTTCCACGGCGCTGATCCCGTTGTCGACCGTCACGATCAACGAGACGCCCGCTTCGGCGGCCGCGTCGATCGCCAGCAAGTTCAGCCCGTACCCTTCCAGGCTGCGATGAGGAATATATGTATCGAACGACGCGCCGAGCACGGAGAACAACCGGATCATCAACGCGGTCGAGGTGACGCCATCGGCATCATAGTCACCGTAGACCCGGATCCGCTCACCGGCGGCTATCGCGCGCCGAATTCGCTCGGCCGCCTCCGGCATCCCTTTCATCAGCAGCGGATCTTCCAATGCTTCCTCGTCCGCGGGCCTGAAAAATCGTGCGGCTTCCTCCTCGGACCAGCCTCGGGACAACAGCACCCGCGCCACCAAAAGCGGAATACCCAGACGGCCGGCCCATTCCGCAGCCAGCTTGTCGTCCGTCAGCTTCCATTCCCAACGAAATTTTGCGGGGATCATGCCGTCATTACACCTCCTTACGAATCGAACGCCTGAAAGAAAGAAATCCGCCGGTTGCGCGGCGGATTTGAACGGACGATCTCGTTACTGCAATACCGATGACCATTCCTGGTCCTGATGGTTGGATTTATAAGGATAACCCGCATCGAAAGGCTGTACTTGGACGGACACATCCGACACGTGCAGAAACCGTTTGGTTAAATGCCGCCGCACGCGCTGCGCGATGTCATGGCCTTCCGCCACGCTGATTCGCGGGTTCACCCGGATGTTGACGTTCACCACGATGTAATGGCCGTGCTCCCGCGTATGCAAATCATCCACCGCGATGACGCCGTCAATCCTTTGCACAGTTTCAAGCAACAACTGGGCTTCCGCTTCGCCCAGCTCCAAGCGCCCGGAACGGGCCTGGGACAGCGCGATCAGCCGGCAGCCTTTACGCAGGACGAAAGCCGAAATCACGAGCCCGGCCGCCGGATCCATCACGTACAGAATCGGCAAGTCCAACATTTCACCGGATGCCGTGGCCGACGCGCCGATGAGCGCTGTAAGGGAAGCCAACATATCCGTACGCGGCTCTTCGGTACGTTCTCCCCGCAGACCCAGCAGCGAATCTCTCCTGCGCTTATGCCGAATCAGCATTTCACGCACGATCATTCCGGCGGCGATCAGTGCCGCCGCTTCCCAGCCCGGAGCATGGTCCGGGCCGGAAGTCAGGCTGCGGATCGAGGAAATCCCCATTTCCAGCCCGGCTACAAGCAGCAGTGCGGACAAGAAGATGGAGGCGGCCGATTCGGAGGCCCGGCCATCGGACGGTTTCTTCCTGAAATGGTGCAAACCCTTATAGGTTTGAAACGAAGCCGCGCAGTCGGCTGCCGAGTGGCAGGCGTCCGCAAGCAGCGCTTTGCTGCCCGTCAGCCAGCCGGCGGCTCCTTTGAACAAAGTCAATCCGAGCAGGCTCCAGACGGAAACCAGAGCGCCGCGTTCCGCGATGGCGGTGCGTTGATCCCTTTTCACTTGAGCCACTCCTTGGCAAGCCTGCGAGCCCATGCAGAGCGACTAGGTCTTGCGTCTATTTCGGCGCTTCTGCGTCAGCCGGCGCTGGAAGCTTTCGCGGCTTTTTTCCCATTCGAGTTACGACGCAGCACGAGCCACAACGGACTTGCGATGAAGATCGAAGAATAAGCCCCGCTGATTAATCCGAAAATCATCGCCAGCGAGAACAGCTTGATCGACTCGCTACCGAAAATGAACAGACACAGGGCGCCAAGAGCGACGGTGATCACGGTATTGATCGAGCGTGTCAGCGTCTGCCAAATACTGCGGTTCACGAGCATCGCCAAATCGGCAGCGGTTTTCACTTTGGCGAACCGGAGGTTTTCCCGGATCCGGTCGAATATGACGACGGTATCGTTCGTCGAGTAACCGATAATCGTCAATACCGCCACGATAAACGGCAGGTTGACTTGCAGACGGAAAATTGAGAACAAACTGATGACAATGAACGCGTCGTGCAGCAGTGAGACGACGGCCGCAATCGCGAAGCGCCACTCGAACCGGATCGTAATATACGCGACGATCCCGAGACTCGCGACGGCCATGCCGATGAGCGCATTGTTTTGTTGCTCGCGGGCGATGTCCGGATCCACGATATTGACCTCGAAGGACGCTTTGTCGTCCAACTGCTCGTTGAAGTCCGCTCTCAGCTGTTTTTCCTGCTGGTCGCTCAGCGCGTCTTTGAAACGAATCGACAGGCGATTGGGCGCTGTCGTTAACGTATGTTCGCCAAAGTTATGGGCGCTCAAAAATTGTTCGGTCTGTTCTTGGGTGATCGGTTTTGAGATGGAAATATCGACCGAAGACCCCGAGCGGAAATCGATCCCGTAATTCAGCCCGAAAATCGACAGGAATATAATGCCCAGCAGCGTAATGGCGATGGAAAAGATGAAAAACGGCTTGCTGGCTTTCACAAAGTTAAATTTTTTCTCGTCGTACTCAGAGCGCACGGATTTCACTCTCCTTCACGCCGTAGTATCCCAGCTTCGTAAACCTTCCGCTCTGAATGAGCAGCTGGAGAAGGAGACGGGGCAAGAACACGTTGGTCAAAATGTTAATGACGATACTCCAAACGAGCACGATGGCAAAGCCTTTCACCATACCTTGGCCCATGAAATAGAGAACCACGCCTGCAATAACATTCGTTATATGCGCGTCGATGACAGTACGGAAACTGTTTTTGGAGCCCGCGCGGAGCGAGGAAGGAAGCGTTTTGCCGCTGCGAAGCTCGTCTTTAATCCGTTCGGCGATAATAATGTTCGAGTCGACGGCGATCCCGATCCCGAGAATGAACGCCGCAATGCCAGGCAGCGTGAGGGTCGCGCCCATGAAATAGAAGACGCCCAGAAGCACCCACACATATACGATGAGGCAAATGGTCGCTACCAATCCGGGAAGCCGGTAGAACACGAGCATAAAGAGCAAAATCAAAACGGAAGCGAGCGCACCTGCGAACAACGTTTCATGCAGCGATTGCTTGCCCAGCGTAGCTCCTACGCTTTGCGTGTATTTTTCCGTTAATTTGAGCGGAAGAGCGCCTAGATTGATGATTTCCGCCAATTTGTCGGCGGATTGGCGGTCCGGCTGTCCGGTGATGGTTGCCGAGCCGTCGGAAAGTTCTTGCTGAACGGCAGGATCGGAAATGAGCACGTCGTCCAGATAGATGGCCAACGGCTGCGGCATCGGGGTGGACAGTCGTTTCGTGATTTCCGCGAATTTCTTTTTGTCTTTCACTTTAATTTCAATAATCGGACGGTTGAGCTGGTCGTACATGACTTTCGCCGCGTTCTCCACAAAATCTGACCCGACAAGCTCGACTTTACAATATCCGTGATCGGCCTTCGTGTCTGCCGGGCAGCCATATGCGCTGCGGAACTGAAGGTCCGCCGGTTTTTTCATCAAATCACGCAGTTTCTCTTGATCCGCGACTCCGGCAATTTTGACGCGGATGCGGTTTTTACCTTCCGTCGTCACTTCCGGTTCGCCTACGCCACTCTTATTGGCGCGCTGCTCCAAGCTTATCGCCGTCTGATTCAGCAATTTCTTGGATACCGTGCCGCCTGGCGTCAAAGGCTGCGCCTCGTACAATATTTCAAAGCCGCCTTTCAGATCGAGCCCGAGCTTCGTCTTATCGAGCAATGCGGGAGTCGTCGCTGCGATGACCCCGAAAGACACGATGACGACGAGCAAGAAAGCCAGCAATCGCTTCATCTGTGCTGCAGTCCCCTTTCAATTCGCAATATTTCTATTATACCTACCCGTCCAAAAAGAAGTCAATTTGACGGAAATGGGAGAAACGCGCGCGGTTATGCGGTTTAATAGCGAGCCAGCGCTTGATTTCTAAGCACCAAAAAAAAACGGAATTTCACCCCGGCGGCGAAATCCCGTTTGTCCGCTTATCAGCCCTTCCTCATATCTCCGCGATACATGTTCAGCGTAATAAAGTTCATGAACTGCGTCACCTTCAGCGACAAAATGTCATTGACCACCTCGTAAAGCGGCGGCATGCCTTTTTTATGATATTTGTCGCTGACGCATTCCCAGACATCCGCGCCCGTGACCCGCTCATAGCCGATCAGCCTGAACTCCTCAGCCTTGCTGTCGCAAAGCTCCTCGATCATCCGGTTCATTTGCTCATCGGTCATCTCTTCTCTGCCGATCAGGGATTCCCTGTCTTCACCCGGTTCGTTCATTGCCGATCCCCCTTCCGTGCTTCCGTGCGCAAGGCACCGTCCCATTTTCCACCTTGTTGATTTCTCCGCTTGCCGCCAAAATCCTTCCTTCCAAGCAAATTTACAAGCGGACTTGCCGCTGTCATGAACCCGGACAACCCCGGCATACCTTTATAGTAACCGTAGGAATGAGGGATGCTCTGTGTCTGCACGCAAACAGTCGTTCATCCAAGGCGCCATGATTTTGCTGGCGGCGGGTCTGATCAACCGTCTGCTGGGCTTTGTGCCGCGGATCGCGCTGCCCAGAATGATCGGGGCGGAAGGCGTCGGCCTGATCCAGCTGGTGTATCCCTTCCTCATCGTGCTGCTTACGATCATCGCCGGCGGCGTACCGCTTGCGGTCTCCAAGTTGGTGGCGGAAGCGGACTCGTGCGGCGATTCCGCGGCGGTCAAGCGGATCGTGCGCAGCGCCATGACGGTTGCGGTTACGGCGGGAATGGCGGCGGCGGGAATTTGTATCGTTTTGGCGGATTGGATTTCAACCGTCATCATGACGGACAGCCGTGTTCACACCGCGTTTATGACGATGATTCCGGCGCTGCCGCTTGTAGCGGTATCTTCGGTGTGGAGAGGGTACTTCCAAGGAAAACAAAATATGATTCCAACCGCCTTCTCTTCCACCACCGAGACTATGGTGCGCATCGTGCTGACACTGCTGCTGGCTGCCCTGCTCCTACCTTACGGAATCGAGGCGGCAGCTGCCGGCGGCATGCTGGGGTTGGTGGCCGGCGAAGCGGCGGGACTGCTTGTGCTGTGGCGGCAAGCGTCGATCGAACGGAAGCGGGAGGGACCGGTCTCGTCGGGAGAATCGGAGTCACTAACGCGGCTCGAACCGTCGGACCGGAAAGTGTACCGGAAGCTGTTCGGCATTGCCATTCCCGTCACCGGGAGCCGGCTGATCGGCTCCTTGTCCTACTTGCTGGAATCGATCCTGACCGCCAGAAGCCTCGTCGCCGCCGGTCTGGCCACAGCGGAAGCCACGGCCCAATACGGCGCGCTTCAAGGGATGGTGATTCCGCTCCTTCTTCTCCCCGGCGCACTCACTTATTCGCTCGCCGTATCGCTCGTTCCTTCGTTGTCCGAATCCGCAGCGCTTGGAGACTGGTCCGGCATTCACAAGCGCCTTCACCAGTCGATGCGGCTGGCCGTGGTGACGGGTGCTCCGTTCATCGTGCTGATGTCGCTCATGGCGGAGCCGATCTGCCTCCTGCTTTACGGTGACGATTCTATGGCCGGCATGCTCCGCTGGCTCTCCCCGATCGCGATCTTTCTCTACATGCAGGCACCTCTGCAAGCCGCTCTTCAGGCTTTGAACCGGCCCGGAACGGCATTGTTCAACACGTTCGCCGGTGCGGCCGTCAAGCTTGCGCTGATCGTGCAACTGGCCACCCGGCCGGAGCTCGGCATTTACGGCGCGATTATTGCTATCGGGGTCAACATTGTGCTCGTAACGCTGCTGCATTGGATCAGTACGGCCCGATTGACGGGATTCCGGATGCTGCCGATGGATTTCGTGAAAGTTACCGCCGCGATGATCGTGATGAGCGCGGTGGCCATGTGGATCTGGAATCGCAGATGGCTGCCCGCGGACAGCCTGAATCTGGTTTCGTCCGGAATGGCCGGTGTACTGGTTTACATCCTGCTGCTCATCGCCATGAGGCTGATCGACCGGCACGATGCGGCCAGAATCCCCGTGGTAGGCCGGTTGTTTCGCTGATCGTGCCGCCCGAAGCGGCATGTACTAGACGTTCGACCTTCGCCATAAGATGGTACAAACCATCCTTCAAGGAGTGATGAGCTTTGAGCCCGATTTCCCGCATGCTGCGATTTCGCGTATCCTCTCCCGTGCTTTCCGGCTTAATCTGGTCCGCCATTTGGCTTGCGGCCGGCGCCTTGTTCCTGTCGCTGATGTTGACCGGAAGCGCTCTGAGAGAGAGCGAGCTGCTGCCTTGGGTGTTCGGCATACACGGCCTGGCTTCCCTGGCCGGGGGATTTGTATCGGCACGACGGTCCGGCAGGAAAGGCTGGTACTTCGGCATGCTCAACGGCATTCTCTATACGGCACTTATTTTGCTGACGAGTTTTCTCGCTACCGATGCCGCTTGGACGGTGCGGGTTCCCATCATGCTCGCTGTGGCTGCCGCTGCCGGAGCGGTCGGCGGCATGCTTGGCGTGAATACCGGAACCGCAGGAATCTCCGGCACCGGCAAACGAATTCCCCGCCGTTAACGTTCTCTAAGTATGGTATACTAGGACGGTGCTTCATATCAGGCAAAAGTACGGGGGAGTTTCATGGCTTTGTTTCCGTCATTCGCGTCCGTCCAATATTACACGGTTTTCGTCACCGTTCTGCTGCTCTGGTTCGGGACCGGACGACAGCCGCTGGGCGCGGCATATGGGTTCGTTCGCTCCCTCGTGATCTCGCGCAAGTCCTTGATGTTTTTCGCAGCTTTGATCGCTATTTTGCAAGTCAACAAAAACGAATTGTGGTTTGAATCGAAGTATGGGGTCCAGTATGATCTCACTTCCGTGTTGACCGGCTGGGAGGGCAACTGGCATGCTCAACTCCAGCGCTTGTTCCATTCGGGGTTCGTGACGGATATAACGGCGTTTTTCTATATCGTGGTGTTTCAGTCGGTAATGATCGCCTCGATCGGCATTTACACTTACCGCAAAGACATGAAATTGTTTTACGCTTTTTGCGTGGCTTTGCTTGTCAATTATATCGTGGCCGTTCCGATGTATTGGTTCGTTCCGGTCAATGAAGCGTGGTACGCCAACCCGCACATTCATTTTTTGATGCTGGAGGCTTTCCCGACATTCGAAACGAACTACCGGGGACTGTCCGGGCTGAACAATTGTTTTCCTAGCCTGCATACGTCGATTTCCGTCACCATGGCGCTGATCGCCGCGCGTTCCGGGATTCGCCGGTGGGCGGTATTCGCTTGGGTGAACGCCGTCGTCATCATTTTCTCGATTTTTTATTTGGGCATTCATTGGTTCACGGATATGGCCGCCGGGCTTGTGCTGGCATGGGGCAGCGCGGCCGTGGGCTTCAAAGTCGGAGCCTGGGCCGAACGGCACCGCGACGCTTCGCCCGCAAAGTCGGACAACGAAATCGCGGATGTCCGGATTTGAAATCGGCCACGGCAGCGAAAAAAGCCTTCCGATCGGGTATCCCGATGGGAAGGCTTTTTTGTTCGGCTCCGCGGGTTAAGCGTTGCTCTCGCCGGCCGGAGCGGCAGTGCGTGCCTTGACATTATTAATGGCGGACCGGTCGAACGTCAACCTCGTCGAATCGCTCACCTTAAGTACCACGGTGTCATCGGTGATTTGTTCGATCGTGCCGTGCATCCCGCCGATCGTCACCACTTTATCGCCTTTTTGCAAGGTGTTCAGCATGGAGCCGCGCTCCCGCTGTTTTTTCTGTTGAGGACGGATCAGCAGGAAGTAAAAAATCGCAAACATCAGCACAAACGGCGCCAGTGTTACCAATAGGTTTCCGCCGCTGTTTGTCGTTTCAGCCAACCACATCGAAATTCCCCCCTTTCTCTAAAATCCGCTTTCATTGCCTTCCATTCCATACTTTTCAAAAAATTCGTTCCGGAAATCCCGAAGACGGTCTTCCCGGATCGCCTCCCGGACTTGCCGCATCAGCTCGACCAAAAAGTGCAGATTGTGAATGGTCGTCAGCCGGAGGCCGAACATCTCGTCCGCCTTGATCAAATGGCGGATATAAGCGCGGGAGTAGTGCCGGCACGCATAGCAGCCGCATTCGGGATCCAAAGGAGAAAAGTCCCGGATGTACTTGGCGTGGCGTACGACCAGCCTGCCTTGGCTGGTCATCACCGTCCCGTTCCGGGCGATTCGTGTCGGAAGCACGCAGTCGAACATGTCGATGCCTCGCATGCTGCCTTCGACCAAAGCGTCCGGCGATCCGACTCCCATCAAGTATCTCGGTTTGCCGGCCGGCAAAAACGGCACGGTTTCCTCCAACATTTCGTACATCAGCGCTTTGGGCTCGCCCACACTGAGTCCACCCATAGCATACCCCGGAAAATCCAGGGAAGTCAAATCCGCCGCGCTTTGACGGCGCAGCTCCGGAAACATGCCGCCCTGCACGATGCCGAACAGCGCCTGGTCGTGCGGCCGCTCATGTGCCTTCAGGCAGCGCTCCGCCCAGCGGCTCGTCCGTTCGGTGGAACGTTTCACATAATCGTACTCGGCCGGATAAGGCGGACACTCGTCGAACGCCATCATAATATCCGAGCCGAGCGCGTTTTGGACATGAGTGGCGACCTCAGGCGACAAGAACAGCTTGTCTCCGTTCAAATGAGAACGGAAAGTGACGCCTTCTTCGGTGATTTTCCGGTTCTCAGCTAAGGAGAACACCTGAAAACCGCCGCTGTCGGTGAGGATCGGTCGGTCCCAATTCATGAACCCGTGAAGTCCTCCCGCTTCGCGGATCAACTCGTGGCCCGGACGGACGAACAGGTGGTACGTGTTGCTCAAAATGATCTGGGCGCCAAGCTCCTTGAGCTCTTCCGGCGCCATTCCTTTTACGGTGGCTTGTGTTCCGACCGGCATAAACGTGGGGGTGTCAATGACACCGTGCGGCGTGTGGAGCCGGCCCAGCCTCGCCCCGGTCTGGGCGCATGTTTTGATCAATTCATATCGAACGGCCATGAACGGGTTGTCCTTTCCGATTCCTTAAGTAATAAACATCGCATCGCCGAAGCTGAAAAAGCGGTATTCTTGTTCAACGGCTTCGCGGTATGCGTTCAGCACGTTGTCGCGTCCCGCGAGCGCGCTGACCAGCATGACGAGCGTCGATTTCGGGAGGTGAAAATTGGTCAGCAGAGCCTCTACCATCGTAAACTGGTATCCCGGATAAATGAAAATATCGGTCCAGCCGCTGCAGGCTTCTATCGGCTGCTCTCCGAATCGTTGGCCGATCGTTTCCAGCGTTCGAGCCGAGGTGGTGCCGACCGCGACGATTTTGCCTTCGGAATGGCGCGCTTCATTAAGCATGGCCGCGCTCTCTTCGCTGACTGAATACCATTCGGCGTGCATTTCGTGTTCTTCCACTTTGTCCGCGGAAACCGGGCGGAACGTACCCAGCCCGACATGCAGCGTGATCGGGCACAGCTTGACGCCTTTGGCCCGCAGCTGCTCCAGAAAATGTTCCGTAAAATGCAGGCCAGCCGTCGGAGCGGCGGCGGAGCCTGCGTGCTTCGCGTACACGGTCTGGTACCTCTCCCGGTCGCTCAGCGTCTCCTTGATATAAGGAGGTAGCGGCATTTCGCCCAGACGGTCAAGCAGCTCCTGAAAAATACCGCGGTAATGAAACCGAACGACCCTTGCGCCCATTTCGCCTTCTTCTTCAACGGTTGCCCTGAGCAGGGGTTCCCCTCCCGAGGCTTCCATGCCGAACAGAAGCTCGGTTCCGGCCCGGATCTTTTTGCCCGGCCGAACCAGCGTCTCCCACCGGTCCCCTTCTATCCGCTTAAGCAGCAGCAGCTCCGCTTTCGCACCCGTATCCGCTTTGGTTCCGAACAAACGGGCGGGGAGCACCCTCGTCTCGTTTAAGACAAGAGTGTCCCCCGGGTTCAAATACGCGGCTAAATCGGTGAAGGTCCGGTGCTCGGTTTGACCGCTCGTCCGATGAAGAACAAGCAGCCGCGAAGCCGTCCGTTCCTTGAGCGGAGTCTGTGCGATGAGCCGCTCCGGAAGCTCGAAATCGAAATCGCTGACGTTCATCCTGCCGCACCTTTCTCAATCGCAACGTTCTTGTAATAGTATTTCAGAATCGCGGTGTAGTCATTCCCTTGTTCTGCCAGCTTTTTCGCGCCGTACTGCGACATGCCGAGCCCGTGACCGTAACCTTTGCCCGATAGGATGAACGAAGGCTTGGATGTCACGACTCTCGTCTTCCCGCTTGCGCTCATGACGAACAGGTTCTCGCCGTCCACCTGCCGGGTTTCGCCGTCCGCCCCGATCACTTGAAGCGAACCGGATTGCTGAGGCAGTTCCCGGGTTTTTCCGTTTGCGCCAAGTACGGTCATTCTCGCCGTTTGTTCGATATTAAGGAGTGTGCTTCTCACGCTGCCGAGCGCCGTACGCCAGTTGTCCGGTGCCTTCAGCGTCAGCGGCGATCCGTTCACCGAGAGCTCCGTCACTCTGCCGGACGGGCCGCGCGCGGTGATTTCCACCGTCTGAACGGGGGCGTTTAAATTGAAAAACTTGTTCAATGAATCGAGCAGCTGATCCGGTGTGGACGGCTCTTCTACCCAGCTGTATGCCGTATATTGCGGCACTTTACCAAGAGACACGACCGTCGTCCCGAGCGGGAGCGTGGTCAAGGCTTGGCTGGCCACGTCCGGTCGGCCGCGAAGGGTCGCTCCGTCCGCAATCACTTTCATTTGTTTGACGCCGGCTGCGTTCGGACCGGTATCGGCCAGCAGATCGCTGCGAATGTACCCTCTCTTCCCGGAATCGAGCGCCACGTCGTACCAGTCGGGTTTGCCATCTTGCGGGCCGTCGTCCGGACTGGAAATCCCGCCGGCCAAATAGGGGGAGCTGCTGCCCCACACCTCGGATGCATTATCCGCCGTCACTCCGCCGGCATTGGACGAAAACACCGCGCTGATCACTTTCCCTTGATACGTCAGCACTTCTCCTGCTGTGGCCATTACGCCTGCCGTCGAATTCGGGTTTTCCGACGAAGTGCCGTTGTAGGCCTGACTCAGCGTGGTGTCGACCACATGGGCGATCTGGAAACCGGTGCCCGAGGCGATCGCATAGGAACGGGCAGCGACGGCTTGCGCCTTCTGCGCTTCCAGCGGCCAGCTCGGACCGACTTCCGCTCCGACTACCGAATACAAATATTGTTCAAAATTTACTTCATTGACGACGGCCAGCGAACCCGACAGCACGCTTATTTCCATGCTGCCGCGGTAACTCCGCTTAAACCGCTCGGTCAGCTGGATCGGGGCGGTTCCTGCCGGATCGGCTCTCAGCACCGCTCCGGCAGCCGCCGGAATGGCATACAGAGACACGGGATTTCCCGCCGGACCGTTGAAGGTCATGTCTTGCCGAACGACGGCATAGGGTTCTCCCGGCGATGGCACCCGGGTGCTCTGGCCGACGGCTGTGACGGCCTGCTGCAGCGGCGCCGCAGCCGCGGAATCCGCCTCTTGGCCGACGCGAACGACATAGACAATGGTTCCGTTCTGCGGCTTCACCGCGACAAAAGCGTCAAGCCCGGCATTCCCGATCTGCACAGCGGCGGCAGAGGCATCGGCCGCACTGCCGAACGGGCCGGCTTCCACCGCCCAAGGTCCGGCAACTCTGGCTTTCGCCATGCTCGGCACGCCGGCCGCAACGCCTGCGGAAGTCCATCTCGATAAGGCGGAAGCCGCGGCGGAAGCGGTCGCATAGCTGCCTTCCGTGACTTGATACACCGTTTGACCCGACTTGGTCAACTTCGTCACGAATGCCGCTTTCGAAGAAGCCTGAAGCTTTTTGTGAACCGCGAACGCGGCGCTCAGGTCGGCGGTTTCAAGCACGAGCGCTCGATAGCCGTCCATGGCGAAACGGACGGCTTCGCCGGGAGCCGCCGATCCGATCGGAATCGCGGATTGCGGATCGCGCCAAACCAATTGCATTCCGCCGGTGGATTGCGTCGTCGCGACGTCCGTGACCGACTGAAAATTTTTGACGTTGAGGAACAGACCGACACGGATTTTGTCCGGCACGCTTACGGCAGCGTACGTGGTGACCCGGGAAAAACCCGGGACGGCCAGGGCCAGAACGATGATGAGCAGCAGCGTACGCCAATGGGCGCGTTTAAGGTTGGGAAGAATCATGCGGGCCTCCGTCGGATGCGTGCGGACGGGGTAAAGAGCATACTCCGTCCGAGCAGGATGTTTTGCCGAACAGGCGGTAGCGATAGCGGGCGACGATACGATAGAGCACACGGCTGACGCCGCGTAAACCGGGCAAAGCGCCAAGCTTGGCCAGCCAGGCCAATCCCGGGGTCAAGCCCAGCAGTTTCAGGACGGCGTCAGAGCCGCTGAAACGCCGGCCTTGTTCGTCGGTCACATGCAGCTGAGCCGATAACTGGGCGGGCGAGATGCCGTCAATTCCCGGCCAAGGACGGATTTGTCCGTCAATCAGCCGCTGCAGCGGAACAAACCGGAGCTCCGCACGAACGGGCATGCGCCTCAGCTTGTCCACCGTCGCGAGACAAAGATTGCATTCTCCATCATAAACGACGGTCAAGCGGGGAAAGTTGCCGGATTTCCCGTTCATTCGACCCGCTCCGGCACGGGCAATCCGAGATGACGGTACGCTGCAGGCGTAACCATGCGTCCTCGCGGAGTGCGCTGCAAAAATCCGATTTGCATCAAATACGGTTCATAGACGTCTTCGATCGTCTGGCTTTCTTCGCCGATCGAGGCGGCGATCGTGTCGAGTCCGACCGGACCTCCGCGATAATTGCGGATCATCGACTGGAGCATTTTATGGTCAATCGCATCAAGACCCATCGGATCGACTTGAATGCGCTCCAGCGCTTCATGCGCGATTTGCTCCGTGATCAGGCCGTCTCCCCGGACTTGCGCGTAATCGCGGACACGCTTCAGAAGCCGGTTGGCGATCCTCGGCGTTCCCCGCGCACGCCGCGCGATTTCTCGCGAAGCCTCTCCGACAACTCCGACATCCAGTATATCGGCGGTCCGGGATACGATGTAAGCCAGTTCTTCTTCGGTATAAAACTCCAGCCTGCTGACGACGCCGAATCGGTCTCTAAGCGGCGCCGACAACAACCCTGCTCTCGTGGTGGCGCCGATCAGCGTGAACTTGGGCAAGTCGAGTCTCACGGACCGCGCGCTGGGCCCTTTGCCGATAATGAAATCCAGCGCGAAATCTTCCATCGCAGGGTACAGCACTTCCTCCACCGTACGTTGAAGCCGATGGATCTCATCGATGAACAACACGTCGTGTTCCTGCAAATTGGTCAAAATCGCCGCCAAGTCGCCGGGACGCTCGATCGCAGGGCCGCTGGTCGTCCGAATGTTGACGCCGAGCTCGTTGGCGATAATGTTGGACAAAGTCGTTTTGCCCAGTCCCGGGGGACCGTACAACAACACGTGGTCGAGCGGTTCGCGGCGCATCTTGGCCGCTTCTATGTAAATCTTCAGGTTCTCCTTCACTTGCGACTGGCCGATATATTCCGCCAGGTAACGCGGGCGCAGGCTGTATTCCACCGCCTGGTCTTCCATCATGAGATGGGCGGTGACGATCCGGTCTTCCACGATTTACGTCCTCCTCCCCACGTTGCGAGTTATCCCTGGAACAATTGCTGAAGCGCTTGTTTCATCAAAATATCCGGCGTCTCGTCCCCGGTCACGCGATCCTTCAGCGCATGCCATGCCCGGTCCAGCTCCGCTTCGCGGTAGCCGAGACCGGCGAGCGCTTCCCGGGCGGCGGCCCACGCGGATCCGCCTTCGCCGGCGGAGGAGAGCACGGGCTCCGTCAGTTCCACCGCCGCGGCAGCCGTGCCGGTCGACCCCAGCTTGTCCTTCAGGTCGAGAATCATCCGTTGGGCCGTTTTACGGCCGATGCCCGGCAGCTTGATCAGAAAATTGACGTTTTCCTGCTGAATGGCCGCCGCAATCGTCTCCGGACGGCCTCCGGCCAACACGCCGAGCGCGACCTTCGGCCCGATCCCCGACACGTCGAGCAATTTCCGGAACAGCGACTGCTCCTCGCGGGTCGGAAAGCCGAACAGCTGAATGGCATCCTCCCGGACGTGATGATGAATGAACAGTTGGACGTCGTCTTCCGCACGCGACAAGCCGAACGGATTCGGCGTAAATACCCGGTAGCCGACGCCGTGCACATCGAGGACGACATATTCCGTCTCCAGATGGGCGACTCGTCCGCGCAAAAAATCGATCATGACGGCCTCACCCCATTCACCCGTTCGTTCATTACTACCGAATGCGCATGACAGATGGCCACCGCAAGCGCATCGGCCACGTCGTCCGGCTTGGGTACCGTCTGCAGCTTCAAAAACATTTTGACCATTTCCTGAACCTGCTTCTTCTCCGCCGCTCCGTAACCGACAACGGCCTGCTTGACTTGCATGGGCGTATATTCGCCGATCGGGATCCCTCTTTGCGCCGCCGCCAGCAGCAGCACGCCCCGGGCTTGCCCGACACTGAACGCGTTCGTAACGTTTTTGTTGAAAAACAGCTTTTCCACGCCGATCGAATCCGGACGGTATTTGTCCAAAAGCGTGCAGGAAGCTTCGTAAATTTGGCGGAGCCGTTCTTCCGTTTTCGTTCCGGCTTCGGTCTCGATACAGCCGTATTGTACGGGTACGATTCGGTGTCCGATCTTGTCGACAAACCCGAATCCCATGATGGCGATTCCGGGGTCTATGCCCAAAACGCGCATGTGTCCGGTTCCCCGCTCTCCATTGTGCCTGCTAGGGCTGACTTGTGTTTCATCTGATTATATCAAATGTTCGTACCGATGAGAACAGAACCAAAGTCATGCAACAACAAATGTAAAAAGCCCTCGACAAATGTCGAGGGCACAGTCCGCCAGGTTTACGGGTCCACCTTCATTACGCCTTTCGATTTGTGCAGCGCATAATCGCTGTAGGTGGACAGGACGCTCTGGTATTCGTTTTTATCGGCGACCCGAATGCCGCTCGCCAGCTCATGCAGCCGTTCTTTCGAAAGACTAGATTCCAGCGAGTGAACGTCCAGTTGAAAAAACGTGCGGACCACGTTGTCTTTGCGGGGCGGACCGTCGAATAGGGACAAATTGCCGTTCTCATCCATCCCGATATAGGCGTTGTCGCGGCAAGCGGGGGAAATGTCGTCTACAAGCTCCTGCAGCACGACTCTTCCCGTGCGGTCGAATGCCGCGTCCCATTCCCGGTGGGATTTGATCAAATCCGCGGCCTCGGCGGTGGCCAGCCTGCCCAGCATGCGAGTTTCCTCGCCGCACCAATAGCGGCGCCGAAGCACCACCTCGACCTCGCCGTGTCTGAACGCCAAGGCTTGAAGCGTAAGCTCTCTCGCGTCGGCCGAGGGGTCCGGCGCGGACGGCTTGTCCGGCTGCTCGGGCCCGGATTCCAGGACCGAAGCCGGCTCGGCCGGTAAAGAATCAAGCGCGGAGTGCCCGATCGCCACGGCCGCCGCGATGCCGACCGCGGACGCCAGCGCGAATACGGCCGCCAGCATGCCGAGCGACCAAACCGGGCGCCGTTTGCGTTTGAGTCGTTTCTTCAATTCCTTCAAAATGCGAAAACCGAACACCGGAATCCCCTTCTCTGCCTTTTTTTCTATTGTTGCCAGGGGATTCCGGCACTATGCGTCAAGTTACCATTTGATCCACGGAAGGCTTTGTTTGTTCCGCTGGAGAGGACGACGCGAAACTTTCGTCTTCGATCTCGGTCTGTTCGACTTTTTGATCACCGTTCGAACGGCGGCGGAACCGCCTTCTTCCGCGGCGTGGAGGGATACGGACGAGGAGTCGTCGTTGCTGCGCTGCTCCGATTCAAGATTCTCCTGCTGGTTTGATGCGGGTACAGTACGTTCCGTTCCCCCGATGTCGCCGTAACCCCCGTGCGGGTAATAGCCGTAATACGGATTTTCTACCGGATAATAAGCTGCCGTCTCCGCGCCATACGGCATCCCGTAGGCCGGGTACTCCGCCTGCATCGGGGCCACAGCCCCTGCAACTTCGGTCGGATACGGCGCCGGATAGTAGTGCGGCGCATAGCCCATACCGTAATAGGGCACTTGAGGGACAACTCCGTAAGGTTGAGGCCATCCGGCGGCAGGTCCGGCTTCTGCAGGACTCACGGCCGTCGGAAGTTCGACGATGGGCGCCATCGGCATGACGGGGGCCATCGGCATGACCGGCGCGACAGGCACGGCAGGCATGATCGGCGCGGCAGGCGCAACGGTCACAGGCGCGATGGGTTGCGTCCACACTGTAGCTCCGCCGCAAGTTTTACAGCCTGGGGCGGTTGCCGGCTGCACGACGCCCGGATACGGACCGGTTGCCGCTGGGCTTACCGCCGTCGGGTATGTCGGATAGGCCGGGTGACCCGCAGGACTGATATCGCCGAACCCGCCAGCTCCCGTATATGGGGAAACGACGGATTTCGGCGCAGCTTGCAAGCCGCCCACCGCCCCGGCCAAATCTTTATCGATCGTATAACCGCTCAGATCATTCGGATCGTAGCCGACCATATCTTTGGGACTGAAGCCGGTCATGTCTTTCGCGCTAAAGCCCGTCATATCTTTGGGGCTGAAACCGGTCATGTCTTTGGCATGGTAGGCGCCCGCCATCGTATTCTCCAAGGATGCCGGCAGCGGAACATTCATGTTCGCTTCTTCTCCGACATAACCGTATCCATGCGGGTAGTAGTGATGGAAATGATGATAGAATCCATAATCTTGGCCCCAAAAATGGTCATGGTGATAGCCGAAATCGTGCACGGGAGCCGCTCCGGGTTCTCCCGCCCAACCGTAATCCATGGCGGGCATCATATTGGGCATCACATTCGGCATCATCAGATTAGGCATTTCATTGGCCATCATGGTAGGCATCTCATGGTGCATCTCATGGTGCATCTCATGGTGCATCACATTGGGCATGACATTGGGCATGACGTTCGGCATGACGTTCGGCATGACGTTCGGCATGACGTTAGGCATCTCATGGTGCATCACATTCGGCATCACATTAGGCATCACATTGGGCATGACGTTCGGCATGACGTTCGGCATGACGTTCGGCATCACATTCGGCATGACATTCGGCATGACGTTTGGCATGACGTTCGGCATCACATTCGGCATGACATTCGGCATGACGTTTGGCATGACGTTCGGCATCACATTCGGCCCCACTTCATGCATGTGAATATTATCGTAGGATGGGAAAAAGTGATGTTCGGCTGCCGCTTCCACCGCCGGAGTCGGATTCTGGGCAAACAGGTCATGCTCATACTTGTGGTCGTGCGGGGCTGCGCTTTTCATATCTTTCGATTCATAAGCCGGCAGCACGGGCATGATCGGCGGATGCGGCAGTTCCGGCGCGCCGGAAGGCAGGAGGGCGGCTTCATGCGGCACTTCGTGAGCCTTCTCGATTTCCGCAATCACTTCCGTCTTCATCTCCGTCTCGACGACTACGCCCGTTTCAGGCTTCACTTCAATTTCAGGCACGACGACCGCTTCCGGCTTCACGCCGGTTTCTTTTTTGCCTGCCTTGATCGGCGCCGCCCCCATATTCACGTTACCGCCGACCGGCAGTTTCGGAATATTGACGACCTCGCCCGTTAGCAGAACATTGGGGTTTTTGAGCTGAGGATTCGCCTGAATCATGTGGGATAACGGAATTCCCCATGCTTTCGATAGCTTCCACAGGGTGTCGCCCTGTTTGACTACGTGCTGATGAATAAATTCGTACGTGGGCTTCGGCATCTCCGGGATTTTCACCTTCGTCCCGATTTGCATGTTTTCCGGATCGATCTCCGGATTCATTTTAATCAGTTCCTCCAGCGGAATGTTGTATTTCTGCGCGATGAAATACAACGTATCGCCTTTTTTGACAATATGCATCTTCACGCCGTTACCTCCTGATCGCATTGACATAAGGCTCACAAGCGGGCGTTCGCCCCTGCGCAATCCATACATCTTATGCAGGTGATAGGCGTTTGACATCATATCGCGTAAAAATCCCGGCAGGGCGGAAATTTCCGAAATTTGTACAAAAAAGAGCGTGGATAGTATCCAAGCTTAGTGGTTGGATAGGGGCTGTCTGTCCCGGAACTCATAAAAACAGGCTGTCGAGAATTTCTCGACAGCCTGGGCAGCATCGCCGTATTAAAATACTTTCACACCTTCGACCGTGACGATTTTGCGAAACTCCTCCAGCAGACGGGTGGTCACCGGGCCGGCATGGCCTTCGCCGATGACGCGGCCGTCCACTTCACGAACGGCAATGACCTCAGCCGCCGTACCTGTAAAAAACACTTCGTCGGCCACATAGACATCATGAAGCGTGAAAGGTTCTTCTTTGAATGCGTAACCGAGGCGCGAACACAAGTCCATGATGGCTCCCCTGGTGACGCCTTCCAAGGCACCCAGGTAAGTAGGCGGCGTGTAGACGACACCTCGTTTGACGATAAAAATGTTGTCACTGGAGCCTTCCGTCACATAGCCCTGGGCATTGAGCATGATCGCTTCGCCCACGCCGGCCAGGTTTGACTGGATTTTCACCAGGATATTGTTCAAGTAATTGAGCGACTTGATTTTCGGGCTCAACGCGTCCGGTATGTTCCGACGCTGGCTGACGGAGATGGATCGAAGCCCGTCGCGGTAAGCTTCCTCCGGATAAATGGCCAGCTGCTGCACGATAATGATCACCCATGCCCGTTCGCACCGCTGCGGATCGATGCCCAGATTGCCGGGACCTCGGGACACGACCAGGCGGATATACCCATCCCGCAGACCGTTGCGGCGAACCGTTTCCACAAGCGCCTCTTGCATTTCCGCATAGCTCAGCGGAATGTCCAGCATGATCGATTTGGCCGAGTCGTACAGCCGGTCCAAATGCTCCTTGCAGCGGAAAATGTTCCCGTCGTAAATCCGAATGCCTTCAAAAATGCCGTCGCCGTAAAGAAAGCCATGATCGAAAACCGATACTTTGGCGTCGTCTTTCGTCACGTAGTCGCCATTCATATAAATCCACTGTTCAGCCATGCTCGAACTCACCCCTCGATCGACTCAAGCTTCGTATGGAATGCTGGGATAGGAGCCTAAAATACGCACCTGACAGCCGATCGCCTCGATTTCGGAGATGGCTGCGGGCAATAAAACGGTATCCAAAGAAAGTTCGACGTCAATGAAAAAATAGTAGCTGCCGAGCCGTTTCTTCGTCGGCCTCGACTCGATGCGCGACAGGTTCACTTTACGCCATGCGAAAGCGGACAGCACCTGGTGCAGAGCCCCCGGATAATCCTCCGGAAGCGTGATGAGCAGGCTCGTCTTCCTGCGTGATGCGTCCGGCCCCTCATACGGCGCGGCGCCAACGAGCAAAAACCGTGTGAAGTTGTTGTCGTGATCGGTGACCCCGGCTTCCAGAATGTCCAGGCCGAAGTTCGCCGCCGCCAGGTGGGTGCCGATCGCGGCCCACCCCCGTCCGGGATTTTCGTGGACGAGCCGCACCGCCTCCGAAGTGCTCGGGAGTGTATCCAACTCTGCATGCGGCAGCTTGGCGCGGAGAAAATCGTGGCACTGGGCCATCGCCACCGGGTGGCTGAACACTTTCGTGATTTTCGCCGGATCCCACTTTCCGTGTTCACCTGCCAATTCACGCGTCCGGCCGATCAAATTTTGAATCGAAGGAAAGATCCATTCGGCCCGGATCGGCAAATCGACCTCATGAACGAGCCAATCCATGTGCAGACTGACGGAGCCGTCGATCGTGTTTTCGATCGGAATGACGCTCCAGTCGGTTCGTCCGGCGTCCGTCGACTGAAAGACGTCGGAAATCATTTTGCAGTAAACGAATTCCACGTCCTGCCCTCGAAACAAATAACGCACGGCTTCATCCGAGACGGTGCCTTCCGGCAAAACGGCCACTTTATGCCGCCCGCTCATGCCTTCACCTCCAGCTGCGTCTTCCAGGCGTCCAGCGGGGCGTCCATGACGCCATGAAACGATTCTTCCACCGAGCATGCCGCTCCATGCGCACAAGGGGAAAGCCGGCGCATCTTAACGCGCACGCCCTCCGACGCCATCACTCGCTCGACATAAGCCTCCAAGCCTTCATGTTTCGCATCGGTCCGGTCCGCAAGCAGAAGTAAAGTAGGGCCCGCTCCGGACAATACCGCCCCGAGCGCTCCATGATCGGGCGCGTCCCGCAAAATCTCCGCCATGCCCGGCACAAGCGGCGACCGGTACGGCTGATGCAGCCGGTCGCGCATTGCAAACGCAAGCAAATCCAATCTCCCCGAAGCTAGTGCCGCGGTGAGCAAAGAGCTGTGGCTCAAGTTAAATACTGCGTCTTCCATCGACACTTGCCGCGGCAGCACGTTTCGCGCTTCCCGGGTCGGCAGCTCGAATTCCGGAATCGCCACCAGCACTTCCAGATCGGCCGGCGGCTCCAAGCGTACTGCCCCCGCGCGCTCTCCGTCCCATGCGGCGGCCACGAAACCGCCGAACAATGCCGCGCCGACGTTGTCCGGGTGACGCTCCAAAGCGGAGGCCATCTGAAACAAATCGTCGTTGGACAGCGGGTTTCCGATCAAGCCGTTGGCGGCAACGAGGGCGCCGACGATGGCGGCTGCGCTGCTGCCCAGGCCGCGGGTCAACGGAATGTCGCTCTGCAGTCCGATTTCAAGCTCCGGCACGCTGACGCCCGCTTTGCGGAATACCGCCTGTGCCGTCTCGTAAACGAGATTCGATTTGTCCTGTGCGACTCCCTCTAAATTATCTCCAAACAATTGTATTCGGGTGGCGTCCGCTTCGCGCATGGCCACCCCGGAATACAACGGCAGCGCCATGCCCAGCGAGTCGAATCCGGGGCCGAGGTTCGCAGTGCTGGCGGGAACGATCGCCCTGGCGAGCCGGCCGCCCGGAACCGCTCCATCGTGCATCATCGGCTTGCCTCTTCGAGGCGGGCGATCGCTGCCATCACCGCGGCTTCCGTGTCGGGCACGACCATCGGCTCCGCCTGTACCGACTTGATCGCGATGTTCGGATCCTTCAAACCGTGTCCCGTCAGCACGCAGACGACCTTCTCCCCGCCCTGGAAGCCGCCTTCCCGCTTCCGTTTGCGGACGCCGGCGAGCGACGCGGCCGAAGCCGGCTCCGCGAAAATGCCTTCGCGGGAAGCCATCCATTTGTAAGTATCCAATATTTCTTCGTCCGTGACAAAGTCGATTTTGCCGTCGGATTCCTCTGCCGCCGCCACCGCGGTTTTCCAGCTGGCCGGGTTGCCGATGCGGATCGCCGTCGCCACCGTCTCGGGGTTCGTTATCGGTTCGCCCTTCACGATCGCCATCGCGCCTTCCGCTTCAAAACCGATCATTTTCGGCAAAGAATCGGATTTACCGGCTTCACGGTATTCTTTGAAACCTTTCCAGTATGCCGAAATATTCCCCGCGTTGCCGACCGGAATCGCCAAATAATCCGGGGCGCCGCCCAGTTGTTCGCACACCTCGAAAGCCGCCGTTTTTTGGCCTTCGATCCGGTACGGATTGACGGAGTTCACGAGGGTGATCGGATGCTTGGCGGTAATTTCCCGTACAATCTCCAGCGCCCGGTCGAAGTTGCCCTCGATGGCAATGACTTTGGCGCCGTAAATGATCGCTTGCGCCAGCTTGCCCAGCGCGATGTTGTTGTTCGGAATGAGCACGATGCAGTTCAAGCCGCCGCGCGCCGCGTATGCAGCGGCAGCCGCCGACGTGTTGCCGGTGGAAGCGCACATGATCGTGCGGCTTCCTTCCTCCATCGCTTTCGCGACGGCCATCACCATGCCGCGGTCTTTAAACGAGCCCGTCGGATTTAAGCCTTCGTATTTAAAATATAAGTCCAGATCCAATTCCTCCGACAAATTCTCCGCGCGGATCAGCGGCGTATTGCCTTCCTGCAGGGTCAGCATAGGGGTACGTTCGGTAACCGGCAAATAATGTTTGTATCGGGTGAGCAATCCGGGATAACGCATGTCAGGACTCCTTTATGTTGTAAGAATGAGAGGATGATTTCCGGGAAGGCCTTACCCTTCGACTCGGTACACGCTTTTAATTTTCTGTACCGCGGACAGGCTGTCGAACGCGTTCAGGACATTGTTCATCGCTTCTTTACTCGTCTTGTGGGTGGTGACGATCAATTCCGCATCTCTGCTGTTAGGAGTCGGGGGCTGCATGACCGATTCGATGCTGACGCCCAGCTCCGAAAACACTTGCGCGATCTGCATCAACACGCCCGCTCGGTCGTCCACATGCAGATTCATGAAATATTTGGAGGTGATTTGACGGTCGGTTTTCAGCTTCTTCTCTTTGTAGGAGACGTTGGCTTGGCGGCCGTTGACACCCAGCTTCATGTTTTTGATCACCGCGACCAGATCGGCGACAACGGACGTTGCTGTGGGCATTTCTCCGGCGCCCGGACCGTAAAACATCGTCTCGCCCACGGCTTCCCCATGCACGTAAACGGCGTTAAACACTCCGTTCACGGACGCGATCGGATGCGTCACCTTGACGAAAGTCGGCTGCACGCTCACGCTGATGTAATCGTCCTGCCGCTCTGCAATGCCGAGCAGCTTTACGGCGTAACCCAAGCTTTTGGCGTACCAAATATCTTCCTGGGATACCGAACTGATGCCTTTGACGTCTACGTCTTCGAGCGCCACGGTGGCACGGAAGCCGAGCGTCGCCAAAATCGTCATTTTGCGCGCCGCATCAAGCCCTTCCACATCGGACGTCGGATCCGCTTCCGCGTATCCGAGCGCCTGCGCCTCTTTCAGCACTTCTTGGTAGGCGGCTCCTTCTTGGCTCATTTTCGTCAAAATGTAGTTGGTCGTTCCGTTCACGATGCCCATTATTTTGGTGATCCGGTCGGAGGAAAATCCTTCGATGAGCGTCCGGATAATCGGGATGCCGCCCGCCACGCTGGCCTCGTATAGAATGTCGCATCCTTTTTCATGCGCTTTGGCGAGCAGCTCCGGCCCGTGCAGGGCCATCAAATCCTTGTTCGCCGTTACGATATGCTTGCCGCGCTCGAGCGCTTCCCAAATAACCTCCTTCGTTCCCGCAATGCCGCCCATCACTTCGACGATTACGTCGATTTCCGGGTCACGCACGATGTCCCACGGGTCGTCCGTGAGCTTCGACCGGTCCACCGGAACGTTCCGCATTTTGTCGAGATCCTTCACCAATATTTTATGGATCGTGATCGGGGAGCCTACCTGGCTCTGCAAATCCTCATGATGGCCCTCGACGATCCGGACGACGCCGGTACCCACCGTTCCCAGACCGAGCAGCCCGACTTTTATCGTGTTCATAAATTCCGGTTCCTCCTATATCCCTTGAATTCCGCCTTAGCCTCTGCCGATAAGCGCCGTTCTTTTCACGCCGTCGATCGCCCGAAGCTGTTCCGTCAGCTCCTGCACGGTGTCTCTCATTTTCGACGTGTCGAGCGAGACCACGACGTTCGCCATCCCCTGCAAAGGAATGGATTGATGAATCGTCAGCACGTTGCTTTCGCTGGATGCCAGCATGCCGAGCACTTTGGACAGAACGCCCGACCGGTGTTCCAGGTCCATCGTAAGCGTCACAATATTTTCCCTGGCCGCCTGCTCCAACAAATAAACGCCGTCCTTGTATTTGTAAAATGCGCTGCGGCTTAAGCCGACCCGCTCCGCCGCCTCATGCACGGTGTCCGCTTCGCCCCTGCGCAGCAAGACCTTGACTTGCTCGGTCTTCAAAATGCCTTCGGGCAGCAAGTCCTCCCGCACGGCGTAATAGCGCTCCACCAATTTCTCGTCCTCCCATAAAAGACGACTGTTTGTATATAGTGGACATTATAGCGAAATCCCCCGCCGGCGGCAATAGGGGATTCTGCTCAAAAGCCGACCGCATGGGCGCTTTCGCGGCGGCCAACGGTCGGCTTTTTGTCGTTATTCGTCGTCATATAAGTAAGCTTCCGAACCGCCCTCGAAAAACTCAAATTCGAATTCTCCGATCCGGATCGTGTTCCCGTCCTTGGCTCCCCGGTTGCGGAGCTCCTTGTCCACGCCGGCGTTGCGCAATATTTTGGCGAACCGCATCACCGCTTCGTAAGAAGCGAACTGCGTACGTTTGACCAGCTTCTCCAAAGATTCGCTTTCGACAATGAACGTATCGTTCTCTCTCCGGATCGTAAAATCATGTTCGTCTCGCGGTTCGTAGCGGTATACGACCCCTTCCTCCGCGCCGGCCTTTTCGGCTTCTTCCACCGCGGACGGCTCGGGCAGCGACTCGAGCAGCTCGGCCACCCGGTAAAGCAGTTCCGGCACCCCTTCGCGCGTGAGAGACGAAATCGGCATCACTTCGGTGTCCGGGGACACTTCGGCCAGCCTGCTTCGGAACTGTTCCAGATTTTCCGTCGACTCGGGCATGTCCATTTTGTTGGCCGCCACAATTTGCGGGCGTTCCGCGAGCCTCGCGTTGTACAGCTTCAATTCCTCGTTAATTTTTTGCCAATCCTCGAACGGATCGCGGCCTTCCAAGCCGGACATATCAACCACGTGCACAATGATGCGCGTTCGTTCCACGTGCCGCAGAAACTCGTGTCCGAGTCCGACGCCGGTATGCGCGCCCTCGATCAGCCCGGGAAGGTCCGCCATCACGAAGCTGCGGTCGTCGCCCAATTCCACTACACCCAAATTCGGCGTAATCGTGGTGAAGTGATACGCGCCGATTTTCGGCCGGGCGCCCGATACGACGGACAGCAATGTCGATTTGCCCACGCTGGGAAAACCGACAAGCCCCACATCAGCCATCACTTTAAGCTCCAGCACGACCCAGCGCTCCTGCCCTTCCTCGCCGTTCTCGGCGATGGCCGGCGCCGGGTTGTTCGGGGCTTTAAACCGAGTATTGCCGCGTCCGCCGCGTCCGCCCTTCGCCACGACCACTTCTTGGCCGTGCCGCGTCAAATCCGCTACAACCTCTCCGGTATCGTCATCAACAACGATGGTTCCGGGCGGAACGCGTACGACGAAGTCCTCCGCATTCGCTCCATGCTGCGATTTGTTCCGGCCCTTCTCTCCGCGCGGCGCCTTGAAATGCTTCTGATAGCGGAAATCCATCAGCGTGCGCAAACCTTCGTCCACGCGAAACACGACATCGCCGCCCTTGCCGCCGTCGCCGCCCGCAGGACCTCCTTCGGGCACATAAAGCTCGCGGCGAAACGCGACGAGCCCGTCGCCTCCGTCTCCGCCTTTTACAAACACTTTCGCTTTATCCACAAACATGATGAGTTCAACTCCGTTAGGCGGTCATCGGGAAGGTGACAACCATTTTCCGGCATGGCTCGTTCGGCGTTCCCGCCGACTTCCCCAGCGCTTCTTGCGTCAACTGTCCCCAACCGCCCAGCAAATTTTCCACTTCCGCCGCCAGGCTCCCCCCCGCGGCCAGCTCGCCTTCGAAAACAAGCTCCAGGCTTAACGATTCCTCGGATCGAAATAAGGTGAGGCGCAGCACATTTTCTCCGGCCGCCGGCGTGACGGCCCGGTATCGGACCGCGTTGACGATTGCGATGAGTATTGCGGCGAATTTCTCCATGTCGACGGGAAGCCGGTCCGGCTGGAGCCCGTCCTCCACCTTAAACTCGAGTCTCATATGGTCGCATATCGTGCGAAACGACAACAGAAACGTCGACAGCTCCGTATTCCGCAGCTGGGAGATCCGGCTGTCGTTCTCCATCCGTTCCCTTATTCTATCCACGATCTCGATCGCTTTATCGGGTTTTTTCAACCTCAGATAACCGTACATGATTTGCAGATCGTTCATCCAGTCATGCCGGTGATGGCTCAGCGTGCGGATGGCCGACTGCCGGGCATGCTCCAGCATGCGGGCATTCTGCCCGCGATAATAGCGCCTGTCCGAGAGCACGCAGATTACGGCTGCGGCGACGGTCCAGACCGCGAATAACAGTAAAGGCCACCAAGCCGTCCGCCATATGTACACGGCGGCCGCCGGCAGAAGAAGCGATACGAAACCCAAGACCGCCGATCGGTTTCGATTGTTCACGTGGAAACGGTCCTCCGTTTCTGGAATGCTTGTGAGGGAAGTTCATGTGTTCATTAACACAAAAACCCCGGCCGCAATCGCCGGCCGGGATTCTGGATGCGTATTAAACTTCGAGAGCCGCCGCAACCGGCGCTTGTGCCGCTGGGTATACGCTGACTTTCTTGCGGTCGCGTCCCATGCGCTCGAATTTGACGACGCCTTCCACTTTCGCGAACAGCGTATCGTCGCTGCCGATGCCTACGTTGTTGCCCGGGTGGATCTTCGTGCCGCGTTGGCGAACGAGGATGCTGCCGGCCGTTACCACCTGGCCGTCCGCGCGCTTCGCGCCAAGGCGTTTCGCTTCGCTGTCGCGTCCGTTTTTCGTCGAACCTACGCCTTTTTTCGAGGCGAACAACTGAAGATTCAGTTTCAACATGGTGTCAACCTCCTTCTAGGAAAAAATTTGTTTTATTTTCACGTACTTCGCGTACTCATCCGCAATGGATTCCAGCGCCGCAATCATGCCTTCGAGCAGCAATTGCGCCTGCCCGTCGAGCGTGCGGTTTTCACTGTACGGCGCTTCAGCCGTCAGCCAGCCTTCGCGCATCTCGGCTTTCGGGACGAGCCCGGTCAGCTTCTCGACCGCGTTCACGGCGCCGACGGTGACCGCCGATACTCCCGCGCAGACAATGTCTTTGCCGGGATCGTCATACATCGCGTGACCCGTAACGGAGAACCGCCGGATCCGGCCTTGCTTGCTGCGTTCGATCGTGACCGTAATCATCGGAGCCCTCTTATGCCTTGATGGCTTCGATCGTCACTTTCGTGTACGGCTGACGATGGCCTTGCTTGCGATGGTAGTTCTTCTTCGGCTTGTACTTATAGACGATGATTTTCTCGCCTTTTACATGCTTCTCGACTTTGCCGGTAACGGATGCGCCTGCCAGAAGCGGGCTGCCTACGTTCAAACCGTTGTCGTTAGAGACAGCCAGAACACGGTCAAACGTGATGCTGTCGCCTTCGCTCGCGGACAGTTTCTCCACGAAGATGACGTCGCCTGCTTGAACCTTGTATTGTTTGCCGCCGGTTTCGATAATCGCGTACATTGGGTGCACCTCCTCATACTTAAGACTCGCCTCGTAGGGTGCCGGTTGCCGCGGCATATGCCAGAGCAGCGCCGGTCTTGTCGACCCGTAAAGTGCGGTTTCCGCATGCAATACCTTTGCACGCACTTAAACATAATATCATAAGCGATTTATAATATCAATCTACATTTCAATGGATATCAGCGCAGGGAGATTTTCCCCCGGCCCTTGCAGGCCGGGCACGTTTCGTAAAAGTAACTCGACACGCTCTCCCGGGCTTTTTTGCGGGTCATTTCGAGCAGGCCGAGCCTCGTCCAGCCGACGACCTGGCATTTGGTGCGGTCCCGCTTCATCGTCGTTTCGAGCAGCTGCTCCACTTGCTGCCTGTGCTCGTCCTTCTCCATATCGATGAAATCGACGACGATGATGCCGCCGGCGTCTCGAAGCCGCAGCAGACGTGCAATTTCCTCCGCCGCCTCCAGATTCGTCCGGAACACCGTTTCCTCCAAATCCACCGTTCCGGTAAATTTGCCGGTGTTCACATCGATCACGGTGAGCGCCTCGGTCTCGTCCCACACCAAATAGCCGCCGCTGTTCAACCGGATGTGAGGCTGGAACGCCCGCTCGATTTGCTCCCGAATGCCGAACTTCTCAAAAAGCGGCACGGAATCTCGATACAGGCGGGCCTTCCCTTCCAAAGCAGGAGCCGATTTGCGCAGGAATTCCTTGGCTTCTTTCCAGCAGGCTTCGTCGTCTACAATGAATTCTTCCGTATCCGGCGTCATGACATCCCGCACCATTCGCTGAACGAGCCCGGAATCCCGGTGCAGCTCGGCCGGCGCCTGTACCGACGACGCGGTGAGGGCTGCTTCCTGCCAAATCCGTCGAAGAGCGCCAAGGTCTTCCGAGATCGCTTCCCGGTTTTCGCCTTCTGCATTCGTACGTAAAATAATGCCTTCACCTGGCGCCCTTAGCTCTTCCGCCAGCGTGCGGAGGCGGTTTCTCTCCGCTTCTTGCTCGATTTTTTTGGAAATGCCGATGTAGTCCGCATACGGCATATATACAAGCCAACGGCCCGGCAGCGAAAAATGCGTCGTAACCCTCGCGCCTTTGCCGCCCAGCGGCTCCTTCATCACCTGTACGATCAGATCGTCGCCGGGCGCGAGAATTTCCGAAATCGACGGCTTCTGCTTAGGCTGTTTCTCCAGATGGGGATGCAGCGCATCGTCCACGTACAAAAAAGCGTTTTTCGACAGCCCGATGTCCACGAACGCCGCCTGCATGCCGGGCAGCACATTCACAACGCGGCCTTTATACAAATTGCCGACAAGCGAGGTCCCTTCCGACCGTTCCACGCTGAACTCCGCCAGGCGGCCGTCCTCAAGCAGGGCGGATTGGGTCATGTTGCGCGTACAATGCACGAACAGCTGCTTCATTCCGTCCTCCGTGACTCTTTTTACTTGTCATTTTACATGAAAAACCGTGCGTCCGCATGTCCGGAATTGAGACGGCCGAGAAAACCGTCGATGATCGTTCCCTCGGGCAGCACTTTCACGATCTTGCCTTTTTTCATCACATACACCAAATGGTAGCCTTCTTTCATAAAGAGGCGGATGACGGATACCGCCGGGCGGTCGTCTCCGATTACGATGGGACGCGCCAGCGCGCCTTTGTCGAAGTGCCGCTCCGAGCGGCGCACGCGGTGCACGAGAAACCGCAGGAACAAGAACGGAACGTTCCGGCGGTGCATCCAATTCGAAAAAAATAGAAACAATCCGACGACGAGCAAATTCAGCTCCAGCAACCCGCCTTCCGTTAAAGGCCACAGCGCGTATCCAACGACCGCGGCGCTGAACGCGATGCTCATCGTCGCGCACCACACCAGCGTGCGATGGAACGGAATATGGAGACTGATCCAGGCCTGGAGCAGTTTTCCTCCGTCGAGAGGCAGGATCGGAAGCAGATTAAACAAGCAAATGAGCAGGTTGGCGCGTACGAACTGGTCCGCCCAGCCCACCTCGATCCAACCCGCTTGTCCGAGCAGCCATCCGGCCGCCGCCATCCAGACATTCTGCATCGGCCCGGCCAAGGCTACCCACATTTCCTCCTTCACCGGGAGAGCGCCGGCTTCCTCCACTTCGGCCACGCCTCCGAAAGGCAGCAGCTTCACTTCCTTCACGGTCCAGCCGAAGTGCAGCGCCGCGGCGACATGCCCGAGCTCGTGAATGAGGACGATGAGGAAAAGCACGGCCAATTCCGCGAAACGGCCGGCGGCGACGGAGGCCAGCATGACGAGGACGAACAACGGGTGAAAGTGAAAGGCGATGCCCCGCCATCTAATCAAAAGGGACCACTTCCGCGGGATCCACCGTATTTCCGTTTTGCTTCACGGCAAATATCAGCAGGCTTTCTCCTCCGTCGTTAAGCGGAACCGGCATGCTCCCCAGCCGCTGCCCGGCCTCCACCCAATCACCCGCCTTTACGTCCGCGGATGCGAGATTGCCGTAAACCGTCACAATCCGGCCGGCATGCTGCACAATTACGGTCGACTTGCCGCCCGATTCGGTCATAACCTGCAGGATGCGGCCCGCATACACCGCCTTTACGCTGCTGCCTCCCTTGGCTGCGATTCGTACGCCGCTGCCGTCTTGTGCGAAGGTTTGCACGACCCGTCCCTCCACCGGCATCACCGCCGATTCGCGATTCCAGCTTCCCGATACCGCCTGCGTCTCGTCGCCGTTCCGGAAGATCGGCAAGAAGGCGGGAGAACCGCCGAACGTCCTTTCGTACCAAACTTCAATCGCTCGAAAATCCATGTCCGTCGTAACGGTATGGACTGTCCAAGCTTTCGCCTCCGAGCTGCCCGGCAATCCCGATTGGAACCATCCCCAAGCGGCGCCGTAAACGACCGCCGCGATCACGATGCGAATCGCGAAACTTTTCGCAAACGATGAACTGCCCGACGATTGGTGTGAGGGGATGCGAGGTGCTGCGGAACGCTGCGGCGTCACCTGTCCGATGCCCGACCAGGCCGGCGTCTCCGCAAAATGCCGCCGCTGCTGCTCCTTCCACCATTTTTCCGGATCCGGTTCGGCTTCCGCTTCCACCGCCTGCGGGGCAGCCATGAGCCATTCCGGCGGCTTCCGCTCCTCTTTGGACTGGCTTATCTCAACCGGCAGCTCGCCCAGCAGCTTCTCCATCCGTTCCCGCCTGCGCCGGCGGACGTTGTCGCGGATTTCCACACCGAACTCCTCCTTGTCCGCGTCTTTACTACAACCTATGGCGGACAAGGAGTGATTAGAATAAAAAACGGCGCCGTAAGCCGCGGCGTCGTTAATGGTCCGATTCGTATTTTTCCTGATGAGCGCGAATGCTGAAAATAATACCGATACACGCCATATTGAGCAGCAGCGAAGTGCCCCCGTAGCTAATGAACGGCAATGTGATGCCGGTAATCGGCATGAGGCCGATCATCATCCCGATATTCTCGAACACTTGAAAGACGAGCATGCTGGCGATTCCGATAATGATGTAGGAACCTCTCAAATCGATACACTGATAGGCGATAATAATCATTCGGTAAATGAAAAGGAAGTAGAGCAGCAGCAGCACCGCGGCTCCTTGAAAACCGAATTCCTCCCCGACCACGACGAAAATGGAGTCTGAATACATATAGGGGATGAATTTCTTTTTCTTCGACTCCCCTTCCATGTAGCCGTCACCGGCTAACCCGCCAGAACCGATGGCGATTTTGGCGTATTCCGATTGGCGGCGGTCGTCTGCGGACGCCTGTTCCGGGTGAATGTAGGTATTGATCCTCAGGTACCAGTGCTCTTTATCTTTGGACTTCAGGTAGTCGTGAATCTCGGTATTGTACGTGTTAAAAAGAGTGACGAACAGCAGCAATCCCCCTAGAACGGCCGCTAAACCGATCGTGACGTAGGAATAGCGCACATTGCCGATCCACAGCATGCCGAGGGTGATGAAAACATAGATGACTGCGTTGCCCAAGTCGGGTTGTACCATGACAAGCGCAAAGGGGACGAAAGAGGTCAGCGCAACGATCAGCACATCGCTCCGCATACGCAGCGGATTGCCTTCGCGCCGACCCATGATGGCCGCTATGGCCACAATGAGGAAAAGCTTCATGAACTCGGCCGGCTGGAACTTCAGTCCTCCCGGCAGCTCGAACCAGCTTCGCGCCCCGTTGATGGACGGAGCGAACTTAAAGACGAGCACAAGCAGGATCAGACCGAGGACATACCACACATACCAGGTTTTGAGGATCCATCGGTAATCGAACAAAGTAATGAGTAAAATGGCGACAAATCCCGCAGCGTAATAAACAAGTTGCTTGACATCGGACTGATAAAATATGGGATTGTTGAATATCGCGCTTCGAATCAGCAGGAAACTGAACATCATCATGCCTGCCAGAATGAGAAGCATCATCCAGTCCATTTTTTTAATTCGGTTCAGCAAACTTGCATCATCCCATTCCCAAAAACTTCTTCATCCGGCGCAACACGCCGGACTTCTCGTCCAGTTGCAGCAAAGGAACGGTCTCTCCTAGAATGCGGCGCGCAATATTGCGGTAGGCCAGGGCCGCCCGCGAATCGGGATTCATGACGGTCGGCTCTCCCTGGTTCGCCGCTTTGATGACGAGCTCATCGTCGGGCACGATGCCGATCAGATCGATGGCCAGCACTTGACAAATGTCGTCGATCTCCAGCATATCCCCGCTTTTGAGCAGGTTCGGACGAATCCGGTTAATGACGAGCTTGGGAGGCGCCATGTTGGATTTCTCCAGCAAGCCGATGACCCGGTCCGCATCCCGCACGGCCGCATTCTCCGGCGTCGTCACGACGATCGCCTGATCGGCTCCCGCCACCGCGTTGCGGAACCCTTGTTCGATACCGGCGGGGCAGTCGATGATCACATAATCGAAATCCGGCTTCAAGCTCTCGACGATTTGCCGGACTTGTTCCGGGGATATATCATTTTTGTCTTTCGTTTGCGCGGCCGGAAGCATGTACAGTTCATCGAAGCGTTTGTCCTTCACGAGCGCCTGATTGACCCTGCAGCGGCCTTCCGCCACATCAACCAGATCATAAATGATCCGATTTTCAAGTCCCATGACTACGTCCAGATTGCGCAGGCCGATGTCGGTGTCCACCATGCACACTTTTTTCCCCATCAGTGCCAAGGCCGTCCCCAGATTGGCCGACGTCGTCGTTTTCCCGACACCGCCTTTACCTGATGTGACCACAATCGCTTCTCCCATGCGTTACACTCCTTTGAACTGCATGACTTCCTTACGGTGGCGGCCGAGGCTCGCCAATTTATCGATGGCCATCGATCCGTCGCGTAAAAACGCATATTCCATCCACGGATCGGCGGACGCCCATTCGTCCGGGGGACGGCTGATCACGTCCGCGATACGCAGCTGGGTAGGCGTCATCAGCGAAGCCGCGATAATGGCCTGATCGTTGCCGGCCGAGCCTGCGTGAGCCATCCCTCTAAGTGCGCCTAGCACATAGATGTCTCCCGTACACCGAAGCGTTCCGCCCGGGTTCACATCGCCGAGCAGCACCAGGGTTCCGTCGTAATCGATCGTTTGACCGGAACGGACCATGCCGGTCATCGTATACAAAGACGGCTTGGCGTCGGCGTCTGGCGGCAAGGGATCGCTTTCGATCGATTGCACGATGAGGTTACCCTGCTTCTTGAGAACCGAGCGAAGCCGTTCCGTATCTTCATCGTTCAACTGCCTGGAACCGAGCTTGACGAACACGTGCACGATCGGCCCGGTAAATTGCTGGACATGCTTGTCCAGCTTGGCGTTTAATTCCTCGAGCAGCGTAACGAAGTCGCATTGGTCGTCCAAAAGGAAGATCAGACCTTCCTTGACTCCCTTGATGGTAATGGGTGATTTCCCGGCCACGTTGTCGCTCCTCCCTCGTCATATCAGAATTCTGCCAATCTGAGCAGAACTCCTGCCTGCAGGCGGAAGTTCCCTTAAAGCGGGGATTCCTCTCCCGACGATCCCGGTTGTTTAAAGAGCAGTCGGCGGGCAGGCAAGTAAAGGGCAAGGGCGATGAGAATTTCCAGCAGCAAGCTGGGCGCCATATACCAGTAAAAAGCGTATCCGTAGGACCAATTCGTGAGCCGGAACAACCGGTAAATCATGTACACGATCGTGCTCAGCGCCAAACTCCCTGCCGCCGTCGCTCCCAGTACGGAGGCCAGCGTCGGGATGCCGCGTTCCAGCATGAGTCCCGCCGCGTAACCGACCAAGCCCATTCCGAAAGCGTATGGCCCGATCAAGTTGCCGTAGTACAGGATGTCGCCGATCAGCCCGAAGCCGAGGCCGAACAGAAACGCCCGATGCCGCCCCGCGAATGAAGCCACCAACACGGTCAAAACAAAGGTGAGATGCGGAACGAGCCGGCCGCTCCATTCGACCGGCACCAGCCAGGGGACGACCCCGTTTTCCAATAGTAAAAGCACGATTCCTGCCATGACGGCGCGATTCATTTTAATTTTCATTGTCCGGCCACTTCCGGTACCACGACCACGAACACTTCACGCAGGTGATCGAAATCGGCCGCCGGCTTCACGTTAGCTTTCTGGGTCAAGCCAAAATCGCCAACCTGCCGGTTCATGAGGGTTCCGATCATCAGTCCTCTCGGAAACACGTTGCCCAGTCCGGAGGTGATAACTTTGTCTCCGGGAGCCATCTTGTCGTTTTCGTCGATTTTGGTCATTTGAAGCATGCCGGTTTGTTGATCGAACGAATCAATAATTCCGAATGATTCCGATTCTTTGCCGAAAACGGTGGACGCGATTTGCACGCCTTTAGGCGACTCCGGATTGATCTGGGTGATCGGCTCGACCGTCGAGGTGAACTCCGATACGCGGCTGACCAGTCCGACGAGTCCGTCGGTCGTCGTGACCGCCATTCTCGGTTGAATGCCGTCGCGGGCGCCCAAGTCGATTTTGATCGTACGGTCCAGCGGATTCGTGGCGTTGCCGATGACTTGCGCGATAAGGAAGCGATAACGATATAATTGCTTTTGCTTTTCTTTAAACTCGAGCTCAGTCTTCAGGCGTTCGTTCTCCGCCTCTATGAAATTGTACTTCAATTGGTCTTGCGCGTAGCGGGCTACCGTTTGACGCAACTGTTTGTTTTCGTTGTAGACGTCGGAAAGCCGGCCGAGGTCGCCGAAAAATCCGGCGACCGCCCCGACCGGCCGGTACAACGCCCCCTGCACCGTTCCCAGGGCGTCGTTGATGAACTTTTCCGGCCACGTCAGCCGGTTGCGTCCGAGCGTGAATCCCATGACGGCGATGAAAAGAATAAGTCCGATCATCAGGATGAACAGCCGCTTGTTGCGCATCAATTTAAATATAGGGGCTCACCTGCTTTCCCGGCCCGTAAGAAGCGCGGTCCGGTCCATATCAGCGGCCGGACCTCCCCGATCCGCCTTTGGAGGATTTGAACAGATGGATATTTTCCAGCGCGCGCCCGGTACCGATCGCCACGCAGTCAAGCGGGTTCTCCGCCACGATGACCGGCATGCCGGTTTCGCGCGCGAGCATTTTGTCCAGATTGCGGAGGAGCGCTCCGCCGCCCGTCAATACGATACCGCGATCCATGATATCAGCGGACAGCTCGGGAGGACATTTCTCAAGCGTGACCTTCACCGAGTCCACAATCGCGTTCACCGTATCGGACAGCGCCTCGGCCACTTCGTCCGATGTAATCGCCAGCGTCTTCGGCAATCCCGTGACCAAATCTCTGCCGCGGATTTCGATAGACTCCAGCTTGTCCAGCGGCATGGCCGATCCGATTTCCACTTTCAGCTGTTCCGCGGTACGTTCGCCGATCATGAGATTATAGAGGCGTTTGATGTATTGAATGATCGATTCGTCCATTTCGTCGCCGGCAATCCGGATGGAACGGCTTGTGACGATGCCGCCCAGCGAGATGACGGCCACCTCGGTGGTGCCTCCGCCGATATCGACGACCATGCTGCCCGTCGGTTCCCAGACCGGCAAATCGGCGCCGATCGCTGCGGCGAACGGTTCCTCGATCGTGAAAGCTTCGCGGGCGCCCGCCTGCTTGGTGGCGTCCTCGACTGCGCGTTTCTCAACGGCCGTGATGCCGGAAGGAACGCAAACCATAACGTCGGGATGGCGCCGGAACAACGAACGCTGCTTCTGAGCGCGCCGAATGAAATATTTGATCATGGTGGCGGTCGTCTCGAAGTCGGCGATGACGCCGTCCTTCATTGGACGAATGGCCACGATGTTGCCCGGCGTGCGGCCGATCATTTTCTTCGCGTCGCCGCCGACGGCTTCGATTTTTTTCGTATCGGTACGCAGGGCGACCACTGACGGCTCCCTTACGACGATTCCTCTACCTTTGATGTAAACGAGCGTGTTCGCGGTTCCGAGATCAATGCCCAAATCGCGCGTAAATCCTCCAAACATAAGCGGGTACCTCCTGGAATGACAATCCTTATTATTATATTACAAGCATCCTAGTTCCTTCAAACTGATAAAGCGATTATCCCCGATGACAATATGATCCAATAGTTCGATTCCGACCAGTTCTCCGGCTTCCGCAAGCCTGCGTGTCAGCTGTATATCCTCCGGACTCGGTGTCGGATCCCCGCTGGGATGGTTGTGCGCGCATAGAATCGAGGCACTGCTTCTGCGGATTGCGGCTCTGAACACTTCCCGCGGATGAACGACCGAAGCGTTCAAACTGCCGACCGACACCGTTTGGCGTCCGATGACACGGTTCTTCGTATTCAAGAATAGTACGACAAAATGCTCTTCGCGCAAATGCCGGAGCTCTTCCATGAGCAAGTCGGCCGCATCCTGCGGCCGCGTCACGGGCGGGGCTTCCGGCAGGCGCGAGCGGGCCACGCGCCGGCCGAGTTCAAGACTCGCCTGAAGCTCAATCGCTTTGGCGGGCCCGATGCCGGGAATATGCGTCAGCTCGTCCCAGCTTCGCTCCGCGAACCGGCGAAGCCCCCCGCAATCCTGCAAAATACGCTGCGCCAGATGAATCGCCGATTCCCGGCGGCTTCCGGTGCGAAGCAAAATGGCCAGCAGCTCGGCATGGCTGAGAGCCTCCGCTCCGAGCCGGGCCATTCTTTCCCTCGGCCGTTCGTCCTCAGGCAAATCCCGGAGCCGGTAAGCGCGGTTTTCCAACGTCATTTTCCTTCTTTCGACAGCCCGCGTCGGACGCGGAATTGGCTAGTCGATTCCCGCAATACAACATCCAGCTGCATCAGGGGAGAGTAACCCCGAACTGTTCCAGCTGAACGGCCAGCAGCGACAACGGCAGTCCCACCACGTTGAAATAGCAGCCTTCCAGTGAGTCCACCAGCAGCGCGCCAACACCCTGTACGCCGTATGCGCCCGCTTTGTCCAAAGGCTCGCCGGTCTGCACGTAGCGCCGGATCTGGTCCGGCGACAGCTGCCGCATGCGCACTTTGGTCACGCGGTGATTGGTAACCGTCTGCCCATCCATGAGACCGATGCAGCTTACTCCGGTATACACCTCATGGGTGTTGCCGGCCAAGCGGCTCAGCATCTCGAACGCTTCTTCCGGATCTTTGGGCTTGCCCATGACGCGGCCGTCCAGTACGACGATCGTGTCGCTTCCGACCACGACCGCCGCCGTTTTCATCGTGCCCCGGACCGATTCCCACACCGCCCTGGCTTTCCGGTTCGCCAACTCCTCGACGATGCGGTCCGGGGACCAGTCTCCCGGCGTTTTCTCGTCCGCATGACTAGGCCGCACCATCACGGGAAGTCCCAATGTGGTAATGAGCTCTTGTCTGCGCGGAGAGGTCGAAGCCAAAATCAGCGTAGGACGGATGTTCGAGGTAACGGTCATCGGACACGTTCTTCCTTTCGAAGGTCATTTACATTTTGCGGTACAGCCATATGGCGCCGGCTGCGCCTAGGATGCTCAGCAGCGTAAGATCGATACTGAGCTTGAGGTCGTAGCGGATGACGCCGAGGTCAGCGGCCGGAGACCAGGAAACCGCCATCGGACGGGTCAAAAAGGAGATTTCATGCACGTCCTTTAGCGCCCGGGCGGCCAATGATCCCGCCAACAGTCCCAAAATCACGAATAAGACCAGAATCCAGCCGTTTTTCTTCATGATTCCTCGTCTCCCACCATTTTTTGACACCCGTTTCTTCATTATACGTTCCCCGGACAAGTCGCACAATCTATGAATTCCCTCCAATTTTTGCAGGGTTTCGGATACATCCGGGGTTACGGGCGTGCTGCGGGCGAATTTGACAGGATAAACACTTATGAAGCGTGCAAAAACAGCCCCAAAGTCGGAGGCTGTTTAGGACGAAAGTCCTGTTTTAAAGACCCACTTTCTGAAATAACTTTCATTTTGGCGTACTCTGGAGTAAGGCGTCCCGCAGCGCCCGGTCGCTGATCGCGGCTTCCATCACCGCTGTTTGAACGTTCCACAGATGATAGCGTGCCGGTTTCCGGTTGTAATCGTCAATCGATACCATCGCCGCGTTCAAGCTTTGTACCAGTTGATTCGCTGTCTTGAGCTCCGTTCCGGTAAGGCCGGCCGTCGATTTGGCGGAATCGATCCACAGCTTGTGAGTCTGACGGAGAGAGCTTAGCGCCGCTTGATCGAACGGCTGCGGCTTCTCCTCCTGCAGCGCGAGGACGGACAACCGGGCAAAGGTATGAGTCAGCTCCGCACTTTGTCGGGCGAAATCGGCCAGTGACAGCGCCGCCGCCGTTTCGTTCGGAGCCAGCGCCGGCGAAACGGAAGGCTTCACATAAACTTCTACTCCGGATAACTGACCGGCGAGCCGATTGGCTTCTTCTTTCGAATCCGCCGCCCCCGCATAAACCCGGTAACCGTCGGATCGGTCCGCCGCGGCGGGAAGTCCCCTTCGCTTCAGCTGTTCCATCGCCGCCAGCATGCTTTCTTCGGTACGAAAGACGCCATACTGCAGCAGGTAAAAAGCGGATTCGGTCACGGCCGCGGAATTCGCCGGCTGTTGTACCCGACTTGTCGCGGTCGGAGGGACGGCTTGTCCGGACGCGGGAGTTGAAGCTAGCGGTGCCGTCGCTTGAACGGGAGCGTCTTTGCCGGGCTGCTCGGCGGCGGGAAATGGCGCGTCGCCGGTGAACAAAGTGAGCACCAGGTAGCCGAACAAGGCGCCGGTGGCCACCGCTCCGGCTACCGAGACGAATACGCGCCACCAAGAGGGACCTTCTTTCCGGTTTAACGCCCCGGAAAGCCAGCTTTGCATCCGGTCTCCTTCGTCAATCGGCGTCCACTCCGCCGGTCCGACATCCGAGTAAGACACGTGCTCCGATGTCTGCTCTTCCTCGGGCGGAGGCATTTTCGCCGGGGATTCCGCCGCGGGTTGGCGGATGCGGATCGGTTCGGCCGTACGGATCATTTGTTCCAACGTGTATAGGTCGTCCTGAAACGGACCACCCGCGTAATAGGTCGTTTGGTCGGACGGCGAAGTTTCCGGCTGCGCCGGCTTCGAGTCGTCCTGTACATGCTCCGGTTCCGCGGCCTTCCGTTCTCCCGCCGGCACCGGGTGCAGCTTGACAGGCTGCGGAAGGGGCGCCGGCTTCGGCGGATCGAACCGGAACGTCATTCTCGTTTTCGGCTGCATGCGTGTCTCTCCCTTATCTCGTTTTCTAGTAAGAGAATATGAGAGACAAGAGACATTTATGATGGCTGCGCGGATTTGGACCAAAAGAAGATGGTTTGGCAGGTTCTTAGCGTCGGCGTTATGTGCGTGGGAGAATGTAAGAGGTGGCGGTTTGCGGTAGTTGGTGGTGTGTAAGTGCGTGGGACAGTGTTATTGGTGGTGGTGGGCGCTGGTCGGAGAAACTCCAGCGCTTCCTCAAACATCGATAATCCATTAAAGTAACGTCTCCTAGAGTAACTAATGTGCTGAACCTCCGTCAATCAACCGAAGTATAGTCTCTTAGAGTAACGAATACTGTTCGAAAACCGAATCTCCCAGCTGCTCTTGTGTGCGTGGAGGAGGTTAAGCCGATGGCACCCGCTTAAGCCCCTCAACGAGCGGCGGCTCGCGAAGGTTAAGCCGATGGCACCCGCTTAAGCCCCTCAACGAGCGGCGGTTCGCGGAGGTTAAGCCGATGACACCCGCTTAAGCCCCTCAAAGAGCGGCGGGTTCGCGAAGGTTAAGCCGATGGCACCCGCTTAAGTCCCTCAACGAGAAGCGGTTCATGAAGGTTAAGCCGATGGCACCCGCTTAAGCCCCTCAACGAGCGGCGGTTCGCGAAGGTTAAGCCGATGGCAGCCACTTAAGCTCAAAAAGTATTCGGTAGTAGCCCGACTAAACGCAAAAAGGCTGCCGGAAAGGTGCTTACACCTTCCGGCAGCCCAATAATACAGAGCTTTAGGCCCGTTCCCGCTCCCGCAAAAGCCGGACGAGACTGTCGGCCGCTTTCCATATGTCGCCGGCGCCCATCGTGAGCACAAGGTCGCCGGGAGCGACGCGTTCCGCCAGCAAGTCCCGAACCTCTTCCTTGGTCGGGACATAAGATACGTTCGGATTGCTGTTGCCGGCGATCAGCTCGACCAGCCGCTCGGAGTGTACGCCTTCGATCCGCTGCTCGCCTGCCGGCGAGTAGATGTCGGTGATGATCACCTCATCCGCGTCCGCGAATGCCCGGCTGAACGCATCGAGCAAAAAGAACGTGCGCGTGTAACGCTGGGGCTGGAAGACCGCGATGATCCGTTTGCCGGTCGCTTTGGCCGCCTGGATGGTGGCCTGGATCTCCGTCGGATGATGCGCGTAATCGTCCACGACCAGCATGTCCTTCACTTCGCCAAGCACTTGAAACCGCCGCTTGGCGCCGCGAAACTCGGTAATGGCGGCCGCCACCTTTTCGAAAGGAGCACCTGCTTCCAAGCAAACGATAATAGTGGCCAGTGCGTTATAAACGTTGTGCAGTCCAGGCACCGACAACGTGACGTCTCCGAGCGCTTCGCCTCCGCGTTTCATCGTGAATGTCGCGGTGCGGTCGCCCAAGCGTATGTCGGCTGCAGTGTAGTCCGCGTCGCGGTCGATCGCAAAAGTGACGAGACGTGTCTTGTCCTTCACTTTCGGAATCATATTACGAACGTTCTCGTCGTCCGTACAAACGACAGCGATCCCGTCAGGCCGCACATTTCGCAAAAAAGAAACGTAAGCCTCGAGCAGTTTGCCGAAATCACCGTCGTAATTTTCAAGATGATCGGCCTCGATATTGGTGACGACGGCTATCGCCGGCGTGTATTGAAGGAACGAACCGTCGCTCTCGTCAGCCTCGGCCACGACGATATCCCCTTTGCCGGCCTTGGCGTTCGTCCCCACGTTGACGATCTCGCCCCCGATGATAAAGGTGGGGTCCAGTCCGCAAGTTTCCAGCACAAGCGCGATCATCGACGAAGTCGTCGTTTTCCCGTGTGCGCCCGCTACGGCAACGCCGGTTCTGGCGTTCAGCAGTCTGGCCAGCATCTGTGATCTATGCAGCGTGGGAATGTTCAGCTGCTCGGCGGCTTGGCGTTCAACATTGTCTTTAGGCAGCGCAGTGGAGTACACGACAAGGTCGGCCCCCCGCACGTACTCCGGATCGTGACCGATATGAATTCGGGCGCCTTTGGCGGCCAGCTTATCGGTTAATTCCTGACGGACGACGTCGGAACCGGACACCTCATATCCGAGCTCCAGCATGACACGGGCGATGGCGCTCATGCCGTAACCCCCGATGCCGATAAAATGTACATGTTCAGCCGTTCGCAACGACGATTCACCAGCCTTTTTCTGAATTCGTTCCATGGAGCAGCCACGAGCGGACATCGGCAATCAAGTATAACGTGCCGGTAACGACGTTCAGCGTCCCTTCGGACGAAGCGCCGTCCAACTCGCGCAGGCGTGCGACGGCGCGGCGCCAATCCGGCTCCACCGCGATTTCGCGGGGCCGGCCGAGCTCCTCCTGCAGCCGTTTCGCGACGGCCGCCAGGTCTTCGGCCTTCATTTTTTTATGAAAATCCGGTTCCGTAATGACGAGCGTATCAATCATTGGTAGTATATGCCGCAAAGAATATTCGTGATTCTTATTGGGCATCATCGCCATCACGACGTTTAACCGGTCGAAACGATATACATCGCGCAAAGCCGCCGCCAGTGCCGCCATTCCTTCCGGATTGTGGGCCCCGTCGATCAGTATGCGCGGGTTTTTCGACACCATTTCGAGACGTCCCGGCCAAGCGGCCAGGCGCAGGCCTTCCGCCGCCAAATCTTCGTCTTCCACGATCAGCGCGTAAAATTGGCGGAGCACCTCCAAGGTCATGACGGCAGTTGCCGCGTTGGCCTGCTGATGCGCGCCGTTCAGCGAGATCGTGAGAGACGGGATGTCCCGGAAGGGACCGGTAAAAGAAAACCGCTGCTCATCCTCAGCGACGGAAATCGGTTCGAATCCGAACTTCTCACCCCGCGCATAGAGGGACGCGTGATTCGCTTCCGCGGTCTCCCGAAAAATATCGAGAATCTCCGGGCGCGTTTCGCCCGTCACCACAGGAACACCCGGCTTGATGATGCCGGCTTTTTCTCTGGCGATATGTTCGAGCGTCGGTCCCAGCACATCCATATGGTCGTGGCCGACGTTCGTAATGACGCTGACGACGGGCACGACGATATTGGTCACGTCCAGCCGGCCGCCTAGCCCCGTCTCCCATACAACATAATCGGGATAAACGACCGTGCCGTAATAGAGAATCGCCAGCGCAGTCGTAATTTCAAACATCGTCGGATAGCCCAGCTCCGGCTCGCTTGCCGCCAGTTCGTCAGCAACCGGCTTAATTCGGTTCGCAAGCTTCAATAAGCTTTCGTCGTCGATGTCCTCCCCATTGTACTGAAGACGGTTCGCGTAAGATGTCAGGTAGGGGGACGTAAAGGTCCCCACATCGTAACCGCACTGCCTCAGCACGCTCGTCAAATACGCGCAGACCGAGCCTTTGCCGTTCGTACCCGCCACATGTATGAATTTTAACCGCCGGTACGGATGGTTGAACCGTTCCATCATCCGGCCGATTCTTTCCAAGCCCGGACGGATGCCGAAAGCGGTAAGCCCGGTAATCCAGGCAACCGCCTCCACCGCCGTCCGAAAAGGGCGGTTGCCGTCCGATGGCGCATTACTATCGTTCATCCTGCCCATCTCCTATCATCCGCGAAGTTCGGCGATCCGGGCCAACACCTTATCCCGCTTGCTCCGATAATCTTCGCCTTTGGCCCGCTCTTGCTCTACGACATGGGCGGGCGCCTTCGCGATATAACCTTCGTTGGAGAGTTTCTTCTCCACGCGCTCAACTTCAGCCTCCAAATGAGCCAGCTCTTTCTCGAGACGGGCGATTTCCTGCCCGATGTCGATCAAGCCCGCAAGAGGCAAATACAGCTCGGCGCCCGTCACCACCGCGGTCATGGCTTTGTCCGGCGGCGTCAGGCCGGCATCCAGCGTGAAAGTAGACGTATTGCAGAATCGGCGCACATACTCCTCGTTGCGGGCGAAAATGCCTTCTTCCGCGGCACCGGTCGGCTTGAGCAGCAGCTCGATTTTTTTGCCCGGCGACACGTTCACTTCGGCACGGATGTTGCGTACGGCCCGAATGACGTCCATGAGCAGCTCCATTTCTTTCACGGCATCGGCCGCTTCGAAGGCCGCATCGTACGCAGGCCACGCGGCCAGCGTAATCGTCTCGCCCGGCTCGTGAGGCAGATGCTGCCAAATCTCTTCGGTCAAGAACGGCATGAACGGATGCAGCAGGCGAAGCGTGCGGTCCAGCACATAGGCGAGAACCGATTGCGTACTGCGCTTCGCCTGGGTGTCCGTGCCGTACAGGCTCAATTTCGCGAATTCAATGTACCAATCGCACAAGTCGTCCCAGATGAAGTTGTATAGCAGCCGTCCCGTTTCGCCAAAATCATAGTTTTCCATGAGGCGCGTAATGTCGCGGGCCGTCTCGTGGAACCGGTGCAAAATCCAGCGGTCGGAAGTGGAAAGCGGTCCGGACAAATCGATGTCCTCATGCTTGAAGCCTTCCAGGTTCATCAGCGCAAACCGGGACGCGTTCCAGATCTTGTTCGCGAAATTGCGGGCCTGCTCCACTTTTTCGAAGCGGTAACGCAAATCCTGACCCGGGGTGCTGCCCGTAGAGATCATATAGCGCATCGCATCTGCGCCGTATTGCTCGATTACATCCAGCGGATCGACGCCGTTGCCGAGCGATTTGGACATTTTGCGGCCTTCCGCATCGCGAACGAGACCGTGAATCAACACGTCTTTGAACGGAATGCGGTCGGTGAATTCCAGTGCGGTGAAAATCATCCGGGCGACCCAGAAGTAAATGATATCGTAACCCGTCACCAGCACGTCGGTCGGGTAGTATCTCTTCAAATCCTCGGTATCGTTGGGCCATCCCAAGGTGGAGAAAGGCCATAGAGCCGAGCTGAACCAAGTGTCCAGCACGTCTTCGTCCTGCTGAAGAGATTCGCTGCCGCACTTCGGGCACACCGTCAAGTCTTCCCGCGACACATGGGTTTCTCCGCATGCTTCGCAGTACCAGGCCGGAATGCGGTGCCCCCACCATAACTGCCGGGAAATACACCAGTCGCGGACATTTTCGATCCAATTCAAATAAATCTTTTCAAAACGATCCGGAACGAAGTTTACGCCTTGGCCCGATCTCTGGTTGTCGATCGCACGCTCGGCCAGCGGCTTCATGGAGACGAACCATTGTGTCGACAAATACGGCTCGACCACCGCGCCGGAGCGCTCGCTGTGGCCCACCTGGTGGACGTGGTCCTCGATCTTGATGCAAACGCCGAGATCCTGCAGCTCCTTCACGATCGCCTTGCGGCATTCGAAGCGGTCCATGCCTTGGTAAGGCCCGGCATTCGCATTCATTCGTCCGCTCTCGTCCATCACCGTAATTTGCGGCAGGTCGTGGCGCGATCCGACCTCAAAGTCGTTCGGATCGTGCGCCGGCGTAATCTTCACCGCTCCGCTGCCGAAATCTTTCTCGACATATTCGTCTGCGATAATCGGGATTTCGCGATTCACGATCGGCAGACGAAGCATTCGGCCGATTAGGTGCCGATATCGTTGATCTTCCGGATGAACCGCAACCGCCGTATCGCCGAGCATCGTTTCGGGTCTCGTGGTCGCCACGGTCAGATGTCCGCTTCCGTCGGCAAGAGGATATTGCAGATGATACAGGTGCCCGTTGACTTCTTTGTATTCGACCTCGATATCGGACAGTGCCGTCCTCGCGGCGGGATCCCAGTTAATGATCCTTTTGCCGCGGTAAATCAGGCCTTTGTCATACAAACGGACGAATACCTCACGGACGGCCTTCGAAAGGCCTTCGTCCAACGTAAAGCGCTCGCGCGAGTAGTCCAGGCTGAGACCCATTTTCGCCCATTGTTCGCGGATCGAAGCGCCATAGGTTTCCTTCCATTCCCATACTTTCTCCAAAAATGCCTCGCGGCCCAGATCGTAACGGGATTTGCCTTCCTCGCGGAGCTTTTGTTCCACCTTCGTCTGCGTGGCGATTCCCGCATGATCGGTTCCCGGGAGCCACAGGGCGTCGAACCCCTGCATCCGCTTGAAACGCACGAGAATATCTTGAAGCGTAAAATCGAGCGCATGGCCGATGTGCAGCATGCCGGTCACGTTCGGCGGCGGAATGACGATCGTATATTTCGGTGCGTCGGGGCGCCGGCCGGCTTGAAAATACCCTTCGCGGATCCATGTGCCGTACCATTTGCGCTCGGCAACAGTCGGATCGTATGTCGTCGGCATTTCGGACTGCAGCCGTTCTTGCATTTCGGACATTTAAGCGACAACCTCCTTAATAATTTCTCCCCAAAAAGTGACGTGCGGCTCTGAAGCTTAATCCAATTCCTTTTTGGGGACCCCGGGAAAATACAAAAAACCTTCCGTCGCAAAGGACGAAAGGTTTATCTTCCGTGGTACCACCTTCGTTCCGTTCGGCTATGCAGCGGGCCGTACGGCACTTGTCGCAGGGTAACGGCTGCAACCCGTCCCGCTCTAACCGCCGGCTCTTCGGCCAGGGCTCAATGGGGAGACTCCAGGGCGACCCGCCGCGTCACGCCGTCTGCGGAACCTCACAGCGCCGGCTGCCCGGCAGTTCCGCTCTCTGTAGGGGTGAATCGCGAACGCTTCCCTTTCCGCGTCTTTCTATATTATTCTACCCGTCTCGCCATGGAGAGTCAATAAGGACGGGCGCAGGGCATGCCGCCCGGCGCATGCCAAAAAAGCCACTCCCGGAAGAGTGGCCAGATTGTCGACACCGGCTATGCTGCGATACACCGCTGCGGTTTACGACGGGATATACAGCACTTGTCCTGCCGATAAGTAAGGATCGCTGAGCCGGTTGTGCCGCTGCAGTTCCCGAGTTTGAACATGATAGCGGGCGGCGATCGTCTCCAGCGTATCATCCTTTTGGACGATGCACAGCCTCATCTTGCGGAACGATTGAGCGTCCGCGCCGTCACTTAAGAATAAACGCGTCCATTCGAGCTCGTCACCGGTGCTCTCCTTGCTTAACTTTTCGTCTGCATCCGGCACGCTCGATTCGGCTTGGGCCGACAGCATGGCCCGCAGCTCCGCCTCGCGGGCTGCGCCTTTCTCCCCCAACTGTGAAAGAAGGCCGACGCCGGTCGTTACACTGCTTGCCGATGGCTGCGGGGATTTTACTCCGAAGGCCACCTTCATTTCCGGCTTCTCATCGGGAACGGTCGAATATGCGCCCGGAATCGGAATTTCGGGCTCGGGTGGACGGCTTGACGATTCGTCTTCCCATTCCGAAGGCTCGTTCGCTCCTTTCCACTCGTATGCCTCAGGATTCAGCCATTCCTCCGCTTCATCGGACTGCGCTTGCGAATCCTGATCGCGTATCCATTGCTCCAAATCATAGGCCGGCTGCTGTTCCGCTTCCGCTTCCACCCGGATTTGGGTTTCTGCTTCGTCTTGCATCCCGATGTCCGGCTCTTGTTCTTCGATCCGCCAAACACCGGCTTCCGAAGCCGGATCGGGGGACTCAAATGGAGGAGTATCTTCGAGCGCCGGCGGAGGCTCGGACGATCTCGCTTCGTCCGGCAGCGCGGTGCCGCCCTCGTCCGACGAAGCCGGAGGTTTCGGAACTGCTTGCCGTGCGAACGGCACCGTCTCTTGCTGCTCGTCTGCATCGGGTGCCTCCGGAATGAACGGCGCCTCATGCACGACCGTAAAGCTGTCGTCCCTCCAGACCGGAGCGTGCGAAGCGGCAGCCTGAACCCCGCGAAGCGCCAGTACGCCGGTGACATTCAAGCTGCGCGAGGACAATACGTCTACATCGAAATTATCGATTTCGATGGCCAAATCCTCCACCTTGTCGACACGGTTCATCGGCAGCGAAATTTCTACCGGAATCCAATGCTCCAGCTGCGACGCACTATCCGCGTCGTTTAGCGGCCGATAAACGCCGGACAACAGCAAATGCCCCCTGAGCAGCACCTGATCCTCCTGGGGCAGTACTTTCATATGGGGTACGAGTTCAATCTCTTCCAGTTCGCCGATCGCCGCAACATCCTCTGGCAGGTGCACCCGCTCATAGATGTCGAACCTTAAACCGCGTAACGGATCCGTCACGAAAAACGTCCTCCTTTCGGCATCGCGCCCGAGCGTGCCGGGCCTTTGACAGCTTTCCTATTTATCTATATGCCGGGGAAAATCGGGCATGCCTCACTGTTGCCGAAAAGCAAACAACCCCGCCCGATGCCGGCAGGGCATATCGAACGGGGAGCGGAAAAGGCTTTATTACAAACTGCGAAGAGCTTCGCGGTGAGCTTCAATCGTGAGATCGATATCATCCTCAGTATGCACCGTGGAAAGGAACCATCCTTCGAACGGAGAAGGCGCGATGTTCACTCCTCCGTCGAGAAGGCTGCGGAATACTGCGCGGAACGTTTCTCCGTTGGCGGTTCGCGCCGTGTCGTAGTTGACGACCTTGGTATCGGTAAAGAAAGGGCAAACCATGGAGCCGACGCGGTTGATCGTCATCGGGACGCCGGCTTCACGGGCGTTAGCCTCTAAACCGGTCTGCAGACGGGCGGCCAAGCTTTCCAGCTGCTCGTATTTTTGCGGAGTCATCAGCTTCAGCGTCGTGTATCCCGCGGTCATGGCGAGCGGATTGCCAGACAACGTGCCGGCTTGATAAATCGGGCCGACCGGCGCGATCTGCTCCATGATATCGCGTTTTCCGCCGTATGCCCCGACCGGCAGGCCTCCGCCGATCACCTTGCCCAGGCAGGTCAGATCCGGCGTCACGCCGTACAAACCTTGCGCGCAGTTCAGATGGACGCGGAAGCCGGTCATCACTTCGTCAAAAATGAGCAGGCTGCCATACTGGGTCGTCACATCGCGCAGTCCTTGGAGAAAACCGGGCAGCGGCGGCACGACGCCCATATTGCCCGCTACAGGTTCCACGATGATGGCGGCAATTTCTTCTCCGAAACGCTCGAAGGCCAGTTTGACGGAATCCAGGTCATTGTATGGTACCGCGATCGTATTGGCGGCGACGCTCTCGGGCACTCCCGGACTGTCTGGGAGTCCCAGGGTGGCCACACCGGATCCGGCCTTGATCAGCAAACTGTCGGCATGACCATGGTAGGAACCTTCGAACTTGAGAATTTTACTCCGTTTGGTGTAGCCGCGCGCCAGACGCAGGGCGCTCATCGTCGCCTCCGTACCGGAGTTGACCATGCGCACCACTTCCACGGAAGGCACACGCTCGCAAACCAGCTCCGCCATCTCCGTCTCCAGCTCCGTTGGCGCGCCGAAGCTCGTCCCTTTTTCCGCCGTACGCTTCAGCGCTTCGACGACCTCCGGATGCGCGTGTCCGGCGATCAGGGGTCCCCAAGACAGGACGTAGTCAATATAACTCTGTCCGTCGATGTCCGTAATTCGGCTGCCCGATGCCCGTTCAATCACGAGCGGAGTGATGCCGACCGACTTAAACGCGCGAACCGGACTGTTCACCCCGCCAGGGAGGACCTTCTTTGCCCGTTCGAAAGCTTCTTTAGAACGTGAATCCGTGCGAACCTGTTTTTCGCTCATGTGCGTCACATCCTCATCTGAGAAATTGGAAAGTTACTCTCCGCGCAGCCAGCGCACGGCGTCTTTCGCGTGATAGGTGATGATGAGATCGGCGCCGGCCCGTTTCATGCCCGTCAACGTTTCGAGCACGATCGCTTTCTCATCGATCCAGCCCTGCATCGCGGCCGCTTTCACCATCGAGTATTCCGCGCTTACGTTATAAATGACAAGCGGAAGATCGAACCGGTCTTTCAGCATCCGGACGATATCCAGGTAGGCGAGACCCGGTTTCACCATCAGGAAATCGGCGCCTTCGTCCACGTCCGTTGCCGCTTCGCGAAGCGCTTCGCGGGCGTTCGCCGCATCCATCTGATACGATCTCCGGTCGCCGAATTGCGGGGCGGATTGCGCAGCTTCCCGGAAAGGACCGTAATACGCCGAAGCATATTTTACTGAATAAGACATAATCGGGACATCAAGAAATCCGGCCTCATCCAGTCCTTGACGGATCGCTGTGACGAAACCGTCCATCATGTTCGAAGGAGCGATAATGTCCGCCCCTGCTCTCGCTTGAGACACCGCGGTACGAACGAGAAGCGCCAACGACTCGTCATTATCGACGACGGCGGTATCGCCGTGACGGTGCACGACGCCGCAATGCCCATGGTCGGTAAATTCGCAAAGGCACGTATCCGCGATCACGATCAACTGCGGATAACGGTCTTTCATCCGTCGAATCGCTTCCTGCACGATGCCGTTCTCATCATACGCACATGTACCGGCAGCGTCTTTCTCGGCGGCGCTCGGAACTCCGAAAACTAGCACCGCTTTGATCCCCAGAGATACGATTTCATCCAACTCCTGATTCATTGTATCCAGGGACCAATTGTACACGCCGGGCATCGAAGAGATTTCTTGACGAACTCCTTCGCCTTGCGCGATAAAGATCGGAGCGATCAAATCGTCCACGTTCAGAACCGTCTCGCGAACCAAGCTCCGCATGGCGGCCGTGGAACGCAGTCTTCTATGCCTTGTAAGAGGGTAAGCCATGTCCATCCGTTCTCCTTTCTTGATGAAGCCGTTTATTTGACAATGCCGTGACCAATCCGTCGATGGTCGACGGTTCGGCAAGCGCCGTGACCGTAAGGCCTTGCTCCTCCGCCGTGCGGGCCGTGATCGGTCCGATGCAGGCGATCTCCACCCCGCTTAGCAAGCGTGCCGGATCTTCCACTCCGGAGTGCTTAAGCGCATCTACAAAGTTAACGACGGTAGACGAACTCGTGAAGGTCACGACATGAATCTCTCCGTTTTGCAGCATTTCCAGCAAGAAGGGATCCTTTTTTTCGGCCGGCACCGTGACGTAGGTATCGATTACGACAGGTTCGACGCCTAACCGTTCCAGCTCTCTCGGAAGGATCACGCGGGCCAGATCTCCGCGGGGGAGCAACGCTTTCTGACCGGCTTTGATAGGACCGGACAATGATTCCAGAAGTCCTTCCGCGCGGTATTTCTCCGGCAGCAGCTCCGACCGTACGCCGCGTGCGGCAAGCGCTTCGCCCGTCTTGGGACCGACTGCCGCAAACCGGGCCTTGTGGAAGCGGCGGATATCGACGCCGAAATGATCGAGCCATCGAAAAAAATAGTCGACACCGTTCACGCTCGTCAAGAGCACCCAATCATAGCTTTCCGCATCCGCCAATGCATGGCGGACGCGCTCTACCGCTTCCGCGGAATCCGGAAGCCGGGTTTCGATGACCGGAAACTCGTACGGTTCGCCGCCGAGCTCGTAGATCTTGTCGGCCAACTCGCTGGCCTGCGAACGAGAGCGGGTCACCAGTACGCGCAGCCCGAACAACGGCTTGTCCTCAATCCATGCCAAAGTCTCCCGCTGCCTCACTACCTCACCGACAACGATGACGGCAGGGGGCTGAAAATTTGCTTCTTTGACGCGCTCTTCGATATCGGCAAGCGTTCCGGTTAACGTGCGCTGCTCCGCCCGCGTTCCCCAGCGGATGAGGGCGACGGGCGTTTCCGGCGACCTGCCGTGTTTGATCAACTGCTCTGCTATATACCCGATTTTAGCGACACCCATCAGGAAAACGAGCGTGCCGGTCGCATGCGTGACCTTGTCCCATTGGATGGAACGGTCGAGTTTGTCGGGGCTTTCGTGTCCGGTAATGACGGAAAAAGAAGAAGCCAGGTCCCGATGCGTGACCGGGATTCCCGCATAAGCCGGCACCGCGATCGCCGACGTGATGCCGGGAATGATTTCATAAGGAATGCCGTGCTGCCCCAACAGCTCCGCCTCTTCTCCGACCCGGCCGAAAACGGTCGGATCGCCGCCTTTGAGCCGGGTCACCGTTTTACCCTGCAAGGCCAAATCGACAAGCAGCCGGTTGATGTCCTCCTGCTTCATCGTATGGCGGTCCGTCAGCTTCCCGACATAAATGAGCTCGGCGTCCGGCCGGGCACGGTTCAGCAGCTGCGGGCCGGCCAACCGGTCGTATACGACGCAGTCCGACTTCTGCAGCGCCTCAAGTCCTTTGACGGTGATCAGCTTCGGGTCGCCCGGTCCTGCGCCCACCAAATACACCCTGCCCTTGGTCATGTCGTTACTCCCTCGCTTCCGCCAGGATCGTGTCCGCTCCCCGCGCCAGAAGCGCCTGTGCAACGATCTCGCCGACCCGTTCCGGATCCGTTCCCGATGCCGTCTCTTTCAGCAGCCTCTTTCCGTCCGGAGATGCGACCATACCGGTCAGCACGATTTCCGCACCGTCCGTCGTTTCCGCATAAGCGCCAATCGGCACCTGACAGCCGCCGTTCAGCAATCCGAGCAGCCTTCGTTCGGCCGCTACGGTCCGCGCTGTGTGCTCGTCGTTAAACCTTGCGAGCAATTCCAGTACTTCTTCGTCGTCCGCCCGGCATTCGACGGCAAGCGCGCCTTGACCGACCGCAGGCAAGCAGAGCGCCGACGGTAAATAGGAGGTGATGCGGTCTTTCCACCCCATCCGGTGCAAACCTGCCGCTGCGAGCAGAATCGCGTCGAATCCTTCCTCCTCCAGCTTGCGCAATCGCGTGTCGATATTCCCTCGGATCGATTCGATGTGCAAATCCGGTCTCGCCGCCTGCAGCTGCGCGGACCTTCGCAAGCTGCTCGTGCCGACGCGCGCTCCGTGCGGCAGCTCGTCCACGCTTCCGGCTGTCCGGCTGATCAAGCAATCCCGAGGATCTTCCCGTTTCGGCACAGCGCCCAGCACAAGCCCGTCCGGCAGCTCAAACGGCATGTCCTTCATGCTATGTACCGCCATGTCGATATCGCCGTCGAGCAGCGCCTGCTCAATCTCCTTGACGAATAAGCCTTTGCCTCCGACTTTGGACAACGTAACGTCGAGAATCCGATCTCCGCGGGTGACGATCGGCTTCAGTTCGAATGTATAGGGCAAGCCAGCGGCTTCGCATATCGCTTGAAGGCTGTCGACGGTTTGTCCGGTTTGCGTCAGCGCGAGCGCGCTTTGCCGGGTGCCGACGACGATACGGCGTTTGAATGGTGTGGTCAATGGTTCTCCTCCTTTGGCTTTGCTGCCTCCGCACGGCTTCTCAGCCGTTCAAGCAGCTTGCCGGGCTGAGACTTCAGCCAGCCGGCCTGCCGCCATTCTTCAAGCGCATCCGGTTCCACAGCAGCCAACAGAAGAAGGCGCCGTTCCTCAGGATCCGCCACATGCTCCTTCACAGCACGGCGAATATGTCCAAGCGCATCGGCATATACCGAATACTCAGGCCCATATCGGGCCGATAACTCCCGCACCACACGGGCGGCCAACGCCGGTCCCGCGCCCGAAACTCCGGCAGCCAGCACGAAGCGTCCCCGCCTCAGCACGGCCGGAACCATAAAGTCCCCGGCTTCGCCGTTATCCGCCACATTGGCCGGAATCCCCAACAACCGCGCGGACTCGGCCAATCGCCGGTTTACGTCCGGCTCGCCCGTTGCGGCGAACACGAGCGCGGCTCCTTCTAGATCATCGTCTACAGCTTCCCGAGGGATCCATAGAATGCCGCCGTTGTCCGCGAGCTCTCGCAACTTCGGCGTCAACTGCGGACTGACGACGATCACTCTGGCGCCGGCGCTTAGCAGACCCGCGATTTTACGCTCCGCCACGGGTCCGCCGCCTGCCACCAAGCATTTTTTTTCGCTGATGTTCAGCATGACAGGATACCATTCCGCCAACCCGGTCCACCCTCTCTCTCGTTCACGTGGAAGCCCAGATTATAACCACCGGTGAAACGCGGAACCGGAATTCGCGAAAAAACCGGCCACCAGCAAGACGTATCCGAACAGGTTCCAGCGCGCAAGCCTTGTCCCGTCGTCTGCCGAAGCCATTCGCCTGAATAGATAGACGAAATACAGGACGGCGGCCGCGAAAGAAAACAGCACCTTTTCGTCCAGCAAAAATTCGGATCTCCCGTCCTGCATTAACGCAGCTGCGCCTGTCGACAAAGACAGGAACAGCAGCGGCACCCCGATCAGCCCCGCGCGAAAAGCGTAGAGATCGATCAGCTCCAGACTGGGCATGCGCGTCATCATCGGCGTCCAGCGCTTCTTTTTGAGCATGCGGTGCAAAAACAAATACATGCCGGCGAGAACTGCGGCGACTGTAAGCACGGCAAACGCAACCGTAATCAACCCGATATGAAGCACGAGCAGGCGTCTGGCGACTTCCCACGCGGACAGCTGCATGCTCCGGTCCGGCCTCTGCAGCAGGTTGAGCGCCAGCACGGCAAACCCTGCGGCGTTCACGAGCAGAACGAGCAGCTCCGCCCGGATCCAGCGGTTCACAATGAATGAGATGGACACGAGAAGCCAGGAGACGAAAAATAAAAACTCTCTCGGTGTAATTTCCGCCATCGAGAAGCTTTGAAACAGCAGGATGAGCAAAAAGACGGTTTGCAGCAACCAGACGAAAACAAGCAGCCCTGTGCCGACTTTCCTTGCGCTCCGGTTGCCGGAAGCGGCGTCGGATACGAAGAACAGCAGGCTCAGGGCATATACGTAAAGTACGGCATCGGTCAGCCAATCTTGGGTCAACATGGGGGTTATGAGCCTCCCCTCATCCCGGGACATCGGCCGGTAAGCCCCGTTAAATGTTTATTGCAGAGCTCCCGCCAGTTGGGTCAGCAAAGTCTCCAGATCGCGCGCGACGCCGGAGGACTCCCGGTCGTCGGCAGGCTTGCGGTTTTTGCGCTGGGCATCGGCCTCGGCTTGAAGCGTCGCCACATTCTCTTCCAGAGAGAACAGCTGGACGAACAGCTTCATCGCCTCTTCACTTTTCTTCTCGGCGGCGAGTTCCTTGATCCGCAAAATCGGCTCGTGGATCATTTGGTTGACCATGCTTTTGGTCAGTTTGCGGATCACTTTCAGTTCCCGCTCGTCCAAATCCGGAAGCTTGCGGAGCATGCTCTGCAGCGTCGTTTCATGAATCGCGGCCGCCTTGTCCTGCAGCGCGCGAATGAGCGGGCTGACGCCGAGCGTGGCGTACCATTCCCGATAGGCCTCCAGCTCTTCATCAATCATCGTTTCGATGACGACCGCTTCTTGGCGGCGTTTTTCCAGGTTCGTCTCCACGATGCCTTCCAGATCGTCGATGTCGTACAGGAACACGTTCGGCACATCCCCGCAAGCCGGGTCTAAATCACGCGGCACCGCGATGTCGATCAGGAACAGCGGTTTTTTCTTGCGTCGGGCCATGGCGGCTTCCACCGCTTCACGGCTCAGGATGAAGTTGCTCGCGCCGGTGCTGCTGATGACGATGTCGGCCTCATGAAGCCGGGCGACGGCATTTTCCATCGACAGCGCCGTTCCGCTGAATTTGTCCGCCAATTCTTCTGCGCGGGACACCGTGCGTCCTGCGACGAACACGCGGTTCGCGCCGTTGGCATACAGATGGCGGGCGGTCAGCTCGCTCATCTTGCCGGCTCCGATAATGAAAACCGTCTTATCGTCAAAACGGCCGAAAATCCGGCGGCCCAATTCGACAGCCGCGTAACTGACCGATACGGCGCTCTCGCCGATCGACGTCTCCGAATGCGCGCGCTTGGCGAAGGTGACGGCTTGTTTAAACAACCGGTTAAAAATCGTGCCGGTCGTCCGATGCTCTTGGGCCAATCGCAAAGCTTCCTTCACCTGACCGAGAATCTGCGTTTCGCCCAGGATCATCGAATCGAGTCCCGAAGCGACCTTGAGCAAATGCTCAATCGCCTGATCGTCTTCATACATGTAGAGATGCCGGTTAAATTGCTCTCTCGTCATATTGAACCATTGTTCCATAAAAGAGCGGATATAGTGGCCGCATACTTGCTGGCGGTCCACCACCGCATAAATTTCCGTCCGGTTGCAGGTGCCCACGATCACGCCTTCCAGAATGCCCGTCGTCTGCTTCAGCATGTCCAGCGCCTGGGGCAGCTGGCCTTCCGCAAGAGCAAAACGTTCGCGAACTTCAACGGGAGCGGTCCGGTAATTCAAACCGACGACAATCAAATGCACGGGCATTCACCTGCCTTTCTTTAGATACATGAGGGACCCTGCGAATTAGGAAAAACTTCAATCGAAGTAAAGTCAAGTTGAGCGACCGCGTTAAGAGGAAGTTTTTCCATGCACAGAAAGTTTTCTCTCGCTTTAACACTTCAGCGGACTTAAAACTTTCAGTATCATCATCACCAAATTTTATTATAGCACGTTGGGACAATCGGGCTCACGGCCAAATATGAAAAGTTTATGACAGGGGAAATCATACCGCATTTCCCTATTGTCGGCGGCAAAACACCGCGTTATTCCTAGGAATAGGAAAAGCCATGAGGCGATGCCTCATGGCTCTCTTCGCTTTTCAATGGGATTATACGAGCTCCGCCTGTTTCATGACCGGCTCTTCAACTTGCATTTCGCCCAAGCCCCGTACAAGCTTCTTCGCATAAGTACGTTCAGGCTTCAGAACAGAAACAAGATAATCGATCGCAGCCTGCGGATCAACCGTTTCGCCGCAAGTGTAACAGTCGATAGCGGCAAAACCTTTCTCAGGATACGTGTGAATGGACAGATGGCTCTCCGAGAGAAGAACCAGTACGGTCGCGCCTTGCGGTTCGAATTGTTGTGCTTGAACCGAGAGAACGGTGGCGCCGCATGCTTCGGCTGCTTCCACCATGTGCGATTGGAGAAGTTCGGCGTTGTTCAGCATATCGAAGCTAACTCCCCATGTGTCAACCGCAACGTGCCGTCCGAAAGTAGAGTATTCCATCTTTCGGTTCCCCCTTCCTAGGAATAAAATGTGAAGCTGATTTCATCCGCTAGGACCTACGTCATTCACTTCTCGAGGGAATTTGCTCGCAGACCGAATCCATTCCTGAGTGAATCCTGGTTCCTATTGTGTTGTCAACGAAACTAAAAATAACATCTATCCGCGTGAAATGCAACTATTTTTTTGAAACAAAAAAACTCTCGTCCATCCCGCGCCGGACGCGGGGTTTCCCCGCTTTTTCCGAAGCGCTTTTTTGCGGTGCCGTTCAAGCCCCGCTATATGCGGAATTTAGATGTTTTTCCCGAAAAAATAAAGAACCGCAATCGCGGTTCTTCGTGTTTAACAAAGTAAAGTTAAAATATTTTCAGGCTTCAAGCGCGAACAACAAGCGGCTGTGATACTTTAAACGTTCATCCACTTCTTCAATGGCTTGGGGATCCTTTAACTTCATACGGCGGTCCAGCAGTTCGTTCACCGCTTCGCGAACCCGATGGATCTCTCCCTCGACGGAACAGAGCAGAAACTGCGCTTCCAGCCGGCCGAGCGTATCCCGATGTTCGTATACCGTTCGAATCGCGCCGTCCCGGCACTCTACGATGCGTACGACAGCTCCCTGCATGTAGTGATAGACCATGGTAAAACCTTGATAAATCCGGTTTACGACGGCATCGCCTTTGAAGGACGATACCAATTGGCGAAGGGTGTTGGTGAGCTTGGGCTTGATGACCCTGCAGGTCAGCGAGCACCGATAATTTCCGTTCGATCGCTCAAAGGTCAAGCGGATAGATTCGCCGCCAGCGTCATCCTCCAGAACGACTTCCTGATTGCCGTTGTCCATTACGAATACCTGCAAGCGAAGCTGCTGGGTTTCACATAAGGCGATAAGGCGCGGCAGTTGGGCTTCTGAAACCGTCAGATTGGCGTTGACATACTCCGTGGCTACCCGATGAGCCATAAAAATCTCCTCAATTCCCGTTTTGTTGCCTGATTGTGTTTCCCTTGTATTTACTTACCCACTTTTATTATAAGGGAATAATCCGGAGGATTCTTGCTCGCCGCCTTTGATTTTTCCGGGAAAAACGCGTAAAAAACGATTCCTCCCGGCATCCGGCCGAACTTTTACCCGTTATCCTCGGTTTCCTGTGCGAAGTTCTCGGGTTCGGAGGGGGATTCGCTGGCGATTTCGACCGCTTGCTCGATCAAGCTCCATAATTCTTCTCGTCCCTGCCCCGTCTCCGAGGAAAACACGATCAGCGGCACATGGCCGGGCATACCCAGCGTCTGCCGGACGATTTTCGCATGCTTCGGGATTTGATTGCGGGAAATTTTGTCCGCCTTGGTGGCCACGACGCACATCGGGATGCCGTAATGGGACAGCCAGGCGTACATATTCCGGTCATCGGCGGACGGCGGGTGACGGAGATCCACCAGCTGGAGCACCAGCTTCAACGGTTTCCGGTCGCGCAAGTAACGCTCCGCCAGCTTGCCCCACGCTTCCCGCTGGGATTTGGACACCTTGGCGTAACCGTAACCGGGAAAATCGACGAAGTACAGCTCCCCGTTGATCAGGTAATAGTTCAGCGTCTGGGTTTTGCCCGGCTGTGCGCTCGTGCGCGCCAAGTTTCTTCTCAGCAGCATTTTGTTGATGAGCGAAGACTTACCTACGTTGGATCGGCCGGCTAAGGCCACTTCCGGCAAACCGTCCACCGGAAATTGGCTCTCGCCGGCCGCACTGATGACAAACTCACTGGATTTGATTTTCATCGAAACAGAACGTCCTTCCGAATTGGCCTCTAATGGGTGCCGAGCGGCGGACCGTCTTTGGCGTCCGGATCGACCGCGGCCGGGATGCCGACTTCCGGCTTCACCACTTCCGGATCGCTGCCCGACAAAGCGGGCGGGGTCACCACGAACGGCTCCCTCATCGCATGCAGCAGGACTTCATCCATATGCGAGACGGGGATGAATGTCAGTTCTTCCCTCACACTTTCCGGGATATCCCGCAGATCGCGCTCGTTGTCCTTCGGAATGAGCACTTTGCGGATGCCGGCCCGGTGAGCGGCCAGCGATTTTTCCTTCAGTCCCCCGATAGGCAGCACGCGGCCGCGCAGCGTGATTTCGCCGGTCATGGCGACTTCCCGCGATACGGCGCGGTTCGTCAGCGCCGAAATGATGGCGGTGGCCATCGTGATGCCGGCGGACGGTCCGTCTTTAGGGATGGCGCCTTCGGGAATATGGATATGGATGTCCGTTTTTTCATGAAAATCGGGCTCGATTCCGAGCTCCTTCACCCGGCTGCGCGTATAGCTGAACGCCGCCTGTGCCGATTCCTTCATGACGTCGCCGAGCTTGCCTGTCAGCGTAAGCTTGCCGCTTCCGGGCATGACGGTGACTTCGATAACCAAAGTGTCGCCGCCGACTTCGGTCCACGCCAGACCGGTAACGGCTCCGATTTGATCTTCCTGCTCCGCCATACCGTAACGGAACTTCGGCGGGCCGAGATATTCTTTTAGCTTCTCCACATCCACCACGACCGGCGCCGCTTTCGGATCTGCAACGATCGCTTTGGCGGCCTTGCGGCAAATGGAAGCGAGCTGTTGCTCCATGTTCCGTACGCCCGACTCGCGCGTATATTCCCGCACGAGGGCAAGTACGGCCGTGGGAAGCACATCCAACTGCTCCTCTTCCAAGCCGTGCTCCTTCTTCTGCTTCGGCAGCAAGTGCCGCTGCGCGATTTGCTGCTTCTCCAGCTCGGTGTAGCCCGGAACCGTGAGCAGCTCCATGCGGTCCAGCAAGGGCCGGGGAATGTTATGCACCACGTTCGCCGTCGTCACGAACATGACGTTGGACAAATCAAACGGGATCTCGATATAGTGGTCGCTGAAGGTGGAATTTTGCTCCGGATCCAATACCTCAAGCAGGGCGGAGGCCGGGTCCCCGCGAAAATCCATCGCCATCTTGTCGATCTCGTCCAGCAAGAATACCGGATTTTGCGTGCCGGCAGTTCGCATGCCTTGAATGATACGGCCGGGCATCGCGCCGACATAGGTGCGGCGATGGCCGCGGATTTCCGCTTCGTCACGCACGCCGCCCAGCGAAATGCGGACGAATTCTCGGCCAAGCGATTTGGCGATGGATCGCGCCAGCGACGTTTTGCCGACTCCCGGCGGTCCTACGAAACACAGAATTGGCCCTTTCAGCTTCTTGACGAGCTTCTGAACGGCCAAATATTCCAAGACCCGCTCTTTGGGTTTCTCCAGTCCGTAATGCTCTTCTTCGAGAATTTGCTCGGCTTTTGCGATATCCAGGACGTCTTCCGTCTGTTTCGTCCAAGGAAGGGCGAGCAGCCACTCGACGTAGGTACGAATAACCGCGCCTTCCGCGGAAGAAGCCGGCATCTTTTCCAGACGCTCGATTTCCTTCTCGACTTTCGCCGCGATCTTCTCCGGCAATTGCGCTTCTTCCAGCTGGGCCCTCAGCTCTTCGACTTCCCCGGCCCGGCCTTCCTTCTCGCCGAGCTCCTTCTGGATCGCCTTCATTTGCTCGCGAAGGTAATATTCCTTCTGCGTTTTTTCCATCTGCTTCTTGACGCGCTGGCTGATTTTGCGCTCGAGCTCCAGCACTTCCCGCTCGTTGCCCAGCAGGTCCAGCAGCTTCTCCAGACGAGGACGGACTGCCACCGTCTCGAGAATGTCTTGCTTATCTTTAATTTTCAAGGACAAATGACTGGTGATAACGTCGGCGAGCCGACCGGGCTGTTCGATATCCGTGACCGCGGCCAGCGTTTCGGGCGTTACTTTCTTAGACAGGTTGATGTAATGCTCGAATTGGCTCAATACGGCACGCATGAGGGCGTCCAGCTCAGGATCGTTTTCACCGGTTTCCGGAAGCTCCTTCGCGACAACCTCGTAAAAATTTTCGTTCGGCAAGTATTGTTCGATTTCCGCACGTGACACACCTTCGACCAGTACACGAATCGTTCCGTTCGGCAGCTTAAGCATTTGACGAACTTTCGAAATGGTGCCGACCCGGTAAATATCTTCCTGCGTCGGCTCTTCGATGTTGACCTCGGACTGGGAACATAGAAGAATCATGTGGTCGTCGACCATGCTTTGTTCCAACGCTTTGACCGACTTTTCCCGTCCGACATCCAAGTGAAGCACCATGCTGGGATAAACGAGCAGCCCGCGAAGGGGCAGCAAAGGTATGGAACGGCTTTTCGGTTTGCCCGAACCCATGTCCGGCACCTCCTCTGAAACGGTTCTCGAACCTTACACGAATACTTCCGTCATTGTACCAAATGCGGCGGCCCGCCGCAAAAAACGGACAGCTTACAAGCAGTCACGGAGTACCGCTTCGTGTATCGTATGCGAAAAAGGAAAAGCCGATTCGGCTGCTTGGGCGGCAGCGGATCGGCCGATGAAAATCCGGCGCGAGCGCCGGAAGGATGCGAGTCAACCTTGTGCCGGCAAACCCGGCGAGGAAGGCATCGGATTGTCGCGGCGGTGGGCGTTCGTCTCGAGTGAGGCGGCATCGGTCGCGGCCGATCCGGCGTGCAGGACGGAATAAGGCGCGGCTGCGGCGAACGAATCCGCGGATACCGCCGGCTGCACGGCTTCTTCTTGTACCAGGTCAAGCGACTGAGCCTCTCCGAACACGTGACGGAACACTTCCTCCATATTTTCGACCGGAATAACTTTTACCCCTTCGAGGCTGTCGAAAATCTCCTGCCAGTTTTCTTTGGGAATGAGGACCGTCTCCGCACCGGATTGGAACGCCGCCTCCACCTTGGCGATGACGCCGCCAACCGGCTTCACCTTGCCGTGGATGCTCACTTCGCCGGTCATAGCCAGCTTGTTGTCTACCGGCCGTTTGGTCAAAGACGACGCGATTGCGACCGCCATGGCGACACCCGCGGAAGGGCCGTCTACCGGCGTGCCTCCCGGGAAGTTGACGTGGAGATCGAAATTTTCCGCACGCAAGCCGCAGCGTCTCAGTACGGTGAGCACGTTGTCCACCGATCCCTTCGCCATGCTTTTGCGCCGAAGCGTCCGCTGACCTCCGCCCAGCTCTTCCTCGTCCACGACTCCCGTGATCGTGAATTGTCCTTTTCCGGGCGAAGCGGGGGTCGACGTCACTTCAATTTCGAGCAGCGCGCCCATGCTTGGGCCGTAGACGGCAAGGCCATTGACCAGGCCCACCTGCGGTTCGGCCGGAATTTTGCGGTCCGGCCGCGGAGGGAGCTGGCTGCTGTTCACGACCCACTCCACATCGGCTGCGGACAGCTGGCTGCGATTTTCCGATAAGGCGAGACCTGCCGCGAGCTGGATAATGTTCACGGCTTCCCTGCCGTTGGTGGCGTAACGCTTGACGACATCGACGGCTTCCGGCATCGGCTGAAAACCGATTTTCTGAATCGCATTCTCCGCGATCCGGGCGATCTCATCCGGGAGCAGCGGGCGGAAATACACTTCCATGCAGCGGCTGCGCAAAGCCGGCGGCAAATCGTTCGGAGAGCGCGTAGTGGCGCCTACGAGACGGAAGTCGGCCGGCAGACCGTTTTGAAAAATATCGTGGATGTACATCGGAATATTGGGATCTTCCGCGTGATAGTACGCGCTCTCTAGGAACACTTTGCGGTCCTCTAGAACCTTAAGCAGCTTGTTCATCTGGATCGGATGAAGCTCGCCGATTTCGTCGATGAACAGAATGCCGCCGTGCGCCTTGGTCACCGCTCCGGGTTTGGGCTGCGGGATGCCCGCCACGCCCATGGCGCCTGCACCCTGGTAAATCGGGTCGTGAACAGAACCGATCAGCGGATCCGCGATGCCGCGCTCGTCGAAACGGGCCGTCGTGGCGTCGATCTCAGTGAACTTCGCGTCCTGCCGAAAAGGGGAGAGCGGATTTCTTTTCGCTTCTTCAAGGATGACCCGTGCCGCGGCGGTTTTCCCAACACCGGGAGGTCCGTAAACGAGCACATGCTGCGGGTTGCTGCTGCACAAAGCCGCTTTCAATGCGCGCAGCCCTTCCTTCTGTCCGACGATGTCCATCATCGAAGCAGGCCGCGTTTTCTCCGCGAGCGGCTTGGTCAGCGAGATCGAGCGAAGCTTTCGCAGCTTCTCCATCTCCTTCTTGGATTCCCGGTCCACGGCCGAGCGGTTGCTCTTCTGGTTGCGGAGCAAATTCCAAAAATAGACGCCGATGACGACAGCAAAAAACACCTGAATGAGCATCAAAATCGTGCCCAAGGTCATCTTCTTCATCCTCCCCGAACGCTTCACGCCCAAGACAAAAAAATCCGGTATCCGGGCTATACTTAGTAGTATTGCCCGGATACCGGAGGATATAAGCGGTTCAGGAAACCGGAACCGGCGTGTCCGTAGGATTCGAGTAGCCGGTCTTGTATGTCGCGTCGATGAATTGGCGTATCTCCGCGTTCGATTTGCCCTGGCTTTTCAGCTGCGCGCTTTGCAGCGCAATGGACAAGCAAACGTCACAGCGGGTACCGTGATCGTCCCAGACGACGGTGCCGTCCTTCCTCACCTCATGAATGAAGCAATGCAAGTTATTGCGATGGCCGGCGCTTTCTCCGCATCCGCAGTAACACGGAATCCATTGCAGCGTATCTTGCAAGGCCGCGGCCGCTTCATAAGCCAACTTCACTTTGTTCGGACGCTCGTCCAAAAATGCGGGAAGATCATGCAAGGAAGCCGTTTCCTCTTGCAAATCTCCATTGGCGGCTTGATGCACGCGGGGGGATTCCCCCGACTTGCCGCATGCCGCAAGAACCGCGATCAGCGCAAGCGAGCATAGCAGCCAGAACAGCTTGCTCTGTGCCCCGCGGCCGCTCAATGCTTCCTCCCCGGGATGACGCCCGTCTCGTTATAGACCGCCGCAATGTAATCGATTTCCCGCTTCAATTCGGAAACGAGCTCCTCTTCCGGCACTTTGCGGATCATTTCTCCATAACGGAAAAGCATGCCTTCTCCCCGCGCTCCCGCGATGCCGATATCGGCCTCCCGAGCTTCTCCGGGACCGTTAACCGCGCAGCCCAGCACGCTGACTTTGATCGGCACCTTCAGCTTGGACAAATACTCTTCCACTTCATTGGCCACCGAGAACAGGTCAATGTCCAGCCTGCCGCAAGTCGGACACGAGATCAGCGTCGGAGCGTCGGTGATGAGCCCGAACGTCTTCAGCAGTTCCCTGCCCACCTTGATTTCTTCCACCGGATCGGCGCTGAGCGAAATCCGCATCGTGTTGCCGATGCCGGCATTCAGAAGCACGCCAAGACCGGCGGCACTCTTCACCGTTCCCGAGAACAGCGTGCCCGCTTCGGTGATGCCCAAGTGGAGCGGATACTTGATCACTTCCGCGGCCTTGGTGTAAGCAGCGATCGCCATTGGCACGTCGGAAGCTTTCAGCGAAACGATAATATCGTGAAAATCCAGCTCCTCCAGGATGCCGATATGAAACAGCGCACTTTCCACCATCGCTTCTGGAGTCGGATAGCCATATTTCTCGATCAGGTGATTCTCCAGCGAACCGGCGTTCACGCCGATCCGGATCGGAATTCCGCGCTCCTTGCACGCTTTCACGACGGCTTCGACTTTCTCACGCCGGCCGATGTTGCCCGGATTGATCCGGACCTTGTCGATCCCGTTCTCGATGGCCATCAACGCAAGCCGGTAGTCGAAATGGATATCGGAAACGAGCGGGATGGAGATTTGGCGTTTGATGTCTTTGATCGCTTCCGCCGCTTCCTTATTGTTCACTGTAACGCGAACGAGCTGGCAGCCGGCTTCCTCCAGGCGTTTGATCTCCGCCACAGTGGCGGCGACGTCGGCCGTTTTGGTCGTACACATGCTTTGCAGGATCACTTGATTGTTCCCGCCGATCGTCAGGTTCCCCACCCGGACGGGAACGGTGTCAGTGCGTTTGTACATACGGCATTTCCTCTCCCCGGTAAAAGGCAAAATAACGTGTTAAACTTTCCGTGACATTCATGCTAAAACACACCCCGCCGGAGGCGGGGTGCGGAACATTAGGCGCTCTCTTCTTTTTTCTTGCCTTTCTTCGTGTGCAGCTCCGGCGTCATCTTTTCCTTGACGACCTTCTCTGTCACCAGGCAATTGACGACGTCGTCTCTCGACGGAACTTCGTACATCACGTCCAGCATAATGCCTTCGATGATGGCGCGAAGACCGCGGGCCCCGGTGTTGCGCTTGATCGCTTCCCGGGCGATTTCCTCCAAAGCGCCGCGATCGAATTCCAGCTTGACGTTATCCATCTCGAGCAGCTTCTGGTACTGCTTAACCAGAGCGTTCTTCGGCTCGGACAGGATGCGGACAAGCGCTCCTTCATCCAGCGGCTCCAGGGTGGAGATGACCGGCAGACGGCCGACGAACTCGGGGATCAATCCGAATTTCAGCAAGTCTTCCGGCTGTGCCAGCGACAAGTACTCGCCCGGCTTCATATCCTTCTGCCCTTCCAGGACGGAGTTGAAGCCGATCACTTTTTTGCCGATGCGGCGCTTAATGATTTGCTCCAGACCGTCGAACGCGCCTCCGCAAATGAAGAGGATGTTCGTCGTGTCAATCTGGATGAATTCCTGATGCGGATGCTTGCGTCCGCCTTGCGGAGGAACGGAAGCGACCGTGCCTTCGAGAATTTTCAGCAGCGCCTGCTGCACGCCCTCGCCGGAAACGTCCCGCGTAATCGACGGATTTTCGGACTTGCGGGCCACTTTATCGATCTCGTCGATGTAGATGATGCCGCGTTCCGCTTTTTCCACATCGTAATCGGCGGCTTGGATCAGCTTGAGCAAAATGTTCTCGACGTCCTCACCGACATAACCGGCTTCCGTCAAGGAAGTCGCGTCGGCGATGGCGAACGGTACGTTCAAAATTTTGGCCATGGTCTGCGCGAGCAGCGTTTTACCGGAACCGGTCGGGCCGATCAGCATAATGTTGCTCTTTTGCAGCTCCACATCTTCCAGCTTAGACTGGGAATTGATGCGCTTGTAATGGTTGTAAACGGCGACGGACAGCGATTTTTTCGCCTGTTCCTGGCCGATGACGTACTGATCGAGAATGTTGCGGATATCCTTCGGTTTCGGAATATCCTTCAAATCGAGCTCTTCCTCGTGCCCGAGCTCCTCCTCGACGATTTCCGTGCACAATTCAATACATTCGTCGCATATATACACGCCGGGTCCGGCAACCAGCTTTCGCACTTGATCCTGCGATTTACCGCAGAAGGAGCACTTCAGTTGGCCTTTCTCGTCGTTGAATTTAAACATGGAATGCCTCCTTTATCCGGGAATGGGCGCAGAGATGACCTTGTCGATCAGACCGTAGGCCAGCGCTTCGTCCGCGCTCATAAAATTGTCTCTGTCCGTGTCGCGTTCGATCTTCTCATAAGGCTGACCGGTACGATCCACGTAGATGCGATTCAGTTTTTCCTTTGTCTTGACGATCCAATCCGCGTGAATCTTAATATCAGATGCTTGACCTCTTACCCCGCCCAACGGTTGGTGAATCATGATCTCGCTGTTCGGAAGCGCATAGCGCTTTCCCTTCGCGCCGGCCGTCAAAAGCAGCGACCCCATGCTGGCGGCCATGCCGCAGCAAATCGTCGATACGTCCGGCTTGATAAACTGCATCGTATCATAGATACCCATACCGGCGGTAACCGAACCTCCGGGTGAGTTGATGTACAAGGAGATGTCCTTCTCCGGATCTTCCGCGGCCAAGAAAAGCAGCTGGGCAATCACGAGATTGGCAACATCGTCGTCAATAGCGCTTCCTAGGAAAATGATCCGGTCCTTCAGGAGCCGGGAGTAGATGTCGTACGACCGCTCTCCGCGGTTCGTTTGTTCGACGACCATTGGCACCAAACTCATTCCAACCAAGCCTCTTTTCAACGTGGACTTGAAAGCGTCGCTAATATTCTAACACGTTCCCACCGGAATGTCATGCGGACCGAACGCCTCTTGACGGCGCGCGAAACCGGGTATCCAAGTCGTTACATATTATGCTGGAATCGCATCGAAAGATGCAGGCAGCCTGTCCGACTTCCGGTCGCAGGGAGAAAAAGAAGGCACGCCGATTAGCACGTGCCTTTGCCCCACTTCTATTGATACGGTTACGCGGTTTTGCTGTTATCCACGATGAACTTCACGGCTTTGCGCACTTTCAAGTCCGTGGACAGCGTGTCCATGTATCCGTTCGCTGCGAAAATCCCACGAAGCTCGTCAGCGGAGCGGCCATACATTTTGGAAAGGTTGTCCAGTTCGCTGTTCACGTCTTCGTCGGTCACATCCAGCTTCTCAGCTTCCGCCACCGCTTCGAGCACGAGATTGTTGCGAACGCGCTTCGCTGCGTCCGGCTTCATCTGTTCGGTAAGCGCCGCTTCGTCTTGTCCGCTGAACTGGTAGTACAAATCGAGGTTCATGCCTTGCATGCGAAGGCGGCTTTCGAACTCCTGCTTCATTTGGTTGATTTCGTTGTCGATCATTACGTCCGGAATTTCGACTTCGGCGTTGGCGGAGGCTTTGTCTACAAGCTCCGTTTCGCGTGCGGTTTCGGCGTCTTTCTCTTTCCGTTCTTTCAGCTTAGCCGCCAAATCCTGTTTGTATTCCTGCAGCGTGTCGAATTCACTGACGTCTTTCGCAAATTCGTCGTCCAGAGCCGGCAGGTTTTTGCGCTTGATCTCGTGCAGCTTCACTTTGAAAACGACCGGTTTGCCGGCAAGATTCTCCGCATGGTAGTTCTCGGGGAAGGTGACGTTGACGTCTTTCTCTTCCGCGATATTCATGCCGACAACCTGATCCTCGAATCCCGGAATGAACGAGCCGGAGCCGAGTTCCAGGGAGAAGTGGTCGCCTTTGCCGCCCTCGAACGGTACGCCGTCGAGGAAGCCTTCGAAGTCGATCACCGTCATGTCGCCTTGCTGCGCAGGACCTTCATCTACGACAACCAGCTCAGCGTGACGCTGTTGGAGGCGCTCAAGTTCTTGGTTCAATTCTTCATCCGTCACTTCCGTATCGGCAGCGGATGCTTCAAGGCCTTTGTACTCGCCCAGCTTCACTTCCGGCTTCACGGTCACCTTCGCCTTAAATTTGAATGGTTGACCTTTGGCAAATTGCTCTACTTCCACATCCGGACGATCCACCGGCTGGATGTCGGTTTCGTCGACCGCTTGGGTGTAGGCTTCCGGAAGCAAAATGTCGATGGCATCCTGATACAAGCTTTCTACGCCGAAACGCGCTTCAAAGATCGAGCGCGGTACTTTGCCTTTGCGGAATCCAGGCACGTTCACTTTTTGAACGACTTTCTTGAACGCCTTGTCCAATGCTTGCGCGACTTGCTCCGCTTCGATTTCAACGTTGAGAACCCCAACGTTCTTCTCTATCTTTTCCCAGTTTGCTTTCATGGTAAAATTCCCCTCCGTGAGACTTCGCCGTTGAGTCGGCTCCCGTTTACATAAACCATTCCATTATAATCAACCGTTTGAAGCATTTCAAGCAAAATACCATCGCATTCTACAAGCTGCCGCGAGGTTCGACGGCGTATTGCCGGAGCCACCTGAGCGCCTGCTCATAGCGAAATCGCAGCTCATCGGTAATTCCGTATTGTTCGCGGGTTTCATCGTCGTTCGTCTTGCCGTGGAGCTTCTCTAGCAAAATCTGATGAAGGGCTGCCGCCCAGACATCCGAGGAGCCGTCGTCATCCTCCGTCATCGTGCGGAAAATGGGCATACCATAGGCGGCTTGTACACATTCTTTCCACATTTCTTCCGCAAAATAAGAGAGGGTGGGGTCGGAGATTTCCGCGGCCTGCCGCACCCTCTCCAATGAGGAGAGAACCGCCGGCGGAAACTCTCCGAACGACAGCGGCGTATCGCCGATTTCCAGTGTCAGCGGCTCACCGTCTCTCCAGATCGTTATCGCACCGGATGCCCCTTGTTTGCGAAGCGCCTGAAGCGCGCGAAACTGCACGGATGGATGGTACTCCTCTAAAGCCAGCCATTCTCGAAGAGCAGGTTCGATATCCGGATATGTCAGATGCAGCAGCTGTCCGATTACCAGCATTTGCTGATCCGGCCCCTCTGCCTGCCGCAGCGTCTGAAGAAGTCTCGGTACGTATTCGCTGTCCTGCAAAGACCGGTCGGTCACGCGCTGGCGAACCCAATCCGTTTCGGTCTCTTCTTCTTCACCGTCCTCCTCGTCAAAAACCGAAACGACATTCCCCGCCACCACCGCTTCCGGAAATGCGGCTTCGAGCCAGCCGAGCAGCGCTTGCCATTCGGTGTGATGCCGCTCCGCATCCCCTCCGCACTGCAGCAAAAAAGAAAGCAGCGCTTTGGCGTCTCCGTATCGTTCCGTCTCGAGCATTCTGGTCAGCTGAATTTGATAAAAATCCAGCGTTTTAGGAAACAAGACCAAGTTGTCGTTGGCTCGGTCGGTCATCGAGATCCCCTTCCAGGCCGATTTAGGCCGAGGTTCAGTCACCGCATTATACCATGAACTATCGTTCGAATGGAAAATGGGCCGGTTCCGTCGTTTGTAGTTGGATTTTACCCAACTATTTCGGCACCCGTGATTAGTTTCTGCGCTGTAGTTCGATTTCGCCCAACTGCAAGGCGCTTTCAAGCTAGGCGCGCTCAAAACAGGCTCTCCAATTCGGCATTTTCAAACTACAGGCGCCACTTCGGGTGCTGGCTTCACTGTAGTTCGGCAAAATCCAACTACAGAAATGGGCAATAAAAAAGCCTGTTGAATCCAACAGGTTTAAAATTTATGTAGTGGAGCGGGTGAAGGGAATATTCAACATCTCCCAAGTATGCACAGGCGTAATCTCAATGATGGATGCTAAGGTAGATGTTGACGCTCGTCCTGTTCAGGTTTTTCTGTGATGCGTTCACTGACGGTCGAACCCTCTTGTCGGGCTCTTTCCCTTCACGTGAAGATTATTCAATGTAGTTGGAGCGGGTGAAGGGAATCGAACCCTCGCCTCAAGCTTGGGAAGCTGGCGTTCTACCATTGAACTACACCCGCAAATAAGTGGAGCAAAAGTTATGATAGCACAGCCGGCAAGCCCAAATCAACACACCGCCTCCGTTCCTCACGCCCACTTCACAGTGACTCTAACTAAATTACCAATGGTCATCGGCATACAGGTCGGCATAAAAAGACGTGTTGTTGCGCTATAATAGTCCAAACTGTTTTCTTATCCGAAAGGAGCTCGAACGGATGTCCGATCCTAACCGACAGCAGCAAAGCCGATCCCAACAGGCGGTACCGAAGGTAAAAATTGTGGCGGAGATGCCCCAGGACGACGAAGTGCAGAAGAAACTGAAAGACTGGAAAGAAACCGACGGATATCCGGGATCCTGCGGAGTGTAGAACAACGGTGTCCTCTATGCCGAAGCTGTTTATCGCCGCTGGTATCGTGCTGGTCGTGGTCGGGCTGTTGTGGATGGCGGGCGGCCGATGGTTTTCCTTGGGCCGCCTCCCCGGCGATATCGCCTACGAGTCCGACCGTGTGAAATTTTACTTCCCGATCGTGAGCTGTATACTGGTGAGTCTCCTTCTGGCGCTGATCTTCTACGTGGCCCGTTGGTTCATCCGATAGCTCAACTTTTTGAAACTCCCTGTTTTTCCCCCTTGAGACGATCGGCCAGCCTGTGCTAAAATAATCAAGCTGCGTCCCGGTAGCTCAGCTGGATAGAGCAACGGCCTTCTAAGCCGTCGGTCGGGGGTTCGAATCCCTTCCGGGACGCCATTACAACTTTATCGATAACGACTGAACAATAAACAACAAACCCAGAAACCTTGATCATACAAGGGTTCTGGGTTTTTTCATGCCGTCCTGCTCAAGATCCATCGTGATTCCATGCGAATATAACACAGACACTGCGGGGGTAACAGTTAATGTATTTGCGAATCCGTCATCAATTGTCAAACGCCCGACACATCGCTCAGCACCGCACAAAATGCTGAAAACAGACCCCCGCCAGACTATTAGTGCCCGGGCGGATTGGGTAATAGGCTGTAGCTTAGCAGAAGGAGGCCGACCCATGATCCGCGCGAAAGAGACGAAAACGTTCGCCAAATCTCTCATCACCCGTTTCCGTGACGACGACGTTCCTTCCTTAGGCGCGCAACTGACCTATTATCTGATCTTGTCGTTTTTCCCGTTCCTTATTTTTCTCGTCACCTTGCTCGGCTTTTTCTCGTTGTCCGGCGACAGCATCGTTCATCAATTCATCCGGCTGCTGCCGACCGACAGCGGACAAGCCGTGGAATCTGTTCTTCAGGAAGTCAATCAGCATCGCAGCGGAGCGCTTCTGTCGTTCGGGATGTTGGGCACGATATGGGCGGCTTCCAACGGCGTGAATGCGATCATTAAAGGATTGAACAAAGCGTACGATGAAGAAGAAACCCGCCCGTTTTGGAAAGTGAGGGCCATCTCTGTTGCTTCTACCCTTGTGCTCGCCGTCGTCATCTTGTCGGCGATGCTGCTGTTGATTTTCGGAAAAGTGATCGAAAAATATATCGCGCACTTTCTGTTCCTGTCCGACGCGTTCCATATGATTTGGAGCATTCTGCAGTTCGCGGTTCCGCTGGCGGCCATGTTCGGCGTATTCCTCCTGCTCTACCGGCTGACGCCGGACCGGAGGCTGAGCTGGCGCGAGGTGATTCCGGGATCCGTATTCGCCACGTTCGGCTGGATCGCCTCTTCTCTTCTGTTTTCTCTGTACGTGAACCACTTCGGAAATTACTCCAAAACGTACGGAAGTATCGGGGGCATCATCGTACTGCTCCTTTGGCTCTATTGGAGCTCGATTATTATCGTGCTCGGCGGAGAAATCAACGCAACATTGGCGTTCGGCAAAGAAGGCAAGCAAAAACGACCGTTTAAAAATTACGGTCACGTGGTCCCCCTGTTCCGTCACCGGTCCCGCGTTTCCCGCAGCTAAACGGATCATTTGTGGTATGCTAAGATTGTCTGCAATTCCGTTGTTGGAGGCGAATGGAGTGACCTGGCTGATTTACGCGCTGCTTTCTGCGGCGACTGCGGCATTGGTGTCGATTTTCGGCAAAATCGGTTTGAAGGATCTTGACGCCAATTCGGCAACCGCCATCCGCTCCGTCATCATGGCGTTATTCTTGCTTGGTGTGGTGGTCGTACAGGGCAAAATGACCCAAGTGGGGGAAATTCTCACTCAACGGAGGGCTCTCACGTTTATCGTGCTGAGCGGAGTGGCCGGCGCCATGTCCTGGCTGTTTTATTTTCTCGCCTTGAAGGTCGGCAAAGTGTCCCAGGTTGGTCCCATCGACAAATTCAGTGTGGTGATCGCCGTCATTCTCGCCTTTCTGTTCCTTGGAGAGAAAATTTCCTTCACCGGTGTCATCGGCGTCATTCTGATCGCAGCCGGAGCCGTACTCGTGGCTATCAAATGAAAAGACAAAAACGCCTTCATGAGAACCGATCACCGGTTGCCATGGAGGCGTTTTGTTCATCACTTGCCGACACTTGAGATATGCTTGTCGAGCTGCTCGAGAACCCCGTCTCTTGACAAGACAGCTGCCGCGAAAGCATCACGCTCGCTTTCGGCTTGTTCACCTGGCCCCGCAAACAGCGATGCGGTTACATCTTGGAACGCGTCGTGCATATTGTTGTCGAACCAATCGACGTGTGTGTCCGCATCGTTTACGGCCACCCTCACCATTTCATACCCTTGCGGCGCTTTGCGAAAGTAGGCCGCCAGCTCCGGATCATGCGGCTGCCCGGTGTGCACTTCGACCTCGGCCAACGTCTCCCCACCGGCATACAGGAGCCTTCGAAATGCGGCATGTCGAACGATCAGCATGGTTTCTGCAGGCACTCGCGCTCTGGAGTGGTCTTCAGAATCCCGATCGATTCGATGTGCCGTTTCGTCTCTTCCGTACCGGTCTCATACAGCAATTGATAAATACTGTGGAGCTGATGATCGTACTCCGCGTTACGTTCCTGTTCGCTTGCCGTCACCGGCGGGACCGGGAAACGAAAAGCCGCCGCCTCGTCGGCGCTCGACAACTCTTCGAACATTTCCTGAAGCTTGTTCAATTCCTCTTCGTTGGCCTGAATCTCGAATTCGAAAGCGGCTGCCTCCCGGTCTTCCAAAATCGATCCCGCACCAACCGCCACATAATACGTTTTTCGTTCGTCCACGGCTTCTGATCGACTCCCTTCGGACGCGTTTTCTTCCGTATTTTCTCCCTACGGACAGACATGTTATGCCTTTTTTCGCATATCCATCTGATGATCGGTTGATCGGTCCAAAAGCGGGAGGAGGATGAGCGACCCATGTGCGGCATTACCGGATGGATCGACTGGAATGAAGATTTGACAAAACACGCGGATACGATGTTGAAAATGACGGAGACGCTCGAGCTTCGGGGACCCGATGCGTCCGGCACCTGGCTTTCCCGCCATTGCGCCTTCGGGCACCGGAGGCTTTCCGTCATCGATCCCGCGAACGGGGCGCAGCCGATGATCCGGCCTCTCCGTTCTTCCGAAGATCAGGATGGCGTGGTGGTGTACAACGGCGAATTATATAACGCGCTTGAACTCCGCAAGGAGCTCGAAGAGCGCGGATACCGCTTCCGCACAACCTGCGACACGGAAGTGCTGCTGCTCGCTTATATCGAGTGGGGTCCGGAATGTGTGGAAAAATTTAACGGAATTTTTGCGTTTGCGATTTGGCGAACGGATGAGGAGAAGCTGTTCATGGCCCGCGACCGGCTTGGCGTCAAGCCGCTTTTTTATCGACTGGAGGAAGGACGTCTGCTCTTCGGCTCCGAACCGAAGGCGATCCTCGCGCACCCCGGCGTTCCTGCGGAGGTCGACGCGGAAGGGCTTGCGGAATTGTTCGTCATCGGACCGGCCAGAACACCGGGCCACGGCGTATGGCGGGGTTTTCGGGAGCTGTTGCCGGGCCATTGCCTGACGTATACGCGGGACGGAACCCAAACGCATGCTTACTGGAAGCTGGAAAGCCGTCCTCATGAAGACGATGTGGAAGCGACCGCTCGGAAAATCGGTGAACTGCTGACCGATACGTTGGAACGCCAGCTCGTATCCGACGTTCCCGTGTGCACGCTGCTGTCCGGGGGCTTGGATTCCAGCGCCTTGACCGCGCTCGCGGTCCGGTACTATGACCGGAACGGTCAGGGGCAGATTCATACGTTTTCGGTGGATTACGTAGACAACGACAAAAACTTTCTGGCGCACGATTTTCAGCCGAATTCCGATGCGCCTTGGATCGAACGAATGAGCCGACATCTGGATACCGCCCATCATCCCGTCCAATTCGACACGCCTGAGCTGGTCGACGCGCTCGAAACGGCGGTGCTGGCGAAGGATATGCCGGGAATGGCGGACATCGACGCCTCGCTGTATTTGTTCTGCCGGGAAATCAAAAAGGGAGCCACCGTGGCCATCTCGGGCGAGGCCGCTGACGAAATCTTCGGCGGTTATCCGTGGTTTCACCGGGAAGACGCGCTCAAAGCCGAGACTTTCCCCTGGTCGCTGTCGGCCGGACTGCGGGCCGGGCTGCTGTCCCCGGAACTGCGCGAAATGCTGCGCCCCGAGCAATATTTGTCGGACCGCTACGCCGAAGCCGTCGCCGAGGCTCCGCGTTTGACCGGCGAAGATCAGACGAGAACTTTAATGCGCCGGATGTCTTACCTCAACATCACCCGCTTCATGCCGACTCTCCTCGACCGCAAAGACAGAATGAGCATGGCGGTCGGCCTTGAAGTCCGCGTTCCCTATTGCGATCACCGTCTGGTCGACTATGTGTGGAACATCCCTTGGGAAATCAAAACCGCGGGCAGCCGGGAAAAAGGCATTTTACGGCAAGCGTTGGAGGGCGTTCTGCCCCATGATGTGCTGTATCGAAAAAAGAGCCCCTACCCGAAAACCCATAACCCCAACTACTTATCCGCCGTCCGCGCCCGACTGCTCGAAAGGCTGGATGATCCGTCCTCGCCGCTGCTGCCGCTGATCGACGCAATCAGCATCCGCGAGCTCGCCGCGGCGACGGACGCTCATTCTCATCTTCCCTGGTTCGGGCAGCTGATGTCCGGACCGCAATTGTTCGCCTACTTGCTGCAAATGGATTTTTGGCTTCGTCATTACAAGGTCCGGATTGTCAGTTGAAACCACAAGCCGTAAAAGCAAGAACCTCCGGCTGCCCTATGCAGGGGCCGGAGGTTTCGTTTGCTCACGGCTATCGCCGTGCGGACAGCAAATTCAAAAGCTTTTGCAAGGCGCGTCCTCGATGACTGATCGCGTTTTTCTCTTCCACTGTCAGTTCCGCCATGCTTTTCCCGAATTCGGGAAGCCAGAACAAGGGGTCGTAGCCGAAGCCGCCGTTTCCACGAGCTTCCGGCAATATAAACCCTTCCACCGTTCCTTCCGCCTCCATATGGCGGCCGTCATCGGGCCGATATAACACCAGTGAACTGACGAATCTGGCGGAGCTGAGATACCCGCCTCCCACGTCTTTCAAGGTGCCTTCGTCGCGGCGTTTCAACAGCTCGCGAAGCAGCTTGGCGTTATTGTCCGCATCCGTCGCTCCCTCGCCGGCATAGCGGGCGGAGTATACACCCGGCTCGCCGCCCAGCGCATCGACGCACAAGCCGGAGTCGTCGGCCAGCACCGGAAGCCTGAGCGCTTCCGCCGCTTCCTTCGCCTTGATCATCGCATTCTCGGCGAACGTACTCCCGGTCTCCTCAATGGGCGGGACGCCATCCGTATCGTTCAGATCGCGCACCGTCACGCCGAGCAAAGCGAAAGCTTCCCGAAATTCTTTCGTTTTGCCGCGGTTTCGGGTGGCGACGACCAGCGTGCTGCCGGCCCCGATCATGCCAAGCCTCCGCCGATCGCGGAACCGGCTTCGCCCAGGGTGTTTTTCTGCCAATCGACCAAGCGCCGTATTCCAGTCTCCGCCAGCGCCAGCATGCTTTCCAGTTCCGAGCGTGTGAATGGAGAATCCTCGCCGGTCCCCTGCAATTCCACGAAGGAGCCGGCGCCCGTCATCACGACGTTCATATCCACTTTCGCCTTCGAGTCCTCTTCGTAGTTCAGGTCGATGACCGCCTGTTCCTCCACGACCCCTACACTGACGGAGGCCAAATAGTCCGTGATCGGATAGCGGGCAAAAGTTACGGTGCCCGACAATTTGTGGATCGCCAGCGCCAATGCGAGGAATCCGCCCGTGACGGATGTCGTGCGCGTGCCGCCGTCAGCCTGCAGTACATCGCAGTCGATGGTGAGGGTTCGTTCTCCCAACGCTTCCAGATCGATGACCGACCGGAGAGCCCGGCCGATCAAACGCTGGATTTCCATCGTGCGGCCGGCCGGTTTACCCTTGATCGATTCCCGTTGATTCCTTGATTGCGTCGCTCTTGGCAGCATCGCGTACTCCGCGGTCACCCAGCCTTTCCCTTGCCCCTTCAAAAAAGGAGGCACCCGTTCCTCGACCGAAGCGGTGCATAGCACCTTCGTGTCGCCCGCTTCGATCAGAACGGAGCCTTCTGCGTATTTATTGGGATGAAGCGTCACTTTGAACGGACGCAATTCGTCTTGCCGTCTTCCGTCGAACCTCATTCGTAATCCTCCTACCATTCGCTTGCCGGATAAGAAATCTCCCCCATTTTACCAAAGTCCGTTTGGAAAAGCATCCGAGGAATGGCGCTGCCGTATGTTCCGGCACTGGCCGGGCATTCTATACGGAAACTATTGGCAAGCGAAAGCGGGAAAGCAACCGAAGAGGCTCAGCGTTTGAGCACGTTGACGGTGACCGGCCGAGTGACCGGCTGGGCATAGGAACGACGTTCCGTATCGACGAACGAATCGCTTCCGTTCATCGCCAATTTGACTTGCGGGGCACCGGTCATTTCCGTGACGGTGAGCACAAGCGCTTCCGTCATCTCGGAAGGTACGGCGGTGTCCAGCGACCATCCCTCTTCCCGAAGCGCGACGTTCACGGTGTCGTCTTTTTGCGAGTGCTTTTCCACCGTTATGCCGGGCGGCAAAACGGCGTGAAGTCCCTGATTGTCTTGCGGCCCTTTGATCAGTTCGCCCAACGCGGCACCTATACGGTCGGATGTGCGATCGACCAGCCGGGTCACCGGGACAAAATAACCGTCTCCATTATCCGTACTGGCGGCGAAATATAACGTGACGGGCATGGAGCGCATAAGATGTACTCCTTGGGCGGCCTCCAAATTGATGCCGAAGCCTCGGGTCAGCACTTCATCCACCGGCAGCCCGGAGGCGGGGAGTGCACGAATCGGCTTGCCTGCCACGGAAAGCCGCACTTTGTCCATGCCCGGAAGCTCCGTCATTGTCCATACGAGCGCCTCGATCATTTTTCTTTCCTGGGTAGCGTTCATACCTGCGAGCGGGGCGGCAAAATCGATCGACACGGTGCTTTTCTTGGCGTCCAACTTGACCGAATCGGCCTTCATGCCTTGCGGAATGACCGCCGTAAAGCCCGCCGGCAGCTGCTCGGTCCGGCTGGCATCCTGCGTCAGCCAGGTTAAAGCGGTTTTGGCCAGCGTTTCCGCCGATGAGTCGTCGGAGGAATCGCCGGAAGTCAGATTCAGCGTCATCGGTGCCAAATAACCGTTGCGATCCCGCAAGTACACGGTTACGCCTTCTTCCGGATGAGACGGAGCGGGTGAAGCGGCGGCGTCAACCGCGTTCGCATTCGTATCCCCCTTCGATTCGGAATCGGTATTCATGCCTGCAACGGTTTCGGTATCCGTTACGCCTCCCGAATCCTGGAGCATTGATTGCTCCTGTTGAGCGGGCGGTGCGTCGATCGGAGCCGTTTGGGGATCTTGTCCGCCCACAGCGCCGCATGCCGAGAGCAACGGCAGCAGGAGCACGAGAGCCGGCAGTAAGCGCGTTTTCCTTCGTCTGCCCGGTAATCGAATCATTTTACGTATCCTCCTCCGGGTCGGGCTTCACCGGCCGGCTTTCCCGGCCGCCGTTCCGCCGCCACCCTTTTTGTAGTACTATGTATACGAGCCCCCGGGACAAATATGAGTGATTGTCCGCCGCCAAACTTCACCGGAGGGTCCGCGATCGGCGGCCTAAAGCTTCTGAAAGAGGTGTGTAGGTTTTGTCCAAGCCGAACTTGTATCGTCTCAACAGCAAGGAAGTCGCCCGTGCCACCGAAGAGTGGTTGACCAAGCGGGGCGTGTCCAAAGAACAGATCGGTCAATTGGTGATGCTCCTCCAAAAAGAGTATTTTCCCGAATTGTCGCTTGACGAATGTGTCGCCAACGTCGAAGCCGTTCTATCCAAGCGGGAAGTACAGAACGCCGTCCTGACCGGCATTCAGCTGGATATGCTGGCGGAGGAAGGGAAGCTGCTGCCTCCGCTTCAAGACATGATCAAATACGATGAAGGATTGTACGGCTGCGACGAGGTGCTGGCGCTCAGCATCGTGAACGTCTACGGCAGCATCGGATTTACGAATTTCGGTTACATCGACAAATTCAAACCCGGCGTACTGAAAAAATTGAACGACAAAAACGACGGCAATATCCACACCTTCCTCGACGACATCGTAGGCGCCATCGCCGCTTCGGCGTCGAGCCGGATCGCCCACCGCAAACAAGCGGAACGCGAAGCCATGATCGAGGCGCTCGGAGACGAGGCGAAATAAGGAAACGAAACAAGCTGTGCCCTAAGAAGGGCACAGCTTGTTTTCAGATTGTCGAGAAACCCGGGCATTTTTCAAATGCCTCGGGTTTTTCTTTTTGTGGATAGGGAAATGAAGAGGTAAGCAGCCGTAAAGGGGTGCTTACCCCCGTTTTTCTTGCTTGTCCAAGTGCGCTTTCCCGAAGCTCCCTGCGCTCTGCCTTGCTCTGCTTTGCTCTTCCTTCGCTTCCGCCTCCTTGGCGGCAGTCGTCTCCGCTGCGGTCCCCGTATTACCGGCCTCCGTATTCGACGCCTGAGAGCCGGCAGATTCCCCGGAGGCATTCATCCCGCTGCCGCATCCGGCGGCAGCGAGCATCAGGATCAGGATACAGCGAGCAGCGTGCAGGATCTTTTCTTCATTCCGACTTTTTTCCCATCGTATGTACAATTGCCGCCGTCCCATGTCGGAATTCTGGCCATGCGCAACCTGCCGCTCTCGAGCGCGGCGCACCGGTTTATCGAGCTGGTCAATGCGCCGGCATGCTGAAGAAACCGATCAGCCCGATTGGCGTTTGGTTTTCTCCGTCACGTGTTGAATGAATGCCTGCAGCTCGTCGATGAACAGCTTCGCGGCCTGGCTCAGGAACTTGTCTTTTCGATAAATGATGCAAATATCCTGACTGGGGGTGGGATGGAGCAGGGTCACCGCCGATACGTTGTCGGGTTTCATGTAATCAAGAAGCATACGGGGGAGGATCGAGGCTCCGACGCCTTGCTGGACCATGGACAGGATCGTCGATAAAGTGGAGGTGACGATCGCGTTGTCCAGGGCTATCTTTTTCTCCCGGCAGCACGCATGGATAACCTTTGTCAGTTGATGCTCCGAACCGAACATCACCATCTTCAGCTGCTGCAGTTGCTCGAACGGAATGGCCTTCGATTTGGCCACGGGATGATCCGAACGGACCGCAAGCGCAAATTCTTCATGAAATAGGGGAATGACGGCAATCCGGTTGTCCGGGTCGGGCGGCACCGTCGTTACGCCAAGGTCTCTCTTCCCTTCCAAGATTTCCCCATTCACGTCCATCGTCTCGGTCACGTTGATCGACAGCTTGGGATGAGCCAGATGAAAATTGATCATCAGCGCATTGAACAGGAGGTCGGCGTCCCCCGGGAGAATCCCAATGTCGAGGCTCCCGCCTTCCATTCTCCTGAGGCCTGCGATGGCGCCTTTCGTATAGTCGATCCGTTCAAAAATGCCGTGCGCCTGCTCCAGCAGAATCTTCCCCGCGTCCGTCAGCGCAATGCGCTTGCCGATGCGGTCGAAAAGCGGCGTACCGAGTTCATTCTCCAGAAATTTGATTTGCTGACTCAGGTTCGATTGCGTGGTGCACAGGTTCTCGGCTGCTCTGGAGAAGTGCATTTCCTTGCATACGGCGGCAAAATACTCCAACTGTCTCAATTCCAATCTTCATCACCACTTCCACGTTGTCTCGCTATCCCGATTATATCCCAGAAGCCCCATCTTACCAATTGTTTCTAATTTTGATTACCGAATACGATCGATATCATCGGAAACCCGTGATTGTTGGCCGCAGCGAACACGGTGTACGCTTTGGTTGTGGAGGCGAGCCACGAATCCAGACATCGGAAGGCGGCACCCCTGGCCCGCCGGCATTCACCGCACAGTCATCCGCAATGACCAATCCATTCAAGGAGGACGATGAAGTATGCCGTACGTTGAAGGAGCAGATTCCACCCGGTTGTTTTACAAGGATTGGGGGGCGGGGACGCCCGTCGTATTCGTGTCCTCCGTCTATCTGGGAACGGAAATGTGGGAGTACCAGCTTCCCTATCTGGCTTCCCGGGGATTCCGCTGCATTGCCTATGACCGGCGCGGCCATGGCCGTTCCGACAGTCCCTGGGACGGTTACGACTATGATACGCTGGCGGACGACCTTGCGGCCCTGATCAACCATCTTGACCTTCGCGATGTCTTCCTTGTCAGCCACTCGATGGGCGGCGGAGAGGTCGTCCGCTATCTGACCCGCCACGGCGCCGGCCGCATCGCCAGGATTGCCCTGATCAGCGCAAGCGCGCCGTTCCCGATGAAGACCGAAGATAACCCCGACGGTATCGATCTGGACCTGTTCAACAAGGGCCTTGAGATCATGAACGCGGATCGCCCGAAATGGCTGGCCGACTACGCCGCGCCGTTCTTTGCCCTTGACCTGCCGGAGAACAATGTCTCGCCGGAGATGGTGCAATGGATGATCCAGCTCTGCCTGCAGTGTTCTCCGAGAGCAACCGATGCGTGCAACCGCACGAACTTCACGACGGATCTGCGCGAGGACATGCGGCAGATCCGGGTGCCCGCCCTGATCATCCACGGAGATCGCGACGTCTCGGCTCCGATCCACCTCTGCGGCAAAAAATCCGCGGAGCTCATTCCCGGGAACCGGTTCATCGTATACGAAAATGCGGCGCACGGCCTGTTCATTACGCACGCGGATCGCTTGAACGCCGATCTTCTCGCCTTCGCGAGCGAGTGAAGAGAATCGCTCACCCCCGCGGCGTAAGACGGCGTCTGTTCGACGATCTCGTCGATGACTTCGATAATGTCGCCGATCCGGTTCGAATCTTCTTCCAGTCGCGCCATCTGCTCGTTCACCCGGTTCATGCCTTCTATCGAAGAATGGACCGCTTTGCCGCCTTCCTGCGCAACGCCCGTCGTCGATGCCGCTAGCTCCGCCGCCTGCTCCGCCGCTGCGCGCCATAGATTGGATCGCGGCCGACAGCTCGCGGAACATCTCGGTCATTGTCTGTGCGGCGTCCGCCTCGCTGTGCTGCCGCTTGCAATCTCTTCCGTGCTGGCCGAGATTTGCTGGGCGGCGGCGGCAACCCCTTCCGCGGACTGGAGAATGCCGCAGACCGTGCCGCGCAAGCTGCCGATCATGCCGTTCACCGCCGCGGCCAGACGGCCCACTTCGTCTCTGGCGTCGATATCCGAGGTTTCGCGCAGATCGGCTCCGAACGGATGCCGTAGTAGTAACCAAGCAAGATCATCTTGAAGAAGACTACGAATTTTGCTGTTTATCTCGATTGGAACGCAGCATGCTGGCACCGTCCATTCGGTTATAAGATTACCTAGATTATACTGTATTAACGCATTGTCGTGTTAAACAGATAGAACAATGAAATGGCTGTCGAGACTTTCTCGACAGCTTGTTTTGTTTGCTCAGCCTTTCGACGGTTGCAGCCTTATCGGCGAATGAGGCGGCCGCGCAGCTCCTCCGGCGTGCCGGCGCCGGTCGCGAACATCGCGGTCCGCAATTCGAGCTCGATCCGTTCCAGCTGCCTCGCCACGTCTCCCTCGGATGCCGCCTCCCGGAGCAGCGACCGGCCGAAACCGGCCAGATCGGCTCCCAGCGCCAGCGCTTTCGCGGCATCGATGCCGCTGGCCAGTCCGCCGCTGGCAATCAGCGGTATGTCCGGCAGCTCCGCTCTTACTTCCCGAACGCATTCCGCCGTCGGCATCCCCCAATCTGCGAACGCTTCCGCGGCGGCCCGGATCAACGGATCGTGCTGGCGGTACTTCTCCACCTGACTCCAGGAAGTGCCGCCTGCTCCCGCTACATCAATAAACGCGGCGCCGGCGTCCGCCAGCTTCCTCGCAGCCGGCCCGTCGATCCCCCACCCGACTTCTTTGACGCCGACCGGGATTTCAAGCCGCCGGCACACTTCCTCGATCCGTCGCAGGACGCCGCGAAAATCGGTATCTCCTGCGGGTTGGAAAACTTCCTGCAGTGCGTTCAAATGAAGCACGAGCGCATCGGCGCGGCAAAGCTCCACGGCCCTCCTGCAGTCGTCCGGGCCAAGGCCGTAATTCAATTGCACGGCGCCTAAGTTGGCGATCACCGGCACGGAGGGGGCCTCCCGACGCACGTCGAAAGTGGAGGCGAGCTCTTCCTTCGCAAGCGCCGCGCGCATCGATCCGAGTGCCAGCGACCAGCCTCTCTCCTCTGCCGCCCGCGCAAGCCGCCGGTTGATGGCGCCCGCCTCCTCCGTGCCTCCCGTCATGCTGCTGATCAGGAGCGGAGTTCTTCGCTTTCGGCCGAGAAAGCGCGTCTCCAGCTTAACCTCCTCGAAGGCGAGCTCCGGCAGCGCGGCGTGCCGGAAACGGTATGCTTCGAATCCTGCGGTAACACCGGCACCCTGTACCGGCTGTTCCAGCACGATCCGGATATGATCCGCTTTCCGCCGCGCGATCTCCTTGCCCTCGTCCGCCATGCCGCCGCCTCCTTTCCGTTTCATTATGGTCAATCACCGATGAATAGATGTCCTCATATGATGAAGTATTGTTGCGAGCCTATGGGAAGGAGCCCTGCAAAAACCGTCGCCGAGACCGAGCAACGTGGAAGGAGTTCCGTTCATGTCCACCCCGAAAATCAACGTCCGGGTCATCAGTTCCGGCATCCTCTCCGACGACGTTCTGATGCTGGGGGAAAATCTGATGAAACGGCTCAAAATCCCGGCCGAGCAGCTCACCCTGCAATTCGGTTCGTTCCGGCACTCCGTCGCCATCGTCCCGGTTCCCCGGTATGAAGGACTGAGAATGAGTCAAACGCTCGCACGCAGATTGGGAGTTTACGAGGGAACTCCGCTGCGCGCACAGTATCTCGCGTCGACCCGCTCGCTCGCCTTGGGGCCGTTGATCGGTGTTCTCATCAGTAAAGATTACCCGAATGCGGCAGACAAACCTTTTGGAGACATCACGTTATTTTGTCGGGAATTGACGGAAGCCTGCAACAACTATGGCGCTTTCGTCTATTTCTTCACCCCCGCTGCGCTCGGGCTGAACAACGCTGTGCTTCAGGGCTGGGTTTACCGCAACGGTTGGAGACAGATCCTCATGCCCGCTCCGGATGTCGTTCATAACCGGCTCACTTCCCGCAAGCTGGAAAATTTGCCGGTCGTGAAGCGTTTCATCAAAGAAATCAAACAGAACGACGGAGCTCACGTGTTCAACGAAAAATTTCTCGACAAGTCGGAAGTGTTCGAAGCTTTGAAGAAGGACGGGAATCTGCATCAATATTTGCCGGAATCCCGCTCCTTGCGCAGCTTCGCCGTGCTGAAAAGCATGTGCTCGCGCTATTCGCCGGTCTTCTTGAAGCCGGTGCGCGGCAGCCTCGGCAAAGGCATTATCCGGTTGGCACGCGTAGGTCCCGACAGTTGGCAGGCTTCGTATGCCACCTTGAGCGGCACGCGAAGACAGACGTTTGAAAATCTCGGCAAATTATATGCGTCCATCTCGGCCAAGATGAAATCCGTTCACTATTTAATCCAGCAAGGACTCAACTTGATCGATGTCGGCGGACGCCCGGTCGATTTCCGTGCGCTAGTGCAGAAAAACGCAAAAGGCCGGTGGACCGTAACCTCGATCGTAGGCCGCACGGCCGGAACCGATCATTTCGTTTCCAACCTGGCCCGCGGAGGAACGCTTTCTAAGGTCAAGGAAGCCGTCGTCAAGTCCAATCTGCCTCTGCCTTATCGCGCCAATGCCGCTCTCAAGCTGAAACAGGCCGCGCTCGAAATCGCGGAAGGAATCGACGAACGCATTCCCGCGGAGTTCGGGGAGCTCGGCATCGATTTGGCGCTCGATACATCCGGCCGCGTCTGGCTGCTCGAGGTCAACTCGAAACCGTCCAAAAACGATAATACGCCATTAACAGAGGGGAAAATCCGCCCTTCGGTGCGGATGATGATTCAATATGCCTGTTATTTGTCCGGATTTTAAACCCGGCGCTGCCGCGCTCGGGATTCTCGTATGTGAACATCGGAGCGATCCGCCCTTCAACGAGAGCGAGTATGTCCGCCGGCTTATGAAGACCGGAAGCCTGGCCGGGCTGCCGGTCTTCGCGTTCGCTCCGTGGACCTGGTCCGCGGAGGACGATTCCGTCAACGGCTGGACTTGGGACGATGCGGCCGGCCGATGGGTCAGCGGGCGCCGGCCGGTGCCGGCCGTGTTATACGATCGCGCTTGGCCCGCCGACCGGGAGGAGCGGTTTCGCTTCCGGCTTGCACTTCGCCGCATGGTGGAAGGACGCCGGCTGGTTCAATTGAACGCGAAGCTGCCGCACAAAAAGCTCGTGTACGACGTGCTGTACAAGGATGAACAACTCGCGCCATTGCTCCCCCCGACGGAATTGTACGGCGGACCGGATTCGCTCCGTTCGTGGCTGCACAGGCACAATGACTCGGCGTTCTTAAAGCCCGTTCACGGCAGTCAGGGGCGTCGGGTGATCGCCTATGTCCGACAACCGGACGGAACGGTTACGCTTCAAGGGCGTTACGGCGACAACCGTCCCTTCTTGGTGTCGTTCCGCAGCGAGCAAGCCGCCGCGGACAGTCTGGACCGTTGGATCGGAAGCCGTATTTACTTGATGCAGCCGATGCTGGACCTAAGAGATGTCGACGGCCATCCGTTCGACCTTCGAGCGCTCGTGCAGAAAAACGGCAAAGGCCGGTGGAGGTTGACCGGGATCGCCGCCCGATGCGGCCGGCCCGGCACCGTGACGGCCAATCTGCACGGAGGCGGAACCTCCAAGCCCGCCGAGGATCTGCTTACCAGGCTGTTCGGGTCGGACCGCGCGGATGACCTTCTCCAGGAAATCCGCGACAGCTGTCGGCGATTGGTCCGGAGGCTGGAGGAGCATTACGGTCGATTCTCAGAATTAGGCCTAGATTTCGGCGTAGACCGCACCGGCCGCCTCTGGTTTTTGGAAGCCAACTCGAAACCCGGGCGTACCGCCATGGCCGGCATCGGCAAATCCGCCGCCGTCGCGGCACAGGTGCGGCCGATCGCATACGCCCGATCCATCTTGCTTCGACCGCATGGGAGGGTAATTCATGAGTTTGACCATCTGTAACGTCCATTTCACACAGCAATCGGAACCGATCGTTTGGTTATCCCGCCCGCTGGCGAAGCTGCTCAAGCTCGGCGGACGCAAATGGGTGAACGTCAAGCTCGGCCGGGAAACGATTCCCGCATCGGTGCGGACGATCAAGCGCAGCGGCCACCATCTCTACGTGTCTGCAGGGATTCGGCGTATCACCCGCATTCCGAAGCCGGGCCGCATCTATTTGCACGACGAGCAAGAGGGTGAGATCCAGCTCGGACCGCTTGTCGGCGTACTAACGGACGGCCGAATGAGATCGCCGGCAAGCCCGTTCGGGGATCGGACCGAATTTGTCCGGCAACTGTTAAAAGCGGCGGACAAACGCGCCTATTTTTTCGCTTTTACGCCCCGGGATATCAATTGGCAGCAAGAAACGGTCCACGGTTGGTTTCTCGATTCCGGCGGCGGCTGGGTCCGGCGGGTCGTTCCGTTTCCGGACGTGGTGTACAACCGGCTGCCCAGCCGTAAAGCGGAAACCGGCATGCATCTCACTTCCTTGCGGGAGCGGTTCGTGCGTAAACGGATTCCTTTTTTCAACTGGAGCTTCTTCAACAAGTCGGATGTCTACAAGCTGCTCGATAATGATCCGGAAGCCGTGCGGCACCTGCCCGAATCCGTGAACAATCCGACACCCGAACGAATCCGCGAAATGCTGGAAAAGCATCATTTCATATACTACAAACCGTCGGCCGGGAGTTTGGGGATCGGCATTTACCGACTGACCTATCATCCCCGGCGGGGCTACTTCGTTCGGTACCGACGGGACGGCCACAACGTCCTTCTGCGGTTTAACAAGTTCGACTCGCTGATGAAAATGCTCCGGGCAAGGCATGGCGCCGGTTTGAATCATTACGTCGCGCAGCAAGGCATCCGGCTTGTGGAAATCGACAACTGCCCGATCGACTTTCGCTTCCATATGCACAAGGATGGTGCCAACCGCTGGGTAGTCGCCGCCATCGGCGCCAAAAAAGCCGGCCGCGGCAGCGTTACGACCCATATCAAAAACGGCGGTTCGCTGATGACTCCTGAACAGGCGCTGAACGGCACGTTCCTCAACCGGACGGGAGAGGTGATACAGGAAGCGAAGCACGTGGCCGTCAAGCTGTCGGAGGCGATCGAACGGAATTACGCCCACACCCTTGGCGAATTGGGGCTGGATATCGGCATCGACAGCAAAGGTTACGTATGGATGTTCGAAGCCAACGCCAAACCCGGGCGTTCCATCTTCAAGCATCCGGCGCTCAAGGAGCAGGGACGGGCATCACTGGGATACATCCTCGAACATTGCTTGTATTTAAGCAAGTTCCTAAACACGGAGGGGAAACCAGATGCTTGACGAAGCCTTCTCCCACCGCGTCGTGATCAAGCAGTCGGCAGACAAACCGGTCGTAGCCATTCTCACGATCGAAGACGATGTGCAGCTGTTTCGGGGCAACCGGCGAAACTTCGCCGATCTGATTCGAACCGGAGAATCCATGGGCATTACGACTTACGTCGTGACCGTGAAAAATTTGAAGCTCAAATCGGCGCGCGTACTCGGCTATACGTACCGGCAGGAAGACCAGGCCTGGGTGGCCTCCTGGTTTCCGCGGCCCGGCATCGTCTATAACCGTATTCCGCTTAGGGAAGACGAACGGCTGCCGCATGTGCAGCGAAAATTATCGGCGATCGGAAGACAGCCCGGCATGCGCTTGTTCAACCGGCGTTTTTTCAACAAATGGTCGCTGTTTAAATGGCTGAATGAACATAGCAGGACGCGGCGTTATATTCCGGAGACGAAAAAGCTTACGGAGCCCGCGGTCTTGCAGCGTCTGTTGAAACGTCACGAGCTCCTGTATCTCAAGCCGGTAAGAGGCAAAGCCGGCGTTGGGATCATGGCGGTAAGCATCGAGCAGGAGAAGCCGCTTCCGTACCGCCTTCAGATTCAGGACGACAAAGGAAGCCGCACTTACCGGCTCTCCTCGCTCGAAAAATTATGGGAGCGGGTCTGTAAACATTCCGATTCCATCGGCGAAGCGTATATCGCCCAGCAAGGAATCCGGCTCGCCTCCGTGCAAGACCGCCCTTTCGATTTGCGCGCGCTTGTGCAGAAAAACGGGTCCGGAAGGTGGGAGTTGACCGGAATGGGCGCCCGCGTGGCTGGCGACAGCAGCATTACGACGCATGTCCCGCGCGGAGGAAATATTGAGGATCCGCAGAAGCTGCTCTCCCTCCTGTTCGGCGAGAAGAAAACGGCCCGCGTGCTGAGAAAAGTTCGCCGCGCGGCCGTCATTCTGGCCAAACAAATCGAACGCGCCTCCCGGTCCCGGCTGGCGGAGATGTCGATGGATTTGGGTGTCGACGAACGCGGAGAAGTCTGGTTCTTCGAGGCGAATTCGAAGCCGATGAAGTTCGACGAGTCCCATATCCGCAACAAATCGCTCGAGCGGATTTTTCAATACTGCCTGTTTTTGCATCGACGGCGGCTTCAGGCCCGAAAAGTTACCGCCGCATCGGAAATTTTGACATGAAACCTGTTCGGCCGGGAGGTGAACCCCATGTCGGCTCAGCCGCTGCTGGGGATCATGACGCTGTATTTGAACGATCGCCGCTCACTGGAAGAACGCAAGATCTATGAGAAAATGACAGCGGCCGGAAAACGGCGGGGACTGCAAGTTTTCGTCTTTACACCGGACGATGTGGAACCGAAAACGGAACGGATCCACGCGATGGTCTACTTGCCGAATCGTAAAAACTGGGTTCGCCGCTGGGTGAGATTCCCGCATCTGATTTACGACCGTTGCCGTTATCAAAGGAGCGCTCGTTTTCAGCGGCTGCTCGAATTCCGTAAAAAGTACGGCCATCTCACCTATTTGAACCGGCCGCTCCGAAACAAGTGGACCATCCACCGCACGCTGCTGCAAGAGCCGGCCATACGGCCCCACCTGCCGGCCACCCGGCTCTATCAATCGCCGGAAGACGTAGCGGCCATGCTCAAAAAGTATCCGTCGGTGTACTTCAAGCCGATTAACGGCACAGGAGGGCGGGGTATTTTGCGCATCGACCGTCTTCGGGGCGGGCAGTTGCTGCTGCAAGGCCGCGATCATCGGCGGGCCATCGTCGCTCCGAGACGAGTAAGGCGAGAAAATCTATCCTCCGTGATCCGTTCCTGGGATTTGGGCGGGGACCGCTACATTGTCCAGCAAGGACTGAACATTAAGCTGCCGAACGGCCGAATTCATGACTACAGGATGTTGGTGCAGAAAAACGGCAGCGGCGAATGGGAAGTGACAGGGTGTGCAGGCCGGGTCGGCGCGTTCAAAAGCATCACTTCCAATCTGCATGGTGGCGGAGAAGCGGCTTCGATGGAATTGCTCCTCCATCATTGGGTCGACGTCGATACGGAAATCGACAAGATTATGGAGTCTGCCGAGTCGCTCGGCATCGAAATCTCTAAGCGGCTGGAAGCGCATTTTGGAGCTCTGTGCGAGCTGGCGCTGGATTTGGCCATCGACCGGAACGGGCGGGTTTGGCTAATCGAGGTGAACCCCAAGCCTTCACGCGAGGTGTTCAAGCTTACCGGGGAAAAAGAAATTTACCGCAAGGCGATCACGCGGCCGATCGAATATGCGCTCTGGCTGTACGGGAAGAAGCTGGAAACGCACAGCCGCCTTCACAGTTCTCTGACAGACGCGCTTCCGGAAGAGGAATCCGCTCTCGCTGCTTCCCCCGATCCTGACGTCTCAGCGGAAGATTGACGAAAATACCCCGAATCGCGGGCCATGGTACGCCCGCCATTCGGGGTATTCACCTTTCGCTATTCCGGCAGCAAGGACAGAAGCTCGGGAAACGTGCGGATGACGGCATCCGCACCGTCCAGCTCACCTTCGCGGCCAAAACCGGCGTAATCGCAGCCGATGACGGACAAGCCGTTGCTTTTGCCCGCTTCCACGTCGGAGGACCGGTCTCCCACCATCCAGGCGCTTCGCACTCCGAATGTATCCAGCAGTCGCCTGACCAACTCCACCTTCGATGCGGTTCCGAATTCTCCCGCGCTGTAGGTTCCTTCGAACAGCTCCGCAATGCCCTTCACCTGTGGAACGCCTTTCACGTACGCTTCCAGTCCGTTGCTGGCGATGAATAGGCGGATTCCTCGTGCGCGCAACGTATCCAACGTCTCGCGAACCCCCGGATACAACGATCCGCGTCCGAGCGCCAGCTCCTCCAGCTCGTATTGCAGCAACAATACGTTGGCCCGTTCCTGAGCCGCGGGAGACGCGTCGGGCATAACGCGCTGCCAGATATCCGTGAGCAGCATGCCGAGTGAGCCCAGCAGCTTGTCGATCGGCGGCGTTTCAGCCAAGTACAGCCGTTCGCTGCGAAGGGTATCGAAAACGCGGCGATGAACGGTTTCCAGCAAAGTTTCAGTCTGAAACAAGGTGCCGTCCAAGTCGAATAGGACGGCTTCGGGAGAGGGCAAACGGTTCATGATCGCACTCCATGTTCGTTTTTCTCCCCATCATAATCGATTCCCCAAGCCGGGACAAATCATATAAACACATGCTTATATGTTAGTGCCATCGGAACCCGACTTTTGATTCAGCGATGAGTTTCCTTCTGCCAGCCGCTTCACCAATTGATTCAGGTCGATGCCGGTAAGAGCACCCACCGTCTCCGGCATTTTGGCGAGCAGGTCCGTCACATAACCGGTCACCTTGCCGGCGCCGCCGTTGGGGCCGGCGGATCCTCCGTCGACGATCACGATTTTCTCCGTTTTGGATAGCGGCTCCGCAATGGCTCGCGCAATATCCGGGAACTTCTGAATGATAAGTTCCACCACCGCTGCTTGCCCGTACTTCTGCAAGGCGTCGGCGATTTTGTCCTTCGCCTCGGCTTCGGCAAGACCTTTCAGCCGGATCACGTCGGCCTCCGCCGTACCTTCCGCCCGCTCCTTGTCCGCGTTGGCGTTACCCGCCAGCCGGACCGCTTCGGCTTCCGCCTTCGCCCGGGCTTCAATTTGGTAGCGCTCGGCTTCCGCCCGCTGCTCCTGCGCGAAACGTTCGGCCTCTGCCTGCTTCTTCACGGTGGCCACCAGCTCGCGCTCACGCCGCTCGATCTCTTTGGCCTCCAATTCGATCTGCTTTTCTCTTTCGATCACCTGAATTTGCATTTCCTCCGCCTTTACCGACTGCAGCGTTTTGACCTCCTGCAATTTATAAGCCTGGTCGGCCTCGGCTTTTTTCATGTCCTGTTCCTGTTTAAAAGCAGCTTTGTGCACTTCCATCGTCTTGGACGCTTCCGCGATATTCGTCTCCGCCGTATACTCGGCTTTTTTGCCTTCCTCCAGCGCTTTCGATTTGGCGATCTGCTCATCCCGGAGCGCATTCGCCTTGGCAATCTCGGCGTCGCGCTTCACCGACGCGATCTGCGGCTGCCCCAAGGCGTCCAGATAACCGTTTTTGTCGCGGACATCCCGGATCGTAAAGGAAACGATTTGCAGCCCCATTTTATTCAAATCGCTTGCGGCAACTTCTTGCACTTTGCGTGCGAACACTTCGCGGTTGCGATAAACGTCCTCCACGGTCATCGTGCCGAGAATGGCCCGCAGGTGACCTTCCATCGTCTGCGTAGCGATGCTATTAAGCTCCTGATCCGGTTTGCCAAGAAACTGCTCGGCCGCCGTCGCGATCGACTCCTGATCGCCTTTGATTTTGATCTGCGCTACGCCGTCCACCATAACCGGAACGCCGTGCATCGTATAAACTTCAGGAGTGTGGATGTCCAGCGTCTGCACCTGCAGCGTCAAGAAGGTGGCGTTCTGGACCACGGGCCAGACGAACGCGCCGCCGGCTTTCACGATTTTCATACCGTCACGGGTGAGAGCTCCGGTGACGATCATGGCCTGATCGGCCTTAACCGTGCGATAACGGGATGCAAAAACGAGAATAAGCAAAATAACGACAACTACAATGCCAACCGGAACCAACAATGTCATGTCCAAATCGGATTCTTCCTCTCTTTAGTTCAGAATGTGCGCCACCGGGGCCACAGGGACCGGCTCCACCACGAACGTGCCGGCCGTCTCCCCGACGATTCGGACGGCGGAGCCTTGCGGAATGAAGGCGCCTTCGACCGTTTTGGCAGGCGCGCTGTGGCGGGTGCCTCCCTGCAAATACACGATTTCTCCCAGTTGGGTCCCGTCAATCGAGGTTACGACTTCCGCTTCCAAACCGATCATCGCTTTCGAAGATAACGCCGCGCCTTTCTCGGCGGCATGCAGGGGAATGACCACGAGGAACATCACGACCGTTGAGACCCCAAGCCCTCCCAGCAAGGAAACGGCCGCTGCCGGCAGAGCCGGCCAATCGGTCTCGTAAAGCAGCATATAGCCGATGCCTCCGAACACCGTCAGGAAAGTTGCGATCACCGTGGGAGACAAAAACGGCAAATCCCCGGCGTGAAACTCAAAGCCGAGCCAATCCCCGACGGTCAACGAAAAAACCGCGTATCCGGCTCCGATAAAGAACAGAACGATCATCAGCGTTTCCAACGAAAGATCACCCCCTTTTGGATAGCGGCTGTGCATTTGTTCCAATTCATACGAATACGACAGTTGGAAGGTTTCTCCTTTTTTTTACGAGAAAGCTGCAAAACAGCCGATCAAAACAAAAACCCCCTTTCAGGGGCGCACTATTCCTTAAAATATTTTTTTCTGCTCCCGGTCGGCTTTGATGATTTCGACCGCTTCCCGGAATCGCATCGAATGCACGATTTCACGCTCCCGCAAAAATTTCAGGCCGTCTTGCAAGTCCACGTCGTCCGTCAGATCGATCAGCCACTGGTACGTGGCCCTCGCCTTCTCTTCCGCGGCGATATCCTCATACAAGTCGGCCAGCGGATCGCCTTTGGCCTGAATATAGGCCGCCGTCCACGGCACCCCGGATGCGTCCTTATATTGCAGCGCGCGGTCATGGGCGGCATAATGCGCGCCGAGGCCGCTCGCTTTTAACTGCTCCACATCTGCATCCTTGGTCAGCTTGAAGATCATCGTCGCGATCATTTCCAGGTGGGCGAGCTCTTCTGTGCCGATATCCGTCAGCAGGCCAATCACTTTATCCGGGATGGAATACCGCTGATTGAAATACCGCAGCGCCGCCGACAGCTCTCCGTCCGCTCCTCCGTACTGTTCCCGCAAAAATTTGGCCATCATGGGATCGCACTTGCTTACCCGAACGGGATATTGAAGTTTTTTTTCGTAGATCCACATAGACTCGCCTCCTCATACCTGCCAAGGCCAAGGCGTATCCGGCCACTGCCAGGGAAACCGGGAAAAGCTGTGTCCGAAGTGCATGAGCGGGCCGTAAGTCATCTCGAACGCATAGCACAGCTGCTGCCGCCTTTGCGCCAGCTGGTTGAATTGCCGAAGCGCCTGCAGGTCGGTCGGATGGGTATCCAGATACAGATTCAGCTCCACCAAGGCGAAATCCACCTTCTGGATTTCTTCGAGTTGCCTGCGATACGCCTCATCCCCGCCCCCCGGAGGCATTCCTTGCGGAGTCGGCCGTTCCGCGGAATCGTTAGGATCCGTCATCTCGCAACCTCCTTTTCAGGTTTTGCTGGGAACGTAAGGACTGAAGAGTCCCGGCCACAGAGTCCCGCGAAATAGCGCCTCATCGATCGAAAATTGCGGCCAATTCATCGGCTGATAAGGAATGTACTGATTGGGCGGTACGATATACCTTTTCACCAGGATCGGGGGACACGGATCCCAGCGGCCGACATAAGGTCTCCACTCCCGCACCTGTCCGTCTTGCATCATCGCCGACCTCCCTCCGGTCGTTTGCCCGGTCATGCCGGAACGACACTTCGTTTTTATCCTATGAAATCCATCTGGGCAAATAGTCCCGGGCAACAAAAAAACCGCCAGAATGGCGGTTTCTCGGACAAGATTCGATTAGTCCAGCTTGATTTTGAAATCGAGCAGCCCCGCTCTGCGCGCGGCGACGAAAACGATGATGACGATCGGACCCAGGAACACGCCGACAACGCCGACCAGCTCATACCCGACATACAGGCTGATGAGCGCGGACAACGCTCCGATGCCCACGGCGTCTCCCAATATTTTCGGCTCCACGATACGCCGGATGACGGTGATGGCGATGAAGAGAAGCAGCAGGCCGATCCCCGTGAAAACATCACCGACCACGAGCTGGTAAGCCGCCCACGGTACAAGGACGGACCCGGTTCCGAGCACCGGCAAAATGTCCACAACGACGATAAGCAAGGAAATCGCAAGCGGATAACCGGTACCGATGATCAACAAGCCGACGAAACAAACGATGTAGGTAATGACGCTGAGCAGCATTTGCGCCCTCAAAAAGCCGAACACCGACTTGCGCAGGCTGGCGAGCACCTGTTCCATTTGGAGGCGGGACTTCTCTTCGAACAGCGACAGGAACGATTGCTTCATCATAGGTAGGCTCAGGGTGAACAAGTAGACAGCCACCAAAAACACAATGAAGAAAATGAAAAAGTTCGGAATCCCGGAAGCGAAATTGAGCAAAGTGGCAGAAGCCGACCTCGACAAGCTCGCCAGCACTTCCGTTGCTTTGGACAGCCAACTCTCCAGCTGCCCGGGCTGCGGTGCCTCGCCTCCGGAAGAATAGGACTGCGCTCTTTCCAGCAGATCGGTCAAATAAGTGTTGGCATTCTTCAAATAATTCGGCACGTTCTCCATGAAAGCCGTCAATTCGGTGACGACTTTCATGCCGATCAATGCCGCCAGACCCAGCAGCAAAACGGTGAACAACGTGCTGGAAATGGTGGAGGCCGCCAGCCGGTTCATTTTTGCTTGATTGATCAACAGCAGCGTGAGGGGCTCCAAGAAGATAGCGACCACAAGCGCCAGCAAGAACGGCGCGCCGGTTGTAAACAGCAAATACAAAAAAACGAGCGAAAAAACGATTAACATAAACTGGCGAAGCGGCATGGATTCTCTCCTCTCCGGACGTGCCGGCTAAACCTTCGTTTACTCTCGCCTTTCCGGTTCGTTGGGCACTGCGGTGATGACCGCTTCCGGCTTTATCTGCTTGATGCGGTAAATGTGCACCCTCAGCACGCGAAGCCTCTCCGCCTGGGCGATCTCGAATACGAATCCGTCGTAGTTGACTTTCTGGCCTTTGGAAATGTTGCCCTCCAAATGATTGAACAGCCATCCGCCGATCGTGTCCACTTCCTCGTCTTCGATTTCGAGTCCGAACAAGTCGTTGACGTCTTCGATCAACATCCGCCCTTCGACCGAGGTGACGTCGCCTTTCACCATCACTTCAGGCAGCTCGTCGTCGAATTCGTCCTGCATTTCGCCGACCAGCTCCTCCAAAATCATTTCCGCCGTCAGCATGCCCGCCGTGCCGCCGTATTCGTCGATGACGATGGCCAGCTGCGATTTTCTGCGCTGCATCAGTTTCAGCACTTTGCTGATCTCCATCGTTTCCGGCACGCTGAGAATGGGGCGGAGGAACGTGTTCAAATCATGTTCTTCGTCCGGGTCGGCCGTCAGCAAATCCGTAATATGCACGAAGCCGATGATTTGGTCTTTGTCCTCGACAGCGACGGGAAAACGGGTATGCTTGGTCGAATAGACGTGCTTCATATTTTCTTCGAAGCTGTTGTTCGTGAACAGACAGTCCATGTCCGTTCTGGGAAGCATAACCTCGCGGGCTACCCGGTCCGCAAACTCGAACACGTTGTCGAAAAGCGTCATTTCATCCTTGTCGATAATGCCGCTTTTGGCGCTTTCGTTCATGAGGATGCGGATTTCTTCTTCCGTGTGTGCCGCTTCGTGCTCTCCCGCCGGTTGCACGCCGATCAGCTTGAGCAGCTGGTTGGCCGCCCCGTTCAGCAGCCAGATTACGGGCAAAAACAGCCGGTAAAACATGAGAAGAGGCCAGGAAAGCCACAAAGATACGCCCACCGCTTTTTGGATCGCAAGCGATTTCGGAGCAAGCTCCCCCAGTACGATATGCAGGAAAGTGATGATACTGAACGCGACAATATAGGAAATTGTATGAACCACGGTCGGATCCGTAACTCCGAACCGGTCCAGGATCGGGATCACGATTAAACCGGCAATAGCGGGTTCCCCCACCCAGCCGAGACCCAGAGAGGCCAGCGTGATTCCAAGCTGCGTCGCGGATAAGTAGACATCCAGCTTCTGGTTAACCTTCAAAGCGTAGCGCGCCAAAGTGTTGCCCTCGTTTTGCAGCTGGGTCAGCCTGGACTGACGCACGCGAACAAGCGCAAACTCCGACGCCACGAAAAACGCATTGAGAAATACGAGAAACAGGACAAGAAGCAAGTTCCAAAAAATACTTCCCCAATGAAATTCCAAAATGTATTCCGCTCCTTCATATACGCAGTTCCCTCGGTACGCCGAAGAAGCTGGCGCTTTGACCGGTCAGGGGATGGCCCGCCTCGTACGGAAGTCTACATCCCGGTAATACATATTCGACACGAGAAGATTCGGTCCACAGCACGCCGCGGATTCACAGTGGCAGCTCACTCCTTGTTGAAACGGATGTCGCTGCCACCGCTCGAAGACGTCCTCCAGCCTCTCATCCCTGACGTTGCCAAAAGCGGGAATCGCGGCAAAATCGGTTACGTACACATCTCCGCTGAACAGGTTGACATTCACGCGGTTTCGCCCGTCCGGGTCGTTCCTCACCGTGACGTTAGGCTCCGTCCGGAGCCTTCGGATCAACCGGCGTTCTTCAGGATCATCCGAGCAGGCAAAAAGCGGAAGCGTGCCGAACAACATCCAGACAGCCGGGTCTCTCTCATCCAGCAGCCGGTCGATCGCCGCGAGCATCTGCTCCCGGGTCAGCATCGGAAGATGAGAGGCGAACGAGCTCGGATACATCGGATGCACTTCATGACGCTTGCAGCCCATTTCAACGATCAGCTTGTGTATGTCGACAATTTTTTCATGCGTACGAAAATTGATCATGGATTCCGCGGACACGAACAATCCGCCTTCGGACAGCCTGCGGGCGTTATCCATCATTCGTTCATACATGCGCGCGGAAGCGTCCGGGGAAACATCCCGGCCGGTCCTGGCGAATCCGACACGATGAAAATCCGCCGCCTGCGTATAGTTAAAGGAGATGTGCATCACGTCGAGGTACGGCGCGATCTGCTCATAGCGCTCATAGTCCAGCGTGACGTTGGAATTCAATTGCGACCGGATGCCCCTTGATCGGGCGTACTTCAACACCGGTACAATGATTTCGCGTACCGTTTGTTCCCGGAACGTAGGCTCTCCTCCGGTCAAGCTGATCGTCTCCAGCGCTTCCAGCTCGTCGAGACGCCGCAAAATGGCGTTCAGCGGCAAATGCGGCGCTTCCTTCATGGTAAGGCTGTCCCCGACCGCACAATGTTCGCATCTCATGTTGCATAAATGCGTTACAGTCAGTTCGACACTCGTAAGCCGGTGACGACCATATCGCTGCAAGGAACGGATCGGATCCCAGGGATCGTAATCGGGCGACAACGGCGTCCAGCCGGCCGGAGACGCAAACCTCATTTTATCGGTCGAAAGGGGAAAAACGTTCATGCTGCTGCTCCATTCTGAGGCGGTAATTTACAGTTAATTGTACTGTTCGCAACAGTTGAAAGCAAACGAGACCCCCGGTAAAAACGGGCCGTTCATGCGCGGCGGAGCTGCGGCGCGTGAACGGCCCGATATAATAGCGTATAAATCGAATTCAGTTACGCAGGCATGGTGTTGCTTTCACGCCGCTCGAATTCGATCTCGGCGACCATCACGGACAAATGCTTCGACAAATCCATGTCGTAGGGCTCCCGAAGATCCGTGCCGTGTTCGTCGGTCAGCACGCGTACGATCGGCCTCTGGGCATAGGCGGAATTGATGTCGACCACCACCGCGCTATGACCCGTGCTGAGCCTGACCCCGACTCCGATCGGGTAAATGGCCACCTTGTCGCGGAACAACCCCAGCATTTTCGTGTCGTACAATGTGCCGCTGCCCGCGTACAAAGCTTCGACCGCCTCATGCGGCATCATGGCGTTACGGTATACACGGTGACTGGTCATCGCGTCGTAGGAATCCGCAATGGCGATCAATTTGGCATATTCGTGAATTTCGTCGCTCTTCAAGCCTCGCGGATATCCGGTGCCGTTAAGTCTCTCATGGTGCTGGAAGGCGCAGTGCGCGGCCAGCAAAGGGATGTTCGGTTCGTCTTTCAAAAGCTGGAACCCGAGTTCCGTGTGCCGTTTGATTTGCCGGAATTCTTCGTCGGAGAGCTTGCCCGGCTTAACGAGCACCTCTATCGGAATTTGCGTTTTGCCGATGTCGTGCAGCATGGCGCCAAGGCCGAGCGTCATCAATTGATCGTTTTCCAGGCCGTAGGCCATGCCCAGAATCGTGGAATAAACGCAGACGTTAAGCGAATGGGAATACAAATAATGATCCAGGGAATGCATATTCATCAGCATAATCATGCCGTCCCGGTTGCGGCTTAACTCGTCCATGATCGTGCTCATCATCTGTCGCATGCTGCGGCCGACATACGGGTAGGTGACCGAGGATCTTCGGCCGGGCTGCTCGGTGAACTCTTTAAACGCGGTGCGGATCGCGGCAATCGCTTTGCGCTGCGTTTCCTCCGTAATGAGCTCGGGAACTTCGACGCCTTCCAAACGGGGATCCTCGATGTACACGACGCCGAAGCCCAAATCGCCCAGCCGTTTGATGAAAGAAGCGCTCAGTTCTTTTCCCTGAGCCAAAAGCACCATCCCGTCGTCGGAAAAAATGGTTTTGGCCAGCTTCATTCCGGGGCGGCAGAGTGACAGCGGCAACATACGCATTTTATGATTTTCCCCCTTTTCTCAGATGGACGCCTACTAGTCCATAAGTCTCTATATAATGCTACTGTAAGAGATTTCCTTGAAAACGGCAATAGTTTTCAGAAAACTATATGACATTATTCGCCATACAAGCAAAAAACCCTCCTGATGAGGAGGGTCTTTGTTATCATTTTTGGCTTATCTCATCACCAGCAAATAAAACAAGGCCGCGAGCGCGAAACGATACCAGGCAAAATATTTCAGCTTGATTTTTTGCAGTACCTTCAGGAATGCCACGACCACAACCCATGCCACAACGAACGAAACGATGAAACCGGTCAGCAAAAATCCGACGTCCAACGTACCCGCACGAAGCTGATCCAGATTGCTCACCAGTTCATAGCCCGTGGCGGCCGTCATGATCGGAATGGCGATGAAGAACGAGAAATCTGCAGCAGCCCGATAGCTCAGTCCGGTGAGCATGCCGCCCGCGATCGTCGAACCCGAACGGGAAAATCCCGGCCACACCGCCGAGACGATTTGGATCAGTCCGATGATAAAGGCTTGCTTATAGGAGATCTCATCCATCGTTTCCGCCGTGCGTTTGACTTTGCCCGATTCGTAGAGCGCCTCAGTCACCCACATGTAAATGCCGCCGGCGACAAGCGCCCACAGCACCGGAGCGGTGTGAAAGCCGAGCTCCTTGATCTGGTGCCGAAACAGAAAAGCCGCGGCCAACGCGGGGAAAATCCCGAGAATGACGTGAATCATATTGAATCCGCGCTTCGGGAGCGAGTCGACGGACAGGCCCTTGACGGAAGCCTTGCGACCCAGTCCGAAAACTTGCAGAATGCGATGACGATACACGATGGCGATTGCCAAAATGGCCGCAAACTGGATAACGATTTCAAACGTTTTCAGCTCTTCCGGGGTGTCGTTCCCATAGCCGAGCAGCTGGTTCGTCAAAATCATGTGGCCCGTCGAAGAGACGGGGAGAAATTCGGTCAAGCCCTCGACAATGCCGAGAATGATGGAATCAAACCAATGCAGCATAGAAATCTTTCACTCCTGATTCGATAATGGTCATGACGGTTGTCCTTTGAAAAGAATTCGCGGATATGCGGTTTGTTCGATCATCGCCGGGTCGTTTAACGCTTCGGCGAGCAGATCGCGGATAAATTCCGGCAAATAATAACGGACGTTCCGGCCTTCCTTGAGGCCGACATGACCGACGCCGAAGGTGAACATGTCGAGCGTGCCGACTCTATATTCTCGGTCCGGGTCTAGAGGTTCTCCGTTGATGCGGACGCTTGTGATGCGTCTGCCGGCGGGCTGCGATAAATCGGCCTCTGCCTGCAAGCCATCATAGCACAAAACGCCGAGCGTGTGACCTCTGAAACCGAAACCGCGGATTTCAAGCCGATAATATTCCGGCTGCAAGCTTTCCTCCATCGTACGGAGCAGTTCCCGCCCCGTTACGCGCATGGTGCAAGGATTAATCGGCGAAGGACACAAGGCGTGAACCGTTTGTTCGGTCACTTCTCCGGCCGGCAAGCCGCTGAGAAGCTGTCCGGCGTTCACGACTCCGATTTCCGCACCGGTGTGCTTCCTAACGGCGGCCGCGAGCAGAACGGCAAGAGGAGATTCGCGTTCCAGCTCGCAGGCAAGCGGGGCGTCAAGGACGGCCACTACGCGGCTCATGCGCCGTTCCGCGGCTTCCCGGCCCGCGGCGATGATTCGGGCCGCTTCGGCGTCCTCGCTCCGGTCTTCCAGCAGCACGCAGCCCCCGTCGACTTCGATTTGGCCGGACACCGGATGATACGTGATCTCCAAGTGTCCGATGTGCCGGCCGAACTTTCCGGCGGCGCATATCGCCGTGCGGCCTACGTATAACGGCTTCTCCAGCAAATGATGCGTATGCGCCCCCAGGATAAGGTCGATTCCGTCCACAGAAGAGGCCAGCCTCTCGTCGCTGCGAATCCCCAAATGGGACAGTACGATGACGACGTCCGAAGTGCGTCGTAACTTGGCCACTTGTTCCGCCGCGGCCTCGAAAGGGTCGGATGCGTTCCAGCCTAACAGCTTGTAGTAATCGTTAAAAGCGGCCGTCAACCCGGTGACGCCGATGGTCACACCGGCTTTACGGACCGTAAGGGAAGGAACGAGCCACGGAACCGCGCGTTCGGGGTTCAGCGGCCGAAAATTGGCGCAGACGACGGGAGACGGCAAGCCGGCATACAGTTCGTCCAACTGTTCCGCCGTGTAAGTCAGTCCCTCGTTGTTTCCCGGCACCAGCACATCGTACCCGATCGACAGCAGGAGATTGCGGTTCACGCCGCCGTCCGTCCCCTCCGTTTCGGGCCGGGCCCGATCCAGGAAGTCTCCGCAGTCCACGACCAGCAGAGAGCCCGCCGGTACGTTCCGGCGGACTTCCTTCACGTACCCCGCGATTTGCGCGGCCGGTTCCAAATGGCTGTGCAGGTCGTTCGTATGCAGCAAGGTGAAGCTTCTTTTCGCATTCGGTCCGGTCATGCGTTCCTCCATCAGCCTCCGATCTGCGACATGCGCCGTTCGGTCGGGACATGCGACTGCGCTTCGCCCGCGAGCAGGGCGGCCATCTCATGATTTTCCGGCTTGATGTCCATCGCGCGCCGGAACAACGCTTCCAGCGCCTCTTGCGAGCCGAGAGCCGGCCGGACATTGAGCTCGTCGACCCAATATAGACACGGCTTGATGTTCCCGTCGGCGGTCAGCCGAAGCCGGTTGCAGTTCTGGCAAAAATGGTTGCTGACCGGATGAATCAAGCCGAACGTTCCGGCCGCTCCCGCGATTTTGTAGTCCTCGGACGGGCCACTCCCTGTAGGGGCTTGCGCCTGTTCGACCGCGTAACCGAGCTTCTCCGCTTCTTCCAGTACCCGGCTGAGCGGCAAGTAATGGCTGCGCCAGTTCTCATCGTCATGTCCGATCGGCATATATTCGATGAATCGGATATGAAGCGGCTGATCCACGGACAGCTTCAAAAAACGGCCGATTTCGTCTTCGTTCACGCCCTTGAGCAATACGCAGTTCAGCTTGATCGGCTGAAGACCCGCCTCGGCTGCGGCTTCCACGCCCTCCAGCACCCTTGTCAAATCGCCCCTGCGGGCGATGAAACGAAACCGGGCGGCATCGAGCGTGTCCAGACTGATATTGACTCTGTGAAGTCCCGTGTCCTTCAGTTTGCGGGCTTGCGGCGCAAGAAGAAGGCCGTTGGTCGTCAGTGAAATATCCTTTACGCCGGGAAGTTCGGCCAGTCCGGCGATCAGCTGTTCCAGGCCCGGACGAACAAGCGGTTCGCCTCCGGTAATGCGGAATTTGCGGATTCCGAGCCGCGCCGCGGCCCCGGCAACCTCCAATATTTGCGGATAGGTCAGCAGCTTCTCTTGATCCATGAATTGCATACCTTCTTCCGGCATGCAGTACAAGCAGCGGAAGTTGCACCGGTCCGTTACGGAAATCCGCAAATAGGTGTGGGTTCTTCCAAAGCGGTCAACGAGTGCCGGCATCGCACCAAACCTCCCTCGCTGCAGTATTGATCGTCGTTTCTAGCATAACATTTTCAGAACCGGTATGGTATGCTTGCTAAAGTGTGGGTAATGTTTCCGGAAAGGGAGTTGACGTATTCAATGGCAGCCGTGTGGAGGATATCTCTTTTTGCCGGGCTTGCGGAGCGGTTCGGTTCGCGCTCCGTCACAGCGGAATGGCCGGAAGCCCGGCTGACGGCCGGTCAGATCAAAGACCGCTTGATGGAGCTTTACCCCAAACACGCCGATATCATTTCAATCGCATTTTTGGCGCAAAATCAATCGTATGCGCATGATGACGCCGAAGTCGGCCGCGAAGACGAATTGGCGCTCCTGCCCCCCGTCTCGGGAGGCAGCGGCGAACAAGCCGGCACCGGGACGGCGATTGGACCGGAGCTGTTCACTGTGGTTGAGCATCCGATTGATGTAAACGGGATATTGGATAAGGTATACCATCCTGATCACGGCGCGGCCATCGCCTTCGTCGGCGCGACGCGGGAATGGACTGCGGGCAAACGCACCGTGACGCTTGAGTATGAGGCGTATGTGCCGATGGCGGTGTCCTCCATGAAGCAGATCGGAGACGAAATCTCGGCCAAATGGCCGGGCACGCTGACCGCGATAGAGCATCGCATCGGCACAGTGGGCATTGGGGAAATCAGCGTCGTGATCGCCGTCTCTTCCGCGCACAGGGCGGAAGCCTATGAAGCGAGCCGATACGCGATCGAGCGCCTCAAGCAGACCGTGCCGATTTGGAAAAAGGAAGTGTACGAGGACGGCACCGAGTGGAAAGGACATCAGCTCGGGCCTTGGAATCCGCTGCAAGAAACTCCGTAATGAATATGCATCTTCGGTGCGTCACCTGCTCTCGGGCAGGTGATTTTGTTTGCTCACATCGCGAAATTCGCCAGACACCGGCTTCTGTAAGTCAGTGAGACTGACTTAACTTTGCTCAATCCCAAGACTCCCGCTTCTGTAAGTCAGTGAGACTGACTTAACTTCGCGCAATCCCGAGACACCGGCGTCTGTAAGTCAGTGAGACTGACTTAGCTTCGCGCAATCCCGAGGCACCGGCTTCTGTAAGTCAGTGAGACTGACTTAACTTTGCGCAATCCCGAGGCACCGGCGTCTGTAAGTCAGTGAGACTGACTTAACTTCGCGCAATCCCGAGGCACCAGCACACCCATGCTGTAAGAACGCCTCATAACCTTATTCGCAACACCTATTCCGCCACGACGAGTTCGGCGATCTTGCGGTTGACCCTTTCGCGGAAGTCCAGCAGCCAAGCGGTGTCGCGGGGATAGTCGCGGAAGGTGAGCGGTCGGTCCAGCCCTTCTTCCAGCAAAGCAAGTACGGCCTCACGGCCGGCCAGACTCTCGAGCAGCTGCATCGCTCTCAAGTCCTGAAGCGCCTCGCAGAAAACCTCAAGCCGGATCGATTCGACCGGTTCACTCTCGCCCGGGTACACAACAAACGCGTCACCCGAAGGGAAGGCGGCTCCTGCGTCGGTCTCCCGGAATGGATCCACTTTTCTTCTAGAGTACTGCGTGTACCAGAAGTTATAGCCCCAATGCAGGAATCCGGAAATTTGAAATTTGTAAAGCTGTGTCCCGATCACCCGGTTCCTCCGTGACGGGAAGGCGAAGAATCGGTTGGATACGTCCCGGTCCTGCCCGCAGCAATAATACGTCCATAAATCCGGCACCCGATGTTCGATGAAGCTCTCGATGTGATCGTTGGCCGCGACCGGCCGGGGTACGAGTCCCGTTTCGTAAAAGGAGTATTCGGACAAAGCATCGAAAAACGGAAGCCCCGGCAAATTGGCACGAAGAAATTCGCTCGCTTCCCGATAAGAGTCGAAGTGGCTCATGGACGGCTCGTCCGAGACGTGGAACCAGCTTCTATCTTGCAGGCCATGGGCCTCTATGTATTCACGAAGCTGCTTCAAAAATTGCGTTAAAAATTCCCGATAAGCCGGGTCCGCCGCGTCGGTCTCCCATCCGAAAATCCGTTTCCGCTCACCGTCAACGCGGGCGACCACTTTAGGCGCGTGCTTCGCGCCCCATTGGGTGAACAGATGGGAAAATTCGAAATAACGGATACCATGTCGGCTTGCGATTTCTACCCAGCGGGTCAACTTGTCGAAACCGAATTGATATTCGTCTCCCCGTTTCTCGACATCGATCAGCTGTACGGTGGGGCGTTCTCCCCCGACAGCCGTATCCAAAGGAGGCGTGAACAAAGGCGTCAAGAGCATATTCATGCCGTGTTTTGCCGCGGTTTTTATGTAACGGTCAATGTAGCCCCAATGAGCCTCGCTCCAAATTTCAACGCCGTAATGGGAGGCGAGACAGTCGGTGTGGAACCAGTTCGTGTAGATCAACTGTTGTGCCGGCATTTCCGCCGCAACGACGGTCAAGACGAATGTTTCCGACCCAAGCCGCTCGCCATCCCCGGACTCAAAAACAACTTCAATCAGGTGATCGCCGGCCGGCACGGATCGCTTCACTTCCACGCAAACCCACACAGAACGCCATTGGTCCGGCAATACCGGGATTCCTTCCTCTCCTGCCGGGAACAACGGATCCGGATACAAACCTGGCGTTCGGCGCAGCACGTCATCGTCCGTCTGAGCATAAATAGGGAGCTCAGAAGGAACGAGGCCAACTGTTCGGAGCGTAACCGTATCCGCAAGCGGTCCGACCGCAAATGCCTTCACGCCCTTCCTCAGTCGCGTTGACCGATAGGCCACTTGAAAGGAGAAGGTTTCATTCCATAAAGCCGATGCTAAATGAACCTCCGGTTCGTTCAGAGGCTCATCCGCAAACACTTTGGACAAAGAACTCAGGCATCGGGTTTCGAATTCCGCTCGATCAGCACTCATCCCGGTATCCCCTTCCCCTTTTCGCGAGATTCACAGCCAAGTTTCCACAGAAACTTCCTGAAGCAGGTTCTCGTAATTGCCGACGTCCACATCGCCGGCGATCGGAGACAGCGCGTTAGCGCATCCGGCCGCCGCGGCATGCCGCAAACAGTTCTCGGAACTCCATCCGCGGACATAACCATAGGCGAATCCGGCCAAGAAAGCATCTCCGCTTCCCACCGTATTTACGGCCGCAATTCGGGGTATGTGAATGCGATAAATCCGTCCCTTGATACCAGCCAAAGCACCTTCCTCCCCTAGCGTCACCACGACGTTGGGGATGCCTTTATCCATCAGCTTGGTCACCGCGGCTGCGACGGCACGTTCGCCCGATCCGGTCAGCCATGGCCGGATTTCGTCTGCGTTGGGCTTAATGAGTTGCGGCACAGCCGCAAGCCCATGAGCAAGCGGCTCCCCGCTCGCATCCAAAAAAACCTCGGCGCCGCAAGACGAGGCAATGCGGATCAAATCCGCATAAAAATCGGCGGGCAGGCCGCGAGGGATGCTGCCAGAGAAAATAATGAGCCGCGATTGGGAGGCCAGTGCCCCTATTTTCGCTTTCATCTCCTCAGCCTGTTCCCGCCCCAATTCCGGCCCCGGTTCCAACACTTCCGTCGAGGATCCGTCCCGGCTGTCCATGAAGTTCAGACAAAGCCTGGACTCCCCCCGCACTTTAACGAATTCTTCGATGATGCCGTACTCTCTCACCTGATCCGCGATGAACCGTCCGTTGTACCCGCCGGCAAAACCGGTGACCGCAACATCTTCGTGCCCCAGCTGCCGCAGCACCCTCGCGACGTTGACACCCTTGCCGCCGGCAACGGCCAATACCTTTTCAGCTCTTAACACTCTTCCTTTCATGACTTCCGCCAAATAATAAGTTTTATCGATGGCCGCATTCAGCGTAACCGTGATGATTCTCGTCTTCATGGCCGAAAGTCCTTCGCTTTGCCTACCGAGCCGCACAGGCGCATTTTTTCAATCGCGGCTGCCTTCAACGCTTGTTTGGCGGGGATCATATACTTTCGCGGATCGTTCTCATCGGGGTTGGCGGCAAATACGGCTTTGATCGCGTCGGAAAAAACAATGCGAAGCTCGGTAGCCACGTTCATTTTGGACATGCCCAATTCCACACACCGCCGAACCTGAGCGTCGGGGATACCGGAACCGCCGTGCAGCACAAGCGGCACGGACACTTTGGAAGCGATCCGCGCGATCCGTTCGAAATCGATGTCAGGGTCTCCTTTGTAAATCCCATGCGCGGTCCCGATGGCAGGCGCGAGCGTATGGACTCCCGTATCCGCAACGAAACGCGCGCACTCGTCCGGATCGGCGAGCAGCGCGTCCCGGTCGTCCACGACGAGATCATCCTCCACACCGCCGACTCTGCCCAGTTCGGCCTCCACATTGATGCCGACCGCGTTCGCCGCTTCCACCACCTTGCGGGTAGCCGCAACGTTATGGTCGTACGGTTCATGCGACGCATCGATCATGACGGAAGTATAGCCGGCCCGGATACACTGCATAATGACCTGAAAATCTGAGCAATGGTCCAAGTGCAGCGCGATCGGTACGCCCGATCGGTTCGAAGCGACAGTCGCGGCCGCCGCAATATAGTCCGGGCCCAAATGCTTCACGGTCCCCACCGTGGACTGGAGAATGAGCGGGGATTGCACTTCTTCCGCCGCCTCCACGACCGCTTGAAGCATCTCGAGCGTATGTACGTTGAAAGCTCCGATGCAATAACCTCCGGCTCTCGCCGCTTGAAGAAGAGAAGTTGACGATACCAGTGCCATGCTGATTCCTCCCTAGTGAGCCTGTACCTTAACGAGCCCGTGCCATGGCCGACATGGCACTCCCGATGATCCCCGCATCATCGTGCAATTCCGCTGTGCGAATTTGTAATTCGCTCCTGAAATCCGGCAGAAGGCGCGGAAACAACGCTTCCCGCATCGGCCCGAGCAGCCTTTCCCCCGCCATTGCGGCCCCGCCGCCCACGATGATCACATCCGGGCTGATCAAATGTACAGCGGGTTCCAGCGCCCGGCCGATCAGCGTGCCGGCTCTCGTCACAACCTCCGTTGCCAACGGGTCGCCGGTGTCCATGGCCCTCGACAAATCCGCTGCCGCCAAGTCGGCGAGCCGCTCGCCGGGATACCATTCGGTGAGCACCGTATCCCGGCCTTGCGAGATGAGCCGCTTCGCCTCCCTTACCATCCCGGAAGCCGATGCGACGGCCTCCAGACAACCGGTCAACCCGCATGAGCACGGAACGTCTATCCCTTCGCGCGGCCCATGCCCGATTTCTCCCGCCATCGCCTTATGTCCGTAAAAAAGCTCTCCCCGCCGTACGATCGCAGCCGCGATGCCGGTTCCGACGGTCAGCCCGAGCACCGTATCGAAGCTCCGGCCGGCTCCGTACCGGGCTTCTCCGAAAACATAATTCCGGACGTCGTTGTCGATCCATACCGGTACGCCAAGCCTTGCGGATATTTCCGCCGCGACCGGCACGTTCCGCCAATTCAGATTGGTCGAGTAGATGGAAATGCCGGCACGCGGATCCACCAAACCCGGCGTTCCGATACCGACAGCGGCGAGCTCATCCGTGCTTCCCAACTCTGCCGCCACTTGACGACACATATCGGAGATTTTGTCCAGCACCGCCGCGGATCCCGCAGCCGCATCGGTTGGTGCCTTTATCGTGTGCAGTACCCGCCCGTCGCGGTCGACCGCTCCGCAGACGATGTTCGTGCCGCCTACATCGACACCTATCCAGAATTTCACGGGCGCGTCCCCCCGTTTGTTATGAGAGCGGCATCCGCCACATGCAAGTTCACGCCTTGCATTTCCATCGCTTGCCGGATATCGTCGGGAATCGGGGCGTTGCTGATGCAGGCATGCAGCTCGGCTAGCGCCGCGACACGGAACAACGAGGAACGACCGGCTTTCGTATGGTCGAATACCGCGATGGTCCGGTCGGATCGCTTCATCAAGAGCTTCGCGATATTCGCTTCCAGCTCGGAGTACGTGCTTGCGCCCTGATCCGCCGTCAAACCGTCAATTCCCATGAACATCGTGTGAATGTTCAAAGCTTCGACGGTCTGCTCTGCTAATGGGCCGCAGAGTTCATAGCTTTTGTTCCGCAGCACACCGCCGGTCAGCACGACCTGGATGTCCTCGTGGTCAGCCAGCTCCATGGCAATGTTGACCGCATTGGTGACCACCGTGATCCGCCGTTTGCGCTTGAGGGCGCGTGCGATGAGAAATGTCGTCGTCCCTCCGGTCAAACCGACGACGTCGCCTTCCTGCACCAGTTCGGCCGCTGCCGACGCGATCGCTTGCTTCTCGGCATACCGCGTGTTTTGCTTTTCCAAAAAAGGAATTTCCCTGCTCAGTCCCGGTTCCGCGTATTTGGCTCCGCCGCCCATCGTGCGAATGATGCGCCCGTTCTGCTCGAGCTCCTCCAAATCCCGCCTTGCGGTCGCTTCCGAGCAATGAAACAAACCGGTTAATTCTGAAACCGTGATGCTGCCATGCTGCTGCAAATAACGGAGCAGCCGCTCCTGGCGTTCCGTCTTCAAGCCGATACGCGCCATTGTTGCACCTACTATCGAAAATTAAATTTTCACGACCTGGGTCAAGTTGCGGGGGTGATCCGGATCGACGCCTTTGCGAAGCGCGAAGCGGAAGCCGAGATATTGCAGCACTGGCAAATACAGCACCGCCCTCGCCTCGTCGCTCAGCGTTTCCCCTCCGACCTCGAAGACGGCGTCCGCGAAGGCGGTATCTTCACCCTTCTGCGCCGTGACAAGCAAAACAAACGCGCCGTACGCTTTCATTTCCTCCGCAACTTTCAGCTCGTATGCTCTCGCATTTTCTGATACAAGCAGGCACACAAGCGTGCCCGGCTCCACAATGGATTTCGGTCCATGCCGGAATTCCAGCGTGCCGTAACTTTCCGTCCATACGTATGCCATCTCTTTCAGCTTCAAGCACACTTCCTGCGCAAGTCCGAAATAAGCGCCCATTCCCAAATAAACCGTCTTATGGAACTCGTTGTGCGCTGCAATCTGTTCCGCGAATGCGTCCGCTCGCTCCACAACCGTGCGGTCCAACGACAACACGGCTTCCATCTCGCCGATGTATCGAGATCCGGCGGCCATCGCGATCGCGGCTTGCATCATATATGTCATGCTGCTGAACGATTTGGTCATGACCGTGCTTTTCTCTTTGCCGAGCGGGGAAACGAGGCACTCCGCACGTCTCGCCAATCCGCTGTCGTCATAGCAGGTGATGCCGCAAGCGGTCCAGTTCGCCAACTCTTTCACCGAATCTAGCGCGAGCAGCACTTCCGTCGACTCGCCGGAGCGGGATACGCCCACGAGCAAAATATTGCGGCCTTTGGCAACCGCCTGATCCCGGAACAAAAAAATTTCCGACGACGGATGAGCGCTAGCGCTGCGGCCCAGCCATAAACGGAAGGTGGACGCCATCACCAGCGCCTGATAATAAGAAGATCCGGATCCGATAAACACCACTTCGTCAAAAGACGGATTTCCGATATAGCGCGACACCCATTCCTTTTGCCGCTTTAGCTGCTCCCAAGCCGCCGCCAGCGCATCTGCCTGGCCGCCGATTTCCGGATACGTCAGCATCCCTGGGTTCATGGGTTCAACTCTCCCTTCACGTCGATATATAATGAAATTTTAAGTCATATAACTGATTTTTTCAATCGTAATTATGCAAAATGATTCCAAATTATTACGATAAGTACTTTTGTTTGTTGCGCGAATACCCGTTAATTGGTAGCATAGGACTAGAACCTCCATCTCATATTTGTCATTTCCATACATAAATCGCCGAGGTGTGACATGAGAGTCCACATCACTGACCTACAAGCCGGAGACTGTTTGCTGCACGATGTTTTCAACGAACACGGAATGCATGTACTGTCGAAGGGAACGGTTTTAAGCGACAAAGAATTGACGCATCTGGCCCTGCACCGGGTCGAGTATGCGGACATTTTGTCACGCCCGGGACTTCAAGCCCATCCGAATCCTCCAACGATTTTGAATTCCCAGCTCACTTCACATTTTCAAGACGCCGTTTCCGGATTTATCGATGTATTCGAGAAGGCGCTGCTGGAAGGCCGAGTTTATGAGGATGATATGCAGGGAAGCTTTCAGCCGCTGGTGGACAGCTTCAAAACGGCACACGACGTTGTATCGATGCTGCTTCTGTTGAACAGCCAAGATGATTACACTTACCAACATTCCGTTCAAGTCGGCATGCTGTCTTACTACATCGCGAAATGGATGGGATGGGACGAGAAACAAACCTGGTTGGCCGGCCAAGCGGGATTTCTGCATGATATCGGAAAATGCCGGATCCCCGACGAAATTTTGAATAAACCTGGGAAGTTGTCGGACGAAGAATACAAGGAAATTCAGAAACATACGCTCTACGGCTACGAGATTTTGAAAAATTCTTCCATGGATGAAGCGCTGGCCCTTGCCGCTTATCATCATCATGAAAGAATGGACGGACAAGGCTATCCTCAAGCGCTGAAAGCGGACCAAATCCATCCGCTCGCCAAAATTGTCTCCGTGGCCGATATCTACAGCGCCATGATTTCGACGCGCGTATATCAGGAAAAGCGCGATCTGCTTAACGTATTGCGGGAGCTTCACCGGCTCAGCTTCCACGAGCTGGATCCGGAAGTGACCCAGACTTTCATCTCCCACATGGTGCCGAATTTTATCGGCAAACAAGCGGCGCTCTCCGACGGCCGGATTGGGACGATCGTGTTCATCAATCCCTCGGACGTCCTCTCCCCATTGGTTCAATGCGGGGACAGCTTTATCGACTTGAGCCGCGAACGGAAGCACGAAATTGTGCGCATCTTCATGTGATTCATCCTACATACTGAAAAAGCGATCCGGCTGCCGCAGGCAGACCGGATCGCTTTTTATATTGGACATCACACTACAGAACCCGCTTTGCGAATAAAAACTCACGGCTCCAATACGCTTTGTTGAGGTCGGTAATCTGTACTCCATTGATGGGCTGGGCAGGACTGGCATGGATCATTTGACCGCCGCCGATATATAGGCCGACATGGCCGACCGCGGAGCGGCTTTTGTACCGGCCGGGAACGTGGAAGAACAGTAAGTCGCCCGGCATCAAGCTGTCGCGGGATACCGGTTGCCCCACACGCGACTGCTCATTGGACGAACGAGGCAATTGAACGCCCGAATACTGCATGACATGCTGGGTGAACGATGAACAGTCGAACGTTCCCGCTGCCCCGTAAGGTGCGGCGCCGAACTCGTATTTTGTGCCCAAATACTTTTTGGCATAGGCAATCAAGCCGTTGAGATTATTGGTTGTGGACATAGAGGCAGTGCGCGTTACGTCTGCGAATGGCAGCCTGCTGCCGTCAGCGCCGGTCTCATGGGGGACCGGACGAGGAACGATCGATAATCGGGTGGAGTCCCCGTTGAAAGTGGCTTCCTTGCCGAACAGAGATTGAAGCCCTTGCACCGGCACATACAGGATCCCCCGCTGGAGTACAGCGGGTCCCGGCATCGTCACTTTGGATCCTGCTTTCATCGCCTTGCTTTGGCCGGTTCGGAAGGACCATACGACATCATGGTCGCCAATACCGAATGCGGTGCTATGATTCACCCACGCCCCGCGAAAGCCCATCGATTTGGCGAGGTCGGGAAGCGCGACATAACCGGTGTTATGAAAAGTTTGGATGGGAATGATTCGCCGCTCCGCCGACTGTCTGGCCAGCGTCTCTTCCCGCGACCTGACTTTCACCGTATCCGATCGCCGCTGAAGGTCTTGCGTATCCCCCGGATTTTTCACACATCCAGTGAGCATCATGGAAATCGACGTAACTGTCCATACCGAGATCGCGATTTTTGACATCGTCCTCAAAAGATAACGCCGTTGCATGTCCCGATCGCCTCCACGGGTATATTCTCCTGTTAGAATGGCGATTCGTGGTTAGGTTTATGCCGCTTTTCGGCAATGAAAAAAGAACCGTCCATTTCTGACGGTTCTGGTTCTTGTTACGATATTCGCTTAACCGATCGAGCCTTCCATCTCGAACTTGATGAGACGGTTCATCTCGACGGCATATTCCATCGGCAGTTCTTTGGTGAACGGCTCGATGAAGCCCATGACGATCATCTGGGTCGCTTCCGCTTCCGAGAGACCGCGGCTCATCAAGTAGAAGAGCTGGTCTTCGGACACTTTGGAAACGGTCGCTTCGTGCTCTAGCGTGATGTTGTCGTTCATGATCTCGTTATACGGGATCGTATCGCTCGTCGACTGGTTGTCGAGAATGAGCGTGTCGCACTTGATGTTCGCTTTCGCGCCTTCGGCTTGACGGCCGAAGCTGGCGAGTCCGCGATACGTCACTTTCCCGCCGTGTTTGGAGATCGACTTCGACACGATCGTCGATGTCGTATCCGGAGCGAGGTGGATCATCTTCGCGCCTGCGTCTTGGTGCTGGCCTTTGCCCGCAACGGCAATGGAGAGAACCATGCCTTTGGCGCCGCGGCCTTTAAGGATGACCGCCGGATATTTCATCGTCAGCTTGGAGCCGATGTTGCCGTCGACCCATTCCATCGTGGCGTTCTCTTCGGCAACGGCACGTTTGGTGACGAGGTTGTAAATGTTCGGCGCCCAGTTCTGGATCGTGGTGTAACGGACGCGGGCGCCCTTCTTCGCGATGATCTCAACCACTGCGCTGTGGAGCGAGTTGGTGCTGTAAATCGGAGCCGTACAGCCTTCGACGTAATGCACCATGCTGCCTTCGTCGGCGATGATGAGCGTACGCTCGAACTGGCCCATGTTCTCGGAGTTAATGCGGAAGTACGCTTGCAGCGGAACTTCGCATTTCACACCTTTCGGAACGTAGATAAAACTGCCGCCAGACCATACGGCACTGTTCAAAGCGGCGAACTTGTTGTCGGCCGGAGGCACCACGGTTGCGAAGTGCTCCCTGAAAATTTCAGGGTGCTCTCGAAGCGCTGTATCGGTGTCCATGAAGATGACACCCTGCTTCTCGAGATCTTCCTGCATACTGTGGTAAACCACCTCGGACTCGTACTGGGCGGATACGCCGGCCAGGAACTTTTGCTCCGCTTCCGGAATTCCGAGTTTGTCGAAGGTGGCCTTGATTTCTTCCGGCACTTCTTCCCACGTCTTGCCTTGTTTCTCCGAAGGTTTCACGTAGTACTGAATGTCTTCAAAATCAAGATCATCCATGTTGCCGCCCCATTTGGGCATATCCATCTTCTTGAATTGCGCCAGCGACTTCAGACGGAAATTGAGCATCCACTCCGGTTCGCCTTTCATCTCGGAAATCGTACGGACGATTTCTTCGGTCAAGCCTTTGCCGGACTGGAATATCGCTTTATGCTCGTCTCGGAAGCCGTATTTGTACTCTTCGAGTTCGATTTGCTTCGCCATAACGGTGATTCCCTCCCTTATTTCTGGGTTTATTCCTCAACGCCTTCATGCTGTCCGCGGCCTTGCTCCACGCCTTTACGCAGGGCGTTCCAGGCAAGGGTAGCGCATTTGATTCGGGCAGGGAATTTGTTCACGCCGGACAACGCATCAATATCTTCATAATCACCGAAATCGACCGATTCGCCTTTCATCAGCGAAGAGAATTTCTCGGCCATTTCGAGCGCCTCTTTCGTCTGTTTCCCTTTGATCGCCTCGGTCATCATGGAAGCCGATGACATGCTGATCGAGCAGCCTTCGCCGCTGAACTTCACATCCTTGACAATATCGTCTACGATCTGAAGCTGCAGGCTGATCCGGTCTCCGCATGTCGGATTGTTCAGGTTCACGGTAACTGAACCATCCTCCATTGTACCACGATTTCGAGGACTTTTATAGTGATCCATGATCACGCGGCGATACAGATCATCTAACTGGCTCATAACCGAAAAACTCCTTTGTTTTGACCAACGCATCCGCCAACCGGTCAACATCCTGCTCCGTGTTGTACAAATAAAAGCTCGCTCTGGCTGTCGCGCTGACGTTCAGCCATCTCATGAGCGGCTGGCAGCAATGATGACCGGCGCGGACGGCGATGCCTTCGGTATCGAGCACCGTCGCCACGTCGTGCGGATGCACGTCGCCCAGGTTGAATGTTACCAGTCCGGCGCGCTCCCCGCGCGGACCGTATATCGTGATGCCGTCGATAGCCGACAAACGTTCAAGCGCATATCGGGTGAGCTTCTTCTCGTGCGCGTCGATTTGCGCCAATCCGACTTGTTCCAGAAAATCGATCGCGGCTCCAAGGGACACGGCTCCCGCGATGATCGGCGTGCCGCCTTCGAATTTCCACGGCAGCTCCTTCCAGTTCGCATCGTACAAATCGACGAAGTCGATCATTTCACCGCCGAATTCCACCGGTTCCATACGTTCCAGCAGCTGCGCCTTCCCATACAGAGCGCCGATGCCGGTGGCCGCAAGCATTTTGTGGCCGGAGAACGCGTAAAAATCAACGTCGAGTGCGCGAACGTCGACCTTCAGATGCGGCGTGGCCTGCGCCCCGTCCACCACAATGATCGCGCCTTTATTGTGAGCGATTTTGGCGATTTCGGCGATCGGATTGATCGTGCCGAGCACGTTGGAGACGTAAGTAATCGCCACAATCTTGGTTCTTTCCGTTACGGTTTGTTCCACATCCGCCAGAGTTACCGTGCCGTCCGGCTGCAGCGGAATATATTTCAGCGTGGCGCCGGCAGCCTTAGCCGCCTGCTGCCAAGGAATCAAATTACTGTGATGCTCCATCGGGGTAATGACGATTTCATCGCCTTCGCGGAGCCAGTTACGGGCATAACCCGTTGCCACCAGGTTCAGCGACGCCGTTGTCCCCCGGGTAAAAATGATCTCGCGCGTGCTTGCCGCATTCAGGAACCGGGCGACTTTCTCCCTCGCTCCCTCATAGGCGTCCGTCGCCCGGGAACCGAGCGTATGGACGCCGCGGTGCACGTTGGCGTTATCCCATTCATAATATTTGCGGATTGCCTCGATGACGGCCCTTGGCTTCTGGGTCGTCGCGGCGTTGTCCAAATAAACGAGCGGATGTCCGTTAATATCCTGATGAAGAATCGGGAACTCCGCCTTTAGCGCGATCGGGTCCATATTACCCCAGCTTTCTCTCAAGGATTCGGTGCAGCTGCTCCCGCAGTCCCGCGAGTGGAATTTCGGAAACGACAGGATCGAGGAATCCGTGGATGATCAAGCGCTCCGCTTCCCCCCGGCTAATGCCGCGGGACATCAAATAGTACAATTGTTCTTCGTTCACTTGTCCCACGCTTGCCGCGTGGCCCGCTTTGACGTCGTCTTCGTCGATCAGCAGAATCGGATTGGCATCTCCGCGCGCTTTCGGGCTCAACATCAATACTTTCTCGGTTTGCTGGCCGTTCGCTTTCGTCGCGCCGTGTTCGATCTTGGTGATGCCGTTAATGATGGCGGTGGCTTCTTCTTTCATCACCGCACGGGTCACCATATCGCTCTCGGACGATTTGCCGAAATGCACGGCTTGCGTCGTCAAGCTCATCCGCTGGCTGCCCGTTCCGATCGAAATGATTTTCGTATCGGAGGTGGAGCCGTTGCCTTTCAAAATCGACTTCGTATCCGTCAGCGTGTTGCCGTCGTGCAGTTCCCCGACGATCCATTCCACGCGGGCATCGTTCTCCAGCGTTGCGCGGCGGTAAGACACATCGATCACGACATCATCCATATGATGCACGGCCGCATACCGGACATGCGCGCCCGCTTTGGCGAACACTTCAACCGCACTGTTATGCAAGAGTGTGGCAGATTCCCCTTCAATCAGCGTAGCGGCTTGTTCCACGAAGGAGACGCGGCTGTTCGTGTCGGCCACGATCAAAATGTGCGGCATGAACGTCGCTTCCGCGTCGTCCGCGAACATGAGCGCCTGAATCGGGAACTCAATGTCCACGTTGCGCGGAACGTAGAGGAAAACGCCGCCGTTCCACAAAGCCGCATGCACAGCAGCGAGCTTATGTTCATCTTTAGCGAAAGCGGTCATCAAATGATCGCGAACGAGCTTCTCATGCGTGCGCGCCGCTTCTTCGAGGCTTGTCAACACGACTCCCTTGGCCTTCAGATCCTCGGACAGCCGCGTGAACACGACGGAAGAATTGTGCTGCACGATCAGTGCTCCCTGCTCCTCCGCCAGAAGCAGCTCGTTGATGGCAGCTGGAAGTTCGGCTGCCGCCGTCACGGCGTTCCCGGGGCGGTGCGTTCCGTATTGATCCAGCGTCCAGCGCTGGATCGGCATTTTCTCCGGCTTCGGCAAATCCAGTTTCGAAGCCAGCTCGCCGGCTTCTTCGCGCCAGGCGACGAGCCAGGCCGGCTCGTTCTTGCTGCGGGCCAACGCCGCGGCTGCTTCCCGGCCGAAAGAGGTGGTCGGTGTGCTCATGTTCGTCTAACCTCCCTTGTCCTCTTACGCCTGGCCGACCGTCTCGTCGACGATGCCCAGTTCTTCTTTCACCCAATCATAGCCTTCCGCCTCAAGACGCTCCGCGAGCTCCGGTCCGCCGGATTTGACGATGCGGCCTTGCATCATGACGTGTACGAAATCCGGTTTCACGTAGTTCAGCAAACGCTGATAGTGCGTAATGATCAAGAATCCGCGCTCAGGCGAACGCATGGCGTTCACGCCGGCTGCGACAATTTTCAAAGCGTCGATGTCGAGGCCTGAGTCGATCTCGTCCAACACGACAATTTTCGGATCGAGCATCATCATTTGAAGAATTTCGTTGCGCTTCTTCTCCCCGCCGGAAAAGCCTTCGTTCAGGTAGCGGTGCATGAACTCAGGGTTCATCTCCAGCTCCTTCATTTTGCCTTCCATTTGACGGACGAACTTGATCAGCGAAATCTCGTTGCCTTCTCCACGGCGGGCGTTAATCGCGCTGCGGAGGAAGTCAGCATTGGTGACGCCAGTAATTTCGCTTGGATATTGCATGCCCAGGAACAGTCCGGCGCGGGCACGCTCGTCCACGCCCATCTCCAGCACGTCTTCCCCGTTAAGGGTAACTTCGCCTTCCGTCACTTCGTATTTCGGGTGCCCCATCAATGCGGAAGCCAAGGTAGATTTACCCGTTCCGTTAGGGCCCATAATGGCATGGATTTCCCCGCCTTGAATCTTCAGGTCGATTCCTTTCAGAATCTCTTTCCCTTCGATCTGCGACTTGAGACCGCGAATTTCGAACTGAGTGGACATAGTTGTAACCTCCATGTTTCGTGGAGATGCGAGCTTTCCCGTGACCTGGACGAAATGAGAATCAGCCCCGAAGCCGTAAAATGTCGCATCCTTATTTATAATTATTTTAAAGTGATTCTCAGTGATTCTCAACACCAATTTTATGTAAACTGCGTGCAAAAAGCAAACCGGGCCTTTCCCCTCGGAAAGAGGAGGAGGCCCGAGTTTTGGGGTACCGGCGTTTATCCGCGGATTGCTTGTCTGACCGCTTCTGTCTGAAGATCGAATTGTTCGTCGGACAAAATAGGTTTCGCTTCAGGAACCGGCATTGGTTCATCGAGACGCAGCCATGATTTGCAGCCGCTGTAGCTCTCCTTCATCGGAATATCGACCGGCGCCGCTAATGCGTACATCCGGAGAACCAGCACGTGCAATGGCTTCGTTTTTTTCCACTTCAAGCGTTCTTCGGCATAGTCTTCCGTCCAAATGTGAAGATCACCCAACCGCTTCAGCGTCTCCGAGTCCGTGATTTCGATATCCTCCACCACCTCGGCGAACGAGGTCACGCGTACCGCTCCCGGATGCCGCGCCGCCTTGGCTACTGTGTCCGCCAAGACTTCTCCGGCATCCGGTTTGACCAAATGCGGCTTTTGATGCTCATAGGAAGGAAACAAATAAAACCGCGGGCTTTCCAGCCGAAACTCCCTTGTTTCCTCGGCGATTCCGCCCTTGCGAAGCACGATCACCTGACGCCCTTCCTCGAGCGCCCGCACGGCAACCGCCCATTCCCTGAGCGCGATCGGCTGCTCTTGATTCATGCTGCTCCGCCCCCTCCAACTCTGTTCGATTATTATAACATAACGGGGTTATTGAGGGAGGTTGATCCGCATTTCCATGTCGGGGGTAAAGGTCAGCGGCACGATCGGCCGGGTTACGAACACGAGCTTACCAGAGGCCGGGAATGGCTCGAACTCCATCATCTGTTCTTTATTGTTCAGATTCAACTTAGACAAATGAACGAATTTCGGGTGATTGCCATGCTCATCTTCTACCCAAAACATCTGGGATTGCTGAACGGGATTGGATCCCTCCGTACGAAAACGTACAACCGTTCGATCTGGAAAATACTGGACTGAGGTAACGAGCAGCCTGCCCGCCTTACCCTGTGGCAAAATAATGGGGTCATCTTGAGTAGGCAGCCGATTCATCGTTTCACGGGCAGTTACACCGGATGAATACGACGGTGTTCCGTCCGCTACGAAATATAACGGACGAATCGTCAAGTAACGGCTTCCAGCCGGAACAGGGCTCAAATGAGAAGTATATCTACCGCTGTCTGCTCCAACACCATTTGGATCCCAAAAACCAAAAAAGTCGTAATCGATAACATCGCCGGTATCCCCCACCAGAAAGTAGCCTATCTGTACGGATTTACTTTTATCAATAACAGCATAGTTGAGGTTCACTTGCGTAGAAACAGGGGAAAGACTAACTTTTTCAATTTTCATGGAAAACAGAGAGTTCGTTCTGCTGACATCCGGCTCCATGACCGTGATCTTGGACGTTTTCTCGATCGGTATGGCGAAAGACCACTTGCCCGTTTGGATTCCTATTTTCGTTACTTCTAGCGACAGATTGAACGACGCCGGACGATAATTGTAAAGAGTGGTCTCCAGCACGCCTTCATAGTGTCCGAAGTTGATTTTGCGACTACCGACTTGTACCGCTCCGCTGCCGTCTTTGTCATGCACTGCCATCTGAATCGGGAGTCCATTGACCTTCAATTCATACTCCAAATCTCTTCCATCGATGGCATGATCAGAACTCAGCGAGTATTCGATGGACAACCCGAACCCGTCATAAATGATATCCTTGATGGTGAACTCGATGCCTTGGTCCTTGACGCTCCGCTCATAAGGGCTATCCGGCAGCGGAACAAGAGATCCGATCACCGGCAAGCTTCTCATTTGCGACTGCATTTCCGGCGTGGAGAAAGAAGCGAATCCCGCAACAGCGCTGCCTAGAACCACCATGGAAGCCACAGCGTATGCCCAACGGCGGATCTTATGCCGCCGACGCATGACCGCTCTGTCCGGCAACCCCGACAATGTCCGTTCGATGCGTTCCAATACAACCGGCGGTATCGCCGAGATGCGCTGCGGCGCGTTCTCCCGAAGCATCTGATCCATGTTAACGGAGCTCATATCCGATTTCTCCTTCCGTCGGTACCTTTAAACTTTTGGCCAGCTGGGCTCTCGCCCGGTGAAGCCTGGATTTGAGCGTGCCTTCCGATACGCCGAGAACTTGGGCAATTTCCGCAAGAGACCGATCCGCATAATAATGAAGCTTCACAATCGTCCGCGCCGGCTCCGAGAGACGATCCACCGCGTCCCGCAAATCGAAATCGGGCTCCGCGGCCGAAACTCCTGACTCCGGCAGTCGATCCGATACAACCGTTCTTTTCCGGCGTCGATAGATTTGTTGACATTCGCGGATCAAGATCCGAAAAATCCAAGTGCGGAAGTACGCCGGTTCACGCAATTTCGGAAGGCTGCGATACGCGTTCAAGATCGCCTCCTGGATCGCGTCGGCGCAATCTTCATCTTGGTTCAGCAAAGATTTGGCCATGCCGTACATCTCATGCTGAATGCCTCGTATCAGCCTGCCGAAAGCGTCCCGGTCGCCGGCGCACGCCAACTGAACATCCGTATTCCATGCCAATTCCGACAAGTGCGCTCTCCCCCTCCTTTGGACGAACATTTTTGTCAAATCTATATAGTTAGATGGCGCATGTTCCCATCCGGTTCCCTGTACGATATAATGAATTTACAATTTGAAGGCCATGCTGTCTTACCTGTCAAGGGAAGACACAACCTCGCGCGCGTCATGCCGGGTTGTGTCTTTTTCATTTTCAGAGGAGGTACGAAATTCCGTGTTAAAAGAAGCTATCTACCACCGGCCGAAAAACAACTGGAGTTACGCCTACGACCGGCAAACGGTACATATCCGGGTCCGCACAAAGCGGAACGACGTGAACCGGGTCACCCTGATTCACGGGGATAAGTACGATTGGCATCGCGCCGGCTCAGAGCAGGTGGAAATGACAAGATTCGCCCAAGACGCCTTGTTCGATTATTGGCAGGCCGAGGTAAAGCCGAAATATCGCCGGTTGAAATACGGATTTCGGTTCCACTCCGGCACGGAAACGTTGTGGCTCAATGAGCAAGGCTTCCATGATCGGGAGCCCGATAGTCCTAATCTGTACTTCGAGTTCCCTTTTCTGAATCCTGCCGATGTGTTCAAGCCGCCTGCCTGGGTGAAGGACGCCGTGTTTTATCAAATCTTCCCGGAGCGTTTCGCCAACGGGGATCCGTCCAACGACCCGGAGGGCGTCGTGCCTTGGGGAGGCGTACCTCAATACAACAACTTCTTCGGGGGTGATCTGCAGGGCGTCATCGATCATCTCGATCATTTGCAGGAGCTCGGGATCAACGCCATTTATTTCAATCCGCTGTTCCAGGCCACGACGAACCACAAATACGATACGGAAGATTACTTGAAAGTTGACGCTCATTTCGGAACGAACGAGAAGTTAAAGGAGCTGGTCGACGCCTGCCACGCTCGCGGGATCCGGGTGCTGCTGGATGCCGTGTTCAATCACAGCGGCCGTACGTTCGCTCCATTCGTTGACGTGCTGGAAAAAGGCGAAGCCTCCCGGTATGCGGACTGGTTTCATGTGCGGAAGTTTCCGCTGGCGGTTGTCGATGGAGTGCCGACTTACGACGCCTTCGCGTTCGAGCCCCACATGCCGAAGCTGAATACGGAAAATGAAGAGGTTCAACGTTATTTGCTCGAAGTTGCGCGGTATTGGATCGAAGATATCGGTGTGGACGGATGGCGGCTGGATGTGGCGAACGAGGTGGATCATCAGTTCTGGCGGAAATTCCGCGACGTGGTCAAGGCGGCCAATCCGGACGCGTATATTCTCGGCGAAATATGGCATGATTCGCTTCCTTGGCTGAGCGGCGACCAGTTCGATGCGGTCATGAACTATCCGTTGACGGAAGCGATTCTGGATTACACCGTGAGGGGTACACGCGACGGGCGGCATTTTGCCGACCTGGCCGGAACGCTCCTGGCCGCTTATCCTCAGCAAGCGATCGAAGCCGCGTTTAACTTGCTGGGCAGTCATGATACCCCGCGCTTGCTTACTCTGAGCAAAGGGGATAAGCGGCGGGTGCGGCTGGCATCGGCCATTCAATTCACCATGGCCGGCGCGCCGTGTATTTATTACGGCGACGAGATCGGCCTGGACGGCGGCCAAGATCCGGGCTGCCGCAAATGCATGGAGTGGGATGAGGAAAGGCAGGATCGAGAGTTGTTCAAATTTTTCGCAGAACTTGTACGTTTGCGGCGGGGACATCGCGCTCTGCGGGACGGCAGCTTGGAAATCGTTCACGCGGAACCCGGACGCGCCACGCTAGCCTATACTCGGGAAGCGGACGGCGAGCGGTTCTTGGTCGCGCTGAATGCGGGCAAACGCAAAGCGTCCTTGTCCGTCAACGCGCCTCTATCAGACCCACAGATCGTTTTCGGAGAAGGAGAAGCGAAAGTGCTGGGGCGCAAACTGCACTTTTCGCTGCCGCCTCTCGGCTTCGCGATTATACGGTTGAGTTGAGTGCAAAAACCCCATGAAACCGGTCGATCCGGTTTCATGGGGTCTCTTTTTTATCGATGCAGAACGACCGTCGTATAAGGAGGAAGAGTAAGCTTTCCGTCCTCAAGCTTAGCGGAACCATCCGTCTTAAAGGCGATTTTGCCGAAAGCCTCAGGCAACTGCTTAGACACCGCGGGCAGCGTGACCGTTTGCGGCTGCCCCGACAAATTGTGCAGAACCGCGCTCTGTTTTTCTCCCGCGCTTCGCAAATAGGCCATAACCGCCTTATTGTCCACTGCATACTCGCCGATCGAATTGCTTCGCAGCGTTTCGTCTTGCTGACGCCAGGAGATCAGTGTCCGGTACCGGTTCAGAAGAGACTCAGCATCTCCGTCTTCCGCTTCTACAGAAATCGTTCCGTCACCACGGTATTCCGCCGGCTCCCAAGTCGTCTCCCCGGCTGAACCCGGTTCTCGCTTCCAAGGGAACGGTTCGCGGATGCGCTCATCCGGCTTGTTTCCGTTCATCCCGAGCTCTTCGCCGTAATAGACGAACGCGTTTCCGGGCATCGTGAGCAGCATGGAAGCCGCCGTCTTCGCGTGGTCCAGGTTGTTGCCGAGCGCGGTCATGACGCGCGTCTGATCATGATTGGACAAGAAAGGAGCTTCGACAAACTTGCCGTCCGACGATTTCCGATAAAACTCGTGGACTCGAGATAGCGTGAATCCCAAGTTAGATGCGCTCTCCGAATGGGCGTCCGCGATTAGGTTGCTTGCCAGATCGAAGTTAAACGCCGAATCCAACGCTTTCAAATAAGGCCCCACTCTAGCTGTCGCATCCCAGACTTCGCCGACCAGATACACGTCCGGCTTCACCTGCTCTAACGCTTTTCGGAACTCCATCCACCAGTCGACGCTTTTGTCCATCGTTTTCTTGTTTTTGTCCGTCGACAAGTCCTCGTAGATGTGCTTCGCGGCGTCCAAACGAAACCCGTCGACGCCTTGTTCCAACCAGAACTTGCCGATCCGGATCATTTCTTGGCGGACTGCCGGCTCGTCAAAATTCAAATCCGGCATGCCTTCCCAAAAAATGCCGAGATAATGGCTCCCGTTCTCCTCATGCCAGGCTTCCGACGCACCTGCGGCACTTGAACCTAAGATGTCGCGCCCCTGGTCCTCCGCCCATACATACCAGTTACGCTTGTCGCTGTTCTTGCCCGAGGCGGAGTCGATAAACCAGGGATGCTGCGAACTGGAGTGGTTGATGACCAGGTCCATGATGACCCGGATTCCGCGTTTATGCGCCTCGGCCGTCAGCTTTTTGAAATCTTCCATCGTACCGTAAACCGGATTGACGGCCTCATAATCCGTTACATCGTATCCGTGGTAGGAAGGAGACGGTTGAATCGGCATCAACCAAATGCCGTCGACACCCAGATCATTTCCGCCGGGCTTGCCGTCGTTCAAGTAATCCAGTTTAGCCGTTATTCCGTTGAAGTCTCCGATGCCGTCTCCATTCGAATCGGCGAAGGATCGAACGAAAATCTCATAAGTCACGTTAGATTTCGCCGATGCTTCTTCGATTTTCGATCCGGAACAAGCGACGAGCATCCCGGCCCATGCCACAATCGTTAAGACGGAGATGCACCGTTTCACGTTCCTCATCCTTTGTTCGCACCTGCTGTCAGGCCGTCCACAAGGAACCGCGACGTATACATGAACAAAGCCGTAATCGGGATGGCGATGAGCACGCAGCCTGCGGCGAATAGCGTGAACTCGGTACTATTATAGCTGTCCACAAGGTTCCATAAGCCTACCGCCAATGTCCATTTTTCAGGCGTTCTCAAGATGGATCTGGCGAAAATGAAGTCCACCCAGGCGCCGGCAAAAGTCGTCAGCGAAATGTAAGTCAGGATCGGTCTCGATAAGGGAAGGATGACGCGGGTAAAAACGGTCATGTGACTGGCCCCGTCGATCCTCGCCGCTTCTTCCAGGCTTTTCGGAATCGTGTCGAAAAACCCTTTGGCGATGAACATGCCGAGTGCGGCGCCGGCGGAATATACCAAAATGAGGGCCGCGTGCGTATCCAACAAATTTAATTGTTTGAGAATAACGAAAATGGCCATGATGCTCAGAAAACCCGGAAACATGCCCAGAATCAGGACGATCGTCAGCATCTGTTTACGGCCTTTGAACCGGAAACGGGAAAAGGCATAAGCCGTCAGCAATTGGAGCAAGGTTCCCAGCACCATGCTGATCGTGGCCACGTACAGAGTGTTGAGGTACCATTTGGTGTAAGGGATGTAGCGATCCGCCCTGTTGTTCAGGAACAGATCTTTATAGTGCTGCAGCGTCCATTTTTCCGGGATGAGGTGGTCGCTGAACAGCGAATTGCCTTCCCGGAAGGAGGACAGGATCGTATAGAGGGCTGGATAGAAACAGGCTACGCCGATCAGGACGAGCAACACGTAACTGACAATGAGGCGCGGTTTCATTGAATCATGTCCTCCTCCCTGAAGGATCTGGTTCTCGTATAGACAAGAATGGACATCGTGGCGACAAACAGGAACAGCAGTACCGCGACGGCAGCCGCGATGTTGTATTGGTTGAAATCAAGCGTGAGCTTATACAGCCAGGTGACGAGCAGATCGGTTTCTCCCGCGTTGTTGTAACGCATCGTGGCCGGACCGCCGCCGGTGAGCAGGAATACGACGTTAAAGCTGTTCACGTTACCCACGAACTGCGTGATCAAGATCGGCGCCGTGGCGAACAGAATATAAGGCATTGTGATATTGCGAAATTTCATCCATACGGAAGCGCCGTCCACTTCAGCCGCCTCGTACAAATCCTTGGGAATGGTGGTAAGAATCCCCATGACGAGAACCATCGAGACCGGGATTCCGATCCACATGTTCACGACAATAACCGATACTTTGGCCCAGAACGGATCGTTCAGCCAAGGCAGTCCCTGCAAGCCGAAAGCCTGGAAGTATTGGTTAATCGGACCGAATTTTTCATTCAGCATGTTCCTCATGATCAGCAAGGAAACGAACTGCGGAATGGCATAAGGAATAATGAACAGGAATCTCCAGAAGCCCTTGAACCGGATGCCTTGCTGGTTGATCAGGAGCGCGACCAGTATGCCTCCGAAGTAACATGTGAAAGTCGCTGTGACCGCCCAAAAGACCGTCCAGCCCAGAACGCCGAAAAAGGTATCTTGCCAGACATTGAGATTGAATAGCTTGTGATAGGTCGAAAATCCGACCCAATCGATCAAGCCTTTGGGCGGAATATGATTGGGCGACGCGTAGTTGGTAAAGGAGATTAGAGAGGTGAACACGATCGGAAGGATCGTAAAGGCCAAAACGCCGATAATGGGCAGCGTCAACAGCAGCCAAGGGAAGAACGAGCTGTTCAGTTTCTGCAGATCTTGGTCTTGTTCCCTCCTGCGGCCTATCGCAACGGCATCGCGGATGTTCTGAATGTAAAGGAAAATATAAAGCAGGAGCACGAGAACTGCCAATACCCCGTAAATCATCATATAAAGGGAGTTGTCTCCCTCAACCATCCTGTTAATTTTTCCGACCTTTTCGAAATGCCGCCCTTGGGTTCCGAGCGTCGTCAGATCCTTGATCAGGGGGGCCAGTTTAAAAATCGTAAGGTAAAGCCCCGCCGCATGAATGAGGATGAACAGCCAACCTTTGGCGTATTGCCGGTTGTACCACTGCCCCAACCCCATGCACAATGCCGAAAGCCAACCAGCTGCAGCCGCATGTTGCTTCAAGCTGACCCGTCTCCTTCCTTTAAGCCATACACCCGCCGTTGGACCGGCGGGTGAATGGGATATGCTGCTGTATGAAGAACGATTATTGCGAAATGATTATTTCGAGGACGCGTTGGCGTCTTTGATTTTTTGCGCCCAAGTGTCCATCGTTTTTTGAGCGTCCGGCTTATCGTTCCACAGGGAAGCGAGAATCGCTTCTTGCGTGGACCAGTAACCGTTCATTTCCGCGATCTTCGGCATCGGCGTCGAGTTATCGAACTGCTTCAGGAATACGCTGGCGAACGGATCGGAGCTGACGGCGGAGCTTGCGGCAACATTTTTGTTGGAAGGCAGGCTGCCGAACATTTCAAAGTTTTTCTGCTGGTAGGATTCCGACGAAACCAATTGCGCGAACATCTTGGAAGCGATCGGATATTTCGTGTTGGCGTTGACCAGGAAGCCTTTGACGCCGGAGAACGGCATCATCGGTTTGCCGTTCGGCAGGGTCGGATACTGGGCCAGACCAAGGTTTTTCACGCCTTTTTTGAACTCTTGCGTCTGCCACGGACCGCTGACGTTCATCGCCAGTTTGCCGGAAGTAAAGAGGCTGGTTTTGATATCGGCTTTGATGTCGCCCGCCTTAATCGGGAGCACTTGCTCTCTCAAGGTTTCGAAAAATTTCGCCGCTTCAACGCCGCCCGGGGAGTTCACGCCGATATCGGAACCGTCCGTGCCGTCTTTGCCGAATACGTAAGCGCCGTATCCGCCGAAGAAGCCCCAGCTCCAATATCCGTTGCCTGCTTCCCACATATAAGCGTATTTATTCGCTTTGGGATCGTTGAACGTCTTGGCGAAGTTGATCACTTCGTCCCAAGTTTTCGGAGTTTCGCCGTTCGGAACAAGATCCTTGTTGTAGAACACGGCCGTCGTTTCGACGGACATCGGGTAGCCGTACAACGTACCGTCAATCGTCCAAGCGTCGACGGACTTGTCGGAGTTGTTCGACTTCGACTCTTCTTCGTGCAGGTCGTTCGGGAGAACAACGCCGGCTTGCACGGCGGAGCCCAGACGGTCGTGAACCGCGAGGAATACGTCGGCGCCTACGCCTGCAGGACCGTCGGTGATCATTTTTTCGATCGATTTGTCCGGACCTACGTCCTGGTATTCAACGTCGATGCCGTATTTTTCTTTGAATTCTTTAGCCGCCGCGTCGATCAGTGCTTTCTCGCTTGCGGAATACCAGACGACCAGCTTCGCGCCGTCTTCCGGCTTGACTTCCTCTTCCGCTGCTGCGGAGGAAGCCGGTGCGCTTTCGAAAGGTGCTGCGGCGCTGGCGCTTGGGGAAGATGCGCCGTCGTTGTTTTTGCTGCCGCAAGCCGCAAGTACGAATACCAGCGCAAACGCCAGGGACAGGGACAGCCATTTGGATTTGAACATGAGTCTGAGAACCCCTCTCTGATAATTAAAATATCGAATCGATTTCCAAAACCGCCCTTGCCTTTACCGTTCTCGTGTCCTGAACACCATCCTGCCGAACCGTTGTGCAAACGTTTGTACAAAAACGTGCAAAATCGGCCGTTTTGATGGGCTATTGCCGGAACTGAGCACAGTTAAAGGTTATGTAAGCGCTTTTGGGCACAACCTCATCATACGGTTTTTTGCGGATAAGTAAAACGTTTGCACAACCAGAAAATTCAAAATAACCGCCCATTATTTCTTGATTTCTCGTGTTTTCTGTCTCAATCTAAATAATGCTGAACTTGTTACGTTGTGCTACTTGTGGCACAATCATACCGACTTCGTTTGGCTATGCATTCTCGTGGGAGATTCAAATTCCTCACCCGGCCTGAAACGATCAACTGCTTATGGCAGCCAAAAAAGGAAGCGTACAGTCATGTCGGTTACCATTAAAGATGTCGCAAAAAAAGCCGGGGTTTCCCCGTCCACCGTGTCCCGTGTCATTGCCGAGCATCCCCGGATCAGCGCCAAGACCTCCCGCAAAGTGCGCGAAGTTATGGATGAGCTCGGCTATCATCCGAATATGATGGCGAAGAGCCTGGTCTCCAAAACAACGAAAACGATCGGCGTCATTTTGCCTCGCCCTGCCGAAGAGCTCCTGCTCAACTTCTTCTTCTATGAATTCATGCGAGGAGTCATGGCTCAGCTTACCCGCGCCGGATATGACTTGTTAATGGCGGGCGGCAACAATGAACGCGAAGAACTGGAAACGGTTACGCGGCTTGTGCGCGGAGGCCGGATCGACGGGCTGCTTCTTCTCTATTCCCGCATTGCGGATCCCATTATCGCCTTTTTGCACAAGGAAAAAGTGCCGTTCGTGTTGATCGGACGCAGTTTGGATTACGAAAATGTGCTTTCGGTTGACAACGATAATGTGCAAGCGGCGTATGACGCCACCAAGCATTTGATTGCGCAAGGCCAGCGGCGGATCGGATTCGTAAGCGGTCCCACGCACCTGGCCATGACGCAGGATCGGCTGGCGGGGTACACCAAGGCGCTCGCGGAAGCCGGCCTGCCCTTCAAACAAGGATGGGTCGTGGAAGGAGAGTTCCTGCTGGAGAGCGGGTACCGGGCTATGGCTTCGATTATGTCTCAGCCGGAGCCCCCGACGGCGCTTGTCGTGATCGACGATTTCGTGGCGTTCGGCGTACTGAAAGGACTGGCGGAGTTGGGCTTCCGGGTTCCGCAGGATGTGGCCATCGTAAGCTTCAACAACATCGCGTTGGCCGAACTGACGATGCCGCCCATCACCAGCGTCGATATCGGAACCTATCAGCTGGGCTACACGGCTTCTCAAATGCTTCTCAGCACCATTCTGCAGGAACAAATCCAGCCGAGGCAGCTGATTCCCCACCGCCTCGTCATACGGGAATCTTCGCTTCGGACGTTTTTTCCGGTGTGAGCATCCAAGGCGCCTGACGGCGCTTTTTTTATGCCTTCAAATCCGCTTTCCGGCCCGTCCGCCAAACTTTCATTTCGCGCTTGGTCAAGATACCTTTTATCAACCATTCAATTGCTTTATACTAGGGGAAATGTGCCCGCATCGCGCGGGCGGACGAGATCACGGGAGCAGTCCCGACGAAAGGCGGAAGGTCCATGAGTTCCTATCATCCTCTAACGGAAGCGGAAGCGGTGGAAATCGCAAAATCCATTCCGAACGTACTTCAGCCAGACCAAGAAATCGTGTGCCGGGAAATCGGCGACGGCAACTTGAATTTGGTATTTCACGTCAGGCAGCCTTCAACGGGTGCGAGTCTGATTCTGAAACAGGCGCTGCCTTACGCGAAAGTCGTGGGCGAATCCTGGCCGCTGACGCTCGACCGGTCGCGGATTGAGAGCGAAGCTCTGCAAATTCAGGCCAAGCTGGCTCCGGGGCTTGTCCCGGCCGTCTACCGCTATGACGCGGATTTGGCGCTGACGGTGATGGAGGATTTGAGCGATCACGTCATCATGCGCCGGGGTCTCATCGAAGGCGGAATTTACCCGAAATTCGCCGAGCATATTTCGGAGTTTATGGCGAGAACGCTGTTCTTCACCTCGGATCTCGGCATGAACCAACAAGAGAAGAAGCTGCTGTCGAAATCGTTTGTGAATCCGGAACTGTGCAAAATAACCGAGGATTTGATTTTCGATGATCCGTACACGAATTCCCCGAACAACAGCTTCGACGAACATCTGCGTGAAGAAGCGCAGGCTTTGTGGAGCGATACCGCTCTGCACCTGGAAGTGGCGCTGCTTCGCGACAAGTTCCTGACAAGCGCCCAGGCGCTGCTACATGGGGACTTGCATACCGGCAGCATCTTTATTACGCCGGAATCCACCAAAGTCATCGATCCCGAATTTGCTTATTTCGGTCCGATGGGCTTCGATATCGGAGCCGTAATCGGCAATTTGCTGCTCAATTATGCCAGTCAGGAGCATTGGTCTTCCGATGAAGCCTCCCGCCGGGAACGCCGCGCTTACCTGCTCGGGACGGTACGGGATGTGTGGAACTTATTTGAGAGCAAATTCCGGAAAATATGGGATGAGAACGTCATCGACCGGATGGCGCGCACGGAAGGTTATCAGGATCATTATGTACGCCGGCTGCTTCAGGATACGGTCGGCTTCGCCGGCTGCAAAATGGTCCGCCGCATCGTGGGACTATCCCATGTAGCCGACATTGACACCATCCCGAACCCGGCGGTACGTGCCAAGGCGCAGCGTATTGCGCTGTCCATTGGCACTTCCATGATTAAGCAGAACCGGGACACCCGGTCGATCGATGAGATTATTGATATGGCCGATACCGCCGTACACGAGTCGCGGAGCTAAGCGGAAAGAAGGTGCTCACGGCATGAGCAACAAGGATAACACGCAGCATGAAGTGCTTATATCGGTCCGTTGGAACGACGGAGCGCTCGATCTGCTCGATCAAAGGCTGCTGCCGGAAGAAACGGTGTATTTGCGGCTGACCACTCCGCAGGAAGTATGGGAAGCGATTCGGGAGCTGAAAGTGCGCGGCGCGCCCGCTATTGGTATCGCCGCGGCGTACGGAGTCGTGCTCGGCGTTCAGCGGAACGGACAAGCCTCTGGCCGCGAGCTGGCGGAGGAGGTTCGCCGCCAAGCGGAATATTTGGCGACGTCGCGGCCGACGGCGGTCAATCTGTTCTGGGCGCTCGACCGCATGAAAGCACGTTCCGAAGCGCTGGCCAAGGCCGGCCTTCCGGCTGAAGAAGCGGCAGATGCGCTGCTCCAGGAAGCACGGCAAATTCAGGCGGAAGACGAACAGACGAACCGGCTGATCGGCGAGCATGCGCTCACGCTATTTCAAGACGGTATGGGCGTGCTGACGCATTGCAACGCGGGCGGACTGGCGACGGCCAAGTACGGCACCGCACTGGCCCCCTTCTATTTGGCTTTGGAGCAAGGCATCCGCCTCAAAGTGTTCGCCGACGAAACGAGGCCGGTTCTGCAGGGAGCCCGGCTTACGGCTTTCGAGCTTCAGCGCGCCGGAGTCGATGTGACCTTGATTACGGACAGCATGGCCGGCCATGTGATGTCCAAAGGTTGGGTGCAAGCCGTCATCGTGGGCACCGACCGGGTAGCGGCCAACGGCGATGTCGCCAACAAGATCGGCACGTACAGCGTAGCCGTACTGGCCAAAGCGCACAACATCCCATTTTACGTAGCTTGTCCGCTGTCCACCATCGACCTGTCGACGCCCACCGGCGCCGACATTCCGATCGAGGAACGTTCGCCCGAGGAAATCACGGCCGGGTTCGGCCGCCAAACCGCTCCTCACGGAGTGGCGGTGTACAACCCGGCTTTCGACGTGACCCCTCACGAACTGGTGACGGCGATCATTACGGAGAAAGGGATCGTGAAGCCTTCCTACTCGGAGAACCTTCCCAAGCTGTTCAACCGTTGATGCAGATTACTTCCCCGAAGCGGCTGCGGCCATTATGCCCACCGCTTCGCTTCCTTTGGTGCCCACCTGGATTCCCAGCTCGGCAGCGGCTTCGGTTACGGACTCCAACGGGGCATCCATCAGTTCATCCAGCGTGCGCACACCAACGGCGCGTCCGGCGATAATCCGCCGGGCCTTTAACCGCTCGTTCAGCAGCTGAACGTCGAGCGCGCCGCACATAATATATCCGTCCCCTGCAGTTACGGCGAGCAGGGTCGTTTTCGGCAGCAACACCTCGACACCCACGGCAGTCCACTCTCCGATTCGGATCGGAACGATTCGGACCAATACTGCAACCTCCTTTGTGCGCTCAGCCAGCGTGTTGTACATGGTATGCGCCGCCGGAGAAGTTCTACCGGGCCAATTCCCATGGGTGACTATATTAGGCTTTTGAACCGTGGTATAGTAGATTGTAAAACATCATGATTTTGCCTTACGTGCAAGATGGAGGCTTCCGATGACACCTAAAAAACCGAACAAGAACGACCAGGGGGACTCCTTTTTATTTCGAGTGGAGATTTTGGTGAACAGCCAGACGAGCGGGAGTGCCTTGGAGCAATTGGTACGGATTTTGAAAAACGGCGGGTTCGAAGATTATCGAATCGGGTCCGGTATCGGCCAAGGCCGCACCATAGAGGAAGCCATCGAGCGGGAAAAGAAGAAGCGGGCCGCTGCCGCGACTGCCGCTTCTGAGCCCGTTTCCAAGAAAGCCGCTGCATCATCCGACACTTCTACCCTGGAAGGCAAGCTTCGTACCTATATCGATTCGAAAAAGCTGGTCCGGCTGAACGCGAACAAAGGCCGAGGCGTCAAGGTGAGCATTCCCTGCCGCATTCTGAGCTTCGATGCCGGCAAACAACTCATCACGGCTTACCACGTCGATGAAAAGCAAGTGTACAGCTTCAAGGCCAATGAAATTGAAGATGTGATTGAATAAACGACAAACGCTGAGGGATCAGCGTTTGTTTTATGCTATTGCGGCCATTTCCGCCTCTATTTATCCGCATTCCGTGCGGCCAGCGCCAGACAAATCCACCCCGCCAAAAAGGCCAGGCCGCCAAGCGGCGTAATCGCGCCTAACACGTCCATCCCGCTAAGTGCAAGCGCGTAGAGGCTGCCGGAGAATAATACGATGCCGATCAAAAGCAAACGGGCCGCCCACAACGCAAGTTTTCGCCCGGCCAGCTTGTCCGCAAGCGCCGCGATCAGCAAGATGCCGAGCGCATGGATCATGTGGTACTGAACACCGGTATGATAGATGTCCATATAGTGAGCGGAAATCCGCTTTTCCAGCATATGCGCACCGAATGCTCCGATAGCAACCGAAAGAAAAGCTGCTAAAGCGCCTATTTTCACATAATTTCTCATCGTTTCTTTTCTCCCTCTTCGATTGTTTTCCACACGTTTATCAGCATATCGAAAATGGTGCCCCTCCGCAATTTCCCGCACATCCTTCGGTATCTCGCGAATATATTAAATACGACAAACCCTATTCCGAAACTAACGGGAGGTGGCCGGTCATGAGGGAGCCGTCGTTCATACTGTCCAAAGAAGATTGGTCCTTACACCGTAAAGGATATCAAGATCAGGCGCGCCATCAGCAAAAAGTCCGCGAGGCCATCAAGCAGAACCTGCCCGATTTGCTTTCGGAAGAAAGCATCATCCTCTCGGACGGACGTCAAATTATCAAAATCCCGATTCGCAGCCTAGAGGAATACCGGTTTATTTTCAACGCCAATAAAAAGAAACACGTGGGCCAAGGTAACGGGGACAGCCAGGTCGGCGACGTGCTCGGCACGGATCCGCCGTCCAAGGCGGGCAAAGGAGAAGGCGCCGGCGATCAGCCAGGTGACGATGTGGTGGAAGCGGAAATCTCCATCGCGGAGCTGGAGAGCATGCTGTTCGAGGAGCTGGAGCTGCCGTACCTGAAAAGAAAAGATAAAGATCAAATCGAGGTCCGGGACGTTCGCTTCAACGACGTTCGGCGCAAAGGCATATTGTCCAACATCGACAAGAAGCGGACGATTCTCGAAAATCTCCGCCGCAACGCCCGCGAAGGCCATCCCGAAATCGCAGGCATCAGCCCTGACGATCTGCGGTTCAAGACGTGGGAAGAGATCATTAAGCCGCAGAATAACGCCGTGATTTTGGCGATGATGGATACGTCGGGGTCCATGGGATCGTTCGAAAAGTACTGCGCCCGCTCGTTCTTCTTCTGGATGACGCGGTTCCTGAGACGGCAGTACGAGAAAGTCGAAATTGTCTTTATCGCCCACCACACCGAGGCCAAGGAAGTGGAGGAAGAAGAGTTTTTCACCCGCGGGGAGAGCGGCGGAACCATATGCTCGTCCGCTTACTTGAAAGCACTCGAAATCATCGACAGTCGCTACCCGCCGTCCATGTACAATATCTACCCCTTCCACTTCTCCGACGGCGACAATCTGACCAGCGACAATGAGCGGTGCGTCAAGCTGATTAAAGAGCTGCTCAATCGCGCGAACATTTTTGGCTACGGGGAAGTGAACCAGTACAACCGCAGCAGCACGCTGATGTCGGCCTACAAGCACATCGAGCATCCGCAGTTTTTGTACTATGTGATCAAGGAGAAAGCGGAGATTTACAATGCGATGAAGACGTTCTTCCGCAAGCGGGAGGCGGTTGGGTGAAATGATGAAGCGATCGCTCCTGGGGGCGATCGCTTTTTGTTTTAACTTTCCAATATCTGAAGAAAGCTTGGCATGCACCTTAACCCACTACGTAGATAGTTTAAGCGACTTCTCGGTGCGCAGCTTTCTGCGCCCGGCGATGTAAATACCGCTAAGAATGAGTAGCAAACCGACAATCAAATTCCAGCCGATGGACTCGTTAAGCATAGTCCAACCCCAGACCAAGGAGCTAAAAGGCAGTAGATAAGTAACCATTGTCGCATACTCAGCCCCTCCCTTGCTTACAATCCAATAAAACAGAATGTAAGCGACACCGGAGCCAAAAGCGCCAAGACCAATCAATGAGGCAGCGTGTTCCGGCGTCGTGAGCTGCTTAATAGAAATCTCTTCGGTAGTAAGAGCAACAATGCCACTGCCTAACATTGCAAAGAACAAAGTACCTAAAGCAGACTGATAGGCCGATAGGGATTGTAAAAAACGTTTGGATAGTTGCGATCCCAAGCCGTAGAAGATAGAGGCTGCAAGCATGCCGAGCGTACCGATCATATCGCTCGGCAACCCCGAATCAAGCTGAAAGCTCAATAGAACAATCACTCCTGTCAGGGCAGTTCCCATACCAACCCACTGCACGCGCTGAGAAACCGTTCCGAAGAAGAGGATGCCCAAGAGCAACGAACACAATGGGGTAGTAGCGTTCAAGATCGATGCAAGATTACTGGCAATCCGTGTCTCACTAAATCCGATAATCGCCCAGGGAATCGCCATATTCACAAGTGCCACAGCGGCCAAGGGCAACCAGGGCATTTGCTTCCATGCAAAAGGGTGGCGTATGAAAAGCATGATGACCGTAATGACGCCAAGGCCCACAGTTGAGCGAAACCATACAATTGTCCACGGCCCAAAATCCTGAATCAAAACTTTAATAAAATAGTAGGATCCGCCCCATATGAGGCTGAGGAGAAGCAAGGCAGCCAGCGGCGAACGAAACACTACTCATCACTGCCTCTCATGAATGATGGATACGAGCAAAGCTTTCAACTCCTGGATCATTACTCGCTGATACTTGGTTCCATCTTGGTAAAGTGAGCCGATTTGCCGATACGTTTCATTTAGATTTTCTTGATAGTCCGCTGCTTGCTTATCCCGATTGTATGCTTTAAATCGGTCCATAACCGACTGGATATATGACGGTCGCGCTCCCCATTTGCCCACCACTTCACCACTTGTTTTCAAGAATACAGCAATCGGCTGCGCTCTCGCTCCATCTGTAAGAAAAAGGTCCATGGTGTCCAAGTGATCATCCATGATCAACACTTCCGTGGAAATCTGAGCCTGTTCCATCAGTCGGAACAAGACCGGAACGTTCCATATAACATCAGGGCACCAATCGGTCGCCAATAATAAACAGTACAGGTCAACGTGATCAGATAGCGAACGAAAAAAAGCTTGATCCTCAGTATCAGTCCATACGAAGTTATCGTAATTGTAGATTAGTTGCTCCTTAGTGTTGGCGATTCCACTCAGTTCCATGACCCTCACCTTCATGCCCTTCATAAATTCACGTGGCGTTATTCCTTGACCGATTTTGTGTTTTAGGTTTAACATTTCTTTCATTTACAACACATCCCTTGTTGAGTTTCACAATCAGCTTAATAAAAAACTGACCTTCCATAAATGGTCAGTTTTTATGATTTATTAAAGACAGATCACTAATTAAAGCGGTGGCGTTACTCCTAACCGCACCCAGCCTTCCTTGGAAGGACCGTAAACCGCAGGTATAGGCAGCTCGGCTTGACGCATGAGGACCGTAACCTGACCCCGATGATGAACGATGTGTTTGATCAATCCCATGAAGATCGTCGCATTGGATTCCAATCTTCCGAACGCATTTTGGATGTGCTTCAACGAATCGTCCGTCCACTGCTCTTCAAGAGCTTGGACTACACGAGAGCTGACCTCATGAAAGGTCTCCGCGATCTGCTTTGCGGACGGCACCTCGTTCGGATTCGACACTTTCTCTACCGAGACTCCGAATTCAGTTAAATACTCCGGGATATTCGTGACAAAATGCCACGCAATCCTTCCCAACGTACGCCCCTCGGGATATACCTGCTGCTGGAGCGCTTGATCGGTCAACCCGTCCAACACCTTTTGAGTTAATACCGCTTCATTATTCCATTCGGTGATAAAATCCTGTACTGTAACGTACATATTCTCTCATCCCTCTCCTGGTTGTCCGCAATCCGTTAGAAATACGTTCACCGCTTGAAAATAACCGACTGCATCATCGGCGTGGACACCGTGACCGCAATGCTCAAACACGATAAGCTTCGTGTTGGGCCTTCGCTCTTCCATACGTCTTGCTTGATTTGTATCAAGAAAAAAGCTCTTCCCGCCGTGAATCAACAAGATCGGGCAACTCGAGCCTAACCAGTCACCCCACCACACCCCGTTGGACTGGGGAACAGATACTCGCAGCCCCTTTAAATCCGTTCGGAATCCCCAACCGAGTTCATCCTCAAACACGCTTTCGGCAAAATAATCAATAGCCCGGAGCCCTGCGATTGCAAGCGATTCTCTCAGCTCTTTTAAGGAAGCCGATCGAATGGGAAGCTTATCGGCAAAGGAGAAATCAGCGTTAATCTCCGCGCCGATATCCTCGACGATCACGGCTTTCACCAATTCGGGGTAACGGGCCGCGAATTGATAAGCATTCAATCCGCCCAAAGAATGCCCCAAAATTGTGACAGGGTGACCCCCAAGCTCCGACTGAATCAGGTTCAGGATATCCTTCACATAATCATCCCTTGCATATTCCATTCCGGGAGGATGATCGCTCCAACCGTGTCCGCGTTGATCCAAAGAAATAACCCGCCAATCTTTGAAACGCACGGCCAGCTCCGAAAATGATCTTGCATTGGCCATATACCCATGTAACATAACAAGCACTCGTTCGCAGTCTCTACCAAAATCCAGGTAGGAAAGCCGAAGATTCCCCGATTGAAAGTATTTCCTCTTGGCCAGATCGTTTTCGCGGTAATTCATCATCATTTTTCTCTCCCATCTATATAAAATATCGTCACTCATTATTTTCAACCGCTGAGAGGCAAATCACAGATCTCAAGCTTACGTTGCTGTTGTCCATACAAACCAGCCAGCGCGGCGGCTATCGCCATAAAGATTGCGCTGGATGCCACGCCGAATTGCAAGCCGTATCGTTCGACCACCACGCCTCCAACGATGGGACCTATGATCTGTCCAGAGGCAAAAAAGGCAGTGGCTATGCTGAGAGATGCCGCATACACGTGGTGAGGGACATGACGACGAAGAAGCGCAGTCGTCATCAGCGGAGGGGTAATAAAGGAAACCAACCCAACTATGGTCGCTCCCAACGCAGTAAATAACAAATTATTGGTGATTACCCCACTTACACCGATCGTCCCTAAAGTTAACCCCGACGCAAGCGTATACCCGCTCGGCCATCGGTCAATGACTTTGCCTCCGATCCATCCGTTAAACAAACCGGCAAATCCGATTCCGGACCATATCAACCCGGCATAAAGGGACGGAATGCCTTTGCCCACCAGATAGGGAATCAAATACGTGAAATAGATGATGTATCCCCAACCGAAGAAGAAATAGGAAGCGATTAAGAACAAGAGCCTCTTCGGGTTCAACAGTAGACGATAAACCGTTTCGCTTTCTTTGTTACGTGGCTTCGATTCGGTCTGAGAGGGTATTTTTCCGGCTCCTCTTTTTCTAGTGACGAACTCGAAACCGAACGCGGCAATTACCCCGAATACGCCCATGGCCACCCAGGCATAACGCCACCCCTGCAAATGTGAAGAACCTATGGTGAAGGGGGCGAATAAACCCGTAAATAGAATGCCAGCTGATCCGCCCAGCCATATAAGCCCCGATGCCGCTCCTCGTTCCGCTGGTCGAACGGCATCCATTGCAATGGACAGGACTAACACTGTAGCGAAGGCTGATAATATGCCAATCGCGAATCGCCATAGCCCGAGTTCAGTGAAATGATCACTAAATGCCGAGCCGATCAAAGCCAATCCGAGCAAAAAGCACGTCATCCGATTAATGACATGCTTGCGGTCTGGAAACCGCGAGATTAATGGAGAAAGACACAATGTCCCGACCAAATAACCGATAAAATTGACTGTACCTAATATACCCAACTGTCCGTAGCTCCCCCCGATCACTCTCTGTATCCCAGGCAAGAACATGCCGTAGGAGAGCCGGGAAAAACCGAGAATGACGACAAACAAAAGCGATGCCCATAGAGTGATCCAGTTGAATGCGGATTTCGTACCCACAGCCCATTTTCCCCTAAAATTATTTGTTGACCCTAGTGTAAATCCCGGGGAAAGTTTTGTAAAATTGAATTATATGAATAAATCGTTCGAAAACGTTAAATCAAAGGTGATGACAATGGATCTTCGAGCTTTAAAGACCTTCGAGGCTTGCGTGCGTCTTGGACATTTTCTGAAAGCCGCTGAGGAACTCCAATATGCTCCCTCTACGGTAACCCTTCAGATTCAGCGTCTCGAAGCTGATTTGGGCGTTTCTTTATTCGTGCGCGACGGAAAACGCGTAATCGTGACCGAAGCCGGCCGATGGCTCCATCATGAGGCCTCGATTTTACTGAAGTCGATCGGAGCCATGAGGCAGACCGTCTCGGATATTGCTGCGGGAGATAACGGCTCGGTACGTTTCGCCGCTATCGAGCCCGTTGCAAGCCAGCAGCTAGCGACCGTTATAGCTGACTTTTGCAAGACTCGACCGAAAGTGGAGTTAACCATGGAAGTAAGCGGCAGCAGATCGATCGCGGAGAGGGTTCGGGCTGGCGAACTGGAATTCGGCGTTTGCTCGGCTCCACCTTCGAAGCTTATGCTGGAGTTTGAGCCGCTGATTGAGGAAAGATTAGGGGTCATGTTAAACACGAATCACCCAATAGCCAATCGAGATAACATAACGGCGAGCGACCTGGAGGGGCTAACCCTTTTAGTCAAAGAGCCGACTTGTATGTATCGAGAGCTTTGGGAAACGGCGATTTATCCAACTAGGCGAAACCTGTTCTCTTTTATCGAGGTTGGAAGTTTCTTTGTCATTCAACAAATGGTTAAGTCAGAGTTCGGCATCGGGATTGTTCCGATTTACAGTGGTCTGGAACAGGAAGGCTCCTTGGTCATTAGACCTATAGCCGATTTGAACCCTGTCGTCACTATAGGGATCGCTTATAAAGACAAAAACTTCCTAGGAAAGGCAGCATTATTGTTAATGGAAGCCATTAGAGGCATCCGCGAACCCAACCCTGCGCTAACAAGTGCTGTCCCATTCTGAACGATCAAGGAGAAGGTCGAGATCTTTAATGCGATGAAGACGTTCTTCCGCAAGCTGGAGGCGGTTGGGTGATCATTAAATGCCGATCTTCTTAAAAGAAGATCGGCATTTACCTGAACACTGACTTATTTGAAATTCTGAGCATTTAATATTTATCTTAATGCGTGAGCACGATCGTATAAATCTGTGCTCCTGCAATTTTGGTCATGCTTGTTTACCCCCTTAGTTCGATATACGATCAGCTAACCAATAATCAAAGCATAAACAATACCCGGTCCGTGGACACCAATTGTCAGGTCGTTCTCAATGTCCGCCGAGCGGCTCGGACCTGAAATGAAGTGGATGCCTGCAGGCAGGTTTTCCCGTCCCGCCCGGTCGAAGTCAGACAGAATCTCACCGAGCCGCGTCTTCAGACGTTCGATTGGAATAAGGGCGAAAAGCGCCGTCGGCAGGAGGCTGACCGACCTGCCCTTCGTTTTGTCCGAAAGTACGGTAATCGATCCGGTATACGCAGCCGCGTAATCGGCCAGCACGACACCGAAATCGGCTTCCGCCGCACACGCCTTCCAATCTTCGTTCGGGTCCTCGTTCCAAACGGAAACGCGGGCTTCCGGAAGGAGCGATTCCAAGCCAAGTTCGGCCAAGGACTGCTGGTCTTGACGCACGATATACCGGGCGCTCATCTCGGCCGCTTTGCTTACGATAAAAGCCCCCGCCTCTACTATTCCGGAAAGTCGGATCGCTTGACCGCCGACGGCTTTGAAGTTTTCGGTGAACTTGGCGACCCGTTCCTCGAGCGGCCATTCTAAGGCGTTCCAGAAATCCGGCGCTCCCCGGAACGGATGCTGCGGCGGAGCGGTCACACGCGGACGGCCCAGCTTTCCCGCGATGAAGTTCATGAATTGCTCTTGCTTTGCGCGGGATTCGCGTTCGAGCCGCGCGAGCAGCTCCTGATGCGTCTCAGCCATGGCGTCCGCCGCCTCCCTTCGCACGTTCTTTCAGGATGGCTTCCATCCGGGCTTTCACGACGGGGTCCATCGTCTGTCCGGTATTTGCCGTTTCGCGTTTCAGCGCTTCCCACTGCTGGCGAAACGAGCGCTTTGCCAGCGTCGGCGCCACCCGGTATTTGTTCCAGCCTTTGAGCGGACCGACCTTCAATCGGATGCCGCCGTCGCGTACAACGAGACGCTGGCCGAGCTGGCCCAGCTTCACCGCGGCGCCCATGATGCCGGGTTGGCCGGCGACCGTGCCGAAGCCCCTCATGCCGATCGTTTCCAATGCTTTGCCGTGTCCGGCCTCCACCTTCCGTCTGCGCAGGTAGACCAGCATGTCGTGCAGCGGAATCTTGACGGGACAAGCCTCGTAGCAGGCGCCGCACAAGCTGGACGCGTTAGCGATGTCGTCCCATTCCGCCACGTTCTTCTGCAAGGCCGGCGTCAGCACCGCGCCAATCGGGCCGCTGTATGTGCCGCCATAGGCATGCCCGCCGATATGTCGATAGACCGGGCAGGCGTTCAGGCAGGCACCGCAGCGGATACAATTCAGCAGCTCCTGGAATTCCGGGTCCCCGAGCTGGTTCGAGCGGCCGTTATCGACGATGATGATGTGCATTTCTTCCGGCCCGTCGGCATCTTCCGTACGTCTCGGTCCCGTGATTCCGGACATGTAGACAGTCAGCTTCTGTCCGGTAGCCGAGCGGGGCAGCAGCGTCGCCATAACCTCGAGATCGGTCCAAGAAGGAATAATCCGTTCCATGCCCATCAGCGTGATTTGCGTTTTCGGGACGGTCGTTACCATTCGTGCGTTGCCTTCGTTTTCGAAGAGCACCATGGAACCGGTCTCCGCAATGGCGAAATTGCAGCCGGTCATGCCGATGTCGGCTTCGAGGAATTTCTCGCGCAGCTTCTTGCGGACAAATCCCGCCAGGATCGTGGTGTCCGCTTCCAGCGCCTCGCCCGCTTCCTTGGACAGCAGTTCGGCGATCTGGTAACGGTTCTTGTGAATGGCCGGGATAATAATATGTGACGGAGTCTCGCCCGCGAGCTGGATAATATATTCGCCGAGATCCGTCTCGATCGCTTCCACGCCGATGTCCTGAAGCGCGTGGTTCAGGTGAAGCTCCTCGGTGACCATGGATTTGGATTTCACGACGGTTTTCGCCGCCTTGCTCTGCGCGACGGCAAGCGCGATCCGCACGGCTTCCGCTCCTGTCGGGGCGAAGTGCACGTGCACGCCGTTCGCTCTGGCATTCTCCACGAAAAGATTTAAATAATAGTCCAGGTGCGCGATGGTGTGAAGACGGATTTGCCGCCCTCTCTCGCGCCACTCTTCCCAATTGCCGTGCTGCTCGGCCGCGTTCATTTTGCCGATCCGCAGCCGCTCGGTCGTGAACTTGACCGCTTTGCGAAGGAAATCGTCATTCAGCGCCAGTTCCGCCCGCTCCTTCACGCTTCCTTTCGTTTTGTAGGCGCTCAAGCTTCCTTCACTCCTTCGTACAGCAGCTCGGCGAGATGCATGACGCGCACCGGTTCGTTGCGGAACCGCAGGTTGCCGGCGATATTCATGAGACAAGCCATGTCCAGGCCGACCAGCACTTCCGCTTCCGTCTCCAGGATGTGATCGACTTTCTCGGTCACCATGGCACCTGAAATATCGGCCATCTTGACCGCGAAGGTTCCGCCGAAACCGCAACAGTCTTGGGCGAAAGGCAGCGGGACGAATTCGAGGCCTTCGACATGCTGCAGCAGCTCGAGCGGCTCATCTTTCACTCCCAACAGGCGGCTGCCGTGACAGGAAGGATGGTATGTGACTTTACGCGGGAACTTGGCGCCCAAATCTTTCACATCCAGCACCTGTACGAGGAATTGCGTGAACTCGTAGGTTTTTTCCTGCAGGCGGTTCGATTTCTCCAGATAGACGGGCTCATCCTTAAACAACTCCGGGTAATGGTGGATCATGTACGTACAGGAGCCGGACGGCGATACAACGAAATCGCTTTCGTCGAAGGCGTCAAGAATCGTCCGCGCTGTTTTCCTCGCCTCGTCCCAATAACCGGAGTTGTAAGCCGGCTGGCCGCAGCAGGTTTGCGCGCGTGGGAACTCCAGCTTCACCCCGTACCGGGCTAATAAGCGGACCATAGCTTCCCCGACGCGCGGATAGATAACATCGCTCAGGCAGGTGATGAAAAGAGAAACTTTCAAGCCGTACACCTCGCTTCCTATACCACCGTTACGGACAGACGGCGTTCTTCCAATTGGCTGCGCATTTCAGCGGGAATCTTCCCGTCGGTCACGATGGCGTCGACCTGGCTGAGATCGGCAACATGCGTGAAGGCCTGAATGCCGAACTTGCTCGAGTCGGCAAGGAGGATCACTTGATCGGCCCGGTCGATCATTTTCTGCTTGACCCGGGCTTGAAGCTCATGAGACTCGCTAACCCCATGCTCGGCGTGGACGCCCTTGCAGGAAAAAAACAGTTTATCGACGTAGTAGGCATCTAAGGTACGCTCCGCCAGCGGACCGACGAACGATAGAGAACGTTGGGCAAGCAGTCCTCCGGTAGAAATCACATCGATCTTTTCTTTGGCGGCGAGCTCTGTCGCCACACGAATGGAATTCGTAAGAACGGTCAGCGGAACGTTCGGCAGCGACCTCGCCATGTACCAAGCCGTGGAGCTTGCATCGAGCAGAATGCGGTCTTTGGGACGGATGAGCCCGACCGCTTCTTCCGCGATCCTGCGCTTTTCGTCGGCATGGAGAATTTCCCGCTCGGCATAAGGGATTTCAAGCTGAGCGGATGCCCCCTCCTTCACGCTGACCGCTCCCCCGTGGGAACGGCGCAGCCTGCCGGCCGCTTCCAACCTGTCCAGGTCGCGGCGGATCGTTTCCTCCGTCACCTGGCACAGCTCACTGAGCTCGGTCACCCGCATGCTTCCCCGCTCGTTCACCAGCTGCACGATTTTTTCGTAACGTTCCGCTACCAGCATTTTCGTTCCTCTTTCCGTATGTTTGATTCAGGCTGCTTACGACCGCAATCCCGTGATGGCCGTTCGAGCCCCTTTCCGCTTAGCGGGTGAATGCGGCTGGTACGCCGCCGTCGATCGTCAGCATGCAGCCGGTCGTTTTCTCCGATTTGGAGGACGCGAAGAAGGCGATGCCTTCCGCGATATCTTTGGGATAAATGTTCACGAGCAGCGTCGTGCGCTTGCGGTAGTACTCTTCCAGCTGGTCCGGCTCTATGCCGTAAGCGGCCGCGCGTTCGTTGCGCCAAGAGCTGTTCCAGATGGCGGAGCCTTGCAGGATCGCGTCCGGCAGAATCGTATTGACGCGAATGCCGAACTCGCCGCCTTCCGCAGCGATGCATCGGGCCAGATGCGCTTCGAGCGCTTTGACCGCGCTGTAAGCGGCGGCATTCTTCCCGGCATAAACGGAGTTCTTCGAGCCGACGAAAACCATGTTCCCGCCGATGCCTTGCTGTTTCATCATCTTGAACGCCTCGCGCGCCACCAGGAAATAACCGGTGCCGAGCACGTTCATGTTCAGGTTCCATTCCTTGAGCGACGTCTCGTCGAACGGGCTTGATGTGGCCAGTCCCGCATTGTTAACGATGATGTCCACGCCGCCGTAAGTCAGGGCCGTCAAGGCATAAGCAGCCTTGACGAATTCCTCGTCCGTTACGTCTATTTTAACAGCCAACGCACGGTTTTCGCCGTATTTGCCGTTGATTTCGTCGGCGACCTTCTGCGCGCCTTCGAAGTTCAGGTCTGCCAACACGACGTGGGCGCCTTCCGATACGAGGCGGCGGCCCGTCTCGCTGCCTATGCCGCCCGCTCCGCCGGTAATGAATGCGACTTTGCGCGAAAACTCGGCTTCCGGCGGCGCCAAGGACAGCTTATATAATTCAAGCGGCCAATATTCCACGTTGTAGGATTCGTTCTCGCTCAGCGAAACGAAGCGGCCCAGTGCCGTAGCGCCGCGCATCACGGCGATCGCGCGGTGGTACAGCGCTCCGCTGACCTGCGACATCGCCCAGCTCTTGCCCGTGTTGATCATGCCCACGCCCGGAATGAGGATGACGCGCGGCGGGGCCTCGAACATGACGTCATCTTCGTTCTTGTTGCGTTCGAAGTAGGATTTGTACTGTTCTTTATAGGCGGCAATGCCTTCCTTCAGCTTGACCTTCAGTCCTTCGACGTCGCCCGGGTCCGGGACCCAGTCGATGAACAGCGGCACGACCTTGGTGTGGACGAGATGATCGGGACAGGCGGCGCCGACTTGAGACAGCTGCGGTGAATCTTGACCGCCGACGAACGCCAGCACGTCGTCTTGATCGTCGAATGACAGAATCATTTTTTTGTCGTCGGAAACGGCGCCGCGGATGCTCGGCATCACCTGCGCCGCGATGCTGCGGCGAATGTCCGCCGGAAGCGCGGCGTGTTTGACGCCGCCGAACAGCTTCGCTTCGTTGACGCACGCTTCGATGAACGATTCCGCCGCGTTGATGATTTTGATTGTCTGCGCATAGCACGCTTCCGACGTTTCGCCCCACGTGACGAGACCGTGTTTTTCCATCAGCACAAGTTCCGCTTTCGGATTGGAGAGAACGCCTTCGGCGATCATTTTGGAAAGTGTGAAGCCAGGACGGACGTAAGGAACCCACACGAAGCGGTCGCCGAAAATTTCCTTGGCCAGCTGCTTGCCGTTGTCAGCGCAGCAAAGACTGATAATCGCATCGGGATGCGTGTGATCCACATGTTTGAACGGGAGGAAGGCATGGAGAAGCGTTTCGATGGAAGCTCTCGGATGTTTGGCGTCGATCATCGTATGGGCGAGGTAAGCGACCATTTCTTCGTCGCTCATCGCGTCGCGTTCGAACAGCGGCCGGATGTCGTCCATACGAAGGCCCGTGAAGTTTCCGGATTTCATGGATGCCAGATCGGATCCGCTTCCCTTGACGTACATGACCTCGATGTCGCGACCGCGGAAATCCTTAACGACCGTCTTCGCGGACGTATTGCCTCCATAAATGTTGCACACACGACGGTCCGCGCCGATGATGTTGGAACGGTAAACGAGTTCGCCCAGCGTATTCGCTGCCTGAGATGCTTTGGATGTCTCCCATAAACTCTGCACCATGCTTGATTACCTCCGAAAATGTTTGAATGTATTTGTTATTTGCATTATAAATGTATTTTTTTCGTTTGAATATAATAAAGACAAAAATAAACAAAAAAATATGAAAGAAAAAAGCGATCGCTTCGAAAGAGGCGATCGCTTTTTATTGAACTACTGTGCCTGTATGTTTCCGATTTAACGGTAACCATATGAACAATTGACCAATGCGGTCTCGCGGGCGATCGAAAACTATGAACCCAATCCTGAGTCCTTCGCTTTCTGTATGGCTTCGGCACGGTCCGCTACCTGGAGCTTGCTCAGGATGTTGGTGATATGATTGCGTACTGTACTCGGGCTGAGCACCAGCATTTCGGCTATTGCCGCATTGCGGTATCCTCTGGCAATAAGATCCAGCACCTGGCGTTCTCTATCCGTCAGTTCAGCCAAGTCTCCTTCCCGAAAACCCGGTCTCACTTGATTGAAATACTCCATAAACCGCCCGGCAATCGTTGCGCTGAAAATGGCTTCACCGCTGGCCACAGCCCAAACGGCCCTCAAGATCTCTTCCGGAAGGGCTCCCTTCAGGATATAGCCCCGCGCACCGGCTCTCATAGCGGCGGCCACCGTATGATCATCCTCGAACATTGTCATAACCAGAATTCGGATATTGGGTTGTTGCCGGTAAATGTGACGGGTGGCTTCGATTCCGTTAAAGCCCGGCATTTGGATATCCATGATGATCAAGTCTGGTTGAAGCTCTGCAGCCCTTGCAACAACCTCATCTCCGGTTCCAGCCTCGCCTACGACTGCCACAGCGGCATTCGTATTCAGCAGTGCTGCAAGTCCGGCCCGGAAGGTCGGATGGTCATCAGCCAGCAGGACGCGTAATTTCGTCATGGCGATCTCTCCCATCTGAATATGGCAGTTCGGCTCGAATCCGGGTACCGCCCTCGGGTCGACTCTTGATGGTAAACATGCCGCCAAGCTCCTCCGCCCTTTCTCGCATCGAAGTCAACCCCACTCCCGGTTTGCTTACGGGCGGAAGGCCGATTCCGTTATCCGAAATCTCGATCACCAATCGTTCTTCCTCTAATGCGATGATAAGCCGGACTTGCGACGCGCGGGCATGACGATTGACATTGGTCAACCCCTCCTGAACAATCCGGTATGCGGCGACTTCGACCGCCGCACCGAGCACCGGCAGGGCAGGCGGGAGTTCTACTACAAATTCCAGTCCGGCGCTTCTGTGATCCCGGACAAGCTCGGCTACCGCCCCGCTCAATCCGTACTCGTCCAATGCTGGCGGACGCAGGTTGTGAACCAGACGTCGGATCAAATCCACCGCGTTGCGAATGTCCATCTGCAGGTCACTGAGAATTCTGTCTGTCTGATCGGGATCAGTCCGCAGCAGGTGCCGGGCGGCGTCCACCCGGAAGGAGAACGAGGCGATCTCGGGGCCGAGGCCGTCATGCAGGTCCCTTCTCAGCCGACGCCGTTCATCTTCCCTGGCCGTAACCAACGTTTGACGGGAACGTTGAAGCTCCATGGTGAGACGAACCGCATAGATGGCTGCACCGGCCTGACGAACCAGGTCCGTAACCACCCGGCGGTCCTCTTTTGACCATAAATCTTCTCTTTCTCTGGGCTCAACGAGAAGTTCGGCGACCCGCTCGCCTTGATAGATAATATCAACGCGAAGAGGAGTCAGCGCAGGAGTGCCGTTGGCGGCAGCGATCTCACCATTAGGCCAAACCAGCGCGACATAAGGAAGCCGCAGAGCTTCCCGTACGGAGCTGACGATAGCGTCCATCACGCGCTCGGGCGAAGTCGTCGCCTCAAGCCGATCACCCAAACGCACCAGGGCTGCATAGGGTTCATGCCGGTCCCCGTACATCAACCGGTTGATCAGCGCCTGCAATTTTCGATGCAGCGGCTGCACCATGACCGCAACGGCGATTGTTCCCATCAGCGAGACGAAGGTTGTATTCTTCTCTTTCAAAGCCGTACCTAAGACAAAGATGACGCAAGTGTAAATGGCCATAAGCATTCCGGTCAACGCTGCATACACGATGGCCCGGTTAATCAGGGGATCGATCTTCCAGAGTCTGTATCGTACGATCGCGATCGTAAACGAAATGGGGATCAATAATAATGAAACCATATAGAGCGTCTGACCCGCGAGGTTTCCCCACAAACCATCTCCGGGAATTTGCACCGATATGATGATTAATAGAATGGTCACCAGAAACGCAAATGCGGGAAGTTTAATTTGCTGACGCTGCAGGGGTGTCGAGAGTCTGCGGTACCTGAAGATTTGAGTCGCTGCCATCGCGAGCAGTAAAATCCATTCCAACGCAAGGAGCAGCTGCTCCGACGATATGGCTTCATGGTCTGTTTTCGGCAACAACCTGGACAGGCACTCGACCAGAAAGAAAGCCAGCGCTAAAAAATGGCTCCAACGCGGCGCTGTACGGAAGTCGGGAAAGTAGCAAAAGGTGGCTCCCATAAGAAGTATAGCGGCAAATCCGACCAAACTTGCCATAAAGGAGAGCGACGGAAAAGCTGCTTTGAATTGGTCAGTGACCGTAAGGCTTAACCCAAAAGAAGCAAGCGTGACCGCCACCAACAAAGCCATTCTGTCAGTAGAGTGATGCCGGAAAATCAGCACGCCCAAAATGACGTTGCCGATGGCAACGAGTAAGGAGAGGAATATGAGGTACAGGGAATAAGTACGGACCGCCCACCCCGCCGCTTCGAGTTGTTCCAGCATTGGAGGCGTTAACGCGCATGTGTCACATACTCTTTGCAAATCTGTGTAGAGTACCGGCAAATTCAGGATAAAAAAAACGGCAGCCGTGAGTATGAACAATGCTGCGAGGCTTCTGACGACGATCAACCAGTATCGCTGCACGAGACACCCCTAACCGAGCAATTGTTAACGGCAAAAGGCAGCGGACGAGTACCGCTGCCATCACTTTACACCGCTTGTTGCATTTGCACAACCGCATCTGCCTCACGTGACCGTTTTAACGAAAGCCATCCCAATCCGCCGAAGAGTGCGATCATTACCGCGGATTGCACGTAAGCTTGTGCAGGTCCGAGTTCCAAGAATCCTGCGATCAGGTTGGCCGCCCCGGCATAGATCAGCCAGGCGGGTGCCTTCCGGGCACGGTTTAACCCGATGGTAAGGAGCAGCAAGCCGATTGAAGTAAGCAAAAATAGTAACAAATGAGGCAGGAAATAGACCGGAGTGTCGAAGATCCACTGCAGCAGGGCGAGCATTGGCTCCCGCTCCAGTGTCGCCATCCCCCGCTGAATTAACGCTTCCGTCGCTAATATCACGAAAAAAAAGTTTCCGACGAGGGAGGTAATGGCTCCGATGTATGTCAGCTTTTCGCCTCGTCCGCGTACGAGATGGGTGGCACCGAGGAATGCCGGTACATTCAAAATCGTAAAGGCCAGCACGTTGAAGGTAAAAAACAGCGTGTAACCGGGTTGCTCGACCACCCAATCCAGAAACTCCACATCACCGGCTAACGGAGGTCCAAACAAGCTTATTGTCTGCAAAATGGCCGAAGCTATAAAACAGAATCCACCGATCGTCAAGACGAAGCTGCGAGGAAATAATCCATGCTGCATGGTAATCGCTCCTTAGAAATAATGATTGAAATCCTGACTTTATTTTAAGAAACGCACCATACAACGTCATGGGAGCAGCATCTACGCAGAGTCCTATCTTTTGTCCTGGGACCAATTACAAGGCGATGAAGACGTTCTTCCGCAAGCGGGAGGCAGTTGGGTGAATAGAAAATGCGATCGCTCCTTTGAGGAGCGATCGCTTTGTTTTCTACTATCGTATCGGTAACGAGTTCAGAATCAGTCGTTTCCCCATTTTGGAATCGTAAGCGAGGCAACTGTAAGAATATTATTCAGCAGCCACGCCCTGTCGCTTTCATTTTCCACCTGATCCGATGCCTGCTTTGCGAGTGCAATGTTTTCGTCACGTTGTGTAATATCTCCCTCTGCTGCGTATGCACGTGCTAATGCTTCATAAGCGAAGCCTAAATCAAAATCGCCAAGATCGTTATCTAAACAAAGTTCCAAGCTTTTTTTGGCATGATACAGTGCGGGTTCAGCTCTGCCGACGAGTGAGTATACCCGTGATATTTGCCATTCACCCCGTGCAAAATGCAAAGGAGTTCCTACTATTCCCCAATGAAAACGAGACGCATGGGCTGCGTTGATCATTGTTTCATCTTCCATTTCATTTCGTTCCGTTTTCTCAATGAGATCCCATGTGACATTAAACAAATCGGCAGCCAATTTCTTATGTACTTCGTTGTCTATAGTGTCTTTCAATTTGGTCATGTCTATCATTCTCCTCGGCGAATTCGAAAAATTCTTTTAGATGAACGAGTAATGACTGAGGTTGAGTCGTGATATATGAAGCATGGTCTCCGGTCACTACTACAAGTTTGGTATGAAGTAAATTTGCCATATCACGGGCGTACTCTGGACGAATAATATCGTGGTCTCCAATGACGAGTAGGACAGGCACAGTAATTTGTTGCAGCTCAGCCGGTTCCAAAAAATCCTCTTTATTCGCATTATTAGCCATCTCTGCGCCTTTGGCAATAAGCATGGACCAGTTTTCAGGATGCGGGGCTACACGTTCGTATTCTTGCTTCATCTGTGGTGGAAAAGCATCGGCGGAAGCATGTTTAAGGCCTTCAACAATATCAGGAAAATAGCCATCCATACTATAAACGGTCGAGGCTAAAGCTAGTTTGCGGATAAGGTTCGGATTCGACTTAGCTAGGTGCAGTGCAACTGTTCCACCGGCACTGTATCCGAATACATCCGCTTCCGAGATTCCTAATTGACTCAAAAGTTCAGCGGTATCACGGCCCATTTGAGCAAAACTTAAGGGACGATTCATGTCCGCAGTATGGCCATGGCCTTGCTGTTCTATTAATACTACCTGACGGTGATGAGCCAGCTCCGGCAATAGGGGATAGAACATGCTGGCAGTCGCAAACTGACCATGGAGCAAAATGAGTGGTTTGCCGCTCCCGTGGATCTCATAATACATATGAAGTCCGTTTACCTTCTTGTAACCGCTTTTTGGATCACTCATACGATTAAGCCTCCTTGTCTATATAAATTGACCAATTGTGGTAAAATATGAGTACTATTGCGTCGCATTGGAGGACTTCATGATCGAGAAGAAACCGGAAATTGATGCAGCAATCGTTTATATCCACAATAATATTTATGAGCCCATTTCTCTATCGAAGTTATCCAAGCACGTGGGTTACAGTCCCTATCACTTCATTCGGTTATTCAAGGCACAAACCGGACTCTCACCGCGTTACTTCATCTCCTCCCTGCGAATTCAAAAAGCAAAAGAGTTGTTGCTCCATACCCATTTGACAATCCGTGATGTTGCCCAGCAAGTCGGCCATGAGAGCTTGGGAACTTTCACGACACGATTTGCGGAGAAAGTAGGGGTTACACCGTCTAACTTTCGAATACAGGAGACCTTTGCTCAGAGTCAGCTCCGATCCTTCCTGGAATTGCCCCAAGGGGAGATCTTAGAAGCATCTCTCGGAAATGGCGCCAGTGTCGCGGGCAGCCTGCATTCGGACATCCCGTTCGAGGGAATTGTACTCATTGGACTCTTTCATAAACCTATTCCGGATTCGTTGCCTCAATATGGTATGATTCGGCTGTCGCTTGGCGATTTTCGATTTTCAAATGTGACGCCGGGCACCTATTACCTAATGGCGACTACCGTTTCATGGAAGATGAATGCAGTGGATATTATGCTCCCCAACGCTACACTTCGAACGCGGCACCATGACCCCATTTTTGTTGGCGCCGGTCAAGAAGTGTCTCGTGGACAAGTTACCTTATATCCGCCGGATCTAAACGACCCGCCTATTTTGATATCGTTGCCGTTACTGATGAATCAGTTTTTATCAAGAATTTATCGGACGTAGGTCGTCACCCGGCCGTATATAATACCATCCACTGAATCTCCTTTTTGATCATAGCAATCATGAGTACAGTTCGTTTCTTACAGATTGCGAAATTTCATAATATCTCAAACGATACTAATGAAATGTCGGCGGCAGAGATTAACTCGTTATATTCATGGTCATATCTTCTTCCAAAATCTCCAACCCTTCAGAAATCAAGTCCTGATCCCCGGATTCTAATCCTTCCAGCAGGTAACGGACTTGGTCAAACGTTACGAAGAAGGACACTTTTTTGATCCGGGCTTTCACGTCATCCACGCCTCTATAAGTCATCACTTGCCGGGTAAACGGCTCGCCGCAATCCTCCAAAAGATAGACATAATCGTAATCGGGATCGCTTATTGCGGCATCACCGAAATCGATAATTCCGGTTAACTCGGTTTGGTTTGAATCCGTCAAATAATGATCAGGCGACAAATCGCCGTGAATCAGTGTCGGCATATATCGAGTATATGCCGGATGATCCAAATAGGATTGGAAGCGCAGCGTGAGATAAGTCCGTAAAGACTCCTCAAGCAGCGGAAATGCCTGCTTCTCCGCCGCTTCCTTGAGCAAGTGAAATTCATTTTTCAGGTTTCGAACCTGAACTCCTGCTTGTATGGCTGTCTCAACGGGAAAAGCGTTCAATGCATACATGAAATCGGCAAGTTGCCGAGCGATTCGACCGGTTGACTCATCGGGGATACAGGCCATTCCGTCTTCCCCCAGGATCTCCCCCTGGACTTTCCGATACCCGACGAAGGAACTTCCGTTGCTTTGCCTTCCGATATATACGAACTCCGGAATGCTGACCTCAAGACAGCCGGCCAACTTCGGCAGCAATTGAATTTCTTTGTTTAATTCTCTGGCTCCTTGTTGACTCTTGGGGAAACGAAATACCCATTCCCCATTGACGAGGACTGCGTAATTTCTGAAACCTTCACCAAGCGAGTCAATGGATTCAATGCTTAAATCCGGAAACTGTTCCTTTATCATTGTCGCATAGTGAAGATCATTCGGCTTCATTTCTGTACCTCCTTACCTTTAGATTTTACTGCCATTTGGTGCCATTTCCACTTCTTTTCTTCATGCATTCTCACATAGTCCCCGCTCTCGATTCATGCACAAATAAAAAGACCCCAGTCAACATGACCAGAGCCTGAAAGGATCTGCTACACCCTTTGAATTTCCCCTTCCTTGCGTCGAAAAGAAAATCCGTTGAAAAATTCGCGCGTGCCATAAATCATATTCGCCGCCGTACAAGCAACAACGTGACGGCTTGTGTACAATGCATTCGAGACATTGGCACGCGACGCCATTTTTTGAAGCTGCGTAACCGTCAAACCTTTTTTCATTAAGGCTTCTTCAAACTCCTTCTGTGCAGCCTGCTTCGCCTTGAACAGCATCATTTGTATTCTGCTGTAGACGTTGATCGCCCCATCTCCCGTCGTTTCGATGGGAAGAAAAATCGCGTCGGGATATCTCTCCGTGATCAAAGACTGAACTCCATCGGATACGCCGGAAGAAGGCATGCAACCGAAAGGCTTGACGGAAATCGTCATATTGACTTTGCGCTTGACCACGTTGAGAATCAGTTTCCCCACTTCCATGTGACCTTCGCCACCGCGAAGATGGTTGTTATAATGCTCATGGGCGACACGCGCGATTTCTTCCATATTGGGCAGATGATAGTGGTACAGCCCCATCGCTTTTGCGTATCTCTGGAACATGACCCGGAGCACGCGGTCAGCCAGCCAAAGCATACGGAGGCGCATCGCTGCGTTCTTGCCTTTGAGGCCGTATTTTCCGGCATCCGCCTCCCGCAGGTTCATTCGCTTTACCGTATCGAACCTACCTGACCAGATGAGGAACAAGATCCAAGCCGTCACCGACTGCACTTCAACCTCGGCCCCTTCACTCTCCAGAAACCGCTGCAGCTGATAGTTGCCGTCGCCTTCGGTCGTCATGGCCCAAAATTCGCCGATAACGCTGACTTTGGGCTTGACCATGGTACGGTCTACCCGAACGCTCTGAAGCTCCTTACGGCAGCGGATTAGCGTCTGTCTGAGTCGTTTGCGGGCGCTTAATGCGTCATACAAATACTGTTTGCAGCGTTCCAGCGCGGTGTCCGTGGCACCGGCTTCCACTTCATAGGGCCTTATCCGGTAAGCCAGCGCGTTCAAAATATCCCCCAGCAAAACGGCTTTCAGAAAGCTAAGAAAGAAAGAAGCGTTCAATTGGAGGGCCGATTCCCCGCCGGTGGCCTGCTTCAAACCGTCCGTCTGCTGGAACAGCAGGACGCGAAAACCGTCAAATCCCGCATCCCGCAGAGCCTTCCGGTATTCGGTGACATAGGTGCCGAACCGGCACGGACCGCAAGAACCGCTCGTGATGAACAAGTATTGTCGGATGATCTCCTCTTTGGATTTGCCCTCCACCTCGTGGAGGTCATTCAGATGCTTGATCAAATTGCCGACGGTGAAATATGTCGGGTTGCACTGCCCGCGGTTGCCGAACTCTTTGCCGTATCGCAAGGATTCATTGTCGGGGCAATCCAGATGCTTGACCCGATATCCGAGACCCTGCAATGCTCCCTCCACCAAATAATCGTGAGCCATCGTGAGTCCCCCGAACAGAATGGTGGTGGAGGATTTGTCCTTGGCCAGAAACTGGCGGGGTACGGGATCAAACCACTGATTTTTGTTTTCTGGATCCAAGCCAAGCGCTTTTTCTTGCTCCTTCTGGAAAATCCGCAGTTTTTCCTCAATCGATAAGCGATCCTCGGACTTGTCCTCTTTTTTCACCATAGCCATGACGGCTTCACTCCTTATGCTGATTCTCGTTTTTAGATGGCGCCGGCTCGCTCATTGTGGGATTGGTTCAGCAATTCGGCGCGTTTCTGCTCCAGACGCTGCTGCAATTCCGCTTTTTTGCGTGCCAAGTCCTGCAGCCGTTCTTCATGAAGCCCCAGACTGTGCGCATAGGTCTTCACCCGAATTTTGATCGAACCGCTCGGCTTATTGGCGTCAATATCGTGCAACGCCGAAAACGGAGTGCCTGCGGTCGTGATAATCGAATCGATCAACCCGTAGGTTGGCGCGTCATGCCCGCATTTGAAGCTGGACAGGTCCAACACCGCTACGTTCGGATGACGCGCAGCAAATTTGGCCGCCCATACCTTCTGCACGCTATTGGAACTGAAATTTTCCGGCCATACGTCCGTAACCTCAAGCGCATATTGCACCCGGCCGTTTTGTAAATCCTCGTAAAAAAAGCGACGCAGCCAAGCCTCGTCTTTGGGGATCGACCGCATGGACAGAACCGGATAACCCAGCACCTGAAATTCCTCCAGCACGCTGTGATTCAAGCCGGGATCGGAGTGGTAAGGACGACCGATCATCAGAATGGCGAGCCGGTTTTCCTGTTCCACCTGCTCCAGGATCATGCGGCCCTTCTCCTGCATTTCCTCGTCGAACAGCCGCATCGCTCTCCATCCCTGGTCTACGGCAAAGTCGCTCTCATCCTCCGTGATCTGCAAATGATCCGCAAACGACTCATATAGTTGTTTCTTCAGCAGGTTCGGCTCGGTAAACGTCACCGCCGGGTCGAGATAGGTAATCCCTTTCGTGGCAAAAAAGTCCACTTCTTTGGTGAAGGCGGCTTTAATCACATTCGGAGCTCCGGCTACGATTGGGCAACTGGCGGAATCCATCACGTTGTGAAGATGGGTCGGGATATGGGTGATGCACGGGAAGAAAATGTAATCAAGCGACGTTTTCTCATGGTGTTTGAACAACAAGTTATGCACATGAGCCTGAGCGACTTTCGAGGGATAGCACGGATCGATGGATCCGTATTTCCCTCCTTCCTGCCACATTTCTTCGCTCGTGTTGTCGCTAAACACGATGTTCCGTTTGTCCATGCCGAGAGTCTCGAGATAGGTGCGCCAAAACGGCGCCGTAGACCAAATATTCAAAACCCGGGGAATCCCGATGCGCAGCTTGCTGCGCCGTTCCATCGCCTCATCGGACGAACGTTGAAAATTCGAAGCGGCTTCACCCTTTTGCCTTCCCCGAAACCCAAGCCAACCGCGTTTGGACGGGACATGTTCCAGCGGTGCATTCGATTCGGGCATCGGTTCGGAATCGTAAAAATGTTGAAACATTCGACGTGCTTCATATTCGACCAGGTTCGGGTAGTGCTTTTTCAGCTCCTGCCTCTCCTTGGTCAGTTTGACGACCGCTTCCTGGTCTTCCACTGTTCCCTTCTCGCAGCTGAAACCCGAGATATAGCGTGCGGTTTGGCCGTCCGATGTCTCGGAGTCGATAAAGGTACGGCTGCAGTGATTCGGACAGAAATTGCACCGGGTCGATTCATCATTCCGCGATATGTAACGCAGATCGATTGCGGTGTCGAGTCCCAAAAAGGTGGAGTACCCCCGTCGTTTGACCACGCGCAGCGTTTCCATGGCCGCCCCGATCGCGCCGGCTTCGCCCGGATGAGGATGAACGTAAACTTCGGCATCGGGGACCCGCTGTTTGATATAATTGACCTGCGCCTTGACCGCAGCCAAATTGTATTGCGTTCCTCCCTGCAAAACGAACTTTCGACCCAGTTCAGACATGCGCGGAATCTGCACGACATACTGCCACACATTTTTCGGCAGCACCATAGCAAGGCCCGCCAACAATTCCTCCTTGGAGTAGCCTTCCTTCTGAAAATTCACGCGGTCCGCATCCAAAAATACGGCACAGCCATAAGAAAATTTCGGACTTAGGCCGGCACCGAAGGCTGTGTCCGCGTATTCCTGAACCGGAATGCCGAACTGATCAGCCATCGCCTGCAGCAGCATGCCGTTCCCGGCGGAGCATTGATTCGACAGCTTGAAGTTACGGATATCCCCGTTTTTCAGAAACAGGACTTTGATGTCCTGCCCTCCGATATCGCAGATCACATCGATATCTCCGAACGAATGGACGGCGCTCATCATATGCGCGACCGTCTCCACAATATTGACATCCGCCTTCAGCGTTTTTTCCAACACGTCCGCTGCATAACCCGTGGAACCAAAGCCGATCACTTCCAGCTCTGCTCCCTGGTCCAGCACCTTATCGCGTATGCGCTTCAGCATTTCTTTCGTGTCTTCAAGGGGATTGCCTTTGGATAGCTGATATTCCTTCAGCAAAATGTTGCCTTCCTCATCCACCAAAACGGCTTTGGACGAAGTCGAACCGCCGTCTAGACCGATTACGCCTCTCACCTTCTGCCCCGGTGCAAAGGAAGCCGGCGTAAATCGCGGAATCCGATAGGTACGGCGGAATTGTTCCAGTTCATCGTCGCCGCTGACCAGAGGAGGACCGGCCTTCTCTCCCAGTTTGGCTTTTCGGCCATGGGCAATGAAATCCTTGAGTCCTTCCAGTCCGCAATAAATCCCGACGCCGGCCGGTTCATGCAAACCGTACAGTACGGAGCCGAAAGCCGCATAATACTGCGAGTTCTCGGGGACAAATATCAATTCCTCGATGGGCCTGTCTTCGGGATATGCGTATCCACGGTCCTTCCAGGTCTGCGGGATACGCTTGCGCCAGCATTCCTGAAGGAAAGGAAGATATGTATTCGGCCCGCCCAAGAGCAATACGCGGTGCCGAAGCGTATTTCCGCGGGTCAGGACGGACAGATTCTGCATGACGATAGCATCTGCGAGCGAGCACATGATTTCCGGAGACGGTATGCCGCTTTTCACCAGATTGACGATATCCGTTTCCGCAAAAACCCCGCATTTGGCGGCCACATGATGAAGCTTGGTGTCGTCAAAATGAAGCTTCCCTACTTCTTCCATGGGCATGCCCACTTTGATCATGCATTTGTCGATGGTCGCTCCGGTGCCCGACGCGCACTTGTCGTTCATGGACGTCAGCGCTTGTTTATTGCCCGTTTCCTCATTTTCCTTGAATATGATGATCTTCGCGTCTTGCCCCCCTAGTTCGATAACGCTCCCGACATCGGGGTGGAGATGCTCGACCGCCATTGTAACGGCGTTCACTTCCTGAACAAATTTCGCTCCGATATGCGGGGCAATAGGACCGCTGCCCGAACCCGTAGCAAAGACGCGGATGTTTTCTTGTTGAATTTCGGGAAATTCGTTACCGATCGCCACCAGCAAATCCAGGACCTTTTCCGCCTGTTTCGTATGGTGGCGTTGATAATCCGACCACAGAATTTGCTTGCTTTCGGGTTCCACAACGGTGGCTTTCACCGTGGTTGAACCCACATCGATACCAATGATCAGAGAGTCAGAACCTTGCGTGCCATTTCCCATTACAGTCAACTCCTTCGTTCCATCCCTTGCCATGAATATGTTTTGCCGGATCAGCAATTATTATCAAATCGGGTTGGTTGAGGTCACGCTCCGAAGCCCGATAGGGGTAAAACATATGTAAAAAAAAAAGAGAAGAGAGATTCTCTTCTCCTTGACTTAACGACCACCCAACTGAAAACCCACTTGACCGTTATAACCGCCAAGATTGCCGCCTAGGTGAGCACCAACGCCTTGCCCGCCGCCAAGATGAGCGCCCGCATTGACGCCAGCTCCGAAAGCGCCAAGTTGGCCGCCGATCTGAGCACCAGAAGGAAGATCGGCAGGTTGACCACAGGTAGGACAGATGTAAGTATGCCCAACAGGGTACCTGCCTGCATGAAGTTGTGCATTCGGGTAGTAGATTGGATACATGAACGGATAACTAGACTCAAAATACGCCATGAGCACGCCTCCTATCGAGATTGATTATCCAGCCTATTCACTTTCGGCTCAATGTGATACTTGCCGAATCGATTTATTCAGTTTTTCCGCAAGCGGGAGACGGTGGGGTAAAAAAAAAAGCGGTTCCCATAGGGAGCCGCACCAATCACAATATCTGAACGCCTTGTTTCTTGGACTTCATGTCTTTGTTCGTGTTGATTAGTAGCGGCAACATCTTGACGCTGCTGACCATCGGGGATTGACATCGATGGCAAATAGGCACGTTCTCAAAAGCAAAATTATCCCGTATCCAACCATTGCAGTCATCATTCTTGCAAGTCCAAATCAAGGTTTCTTCATGGGGGAGATCTTCTACCGGTTTGCCTCGATAAGCCATGGTAAATCCCTCCTTTTATGAAAAAACTGCCCTTAACTTGCTGTTAAGGGCAGTTTGCGTCGGCTTACAGTTTTACAACATTCTCAGCTTGCGGTCCACGGTTTCCTTGAGCCACATTGAACTGAACACGTTGACCCTCATCAAGCGATTTAAAACCGTCGCCTTGAATAGCCGAGAAATGCACAAAAACGTCATTTCCGCCTTCTACTTCAATAAAACCAAAGCCTTTGTCCGCGTTAAACCATTTTACTGTTCCTGTTTGCATAATCGATATGCCTCCTAAAATTGATTAACATGTTTTTTCTGTATAAACAAAAATCACACATTGAAAAAGGAACCATCGCACAATGTGAACCCTTTTCAATATGTGAATTTCAGGTTTTATGTGTTTAGAAATGTATCATATCATAAGAAAATGCACAACGCAAATGTTTATGGTATCATAAAGGACAAAATGATTTAGGAGTGGTAGGTCTGAAGAAAAGAAACAAACCGATTTCATTTGATGAACTGCTGAAAGAATTGCAAGGCATGAGAACAAATGAAGATGCTCAAGAACATGTCTCCTTGGAAATGTTATTTAATGAAAGTTTCATGAAGCGTTACTCTTCCTTCAATACTTTCAAGGAGTTTCTCGAGAAGGGAAACTTTCAAGCAACAAGTCATGAAGACATAAGCAACATCCCCGACGAACTTTTGGATCGGCATGTTGCTAGGGAGACCAACTTTACAAATTGGAAATCGATGCTTGATCAAGCGAATGCGGAATATGCAGCTAGGCAATAGGTATAGAACGATAAACAACGACGATTGCTGCCCGGGTTGGGAGTGATCGTCTTTTTTGATTAAAAGGTTAAACCATGAATAAAATAAGTCCGTTGCGTCTAGAGGAAATCAACTCAGGGCATAGAAGAATGACGAGGGAGGTGAATCTCAAATGAACTCAGCCACAACACGTGCAATATGGTTGGAAATTAATCCGTCAAACAAGGAAACCACAATTGCGGACGCGATCAATAATTGGTGTGCCTCGAATCCTAATGTTGAACTAGAAAGCATCGAGGTGTTCAAAGAACACGAAGTCAAGTACAAAGCATTGATCCTCTATCGCATCTAGGCAGCCTTTCTGGGCTTATCAGCGAGCATCCGCAATTTATGTACTACTTGATCAAGGAAAAGGCCGATTAAAAACTCACAGCGTTGATAATACGATCTTTTCACTTTTAATTGGATATAATGTTGTCCGCAGACTAGAGGTGATCCCGTGCTCCAGCTGCTCATAGTGGAAGACGACGCCCGCTCGCGGGAAATGCTCGTCTCGATGATGGATTGGGAAGCGCTCGGCATCCGCGTTTGCGGTTCGGCGAAGAACGGCTTGGACGCGTTGGCGCTGCTGGAGAGAAATCCGGCCGATCTGGTGCTGACCGATATCCGGATGCCGCTGATGGACGGCCTCCAACTCGTTGAGCAAATCCGGCTGCGGGAATACCCGGCCGCCTGCGTCATGCTCTCTGCATACAGGGACTTCGATTACGCCCAGCGCGCGATGAGGCTCGGTGTTTCGGATTTTCTCGTGAAGCCGTGCTCCCCCCTAGAAATTCGAGAAGTCATGGATAAGATCGCCCGGCGCATTATGGCGGAGAAGAAACGGACAGTTGCGATGAAAGGATTGGAGCCGCAATTTCTTACGAACATGCCCGTGGTGAAATCGCAGCTGCTTCGCCACTGGATGCATACGCCGGCCTTGGCGACGGAGAACCGTCCGGACATGATGGAGAATTTGAAAATGACCATCCTGCCCCGCTACATCGTCGTCATCGCGCTCCGCTTCACGAACCGAACCCTCGAAGAATTGAACTACAGTCGGCATGACATGGAGCTTCTGCGTATTGCCGCGGCCAACGTCACCCAGGAGACGCTGGAGAAAACGCTGGCCAGCCCGGTGGAATTGGTGACGGAACCGGATACGGTTGTGGTGATTCTGAACGGCGTCCCCGAATGGCTCGAGCCGAAACTCGTACCCGGGCTCAATGCTGCACGTGCCAATTTGATGAAATATCTTAAAATCACGATGACAGCGGGGATCAGTGATTACAAGCCGGATATCAACCAGTTGTCAGACGCATACGAACAAGCGCTGGAAGCGCTGGAGCTGCGGTTTTACAAGGGAGTCGGCCAGTCTTACTTCTACCGTGATGCGGTCCATCTGAAGGAAACGACCGGTCAGGACGTGCGGCAAGAAGCCGGGCTGTGGAAATGGGAGGAGTCGGCCTACGGACACATGAAAGCCGGGCTGTTCGCCGAAGCGCTGGGCGAAACGAAAAAGTGGCTGGCGTCCTTACCCGATTCGCTGCCCCGGACCCGAATCAACTTGCGGACAACCGCGTTTCTGAACCGACTGTTTCAGCTTGTCGGGGACCACGAGGAGCCGGATTTTCCGTACGACGGCGTCAGCCTGCAGGAGCAGGTGGCTAAGCTCGATACGCTGGAAGACCTGAAAGTGTTCGTCTACCAGGTGATCCGCTCGCTGGTGGAAATACTGAACCCGCAGAAGAAGCCCAAGCGCCAAATACAGCAGGCGCTCGACGTTATTGCCGAGCAATATGCCTCTCCTTCATTAACGCTGGCGAGAGTCGCTAAAACTCTATTCGTGTCCAGCACAAGTTTGTCCACCCTGTTCAAGCGGGAGCTCGGCATCAATTTTCTGGAATACGTTCACCAGTACCGGATTGAGAAGGCGAAAGCGCTCATGCAGTCGGGAGACCTCAAAATCAAGACGATCGCCAAAGAGGTCGGCTACTTCGACGAGGCGCATTTCACGAAAACATTCAAGAAGTGGACCGGTATGCTGCCGTCGCAATACCGCAAAAAGGTACAAATGCCGTAACTGCAAAAAAAACGACTATCCCCAGGATGAGAGCGGATAGTCGTTTTTCATGATGATTCGTATCAATCCTTGCCCTGCTGTCCGTTGAGCACGATCTTGATCTCGCCCTTGACGCCGGATCCGTCGGCAGTGGTGGCCGTAATCTTCACCGCCCCGTTCTTCAATGCCCGCAGCAAGCCTGTGGAGCTGATCTCCGCCTTATCGGTCGGCGAGCCGTCGGGATCGGTGACCGACCAGATCACCGTGAGATTCCGGGCATCGGCCGGCAAAATTTCCGCATACAACTGCAGGGTGCCGCCTTTTGTCCTGATTTTGTCCGCTCCACCTTCGGCGATTATCTTGATCGATGAGACCGGTTTATTTTGCCCGCTAATCGAGATCAGCACGCTTCCGGAGACACCGGAACCGTCATTCGCAGTCGCCACGACTTTGACTTGTCCGTCGTTCAAGGCGGCTAGCAAACCGTCGGCACTGATCGTCGCGTTGTCGGTCGGCGAACCGTCGGCGTTCGTTACCGACCACGTTACCGTCTTATCGTCCGCGTCGGCCGGCAGCACTTCCGCCATCATCTGCAGGGTGCCGCCTTTCGATGTGATCGCCGTTGCGCCGTTCGCGCCGGATACTTTGATACCGACGACGGGTTGTTGACCGCTTATCGTGATCGTTGCCGATCCTGTTATACCGGAGCCGTCATTGGCGGTGGCCACGACTTTGACTGAACCGCTCTTCACGGCTGCCAGAAGACCGTTCGCGGTAATCGTCGCCTTGTCGGTCGGTGAGCCGTCGGCATTATATACGGCCCATGTCAGCGTTACATCATCCGCATAGGCCGGCGTTACAATGGCGTTCATCTGGAGCGTGCCGCCTTTGGTGGTGATCGAATTCGCGCCGTTCGCTCCGCTTACTTCGATGTTGGATACTTGAACGGGAGTGGAACCGTCCTTGTAAACGTAAAGTTCGTAAATCGACCACCAGCTCGAATTCGTTCCCGTCTGTTCGATTTTGATATATCGGGCGGTCTGGTTCGCAAAGTCCGACACAATGAACGGACCGGTTGCCGTTTCGGTGACGATGAGTTCACCCCAGCTCTGACCATCGTTCGAGACGTAAATTTTGTAGCTCCGGGCATAGTCGTTGTTGCTGCCGGTTGAATCCATCACGATTTTGTTGAAGATTTGCACTTTCTGCATGTCAATGGTGATCGATTGTCCCGGCACCATGCTCGTGCCCGAGCTCCACCGTGTGGACATACTGCCGTCAAACAATACGGATGTATTGTTTGTATTCGGATTTGTGACGGCTGTCCAGCCGTTCCGGTCTAACGATTTCTCCGTATCGGTATAAACCCCGAATTCGCTGACCGCCCACCAAGCCGAAGCCCTTCCCGTTTGTACCACTTTAATATATCGGGCCGTCTGCGGATTGGCCAAATCTACTGTGATGACGGAACTGGTGCCTGCCCCGCTGGCAATCGGATTGCCCCAATCCGTTCCATCGTTCGAAACATACACTTCGTAGCCGCGGGCATAATCATTGTCGCCTTGATTCAGTCTCAAGACCACTCTGGAGAACCGCTTGGCACTCTTCATGTCCACCGTGAAATATTGGCCTGGAACCATGGGCTTACCCGTCGTCCACTTGGTCGACATGTTGCCGTCCAGCATATTGCCGGGATTGCTGCCGTCCGAAGCCGACGCCGTCCAGCCGATCTGGTTGTAGGATATATACTCTTTCAGTGTTGTGGCAGCCGCCGGATCGCTCTGCGCCGACTGATTGCCGGCAGAATCTCTCGCCGCAACCGTGTAGCTGTAAGTCGTATTGGCTTTCAGCCCCGTATCGCTGTACGAAGTGACAAACGTTGATCCAACCTTCGTTCCGTTACGGTAAATATCGTAGCTTTCCACACCCACGTTGTCATTCGACGCCGTCCAGGATAGATCGACCCGTTTGTCCGAAACCGCGATTGCCTGAAGTCCCCCAGGGACGCTCGGCGCCTGCGTGTCTCCTCCGACATATTCCGAAATCGTTTGCCGCATAGCGTCAGAAGGCGAATTGGCATAAACCCTGCCACCTGCGCCATTGATGACATGTGTGATTTCGCTCCCATCCTTGCCGCTGAGCCAGATCGTGGTGGCATGGTGAATTTTCACACCCGACACGTTCGGAACTTCAATGGCGCTCTCCAATTTGACCGGCGCGTCCCTGAAGAATGAATAGACTCCGAGCCCCCACGCTTCGTGTGACGTGACGCTGTCCGCCACTTTATAGGAGGCGTATCCGTTTACGGTTCCATTATGGCTCATCCAGACGCCTTGGGAAGGCGGATCATACGGGATCTCGGATTGATAGAAATATAACCGCCCGCCGTTGCCGTTCCATACCGTTTGATATTCCTCGTGATGCTCATTAAACAAGCCGTAAATGGTGGCGTCGTCCCCGTCCACGACGAGCCCGTTTTTACTGACGTTGGTATTCCAGCTTGCCCCGGCTCCGTGGTCCGCGCGCCAAATCCAGAAATGGTCGCCGATCACGTTTTTGCTGTTAATTTGCAACCCGACATCCGCCGTTCCTGCGACCATTCCGCCGACCCCAAAGAACAGGTCGGACAGTAGAATCGGATTGCCTGTATGGTCTTTCGAGCTTCCTGCCGTTCCGACTTCCAGCAGCGTGGAAGATTTCTGCTGCCCGGCCAGAAAGAGCAGTGAAGAGATGTTTACGCCGTCTACATCCGCCACCGTCATGGCCGGTTTGCCCTGCTCCGGTACGAGCGACGCATAACCGAGGCCCATCACGACTGTATCCGGTTTAGTCACGCGGATGGTATCGTCCAAGTGGTAGTAGCCCGGCGTAAAAATCACATTTTTGCCTTGACCCAATGCCGCATTAATGTCTGCCGCACTGGAAACGTCCGGCTTCGCTACATAAAACGTACTGATCGGCAAGGACGTCCCCGGCGTAGAGCCGCCTGCCCAGCTTACGTTCTTCTTGTCCGTTTGAAGCGAAGGAACAAAAACCTCAAAGTCGCCGCTGCCGTTGACATAGAGATAAGGCTTTTCCTTAATCACGGGGGTCTTGTCCACTACGGTGTACGGTTCTTTCGGGAAGGTTCCGGCAGGCGGGTTGGCATCGCCGACAAACACCATATTCCAAACACCGTTCGTCCATTGCCCGTATTGATTGTTCCGGGACAAAAACTGCTGCTGCGAAGCGGGAGTGATTTTGCCGTCGACCACCGAATCGGCTATATAACCGCCGCTCGCCCAGCCTGCGTTCCAGTTGGCATCAAAATCGAACAAGAGCAGGTTTCCTTTAATATGCACGCGCCGCATCGGGGCCGCCTGAGAAACCGCCCACTGCGCATCCTTCGGCACTGCGGGAGTTTTGGTCAGATCCAGCGGATTCACGGCTAAATTTTCGACCGAGCGCCAAAAATTCCTCGTCGCATTGCCATTGTCCCATTTGGCATCCGCATTGACGCCGCCGTTAATCGTAACGTCATCGGGGTTCCTGCCTAATCCGGCTACTTGGGTGTAAAAACCTACTCTTACGTTTGCGTTGTAGGTTCCCGGTTTGAACAACAGCGCATAACGGCCGCTGCCGAATTCACTTTTCTCCTGAGCCGCGAAGATAGTATCGGCCGCATTCTGAATATCCGACGCCGGCATGGAAGGATCGAACACATATACATTCGGTCCGAAAATGCTGCTGTTCGCGTCAGTAATCGGTGCCGCGTGGGAAACGTCCGGTTGAATCGAAAACAAACTCAACGTAAGGGCAATCAGTGATGTGATCGTTACGAATTTTTTCACCATACCTCCGCCTCCAGTAAAGTTGTTAGATTTTCTATTCTTATTATAGATAGAAGCCTGGGGCTGTTTGAGCTGTGCTTTTTAGCATCCTATTGTACGAATCTACATTTCTAAACTTATGGAAAGATTGAGAGGGAAATATTTTTACTTGAGGAAAGCCAAGCTTGTAGAATGATCTTTTTTATTGTACAAAGCGGAGTGATCGCCGCCTGTGGAACGTTCTCGTGTTTCAGCCCGCTTCATGCTATGATTTCTTCTTGTCAGGTCTATTTGTAGAGAGGAATCGCAACCATGGCACTATGGGGAACCATCGTTAACGCAGTCGCTATTATAGCAGGCAGTATTTTGGGGAGAATTTTTCCGAGTATTCCCGATCGGATTCACAAGACGGTCATGCAAGGATTGGGAATGGCGATCGTCATTCTCGGGATCACGATGGCCATCAAGACCGAAAATTTCCTGATTCTCATTATCAGTTTGGTGCTGGGAGGCGTCTCGGGCGAGCTGCTGAAGGTAGAATATCGACTGCAGCAGTTCGGAGGCTGGCTCGAGCAAAGGGTTGGCGGGGCCGGCAAAGAGAGCGGTACACGTAACATTGCGGAGGGCTTCGTGACGGCGACGCTTGTGTATTGTGTCGGGGCAATGGCCATCCTCGGTTCGCTGGAGAGCGGCGCGAACCTGGGCGGGTTATTTTCGTTTTAGAAGAAAACCAAAAGGCGACCTGCCGCGTTCCCGCGAATAGATCGCCTTTTTTGTTTCGTTTGCATTCTACTGGCTTTTCATAACATCCTTGAACGTCTGAATGATAAAATCCAAATCTTCGTCCGTGGACGAAAGCGGCGGGGAGAAGGTGAGCACGTTGTTGAATCCGGCTACCGTGTCGCCGTTCTTGCCGATGATAAGTCCGCGTTCCTTGCAGGCGGCGATGATTTTGCCGACTTGGGCGACCGGAAGCGGCTGCTTCGTTTGTTGGTCTTCCACCAGCTCGACGCCCATCAGGAAGCCGAATGACCGGATATCGCCAACCAGCGGATGATCGATCAATTCTCCCATTTCCCTCGCCATTCGTTCACCGAGCACCTTGGCACGCTCTACAAGGTTTTCTCGTTCGACGATCTCCAGGTTCTTCAGCGCCAAGGCGCACGAGGCCGGCGTTCCTCCGAACGTATTCACGTGACGGAAATGACTATAATCGGCTTTCTCTTTAAAAACTTCGAAGATTTCTTTGCGGACCGCCGTGGCGGAAAGCGGCAAATACCCGCTGGTCATCCCTTTGGCCATCGTGACGATATCGGGTTTGATCCCGAAGTTGAGATGGCCGAATTTTTGTCCGGAACGCCCGAATCCACAGATCACCTCATCGATAATAAGCAGTACGTTATGCTTGCTGCATATTCTACGCACTTCTTCCAAGTACACAGGATGCGGAACGATGACTCCGCCGCCCGTGATGACCGGCTCCATAATGACCCCGGCGATCGTTTCCCGGCCTTCCCAAATGATCGTCTGTTCGATGGCTCTCGCGCATTGCAGGTTGAACTCTTCCTCCGTCATCCCTTCGGGACGGCGGTAGCTGTCCGGCGGTGCGACGTGCAGGAACCCTCCGCTCAGCGGTTCATACTTATATTTCCGCTGCGCCTGTCCGGTTGCCGCCAGCGCGCCCATGGAGCTTCCGTGATAAGCCCGATATCGTGAGATGAATTTATAGCGGCTGTGTTCCCCGTTCTGCTGGTGATATTGTCGGGCGATTTTGAAGGCGACCTCATTGGCATCCGAACCGCTGTTCGAAAAGAAGATGACGTACTCTCCGCCCAGCCACTCATTCAACTTCTCTGCGAGACGGATGGCGGGAACGTGACTTTGCGTCAAGGGGTAGTAGGGCATCGTCACCAATTGATCATAGGCCGCTTTGGCGAGCTCTTCTCTTCCGTAGCCCACATTGACGCACCAAAGGCCCGACATCGCGTCGAGATATTTTTTTCCGTTCAAATCGGTGATCCATGAGCCTTTGCCTTCGACGACGACCATCGGAGGCGCCTGATCCTTATACGGCGAGAACGCATGCCACAAAAACTGCCGGTCTTTGGACACAAGATCCATCGTTCCGTGGTTCAACGACATGTTCTTCAGCCCCTTTCTTCGCGGAGAATGGCTTCACTTCCCGCTAGTAGCGTGCGGTTACCATTTTCTTGCGTGTATAAAACTCCACACCGTCCCGCCCGTTGGCATGAAGATCGCCGTAGAACGACTTTTTATGGCCCGAAAATGGGAAAAACGCCATGGGAGCGGGAACACCCAAATTAATCCCCAGCATGCCCGCGTCGATCTCTTCCCGGAACTGCCTCACTGCTTTGGCGCTGTCCGTGAACAGACAGGCTCCGTTCGCGAACTCGGAACGGTTGGTGATTTCAATCGCTTCCGTCAAATCGGCAGCCCGCACGACAGACAACACCGGCGCAAAAATTTCATCCGTCCATATTTTCATGCCGGGCTTGACATGGTCGAAGATGGTCGGACCGAGGAAATAGCCATCGCGCCATACTGCGTCGTCATTTCGGCCGTCTCTGACGAGTACCGCGCCCTCGATTTCACCATGTTCGATATATCCGAGCGTCCGGGTTTTGTTTTGTTCCCGGATGACGGGGCCCAGAAACACGCCATCCTCCAGTCCGTTGCCGATCTTGAGTTCGTCCGCTGCTTTCACCAGCCGTTCGATCAGCGGCTCGGCAACCTCGCCAACGGCTACGACGACGGAGCAGGCCATACACCGTTCGCCTGCGGAGCCGAATGCGGCGCCGATAATGTTGGACACAGCGTTATCCAAGTCCGCGTCCGGCATCACGATGGTGTGGTTTTTGGCGCCTGCGAGCGCCTGAACCCTTTTCCCGTTCGCAGCCGCGGTTTTGTAAATATATTCCGCCACCGGCTGGGAGCCGACGAAGGAGATCGCCTTCACCTTCCGGTTTTCGAGCAGCCCGTTCACGACATCGTGCGCGCCGTGTACGACGTTCAGCACGCCGTCCGGCAATCCCGCTTCTGCGAACAGCTCAGCCAGCCGATTGGCCAGCAACGGTGTGCGTTCGGAAGGCTTTAGAACGAAGGTGTTGCCACACGCGATGGCAAGCGGAAACATCCAGCAAGGGACCATCATCGGAAAATTGAATGGCGTAATACCGCCGATAACGCCCAGCGGATAGCGGTACATCCCGGATTCAACGCCTGTCGCGATGTCCGGCAATTGGCTGCCCATCATCAGAGTGGGAACGCCCGCGGCGAATTCCACGCACTCGATGCCTCGCTGCACTTCCCCGTACGCTTCCGAGTAACTTTTTCCGTTCTCCGTCGTGACGATCCGGGCCAGTTCCTCCCAATGCTCGACAAGCAGCTGCTGATAGCGGAACAGAATGCGTGCCCGGCGGGGGACCGGCGTTCTTTTCCACTCTGCGAAAGCTTGATGCGCCGCTTCAACCGCCCGGTCGAGGTTCTGTCTCGTGGATATGGGGACTTGGGCAATCGTTTGGCCCGTGGCCGGATTCGGCACATCATCGTAACGTGAAACCTCAGCGTCCGTCCATCGGCCGCCGATGAAATTCCGGATGCGGATCACTTCCGTTGCCGCCTCTTGCATTCGGCATCCCTCCCCCTACTTCATGTAATGCCAATCTTTATATACCCGTCCCGTGACATCCGCCATGACATGCTTGATTTGCGTGTAATCTTCCAGCGCATACACCGACATGTCCTTGCCGAACCCGCTTTGTTTGAACCCTCCATGCGGCATTTCCGACACGATCGTGATATGGTCGTTCACCCATACCGTGCCGGCCTGGATTCCGGCGGACATCCGGTTCGCCTTGAATACGTCCCGGGTCCAGACCGATGCGGCCAAACCATAAATCGTATCGTTCGCGAGTTCCAGGGCATGCGCCTCGTCACGGAAAGGCAGCACCACGAGGACGGGACCGAAAATTTCTTCCATCACAATCTCCGAGTCTTGCGCCGCTTCATAAACCACGGTGGGCATATAATAGGCTCCTTCCGCAAGCCGGGGATCGTCCGGACGCCGCCCGCCGGCGGCGACCTTGGCTCCGGCCTCCACCGCGCGCTTCACGAAACCTTCTACGCGGTCGCGATGCTCCCACGAGATCAGCGATCCCATCTCCGTGTCCCGATCCGTCGGCAGACCTACACGGATCCGTCGAACACGCTGCGCCAACCTTGCCAAGAATTCATGGTAAATCGATTCTTCAACATACACCCTCGTGGCAGCGGTACAATCTTGGCCGGAGTTGATGAACCCGCCCATCGCGGCGCCTTGAACGGCCGCCTCCAGATCCGCGTCGGCGAATACGACGAACGGCGCTTTGCCGCCCAGCTCCAAGTGAAGCTTCTTTACCGTAGAAGCAGCTTGCGCCATAATCTTTTTGCCGGTCAGCGTATCGCCGGTGAGCGAGATCATGCGCACGTCCGGATGTTTTACAAGCGCTTCGCCTACGGAGCTTCCCGGACCTGTCACCACATTGAGGACGCCAGCGGGAATACCGGCTTCATGCGCGGCTCTTGCCATCTCGATGGTGGTGAGCGGCGTCAGGCTGGCCGGCTTGATGACCGCGGTATTACCGGCGGCGAGCGCGGGTCCGAGCTTCCATACCGCCATATTCATCGGGTAGTTCCAAGGTGAGATAAGACCGACGACACCGAGCGGCTCCCTGCGGATCGAGCTTTGATGCCCGGGGACATACTCCACAGTTGCCATACCGGGAACGATTCGGGCCGCTGCTCCGAAAAACCGTAAATTATCGATGGAAAAAGGAATGTCGAACGTTTCCGTCATGATAATCGGCTTGCCGGTCTGCGCGGTTTCGAGCTCCGCAAATTCGGCGGCCCGCTCTTTCAAAATTTCCGACCAGCGGAGCAGCAGCTCCGAACGTCCTGCCGGACCCAGCGCAACCCACTCGGGATACGCCCGTTTGGCCGCGGCAACGGCTTGCCCGATATGGTCCGTTCCGCACAAATCCACACTGCCTACCGTTTCCCCTGTAGCAGGGTTCCTCACCTCGAACGTCTCCGGCGTATTCACCCACTGCCCGTCGATGTAGCTGTGATAGGTTGCTGGCATTTGTTCCATCACTCCCCATGCCTTTGAATTTGGGTTATAGAATGCTTTTGCGAAGCGCCGAGGACAGGAAGTTGAGCTCTTCCCGGTACTTGGCCACCGTTCTTCTGGAAATGCAGAATCCTTCACGTGACAGCAAGCCGGCGATGTTCTGGTCCGACAGCGGACGGTTTTTATTTTCCTGGGCAATGAGCTCCTTGATCCGGATCTTGATTTGGGTGGCAGAAGCGTACTCTCCCGAATCGGTGCTCAGGCCGGAAGAGAAAAAGAACTTAAGCTCGCGAAGTCCGTACGGCGTCCGGACGAACTTGTGCTGAACCGCCCGGCTCACGGTCGATTCGTGGATTTGCAGTTTGTCGGCAACGGCTATCAATGTCAGCGGCTTGAGCGCTTTCTCTCCGTGCGTCAGGTACGAATCCTGCACTTCGAATATCGCGGCGATGACGCGAAACAAGGTGACTTGCCGCTGCCGCAGCGCGTGTACAAGGGACATGGCCGATTTCACCTGATCCTTGAGGTAAGTGACGGTATCGGCGCTCGCACCGCTAAACACCATCCCTGAGTACAAGGGGTTGATCGAGATTTTCGGCACCGAGGATGGATTCAGCCGGACTACCGGTTTGCCGTCTTCCAGAGTGAGATACGCGTCGGGAACGACATACCCGGGTACCTCTCCACCGAGCGCCGCACAAGGTCTCGGGTTCAGCCCCCGTATATAGGCCGAGATCCGTTTCGCTTCCTCTGCGGACACGCCGATTTGCCGGGCGATTTGCTCCCACTTTCCCCTGGCGATAAGGGACAGGCAATGTTGGACCGCTTCATACGCACGCGCTTCCGCCGACGGATCCCGCTCGATTTGCAGCTGAAGGCATTCTTGGAGATTCCTTGCCCCGATACCGGCCGGCTCCATGGACTGGATACAGCGCAGCGCTTCAAGCACCTTCTCTTCCGGCTCGCCGAGAAGCAGAGCGGCTTCCGCACTTGAAACCGCCAAATACCCCGATTCATCCAAATTTCCGGCCAGAAATGCCGCAATCCGATACAACCCCTCCGGCATACCGGCGATCCGCAGTTGGCTGAGCAGGTCTTGTTCCAGAGTGTCTTCGAATGCCCGGGCGCTCCAGAACGGATCTGAATTCCCTCGGGAAGCTTGCAGCGAAAAACCCTTTCTTCTCTCACGTCCGCCGGAGAGCTGGGGCAGCTCCAAATCCAATACCGGATTTCGGTCCGCCTGTTCGTTCAAAAAACGGATCAATTCGTATCCGGACAATTGGAGCATATGGAGCGATTGCTGGAGCTCAGGCTTTAACATCAACTTCACGTTGAGCTTGAGCTGTTGAGAGATGGACAAGCTTGGACGCATCGTCATCACCTCACCCGGCAAACCATCCCGTCGGCTCCACGTTCAGGTTCACATTGATCTGCTTGACCTCGGTGTATTCGTCGAATCCGAAAGTGCCGAGCTCGCGGCCGATGCCGCTTTGTTTGTAACCGCCCCACGGCGCTTCGTTATAGGTCGGGTGATAGCAGTTGATCCAGGTAATCCCGGCGCGCAGCTTGCGGATGACCCGCTGAGCTTTGGCGCCGTCGCCTGTGAACACGGCTCCTGCCAATCCATAGACCGAATCGTTGGCGAGCCGAATCGCGTCCGCCTCATCCTTAAATTTCTGCACGACAAGTACCGGCCCGAAAATTTCTTCCTGGACGATCCGCATATCCGGCCTCGTATCGATAAAGACGGTAGGGGCGACGAAATTCCCGTTGGCCAAATCGCCTTCGGTCATTTGATTACCGCCGCACAACAGCGTGGCCCCTTCATCCAGCCCGATTTGTATGTAGTCCAGCACCTTCTGCATATGCTGCCGCGAGATGAGGGGACCCATCTCCGTCTCCGGCTTCATGCCGTCGCCTACTTTGATTTTGGCCGCACGCTCGGCTAACCGCTCCACGAAGCGGTCATGAATGCTTTCTTCCAGAAGAAGCCGGGATCCCGCCGAGCAAACCTGTCCTTGATTCGCGAATATGCCGAACAGCGCGTAATCGACCGCGGTTTCGAAGTCGGCATCGGCAAATACGATGTTCGGAGATTTACCTCCCAGCTCGAGCGATATTTTCTTCAGATTGCCGGTCGCCGCTTGCATAATGCTGCGTCCGGTCTTCGTTCCGCCCGTAAAGGCGATCTTATCGACGTCGTCATTGGCGGCCAGCTCGTGTCCGACCGCAGGACCCGCTCCGAGGACCAGGTTCACGACGCCGGCCGGGAAACCCGCTTGCTCGAAAATGTCGAACAGCTTGATGGCCGACAGAGGAGTGATTTCGGACGGCTTGAACACCGCCGTGTTCCCCGCGGCCAGGGCCGGAGCCAATTTCCACGCAGCCATGAGCAGCGGATAGTTCCAGGGAACAATTTGGCCGCAGACGCCGATCGGCTCGCGCACGACCATCGCCTGCATCGGATCGGCGACTTCGTAGGTTTGGCCGTGAGGCTTGTTGGCGAGTCCGGCATAGTAACGAAAACACCCCACCGCGTCGCTTACGTCGAACCGGGCTTCCCGAAGCGGTTTTCCGTTATTGCGCGTATCCGCTTCAGCAAGCTCTTCCGCCATCGCTTCCATGTGATCCGCGACGGCATACAGTAATCTGGCGCGTTCGTGCGGTTTCGTGTCCCACCAGCCGTTTTCGTAAAACGCCTTTTTCGCCGCCGCAATCGCCCGCTTGGCGTCCCGCTCGTCTCCTTCTGCGACGACGGCGATCGTTTTGCCGGTCGCCGGGTTCAGCACCTCGCGCGTATTCCCGGACTCCGCTTCCGTCCATTCTCCGTTGATGAACATTTTGAGCGTATCATTCATGTGTCGACAGCCCTCCTTATGGAGAATCAATTTCGATTGAACACGACCAGCTTCAATTCAGTCATTTCTTCGATCGCGTATTTCACGCCTTCGCGGCCGAACCCGCTCTCTTTCACGCCGCCATACGGCATATGGTCGACCCGGAAAGTCGGGATATCGTTGACGATGACCCCGCCGACATGCAGCTTCTCCGCGGCTTCGAGAGCGTTGTGGATGTTTTCGGTGTAAATACCGGCCTGCAGCCCGAACCGGGATTCGTTGACCAGCCGGATTCCTTCCTGCAGATCGCGGATTTTATTAATCAGCACGATGGGGGCGAACGCTTCCTGGCAAGACACTTTGGAGACTGCTTCTACACCCAGCAGCACCGTCGGCTCCAGCACATTCCCTTCCGCCTTGCCGCCGCAGGCCACCTTAGCGCCATGGTCCACCGCCTCTTCGATCCATTCCAGAGACCGGCTCACATCACCGGGCGATATCATCGCCGTGATATCGGTGTCCGGGTCGAGCGGATCGCCGCTCTTCATGCCGCCGGTCACCTTCACAAATTCGGTGACGAAATCGTCGTACACTTGCTCATGCACATAAATCCGTTGCAGCGAAATACACACCTGGCCCTGGAACGAGAAGGCGCCCGTTACACAGCGGGGAACGATTTTGGACACCGGCACTCCTTTGTCCACGATCACCGCGGAGTTGGAACCCAGCTCCAAGGTCACCCTTTTCAGTCCGGCGCGATTGCGAATGCCGATTCCGACCGGCGGACTGCCGGTGAAGGTGATGACCTTGACTCTCTCATCTTGAACGATTTTATCGCCGACCTTCGATCCGCTTCCCGTCACCACGTTCAAGGCACCTGCAGGAAGTCCCGCTTGCTCCAGCAGTTCGGCTATGAAATAGGCAGAGAGCGGCGTTTGAGACGCCGGCTTCAACACCAAGGTGTTGCCGGAAGCGATCGCCGGCCCGACTTTGTGGGCGACCAGGTTCATCGGGAAGTTAAACGGGGTAATGGCGCCCACGACGCCAAGCGGCTCCCGGACCGTATAAGCCACCCGCCCTTCGCCGCCCGGCGCGGCGTCTAAGGGAAGCGTCTCCCCGTGGATGCGTTTGGCTTCTTCCGCAGCGAACCGATAAGTCTGCACGGTGCGGTCCACCTCGGCGCGCGCCGTCTTGATCGGCTTCGCCGCTTCGGTCGCGATGATGCGGGCCGCTTCGTCCGCTCTTTGCTCGAGCAGCCTCGACAGCGAATCTAAGATCGCCCACCGCTTGTGGGCGGGCATGCGGGCCATTGTCTCCCGGGCTTCATAAGCCGCCGTGATGGCACGGTCCACTTCCTGCTCGCTGGCCATTGGGATTTCCGCGATCGCTTCCCCGTTATAGGGGGACTTTAAAGTGAAATAGGTATCCGCTTCGAGCCATTCTCCTCCGATAAACAGCTTCTTTTTCATGCCTATCCCTCCTAGATGGAACTACGCGCCGATGACGATGCCGTCTGCTTCTTCCCATCCCAGCCACACTTGCTCGCCGGCGGTAAAAGCCGCTTTCCCTTGGCTCGGCGCCATGGCGTGCAGCTGGGTTCCGTCCGTCAGCCGCACGATTGTGCGGACGAACGAACCGACGAAAATCACTTCCTCTACCTTGCCGGGCAGTGCGAAAGGCCAATCCGCTTCTTCCTCTTTGGCCATCCGGATCCGTTCCGGCCGCACCGACAACGTCATCTTGTCCGTCGGCGTCTGGTTGCGCCCCAGCTTTCCGACCAGCTTGCGGCCCGCGTAATCAAGCACGATGCCGGAATCGGTGCGGGAGACGATCTGCACGTCCAGCAAATTCGTCTCTCCAATGAAGTCCGCCACATATTTCGACTGCGGGTAATGGTAGATCTCCTCTGGTGTAGCCACTTGTTCGATCCGCCCTTGGTTCATGACCGCGATCCGGTCGGACATCGTCAGCGCTTCTTCCTGATCGTGCGTAATGTAAATGAACGTGATGCCCAGTCTCTGCTGCAAATGTTTCAACTCGATCTGCATCTGTTTGCGCAGCTTCAGGTCCAGCGCGCCAAGCGGTTCGTCGAGCAGCAGCACTTTCGGGTTGTTGATCAGCGCGCGGGCGACCGCCACCCTCTGCTGCTGGCCGCCGCTCAGCTGCATCGGCTTGCGTCCGGCCATCGGCTCGAGCTGCACCATCCGCAGCACTTCCTTGACCCGATCCGCTCGCTGCGCCATAGGCACTCCCTTCATTTTTAAACCGTAAGCGATATTGTCATATACCGTCATGTGGGGGAATAAAGCATAGCTTTGAAATACCGTGTTCACATCCCGCTTGTACGGCGGAACGTCGACCACATTCCGGCCTTCCAGCAATATTTCCCCGCCGGTCGGTCTTTCGAACCCGGCAATCATGCGCAGCGTCGTCGTTTTGCCGCATCCGCTCGGACCGAGAATGGTGAGAAACTCGCCCTTTCTCACGGCCAGATCGATGCCCTTGACGACCGTCTCCGAGCCGAACCTTTTCTCCACCTGTACCAATTCCACAATCGGGTTCATCCTCAAGCCTCCGATTTCTCGCTCGTTAATCTGGTCACGATGACGATCATCACGACGGAAAACACGAAGATCATCGTCGAAATCGCATTCACTTCCGGCGTAATCCCTCTGCGCAGCATGGCCCAGATTTGCACCGGCAGCGTGAGATCCCTTCCCGTAAGGAAGTAACTGACGGCAATCTCATCAAGGGACAGCGTAAAAGAAAGCAGCGAGGCTCCGATGATCGCGGTACGGATGTTGGGCAGCGTGATCCGAAAGAATGTCTTCATCCGGGTAGCTCCCAAATCCATCGACGCTTCCTCGATCGAACGGTTGAACCGTTTCAACCGTGCGTACACCTGGGTCATGACGACCGCGATGAGGAACGTGCCGTGACCGAGCAAAATGGTGATTAGCGATAGCTTCACGCCCGCCAGTACGAATACGCTCATCATGGAGACGCCGGTAATGATGCCCGGCAAAATCATGGGCAGCAGAACGATCCGTTCGAACAACGCCTTGCCGGGAAAATGAAACCTGTCAACCGCGAACGCCGCCGGAATGCCAAGCAGCAAGCCGATTAAGGTGCCGGCCACCGCGACGATCAGACTGTTCTTTAACGAGTCCAGCAAGGCCGTATCGCGCATCATGACGCCGTACCATTTTGTCGACCATTCCCGGATCGGAAACGAATTCACGGCGTTCTCACTGAACGAATAAAAAACGACGACAATCATCGGCAGGTAAATAAACGCGAACACCAGAACCGCCGACGTCGAAAGCCCCGCGTGAAGCCAATCGAATTTGAACCTTTTGTCCACGGCAGCCTACCTCCCCCTCGTTCCGGCTTCGAAGCTCGTCGTTCTATGCTCCAGACGGTGGGTCAACTGCAAAATGCCGAGAACCACGAACAACGTCAAAATGCCGATGGTCGAACCGAGAGGCCAATTGTTGGCGACGCCGAACAGGCTGTAGACGACGTTGGACACCATCATGCTGCTCGTTCCGCCGAGCAGCTGCGGCGCCAGAAAGTCGCCCATCGTCAGCACGAAGGCGAACGTGGCGCCCGCGATCAATCCCGGAAGACTGAGCGGTAACACCACACGGAAGAACGTCCGGAACCTTCCGGCTCCGAGATCCTTCGAAGCTTCGAGCACATCCCGGGGAATGTGCTCAAGAGACGTATAGATGGACATGAGCACCCAAGGCGTATAAATATGGGTCAAGGCGAGCACGACGGCATATTGGCTGTAGAGGAAAATTTCCATCGGGTGATCGATCAGGCCGACAGCCAGCAGCACATTGTTCAGGATCCCGTCCTGCCCCAATACGATTTTCCACGCATAGGCGCGAACCAAGTAACTGACCCACAGCGGAATGATGACCAGCGTATAGAACAGCTGCTTGTTTTTTTTGATTTTAAAGTTGATGAAGTAGGCCAGCGGATAGCTGAGCAAAATGCTGAATACCGTAACCCAGGCGGCGATTTTCAGCGTTTTGAGGAAGGTGCCGTAATAGAGTGAGTTCGTAAAAAATTTCGTATAATTGCCCCACGTGAATTCATGCACGATCGAACCGAAATCCACTTTCCAGAAGCTGTTGATGAAAAGAACGGCATACGGTGCGAACAAAAATATGGACAGCCAGATGATGGGAGGGATGAGCAGGATCAGCAGGCGGGGATTCCACGCCCGCTGCCGGCGCGCCGTGGGTCGTTCGTTCTTGTTTATGGCCAATGCTGCTTCATCTTGCATGTTTCCCCTCCTCAGGATGGGAGGGATACCCCGCGGCTGACCGCCGCGAAGTATCCCTATGATTTCTCCGTCGTTATTGAGCCTTCACTTCATTCCAAATTTCGTTATACCGGTTGCGATCCTTCACTTCTTGCCAGAAGTTGACCTTCTTCATGTAGTTCTCCATATCGTCGATATGGATCGCTTTGGCCTGCTCCGCGGACATGTGTTTGGCCGCGTTCAGATTGGCGACTCCGTAACCGGTTGCGTCGGCCACAAGCTTCATCACCTGTTCGTCGGTCACATAATTGATATAGGTTTCGGCCAACTCTTTGTTCTTGGAGGCGTTCACGATCATCAGGCGGTCGATCCAGCCCGTGATGCCTTCCTTCGGAATCGTTTCTTGAAGATTACGGCCGGATGCGTTAACCGTTGTCGGGGTGAGCGGCCAGCCCACGGCCAGCACGACTTCCTTGTTGGAAAACAGATCGTTCAGCTCGCCGCCCGATGCCCAATACTTGCGGATCTGCGGCTTCAGTTCGATCAGCTTTTTCTTCGCTTCCTGCAGCTGGTCTTCGGTCATGTTGTAGACTTTGCTTTGGTCCGTGGCGTCAAGCCCCATCATTTGGCCGATCAAATAGATGTTGGAGATATCGTCCCAGATGGACACTTTGCCTTTGTACTGCGGATCCCAGAATACGTTCCAGCTGTCCGGCGGCGTCTTGATAACATCCGCGTCATAGATGAGGGAATCAGGCCCCCAAGTGAATGGAACACCGTATACTTTGCCGTCCTGCTGCACGTCTTTCATATCCTTCAGCTTGGATGCAAGATTCGCGTAATTCGGCACATGGTCCAAGTTGATCGGCGCGACCAAACCTTCGTGCAACAAATACGCCGCGACGTCCGAAGAGGGAGAAATAACGTCGAACGTGTCGCCTCCCCCTCCCTTCAGCTTGGCTACCAGCTCGTCACTGGAACCGAAGTATGTGGCGGTCACTTTGACGCCGAACTTATCTTCGAAGCCTTTGATGAATTTGGGATCGGCATAGCCTTCCCAGGTAAGTAAATTGAGCGTTTTGCCCGATGTGCCGGCATTGCTTCCGCCGCCGGAGCCGGATGCCGCAGGCGGGGTTTCCGATTTGCCTCCGCAAGCGCTGAGGACGATTAAAGCCGTGATCGCGGCCACCAGCGCCGGCAAAAACTTGTTTCTCGATCGTCTGCTTTTCATGGTTTTCCTCCTTCAGGAGATTTCTGCGGCTTCGCCGTTTACGATAAGGGCGAGGGATTCCGCTATGATATCGAGTCCTTCCTGCAGCTGGTCATCGGTGATGACGAGCGGAGTCAGGAATCGGATCACGTTGCCGTGAATGCCTGCACTGAGCAGCACCACTCCCGAACGGTAACAAGCTTGTACCAGCCGGGATACGAGCTCTTTCAAGGGCTTGCGCGTTGCGGGATCCAGGAATTCGACCGCACACATGGCGCCGAGCCCCCGGACTTCGGCGATCTCGGGATATTGCTGCATGAGCCCGGAGAAGAAGCTGATGATCGTTTGGCCGATCGAACGCGCCCTCGCCGGAAGGTTTTCCCGCTCCATCTTCTCGATGACGGCCAGCGCCGCGGCGCACCCGAGGGGGCTGCCTCCATACGTGCCGCCGATTTCACCGGGGCTTGGCGCGTCCATAATTTCCGCCCGGCCGGTCACCGCGCTGATCGGAACGCCGGCCGCCAGCGATTTGGAGAGTGTGATCAAATCCGGCTCGATGCCGAAAATCGTGGAGGCGAACAATTCGCCCGTACGCCCATAGCCGGTCTGGATTTCATCCGCGATGAACAGGATATTATTCTTTCGGCAAAGGTCGTACACGCCTTTCACGAACGCGGCAGGCGGAACGATGAAGCCGCCTTCGCCCTGCACCGGTTCCATGATGACGGCGGCCAATTCCTCCGGAGCCGCTTCCGTGTACAGAAAGTCTTCGAACTGCCGGACGCAGAAGAGTGCGTAATCCTCTTCCGACATGCCAGCGGGACGGTGCAGCGGGTAAGGGAACGGAGCTTTATAGGTGGCGGGTGCGAATGGGCCCATTTTAAATTTGTACGGCTTCACTTTGCTGGTGAGCGACATGCCCATCAGCGTCCGGCCGTGGAATCCGCGCGTAAACGAAACGATCCCCGGCTTGCCGGTGTATTTTCGGGCAATCTTGACCGCGTTCTCCACCGCTTCGGCCCCGCTGTTAAGCAAGATCGTCTTTTTCGGAAAATGTCCGGGGGTGATCTCCGCCAATTTTTCCGCAAGCGCGACATAAGGTTCGTACATGGCGACGTGGAAGCACGTATGGATGTATTGTTCGGCCTGCTTCTGGACCGCCAGGACGACTTCGGGCGGACAATGTCCGGCATTCATCGTGCCGATCGCGCCGGCGAAATCCAGGAACACATTGCCGTCCACATCAAGAATCAACGCACCCTGCGCCTTCTGTACGAACACCGGTGTCGTGTTGCCGACGCCATTCGGAACATACTGCTTTCTTCTATCCAGAAGCGCCAGGGTGTTGGGACCCGGAAAATCCGCCGAAACCGAAACGAATTTCTTCCTCTTGTCGTCCATGATCGTTCTCCTTCTACGCGCCTCACTGTTTTGGCAACGCTTTCAGTTTTGGTTTATTCCTTATTTTAGGAGGAGGGGTACAGGAATGACTATGGCAGCGGGAGATAAATATAACGGTCTTTATTTATCCTGAAGAGATAAAACCCGTTCCGCGAGCTGCAGTTCGAATTGCTGCTGCGGATCCTGGAAATCGAACCCGCCGAGCGAGATGGCCCGGTCTAGCCGGTAGCGAAGCGTCTTGGGGTGCACGCACATAGCCTCTGCCGCTTTCTTCAGATGGAACCCGCATCGGGCGGCGGCGATGACCGTTTCAACCAACACTTCGCCGTTTTTGTCCCGCATGAGCGGTTGAAACAGCTTCTCCAAAAATTGCGCACGGGCCTCTCTCTCTCCGATGAGCACCCGGTGAACGAGCAAATCTTCGAAGCGGCAGCAACGACCCGGCACCGTGTAAGGGAGCAGCGAACTCACTTCGGCGAAGCCTTGCCTTACGCCCGCAAAACCTTGATGGGTACGGCTGAGGAACATCGCAACGTCGGGCGATCGCAGGCGCTCCCATAAGCGGCTGAAGGGACATCGTTCCGGCAGCAAGAACGTAATATGGTTTTGGGATAGCGACAGAAGAGGTGCCGCATGGAGGTCTTGCAGCTCTCGCTTCAGCGATACCGCCAGCTTTTCGCGCCGTATGACCCCGTCGCGGGAAAGCGGCACCTGCGCGCTCAGTACGAGAAGGCCGACTGAGTAAACACCTCCCGGGTCGAAACCCAGAATTTGCGCCCGTTGGAGCATCTGGGACGTCGGCTCCACGACGCCCTCAAGCAACGACTCGAGGAATGAGTAACCGAGCTGCGTTTCTAAAGAAGCGAGCGCCCTCTGCTGGGACAAATGCAGTGCGATGACAACGGCGGCCGACTCCGCCGCGCGGATTTCAAGCTCGCCCAGCGGATGGCCGTGCTGTACGATCTTCAATACAGCCGCCGGTTCTCTTTTGATCAGAATAGGGCATTCGTAAGGGGCATGTTCCGATTGCCCGTTCTCACTCAGGTCCGGTTTCCCGCCAGCAGGCGACTTCGCCAATACACCGCCTTCCGGATGTTCAATCCACACTTCCCTTCCGATCAAAGAATGCAGCGTATCGGTCAAGTCCTGCAGGCTTTTCGCCTCGAGCCCGGCCTTCATCAGCTTTTTATGAATCGCCTCGGACTGCTCCAGCAGATCCCGTTGTAAAGACAAGATGGAACGATGAATTTCCTCGGTGATCGAGGAAAACGGAATCTCCCAAGGAATTTCAAGCAGCGGCAAATGATGAGCATCGGCTGCGCGGCGTGCCGCAAGGGGCATGCGTTCGAAAAAGTTGGGCACCGCCAGGCCTAAGCCCGCCAGCCCCCGCCCCGCCATCGCTGCAATCAGCCGATCCAATCCGTCTTCGTCGCGAGGCCAAGCATAGCCGGTAGTGAGCAATAGATCTCCTTCCCGCACCCAAGGCAGCGGATCCGGCACGTCCACCACATTGACCCAGCGTACGGTCCGTTCCAACGCTTGCGTGCCGGCCACTACAGTTGCCCGCCGGAGCGAATCCAGATTCAAAGCATCCATCAGCTTCACGACGCTCACCCCTGCACAATGGCTTACGCCTTCTTTATAAGCAAATTTCATGCCAACTCCGAATCTCGGCCCTATAGGACGTCTCTTCTCATTTTTGAGAAACGGTTCTCAATCCTGACGTCGAAATCCGACACCGGTTCCAACGAATGAGAAAAAGCGACTCGAAACATACGGATAGGGAAGCCCGCGATTGTTGGCATTCTTCTTGCTTGATGAAAAGGGAAACCACGAAAGGAGATGATCGTTGTGGAACGAAAGTCCACGGAGGAATCCCTCCAGCTCGCCAAAAAAATATTGGGCTATATTGAAAGCGAAACGCTGACCCTGGAGCAAAAGAAAAACATCGTATCCGAGTCGGTCGACAATTTCACGAACCATGTGACGAAAGCCATCTTGCGGCACCGCAAGTCGGTTTCGACCGATTTTTCGGTCGTCGAATGGGAGGATGAAGGCGCCGTATTCCGCGACACGCTCGGAGACGAATATATCGACTGCCTCGGCGGGTACGGCGTGTATTTGCTGGGTCACCGAAATCCGAAGGTAGTCAAGGCCGTGCAGGCGCAGCTGAACCGGTACGCGCTGCACAGCCAGGAAATGGTCGACCCGCTGCGCGGATACTTGTCTCAGCTCGTCGCGTACATTACGCCCGGCGATCTGCAGCATTCTTATCTGGTGAACTGCGGCACCGAAGCCAACGAAATGGCCTTAAAATTAGCCCGCCTGGCCACCGGCAAAAAGTGGTTCATCTCAACCGAAAGGGGCTTCCACGGAAAGACGATGGGTTCATTGTCGGCTTCCGGGAAAGGGACATTCCGCGAGCCCTACTTGCCGCTCGTGCCGGGGTTTCAGCACGTGCCGTACGGCAACGCGGATGCGGTGGAGCAAGCGATCCGCATGCTGATCAGCACGGGGGAATCGGTGGCGGGCGTGATCGTGGAGCCTATCCAGGGAGAGGGCGGCGTGAACATTCCGCCGGACGACTATTTGCCTCGGCTGCGTCAAATTTGCGACCGATACGAATGCTTGCTGATCGTAGATGAGGTGCAGACCGGCATGGGCCGGACCGGAACGATGTTCGGCGTGGACCATTGGAACGTCGTGCCGGACATCATGACGCTGGGCAAAGCGTTCGGAGGCGGCGTCATGCCGATCGCGGCCATGGTGGCCAAGCGCAAGTGGTGGGACCAAATGGAGGAGAACCCGTTCCTGCTCGGTTCCTCGACCTTCGGCGGAAACCCGCTGTGTTGCGCCGGAGCGATTGCCGGCATCCATACCATTTTGGAAGAGGACATTCCCGGCATGGCCAAGGAAAAAGGCGACTACATTATGAAAGGTCTCAGGGAAATTCAACAACAGTACCCGGGTGTATTGGTTGACGTACGCGGCCGCGGATTGTTGATCGGCATGGAGTTCGCCGACAACGCGCTCGGCTATACGCTGGCGAAGCAGCTGTTCGGCAAAAAAATTCTCGTCGGCGGAACCTTGAACAACGCCACCGTCATTCGGCTGGAGCCGCCGGCCATTATCAGCTACGACCAGATCGATTACGTTCTCGCCTGCATCGAGGAAGGCGTCTCGCAGCTGGCGAAGGAGAGCAGCGCGATCGTAGGTTGACCATCAGTAATTGTATAAGGGGCTATCCCGCAAGGTCTTCCTAGACCAGGGGGATAGCCCCTTTTCTTTGCTATTTTGCTAACAGCCAAAGTACAGTTATTTATGCCTTCCAAGCCTCTCAGTGGCCAGATAACGTCTAAAGTACATCTATTTTTCCCTGAAATTCTGCTAAAGTAATCTTAGATGCGTCAAATAACTGTATTTCAACTTTTATTCTTCAAAAACCGGCTAAAATCTTAAAAAATAACTGTATTTCAGCTTTTACACCGGCAAAAAACAAGAAAAACTCCTATCGAAGTCTGCAACTGCATTTCGCGAAATTGCAGCAAACAATTTCGCCTTGAAACTACTTGTAATTTTAATTTGCCAAATTAGAGAGCTGCTTAGCGGAAGGGTGTGCTCGAAATGGCTCTGTAATTTCGCAAAATGCAGTTACAGCATCGTCGTACACCCACATCGTGTTATTAATTTGGCAAAATGAAATTCCAGACTACGTCCCCTCGCGTTTCCTCTGCGTACTTAGAGGTTATCGTGCGGAACGACTAAGCAACGGCCATCAGGAAGTAGCGGGCTTGAAATTTTTTCCCACTATGAAAAAGTGGCGGAGCAGGGAAAGCCCTCTGCTCCACCACTTTTTGAACCTTACTGCGAGCTCTTCACTTCCGACCAGACGCGGTCGTACAATTTGACGTTGTCTCCCAAGTCTTGGAGGCTTTCCACGCGCTTCAACTCTTCGGTGGGCGGATAAATCGCGATATTGTCCATAAAGAACTTGTCAATTTTTTTCCTCGCCTCAACGTTCGGGTTGATGTACGGGAAGGAAACGGAAATTTCCGCGCTGATGTCCGGATCGGTAACGAAGTTGATGAACGCTTCGGCCGCTTTTTTGTTTTTGGCGCCTTTCGGAATGACGAAGTTATCGAAAGTGATAATCAAGCCTTCCTTGGGCAGAACCGTTTTCACTTGCGGCTTCTCTTTCTGGGCCAGCGCAATTTCCGGACCCCAGCTGAGCATCACGCCGACTTCACCGCTGATCATGAGCGTTTTCGGGCTGTCGCTGTCAAATGCCTTCACGTTCGGCATCAGCGCCAGCATTTTTTTCTTCGCCTCTTCCAAGTGAGCGGGGTCCGTGTCGTTGGCGGAATAGCCCAACGTTTTCAGGACCATGCCCAGCACCATCCGTTGGTCGTCCAGCAGCACGATTTGATTTTTGAGTTCGGGTTTCCACAGGTCCGCGTAGCTCGTAATCTCCGTTTTCACGATATCCGGATTGATGCCGATCGGCTGTGTGTTCCCCATGTATGGTACGGTATATTTGTTGCCCTTGTCGTAATCCTTATCGATGAACTCGGGCAGCAAATACTTGAAGTTCGGGATGTTGTTCAAGTCGATCGGTTGGATCATGCCTTGCGCAATCATGGGTTGAACAATGTAATCGCTCGCCATGGTGAGATCATAGAGGCCTTGGCCCGCCGACAATTTGGCCAGCATTTCCTCGTTCGACGAGAAGGTGCTGTAATTCACTTTGACACCGGTCTTGTCCTCGAATTTCTTGAGCACCGATTCGGGCAAATACTCAGACCAGTTGAACACGTTCAGTTCTTTGCCCAATCCGTCGCCGCCCGAACCGTCCGACCCCGCCTTTGAACTGCCGCAGGCGGCCATCAGGATCAGAGCCAGTACCGCCAAGCAAGACGTCAAAACCCGAAAGCTGCTCCCCTTCATACGAACCCTCCTATTTTTCTTTTTGCTGAAGACGCTCCGCGAACAGCACGATGAGCAAAGTGGCCAGGAGCATCAAGGTGGACAAGGCGTTGATTTCCGGCGTAACGCCGAATTTGACCATCGAGTATATTTTCAAAGGCAGCGTCGTGCTGCCGGGTCCAGCCACGAAGAAGCTGATAACGACGTCGTCGATGGACAGCGTAAATGTCAGCAAGGCGCCCGCGATCACACCCGGCGCGATGACGGGAAGCGTCACTTTCAAGAACGTGGTCCACGGCTTCGCCCCCAAATCCATGGCCGCTTCCTCGATGTTTTTGTCGAACCCCGCCAAGCGGGCCCGTACCACCACCATGACGAACGGAACGGAAAATGTGATATGGGCGGCGAGCAGCGTCATAATGCCAAGCGATACTTTGAGCTGGCTGAACAGGGCGAGCATCGAAATCCCCATCACGATCTCCGGAATGACGATCGGCAGGAACACCAAGCCTTCCAGCGCGATTTTGCCCCGGAAATGATAGCGATACATCCCTACCGCCGCCAGCGTACCGATCATCGTCGCTCCGATCGTCGTAATGACCGCCACCGTCAGCGATGTTTTCGCGGCCTCCAGAATGGAGTCGTTATGGAACAGCCTAACGTACCAATCGGTCGTAAAACCGGTCCATACGGCGTTCAGCTTCGACCGGTTAAAAGAGTACAGAATGAGGATCGAGATCGGCAGGTAAAGAAACAGATACACGAGCGAGGCGTAAAACACGCCGAACTTACGGCCGAAGGAAAGGCGCATCACATCAGATCCTTTCCGGCTTTATCTTTGGAGATCTTCACATAGACGGCGATAAAGAGCAGCGTAAGCGCCATCAGAATGATGGAAATCGCGGACCCGAACGGCCAGTCCCGTGCGGTCAGAAATTGGTTTTTGATCAGGTTGCCGATCAGGATGGCCTTGCTTCCGCCCATCAGGTCAGGAATGAAAAATAACCCCAGAGCCGGGATAAAGACGAGCAGCGTTCCCGCCATGATGCCGGGTGCCGTCAGCGGCAGTGTCACCTTCCAGAACGTCTGCCGGGGCCGCGCCCCAAGGTCTGAAGCCGCTTCCAACAAAGCTTTGTCGAGCTTCTCGATCGAAGCGTACAAGGGGAGGATCATAAACGGAAGCATCGTGTATACCAAGCCGATCAGCACCGCCGTATCGTTGTAAAGCATCGTCAGCGGTTTATCAATGATCCCGATATGTAACAAAATTGTGTTGATGACGCCCTCCGTCCTCAGCAGTATGATCCAAGCGTACGTGCGGATGAGCGAGTTGGTCCAGAAAGGTACGATGACGAACAGCAAAAGCACGTTGCGGTACTTTGCGGGCGAGCGGGCGATGATATAAGCGAAAGGATATCCGATAAGCAGGCAGAATACCGTGGTGAGAAACGCCAGTTGACAGGAGACCCACAAAATTTTCAAATATAACGGATCGAAATACCGGATGTAGTTGTCGAGGGAGAAGGTATATTCAATGCCTCCGAAAATGTTCCGGGACATGAAGCTGACGGCCAGCACCAAAATCAGAGGAAGCAAGAACAAGACGATCATCCACACCGTCACCGGCGACAGCGTCCACCAACGGGCGAAATCCGGCGGTCTTCTCATCGCTTCAACACCACCGCGTGCTCGGGCTTCCAGCTCACATAAAGCCTGTCGCCTGCACCCGCGTCGATCAGCCGGTCCGGACTTTCCACGACGGCGAAGGAAGCGCCGCTTTGAAGCTTCACCATGGTGCGAATGCTGCTTCCCACATAGATGCGCTCCGTGAATTCAGCCGCAATGTCCGTTCCGCCGGCGTCGGCATCAGGCTGCAGCGAGAGCTTGGCGCGTTCCGGACGAACCGCGACCAGAACGTTCCCGCCAAGGGAAACTTCGTTTTTCGCCGCACCTCTCAGCAGCGTCCCCCCGCAGTCCACGGCAACCGAGGAACCGTTCCGCTCTTTCGCGACGCCGGAAATGAGATTCGTCTCCCCGATGAATTCGGCCACGAACCCGGTCTCCGGGAACTCGTAAATGTCCTTCGGCGTGCCGACCTGCTCCAGCACTCCCCCGTTCATGACCGCGATCCGGTCGGACATCGTCAGCGCTTCTTCTTGATCGTGCGTGACGAAAATAAACGTGATGCCGAGCCGCTTCTGCAAATGCTTGAGCTCTACCTGCATTTGTTTGCGCAGCTTTTGGTCGAGCGCCCCAAGAGGCTCGTCGAGCAGCAGTACTTTAGGGTTGTTAACCAGCGCACGCGCAATGGCGACCCGCTGCTTCTGACCTCCGCTCAGCTGGTCCGGTTTGCGCCCCGCAAACTCCTCCAGCTGGACCATTTTCAACGCATCCCCGACACGCTGCCGAATATCGGCTTTCCGCACGCGTTTCACCCGCAGTCCGAAAGCGACGTTGTCGAAAACGCTCATATGCGGGAACAGCGCATAGTTTTGAAACACGGTATTCACGTTGCGCTCATACGGAGGTGTTTTCAAAATTGGTTCTCCGTCGAGCATGATTTGTCCCGAAGTCGGGTGCTCGAATCCCGCAATCATGCGCAGGGTCGTCGTCTTGCCGCATCCGCTCGGACCCAGAAGCGTCAGGAACTCCCCTTGGCGAATTTCAAGGGACACATCGTTCACGACCGTTTGGGAGCCGTACTGTTTCACCAGGTTTTGTAAGATGACCATAGGCTGTAATGATAACCCCCTTCTCGAACCAAGTGTTAAATATACAAGCAAGAAAGATGCCATGTTGAGGACAAAGTCGAATCCACGTGCCGGAATCTCCAAAATTCCCGTATATCCTGGTTCGGAAGCCCGCAGCTACTCGCAAGCGCTTTCTAATTTGTTGGAAACCTTTCTCACGAGTGAGAAATGCGATGCTCTTCCAACTTTCGATAAAGCGTGGCCAAACCGACCCCCAGCGCCTCGGCAATCGTTCTTTTCGCCTCTACGGACCGGCCGTGCCGGCGAAGCATGTCCTGCAATATGTTTTTTTCAAACTGCTTCAATTGCTCCTTCAGCAGCTGCGTTCCGACATCGCTTTGTTCCTCAGGCTCCGGGCCGTTCTGATTGCGAATGCGCAATGGCACGCTGTCCGTTCCGATATATTCCGATGTCTCCATGTTGACCGCGTATTCAATGGCGTTTTCCAGCTCTCGTACGTTTCCCGGCCAAGGATATTGAATGAACAGCTGTTTGACCTGCGGGGTAAAGTCAAGCAGCGGGTGATCGAACGTCTCCCGGTATTTCGCGAGAAAGTAATCCATGAGCAAAGGAATATCTTCCTTGCGTTCGCGCAGGGCGGGCATATGAAGGGGAATGACGTTGAGCCGGAAATACAAGTCTTCGCGAAATTCCTTGTTGCGCACCATCTCTTCAAGATTTTTGTTGGTGGCCGAGATGACGCGGATATTGATGTTCACCACCTTGTTCGAGCCTACCCGCTCGACCTGTTTGCTCTGCAGTACGTGAAGCAGCTTCACCTGCAGATGCAGCGGCAAATCACCGATTTCATCGAGGAAGATCGTCCCGCCGTCCGCCAGCTCGAACTTGCCGGCCTTCCCTTCCCGCTTCGCGCCGGTAAAAGCTCCCCCGGCATATCCGAACAATTCGCTCTCAAGCAGCGCTTCCGGGATTGCTCCGCAGTTGACGATGATCAAAGGTCCGGTGCTTCGGCTGCTGGAGGAGTGAATCGCGGCGGCAAGCATTCCTTTGCCGGTGCCGCTTTCTCCCGTAATCAATATGTTGGATGTTCCCCTGGCCACCTGCTGGGCTTGTCTGATGATTAAGGAAAGAGACCGGCTCTTGCCTAAAATTTGCGAGAAATTCAGATCTTTGTGCTCATTGGTGAGCATATATGCCAGCCTGCGCATATCCGCCATTCGGCGGAAGGAAGCGACCACGCCGATCACCTCGCCGTTGCTTCTGATCGGGCGGGCGGTGACAATAAAATGCATTTCATGGTGGCCGAGCCGGTACAGCTCTTCCTGTTCGATATAACCTTTGCCGGACTGCAGCACCTGAAGCATCGGCGTATCGGACCATATCCGGTCGATGGGTGTGCCGATCAAGGACCCTTTATCCAATTGAATCAGTTTTTCGGCCGTATCGTTGATCGTTGTAATGACGCCGTGCTCATCGATCGCGATAATTCCTTCGTGGATCGATTCGATGACCGTCTCCAGCTGCATGTATGTTTTTTCCCAGTTGCGAATGGCCGTCTGCTCCGCGATTTTACCGGCCAACAGGTCCGACATTCTCTGAACAAAAGTCAGATAGGGCAACCGGTTATTGACCAGCGTTCTACGCTGCTTTTCATTGAAAGCGATCAGGCCGATAACGCCGATCACCTTGCCGTTATAATGAATCGGCGTGCAGAGCTCGGCCAATTCCTCCGTCTCGCCTTGCAGCACGGAAGGATCGTAGGATAAATCGCTTGGCGCATCCTCGACGAAATAAGATTGCCGGGTTTGCAGCACGCGGCCATACAAATATCCGGCTTCGATTTCCCCGTTTTCTTCTTTCATGTTGATTCTGGCTTTATATTTGCCGGTTCCGGCAATGATCGTCATCGTGTCGTCCACGATTTCCGTTTCGATTTGCAGAGCGGCGGAAATCGCCTCCGATACTTCCTGTGCGATGTGCTGATATTCTCTCAGCATGCCTGTTCCACCTCACCCGAACCAAGATGATTCTGCAGTCCTATTACTTAATATTTTTGGTATTTTTGTGAAAAATCCTTCTTTCTCACTTTTTTCTAAAAAAAAAAGCCCGATTCCCTTCAAGCGGTAATCGGGCGCTGCTTATGCTTTTACGAATTTGCCGGGCGGTATTCCGTAGTGCTGTTTGAACAACTTGATGAAATAGCTTTTGTTGTCGTAACCGAGTTGGAGTGCGACCTGCTCCACCGTCCTGCCCATTTCCTCGAGCAGCATCTTGGCCTTCTCCATCTTCATGCGGGTGACGAATTCGATGAAATTTTCCCCGGTCTCCTTCTTGAACAGCCGGCTGAAATAACTCGGATTCAAGTGAAGATGGGCGGCCGCTTCCTCCAGCGTAATTTTTCGGTTCAAATGCAGCATCACGTATTTCTGAATATCTACGATTTCAGCTTTTTTGCTTTCTCTGGAGATATGCTCTGCTTGGCGAACGGCTTTCTGGATAAACTTCACCAACCACTCGCGGACCTCGCTGACGTTCATCATATGCTGGACCGTCTGCTGCATTTTTTCTTTGTCGTAGGCCATGCTGAACTTCAGCTTCAGCTGCAGGTCGAGCGCGAGCTTCCACACCATTTGCTTGACGTCGGCAGGATGATAATTCCTGTTTTTCATAAAGCCGACGAAAGCGTCGACCACGTGTTCCACATCCCCGCTGCCTTCGAGCAGCAGCCGGTTGAACCGTTCGGCATAGTCGGAGTAATGCTCGAACAAATCCTCCTGGTTCATCCATACGGCCGCAGAATGATTGCTTTTCACGATCGCAGGACCTTCGAAATAGAACAGATGATCCGCCGCCGACAGCAGGACGGGCAGCTGACGTTTGATGCCGGCTCCGTCCGCAGTGGGCTCCCCGATCAACATGGAGAATTCGAGCTTGAGATATTTCGCGAACGCTAGCTGAAGGGTGCGGCACACCTGAACGATCTTTTCGTAGGGGTTGGAAGCGAAGTCCTTGCGAAAAGAGTACAGCAGAACAAATTCCTGCGCCGAACGGCCGAAAAACATCACATCCGGTTCGCCTTCGAGCAGCTCTTCCGCTGCGTTTTCCACGATGAACTTGACGACATCCTCTTTCTGGTAGCGGATAATCGCGTCCTGGAAGCTGAACACGCGGCACAACACGGGCAGAATGTGTCCAAGCTGCGTATTCAGTCCGAACTCTTGAAGCTGACCGAGCAGCGGGCGGTCCTCGATCACCGGTCCGGCCAGCAAATCCCGCAGCCATTTTTCTTTCAATGCCGCCTTGTTTTTTTGCGCTTGATAATACAACCGGTCGACTTGCTGCTTCAGCCGGCGCTCTTCTTCCAGCTTGCCGAGCACCCGATCCAGAATTCCCTGTATTCCGGCAAGGTCGAGCGTCTCCTTCAGTATATAATCGTGCACGCCGAGCTTTACCGCTTGCTGCGCGTAATGAAACTCGTCATGGCACGACAAAATGACGAATTGCGTCTTGCCAGCTTCCGTCTGAAGGCATTGGATGAGTTCCAGGCCGTTCATGCCGGGCATGCCGATATCCGTGATGATGAGATCCGGCATCTCTTTCCGGCACATCTCGAGCGCATCGGCCGCTCGGGTAAAAACACCCGAAAGCCCGAATCCCATCTGTTCCCACGGAACCAATTGCTTTAAAAACTCAAGCACCGCTACATCGTCATCCACCAGCATGACTCGATACATGCGCCTGCTCCTCTCTTCCGTTTAGAGGGATCTTGAGCGTAATCGCGACGCCCTTCCCCGGCGCCCCGTCCATTTCCATTACGAATAAATCCCCATATATGATTTGGAGGCGTTCTTTCACGTTTTTGAGGCCGATCCCGGAGATGGGGGCGCCGCTTCTGATATCCGCCAGCTTATCTTCCGCTATGCCGACTCCGTTGTCCATGACTTCAATGTACAGGAACGAAGAACTTTTCCATGCGGAAACGGCAATTTCTCCGTTCTTCTGCTGCAGGCCATGAATATACGCATTCTCGATCAACGGTTGCAGTGTGAAACGCGGAATCAGTTCGAGCAGCGTATCCGACGCGAGATTAACCTTGAGTTCAACCCCTTCATGGTGGCGGAAATTCACCAAGTCCATATAGTGCCGCGCGGTTTCGGCTTCTTCGTGAAGCGGAACGAACTCGTTGTTCCGGTTGATCGTCATCCGCAGCACAGTGGACAATGATCCGATAATCTCGCCGATCTCGTGCTCGCCCTTCAGAATCGCCCTAAGACGGATGGAATTCAGCGTATTAAAGAGAAAGTGCGGATTCATCTGCGCCTGCAGAAGTTCGAGTTCCGCCATCCGTTTCCGGTTTTGTTCCGTCTCGACCTGCCGGATCATTTCCTTGACTCGATCCAGCATCTTGTCGAACGCGAGCCCCAAATGGCCGACTTCATCACTTCCCCGTACCTTGGAGCGCTCTTCCAGAAAACCTTTCTCCACTTTGCTCGCCGTCCTCGCGAGCTTCATAATCGGCAAGGTCCACTGACCCAGGAAATATAACAAGACGACCGAGAAAAGGAAGAAAAAGACGAACTGCAGGATAAACACGTAATTAAAAAGGTTCCCGATCTTGCTGGTTACATTCTCATAGGGAGTGAGACTTCGCATGCTCCATCCGGCAAACTTAAGCGGATGGCTAACGGCAATATAACCTTTGCCATTCTGCCGCACCGTCGCATACGATTCGTCCTGCGGAACCGGGTTCACCGCTTTCCCGATTTGATCCGGCTGGGTATGGGAAATAATCGTTCCATCCGCGTCCAGCAGCATCATGACCTGGTCGGATGCATATTGGGAAAATACTTGCCGGAATTGCTCTTCGGGTTTGCTAAGAATGATGTAGGCGTTGACGCCTTTGGCATAAATTTGGAACGTGCGGATGATCGTCACCACGCGGGGAGCCGAATCGGCATCCGCCCGCACATAGTTTTTCTGGGTGCCGAGCCAGCGGGTCGTGTTGACCGGCTCGCGGGCTAAGGACTTCAGCCATGGTTCATTGTACAGAAACGACAAATTATTTTTGTAAGTCGAATAATTGGAAAAGTACAACTCATTGGGAAGTAAAATCGTGACGTATGTTTTCCCTCCGAAAAATTGGATTCGTTCCAATCTCTCGGTGATTTTCTTGAAGGAAAGCAAATCGACGCTGCCGGACGGGTCGGTTTTATGCATGTTCCATGCCACGCGCAGATCGGTAATCATTTCGCTGTCATATTGGATGGAATTAAAGGCGTTGATCATGTCCCTCATAATGTTGGATTCATATAAATCCGCCACTTCAAGCGACTGTTCCGCTTTGGCGACGGCTTTGTTTTTCAGCTCATTCTTGGTATAATCCGCCGTCAGAACGAGGGTGATGACCGATGGCAATACGAGGCACAGGAGCGAAGTGAGGATCACTTTCTGTCTCCAACTGATCGCAGGCAGCCTCATGCATGATTCCTCCCAGTCGCAGCGATATAGAAAAAAGGGGATGCCGTGACAGGCATCCACCTTCTCATTATAAAGTTAAGGCTTACTTGTTGGCATCAACGATTTTCTGGAGATTCGTCTTCACGTTCGCGATCGTTGTATCGATGTCCGTAATGCCCAGCATATACTTATCCGCTTCGGCGATGTAGGCTTTCTCCAAATCGGAAGCGTAGGAGACGGTAATCGGCGGATTCGGCAGTTTAGAGACGCTGAGCGTGTTGAGCAGGGAAGCTTTGTCGATTTTATCCGGCGATTTGGTCGAACCCACGATCGCATCGATTTCCTTGCTGAGGTCCGCCTTCTTCCACGCAGACAATTGCTTCGTCAGCCCCATGCCTTCCGTGGTCCAGAACCGCAGGAACTTATAGGCTTCCTCTTTGTGCTTGGATTTTGAGGAAATGACGAGCGGATCCGCCTGTCCGTAGGCGTAGTTCTCGTCCCCTTTGTTGTTCGTCGGCCACGGTGCGAATGCGGAAACGAATGTTGCAGCAATTTTGTCCGTGCCGCCGGCTTCTGCGATCATCCAAGGACCGGTCGGCAGCATGACGCCTTTTTGTTGGAAATACTGGTCGCGGTACGGAATTTTTTGCGTAATGACATCTTGGTAAGGCGTAGCGGATTTATCCGTTTTTTCCATCTGGTAACGGAGTTCGAGCGATGCCTTCATGAGCGGATTGTCGGCGTTCAGCGTTACGCCGTCATCCTTCATGATCCCCTGGTCTGCCGGAGAGCTGTAGAGCTTGAGAAGGAAGTAGTCTTTCCACTCATGGAAGTGCGCGCCGTAGACTTTGTTCGGGCCTTCGCCGCTTGTGAGCTTCTTCGCGTAATCGCGGAATTCATCCCATGTCCAGTTGGTCGGCACGGCCAAGTTCGCCGCATCCAGTTTTTCTTTGTTCATCAGGATCAGCCAAGGGCCGAATTTGCCCGGCAATGCGTAATGTTTGCCGTCGAATTTCTGCAGTTCCACTTTGTACTCGTCTTCGTACTTGACGCCTTCTTTGGCCAAATAGTCGTCCACCGGCTCAAGCATCCCGTTGGCCGCCCGCTGTGCATAATCGCGTTGGGAGTTGAGCGGGAACACGTCAAAATCGTCTCCGGAAGCATACATCAAATCGATTTTCTTGATCGATTCGTTCGAATTGTTCTCTACGAGAGCCGAGTACTCGACCTTGATATCCGGATTTTTTTGCTGGAACGCGTCGATCATCGGTTGATAGACGGCAGGGCTCTCCCAACCGACGAACTTGATCGTGACCGTCTCTTTCGCAGGGCTGTTGCTCGCGCTCGGCGAATCGTTGCCTTGCGAAGGCGACGCATCGCCCCCCTTGCCGGATCCGCAGCCCGCCAGCAATCCTGCAGTGAGAACGGTTGCAGTCATAATCGACAACCACTTCTTCTTCATTCAATAAACCTCCCTATGGTTATGAAAGCACTTTATCTGACAACCTAAACGTAACATGTTTGAGATTTCGGGCAGAGATTCTTTTTTTACCGATTTATGAAATTTTTTTACCCTTTTACTCCTCCGAGCGCGATTCCTTCGATGACTCGTTTTTGTCCCAGCACGAATATGAGGATGAGCGGCAAGATCGCGGAGACGGTTCCCGCCATGACGAGAGAATAGAACGCGCCGCTCTCGGAGGCAAACTTCTGGATCCCCAGCTGGATGGTGGCAAGCTTATCGCTGCGCAGGAATACGAGCGGATTGGCGTAGTCGTTCCAGGTCCAGATAAACCGGAGAATGGCGTAAGTCGCAACCGCCGGTTGGACGAGGGGAAGTGCGATTTGCAGGAAGATACGGGGATGACCCGCTCCATCCATCCGGCCGGCGTCGAGGTAATCTTTATGGATACCCATGAAGAACTGTCTCAACATAAACGTGCCGAGCGCGCTGAACGAACCGACGAGCACGAGTCCCAGATGGGTGTCGAACAGGTGCAGCCAGCGGAATATCATGAATTGCGGAACGAGAATGGACGCAGGCGGCACCATGAACGTCATGAGAACGAGCACGAACAGGAAATTCCGGCCTCTAAACTCGACATGCGAGAATCCGTAGGCTGCCATGCAGGATACCAGGACCGAGACCATGGTGGTCAAAACCGTTACTTTGATCGTATTCCAATAATAGATCGCAAAAGGATGATCGCCGAGCCAAACTTCCCGGTAATTCTCGACCGCGTTCCAATGCTTCGGAATCCACTCGATCGGATATTTGAACACGTCGATCTCCGGTTTGAAAGAAGCCGAGATCATCCAAACGAAGGGCAGCACGAAGGCTGCTCCCAACAGCAGCATGACGAGGGTGATCAGGAGTCTCGCGATGCGGTTCTGCTTCTCCATAGTTCCTGCTCCCTTCTAGTAGTTCACCCATTTTTTCTGGCCATACAGTTGAAACAAGGTAATCAGCAGCACGCATCCGAGAAGGAACCAAGCGATGGAGGATGCGTAACCCGTCTTCAGTTCATCGAACGCCTTCGTGTACAAATGATACGTGACAACGGACGTGGAGTAAGCCGGTTTCCCTTCCGTCAGCACTTTGATAATGTCAAACGACTTGAACGTGCTGATGATGCCCGTAACGAGAAGAAAGAACGTAGTGGGCGACACGAGCGGCAAGGTAATCCGCATAAACCGGGTCCATACACCGGCTCCGTCGATATCCGCGGACTCGTAAAGATCTCTCGGAATCGATTGCAGCGCCGCCAAATAGACGATCATACAAAATCCGATGCCTACCCATACCAAAATAATCATGATGGATGGCAGAGCATAATGAATGTCCGCGAGCCACAATGGCGGGTTCTTGACGCCGACCGCCATCAAAAATTTATTGATGGGTCCATATGAGGGGTGGAACAAAAGCTGAAATACGATCGCCACGGCTACAATACTCGAAATATAAGGGAGAAAAAAAATAACCTTGAAGAAATTTTTGAAGAAGACGACCCGGTCCACGATAACCGCCAGGATCAAGGCCAAGATCATCTGTACGGGAACGACGAAAAGCATGATCAGGTTATTCTTGAGAGAAATGCGGAAAACATTGTCGTCAAACAATTTAATGTAGTTCTTAAATCCGACGAATTTGATTTTATCGATTCCCGCAATGAAACTCCAATCCGTGAAGCTCAGGATCAAGGTGAGCAGTGTCGGAATAATCGTAAGCACGATCAAACCGATCAGCATCGGCGCCACGAATAGGTAGCCCGCCAAATTCTCCTTCCGCTCTCCCCGTTGTTTTCGTTTTTTCTTATCTGTCGAGTTATCCATAGCTGACCTCCGTTCGTCAATCTATTGCCTATCGTAAAGAAAATCCGGAAACCGCATAAGAGATGAAAATGACCGATTTGAAAATATTTTTACTTTTCCGCATGGTAAAACAGAAAAAGCCGGGGGGGAATCCCCGGCTTTTTCGGCGAAAATCAGTCTTTGCCTTGCTGTCCGTTGAGGACGACTTTGAATTGGCCTTTGACGCCGGATCCATCGGCCGCAGTGGCCGTCACCATTACCGCGCCGTTCTTAAGCGCCTTCAGCAAGCCTGTGGAGCTGATCTCGGCCTTATCGGTCGGTGAGCCGTCCGGATCGGTTACGGACCAGATCACCGAAAGATTTCGGGCGTCAGCCGGCAAAATCTTGGCCAACATTTGCAGCGTGCCGCCTTTCGTCCGGATTTTGTCCGCTCCGCCTTCGGCGGTTACCACGATGGAGGCGACCGGAATATTTTGGCCGCTGATGTCGATCAGCGCGCTGCCAGATACGCCGGAACCGTCCCGCGCAGCCGCTACGACCATCACTTGTCCGTCACTCAAAGCGGTCAGCAAACCGTCTTGGCTGATCGTCGCTTTATCGGTCTCCGTTCCGTCCGGGTTGTAAACGGCCCATGTTACCGTACGGTCATCCGCATCCGCAGGCATCACGTCCACGATCATCTGAAGCGTGCCGTCTTTCTTAACGATCGACGTCGCACCGCCTGCGCCGGCAACGGTGATGGAATTCACCTGAACTTGACCGCTGATCTTCACGAGGGCACTTCCCGTCGTGCCGGAGCCGTCAAGAGCGGCAGCCAGCACCTTAACCTCACCGTTCTTCACCGCGGTCAGCAATCCGCCGCCTGTGATCGAGGCTTTGTCGGTGACCGTGCCGTCGGAGTTCACGACCGACCAGAGCACGCTTTTATTAGGTGCGATAGCCGGCAGCACATCCGCCGACATTTGCAAAGTGCCGCCCTTGGCCGTGATGGAAGTTGCTCCGCCTTCTCCGGCAACCGTCACTGTTGTCACAGGATTCCAGAACGGGATCACGGCGCCGTTCAACGCAAAGTTCGAAAATACGGCAGTTTTTTGCGGAATCGCCGTATTCAGCTTGCGGACGAAGATACCGACTTTCGGATTGTTCAGCGTGATATTGAACGTATCCGCCACTTGGGTCCAGGTGACTCCGTCGGCGCTGTAGTACCCTTTGTAAACCGTGCCAGTTTTTTCGATTTTCAAATAAATATCTGCCGGTGTGACTGGATCGGCGTAATTTTTATCCGTTTGTACGAGACTCGGGCTGCTTTTTCCTTGCGAGAACCGGATTTGTTTCGCGGCGCCCGGATTGTTGCCGTTCGCCTGTCTTCCCAGCGTGATAAAGTTGCCGTCGTCCTGATACACGATCAATCCCGCCCATTCGAAGCCCATGGAGGCATCGAATTTCAGCTTCGTGGTAATCGAGAAATCGCCGGTTGTACCCGGATTTCGGAGAAGAATATTGCTCGGCTTCGAACCGCCCCAGCTTCCTTCGATCGTCGTCAGTTTCATGACTCCGGCGTCCTGCGGATCGGTCGCCCAATCCCCTTGGCTTTCCCTTACCCAGGACCAGCCATCGGCCAGAATGACCTTCTGGCCATAGATGACGATTTCCCGGCTGCCCTTAACGCCCGAGCCGTCATTCGCGGCGGCGATAACCCGCACGGCCCCGTCCTTCTTGGCCGTCAGCAAACCTCCCGCGCTGATCGCCGCTTTATCCGTGGAGGAACCGTCCGCGTTGACTACAGACCAGGTAACCGACGAATCATCGGCGTTCGCCGGCGTTACGTCCGCAGACATTTGCAGCGTGCCGCCTTTCGTCAGGATAGACGAAGCATTGCCCGCTGCAGTTACGGAAATGGACGTTACTTTGGCGATCTGGCCGCTGATGGAGATTGTGGCTTCGCCCGTCACGCCGCTATGGTCGCCTGCGGCTGCGATCACTCTCACCGTACCGTTGTTCACCGCGGTGAGCAGACCGTCCGGGCTGATCGTCGCTTTATCCGTTGGCGTACCGTACGGGCTGACTACGCGCCAGGTCACCGTTTGATTGTCCGCGTCCGCCGGCGTAATGTCAGCAGACATCTGCAGCGTACCGCCTTTGGTCGTAATGGCCGACGATCCGCCGGCTCCTTTCACCGTAATGCCGGTGACCGGAACTTTCGGCGCGGCGTACACGGTAACGTGCGCAACCGCTTTGACCGGACTGCCGTCCACCGTTCCTTCGGCGTCAAAGTTTCCTTCCGCCGCATAACGGGAAGGATCGATCGGATCCCAAGTCACGGATGCAAGCTTGGCGGTGGAGTCGGTGAATAATTGCTTTACGGCCACCGGCAGAACCGGGGCTTTCCCCGCATAGGTGGCAGCGTTCACTTCTTCGATGCCCGCGGTTGTCCGGGGGATGTAATCGGTGAGCGTTGCCCTCATGCTTCCCTTTCTCACCGCATTACCCGCTGCGTTGACAATGTGCGTGATCTCTCCCATGCCGCTTAAATAAACGGTCGTCGCATGGTGGACTTTAACGCCTTCCCGGTCGGGAATCTCAATCCCCCGTTCCAGCTTCACGTCTGCATCCCGGAAGAACGAGTACACACCCAGCCCGTACGCCTCGTGCGAAGTGACCGAATCCGCCACCTTGTACGAAGCAAACCCGTTCACGGTGCCGTCGCTGCTCATCCAGCTATCCTGATCCGGTACGTCGTACGGGATCTCCGTCTGATAGAAGTACATCCGGCCGCGGTCGCCGTTCCAGACGGTCTGGTATTCATGAAAATGTTCGACGAAAAGTCCGTAAATGGTCACATCGTTTCCGTTCACGATCATGCCGTTCTTCGTGATATTCGAATTCCAGGCGGCTCCCGTGCCGTGGTCCGCGCGCCATACCCAGAAATGATCTCCAATGACATGGTTGCTGTTAATCTCGATACACACTTCCGCCTTGGCGAGCGCATCCCCGCCTACCCGGAAGTACAGGTCATGCAGCGAAATCGGATTGCCCGAATGATCGTTCAAGCTGCCTTTGGGTCCGACTTCCAGCAGGACGGGAGAGCTGTCTTGTCCGGCCTCGAACAGAAGGCCCGCAATTTTGACCCCGTCGACATCCGCGACCTTCATCGCCACGGTACCGCCGTCCGCGTGAAGGGTAGCCAGGCCGAGGCCGAGAACGACCGTATCCGGGTTCGTCACTTCGATCGGCTTGCTGATGTGGTATACGCCTGGCGAAAGAAGCAGGTGTTTTCCTTGCTTCAGCGCTGCATTGATGCTGTCTACATCGAAATTCGTCGTGTTCGCGATATAAAATTGATCGATGGGAATTGATTTTCCCGCCGCGGGGCCGTTGGCCCAGGAAGTCCCCTGCGCATTCTGCCGGACGTCCGGAACGAACACTTGATACTGCCCCGACTGGTCAACGGTCAGGAAAGGCTTCTCCCGTATGACGGGCGCTTGGGGGATAACCGTCATGGGGTTCGCGGGCCAGTTATCGACTGGCGCATTCTCGGTTCCGACGAACGTCATGTTCCAAACGCCGCCGCTCCATTCCCCCCACTTGCTGTTTCGGGAGAGCCATTGCTGCTGCGAGCCGGGTATCACCTTTCCGTCAACCAGGGAATCCGCCAGGAAGCCGCCGCTGGCCCAGCCTCCCTGATCGTGCAGGGACACGCTGCCTTTGATGTGCAGCCTTCTCATGGAAGCCGCCTGAGATACAGCATATTTCAAATCGCCGCCTGTCGGGATGACGGCCAAATTTTCCGTCGACCGCCAGAAGTTCTGGGTGGCGTTGTGGTTCGCCATCCAGTTGGCGTCCACCGTGACGCCTCCGTTGATCGTGACGTCGTCGGGCATTTGTCCGAGTCCGGCCACGTGCGTATAGAAGCCTAACCGGATATTCGCATTGTAAACACCCGGCTTGAACAGCAGCGCATACCGCTCGGTGCCGAATTGGTTGGTTTCCTGCTTGCGGAATATTCCATCGCTGATGCTTTGAATGTCGGCCGCCGGCGTCGAAGGATCGAATACGTAGACGTTCGGGCCGAAGTCGGGCTGCGTCGAAGAAGCCGCCGCGGCAGGCTCCGCATGCCCGGTCGTCGAATCGGCGCCGCTGGCTTCGGCCGCGCCCGACCTGCCGGGAAAAACCGTGAACAGACTGATCACCATTACCACCGCCAACAGTGCAGAAAAACTTTTTCTTAACCTCATTTTCCCACCTCTTATCTTTATTTTGCAAGCGTTTTCAATTTATCGGATGAATCTGCCGCCGATGATCCGGCGGCAGAGAATTTTAAATAACGCTTATTCCCGATCTCTGTAAAACTGCTGCATGACATAGAAAGCCGGCTTTTTGTACGTCTTATCCTCGTTCAAAAGCCCTTTCGTGTTGTAGTAGTTTTGCGTCACCGGATGCAGCCTCCGCGGGCAGCGGAAATCGTACAGAATCCAGGGGCTCGTCCCTTTCACGTACGAAATGCGCCCCAACACCTCCACTTGCTTGCGGTAAATATCAAGCTGACAATCCTCTGTCCCTTTCTCGTCGACCGTGCCGCGGTGACCGGCTTTGGCGTCGGCGCCGAACTCCGTGATGATCACCGGCTTCTCCGGCTTGCTGTTCTCAAACAGCTTCACCAGGTTGTCGAAATCGGTCTGGTACCAGCCGTAATACTGATTGGCGCCGATCACGTCCAAGTCGTCCGCGAGCCGGTCGTTGATCACGTGATTGACATGATCCAGCATACAGGCTGCGGATACGAGGCGGGTCGGGTCGAGCTCCTTGGCCTTGCGGGCGAGCGAGCTCATGAATTTCAGGCGCGCTTCCGTGTCGGCATTCTCGTTGCCGACCGACCATACGATGACGCTCGCGCGGTTACGATCTCTGCGGATCAGCTCCGTCAGTTGATTTTCCGCGTCGCGGTACGTTTCCGCGTTTTCAAAAGCGATGGCCCAATAAACGGGAATTTCCTCCCAAAGCAGAATCCCCATCTCGTCGGCAATTTGGGCCGCACGCTCCGTATGCGGATAATGCGCCAGACGCATGTAATTGCAGTTCATTTCTTTAGCGAGCTTAAAGTTCTCGATGATTTCGGCATCCGTTACGGCTTTCCCGTTCTTCACGCTTTCCTCGTGCGCGCTGATGCCCTTCAGGAAAATCCGCCGTCCATTCAGCAAAATGTCCTGGCCTTCCACCTGAATTTCCCGGAGGCCGATTTTCTCGCGGATTTCGTCTGCGCCATACGTTAAAGTAACCTCATACAGCTTTGGGCTTTCCGGACTCCAAAGCTCCGGACGGGCGTCCAAAGTGACAGATCCTTTTCCGTCCTTGATTTGGAGTGCCTCCCGGAGGCCCAGCTCCGGAATCTCCAGCGTTGCGCTTCCGTCCCGGCCGGAGCCTTCCACTTCCACTTCAACCCGTATTTTGGAGAAGCCGCTGCCCGGAATGAGGCCGATCGAGAAATCCTTGACGAACGTCCCCGGCAGCCGGATCAGCTCCACATCCCGATAAATACCGCCATAATTGAACCAATCCGTATTTTCGCACGGCACATTCTCGCGTTTGCGCGTGTTGTTGGCGACAACCAGAATGCGGTTATGCTCCTGCAGCAAGCCCGTCACTTCGATGTAAAACGGCGTAGAACCGCCTTTGTGGCAGCCCAGGTATTCTTTGTTCAGAAAAACTTTGGCATCGTATTGGACTGCCCCGAATTTCAGGAATACCCGTTCCTCGCCTTTGGCGATATACAGAAAAGTACGGGTATACACGGCGCTTCCTTCGTAGAGCAAATACTTCTCCTTCTGGGTGTTCCAGGACGAAGGGACGCGTATTTTCTCCCATTCGTCAAAGCTGAAATCCATCGGATTGTACAGGCCTTCATCATCTTGATACTTCTCTTCGAACCATCTGGCCCGCAAACAAGTGTCGTATTGATCGATACCGAAGCTCCAGTTGCCGTTGAGGGATTCTTTAAGCCGTCCCCTGTCGTATATCATGCTCTCGTTCGTGATTTTCTTTGACAAATAAGGAGTTTCATAGGATTCGTTATGAATGGAATCCACATAATTGTCTGCCTGTTTCATGCTTGCCGTTCCCCCCGATGCAATAGTTGGCCGTATAACTTTATTTCACCTTACTGCGATTGAAATAGAAAGCAACGGATTTTACCTTTTTGAAAAAGATTTGACCACCTCATCCCACCCAATAAAAAAAAGACCATGGAGGCATGCTCCATGGTCCGTTCCGTTACTCGCTTAATACCTTGAACTCTTTCAGCATCTGATCGAATCTCGACCCGTGGCCTTCAGACGCTTCAAGGAAATATTTTTCCGTCAGCACGAAGCTGCCCTGCTTTCCGTTGTCCACCACATAAACGACCATTACTTTGCTGTTCCAGTCCTTGCCGTCCTGCGCATAGATTCGGTATCCCGCAATGGGTTCGGTCACTTGCTCCGCCTTGCGGACCTCGGCGTAGCCTGCGGCCAATTGCTTCTCCAGATCGGCGGCAGCATCTGCCGGCTGAATTCCCGGGCGCTGTTCGATCGTAAACGATACTTCAGGGTACTTGTCCGGCAGAGGCGTTGTGGTCGTAATGACGTCTTTACCGCCTTGCTGCTCCAGTTTATACCGTTCTTGATCGTAATAGATGACATAACGGCTCGTTTCCTTGCTCGTCTCGGAATTGCCCGGCGTTTGCTCTCCATTCGTTTTTCCGCTCTCATGAAGTTTTTGGTTCGTCTGTTCCTTCTCCCCTTCGATGTTGACTTCCACTTTCTTCTCAGGGGCGAACCAGGATCTCACGTCTTTCATGAACGCCGTGCCGGCCGGCATCGTCAAAAATACAGCTCCGGCGATCACAGCGGCGGCAAGCCCGGTGGAAATCTTAATTCTTCTCATCGTTTTTCGGCTCCTCTGTGTACGTTTGGCATGCGTTCTTGAGCGAGACGCGGCCGGGCTTTCGATATCCAGTTGCGCTTCGATGCGTTCCCACATTGCCTCCTTGAGCCCGGGGTCGAACCGGCTCTCATCCAGCATCCGTTCCTTAAGCTTCCGTTCCATACGGTTCCCCTCCCAGACCTTTTTTCAATTTCTCCCGGCCTTTGAGCAGGCGCGATTTTAACGTATTCACGTTCACATCCAGCATCTCGGCGATTTCTCTCTCGCTGTAATCGTGCAAATACTTCAATATCAGAGGAATCCGGTACAAGTCATCCAGCGACTGGAGCGCCGCGTAGAGATCTACCGAAACATCCGGAAGCTTGGGCTCCACGGCAATTTGGTCGAGTTGCTCTCCGAACGGAACGACCTTCTTCTCCCGTTCCATGACCCGGTAGCATTCGCGAAGAAGAATCGTATAAAACCAAGGCTTGAAAGGTTTGCTTTTGTCGTATTGCCAAATATTGCGGTATGCGCGCAGGAACGTTTCCTGGACGGCATCCTGAGCCCACTCGCGGTTTTTGGTCACCATAACGGCTGTCCGCACGGCGTACTCGAAATACTCGTCATACAGGTTTCGAAACGCACTGCGGTCGCCCTGCAGAATGCGTTCGATCCATTGTCTCTCCAACCGGCTCACCTCGTTTATGCCATTCTATAAATATTACCTGACCGTTTTGAAAAAAGTTTGCAACCGGGCGGCGAAATTTTCAACTTATAAAAAAGCCACCCTGCTGAAAAACGCAGGATGGCTCTCTTTGTCATACCGGTGAGGAAAGAGTGGAGTCCGTCGGTATATCGCCCTTCCGCTTCCCGCGCGTCACCAGGCTGAACAGCACCGGCACGATGAGCAGCGTCAGGAACGTCGAAGTCGTAAGGCCTCCGATGACGACAACCGCCAGTGCCCGCGACACGAGGCCGGCTTCCGTCGACAGCGCCAGCGGCAGCAAGGCGCCGATTGTGGCGATCGCCGTCATGAGGATCGGGCGTACGCGCGTTGCGCCGGCTTCCATTAACGCAGCATGCTTGTCGAGACCGCGCCGCATATTCGAGCGCACGCGTTCGAGCAGGACGATGGCGTTGGTGACCACGATTCCGTTCAGCATCAGCAGGCCGATCATCGCAGGCATGCCTACCGGCTCCCCGACCGCGTACAATCCGGCAAGGGCGCCGATGACGGAGAAAGGAATCGCGGCAAGAATGACGAACGGCAGCTTCCATTCGCCGAATGCGAGCAGCATGACCATGTAGACGAGGAACACGCTGAGCGCCAGCGCAATGCCCATATTCACAAAGCCGTCGTTCATTTCTTTCGAGGCTCCCTCAGATCGCCATGTGACACCGTCCGGCAGCTTCAGGGCATTCATCGCCTTCTCGGCATCGGCGGTTACTTTGCCCGAATTGGTTTCCGTGATGGTGCCGTTTACTTGCAAGTACTCGGCTTGGTTATAGTGAGCGATCGTGGTCGGGTTCACCACTTGCTTCACCGTGCCCAGATTTTTCAGCTTCACAGCCGTACCCATAGGGGTCGGAATCGTTTGCTCCTCCAAAGCGCTGAGTGAAGGCGTACTGTCCATCAGGGTCGATAAAATGACACCGGTTGTCTTGCCCTCAATCTGTGCCTCGGAGACCCTGCTTCCTTGGACCATATTGTGCAAAGTCAACGATACCGTCGCCGGTGTTAAGCCGTGGGCCGCCAGTTTGGCGTTATCGAATTCGATCGTAATTTCCGGCTTCTCGCCTTCCGCAGAATTCCGCACGTCGGCCAGACCCTCGACGCCTTTCAATGCCTCGGTGATCTGTCCCGCGGCTTCTTTGATTTTCCCGATGTTCGGCCCGTTGACGGTGATTTGCAGGCGGTTGCCGACATTGATGCCGCCTACGCCCGCCAGCGTCACTTCCCGGGGACCGGCGACCTGCTTGAACTTTTCCCGTAATTGTTTCGCCAAAGCATTCGTATCCGAGACGTCGTCTTTGACGGTAAAGGAGAGATTTGCAGTTTCCCCGCTGACATAAGTGCCTACACGAGCGACTTCAGACCGGCTTTTCAGGATGGCCTCGATCTGCTTGGCCGCATCGTCTGTTTGGGATAATGCGGTTCCGACCGGCATTTTCACGGTGATATCGTAGGTTTTGACCTGCTCGGAAGGCAGGAAGTTGAAGCCGAGCGACGGGACGAGTGCCGCACTTCCCAGCAGCAGCACGACCGCCAGACCCAGCGTCGACAACCGATGGCCGAGCGACCAGTGCAAAGCAGCGCGGTACGTTATCTGCAGCCGGTTTTCGCGAGGCTCGACATGCTTTAGGCGCAGAAGCGATAACCGGGACATCAACGGCACAACGGAAACGGCCACAAGCAGCGAAAATAATAGAGAGATGACGATCGTCCACGCCAACGGAACGAAGAACTTACCGACGATCCCCGGCACGAAGGCGAGCGGAAGGAACACCGCCACGGTCGTCAGCGTGGAGGAAGTAATCGCGGACGACACTTCGCGTGTCGCCTGCTCGACGAGATTGGCGCCCCTTTCCTGTGACATGCGGATACGCCGAAAAATGTTCTCGATGACGACGATCGAATCGTCCACCACCCGGCCGATGGCGACGGCGATGCCGGCCAGCGTCATCATATTCAGCGTGTAGCCGAGACGCTGCAGTACCATAAACGAAGCGAACATCGACAGCGGAATCGAGATGATCGCGATGATCGTCGCTCTCACATTTCGCAGAAACAGCAGCGTCACCACAACGGCCATGAGCGCTCCGAGCATCACCTCGCGCAGCATGCTGCTCACGGAATGCTCGATTTCAACGGACCGGTCGATCATCACTTCGGATTTCAATCCTGTCGGAAGCGGTGTGCCGGCCACTTCATCCTTGACCTGATTGGCGATGGAGACGGCATCCTCACCCGGCTTCGGAATGACGGAGAGGAGCAATGCCGGTTTTCCGTTCATGCGGGTAAAACTGGTGACGGGAGCTTCATAGGCCACTTCGGCGATATCCCCCAGCTTGAGTATTGCATTGGAGGAGGAAGCCGGCATGAGAAGCGGAATGTTGCTCACATCCTCTGCCGACTTGAAGGCACTTCCGGCACGGATAGGGAGCGTCTGTTCCGGCGTGCGGAGATCGCCGATCGGAATGGACAAGTTATTGGCTGCGATCAGCTGCTTCACTTGATCGTAAGACAGCTTGTACTCCTTGAGCGCGTCCGGGCGCAAACGAATGTAAAGATTGCGTTCCGATTCACCCAAAATGTTAATCTCGTCTATGCCGGATACATTCCGGATCGCGGGTACGATCGATTCGTCAACAACCTGCTGTACCTGCTCGTCGGTGCCTCCGTAGACGGCCAGCTGATAGACTTCCGCATCCAGCCTCTCCTTCTGGAAAGACGGCTCGCCCGCCGTGTCGGGAAGTTTGAGTTTCGCGACAGCGTCTCTCATCCGTTGTTCCGCATCGTCCATGTCGACCGACATATTGAATTGGAGCGTCGACCAGAACACATTCGGATTCGCACCGGTGTACATGTTGACTTTGCCCTTGACATTCGCCAGTTCCTGTTCCAGCGGCTTGCCGATATCGTTCATGACCTGCTCGGGCGAAGCGCCAGGATATAAGATCCTCATGTGCAGGTAGGGGATGTCCACGTCGGGGTATTTTTCCATTTTCATGTTGTTGACCGAATAAAGGCCGCCTGCGACGAGCAGGGCGATGATCAAGAAAACGGCGATACTATTGCGCATACTAAAGCGGATTACGGACAGCATGGGGTTCTCTCCCGTTCTCTTTATAATGAGTTGTTTCTATCATAAGCCATCATAAGACAGATGAGATAGAGAGGAAGCGCAAATGATGAACCCTCCCGCGCAATGATTTGCGGTCACCACGCAAAAGCGACCGCATCCCATGGTGTGGACGCGATCGCTTTGAAATGAAAACGATGTGGTCAGAGGTTACTCGGCGGCGACCGGTTGGACGGTCTCCGGCGCCTTCTGGCTCATGATCGGAAGCATGACCAATGCACCAAGAAGGAACAAGACTCCGGATCCGGTATAAATCGATACGAGCGGGTAAGCGGCTTTGAGCGCGCCGGCGAACGACATGGAGACGACCATCATGCCGATGAACATCGGATTCAGCACGCCATTCACTCGGCCGACGATGGATTCATTCGACCATTTCAGAATCATCGTGCTGATCCCGATGTGGATGCAAGGGAACACGAGTCCGTTCACGAACTGTACGACGAGCGTTAGCGCCACGTTGGTCGAATACCCGACCACGACGGTACAGACGGCGCCCACCAGCATACCGATAGCAAGCAGCGCCTGCGGAGCAACCCGCTTCGCAAATACGGCTACGATCCCGCCGCCGATCAGCATGGCGGCTCCGCTCACCATGAGAATATATTGCAAAAATTCCTTCGGCTGGCCAAGTCTTTCTGTCACAATGAACAGGTTGAGCGCTTGGGCCAGACCAACCGCTAGTCCCGCCAGCATGAAAACAAACCCCAGCGACCGAAGTACAGGACTTTGCCAGACATAATGGAAGCCTTCCTTGAACTCCTTGCGAAAATCACCCTTTGCCGCATCCGTCCGCTGCTCCGTCTTGTCCTTGGGTATGCGGACCAGCGATAGCGCGGACAGCAGGAACGCGATGCCCATCACGGCGACTGACGTCTCCAAGCCGAACCTGCTGTAAGCGAATGTCCCCAGCATCGGTCCAAGCACCATGAAGATCGCCATTAACGACTGGAACATCGCCATCCCCTGCTGGAGCTGCTCTTCCGGCACATGCTGCTTGAACAAACGCATGCCCGAAGGCTGCGAGAACTGCGACAATACCGCAGAGATGAACGTGACCAGGTAGACGGACTGCCAGGATCCATAATGAATCATCAGCAGCACCACGAAAACCGATACCGCGGATAACAAATCACACCAGATCATCGTCCGTTTCGGCCGCCACCGATCGGCGAAAGTGCCTCCGATAAACGAGAATACGAAAATCGGCGCGAATTCGGCGACGCTGATCAAGGAGATGGCATACGGATCTTGGTTTGTTTTTTCCGAAACAAAAAGCAAAATGGCAAAATTCCGGACCCAGATGCCGATTTGCAGCAAAATATTGGACAGCAAAATCGTCTGAAGAAACCGGTTGCCGAAAACGCTTGGAGCTTTTCCTTCTTTTTGTGGCATAGCCAAGTAATCCAACACTCCTTCTTTTCATGTAACATGCCTATTCTAGCATACAGAATTTACCGCGTGTCTACGTTTCCGCAACTATTTTTGTCGAAAATTAAAGTGTGTACCTCTACTTATTTTGACAAACTTTTTACGCCCCGGTTGCTAGAATAGCACTCGAGTGCTCGTCTTGCAGGGGGGTGAACCGCCATTATTTCTTTCAATGCGATACGTTATTCCGTTCATCAATGGTATAGACACGAAGCGGATCAAAGCAAGTCGATTCAAAGGCTGAGTTCCGGACTTCGGATCAACAGGGCAGCGGACGATGCCGCCGGGTTCTCGGTATCCATCCGAATGAACGCCAACATACGTGCGCTTCGTCAGGCGCAAAGGAATGTTCAGGATGGAGTATCCCTTACCCAGGTTGCGGATTCCGCCCTGTCTTCTATGCTGGATCATCTCCACCGCATGAGAGAACTCGCCATCCAAGCCGGCAATGGGGCTTTGACTGCCCAGGACAGATCCGTATTACAGGACGAGGCTCGCTTGCTCATCCGTTCCCTTCATTCCATCGCGAAGCAAACAACTTTTAACGGACGGGCTTTGTTGAATACCGGTACCGAGGGCACACCCGCCATACCCGGTACGCCCGGCACGCCGGGAACACCCGACATTCCGGCGGATCCCGGTACACCGGATACCTACGAATGGCGGCCGTCATCCGCCACCTCCGGCGGCAGCATCGATGTACGGTACCTTACGCAATACCAATTTGAGGTTTCAGGAGGGGCGGACGTTCGGAATTTGGAGACGACGATTCAACTGTCTGCCGAATTTGTACGTACGTCGAAACGGGGACCCGATAAACAAAAGAATCTCAGTGTTACGATATTGGATTCCGATAATCGCCCTGTTCAAGGAAGCACGACGCTCACCCAGTTTCCTTCAACCTCTTCCTACTCTATTATCGGTCTATCACCAGGCCGTTATACGATAGAATTTAATTCAACCGCGGCCAAATGGGGCAACTATCATCACCTCAACGTTTCGGTAACCCAAAACTTTGAAGAAAAAGTGCGGGTTCCCGGAAGACCTCCAACCCCGGGCATCCCCGGAACGCCGGGTACGCCGGGCACTCCGGACGTACCCGCAACCCCTGGCACTGTAGAGTCCGTTCGTCTGCAAATCGGTGCGAACCCCGGTGATTTTATGGATATAGAGCTTTCTCAAGTTACCGCTCAGTCGTTGGGCATTCACAACTTGCAGATTACCGATTCCCATGCTTTGGACTTGATTGACGGGGCCATTGCAAAAGTAATCGGGGAACGGAGCAAATACGGAGCTTACGAGAATCGATTAACCTCGCATTACAGCTTCTTGGATACTCAGGTTATCAATCAAACGGGTGCGGTTTCTCAAATCATGGACGCTGATATGGCCCGGGAGTCCATCGCATTTGTTCGAAGTCAAATGGCTCAACAGGCAAGTCTGGTCGCCGTTCATTCCGCACTGGATTTATATCGTGAATATATCAAGACGCTTTTGACACCTCCTACACAATTTCCGGGGGTGCAGCAAAGCCTGAATCGAAAAGAAGAAGCCCTCTACTCTGTAACATTAAAGGTGGAGGAAGTCCAATAAAGCCAATAACAATAAGCAATTGAATACAATGTTAGACATTTTATGGTTCAATGGGCAATGCAGAGGGGGAAAAGCTCTTTGTGTTGCTCATTCTTTTTATAAAGGCTTTGTTAACGTTTAATGTCGATTTTGATGTTAAGAATTCCTGTAATGCGATTAATTCGGACTTTGAATAAAAAAGAGTGCCTCGGTAAGATAGGGTTGCACACGGGGTCGTTGCCCCAAAAACCTATCATCATGGAGGTCACTCTACAATGAAGT
>NZ_SUPK01000007.1:0-276667 GCF_005049045.1 Cohnella pontilimi
CCGGGGCATGGCGACACCTCGGTCGATTCCCACCTGAACTTGCCGGTTGTCAACAAAACGGCTGCCGAGCTGTCGAAGATGGAGTGGGTTCCGTTCAAGGCAGCGATCGATGCCGGCGCGGATAGCGTCATGGTCGCGCATATATTGTTTCCGAAAATCGATCCGGACGCCCCCGCCTCTTTCTCCAAAGTAATCATCGGTCAACAACTGCGTGGCAAATTGGGCTTCCGCGGAGTCGTCATTACCGATTCGATGGCGATGGGCGCCATCGCGAAAAACTACGACATCGAGGATGCTTCCGTCCGTTCGGTTGAGGCGGGCAGCGACATCATCCTTGTGTCCTTCGGATATGAAACCGTTAAAAAAATCGAACAAGCGCTGCTTGCCAGCGTCAAATCCGGTCGCATTCCGGAATCCCGGATCGATGAGAGCGTCACGCGAATTCTCACCTTGAAGCGCAAGTACGGATTGTCCGATCGTGCGCTCGCCGTACCTAAAATCAAGGACCTGAACGCCGAGATCAGAAGCTGGCGCAAAGCCGTTGGTTGATTAACGGAAGCGGTCGGGTTTCCACCTGGCATTCAGATTGCATTTATCTGCAATCATTTGAGCCGGAAGAAGCACTTCATGACAGATTCCAAGCGAAATTAAACAACCTTAGTCCGATGGAATACCGAACTAAAGTTGTTTAAGGAAATTCAGTTGTGCCCCTGAATGAACTAACGGCAGTATAACTGTGCACAATTGGGAAATCCTGCAACAAGAGTGAGTCTAGACTACAGGAGATGATTCGGTTGACACGTTTTCTAAAAAATTGTGTGTTTGTATTATTGATTTCATCATTGACTTTGTTTACTTCAGGATGTTTTTCCAATGCTCAACCCGAACAAAGTACGCCGTCCCAAGCTCAAAGCACTCCACCCCAAGCTCAAAGCACTCCGCCTGAAGCTCAAAACTACAGTCCGCAACCTAATATCGATTCTTACATCAATGAAATTGTAACAGCTGCTCAAAACGGTCAAACGCCTAACGAACCTTTTACACTTGGTGAAACAGATATCAATGACATTACACATAAATGGGGAAAACCAAATAACGTAAGTGATACAAAAGTGGGTCTATACGCAACTTATGATAATAACAAAACAACATTCGGTTATTATCGTCATTCCCCTATATTTGATGTGCGTGATTATAGCAGCGATTTAAAGAAACTTACCTTAAACGACATTGAAAAAGCAATGGGAAAACCAAATAAAGTCTCATCTTATGATGATCATGCTGTACATCAGCAAATTCTCGTTTATTCGCTTAAGAATGGAAAAGAATTAAAATGGATCATCAACAAACCAACGAATGAAAATTCAAATTCATCCGTTGACCATATTTCCGTTTACGACCCGGAAATTGCCGACCATTCTCTTGCAGCTCAATTATATAACATGACCTTAGATGAAAAAATTGGCCAGATGCTTATGGTTGGTGTCAATGGAACCACAGCTGGAAGCGATGCAAAGGAGATGATCAATAACTTACATGCGGGCGGCATCATTTTCTACGGCAGTAATATCAAAACCGCAAATCAAACCGTTGATTTTACCAATCAACTCAAAGCAATGAATCAAAGCGCTAAAAACCCGCTTCCTCTTTTTATGAGTGTTGATGAAGAAGGGGGAATTGTAGATCGCATGCCGAGTCCAATATTGAAAATGCCTTCTGCTTTTGCGGTTGGGAAAAAAGATGACAGTGATTTTTCATACAATGTCGGGGAAACACTTGGCGAAGCCGTTCGCGATCTAGGCTTCAACATGGATTATGCCCCTGTTCTTGATGTCATCAAAGATCCCTCTGCTTCTGCTATTGGCAAGCGGTCTTTTGGCACGGATCCCAATCTGGTCAGTCGTTTAGGCGTAGCTGCAATGAAGGGCATCCGTTCCCAGAATGTCATCCCTGTCGTTAAACATTTTCCGGGTTATGGGAGCGTTAGCGTTGATGCTCACCAAGACTTGCCGACTGTTGAATATGGACGCAATCAATTAGAAAAAAACGACTGGCTTCCTTATAAAAATGCGATTAAGAACGATGCGGATGTGGTTATGGTTACGCATGAACTTGTAAAGGGGCTAGAGACCAAATACCCTGCATCCATGTCAAGCACGATTATGACGAACATGTTAAGAGATCAATTAAATTTTAAAGGTGTGATCATGACGGATGATATGACCATGGGGGCGATTGCTAAACGCTACGACATTCAAACTGCTGCCGTTAAATCGGTTGAAGCGGGGGCGGATGTTGTGATGATTTCTTTTCATAAAGATGAGCAAATAAATGCCTTCCATGCATTAAAACAAGCCGTTGTAAAAGGAACGATTTCTGAACAGCGAATTGATGATTCGGTTTATCGGATTATGAAGCTTAAACAAAAATACAAGCTTTCTGACAAGCGAATCGGCTATCCAAACATCGCATCACTAAACAACGATATTGAAAAAATTATAAATGGATTAAAGTAAAAGTGGAGAGTGCAAAGAGTGAGTAATATTAATTTTTTAATGGTTAAGCATAGTCAGATGGAAAGTGAACGTATCATGTTACGTCCGGTAAAGAACTGAATAAAATTAAGGATCACTTTCGGCGGCCGCAGGGCCGCCATTTATTTCGCCGATAGACCCGTTACGGAGAACCGTACCATATTACCAAGGCTAGATCATTGAGCTAAATACTCTTTCGAAATCGGCATTCGTTCGGCATATTTTATTGCTAGACCAACTAGATAATTAACTCCGTGAAGTGCGGAGCAACTTGATGCCCAGGCCGACAAAAATGACACCGGTGAGCTTGTTGAGGTATTTGGAGAAATTCACGCTGCTTCTCAAACGGCGTGTCATCCAACTCGAACATAGAACCAGGATGATATTCCAGATACTTCCCGTCACAATGAACGTAAGCCCCAAGATAATGAATGGCAAAGCGCCCGAAGTGTGCTCGGGATCGATGAATTGCGGCATGAATGCTAAGAAAAACAAAGCCACTTTGGGATTCAATACGTTGGTAAGCATTCCTTGAAAGAACAGCTTATGTTTTTTTGCCTGTCCCATATGCTGTAGTTCAAAAGGATTGCTGCGTGTCCGGATCGATTTGATGCCCATGTAGATCAGATAGGCCGCACCGATCCATTTGACTAAGTTGAACGCGAGCGCCGACTGCATCAATACAACGGACAATCCAAATGCCGCGAACAAGGTATGAATGAGCGCCCCGCAATTGATGCCGGCAGCGGACATCAAGCCTTCGCTTTTTCCTTGCGCAACTGTCCGGCTAAGGATGTAAAGCGTGTCCGTGCCCGGCGTCAGATTTAACAGAACTCCGGATAACAAAAACAGTTCATAATGCTCAATGCCCAGCATAGTTTTTCTCCTTTTGATGATAATATGTATTTAAATGTTAATTTATTACGCGTTATTGCGACATTGTTATCCGCCGACCTCAGCAAGTCCGGTGATCTCTTTATACCTAGGTGCTTTGATTGACGCGGTTACAGAAATCGTTTTTGTCACACCTAGGAATACCACAAATCGTACAGTGCTATATGCAGTTAGTTTGGATATATAATCAGTTTCCATTCTTAGGTTTTCTACCTTACAAAACGGACTTGCTGAATCTTGCAGACCTTCTAAAATGGAAGCATAAACACGTGGGTATACATTTTGAATGGCATGTGAATTATTTAAGTCAGGACCGTAAAATCCACCGTCATTGTTTACTTTAACTCTTGGTGAATCCATCGCGGCGATCTGCAATCCTGATGCTAATAACGATTGCATTTTATCCTCCATTTTCGCAGTTTTGTGGGATGAAATAGACATCCAACTGAACCATAGAACAAATAAGAGAATAATAACGCCGGCTAATACAAAGCTTTTCTTAAAGCGTATTTCCATATAATTTTCCTCCTCGCTGGCAATTCCACTATATTCCATACGCAATTCAGTTTCAATGTTTAGAGTTGGTGGAGGTTCGGGGCAATGGCTTTTTGGAACATTTGATGCATTTATTCGTCTCTAATGTAGTTAAGGTCGGTTTTATTCCACCGGAGGTGTAATCATGTCTTTTAGTCCAAAGCTTGAGCAATTGTTGCAACAAGAAGGTATCTCCTTTACCGCGCTCGATGTCCATCAACAAGATTTCGACAAGGGGAGAATATGGTCACGACGTTACGACGCCGATCAGGTTGATGCGTTTTTGGATCAAGTTGTTAAAGATTACGAACGATTTTATAAAATGCTGGATGAAATGCAACTTGAAATCGAGGCGCTCCGCGAAGCGATTTCGAGCAAAGATGAAATTTCCGTTGAGCGTTTGCATGTGCGATTGAGAAAGATCGAGCACTTTTTTCAAAACAACCGATAATAAGTTTTAAGGAAGGCTTTTTTTCGTGGCGGCGTTGATTCGCTTATGATCGCGATGGAAGAGAACTGAGAGTGGCATGTTCTGATGTGCAGATCGGAGGAAGTACATATGCAACATAAAACTGCTCTGATTATGGGAGCCAGCGGACTGGTTGGAGGAGCTCTTCTGCAAATACTTCTGGATGCCCCGGAATATGAACGGGTTAAAGCACTGGTGCGCCGGCCGCTCGGGATCCGGCACGATAAACTCAATGAAGTTATCGTCAACTTTGATGCGCTGAATGATGATGTCGATCAGTTTCAGGTAGAGGACGTCTTCAGCTGCCTTGGAACAACGATTAAAAAAGCGAGAACCCGGGAAGCCATGAACCGGATCGATTATGAGTATCCCCTGGAAGCCGCACGTCTGGCCAAAAGCAAGGGTGTTCAACGGTTCCTTGTGGTCAGTTCTATGAATGCCAATCCGGAATCAGCGATCTGGTATTCCCGGATGAAGGGCAGCTTGGAACGTGACCTTCGCAGGCTGGAGTTGCCCTCCCTACATCTTTTCCGGCCTTCTTTACTGCTCGGCGATCGCGATGAATTCCGGCTAGGAGAACGTGTTGCCGCGTTCCTGGTCCCCCGGCTATCCTTTCTCTTGGTTGGCGGGCTAAGGAAATACCGTGCGATAGAGGGGGTTGTTGTTGCAAGGGCTATGTATCATGCCGCACAGCTACCGGATAAAGGAACCCGCATTTATTTGTCCGACGAGATTGAACGAATGGGACGTAGTTGATGTGAGCTCTTCGTCGCCCGACAAAAGAAAGACCCGATCATCTTCCGGCATGATCGGGTCTTTCCAACTAATCCATTATGTTTCGGGTATAGTATTCGATTATGTCTTTGCGTCGAATAATCCCGAGGAAGATGCGATTTTCGTCAACAACCGGAACGAAGTTCTGATCGGCTGCCAGCGCCAGCATATCGTCCAAATCGGCGCCGATGGCGACGCATTCGATTTTCAGTCGTTTTTTGATGGATACGATGGGAATTTCGTGCATGTTTTCGAAGCTGAGGCCGGGTGTTGCCTTCATCTTCCATAACAAGTCTCCCTCGGCAAGCGTTCCGAAATATGCGCCATTTTCGTCCAAGATCGGAATTGCACTATAGTGGCACGCCTCCAATTGGTCTAAGGCTTCTTTCATATTGGAGGATGTCGTGAGGTAAGAGACCTCGTTCTTGGGATAAAGAAACGATTTAATGTCCACTGAATCACGCTCCTTTGCTATATTAAAGCACATTTCACCGCGGGGCGCATATGGCAATGCGTTCCGGAAAGAACAGGCCAAGGTTTCTTCTCATAAAGCCAATGAATCGATCTTAACTTCTTGGCTTCTATATAAGTTGAGAATCAAACTGGGCATGAAAAAAGAGCTCATGTGAGCAGGGCAGGCAAGTCCCGCAACATATGAGCTCTTGTCCGATTAATTTGCTTTGGCCGTCTTTACAGCTATGTTCGGATTCGCCAGCTTAACCGCGGCGTCCGCCTGAACGATGCCGTATCCAAAGCTGGAATCCCATCCGGCCGTGCCCAAGTCTTTGGCCGATTTTTTCAGGATGGAGCGGATGTCCACGTTGGTCAGCTTAGGGTTGGCGGACCAGGCAAGTGCGGCTACTGCCGAGACATGCGGTGTCGCCATGGAGGTTCCTTCAAAGTAGCTGTAATCCCAAGCGGAAACGGTAACGTTCGCCGAACCAAGTCCGCCCGCCCGGATTGAAACTCCGCCGTTGTAGGAGACGGAAATCGCAGGAATCCAATTTCCTGCGCTGCCCAAGGTGAAGCTGCCCGGATCGTCTGCGTTGACAGAGTCATTATTGGTTATGATGGCTGCCGATGCGCCTTGAGCCGTGACATTCAAAATCTTATCGCTGAAGGCGATACTTCCGCGGTTGATCAATGCAATCCATGCGCCGCTCGCAGGCTTGTTCGCGCAGGATGTAGTCGAGTCGGCTAATCCGCAATCGACCAGGGGACCTGACACATTGCCCAAACCGGAATATTCCAATTCGTGGCTGCTATAAACAGTGCCATTTTCCGATGCCGAAGTTTTCTTGCCTTTGCCTCGTGGTACGCTGGACAGTGTACCTACTCCCGGTGCCACCACTTCCTGCTCCGCTCCATAATTGGAGAACGAGGCAAGATTGAAGTTACTGTCCACTGCACCTACTGCTACCACAGAACTATATTTGGCGGGGTATCCGATCGGTCCGCTGTCGTTGCCGCTCGCCGCGATGCTGAGCATTCCGTTCTGATAAGCCTGATCGAACGCCTTTTGTTCTGTCTTGGAGCCTTGGCTGCTTCCCAACGAGAGGCTGGCGATTTTGGCACCATTTTGCTGACACCAGTTCAATCCGTTGATAATACCGCTTGTTGCGCCGCTGCCGTCATCACCCAGCACTCTGGCGACAAACAAATCGACATTCGGTGCTGCGCCGATGCGGCTGCCGCTGTTCGCGGTCTGGCCGACGATTGTTCCCGCCACGTGCGTGCCGTGTCCGTATCCGTCGGTTGCGTCCCGATGCTTGTCTTTCACGAAGTTTTTGCTTGCTTTAATGACTGATGTGCCGTTGCGGTTAAATTCCGGGTGGTTATAATCGATACCGGTATCGAGAACGCAGACTTTGATCGTTTGTCCAGATGCCCCCAGATTCCATGCTTGTTGGGCGTTGACCGCTTGCAAGCCCCATGTGAGATCGCCATCTGTGTAACTCGTCCCAGTGGCGCTCGTTGCATGAACGACCCGGTCCTCTTCAACGTAGGAAACATTGGGATTGTGCGCCAAACCTTGAGCCGCATTGGCCGATGCCTCAATTCGCATGGCGCCGAGATTGTCCCATTGTTCCTTCATCTCGATACCGGGAGCCGATAAGGCTTTGGAAGAAGCGCCGGGCATCAGTCCTACAAGGTAGGAGTGTTTTTCAGCCGGTGCTGCAGTTACGAGATTGCAAGTGAGCAGGAGGAGGGCTAATACGGAACCTGATACCTTGGATAAAAACGCTTTCTTTTTCAAATGACATGTCTCCCTTCGGCACTCTGAATAATTGATTTGTCCTTGCTGACGGTGCGACGGAGAAATAAAAGGATTAAAGAGAGTTTATATCAACTATTCCTCTAATTCCCATGGGAAAAAATATCGAAAAAGAGAGGTACTCTTGAACTAATTTATGGGATTAAGTAGTTCAACTTCGCCGGGGTCCCGTAATGGCCCCCGGCGGCTTCTATGGCTTGGGAATTGTGGAAGCTGATAGTGAGGAGCAAGTTCGTGGCTTTATCCAGGATGATCCTGCTATCCAGGCAGGGTTAATGAACACGGAATTCTACCCGATGCGGGCGATCGTATCATCGAAATGAGAGATCTAACTAACGCAAATCGTTCAAGTTGCATACAACACATGAAAATTGCGGGCAACCGCAATTTTTTGCGTGTAAATGCCCTTTTTTTGCGCGTCGATGCCGTTTATTTGCGCGTTGAGGGGCTCATGTTTCATTTATTGTTCTCTTAGGTCTTAGAAAGCAGGAGGTACCCTGACCATGAGAACATTTTTGCCGTATGTAAAAAATGAAATGAAGCTCTATATTTTAGGGTTCGTTGGCAGTTTGTTTCGTTTCCTCATCCCGCTTGCCGTTCCCCTTGTGATGAAATATATTTTCGACGATTTGCTTCAAAACGGGGCTTTTTCCAGTTCGGAAAAAATGGGGCAGCTGCTCTACCTTGCCCTCGTGATGGCGGCAGTTTTCCTCGTGATCCGGGCTCCGATGGAATACGTCCGGCAATATTGCCTGCATAAAGCCAACAACAATATTATTAAAAACCTGCGTAAAGACGTGTTTGCCAAAATCCACACTCTGGATGCCAAATATTTCGCAGACCATAAGAGCGGAGAAATCGGAACCCGATTCTTCGACGATATCGAGAAGGCAAGAGGCTACATGACCGCGGTTTTCTCGAACATCTGGATTGAAACGATCGTGCTGGTGTTCGTTGTGGGTGTGATGGCCACCTTGAATTTGAAGCTGACGCTGCTTGCCGTTTTGCTGGTCGGTTTCCAGTTTCTACTGGCCCATTTGTTATCCAAGAAGTTCAAAAAATCTACCGCGGCCATGATGAAATACCGTTCGGTGCTCAGCGGTTTTGTATTTGAAAAAATTCAAGGCGCGTTCATTTCCAAGCTGTTTGCCTCCGAGCAGCGCGACAAACAGGAGTTGGACCGGCACTTGGAGCAATACGAGCAGCTGACGGACAAACAAGCGAAGCTCAACGCCGTCACGTTGTCCTGCGTCAATGTCTTGAGCGACATCACTCCATTCATCGTTGTGTTGACCGGAAGCCTGTTCGTCATCCATGACAGCCTGACGCTCGGAAGTTTGATCGCCTTTTTCGCCTATGTGGATAAAATGAGAAGCCCGGTTACCGCGCTGGTGCAGGCATTTCCGGCTGTTACCGAAGGAAGCGTCGCGCTTCAGCGGATATTTGATTTCCTGAGGATTCAGGCAGAAATTCAAGATAAAGCAGATGCAGTGGAGTTAAAATCGTTGTCAAAATCGATCCGGTTCGATCGTGTTTCCTTTGCTTACAGCGACAGTGATTCGGTGATCAAGAAACTTTCAGTTACACTCGAAAAGGGAAAAACCTATGCGTTCGTAGGAGAAAGCGGAGGGGGCAAAAGCACGATTCTTCAACTTTTGATGCGGATGTATGATGCGACGCAAGGTTCCGTCCTGATCGATGACGTGAACATCAAGGACTACTCCTTGTCCAGTCTGCGGAATCATATGGGAATCGTGACGCAGGACAACTTCCTTTACAGCTCATCGATCAAGGACAACATCCGAATGGCGAAGCTGGATGCGACGGATGAAGAAATCATCGCCGCGGCCAAGAAAGCATTCGCGCACGATTTTATCTCGCAGCTTCCGATCGGATATGACACGGAAATCGGAGAGAGAGGCATCAAACTTTCAGGCGGTCAAAAGCAACGGGTGGCTCTGGCGAGAGTATTTTTGAAAAATCCTTCGCTCATCATCCTGGACGAGGCCACGAGCGCTCTCGATAACGAAAGCGAAAAGCTGGTGCAAGAATCCATTCAACAGATCGGCAAAGAGAAAACAGTCGTCATGATTGCCCATCGGCTTTCTACGGTCGTGCATGCGGACAAAATTTTCGTCATCAAAAGCGGGGAAATCATCGAGCAAGGAAGTCACAACGAATTGCTGAAACAAAACGGATATTACCAGGAACTGTTCTCCAGGCAGCGTGCTGGAAGTATAACTTACGAGGTTAGCCGTGCAAGCTGATACGGGAAGTAAGATGTGCATGGGACGAGACGGGGCTCCATCATGCAGTTGACATACCCCCTGGGGGTATATTATGATGACATCACAATCGATTGTACATGAAGGTAACGACGTGGTTTCGTGACACGAAGTACCTGACGAGAAGGTGATCCCATGAGTCAGTCTCCAACATCCGAATCAAACCAGGCGGTTAAGGGAGCGGTCGATTTCGATATTATGGGCATGACGTGCGCAGCTTGCGCCACCCGGATCGAGAAAGGGCTGAACAAGCTCGAAGGCGTCAAAGCGACGGTTAATTTAGCGCTTGAGACCGCTCACGTGGAATATAACCCGTCCGTCGTCTCCACCGCCGACATGATCAAAAAAGTGGAGCAGCTGGGTTATAAAGCAAAATCGAAAACCGAAGCGAAACAGCAGGGAGACCACCGTCGGAAAGAAATTCGCAGACAACAGGCGATGCTGATCATCTCAGCTCTGCTGACGGTGCCTCTGTTGTGGGCGATGGTCGGGCATTTTTCCTTTACATCGTGGATTTGGGTTCCGGATCGTTTCATGGAGCCGTGGTTCCAGTTCTATCTGGCCACACCGGTTCAGTTCATCATCGGAGCCAGATTTTACGTGGGAGCCTACAAGGCGCTCCGCAACGGCAGTGCGAATATGGACGTGCTCGTGGCCCTTGGGACTTCGGCGGCGTATTTTTACAGCCTCTATGTCACCATTTGGGAAGTCCCTTCGGCTTTGTATTATGAGACCAGTTCGGTGCTCATTACGCTGATCTTGCTCGGCAAGCTGTTCGAAGCGTTGGCCAAAGGGCGTTCCTCCGAGGCGATCAAATCGCTCATGGGCTTGCAGGCGAAGACGGCAACCGTGATTCGCGACGGCCAACAAATGAACGTCCCGGTAGAAGAAGTCGTCGCCGGCGATATTTTTCTGGTCAAGCCGGGCGAGAAAGTGCCGGTTGACGGAATCGTGATTGACGGCGTCTCGGCTGTCGATGAATCGATGCTGACCGGTGAAAGCATTCCGGTAGAGAAACGTGCCGACGATCCGGTGATCGGCGCCACTTTAAACAAAAACGGCGTGTTAAAGGTCAAGGCGACCAAAGTAGGGAAAGAAACCGCGCTCTCGCAAATCATCAAGGTTGTGGAAGAAGCGCAAGGCTCGAAGGCTCCGATTCAACGGATAGCAGATGTCATCTCGGGGATCTTCGTTCCTATTGTGGTGGGCATTGCGGTGCTTACCTTCCTGATCTGGTACTTTGCTGCAGAACCGGGAGACTTGGCGGCCGCACTAGAGAAAGCAATCGCGGTTCTCGTGATCGCATGCCCCTGCGCATTAGGGCTGGCGACGCCGACTTCGATCATGGCGGGTTCCGGACGTGCGGCCGAGCTGGGTATTTTGTTCAAGGGCGGAGAGCACCTGGAGAATACCCATCGGGTCAACACAGTCGTATTGGACAAAACCGGTACGGTGACCAAAGGGAAGCCGGAATTGACCGATGTGCGCGTGGAAAATGATTTCGAGGAAAAGCAGCTGTTGTCGTGGATCGGCGCGGCGGAAAAAAACTCCGAGCATCCGTTAGCGGAAGCCATTGTAACCGGTATTCGAAGCAAAGGAATTACGCTGGCAGATACGGAGTCTTTCCAAGCGATACCGGGCTACGGCATCATGGCGGTCGTCGAAGGCAAAGGCATTATGATCGGAACCAAGAAATTGATGGCCGAATACAGCGTGAAGGTCGATCATGCCTTCGAGACAATGTCCGAGCTGGAGTCCCAGGGTAAGACCGTTATGCTGACCGCCGTTGACGGCCGATTTGCGGGCATGATCGCCGTAGCGGATACGGTTAAGGAAACCTCCGCTCAAGCGGTTGCCCGCATGAAGAATCTCGGACTCGAGGTCGTCATGATGACCGGCGACAATGAACGTACGGCGCAAGCAATCGGAAGCCGCGTCGGGATCGATCATGTTCTGGCGGAGGTGCTTCCGGACGGCAAAGCGAACGAAGTGAAGAGGCTGCAAGCGTCCGGAAAAACAGTGGCCATGGTCGGAGACGGCATTAACGATGCGCCGGCACTGGCTACGGCGGATATCGGAATGGCGATCGGAACGGGTACGGATGTGGCCATGGAAGCCGCGGATGTCACGCTGATGCGCGGAGACCTGAACAGCACCCCCGATGCGATATCGATGAGCAAGAAAACGATGGTCAACATCAAGCAAAATTTGTTTTGGGCTCTTGCGTACAATGTGATCGGCATTCCGGTCGCGGCGCTGGGGTACCTGGAACCGTGGCTCGCGGGAGCCGCAATGGCACTGAGCTCCGTGTCCGTCGTGCTCAATGCCCTCAGATTGCAAAATGTGGATCGAAAGCCGGAGGAGCGAGGCAATCAGATGAGTGGAAAGCTGCAGTTTATTTTGATTCTGGTGTTTGTCGCCATGTCTTTCTTTGCGGGTTACGGGTTCGGCCGGCAGGACGCTGCGCCTAAAGCGGAACAAGGTGCGCCTGTCCGTCAGGAACAAATGACACATGGACATGGGGCTTCCGATGCTCATGGAGCCGACAGCGGCGACCAAGCCGTCAAAACCGAGGTGTTCTGGTCCACGGAGAATGCGGTCAAAGGCGAGGATACCGAAATCCGCATTCAAATTCAGGATGAGAACGGAAAACCGATCGATAAGTTTGACATTTCGCATGAGAAATTGATGCACTTGATCGTAGTCAGCAAAGATATGTCTTATTTCAACCATATCCATCCCGAGTATAAGGGCCAAGGGGAATTCGTCGTCACGAACAACTTCCCTTCCGGCGGCGAATACAAGCTGATCGCCGATTATGTGCCGTCCGGGGGAAGCAAAACCACGAAAATGAAGTGGATTACGATCGACGGCGCGCCAGCCGACCCTGTGCCGCTCACGCCGGATAAGTCTCACACCAAGATCGTGGAAGGCGTGGAAGTGACGCTGGAGAACGATCACCCGCAAGCCGGAAAGGACTTTGAGTTGAGTTACAAGTTGACGGATGCGGCGACGAAAGAACCGATCACCGATTTGCAGCCATACTTGGGGGCTGTGGGACACGTGGTCGTGCTAAGTAAGAATACCGAGCAGTACTTGCACGTACACCCGATCGACGAGACAGCCAAAGGGCCGGATGCGAAGTTCGCCACCCAGTTCCCGGATCCGGGGATTTATAAAGTGTGGGCTCAATTCCAACGAAACGGAAAAGTGTTTACGGTACCGTTCGTCGTTCAGGTCGAATAAGACAAGTGAGAGCTGTCCGTCGGGCGGCTCTGCTGTTTTATTTATCCGTAACTAAACGTTCGATATTTTTCGACTTTTTTATCTTGACGAAGAGGGACAGAAGCCCTATAGTGTAATTCATACTAATCTGATCGGGTATAGTAAACTATTCCGGCAGAGTAAAATACTTCATGGCAGAGGGGTACAGCATGAAAAAGAAATCATTATTGCTTTTGCTCGCAGTCGTATTTGCTCTCACCGCAGCAGGCTGCGGCAAATCGAACAACAGCGGCAGCTCCGCTTCTCCGGCGGCATCGACTTCCGCATCTCCGAGCGCCAGCGCATCCGCTGAACCGGAGAAACTCAAAATCGGCGTTATGGCCGGCGTAGAAGAAAGCATCTGGAAAGTGGCGAAAGAAGTCGCAGCCAAAGACGGACTGGATTTGGAACTGGTCGTATTCAACGACTACGTTCAACCGAATAAAGCGCTGGAAGACGGCCAGCTCGACGCGAACGCGTTCCAGCACACGCCTTACTTGGACGAGTTTAACAAAAACAACGGCACGCATATCGTGAAGCTCGCCGATACAATCAACTATCCGATCGGCGTGTATTCCAAAAAAATCAAAGACTTGAGCGAGCTGAAAGACGGCGACGAGCTCGGTCTGCCGAACGACCCGACGAACGGGGCGAGGGCGCTGATTTTGTTCCAGAGCGCAGGTCTGATAAAATTGAAAGACGGCGTAGGCATCACGGCTACCGTACGCGATATCGCGGAAAATCCGAAGAAACTGAAGTTCAAAGAACTGGACGCCGCCTTTATTCCGAAAGCTTTGCCGGATCTCACCGCAGCGGTCATCAACACGAACTTCGCAGTAGACAACGGTTTGATCCCAAGCAAGGACGCCATCTATCGCGAGCCTAAAGACTCCCCGTGGGTGAACATCATTGCCGTCCGCGAAGGCGAACAGGACAAGCCGGTGTTCCAAAAACTGGTGAAGGCGTACCAATCCGAAGAAGTGAAGAAATACGTTACAGATAATTACGCTGATTCCATGGTTCCGGCCTGGTAATCATCCGATCATCCCAAGCGCAGGTCTCTTCGATAAGGGGAGGCCTGTCGTTCTATTTAGAGAAGAAGGTGAACGATGTGATCCGTTTGGACAATGTCTCCAAAACCTTTTATCAAGGCAACAAAAAAATCGAAGCTGTGAAAAATGCCACTCTGCAGGTGAACAAGGGTGAAATTTTCGGCGTCATCGGCTTCAGCGGAGCGGGTAAAAGCACACTGATCCGCTGCATCAATTTTTTGGAGAGGCCGACCGAAGGCACGGTCAGCATCAACGGCGTCAATTTGGCCGGCTTGAACGGGGCGCAGCTGAGAGCGACACGCAGACGGATCGGGATGATTTTTCAGAACTTCAACCTTCTGTCCTCGGACACCGTTTTCGATAATATTGCGACTCCTCTGTATCTCGTGAATACTCCGAAGAAAGAAATCGTCCGCAAAGTGCGCGAGCTGCTGAACTTGGTCGGCTTGCAAGAGAAGGAGAGCGTCTATCCTGCGCAGCTTTCCGGCGGGCAAAAGCAGCGCGTCGCGATTGCGCGGGCTTTGGCTAGCGACCCGGAAATTCTGCTCTGCGACGAAGCGACTTCGGCGCTGGACCCGCAGACGACGGACTCCATTCTGGATTTGCTGCTGGAAATCAACAAGAAGCTCAACATCACGATCGTGCTCATCACGCACGAGATGCACGTTATCAAGAAAATTTGCGACCGCGTTGCGGTAATGGAAAACGGCGAAGTGGTGGAACAGGGCAAGGTGCTCGACATTTTCTCCAACCCGCAAAAGCCGATCACGCGCAACTTCATCAAGAGCATCTTTGACGTGAATTTGCCGGAGCCGCTTCTTAAGAAGCTGGAGAGCCAACAGGATCCGGGCAAAATTTTCCGTATCTCCTTTATCGGAGACCATGTCGGGGAACCGGTTTTGGCGGAGCTGGTCACGAAGTTCTCGCTGCATCCCAGCATCCTTTACGGGAATATCACGCAAATCAAAGACACCACGTTCGGCACGCTGATTATTCAGGTGACCGGTTCGGACGAGGCGATCAAAGCCGGGATGGCATACTTGGAAGAGCGGGAGCTCCGGATCGAGGTGATACCGCATGCTGGCTAAATATTTCGATCACTTTGGCGAGTTCGGCGATTTGTATGGGCAGGCGCTGAGAGAAACCGGGATCATGGTCGGCTACGCGCTCGCGATCTCGACGGTTATTGGATTGTTTTTCGGCGTTGTCCTGGTCGTGACGCGGCGGGATCATATTTTGCCGAATGTGGTCGTCTACCAGGTACTGAACGTCATCATCAACATTTTGCGTTCCTTGCCGTTCATTATTTTGATGGTGGCGATTATTCCGATTACCAAATGGATCGTGGGGACCTCCATCGGCATTAAAGGCGCCATCGTTCCGCTCGTGGTGTACACGGCGCCTTACATTGCACGGCTGATGGAGTCGGCACTGCTGGAAGTGGACCGCGGGGTTATCGAAGCGTTCCAGGCGATGGGCGCCACCCGGACACAAATCATTACGCGGGTACTGCTCAAGGAAGCAAGACCGGCGCTCATTCTGGGCCTTACGATCGGCACGATCGGACTCATCGGCGCATCCGCGATGGCGGGCGTCGTCGGTGCCGGCGGACTCGGTGACGTCGCGATCCGCTATGGTTACCAGAGATGGAAACCGGAGGTCATGGTTACTTGCGTTATCCTCCTCGTGCTTGCCGTTCAGCTGGTGCAGTCGCTGGGCACCTGGATCGCCAAACGTTTGCGCAAACGCTAATTCGCGCTCCGGATAATCCCGGGCGATTTGGCAAATTCTATGCCTGAATGCGCAAAGGAGCGATCAGGCATATGGTGGAGAACAGGAAGCATCGCGGTAACTATACCGGCACGGCGAATATGAACGCCGAGAATCAAGATATGGCGTTCGTGAACGACACCTTGGAAAATGCGAAAGAAACGACGCCCGTCAACCTCATGGAGGACGATTTGAACGAAGGCCGCGAACAAGAGCCTTTGAATCAGAACTGCGTATAACCGACCTGAACCCTTGCGCGATTGCGCAAGGGTTTTTTGTGTTGCACCGGAATTTACTTAAACTTATCACCAAGTTGAAAATGCTCGTACAAATAACCAATAGAGTGAAATTGTACCATACAAAAAAGGAGTGAATTGATGTGAAAAAACGTTGGATCGTGCTCGCCATGTCTTCAGCTCTCGTCTTGTCGTCGCCGTCTATGCTTCAGGTTTCGGCTTCTCCGAAAGCCTTAGCCGCAGCCGCAGCGGAGAATCAGTCCAGTTTGAAGCCGATCGTCGGGAATGTCTCCGTCGTCGCCCATCGCGGAGCTTCGGCATATGCGCCCGAGCACACGTTGGAGGCCTATCGGCAGGCTATTCAGATGAAAGCGGATTACGTGGAGTTTGACTTGCAGATGACGAAAGACGGCCGGCTTGTGGTGCTGCACGATGAAACGTTGAACAGAACGACGAATGCCCAGCAGGTGTATCCGGACCGTTCTCCTTGGGCCGTCAAAGATTTTACCTTGGAGGAAATCCGCCGACTCGATGCCGGTTCCTGGTTTAACGAGGCTTATCCCGAGGCAGCCGACAAACACTACGCGGGTCTCCTAGTGCCCACGCTGGAAGAAGCGATCGAATTCGTGAAGCAAGCGCAGAAAGGCAAAGTCGGGCTCTACATTGAAACGAAAGCGCCGGATGTATACCCCGGCATGGAAGAAAAATTGATTGCAGCATTGAGCCGTTACGACTTGATCGACAACGGTGACGTCATCCTTCAATCGTTCAGCGAGGAAAGCCTTCGCAAGCTGAAGACGTTGGCGCCCGAGCTTCCGCGTGTTCAGCTTTATTCGGCAGCCATGCTGAAGGATAAAGATGTGTACGCCGAATTCAAGCGCATTTCGGAGTATGCTACAGGCGTCGGTCCTACGAAAAGCGTGCTGGTGCCGAAATTGATCGATGCCGCCCATCGCAACGGATTGATCGTGCATCCCTACACGGTAAATACGCAGGATGAAATGGTGTCCCTGCTCTCTTTGGGCGTTGACGGCATGTTCACCAACAATTCCGATCTCATGGCCGAATTGTTAAAAAAGCCGTACATCTCTCATGGCACGGCCAGCGGAGATGTGACGGATTCTTCGGCTGTGCTTTGGGCAAGGGCAAACAAGGAATCGGATATTCAGTTCGAGATTTCGAAAGACCCGTCCTTCACGGCACCTACGGTTCGAAAAAATGAGCGTGCCGCGGCGGAACGCGATTACACGGTTCAAGTGAAGGTGGACGGCCTGAGTGCGGATACGACGTATTACTACCGTGCGAAAGCTTTACCCGGGCAGTATACCGTGAGTGGATCGTTCCATACCGCGCCGAAGAAAGGCAGCCAGAAGCCGTTGACCTTCGTATGGGGCGGGGACACAGGCGGACAAGGCGAGATTCCGCCCTTCAAGGCGTTTCAAGCCATGGCGGCTTTGAATCCGGATTTCTTCCTCTTTAGCGGCGACACGATCTACGCCGACAATCAAACGCCGTCGGTTCCCAATCCGCCTTCCGACAGTGTACCAGACTTCTGGGCCAAGTATAAGGAAAACCGTACGGATGCCGGGCTTCGCAGCCTGCTTCAGAAGACAAGCACCTATGCCATTTGGGACGATCATGAAGTGATTAACGATTTTTCCGGACCTTTCGAGCCGCTGACTCCATTTGGACTTCAGGCCTTCAAAGATTACTGGCCGGTTTCCGCGGAACGGAGCTCAATGGACAAGCTGTATCATGCCTATTCCTGGGGCAACACGATGGATCTGATCATTCTGAACAATCGCGGCTACCGCGCTCCGAACGCGGCTCCGGACGGACCGGATAAAACGATGCTGGGTGAGGAGCAGCTGAACTGGCTTTTCGATCAGCTGGAGCATTCGGATGCCGCCGTGAAGCTGGTGGCCACATCGGTGCCGATCTCGATCCCAACAGGCAAAGCAGGCGCAAGGGACGGATGGGCCAACGGGGAAGCCGGAGACCTTACCGGTTTTGAAACGGAATTCCGCAAAATCTCCGATTTTATTGTGCAAAAGGAAATCAAAAACGTCGTGTTCGTGACTACGGACACCCATTTTGCGGAAGTGATCCAATATGATCCGAGCGGCGACGGAATAGCCGATTATCGTGAGCTTGTCAGCGGTCCGATCGGCGCGGGAAGAGGAATGCCCGGCAAGCTGGATCCCACGTTCGGACCTGAGCGGCTGTACGCCGAAGGCGGGTTCTTTAACTTTGGGGCATGCCGGATCGATCCGGAACACAAGAAGTTCACCGTGGAGATTCGCGACGAATCCGGGAAGGTACACTTCAGTCAAACATTCCCGCTTGAATAATGTAAAATCAACTAATGAACGGCTGCCGCGGCAGCCGTTTTTGTATGGATCCGGTTGCCGTTATCCCCTTCGTTCAGGTGACGCGCGTTGCAGGCAGCTTCCTTCATCGGTTACGATAAAATGGTGATGGAATCAGGTGAGGAGGACGGACATGGCACTTTTCCAATGTGATTATTTTTCGAACGTGTTGGGGTTATCGACGGGAATGACCGTGATCTTGCCGAACAATGGACAAGCGGGAGCGGATGGATTTCCGACGATGTACTTGCTCCACGGTTTGTCGGACGATCATACGATTTGGCTTCGCCGGACATCCATCGAGCGCTATGCCGAAGAATATGGAATCGCGGTCGTCATGCCGAACGGGCATCGGAGCTTTTACACGGACATGAAAGACGGTTTCCCCTACTGGAAATTCATCAGTGAGGAAGTACCGGCGCTGGCGCGTGCGTGGTTCCCGCTGTCGACGGAACGAGAGGACAATTTCGCAGCGGGGTTGTCGATGGGTGGATATGGGGCGTTCAAGCTGGCCATGCGGCGTCCGGACATGTATGCCGCGGGTGCGAGCCTCTCGGGAGCGCTGGATATGGTAACTCGCTGGGGGCCGGACGATGATTTCTGGAATGCGGAAAATCGGCGTATTTTCGGAAGTGTAGAAGAGCTGCGCGGATCGGATGACGACTTGTTGCATGTGGCGGAGAGGCTGGCGGCCAGCGGCGGCGAGATACCGAAGCTGTTCCAGAGCTGCGGGACGGAAGATTTTCTGTACGAAATGAATTTGGGCTTTCGGGATCATGCCCGCGAGCTGGGCTTGGATTTGGTCTATGAGGAAGCGCCCGGAGGGCACGATTGGGCTTATTGGGACACGCATATCCAGCGGGTGCTGGAGTGGCTGCCGCTTCGGAAAAAGTAGAGCGGTGACGGCGTTGACGAGTTTGGAAGATCATGGTATGATCTCGATACAAGATTTCCATGGGAAAGCGGAAGCACCGCAAATCACGGCGAATGAGCCGGGGTTTGCGGTTTTTTTGTTTTTCCGCGGAGCGGAAGGTGGGGATGCGATGACTCGCAAAATCGTGCTGGCGCTGCCGAATCGCGACTATGCCGCGAGAATCGCCGAATTCATGCGGGAAACCGAACCAGAATGGGAGACGTCTGCATTCACCCATGAAGCCGCTCTCCGATTGCGATTGCAGGAGGAGGCCAAGGTCGATCTGCTGATCGGCGCGCCGTCGCTCCTTCGCCAACTGGATGGACAATTGGCGGGTGTGGCATGCGTGGCTGCCTTGGTGGAGGAAGCGGGGCTGGCGGAGAATGCATGGCCGGAAATCTGCATGTTTCAGCCGCTGCCGTCTTTGACGTCGAGGTTGCGCGCACTGTTATCCGAAATGGTGAGACCGGTGAACCGCGGCTGCCAGCTGGCAACGGTGTTTTCGGCCGCAGGGGGTGCCGGCAAGACGACCACCGCTTTAAATCTCGTTCGCCAAGCTGGGGAAAGAGGATATCGAACCTTCTATATGAACTTGGAGTTGTTAAACGCGACTTCCCGGTTGTTCGGCATCGGCGAGCCGGACAGTTTGTCGAGATTGCTTTATTACCTTCAGACGGAACCGGACTGCTTCGCGGAGCGGCTGCCGCAATGTGTCAGACACCAGCCGGCGCTGCGCAGCGACTTCATCGAGGCGCCTGAATATCCCGGAGAGCGCGTCGCCATGTCCGCCGAGCTGCTGGAACGGCTGATCAACGAGATTAGAAGCACGGGGAAATACGACCTGATCATCGCGGATCCGGACAGCGGCATCGGCGAATGGCACGGGAGGCTGCTCGCGCTGAGCGACCGGATTGTATGGCTGGTGACGGATGACTGGCAGTGCATGGAGAAGACCGAGCGGCTTCTTGCTTATTGGAGGCAGAACATCGCCGATTGGTCCGGCCGGATTTCATTTGTGCGGAACAAGGGGCTAGGTGCGCCGTCTAACCGTTGGAATTTGCCGGCCGCGCCGGCCGCAGTGCTGCCCTACATTTCTCAATGGAAAGGAATGAGCCGGCCGGGGAGCATGCTCGGTGCCGCAGCCTTCAGCGGTGCGTTGGATGGTCTGTTGGACGCATGCGGCTGGGGATCGGGACGGAAGGAGGACATGACGAATGGAAGCTTGGGGACTGTCCGGTGAGGAGCTGGCCGAACTGCGGGAGGCTGTTCGATCCCGGCTGGCCTGGGACGCTTCCGTACCGGACGAGGAGCTCAGGCGATTGATCGAAGCGGAGCTATTCCACCGGGAAAGGTCCAGGAGAATGATGGCGTCCGAACGCAAAGCGGCGGTGGAGCGGCTGTTCCATTCATTCCGCGGCCTGGACGCTTTGCAGCCGCTGCTGGATGATCCGGAGATTACCGAAATCATGATCAACCGCCATGATGAGATATATATCGAACGGCGGGGGGAGATGCAGCTTTCCGGCATAGCGTTTGAGTCTCCGGAGAGATTGGAAGATTTGATCCAAAGCATGGTGGGCCGCGTAAATCGGATGGTGAATGAAGCTTCGCCGATCGTGGACGCCAGGCTGCCGGACGGCTCCAGGCTTCACGTCGTGCTTCCGCCGGTGGCTTTGAAAGGGCCCTGTGTCACCATTCGCCGGTTCCCTCAAAATCGGCTTGGCATGAAAGAGCTCGTCGGGCTGGGCGCCTTAACGGAGGAAGCGGCGCAATGGCTGAAGCGGCTGGTGATGGCGAAATACAACATTTTCATCAGCGGAGGCACAGGTTCGGGTAAGACGACATTTCTCAATGCGCTCTCGGACTGGATTCCGGCATCGGAACGGATTATCACGATCGAGGATGCGGCGGAACTGCAAATCCGGGGAGTCGAGAACCACGTCTCTATGGAAACGCGAAACGCGAACAGCGAAGGCAAAGGCCGCATCGAAATACGAGACTTGATTCGCGCCTCTCTTCGGATGAGGCCGAACCGGATCATCGTCGGGGAAGTCCGGGGACCGGAAGCATTGGACATGCTGCAGGCCATGAATACCGGGCATGAAGGCAGCTTGTCTACCGGGCATGCCAACAGTCCGAGAGACATGATCTCCCGCTTGGAGACGATGGTCCTCAGCGGCTCCGATTTGCCGTTGCAGGTGGTGCGGAAGCAAATCGCCTCCGCGATTGATTGCATCGTCCACGTGAGCCGTTTCCGCGACGGAAGCCGGAAAGTGACTGAAATTTGCGAAGTTACCGGCTGGATGGCGGGAGAAGTCGAACTCCGTACACTATTCCGTTTTGAAGAACAATCGGAGAGTAACGGCAAAGTGATCGGCAGGCTTACGGCCGTAGAGTCACTCCAGGATATCCGAAAGCTCCTGTTTGCAGGATTCGCGGAGGAATCGGCGTGACCACCGATTACAGCCGCTATATCTTGACTCGCCGGCAGTATGTATGGGCCTTATGCTTCGGCTGTATAATCAGCGCCGCCGGGATGTGGATATTGTGCCGGCATTCGGTGGCCGCGCTGGCTTGCGCTCCCGCGGGTTGGCTCTATCCTCGATTTTATCGCGACAGACGGTGCCGTATGCGGAAGACCAAACTCAGAATGCAATTCAAAGAGATGCTGCAAGTGCTCTCCTCCCTGCTGTCCGCCGGCCGTTCGGTCGAGAACGCTTTTTATTCCCTGGAGGGAGAACTTGTAATGCTCCTCGGCGAGGCGCGAACCGACTTGCTTCACGAGGTTCGTATCCTGACGAACCGGATGCGAAACGGGGAACCGCTGGAGTCGTTGCTGACGGATTTTGCCGCGCGGTCGGATTTGGAAGAAGTCCGTAATTTCGCCGAAGCGTTCAGTATTTCGAAGCGCGCCGGCGGAGACTTGGTCGAGATTGTCCGAAGAACCTCCCAAATCATTGCGGAAACGTTGGAGGTGGAAATGGAAGTATCGGTGCTGCTGTCGCAAAAACGGTTCGAATCCCGCATCATGATGGCCATGCCGTTTGCTTTTATCGGCTTTCTCGGCTTTTTCGCACCGGATTACATGGCTCCTCTGCACCAAGGATTCGGATGGATCGTGCTGGCCGTTTGCCTCTTGTCGTTGGCGGCCTGCTGCTGGTGGATGGTACGCACTATGGATATCGAGGTGTAACGGCAATGGGCTGCGGAATTTTGTGCTTCTTTCTGTTGTCGGTATATGCGTGCTTTGGGCTTCGTTCATTTCGGAGGAAGGGTGGAAAACGGTCCCGGGCTGGTTTCGCATGGCACGATCCGATCGCGGAGCTGCTGAGATGGCGAGGGGTTTATGACCGGCTGCTGCCATTGCTGCATCGCCCAAGAATCGCACTGGTGATTCTGGAAGGAGGCGAGTGTCCGCCGGAAAGACTTATGCGCTGGACGGCAGAGGGAGTGGCGATGGCTTACGGCGGTTTGTTCTTATGCTGGATGCTTGCTTTCGTTTCGGGAAATCTGACGGCCGCACTCTTCGGTACGGTCATTGCAAGTTGTATACCCTTTCTGCGCGCGAAAGAACTGCAACGTGAATTGACACAACGTAAAGAGGCGATCTTGCTGGAACTGCCTATCCTCCTGAGCAGACTGCTCGTTATGGTAAACGCCGGCGAAAACGTACGACGCGCGCTTCATCGGATCGTAGAGGCGCAGCTGCCAAGGGGAAGGTGCATTTTATATGAAGAGCTTCGCGCCGCGTTAGCCGCCATGCAGCGGGGAGAGAGCATGCATCTCGCCATGGAACAGTTCGGTCGGCGGTGTGCGGTTCCGGAAGTGAAGCTGTTCGCCACGCTATTGCTGATGAACGCCAAACGGGGCGGTGAAGAATTCGTTCCCGTCCTGCGGGATTTGACGCGTCAAATGTGGGAGAAAAGAAAAAGCGCCGCCAGGACCCTTGGCGAACAAGCTTCATCGAGGCTGGCGTTCCCGCTTGCGATCGTGTTTCTAATCATTGTGTCGCTTGTGGCTGCGCCTACCGTCATGATGATGTCATAACTCCGGGAGGGATGAAAATGCTTGAACAAATGCAAGCCGTCGGAATGCGCGGGCTGCGCAAGTTTACGAACTTGTGGTCGGATGAAGAAGGGATCGGAACGCTCGAGATCGTGCTCATCGCGGCCGTTCTCATTTTGGTCGCCATTCTGTTTAAGGATTGGATTATGGATTTTTTACGAGGTTTGATGGATCAAGCTGAAGGTAAAGCCGGCACCATTTTCGAGTGACCGAAAGCGAGGAGAAGACCGATGCGGCGCGGAGTTGGCCATTGGAGAGCGTTCGTCCGCGAAGAAGGCGGATCCGTGACGCTGGAGGCTTCCATGATTTTTCCTTGGGTATTGCTGCTCACCTTTTTGCTGATTCTTTTCGCGGTTGTACTGAACCGATATGTGCTGAATTTTTATTCAGCGTCTGTGACCGTGGAACGCGCCGCATTCAGCTGGTCGAACTCCGCGAAAGAATTACGTACAGGCGCTTATCCGAACGGTCAATATGACGGATTGTACTGGCGCCTCAAAGATGACGCGCTGTTGGCCGGGCTGTTCGGATGGAATCACGAGCAGGAAAGTGTGCGTGTCCCCGTTGAACCGGGGATGCCGGGCGACGAAGGCTATACACCGGAACAGAAGCTGCGCAAGTCGGGTCATCTGGTGACCGGTCAAATCCAAGGAACGCTGAGCTACCGGAATGAATGGTGGAAAAGAATCATTGCGATGGAAACGGCCGGAACCCCTGTTCCTCAACCTTTGCGAGCGTTTCGCGGAAAGGCCGGCCAAAGTTCGGAAGTCGCCGTTTCAGCCGTCGTGGTAGAGCCCGCCGAGTTGATTCGTTCATTCGACCTCGTGCGCTATTACAAAGCCCAAATAAGCGGCAAGGGTCAAGGCGCCGACAGCTTTCGGTCGAAAGCTGCCGCTGTGCTGGAGAGAAAGCGATGAATGGGAATAGAGAGGCGGGAGCGGTCTCCATTTATTTCATCACCGCGACAGCTGCGTTTGTCTTGTTAACGGCGCTGCTCATTGACTTCTCGAGGATCGCGGCGTTTCGTCACCAGACGGAACTGGCTGTCCAGTCCGGCGTGCGTTCGGTTCTTTCTTCGTTCGATCCGGATATGTATGACCGTTACGGCTTGTTTATCCGGGGAGGGGAAGACGCGGAACAGGTTTTCCGGACCGCGGCCGAAGGGGATGAAGGGAGTTCAAATTCCGGAGCATACTTTCCGTACCTGGCTGCCGAATGGACGGGCGTTGACGTGACGGAAAGCCGTCCGCTGGCAGATCATGAAGTTCTCCGCAGGCAAGTGCTGGAGGAGATGAAGTACAAAGCGCCCATCGATCTTACCCTTGAGATTGCGGATCGGTTTCGCGGCGTATCTCCGGCACTGCAGGAGGCGGCGTCGACGGTGAACATGCTGGAGAAGGTGCGCCAAGCCTACGACCGGCGGGAGGCGGCGCTGGACGAAGTTTTGGAGAGTCAGCACCAAGCCGGCGGTCGAACGGTTTCCTTTTTGCAACAGGATATAGACAACGCCGTGCAAATAGCGGCAGATGTGGAGGATGCGGATGCCTTTGAAGCCGCGGCAAGCGAGTTGGCTTCTTCGCTTCAGGCTTCTGCGGGCAAGGCACGAACCGCACTGAACGAAGCCTACTCAGAGGGTGTCCGTGCTTTGGACCGCTCGCGGCAAGCCAATGACGAGATGAGGGCGATTACCGTTCAAGCGGCGAATCATCCTTCGAGCAGTACGAACACCGAATTTCCGTCCGGGTCCGGTGAACAAATGGATTCGGCTAAAGTGGACTCCATCTCGGAGCTCCGTCGTACGGCGGCACAGCTATTGTTAGAGGACGATTTTTTCGTGAATTATGCGGCGGAGCTGGATGCCGAGAGAATGAAGGGACTCCAGTTCTGCGACGAGGCCGACCGTTTCTCTGGATTTATAAGATCCGTTGCCTCGACTGAAGGGGCGGGCGGTGCAATCCATGGCGGTGCCGTCCGGCTCAGATCCATGTGGTCGGAATATGATCGGGCATATGGCGGCAGCGGGTCCGTTTTGCGGGAACGGAGCGCATTATTGGAGGCCCATCGGTCCGGCGATCAAGAGAGAAAAATCCTTGAGCGTCAAGCTCAAGCGGAATGGACGAAGACAACCGGGATGTTCGCGGCTCTGTCTGGCCCTTCGGGCTCGCCGGAGGATCGTGAGATTTTTGAAAAGGCATCCGAACTGTCTCGTGAGAACTTGGAGTGGAACCGAACGGAGGATGAACGGTCCGAATCGGCCATGCCTGGCGCCGCTTCAGAGGGGAGAGACCATGCGATGTCAAGTGCCGACGCTTGGATGGAGGCTTTGCAGGGCTCGCTTTCCGGGCTTCGGGACGAATTGTATTTTTCCGAATATACCGTACAAAGATTTTCGTATTTTCCGCCGTCCGAGTTGAAGCGCATGTTGGGCGGAGAACAAGTGCCGCTTTCGCTTCAGAAGCAGGAAACGGAGTTTATCCTTTATGGAATAAGCAATCCGACGGGGAATATCGCGGCCGCATACGGGGAAATTCTGTCCATCCGGTTGGCGATTCGCACCATGGAAGGCTTGATTGAATGCCGGTCACTGGGTCATCCGCTGGTCCTATTGGCGGCGGCGCTCGTATACGGAATCCGCAACGCGATGCTGGATATGAACCGGCTGCTCGAGCACGACTCCGTTCCGCTCAGCAAGTATGTTCAAGTCAACACGGCTTACACGGATTATTTGCGGTTGTTTCTTCTGGTGCACGGGGGTTCGCCCGGCCACCTTGCCCGAAGCGTAGCGGTAATGGAACAGGCAAGCGGCATATCCTTCGCCAAGGCTTATACGTACGTGAGCGGGGAAGGCACTGCTTCTTTGAGACTTTGGTTTTTTCCCGGTTTGCTCAAAGTGATGGGGCGTGCGGGCCGGCTCGGCGGCACGATAAAGGGGAACCGTTATGAGGCGGTTTACACGGCGGACAGCTCATATCAATAACGGGAATAACGCTGATGATGCAGGCGGCGTCACGCTCGAAACAGCATTGGTGATGCCCGTCTTTCTGCTTTTCGTTTTCTTTCTTCTTTTTTTGGTGCAGACGTCTGTGGTCACGATGGCGGTCCAAGGCGCTGTATCCCAATCGGTTCGTTCGGCGGCATCCTCGTGGTATCCGATTTCTCAGTTGAAAGCCAATGCCCAGGATCAATCCGGGAAGGAATTGCCCCATTGGGCCGGTAAACTTAGCGGGGCTGCAGAGACAATTGGAGAATTCGGACGACTGCTGCCATCGCCCTTGAATGAATGGTCTCAGACTTTGGCGGAAGGCACTCAGTCGGTGGAACAACGGGCGGCTGAGCTCACTTTTCGCCAATTGATCCTTGGCTTCGCCAATTCCAGAATCGTGGAACCCGGCCGGCTGTCGTTGACCTCCGTTCATCTTCCCGAGGACGACGATCCAAGCGGCGCTTTCGTGAAGGTGGAGGCCGAGTATCGGTTACCGTTTCGCGTCCCTTTCTCGAATCGGCCGCTCACCATCCGCACTACTGCCCAAGAGCGGGCCTGGGTGGGGGGCACACCGTCCAAAGCGACGCTTTCAGACGGTGAGGGAACCGGCTCTGCATTACAGGTAAGCTTCGTGTCATTGGAACCGTCTCCCGTACGGCCGGGAAGAAAAGCGACGCTGGTGCTTCGTACGACGCCCGGAAGCACGTTAGATTTAAGCGTCCTATACAAAAGCGGACCCAGCAAAGCGAAGCATTTGGGCAGCGCGACGGCGGATTCCTCCGGACTAGTTACATGGACTTGGCATGTGTCCGGAAACACCACACCGGGGGAATGGAACTGGGAAGTGTCTGGAGCGGGCGGGGGCAGCTGGCGGCAATCGTTTCAAGTGGCGGGCAAAAAAGCGGAAGGAGAGACTCGTTAATGGACGGAATGGTGCTCGGCGTATCGTCCGCCTTGTTGCTAAGCGCATGCTGGACGGATCTGAAGCGGCTTCGCATTCCGAACGCGATTACGTTCGGTTTTGCCTGTGCCGGACTGGCGTTTCATCTCTTGTCGGACGGGTGGACAGGCTTCCGTTTTTCTGCCAGCGGCGCCGCAGCAGGCGTGCTTCCGCTTTTGCTTCTGTACGTCCTAAGGGGGATGGGCGGCGGTGACGTGAAATGGTTTGGTGCTTTCGGTGCGTGGGCGGGGGCGCTCACCGCTCTTCAGCTGCTTTTCTTCTCAGTCTTATGGGCCGGAGGCATTTCGGTCGTGTTGCTTCTATTGCGGGTTCCCGGTATTCGGCATTGGGGCAGCCAACTGCCTTGGCCCTGGGGCGATCATCCTGTGCTGGCCGGCAGGAAAGCCGCCTTTCCCTTTATGTTGGCGGTAGCTCCCGCTTTCCTGTCCAGCCTAATATTTGGCGGATTTCAACCGCAATGAAAGGAGGCAGTGCCGGCATGGACAGGTTCAATCCCCGGTTTGAACGGAATCGCGGCCATTATCTAGTGATTGAGGGCGATCCTCCCATCTTCCGGGCGGAGTGTGACGAGTTTCAGCTTCGTATGCTTCAAACTTGCGAGATTCCCGGCCTCATGAGACCGGATGTGGAAGAGATGGACGGGAGTCTCGCTTTTCGATTCTCCCTGCAAGGTGGAAGAATGCTGTCCCAGGTTATGCGGGCGGCCAAGTGGTCCATGGCGGATTGGATGACCGTATTGTGCCGCCTTGCGGATATTTTGGAGGAAAGCCGGTTGTACTTGCTGGATGCGGCAAGGATCCGGCTGGATGACGATTGGATATTCGTAGGAGAAGATTGGCAGGAGCTGAAAATGGTGTACTTGCCGGTGCCGGGTGCCGAACAGAGTTTGAGGGACAGCTTGGAAAGACTGATCATCCGGTGGATCGTTCATGTTTCCGAGCTCGAAGGGCCGGCCATCCAACAGGTGATGCAAATCGTTCGCTCACCTGATTTCAGCCCCGCGTCACTGCGTCGTTATGCCAGAGGGTACTTGGCGGAGAAAGCTGCCGGTTTTGCCGGCGGAAGTATTTTCAATCCGGAGCATGAGCGCGTAGTTCGGCAAACAAACAGTGAAAGTTTGCTTGAATGGTCAGCGAATGCGGAGAAAACGGACGATGACTGGAGATACGAGGGCACAGCGGCGGACGAGACGAATGATCCTCCGGCCAAAGGATGGCGTTGGTTTAGACCGTCCGGAGATGAACCGCAGCAACTGTCCGGTTTGCTTGGGACGGATTCCGCACCGTTCGGCCGGGAAATTCAATTTGAACGAGAAGTAGAGCCGGACAAGTCGGAGCGTCGGCGAATATGGCTGATCTGCGCTGCCGTTGGTTTAATTGCCGTGGCCTGGCGTGCCGGGTTTGCCGCTTACCCCGGTAAGCAGGGGCTGCTATTATCCGGAGGAGCGACATTGATCATTCTGGCCGGGGTCATAGGGTTATGGAATCGGCAGTGGCAGAAGGACGAAGATCAATTTTCAAGGGCGAAAGGCGGGGATTGGATGCGGCCAAGGCGACCTTCGGATAACGTTCAGCCGGCTCAGGAGGGCATCCTTCCGATATCCGAATCCTTAGACAATCGCGGCCGCGCTCAACATACTTCCGCATTGGGCTCTTCTTGGCAGGCGGATATGACCCAGCAGCTGGAGGGCGCATCTGCTACTACAAAAAAGGAAGCATATTATCTGGACTGGGAGTCCGGGAGCCATCCCGGGCATATTCCGCTGCAGGACACTCCGGTCGTGATCGGCCGTTCGCCTGTAGCGGCGAATCATGTGGATGACGGTGTCGGCGTATCGCGCGCTCATGTGGAACTGAGCCGAACTCCGGAAGGCTGGAAGGCTAAAGATCTCGGCTCTCGCAATGGAACCCGCCTGAACGGAACGTCGATGGTTCCGTATGAATCCTATCTGCTGCAGCCGGAGGACTGTCTCGATGTGGCGGAGTCTAAGTACCGGTTCAAACGAAGCGGATAAAAAGACGCCTAGCGGGTGATGTCCCGCAAGGCGACTTCCAATTTCGAATAGGCGAATCGATAACCGTGGTCCAGCGATTTGCGCGGCATCGCTTTCTGCCCGGTCAGCACCAAAGTGCTCATTTCACCGAGCGCGAGCTTCATCAAGCCCGCCGGTACATGAAACCAGTGCGGCCGACGGGACACACTTGCGAGTGTCCGGCCGAACTCATCGTTCGTCACCGGATCGGGGGCGACACCATTCAAGGGACCGCTGACATCGGAGTTGTCGAGACTAAGCAAAATCAATCCGACCATGTCCCGCAAATGGATCCACGGCATGCCTTGCTTGCCGGTGCCCATGCGGCCTCCGCCGAACAGCCGGTAAGGCAGCCATAGAAGCGGGAAGGCGCCGCCCCGGCGGGCAAGCACCAGCCCGATCCGAAGCTTCACGAGGCGCTGTGCGGGGATGCGATCCGCCGCCTTTTCCCATTCAACCACCGTGTGGCCGAGGAAATCGGCAGGCTTCGCAGGTGAGGATTCGTCGAATATCATGTCCCCGGAATGCCCGTACAGCGAGATGCCGGACGCGTTCACCACAACCGGGGGCGGAGCATCCATCCTGCTCATGATGGATGCGATCCTCTCCGCCGCCTGCACCCGCGAACCGACAATCCGCCGTTTCGCGGCATCCGTCCACCGCTGGTTAATCGTTTCGCCCGTCAAATTGACGACGCTGTCAAATCCGTTCCAGCGATTCGGCTCCGCCGCCCACTCGTCCCAGGTTATATAGCCCGCGGCGGCTGGCACCGGATTCGCCGGCTTGTTCCTCGTTACGATCCACACTTCATCTCCGCGAGCCGACAGTGTCTCCGCCAGCGCGCTTCCGATGAAGCCCGTTCCCCCGCACAGCAACAGGCGCATGGGCGCCCCTCCCCGGATTAGGCTTTATCGATGACCGTAATGATCAATTGCTTCACTTTCTGGCCGTCTACATCCAATTCTTGTTCCATGTATTGGAAGGATACTTTCGTGCCGTTTTCCCATGAAGAGATCTTGTCTGCTGATTCGGGCGAGATCTGAAAGTTCTCGGATTTGCCGTCGACCTTAATCTCGATCGAATGAGGGTCGCTTAGGCCGACATATTCACCGGTCGCGGTTTTCAACTCCGGTGAGGAAGAAGCCGAAGGAGAAGCGCTTGCGCTGGGCGATTCCGAAGGAGAAGCGCTTGCGCTGGGCGCCAACGCCGCTGCCGCGGACGGGGAAGAAGACGCCTCGGAATTGTTGTAGCTTCCGCCGCTGCACGCTGTGCCGATCAGCATCAATGTCAGGACGGCCGTGCTCCATGCCAGAGTTTTGCTCGATTGCTTTTTCATAAGTTGCACCTCCAAGAGGTTAGACGTGGCAAGCCGGCAAAGGTTTCGAAAGATTTTGACAAAGTCTCAACCGAGGAGATGCTTATAAGCGGAATAATCGATCTGATTTTTCTCCAGAAAATCTTTCAAACTGCGGTGGTCGCGCCGCGGCGTAGCCAGGATGTAGCCTTCAATGCAATGCTCTTCCGTTACGTGCTGCGCCCCGCTTTCGACGGCCAGCTGGCCGATTTTGGCGGCAATGGAATGCTTCGCAATATCGCGGAATGCGCCCGGCACCGGCGAGACGAGCTTGTCCAGGAACGCTTTCGATTCCTCCGTCCACAACGGCCGGCTGCGTTCGACCCAATAGTTTTGCCAATCGAGCTTGGACTTTCCGTCCCGCTGCGGCAGCACCTTCAAGAACTTCCGGAACATGAAAAATCCGCCGATGGACATGAACAATACCAATACGATCGTCCAGAAAGCGATAAAAAACATAAACCCGTTTGGGGCGGAATTCAACTGTCATCACCTCATCTTGAAATTATAGCGGATTTCTAGATTTATTTCGACGCAAGCGATACAATAGTTAAAATGATTGTTTAACTTGCCGTGTCTCTTGTCGGGACGCGGATCGGAGAGGCGGAGGAGAAGATTTTATGTTGAAGATCGGATCGCATGTGTCGTTTTCCGACAAAGGCCTGCTGAACGCGGCCAACGAAGCGGTATCGTACGGTTCCAGCACCTTCATGATTTATACCGGAGCCCCTCAAAATACCCGCAGAAGATCGATGGACAAGCTGTTCATCGACGAGGGCAAACAAGTGATGGCGAAGGCGGGCATCGGCGAAATCGTCGTGCATGCTCCTTATATCGTCAATCTCGGGTCGTATAAAGACGACACGTTCCGGCTTGCAGTCGATTTTCTGCAGGAAGAGGTTCGGAGAACGAACCATATCGGCGTGAAAAATATTGTGCTGCATCCCGGCGCTTACACCGAGAAAGATGCCGAATACGGCATCGCGCGCATCGCCGAAGGTTTGACGGAGGTGCTCGAAGGCACGAAAGAAACGGACGTGAACATCGCGCTGGAGACGATGGCCGGCAAAGGCACGGAAATCGGCCGGACATTCGAAGAAATCGCGGCGATTATCGAGAAGGTGCCGCACAACGATCGTCTCACTGTCTGCATGGATACGTGCCACATTCATGACGCGGGCTACGATGTCATTAACGACTTCGACGGCGTGCTGCGCAAGTTTGACGACGTTATCGGCCTCGACCGGCTGGCGGTCATCCACGTGAATGACAGCAAAAATCCGACCGGTGCGGCCAAAGACCGCCATGCGCCGGTAGGCCACGGATGGATCGGGTTCGAAGCCATTTCGAACATCGTGCGGCACGAAGCGCTGAAGGACAAGCCTTTTGTGCTGGAGACCCCGTGGATCGGAAAATCGGAAAATACCGTGCGTCCGATGTACGAAGCCGAAATCGCGCTTTTGCGCGGTGATGCGGAGGGGCGGTTCGGCGGAGAGTTTTTGACCGATGTCGAGCGGCTTCACCACTTTTTCGACAAACAAGACATCCATCCGCGCATTTATGTGCTGAACACTTGGGAACAGTTGAAGACAGACGCCAAGGCGAAAAAAGCGGATCCCCGCGAGCCGATGGAACGGCTGTACGATATGGTCATGGAGAATCGCGTGCTGGAAGGCGACTATAGCGAGGAAGCGGTCAACCAGCGTTTGACGGCGATGCTCGCCGGCAAGGAATACTTGACTAAACTCTAAAATTCCACAAACGGAAGGATTACTAACGTCGATGAGTCAGCATCCTTATCAGCCTCAGGAAGCGGGGCGCCGGCCGGAGAACGCGAACCGGGCGCGCATGCTCATTTCCTGTCCCGACCGTGCCGGCATCGTGGCGGCGGTCTCGCAATTTTTATACGAGCAAGGCGCGAATATCGTGCAGTCCGATCAATACACGATGGATCCGGAAGGCGGTATGTTCTTCATGCGGATCGAGTTCGATCTGCAGGATTTGGAGCGGCGTCTGCCGTCGCTTCAGGAAGATTTCGCGCGCGTCTCGGACCGGTTCTCGATGCGCTGGAGCGTTTTCCGGGCTGCCCGCCGCAAACGGATTGCGCTGTTCGTGTCCAAGGAAGACCATTGTCTGCTCGAGCTGTTGTGGCAATGGCAGGCGGGGGATCTGGACGCGGAAATCAGCATGGTGGTCAGCAACCACGACGATATGAGAGAGTTGGTCGAATCGTTCGGCATCCCCTATCATCACATCCCGGTCACTCCGGAGACGAAGGCGGAGGCCGAGCGCAAGCAGTTGGAACTGACTGCCGGCAGTGTCGACCTGGTTGTGCTTGCCCGGTACATGCAGATCATCTCGCCCAAATTTATTGAACGTTTTCCGAACCGCATCATCAACATCCACCATTCTTTTCTTCCGGCGTTCGTCGGAGGCAAGCCCTATCAGCAGGCGTACAATCGCGGCGTGAAGCTGATCGGAGCCACGGCTCACTACGTGACCGAGGAATTGGACGGCGGTCCGATCATCGAGCAGGACGTACAGCGGGTCAGCCATCGCGAAAATGTGGCCGATCTGAAACGTATCGGCCGCCACATCGAGCGTACCGTACTGGCGCGGGCCATCAAATGGCATGTGGAGGACCGGCTGCTTGTGTATCAGAATAAGACGGTCGCCTTTGTGTAAAACATGGAGCGTGCGACGAGCTGGAAGTCAGCTTTCGCCGCGCGCCTGTAAGGCGATAATGGAGAGGCTGTAGACGCGCAGGGGCTGTGTTGGAAATTGCGCCTGGCGACATGGTACAATGGGCACAATCCGCACCTTTACGGCCCAGCAATGGTACGAACGCTTTCTCTGGAGTGGAGAAGGCGGTGCAACAGATAAAAAGGAGGACCATACATGAACACCACCAAATCGATCGATCAAATGTCGGTAACGACCGTTCGGACGCTTGCCATCGACGCCGTCGAGAAAGCGAACTCGGGACACCCGGGCATGCCGATGGGCGCTGCTCCGATGGGCTATCAGCTGTTCGCCAAAACGATGAATCACAACCCGTCGAACCCGACATGGATCAACCGCGACCGCTTCGTGCTGTCCGCCGGACACGGCTCCATGCTGCTGTATTCCTTGCTTCATTTGAGCGGCTACGATCTGCCGATGGAAGAGCTGAAAAACTTCCGCCAGTGGGGCTCCTTGACGCCGGGTCACCCGGAGTTCGGACACACGGCGGGCGTTGATGCGACGACCGGACCTCTCGGCCAAGGCATCGCAATGTCCGTGGGCATGGCGATGGCGGAAGCCCAGTTGGGCGCGACCTATAACCGTGATGGTTACGATGTGGTCCGTCACTATACATACGCCATTTGCGGCGACGGCGATCTGATGGAAGGCGTATCTCACGAATCCGCATCGCTGGCGGGCCACTTGAACCTGGGCCGGTTGATCGTCCTGTATGACTCGAACGACATTTCCTTGGACGGCGAGCTGAATTTGTCTTTCTCCGAAAATGTGGCCAAACGTTTCGAGGGATACAAATGGCAAGTTCTCCGCGTCGAAGACGGCAACGATTTGGGCGCCATCGAGAAGGCGATCGCCGAGGCACAAGCCGAAACGTCCCGTCCGACCTTGATTGAAGTGAAGACGGTCATCGGCTTCGGTTCTCCGAACAAAGCGGGCAAGGGCGGCCATGGCGGTCCGCACGGTTCCCCGCTCGGCATGGACGAAGTGAAGCTGACCAAAGAGGCTTATCAATGGGAACACGATCCGTTCTACGTCCCGGAAGAAGTTCGGGCTCATTTTGCGGAAGTGAAACGCCGCGGCGAAGAGACGAACAAGGCGTGGGACGCCATGTTCGCGAAATATAAATCTGCTTATCCGGAATTGGCGAAGCAGTTCGACACAGCCGTGAACCGCGAGCTGCCGCAGGGTTGGGATGCCGATCTCCCGAAATATTCCCCAGAAGACAAGCCGGTTTCTACTCGTGTAGCTTCCGGCAACGCATTGAACGGACTGGCCAAAAACGTACCGCACCTCGTGGGCGGCTCCGCCGACCTCGAAAGCTCCACGATGACCCACCTCAAAGGCTTGCCGGTGTTTAAACCGGACAGCTACGAGGGCCGCAACATATACTTCGGCGTCCGCGAATTCGGGATGGCGGCCGCGATGAACGGCATTTCGCTGCACGGCGGACTTCGGGTATACGGCGGCACGTTCTTCGTGTTTACCGACTACTTGCGTCCGGCGGTTCGTCTCGCTGCTCTCATGAAGCAGCCCGTCGTCTATGTGCTGACGCACGACTCCATCGCGGTCGGCGAAGACGGCCCGACGCACGAGCCGATCGAGCAGCTGGCTTCGATCCGCATCATCCCGGGTCTGACGGTCATCCGTCCGGCGGATGGCAACGAAACCTCCGCTGCATGGGCCTATGCGGTCAAAAACAACGACAATCCGGTCGCTCTCGTGCTTACCCGCCAAAACCTGCCGATCCTTCCGGGAACGGCGGAAAAAGCGGCAGAAGGCATCTCGAAAGGCGCGTACGTCGTCTCCGAAGCGGCCAACGGTGAGCCGCAGGGCATTCTGATCGCGACGGGCTCCGAAGTGCAATTGGCCGTCGCTTCTCAGAAAGCATTGGCGGAACAAGGGGTTCATGTCCGCGTTGTCAGCATGCCGAGCTGGGATTTGTTCGACAAGCAACCGCAGAGCTACAAAGACAGTGTGCTGCCGAAGAACGTCAAAGCGCGGCTGGCGATCGAAATGGCTCATCCGTTCGGCTGGGAGCGCTACGTCGGCGATTCCGGCGCCGTTCTCGGCATCGAAACGTTCGGAGCATCCGCTCCGGGCGATCGCGTTATCAAGGAATATGGCTTCACGGTCGATAATGTAGCAGCTCAATTCCGCAAACTGATTTAACCGCAGATCTGGTCGGGGAGAGAGAAACGATGTCCCAATTCGATAACGTCTCGGTCGTGAAGAAAGCCAATGTGTACTTTGAAGGCAAGGTGACGAGCCGAACGGTGCTGTTCCCGGACGGCACCCGCAAAACGCTCGGCATCATGCTGCCGGGAGAATACGAATTCGGCACCGCTCAGAAGGAAGTCATGGACATCCTTTCCGGTGAGCTTTCCGTTCTCCTCCCGAACCGGGACGACTGGCTCCAAATCACCGAACCGACCTCATTCGAGGTCCCGGCGAACTCCAGTTTCAAGCTGAAGGTAAACATAGTCACTGACTATATTTGCTCGTATTTGGATGACTAAACGATTCGAAACGAAAGAGGCGGCCCAAGGGTCGCCTCTTTTGTGTTTTACATTTGTATGTAATCGACAAAGGTTGTTCCGGTATGACGTCTTTCATCAAAGGAAATGGAGGCCGGTTGCTTGAATATTTACAACCGCAAGTGAAGGTATCCATTTGGGGAGGGATTCGGTTGTTCGGTAAAAGAAGTATGTTCGCTGTCGGCGCAGTTCTCGCTTTAGGCATGGTGATGCCAAGCTTCGGCTATGCGCAGCCGTCAAGCAGTGCAAAGCATTTTTCTTTGCTGTTCAAGCAAAACGCGATTCCTGCTGATTTTCAGAGTCAATTGAACAAAGTGGGGGCCACGCTGGTCGACTCGATTCCGGAGATCGGGTTTGCGGAGGTCCAAGCGGATTCCAGCGCGCTCACGAAGCTCCAGAGTCTTGCGAACGTGGATCTCGTGAGCCCCTCTATTGAATGGAGCCTGCCCGATTCGCACATGGCTCCGTTCGCAGACGCAGCTGCGACGGGACCTGCAGACACAAGCAGTTCCGCAGTAAATCTGAATGCCGATTTGTATAAGAGCTATCAGTGGGATATCAAAAATGTCACGCATGATGGGGCGAGCTACAACCTGGGAACGGGATCTCACAATACGGTGGTAGGGATCATCGATACCGGTATTGACCCGAACCATCCGGCAATCAAGGCCAACTTGCTGCCCGGCTCGATGAACTTCGTCCCGGCCGGCGGATTCCAGGGAAGCGAACCGGCGGAGACAGGCGCCGCAAGCGCGGTTACGGATGTACACGGCCACGGGACGCATGTGGCAGGAACAATCGCCGGCAACGGCCGAATCCTTGGCGTTGCACCGAACATGGGAATCCGGGCATACCGCGTGTTTGGTTCTTCGTCGGCTGAAACGAGTTGGATCGCGAAGGCCATCATTCAAGCGACGAACGACCACGTGAACGTCATTTCCATGAGCTTGGGCGGTTACGACGTGATTGGGCAAGCTTTCTTCGTTGATCCGATCACAGGCAAAAAGACGAGTTTAGGCAATGATATTGCGGATTTAAGAGCCTTCAAACGCGCCTTGCAATACGCCACGGACCATGGAGTGCTGCCCGTTGTCGCGGCCGGCAACGAAGCGATTGACGCAGGCAACAAGGCGCAGGTGAACGGCTATCTCAATGCGGAGTATGGAGGCGACGGATTGTATTTCGTGGGTGCCGGATTTGAAGCGCCGGGCAGCGTCTCCGGTGTGGTTACCGTTTCCGCGACGGGACCGGATCACTCGCTTTCGTCTTACTCCAACTGGGGCTCCGGCTTTGTCGACATCGCGGCTCCCGGCGGCGACTTCCTTCGCTATCCGGACGGCGACTGGTTCACCGACATGTGCCTAAGCTCCTATAAAAACGGCGGCTACTCCTGGATGGCTGGCACCTCCATGGCGACTCCAAAAGTGTCTGCAGTTGCCGCGCTTTTGTTGGACAAGTACGGACCGATGAGCCCGCAGAAGCTGAAAGGACTGCTTCTCAAGCAGGGTGTCAACTCCGTCACAGGTACGGACCGCAAATTTTTCGGCAATGGACACGTCGATGCTTTGAATGCGCTGAAATAAATAGGTGAACGCAAAATGGCGACCTCCCCGGTCGCCATTTTTCAGTGAGCAAGCCGCTACCGGATGAGTCTGTCAAATATACTTGGTATCGCAGCACGCTGCTATTTATTCCGTCGATCGGATGGCAGTCACTCACACTAACTAACAATGCCGCCTGCCCCGACTACTGGCCATCGTTAGCCACTCACACTAACTAACAGCGGCGCCTGCCCCGACTACTGGCCATCGTTAGTCACTCACACTAACTAACAGCGGCACCCACCTCGACCACGCGCCATCGATAGTCACTCACACTAACTAACATCGGCGCCCGCCCCGACCACTGGCCATCGTTAGTCACTCACACTAACTAACATCGGCGCCCGCCCCGACCACGCGCCATCGATAGTCACTCACACTAACTAACAGCGACGCACTCTCCGACCACACGTGATCCTTAGTCACTCACACTAACTAACTAACAGCGGCGCCTGCCCCGACCATGTGCCATCGTTAGTGACTCACACTAACTAACAGCGGCACCTGCCCCGACCACGTGCCATCGTTAGCCAAACCGGCACATAGCAGCACGCTGCTACTTATCTCCCTCGACCGAACGCCAGCTCGCAAGCTCGAACGCAATTAAGCCCCGATAAAAATCGGGGCTTTTCCTATCGCAGACGCGAATTACTCGCTTAAATGCTTGTCCAGATACTCCTTCAGCTGGAGCCGCTGGAAAAGCGGGAGACCGCTGAGCAGGCAGCCGTAGTGGAACATGTCGTCCTCTTTGTCGATCCGGATGATCCGGCCCGTCATCGGCGGCAGACCGGAATCCGGCGGCAGATGAATGATGACGAACATGTCGACGGCGAGCGGCAGTGTAGAGGCGATTTGCAGGCCTTCTTCGGAGACGTCTCGCAGAACACCTTCCGCCGATTGCCCGGAGAACGAGCCTTCCTGCAGCCATTGATAAATCGAGAGCATGACCGGAATATTCAGCGGCAGACGCGCTTGTTTCCTCCGGTCCGCTGCGCCGGAATGCCCCTCAAGCTCGCCCGGCTGCAGCTCGCTGATCCGCATGCCGATCCATTCCTCATATACCTGGGCCAACGCGGACAAATCCAATTCGCCGTAGCCGGCGTTTTGGCCCAACTGGAACAAGCTTTTGGCCGCCTCAAGCATCGGGGTGGAAACGCCGATGGTATCGGTCAGCACGGAGGACAGCTTCAAATCCTTGAGCATCAGTGCCAGCGAGAATTGAACGCTAAAATCGTGATCAATGATTTTGCGGCCCTTGAGATCCGCCTGCTTGCTTGCCGCACCGCCTGCTTGCACGATCTGCAGAAACGCGGAGGCGTCGATTCCGCCTTTGGCGGCAATCGCCAGGCCTTCGATCAAGCCGGCCGCGTTGATGCCGACGATCGTGTTGTGGGCGAGCTTGGCGATCGAACCGGCGCCGCTGCCGCCCAGGTACACGATTTGCTTGCCCATCGTCTCGAAAATATCCCGGTTCTCCTCGAGCGTTTTCTTGTCCCCGCCGACCATGAACAACAGTGTGCCGTCGATCGCGGCGGGTTTGCTCCCGGTAACCGGTGCATCGAGAAATTGCGCGTACTTGTCCCGAATATCGCCGGCCAATCTGCGGGAGAGAGCCGGGGATACCGTACTGCAGTCAATGACGGCGGCACCGGGCTTGATTCCGGCCAATACGCCTTTCTCCCCGTAGTACACTTCTTCCACCGCTTGGTCGTTGCTGATCATCGTGATCAGCACGTCGGCGGAGCGGGCCGCCTCCATCGGCGAGTCCGCCGCCCGAGCGCCGAGCGAGACGAGCTCTTCCGCTTTTCCCGGTGTCCGGTTATAAATGGTGACCGTATAACCTTTGCGAAGCAAATTGGCGGCCATAGGCGCTCCCATGACCCCGAGTCCGATAAATCCGATCGTTTTCATTGCCGAGTCTCCTTATCGGGGAATAAAAAAGTCTATCTCTTTTGTACCATACCAAACGGCAAAATCGAAATACGGTCCATGCAGGCCGGCTCGGCCAAGATCATGAATGTCCGTTCTTTCCTGCAGGTCCGGCGGATTTTTGGCGCGCGCGAAATCGGCGTACTTTCATGAGATTGCCGCACATCTTATCGTCGCAAAACCGTTTGGAACGGTTACGCGTCTCGTCATAGTACACCCAGAGACAATCCGGATTGTCGCAAATGCGGAACCTCGACGTCTCGCCTTCCGTCAGCGTGCGGGCGAAGGATGCAGCGATTTCGGCACGCACTCCGGCCCAATCATGGCGGAGCCGCACCGTGTTCAGCCGCAGCCCCTCATCGGATTCCTCCAGCTTCTGGACCGCCGGGCCTTCCTCCAAAACGCGGTTCAGTTCCGCCAAATCGCTGACCTCAACCGCGGAACCGCCCTCCAACTTTTGCACGATGGAGAGGATTTGCGCCCGCAGCCGCTTAAGGGCCTTCATATCTGCCGAAGTCGGAGTACCCGGATCCTTCAAGCCGTGCTCCGCGAGCCAATTCGCCAGCCATCCGGGCTTGTCTAGCCGGTCTTCGGACTTTCCCGTACCCCGCCAATCATGATAGTCGCTGTTGAGAAAATCGTCCCATAACATCGCGCCAAGCCTCCATTTTGCACCTTTGCTGTCTGCTTCCATTGTAACACCCGTAAAATTGTTTCACTAGTTACTTGCACGCCAAAACGGTTCATGTTACAGTTTTTGGTGTAACCAATATATATAATTTAGCAAGTTACATCCAATCCAAGGAGGAGAACGTGATGAAGAACCGGGTAGAACTGCTGCTTCACGGGTGGGATCACGCCTACGACAAGGAAGACTGGTATCCCCCGCTGCTGGACGCCTTAAAAGGAGTAACCGCCGAGCAAGCGGTGTGGTTACCGCAAGGCTTCGACTCCCTAAGTACGATTTGGGGCAACGTCAACCACTTGATTTTTTACAAGGAGCGGCTTCTAAAAAGGTGGTTGGGCAAGGAAACGGGCAATCCGCTGGGGGTGACGAACGACGATACGTTCGCGGTACCGGAGAAGAGCGAAGCCGCCTGGCAGGAAACGCTGGCCCGGTTGGACCGTGTTCACAAAGAAATCCGTCACAAGATCTCTGCAATGAAAGAGGAAGATTTCGACCAAAGCTTGCCCGACCATACGATAGGACGTGCGCTGAACAGCCTGATCGCCCACGACGCCTATCATACCGGGGAGATCATCCTGCTTCGCAAAATGCAAGGGTCTTGGCCAGCCCGCCGTCACTTCGACTAAAAAGAAAAAGCGCCGCACGAACCCCGTTTTCCGATAAGGAAGGCGGGTTTTTGCTTGTGCGGGGGCCTAAATTTGAGTATCCTAAAAATGCAACGAGTGGACACGCTACCGTATAGAAGGAGGATGAAACATGAGCAAAGGGATTCGCTTTGATTATTCCAAAGCGCTGCAGTTCGTCGGGCAGCACGAGGTCGACTATTTGGCGCCTGCGGTGAAATTGGCGCATGAGCAATTACATAACGGGACCGGGGCCGGCTCCGATTATCTCGGTTGGATCAACCTGCCGACCGAATACGACAAGGAAGAGTTCTCGCGCATTCAGCAAGCGGCGGCCCGAATCCGCTCGGATTCCGACGCGCTGGTCGTGATCGGCATCGGCGGCTCGTATCTCGGTGCCCGCGCGGCCATCGAAATGCTCCAGCATTCTTTCTATAACACGCTCTCCAAGGAGCAGCGCAAGTCGCCGCAAATCTTTTTCGCCGGCAACAACATCAGCTCGACTTATGTGACACATCTGCTGCAAGCGCTGGAAGGCAAGGATTGGTCCATTAACGTGATCTCCAAGTCGGGCACGACGACCGAGCCGGCGATCGCTTTCCGGATTTTCCGCGAAGCGCTCGAGAAGAAATACGGCAAAGAAGCCGCGCAAAAACGCATTTACGCGACGACTGACAAAGAGCGCGGCGCCCTGAAGAAGCTGGCGTCGGCAGAAGGCTATGAGTCGTTCGTCATTCCGGACGACGTAGGCGGCCGTTACTCCGTGCTGACGGCTGTCGGGCTGCTTCCGATCGCCGCTGCGGGCATCGACATCGAAGCGATGATGAAAGGCGCACAGGACGCTTCCAAACAATATAACAACCCGAATTTGAGCGAGAATCAGGCGTACCAATATGCAGCCGTCCGCAACGCACTTTACCGCAAGGGCAAAGGCGTGGAGATTCTCGTCAACTACGAACCGGGACTTCATTTCGTCTCAGAGTGGTGGAAACAACTGTACGGCGAGAGCGAAGGCAAAGACTTCAAGGGCATTTACCCGGCTTCCGTCGACTTTTCCACCGATTTGCATTCCATGGGGCAATTCATCCAGGAAGGCAGCCGAATCATTTTCGAAACCGTGCTGCAAGTGGGCGAGGTAGCGGAGCAAATTACGATCCAAAGCGATCCGGATGATCTGGACGGGCTGAATTTCCTGGCCGGCAAAACGTTGGACTTCGTGAACAAGAAAGCGTTCGAAGGCACGCTCCTCGCGCATACGGACGGCAACGTTCCGAATCTCATCGTGAACTTGCCGGACATGTCCGCTTATACGTTCGGATACCTGGTCTACTTTTTCGAGATCGCGTGCGGCGTCAGCGGCTATCTGCTCGGCGTCAATCCGTTCGACCAGCCGGGCGTCGAGGCTTACAAGAAGAACATGTTTGCATTGCTCGGCAAACCCGGTTTCGAGGAACAGAAAAAAGCGCTGGAAGCCCGCCTGTCCTAATCAGCGGCATTAAAGGCATGTATACCAACGGAAGCAGGCTCCGCAAGGAGTCTGCTTTTCCGGAAAACAGGGTATTTCATTTATATCGATAAGGTATATGATCGCCTGGCCTCGTTTCAGCGAAGACGCAAGCCGATCATCAGGAGAGGGGCTCAACATGGATATTGATTGGCTATTGGGACTTTTAAAAATCATTTTGCTTAACATCGTACTCAGCGGGGACAATGCGGTGGTTATCGCGATGGCTTGCCGAAACCTGAAGCCTGAGCAGCAGAAAAGGGCGATCTTTTGGGGCACGTTCGGCGCGGTTATTTTCCGAGTGGTCTTGACTTTTGTAGCCGTTTACTTGCTGCGCATCCCTCTTATCGAGGCAATCGGCGGCCTTCTTCTCCTGTATATTGCGGTGAAGCTGCTTTCCACTGAAGAGGAAGAGGGAAAGGAAACCGCGGGCTTTACGATGGGACAAGCGATCCGGACGATTGTCATCGCCGACGTGGTTATGAGCTTGGACAACGTCGTAGCGGTCGCCGCGGCGGCGAACGGAGACTGGCTGCTGATCGGGCTCGGATTGGCCATCAGCATTCCGCTCATCGTCTGGTGCAGTCAACTGCTCACCAGTTTGATGAAACGTTTCCCGATCATCGTATGGCTGGGAGCCGGCCTGCTCGGATACACCGCCGGAGAATTGCTGGTCCGGGACGAATGGGTCAGAAGCTGGCTGGAGGCCTGGATGGCGGATATGCTGTTCCTCGTCCCGATCGTCATGACCGCCGGTGTCGTCGCCTACGGAGTCGTATCCTTGAAGCGAATCCGCAGAAGCAGAATGAATCACTGAGGATTCGGCCGCGTCAATCGCTCCATATCCGACAAAATCCGCAACGCGTCTTCATTCGTTTCGCCGCACATGTCGATCGACGCCTGCAAGCTGCCGCAGACGGAAGGTCTTTCCGGCCGTCCGAACAGCTTGCAGGCGTTATTTTCGGTCAATTGCACGCATCGTACGCCGGCCGGCTTGCCCAGCGGCATGCCCGGTATCGGCGAAGTGATGGACACGGCGATGCAGCAGGCGGCACATCCTACCCGGCATTCCATATGAAGCACCTCCTGGTGACAGAGCAGGATAACAGGAACCGGTCCTCAGCACCGTCATGTAAATTTATCGATTGGGGGAAATACAGGTGATTGCGCGTTATTCGACGGTTCGTCAGTACGGCAGCCGTGAAATCGTGATCAAAAAATCCCGCTTTATCGGTCACGCCCGTCCGGCGGAAACCGAAGCAGAAGCGGTCGCCTTTATCGAAGAAATCAAAAAAAAACATTGGGACGCCACACATAACTGTTCCGCTTACCTCATCGGCGAACGCGACGAATTCCAGAAAGCGCTGGACGACGGGGAGCCGAGCGGCACGGCCGGCAAACCGATCCTCGAAGTGATCAAAAACCGCGGTCTCAAAAATACGGTGGTCGTGGTGACCCGTTACTTCGGCGGGATCATGCTCGGCGCAGGCGGTCTGGTTCGCGCCTATACCGACGGTGCGGTTGCGGGGATCGATGCGGCGGATCCGATCGTCCGGGTACTTCACCGGGAAATTACCGTTGATATCGATTATACCTGGTACGGCAAGCTCGAAAATGTGCTGAGGGACCGCGGAATCCGGGTCGGAGACGTCGCGTTCACCGATCGCGTACGCGTATTGTGCCTTCCGGAAGCCGGCGAAGCGGAGAGGTTTCAAGCCTGGATCACCGACTTCACGCAAGGACAGGCCGTCCTGGAAGCCGGCGAGGAGCGCTATTTTATCGAGAACGAATGAACGCTCAGGATGGCTGCATAACTTTCGTGTAATACTCCCTCAAAACGACGCCTCCCTGTAACACCCGCCTTCACGGCGGGCCTTCCCGCACCTTTCTCCTATATTAAACGGAAATCCGTCATCCCGCACGAAAAGTGTCCAAACACCGCCCATAAGCGAAAAGAATACTATACATCAGTTTTTTTAATAAAAATGGGCTTCGGCCCGTCTGAATCGGTTGACGGGATAAGTTCCGTTTTGCTAAAGTACTAATACCGAGTAAATAAATAGGAATTGTAAGTAATTAATTCGGCTTCGGGCTCAGGAGGTACGCGTCAACGTGAGTTCCACGCTACAGAGCCGTTGGTGGAGTTGGGGTTTTCGCAGCGCAGTCATGCTTTACTTCATTTTGTTGATCGTGTTTCCCATCCTCGGCATTTATGGGTATTCGTTGTCCGCCGGCTTGGCCGCATTCACCGAAAACATTACGGAACCGTTGGCTTGGAAGGCTGTGCTCCTTACGGTAAAGCTTGCTTTCGTCTCGACAATGATCAACGTGCTGATCGGCACAATGGCCGGCTGGGTGCTGATCCGGTACCGGTTTCCGGGGCGCGGGCTGCTCAACAGCCTGGTGGATTTGCCCTTTGCACTGCCGACGGCGGTGGCGGGTCTCATGATTTTGCTGCTGCTCGGTCCGCAAAGCGTTGTCGGGCAATGGGCGGAGCAGCTGGGCTTCTCGATCCTGTTCCATCAACCGGCCATCGTCATCGCCATGGTGTTCGTGACGTTCCCGTTCGTCATCCGCGCGGTTCAGCCGCTGCTGGAGGAAATGGACGGTTCCGAGGAAGAAGCGGCGTATACGATGGGCGCAACCAAAGCCAAAACATTCGTCCGCGTCATTCTGCCGGCGATGCTGCCCGGCATTGCGAGCGGTGCCATGCTCGCCTTCTCCCGTGCGCTGGCGGAGTTCGGAGCGGTCGTCCTCGTCGCGGGGAATATCCCCGGCAAGACGCTCATTGCCTCGGTGTACATTTTCGGTGAGATCGAGAGCGATAACATCACCGGAGCGACGGCCGTCAGCGTTGTACTTCTTACGTTCTCGCTGCTCATTTTATGGCTGGTCAATTACTTGCAATCCCGGAGGAAAGGCGTATGAGGCGGCTTTGGATCGGTTTGACGTGCGTCGTCTTCGCGCTGTTGCTTGGAGCGCCCGTCGTTCGAATCGCCATCGGCGCATGGAGCGAGGGCTGGGAAGGGTTCCGGCACGGACTGACCAGGCCAGAAGCGCTTCATGCACTCGGGATGACCGCGCTGATTGTGGTCGTCGTGACGGTCGTCAATACAGCGTTCGGCGTCCTGTTTTCCTTATATCTTGTCAGGGCGGCTTGGCTCCGCGAACGGATGAAGCGCCTGCTCAACAGTATCGTCGATTTGCCGTTTGCGGTTTCGCCGGTCATCGGAGGCCTAATGATCGTGCTGCTGCTTGGGCCGGAGACCGCACTGGGCGCGATGCTGGAGCGCGGCGGCATTCAAATCGCGTACGCGCTGCCGGGCATGATTCTGGCCACGCTGTTCGTGACGTTTCCTTTGGTTATCCGCGAGGTGATGCCGGTGCTTCAGGAAATCGGCAGCCAGCAGGAAGAAGCGGCGTCGACATTGGGCGCATACGGGTGGACGACATTTTGGCGGGTCACCTGGCCTTCGATTCGATGGAGCGTCGTGTACGGCGTCGTGTTGACGGTCGCGCGGGCGCTCGGGGAATTCGGCGCCGTGCTCGTCGTTTCCGGCAACATCATGTTCAAAACGCAGACGGCGACAACGTTGGTGTATCAAGACGTCGAAAATTTCAACCTGGCTTCGGCGAATGCGGTGGCGCTGGTGCTCGCGGCCGGCTCTGTCGGACTGTTGCTCCTGATGGAATGGGCGAAGTCCCGCCGAGAGGGATAAATCATTTTTCTTGAAAGCATGCGAAAAGGGAGTGTTCGAGATGCATGTGGAGGTTCGCGGATTAACCAAAAAGTTCGGCGAGTTCCCGGCGGTGAACGACGTCCATTTCTCGATCGCCAAAGGGCAGCTCATCGGACTTCTCGGGCCCAGCGGCGGAGGCAAAACATCGATTCTCCGCATGCTGGCCGGCCTTGAAACGCCGGACTCCGGAGATATAGTATTTCACGGCACTCGGGTCAACGACTTGCCTCCGCAGGAGCGCGAGATCGGCTTCGTATTCCAGAATTACGCCCTGTTTAAGCATATGACGGTTCAAGGGAACATCGCTTTCGGGCTCGAGGTCAAGAAGTGGCCGAAAAACCGGATCAAGGAGCGGGTGGCGGAGCTGATCGAACTGACCGGCTTGTCGGGGTTCGAAAAGCGTTATCCGCATCAGCTGTCCGGCGGTCAGCGGCAACGGGTCGCTTTCGCGCGGGCGTTGGCCCCGGAACCGCAGCTCCTGCTCCTTGACGAGCCGTTCGCGGCTATCGACGCGAAGATCCGCCAAGAGCTCCGCGCCTGGTTGAGGGAAATGATCGACCGGCTCGGGATTACGTCCATTTTCGTCACGCACGACCAGGACGAAGCGATCGAAGTAGCGGACGAGATTATGATTATCAATAAAGGGAATCTGGAGCAAAAAGGTTCGCCTTGGGACATCTACAAAAACCCGGAGACGCCTTTTGTAGCCGGATTCATCGGAGAATCGACGATCGTGGAAGATGTCTCGACTTTGCGGGGCTTCGAACAGGCGGCCGACTGGCCGGGCACGAAGGCGCTCATCCGACCGGAATATGTGGAGATCGGCCAAGCGAACGAGTTTCGGCTGCTATCCGCAACCGAGACGGGCCGGGTCCGTCATTTGCACTTCCGCGGCAGCGAGTGGCTCGTCGAAGTGGACGTGGGAGCGTCCCGCCTCGTGACCTACCGTTCGCTGGAGAAGGAAGTGCTTCACCCGGGCGAAGAGATTCAAGTGCTGGTGCACAGGGCGTACCTATTCAACGACAACGACAGCTGGATAATGGAGAACCGGCTGAAGGAAGATCCGATGCCCGTTCACATTTAAGCGCTCCGGATTGTAATTTTTTAAAGAGGTGAGATCAACATGGGGAAGCCGGGAAGCAGGGATAGCGTGTTACAGCGGCTGGTGAGAAAGGCCGGCTTCTCCGTTCTCGCGGCGTTCGTGTTCATGCTGGCGGGGTGCGGCGGCGATGCCGAGCCGTCGGCAGCGACCGCGACGGGAACTCCCATGCCGGCCGACGGGAAGGCGAACATCACGCTCGTCATTGGCGCCTACTCGGTGGCGAAGGATGCTCTCGCGGATATTCTACCCGCCTTCAAGGCTTACTGGAAGGGCAAGACTGGGCAGAACGTCAGCTTCCAAGAGTCCTATGAGGCGTCGGGCACGCAGGCGCGCGCCATCATAGGCGGCTTTGAAGCGGATGTGGCGCTGCTCGCCATGGAAGGCGATTTGGATAAAATCGCGAAGGCGGGTCTGCTGCCCAAGGACTGGAAACGGTCGGCGGACGGGGGGATGGTCACCCGGTCCATTGTGGTTCTCGGTACGCGCAAAGGAAATCCGCTCGGCATCACGGATTTTGCGGATTTGACACGTCCCGGTGTCAAAGTGTTGTACCCGAATCCGAAAACGTCCGGCGGAGCGCAGTGGGACATCAATGCGATTTACGGAGCGGGCCTGAAGCGCTCGGAAGCGTCTGGCGGACGCCAAGACCCGGCGGCGGCCAAACAGTTTCTGGCGGACGTGCACCGCAACATCGAATCGATGGATAAGAGCGGGCGGGCGTCGATGGCCGCTTTCGAATACGGAGTCGGCGACGTCATCGTTACCTATGAGAACGAGCTGATGGCCCGAATCTTGCAAGGTATTCCTTATGAAATCGTCGTGCCGGAAAGCACGATACTGATCGAGAATCCGGCCGCGGTCGTCGATCGCAATGCAGATCGTCACGGCGTTCGCGAAGCCGCCGAAGCATTCGTCGAGTTTCTCCATGGCCGGCAGGCGCAAGAGCTGTTCGCCGAACACGGCTTCCGGCCGGTTCTGCCCGCGCTGGCCGTCGAGCTGAAGGACCGGTATCCCGAGCCTCCGCAATTGTTCGACATCGGGTATCTTGGGGGATGGAGCAAAGTCCGCGATACGCTTTATTCCAAACAGGGCGTATGGTATCAAGTGCTGGCGGGAGAATAAGACCCGCTTTCGGCGCGTGCCGCATCCGTTCCGGACGGCGAAACGCGCCTTTTTTTTGTGTTTATACATCAAAATACATACAATAGAGGGGATATGTCCATTTTCGAAGCCTTGACGGACGAGCATGAGGAGGACGTTGCGTTGCCGAAACCGAACAGCATTCGAACCGCGGAATGGCTTGTTTATGTCAAATTGCTGCTTAGCCTGATGACACTTGGCATCAATATCGCCATTGTGATATCGCCGACTCTGCAGCAACAAAGTAAAGTGAATCTCAAGGAATTTACAGCCGGCGAGCTTGTACTGAATCTCGTATTTATGGCCATCCCCGTTGCAGCAGCGGTTCTGACCGTTTACTACATTCGCCGCAAAAAGAGGATGCCGGCTTTATTGGCAGCCGTTCTGCTTCTCGTCTTTTCGATACGAAATCAAATTGAACTCGTGATCGGCCTCGTCATCGTCTTTCTGCTCTTCACCCGTTCTGCGAAATCATACTTCAACAGCATGTCGGCGACGGGGAAAGAACGGACCCCGCTGTCTACTGAAGCTCTCTCCGCCGAACTGGAAGAAACCCGCCCTGTTCCGATCGTCAAGGTCGACCCGATCGTCGATATACGTCCGGCGGGAGCGGAGGACGCAGCCGTCGTGCACTCGCTAATGATGGAAGCCTTCGAGGAGTATAGTACGGCCGTGCCGCCATCCAGCGCCTTGGAGGAGACGGTGGAGTCCGTTCGGGAAGGCCTCGAATCCGGACAAGAAGCCGCGATTTTGTACGAAGGCGGGCGGCCCGCCGCCATGGTCAGATACGAAATGCGGGACGACGCGATTACCTTTTTCCGTTTGTCCGTTATCCCTTCCCGCAGACGCAGAGGCTACGCGAAACGGCTTGTCCGCTGGATTGAACAGCAGGGACGCAGCCAGGCGTTGAACGTCAGCCGCTGCAGGGTGAGACAGACCGTGCAGAATAATGTCGCGATGTATCAGGATATGGGCTACGAAATTGTGGATCAGGAATTGGTCGTCCGGCCGGAGGGCACGGTCAAAACATTGACGATGGAGAAAAAATTGCTTGGTTAAGAAGGGGATATGGCCATGCCGGAGCAACAAACGATACCGGTTCGCATCCAATTGACGGCGGACGATTATGCCGAGTTCAACCGATACCACGGAAGGCGGCAGATGGCTTTATTGTTCTTCCTTTACTGGATCGTGTTCGTTGCGGTCGCGGGCATGAGAGGCGGTGCCGCGGACGCCGGCCGGTTCGGCCTCCTTATTCCGGCCGGTCTGGTGCTCAGCGGGCTGCTGATCGCCATGCACTTGTGGTCGATCAAAGTGAAAACCCGGAAGCTGTTCCAAAACGATAAACTGGCGCAAATGGAGCAGCAGCTGCATTTTTCGGAGACCGGGATCCGGCATACCACGGCGGAATCATCCAACCTGGTAGAATGGGCAGACGTTTACAGGGCGGCGGAAACACGTAATGAGCTCATTCTCTACTTGGCCCGCAATCGGGCAATTTTGGTTCCAAAACGAGACATCGGCGCACAATGGCAGCAGGTAAAAGAATTGCTGCGCACGCATCTCCCACCCAGAAAGCTGGGTTTGAAATCTTAGAGGTTCATTCTTAACATTAAGGCCGAGTGTCCCGCTCGTTTTTGCGGTTGGGGTTATCGAGCCTGTCCCGATATTCCAAATAACAGAACAGGATCAAGCAAGAAATACCGAGAATCCACATCCATAGAGGTGCAGGGTACAAGTACACGGGATCGCCTCCGAAACGATGGAATGCAGCTGTCAATTTTCCTTATTTTAACTCGAAATTCATTCAATTTTCAACTACAATCTTGAATTTTCTTCAACCCGATTTCACACGTTTTTTTCATCCCGTATACTGAAGGCAGAGGGGATGGAAAATCGCGATGAACACGTTCGGTACCCGGTTGAAAAAAGCGAGAACCAATAAACGTCTGACCCAATATCAGGTCGCCGAGCAGTTAGGTATCGATTTTACGACGGTGTCTAAATACGAAAACAACAAGTCTCAACCGGATAACGAGACGCTGCGGGAATTGGCCGGAATGTACGAAGTGTCCTTGGACTGGCTGCTGACGGGCCGGGATAACGAGGGAAAATCCGCCAACCGGATTTGGGTGGGGGGCAGGCCGGAGGAATTGACGGACGAGGAAGCGCTGCATTTGCTCGAAAGCCTCGAAATGTTCCGTCTACTGAAAGCCAAGCGAAGCAAACAAAGATACACAGGCGAAAATAACGAACCGGCAACCTGATCGCATTCAGGCTGCCGGTTTTATTTATCCCAGGACGAATTTCTCCAGCACGTGCCGTACGCCGTCCTCATTGTTGCTCAGCGTCACATAGTCCGCCAGCTCTCTGAGAGCGGGTACCGCATTGGCCATGGCGACGCCGAGCCCTGCCGCTTCGATCATTTCCCGGTCGTTCCACGCGTCGCCGATGGCAATCGTCTCTTCCATCGGAATGCCGTAGTGTTCCGCCATAAAACGCAGGGCGTGTCCCTTCGTCCCTTCCCGGTGAAGGAATTCCAGGTAGTGCGGCTTGGATTTCGTCACATGCACGTCAGGGCCGAGCAGCTCCCGGAGCTCCGGCGCGATCGCATCCAGCCGCTGCGGATCGTCGATCACGATCAGCTTCGTTTGCTTCGGGGAGGAAGCCGCGAGCGAGCCGAAGTCCGGCACGACGGTATACGGAATCTTGGACTGTTTGGCGTACGCCTGAATTTTTTCGTTATCTTCTCCGGTCAACAGTTTATCTTCTATATAGGTTTGCAGGTGGAGGCCGTGTTCCCGGCAATATTCGTAGAGCCGGGCTGCGGCCGCCGCCGGTACCGCGCGTTCGTACAGCACTTTTTCGTCCAGCAGGTTTTTGACCAGGGAACCTTGATAGGTGATGATCGGGACGTTCAATCCGACCTGCCGGGCGATCCGCTGCGCGGAATCGAACATTCGGCCTGTCGCGATCGTGAGGTGCGCTCCCCGGGCAATCGCCCGTTTCATCGCCTCCTTCGTGGTGTCGGTGACGGTCAAATCGTCCGTTAGCAGCGTGTCGTCCAGATCGATGGCAATGAAGCGGTAAGGCATGATTTTCGATTCATCCTTTCAGTCGGCAAGCGATTATTCGTTCCATTGTATCGCAAAAATGGCGGGCTTGAAAGAAAGGTCACATGCTATAATGGGAATCGATTCCAAGTGAGAGGAAGATCGGGCATGGAGCGTTTACGATGGGGAATGATCGGCGCCGCGAATATTGGTGACCGGGATGTGATTCCGGCTTTGCTGGCTTCGGAGACCGCCGATTTGACGGGGATCGCCAGCCGCGACATCGGGAAAGCACGGAGGAGAGCGGAGCAATACGGAATTCCCCGCGCCTATGGAAGCTACGAGGAGCTATTGGCGGATCCGGATATCGAAGCGGTCTACATTCCGCTTCCGAATCATTTGCACAAGCCTTGGACACTCGCGGCCGCAAGGGCGGGCAAGCATGTACTGTGCGAGAAGCCGATCGCGCTGAATGCCGAAGAAGCGCAGGAAATGGCAGAAGCTTGCCGGGCTGCGGGCGTGCACTTAGCGGAGGCATTCATGTACCGTCATCATCCGCGCATCGCTCGGGTCAAGGAGATTATCGCAAGCGGGGAAATCGGCGAACTAAGAGGCATACATAGTGTTTTTTCATTTAACGGCGCAGCTCAAAAAGAAAATATCCGGTACGTCGTCGAATGGGGAGGAGGCGGGCTGTACGATGTGGGTTGTTATCCGTTAAGCGCGGCCCGCTTTATATTCGGTGCGGAGCCGGAAGCCGTAACCGTTCAGGCGATGTTCTCGCCCGATCATGGAGGTGTGGACATGATGGCCTCCGGGTTGGTTGAATTTCGCGGCGGGCTTTCGTTGACATTCGATTGCGGCATGTGGACGTATTATCGCAACTCGCTCGAAATTGTCGGAACGGATGGCCGCATCGTACTCGATCATGCCTTTTTGCCGCCCGCGGACGGTGACGGAATTACCGTGTATACAGGAAACACGACGCGCAAGGAAGGACCTTACGGCGTCAACGCTTACGTACGTCAAGCGGATCAATTCGCCCGTACGGTCCGCGGCCTCGAGCCGGCGGCTTTCCCTGCGGAAGATGCCGTGGCCGGCATGAAGCTGCTCGAAGCATGCCTCGCTTCGGCGCGGCGCCGCGAACGTATTGTATTAAGCGTGAAATAACCCGAAGCCGCAACCTTAGAGGGAATCGAATCGTCCGTTTAAGCAAAAGGGTTAAGGAGGTCTGTTCCATGACGAACCGCCTTTTGCGAAAGGCTGGATACCCCGCGGCACTTGCCGCAGTCCTATTGATCGGCGCTTGCGGAGACCGCAATGCCGCGGATCAACCGTCTCCCGCTCCGAGCTCTCCGTCCGTGACCGCGCCGGAGACGCAGTCACCGGCTCCATCGGAATCCGCGAACAAACGGCTGGTGGATGAGTTTGTACAGCACGCTTCGGAGAACATGCCGGCGGATCAGCTGTTGAGCGAACTCGGCCGGTCGGTGGCGGCGGCGTCTCCGGCCGATGCCGATGAGATGCTGCGCGCGATGGATCAGTATTACACCCGGAACCAGCCGGAGATGGAGAAGAAATTTGAGGCCGAAAAAATCCAGCAAGAGCTGTCCAAGCTGAATTTTCGCCTCCCTCTGAATCAAGAGCAAATTAACGGCATCCAAGACGACGAGACGCGGAAGTTGGCATCCGAAGCCTTGAACGGAGGGTATAAGCTCGAGACCAGCGAAGGGTTCGTCTACCCGATCGTCGACTATGCGAAACTCCAAGCATCGGCGGAAAGTGCTTCCCCGGCCATGAAAGACTATTTGTCGATTATGGCCGCGGAGTCGGAGCATAAAACGATGACGGACGCCGCCTTTGCCATTTCCCGGGACGAGCTGGTGAAACGGATCATCCAGGCCGAAAATTTCGCGAAGCAATATCCCGACTCTCCGGAATATGCCAAAGTAGAGCAATGGTTTGTCCAATACTTGACCTTATACCTGGTGGGTCTGGACAATACGCCGAACTATGACGATTCCTATCACGTGCTTCCGGAAATGAAAACCCATTTTCAAAAAACGGTGTCAAGCCATCCGGGTACGGTCACTGCGAAGTTGACGGCTGAATTGCTGGAAGTGCTGGGTCAAACGAACGGTGCCTTCTTCAATAAAGCCGACGACGGGATGCAAGTGGACATTCCGGCAATGAAGATGTTCCGCGACGGAATCGAGAAGCGTGCCAAGGAAGGCTTGAAGGCTTCCTAAGCAGCCGCATGAAGAAGGACATCCCTGTGTGTAATGGCCGGGGCTGTCTTTCTTTTTGTCTTGCGGCGGTTTCTTCCGTTACAATAGAAGAGAAGCCTGACTAGGAAAGAGGATCAACGCCATGAAAGTCGTCATCGCGACGCTGAACGCCAAATATATTCACACTTCGCTCGCCTTACGCTATTTGAAAGCTTTCAACGCAAGCGAGTTCGATATCGAGATTGCGGAGTTTACCATTAAAGATCCGGCCATGAGCATAGCGGCGGACCTGTATTCGCGCAAGCCGGATGTGATCGGCTTTTCCTGTTACATTTGGAACATTGAAGAGACGATCGCTGTGGCGGACATGCTGCGGAAAGTGCTGCCGGATGTGAAAATCGTGCTGGGCGGGCCGGAAGTATCCTACGACACCGCGGAATGGATGAGCCGTTTGCCGGCGGTCGATTTTATCGTGATGGGAGAAGGAGAGGAGACGTTCCGCGATCTGCTTCGGCAATTGGCCGGAGAGCGCAAATATCATTTCGTGTTCGGTCTCGCGTACCGCAAAGAAGGACAGGCCGAGGCCGTGCTGAATCCGCCCCGTCCGAAGCTGGACTTGAACGAGATTCCTTCGCCCCACCGTTTTGAGGAGGATATTCCGTCATTACGGAACCGTGTCGTTTATTTCGAAACGAGCCGCGGCTGCCCGTTCAGCTGCCAGTTTTGCTTGTCCAGCATCGAGGTGGGCGTCCGTTACTTCGATATGGAGCGGGTGAAAGCGGATTTGACCTACTTGATCGACAGCGGCGCCAAACTCATCAAATTTGTGGACCGCACCTTTAATATCAAACGTGACTATGCGATGGAAATCTTTCAATTTTTAATCGATAACCATCGCGGCTGCGTGTTCCAATTCGAGATTACCGCTGACATCATGCGTCCCGAGGTGCTGGATTTCCTGGCGGAGCATGCGCCTCCGGGGATTTTCCGGTTCGAGATCGGCGTGCAGTCGACGAACGACGTGACCAATCTGGCCGTGCAGCGGAGGCAGAACTTCGCCAAGCTGACGCGAACGGTGACCAAAATCAAGGAAAGCCGCAAAATCGACCAGCACCTGGATTTGATCGCCGGGCTTCCGCATGAGGACTACGATACGTTTCGCAAAACGTTTAACGACGTCTTTGCGCTCCGTCCGGAGGAGCTGCAGCTGGGTTTTCTGAAAATGCTGCGGGGAACCGGACTGCGGCGGGATGCGGACAAATTCGGCTACATCTATATGGAACGGGCACCTTACGAGATGCTGGGCAACGATCTGATGCCGTTCGGGGATATTGTCCGCATTAAACGGGTGGAAGACGTACTCGATAAATATTGGAACGCCCACCGGATGGACCGCACCATGGAATATTTGGTAAGCCGTGTGTATGCGTCCCCTTTTGATTTTTTCCAGAAATTTGGAGACTATTGGGAAGCCCGCGGATGGAGCCGGATCGGGCACCAGCTTGAGGATTTGTTCATCCGGCTGTGGTCGTTCCTGGAAAGCGACGCGCCGGCTGAGCTGGACCGCGATGTGGCGTTCGGGCTGCTCAAAATCGACTATTACCTGCAGCACAAGTACAAGCCGCGCAAAACGTGGTGGGATGACCGCATGGACAAAAAGGAATGGACGAGCGGCCTGAAATGGGCGGCGGAGCGGATGAGCATGGACGAACGGGAGCTGCAAAAGAAGGCGGCATTGGATCGTCTGCCGTTCGATCACGGATTGTGGATGCAGGACGGGCGTGTGGATAGATCCGAGGGAACGGCGCTGGTGGTGCTGTATTCGGGAGAAGAAGCGCCGCCGCGACTCGTGGCGCTGCCGCTGCCGGACGGGCGGGCGGCAGAGCGTCATCCAATTCTCTGAATGGGAAAGGGGCAGGAGCTATGACTTACTCGGCAAGCAAGGAACGTTACGCCACGATGAAGTACAATCGTGTCGGACGTTCCGGATTGAAGCTGCCGGCAGTATCGCTGGGGCTGTGGCACAATTTCGGAGGAATCGACACCTTCGAGAACGGGCGCGCGATGGTGCGCCGGGCGTTTGACTTGGGCATAACCCATTTCGACCTGGCGAACAATTACGGTCCGCCTCCGGGATCCGCGGAAGAGATGTTCGGCCGACTGCTGGCGACGGACATGAAGTCTTACCGCGACGAAATGGTCATCTCCACGAAAGCCGGCTATTACATGTGGGAAGGCCCTTACGGAGAGTGGGGATCCCGCAAGTATTTGGTCGCCAGCCTGGATCAGAGCTTGAAGCGTATGGGACTGGATTACGTCGATATTTTTTACCACCACCGCCCCGATCCGGATACGCCGCTCGAAGAAACGATGGGCGCGCTCGATCACATCGTACGTTCCGGCAAAGCACAGTACGTCGGCATCTCGAACTATCGCGCGCCGCAAGCCCGCGAAGCGATCGCGATTCTGAAGCAGCTCGGCACCCCGCTGCTGATCCATCAACCGCGCTACAGCATGTTCGACCGCTGGATCGAGGACGAGCTGCTCGATGTGCTGGAGGAGAACGGGGTCGGCTCCATCGCGTTCTCGCCTCTCGAGCAGGGGCTGCTGACCAACCGGTATCTGGGTGGCATTCCGGGCGATTCCCGCGCAGCGGGGGCGTCGGTTTTCCTGAACGAGAGCAGCATCACGCCGGAACGTCTGGACAAGGTTCGGCGCTTGAACGATGTCGCGCAGGAGCGCGGACAGACGCTGGCTCAAATGGCCTTGGCCTGGGTACTTCGCGGAGGCCGTGTCACCAGCGTGTTGATCGGCGCGAGCAAAGTTAGCCAGCTCGACGATAATGCCGCCATTGTCGATAACTTGTCCTTTAGCGACGAAGAATTGTCGCGGATTGAAGCGATTTTGAAATCATAATGAATAACAGCCTTCCGATGATCCGCTGCGTATGCGGAGTCATGGGAAGGCTGTTTTTATAGTCGCCGTGTTATTTGCGGTCTTTATAAATTTCCCGCATTACATGCCCGAGCTCGGGGAGAATGAGCCGGGTCATCGCCAACCGCACCGCGCCTGTCGAACCCGGCATGGCGAATACGGCTTTGCTGCCGATCGTGCCGGCCACTGCACGGGACAAGATCGCCGCTGAGCCGATGTCCTCCGCGAAGCTCAAATAGCGGAATATCTCGCCGAAGCCGGGCAGCTCCTTGTCGAGGGCGGCCCGCACCGCTTCCACGGTGACATCCCGCTTGGCAATTCCAGTTCCGCCGTTCAGGAGCACGGCTTCGACGGAGGCATCGTCCGCCGCTTCGCAAAGCAGCGCGGAAATCATCTCATATTCGTCCGGCACAATCCGATGCCCGGTGACCGGATGCCCGTGCTCCTCGAGCAGCTGCCGGATGAGCGCGCCGCTCTTGTCCGTTTCCGGCGTCCGGGTGTCGGACACGGTGACGATCAGGCAGCGGACGCGGGCGGGCGCTTCGCGTTTGTGCTCTTCGGTTGACGTTGACATACGGGGGAAACCTCCTGCGATATGGGTCATCAATCGCGCGGCAAGTGCCAAAATACACTTATTTCGGCCGGTTTTTCGCGTTATGAGCCGAACAAGAACCAAAGTACACTTATTTTCCTGGTATACGGCCTGTCGGAGCCGATTTCCTGCAAAAATAAGTGTACTTTAGCACTTCAAATCGAGAATGGGGTGGAAACCGAGAAGAATAAGTGTACTTTGGCACTTGAGAAGAATCGGTGGAAAGGTGAAAGCTCGCATTCCGGCCGCATGAAATCTGACGGTTCAGGATTTCACTCGGCTTCCGGAGTTGCCGGTTCTTCCGCTGTGCGTTCGGAGGCCGCTCTGCCATCCGTGTTTTCCAGTTCTTCGTCCTTGTCTTCGGCAGCGACACGCCCCGCGGAATCCGGCACCAGCCGGTCCACGGCCGCAGGCACCAGCAGTGTGAGCGCATAGCCGAGCGTCATCCAAACCGTGAACGCTTGATGCTGCCCCGGCGAGAAAGAGGGAAATACGGCTTCGCGGTTCAACATCGTGTAGGTGTACAGCAGCAAGCCGACGGCCGTCGCGATATACCCAAAACGCGTCGCGGAGCCGCGCTCCCGGAACCAGCGAAGCCGGACCACGAGAGCCAGTCCGATCAAGACGAGAAGCGTGAGCATTTCGAGCAGGAACAACGAGGAGCCGAAGTGTGCGTCTCCTTGCTCCACCAGCACCCAATCGCCGAACAACCGGAAAAAGAGGGTGGCGGCACCCCAGACGGCAATGCCGAGACCCGTCAAAATCAAACCTTGGCGCATCGACCTCACCCTTTCGCGCGGAACATGCCGCGCGGTATCATCAACCGTTTATGACTTCGACGCCCACTGCTCCGTATCCTCCACAGCGGATTCACGGAACCCGGCTGCGCAGTACGGTCATGCCGCCTTCCAGCGTGTAGCCGCCCAGGTTGGCCGGCAGCAGGAAGCAGTCGCCCGGTTTTGCATGCAGTACGCCGTCCGCCCAGGCGACGGTGCCTTCCCCTTCGCAGACGATCAAGATAACGAAGCTTTCCGAAGAGGTGGACAACTGCCATTCCCCGTCTACGACCCCTTTTTCCGTTTCGAAATAAGGAGAAGAGGCCAGCGTGAGCCACTCGCCCGGCTTCACGCCGTCGGTCTTCATCCGGCTCGCGCCGGCGCCTTCATAAGCGATCACTTTCAAGGAATCTTCGATGTGCAGCTCGCGCGGTTTGCCGTCCAATCCGGGACGATTATAGTCGTAGAGTCGGTAGGTGGTGTCGGAATTTTGCTGAATTTCTGCAACCAGGACGCCGGCGCACAAGGCGTGAACCGTTCCCGTTGGAATATAGAAGGTGTCGCCCGCCTGCACAGACACTTCCTGAAGCGTGTCCATAATCCGGTCTTCGGCGATGGCCTTGGCCATATCCTCGCGTGTAACGCCCGGCTTCAGCCCATAGATGATTTTGGCACCCGGCTCGGCGTCGAGCACGTACCACATTTCGGTTTTGCCCAACTCGCCCTTCGGCAGCCTTTCATAGTGATCGTTCGGATGGACTTGAACCGACAGATCGTCGTTACAATCCAGCAGCTTGACGAGCAGCGGGAACCGCCCGTTGCCCGACGCGCCGCCGCTAGTGCCAAACCATGCCTCGCCGTATGCCTGCCGGACTTCATCCAGGCCTTTACCGGCCAACGGGCCGTTCGTCACGTGCGAGACGCCGTTCGGATGGTCCGCAATCATCCAGCCTTCGCCGATCGCACCCGCGGGCACGTCGAAGCCGAATCGTTCCAGGGCGCGTCCGCCCCACACTCTCTCTTTAAAATCGGGCTGAAAATGCAAGGGATAAGGTTTCAAATTCGTCATTCTAAGCCGCCTCCCCGGGTCGATTGGAAAAATTCCACGGACTCGCCGTCCGGACCGCGGAAGAAAAAGTAGCGGCTGCCGTTCGGAAGCGTGGTGATCTCCTCGTCCAGGCCGGACACGTCCAAGGAGCGGATGCGGGCCAGTTCGGCTTCAATATCGTCTACGTTAAACGCGATGTGATGCACGCGGCCTTCGTCGGACAAGCTGCCTGTATATCCTTCGATCAGCTCGACCTCGGTATCCGGGCTGCCCGGAAATGCGAGAAACGCGAGACGGATCACGCCGTTCGTGTGGGTCGTCGTCTCCAGATGCTTCAATCCGATTACGTTTTCGTAAAAAGGAATCGATCTTTCCAATGAACTTACCATGACGCCGACATGCTCGATTTTGCGAACTGCCATCCGACAAAGCCCCCTATCGTTTTTCCACTGCGATTACAAAAGGCGCCGATCGCTTCTGAGAGAAGCGGTACACCACTGTTTGAGCGCGCGATCCGGGCAGGGCTGAAGCCCATCTCTCCACAGCCGCGGCTTCCGTATCACCGCCGGCATGCCCGGGATACAAAACCGCCGTCAACACGCCGCCGGGGGCGAGGAGCCCTAACGCGGCCTCCAAGGCCGGTAGCGTCGTTTCCGGAACGGTGATCAGCGTTTCGTCCGTACCCGGCAAATACCCGAGATTAAACATAACGGCTCGTACATATCCATGTAAAGAAGCCGGGATGAGCTCGCTCATCCTCTCGTGCCCGGCACGGAGCAGGGTCACGGGAGCCAAAGATTCCGCGGCCGCGGAATCGGCCAGCCGTCGCTTGGTGCGTTCCAAAGCCGCCTCCTGCACATCAAAAGCAAAGACGGCTCCGCCGCGGCCGACCGTCTGTGCGAGAAAAAGCGTATCTACGCCGTTGCCGGCCGTCGCGTCGATCACCGTGTCCCCGGATCCCGCGCGTTCCGTTACCCACCGGTGCGCCATGCTCAAAACGGACAGAAAGCCCATTCGATCAGCTTCCTTTCCACGACTTACCCTGCCAGCTATGTCGCCGAACCAACTCTGCATCGATCGCGTTCAAAACTTCCCATTTGCGCAAACTCCACATGGGGCCGATCAGCAAATCTCTCGGCGCGTCACCCGTAAGCCGGTGAACGATCATTTCAGGGGGGAGCATCTCCAGCGTATCGACCACGAGGCTCACATATTCATCCTTTTCGAGGAACTGCAGCAAGCCTTCCCGCCATTGCCGGACCATCGGGGTTTTCCGCATCAGGTGGAGGAGATGGATTTTGATGCCCTGCACGTCCATCGCCGCCGTCTGGCGGCCCGTCTCCAGCATCATTTCCGGCGTTTCGCCCGGCAGGCCGTAAATGATGTGCGCGCAAACACGGATCCCTCGAGCCCGCAGCCGGTCCACCGCATCCCGGAAACATGCCGTGTCGTGGGCGCGGTTGATGAGCTCGGACGTCGACTCGTGGACCGTCTGCAAGCCCATTTCCACCCACAAGTACGTCCGCTCGTTGAGTTCGGCCAAATAATCGACCACGTCGTCCGGCAGACAGTCCGGCCGGGTCGCGATCGATAACCCGACCACGCCGGGCTGCTGTAAAATCGCTTCGTAATATTCCCGCAAGGTTTCCACAGGAGCATAAGTGTTGGTATAAGCCTGAAAATAGCCGATGTATTGGGCTTCGGGCCACTTGAGGTGCTGCCGGTCCCGGACGGTTTGGAATTGCGTGACCAAGTCGTCTCTCCGGCTGCCGGCGAAATCACCCGAGCCTCTGGCGCTGCAGAAGGTGCAGCCGCCGGCGGCGATCGTTCCGTCCCGGTTCGGACACGTGAAGCCGGCATCCAGCATCACCTTGAAAACCTTCGTGCCGAACGTTTGTCTCATTTCATAATTCCATGTATGAAACCGCTTGTCCCCCCAAAGAAACGGAGACTCCGCGGCGGGCTCCAAGATGGTTTTCATGCGCATTCGTTCCTTTCTTTCATTGGTATTCATTGTAGCGAAAACCCCGAAAAATTGCGAGGAGTTCCACTCCGTTGCCGCAGTCCGCTGCTCGAAATCCGCACTTCATCCGCTTGAAAAACCTTACATGGTATGTTAAATTGTAAAGGCGTCAAATCCAAATAAAAATGTGACATCACCCGTTTATCTCCATGGTTGTCTGAGTTGATCGACTCATTGGTAAGCGTTTTCGCAAAACATCCAATACCGGAGAGGTGAGGCGCATGAATTCCGTCGTACGCATCCCCCAAGGGGACGACACGGTGAAGGTCGAATTGACGGTCAAAGAAATTATGGCGCTCGCAGGCTACAAGTTTCACAACAATCACCTTCTTGAAGTGTCGGCCCGGAAAAAACTGAATCACGCACTCGAAGGTCAATATCAAATCGAGGATAAACGAACGCTTAATTAACGGTCGCTGTCGAGCAAGCCGGAATCCCTGCGCAAGGGGGCCCGGCTTTTGTATTTTTGTGGTAAGCTACAAAATGATATTTGTACGGACTTTGGAGGAGGAACATGATGAAATTTCCGTTTCGGCTGCTCAGCGCCTACGGGTTCGCTTTGCTCGCGGCCGCCGCTTTCGGATGGCTGGCACTCCAGGTCGGCCGCGGAACGATCTCCGCGTTCGACTCCCGGATCATCGCAATCGTGCAAGGCTGGGAGAATCCGGGCCTGACCCGGATTATGATGTTCTTCAGCTGGATCGGCAAGACGGGACCGGCGACGTTGGTGTTTGTCATTCTCGCCTTTGTGCTGTTTTTTGTGCTTCGACACCGCAAAGAATTGATTCTGCTGACCGCCGCGGCCGGGGGCGCTCCTTTGCTGAACAGGGTGTTAAAAGCCGCCTTCCAACGGGAAAGGCCGAACATCCACCGAATCGTCGAAGAGGTCGGATATTCGTTTCCAAGCGGGCATGCGATGGCTTCGTTCGCCATGTACGGCGCGATCGGATACTTGCTCTGGCGACACGTTCCGAGCCTGGCAGGCCGAATATTGCTCATCGCCGTGTGCTCGTTCATGATTATCATGATCGGACTAAGCCGTATCTATCTGGGCGTCCATTACCCCAGCGATGTACTGGGCGGGTATTTGGCAAGCTGGGTTTGGCTGGGCCTTGTGATCTGGCTCTATGAACGGTGGGTCGGAAAACCGGTAAAGGCGTGAAAACAGTCGTCTCTTTACAGGATCACCCGGTTTGGGCAGAATAGAGGCTTAAGCAGCGATTTTCGGGAGGAACATGCATGCGCCTGAGAGGCAGAAAAAACATACGCGAGAGTTTGGAACAGCAGCCGGATCTGGTGGTGCTGGAACCGCAGCAGTGGAAGGGCCGGTGGCACGAATTTTTCGGCAACGACCATCCGATTCATATTGAGCTCGGGATGGGCAAGGGCCAATTCATCAGCCGCATGAGCGGTAACAATCCGCAGATCAATTACATAGGAATGGATATCTATGACGAGCTTCTCCGGCGGGGCAGCGAAAAGGCGAGAGCGGTCTGGCGCGAGAATGGACAAGACCGGGTGCCGAATCTGGCGCTGGTCCGGGGCAACGTGGAGTACTTGGAGTCCATGTTCGAGCCGGGCGAGCTTTCCCGCATTTATTTGAATTTCAGCGATCCTTGGCCGAAATCCAAGCATGCGCGCCGGAGATTGACCCATCCGCGCTTCTTGATGAAGTATAAGGAAGCTCTGGATGCGTATGGGGAAATTCACTTCAAAACGGACTCGCTTACGCTGTTCGAGTTTTCCTTAAATAGTCTCGCCCAAACAGGGCTGCAAATGCGCAATATTTCGCTCCATCTGCACCGCGAAGGGATCCGCGATGACCTCGTCATGACCGAATACGAGACGAAATTCGTCGGCCAAGGGATGCCGATTTATCGTCTGGAAGCTGTGATCGGGGACAAAGCATTGGCGGAATACCGCGCCGAAGTTGCGCGCGAGCTTGAGGATCAAGCCCGCCGCGGCGGTGCCAAGGAACCGGCCCCGGAGTGAGCGGTGGCGGCGGGTTAAATAACGGCACACCGTGCCGCTATTTGGACGAAACGCGCACGTTGACTGAAAAAGCGGCAATAAAGTTGCAAGTTTCGGTGCTCGGCATCGTGCAAGGCAATAAAGTTGCTTTAAAGGTGCAATTATCGGTGGTCGGCATCATGTAAGGCAATAAAGTTGCTTTACAGATGCAAGTATCGGTGCTCGGCATCGTGCAAGGCAATAAAGTTGCTTTACAGGTGAGATTATCGGTGGTCGGCATCGTGTAAGGCAATAAAGTTGCTTTACAGATGCAAGTATCGGTGCTCGGCATCGTGCAAGGCAATAAAGTTGCTTTACAGGTGAGATTATCGGTGGGCGGCAGAGGCAACGCGAAAAACCCCGGGTTCACTGCGAATGCAGTGAAAACCGGGGTTTTGTACATCAAATGCAAAGAGACATGAGCAGCGCGGTGGAACTGCCGAGCAGGGCGCCGGCGGCGGTGTCGCTCGGGTAGTGAAGCCCGAAATAAATGCGCGAGAGCGCCACGCCTATTGCCACAGGCAGCAGCATCGGAAGGAGCGTCGGATCGGCGTGCATCCAAGGTGTAAGCATCGCGAATGCGGCGGTCGTGTGGCCCGACGGGAACGAAGGATCCCGAAGCGGACGGCGGTTCGTGTGGATTTCCGGAAACTCGAGATGCGGACGCAGCCGGGGCGCGCTGCGCTTGGCGAGTGCGACGGGCAAGTGGCTGATCGCGACGGCGGCGAGCGCCTGCCAGCCGGCAGAACTCCACGGTTCAGGCGCGAACATTCCGGCAGCCAGCGAGAAGCAGAGAGTAAACGTGGCGCCGCCGAGTAAGGACAACATTTGGAATAGCCAATTCATCGCAGTATGATGCCAACGGAGGTTCACGTGCAAAAACAGGGGACGGTCTACGACCAGCAGAAGGCGGTAAAAACGGCTCATGGGTGTCCTCCTCTGTTCCGCCGTCCCGCTCACGGGCGCCGGATCGATGATATAAGTCCACTTTATGACACCGGTATTAACACGATATTAACTTTTTATCACCGTTCCGTTAAGTTTCATCGACTTTCCTGTCATTTTAAGGCATTTCGGCGTTTTACATTGTACGGGGTCTGGGTAAACTTTGATGGAGAGTATTGCAAGCGTGCGGTTTACTAAAAATTGGACTGGTGCGCAGGGAATGGCTGCCCCGGTTCGGTTGGAAAACGGTGAAATACGGCTTTCTCGTGAGAAATACAGGTGATGCGGGGGCTGACACTTCCTCAAGTGCGGTATGCTCTCGTTAATCCCGGATAACGGAGATTTCCTTTTTTGACAAAGCAGCCGAAACCGAAGAGAATGTAAAATGTGACTTGGCAGCCAATGGATAAAAACTGGGAACTCGCCATGAAGCACACAAACAGAGAGATAGATAAAGACGAAAAAAGGGGTCTAGGGGGACAACCGCATATGTTGAACAAAATTCTGTTTGTCGTTCAGATCATTGTCGGCGCAATCGGGGTGTATCAATTCGTACTGTCCATTTTCGGATGGAAGGCCAAAAAAACCGCCGGGTTTCGCGATCCGGAAAAAACATTCGCCGTACTGATTGCCGCGCACAACGAGGAGAAAGTCGTCGGAGCTCTGATCGAGAACTTACTGAAAATGAATTATCCCCGCGAGCTGTTTGACATATTTGTCATTTGCGACAATTGCACCGACGGAACTGCATCGGTTGTTCGGCGCTATGACGGCGTGTTCGCTTGCGAACGATTCAATAAACATCAACGAGGGAAAGGCTTCGCCATCGAATGGATGCTGAAGGAGCTGTGGAGCCGCAAACGGCAATATGACGGCATCGTCATGCTGGATGCGGATAACCTGGTGGATCCGGATTTCCTCCATCACATGAACAACAGCCTTTGTGAAGGCCATAAAGTGGTACAGGGCTATCTGGACACCAAAAATCCCGAAGATTCCTGGATTACCGCCGCTTACGGCATTACTTACTGGTTCTGCAACCGGCTCTGGCAGCTGCCCCGGACACGGCTCAAGATGGCCAACTTCCTCGGCGGCACAGGCATGTGCTTTGACACGGCGCTGCTCAAGGAAATGGGCTGGGGAGCCACGAGCCTTGTCGAGGATTTGGAATTTACGGTGCGCTGCGTACAGCGCGGAATTTATCCCGTCATGAACTACGACGCGAAGGTGTACGACGAGAAGCCGCTCACGTTCCGGGCGTCTGCACGGCAGCGGCTTCGCTGGATGCAGGGTCATTTCAGCGTAGCCAGACGTTATTTCTTCCCGCTGTTATGGCAGAGCCTTAAGGAACGCAATCTGGCCAAGTTCGATACGGCGCTTTACACGATTACGGTCTACAACGTGCTGATCGGTTCGATTTTGACGTTGGTGCTTTGGTTCGACCAAGCGGCGCCGGGCGCGCCGATGTTCACTTCGATCTATTATTATTTACCGGTTTGGGTAACCGCGGCTTCGCTTTTCGTCAGCTGCGCCCAGTTCCCGTTCGCGATGATGCTGGAAAAAGTGAAGTCGTGGAAAGTGTACGCCTATCTGCTGATGTTCCCGGTGTTCCTGCTGTCCTGGTGGCCGATTACGATCTACGCGTTTTTCACACAAAACAACAAGACGTGGAGCCATACGCAGCACACCCGCGTTCTGCGGCTGGAAGAAGTGCAGGGAAAACAAATGTAACGAGCGGCCCCGGGCTTGTCCCGGGGTTTTGTGCGGCTTCGGCCTAAACGTTGACAAGGGTTGCCCGGCGTGATATATTATTCAGGTGACTGATGGGATATGGATGATTCAGCACGCAAAAGCAGAAGCGCCCGCTTCTCACCTGCTCGGCTTTCGCTGACTGGTACGCGTAGCCCACTATGAAGGCGATATCGGGGAACAGCCCCGCAGCGCCGAACCGAGTGTGAGCAGGATGCGGGTCCAATGCGACCCGCTTTTTTTTATTTATCGGAGACTCCCAATCCGATACGGAGGTGGAACATTATTAGCAAGGAACATCAAATCAACGAGGAAATCCGGGCGAAGGAAGTGCGTCTCGTAGGTGCCGAAGGCGAACAGCTGGGCATCAAGCCGTTCCGGGAAGCGATGCAGATGGCTGTTGACGCGAACATGGATCTGGTCAACGTGGCCCCGCAGGCGAAACCGCCGGTGTGCCGCATCATGGACTACGGCAAGTTCCGTTATGAGCAGCAGAAGAAAGAGAAAGAAGCCCGGAAGAATCAAAAAATCGTCGACCTGAAGGAAGTTTGGTTCCGTTCGAACATTGAGGAACACGACTATCAGACGAAATTTCGCAACGTGGTGAAGTTTCTGAATGAAGGCGACAAGGTCAAGTGTTCCGTGCGGTTCCGCGGCCGTGAGATCGCGCATGCCAACATCGGACAGAAGATTTTGGAGCGCGTCGCGAAGGAAGTTGCCGATATTTGCGTGGTAGAGCGCGTGCCGAAATTGGAAGGCCGCGCGATGATCATGATTCTGGCTCCAAAGCAGAGCCACTGACAGGAGGAAGCATTTCAATGCCTAAAATGAAAACGCACAGCAGCTTGAAAGACCGCTTCAAAATTACCGGTACCGGCAAAGTGAAGCGTCACAAAGCATATAAAAACCACCTGCTGTCCCACAAGTCGGGACGCCAGAAGCGTGTGCTGTCGAATCAGCCGTTGATGGCGCAAGGAGACGTACGTCGTTTGCAGCAGCAACTCGCTAACTTGAAGTAATCGCTAACCATTTTCCGGGAGGTAATGAATTATGGCAAGAGTTAAGGGCGGATTCGTCACACGCCGCCGTCGCAATAGAATGTTGAAACTGGCGAAAGGTTACTGGGGCGCGAAACACCGCCTGTTCAAGAAAGCTAAAGAACAGGTCATGAAGTCCCTCTGGTACGCATACCGCGACCGTCGCCAAACGAAGCGCAATTTCCGCAAGCTGTGGATCGTGCGTATTAACGCGGCAGCCCGCCAAAACGGCCTGTCCTACAGCAAGCTGATGCACGGCCTGAAGCTGGCCGGCATCGATGTGAACCGCAAAATGCTCGCCGATCTGGCTGTGAACGATATTAAAGCGTTCAACTCGCTGGCTGGCGCAGCTAAAGAAAAAATCAACGCGTAACACAGACAAGCTCCGGGCGACCGGAGCTTTTTTATTTATTCGCGCTGCATTTCGGAATCGTACCGCCCGCTTTTGCCAGCGATAGACAGCGGTACATACCGAGAACGCCTCCGTCTCATAAGGTATAGGACAATGGTTCGACAACCCTTACCCGCACCATGCGGCGTCAGTGAGGTCGTGCCGTTGACCAAAACCGAACATGCGGATCGCAGCCAAGAGCTGTTCGCAACAACATGGCGGACAGTTGTCGGCATTGCGCTCGCATCGTTGGAAAGGAGGATTCGGCATGTCCTACGTTTCTCGCGCGGAAGTAGAGAAAATGGTCGGCCAAAACATTATTGCGCTCCGCAAAGACGGTACTGTCGTACAGGGGAAGTTGGTCCGCGTGAACGGAGAGGAGCTCGAGATTAAGCCGTTGGACGGGAGCAAAGCGCAGACCAAAGCCATTTTGCCTCTCGCTTTGTTCGACATTTTAGCCATCAGCACACTGCCTTTCGCCGGTTTTGGCGGGTTTGGATTTGGCTTTCCCGGCTTCTTTTGGTAATCTCCCCACACAAAAAAAACCGGCCGATTCGGCCGGTTTTTTTTCACCACTGAGCGTTCATAAGATTCCAGGGATTGGAGTCGCCGTAGGAGGATAGAAGCGATTTATACATCTCATAACACTTCAATTCCTTGATATCACGAACGACAGAGTAGCCCAGCTTCTCGTAAAACCGCATCCCGCGGTAATTGGTGTCATCGACGAACAGCCTGGATTCGATGCAGCCTTTGGACAGTCCGTATTTCTCCGCCCGGTTCATCAGTTCCGTTCCCCAACTGCGGTGTTGGGAGCCGGAATGGACTGCAAGCATATCGATGTACATCGTCGATCCGCGGAATTCCATGTGAATAAAGGCGAACGGACCGCTTTTCCTTCCATCCGACGCGACCAGCGTCTCACCGCGGCGGAGACGCGTCCGGACATCGGTGTACAGCCGGCTGTCACGCGGATGGCTGCGGGTGGAAAGAGGCACCAGCTCGGTGCGGACCAAATCCACAATGCCGGGGACATCCCCCGGCTGCATCCAACGAATCATTGAAGGCCCTCCCCTGCTCCGAATCGGCACAAGCACAGTTCCTTCTATTATCGTATGAATGACCGGTCCGGCGGGGTCCAAGCATTTGACACGGTATGACTTACGCCCGTTCAGGCGGTTCCAGCCGCGAAAACTTCATCGCTTTGGCGTATTGACGAATGGTTTTTCGAAGCATATAATGATACCTAATCGAACGAACATCACAACAGCCATGATGAGGAATAAGCGAGAGGGCTCTTTTGTTCAGAGAGCGTCGGGAATGCTGAGACCGATGCCAAAATCCCTGCAGCACTGTCTCCTCGGAGCTGTTCGCCCGAACCGCCGCCAAGCGGCCCAGTAGGGGGAATCGGAGTGGCGCACGTTAAAGCGCCGAGGTTCGTGAGTCACGCCCGAGCGGCGAAGACCGGACCTTCAGAGGCCGCCATTGTAAGGTGTGCGGCAAATTCGGGTGGTACCGCGGAAGGAACAGCCTTTCGTCCCAGAACGTCGATTTGCGGCGTTCGGGGACGGAAGGCTTTTTGTTTGCCATGGACAATTGAAAGGAGGATGACGGATGAGCGCTCAAAGTGCCACGTTGAAATCCAAGGAAGAGTTAATCGAAAAATGGAGCAAGCCCGAAGTCATTTCCGGCTCGGAAATGCTGCTCCGCAGTCTGTTGTTGGAGGGTGTCGATTGCGTCTTCGGTTATCCGGGCGGCGCGGTTCTCTACATTTACGATGCGATGTACGGCTTCTCCGACTTCAACCACCTGTTGACCCGTCACGAACAAGGCGCGATTCATGCGGCCGACGGCTATGCACGGTCCACCGGTAAAGTCGGAGTCTGCATCGCGACTTCCGGGCCGGGGGCCACGAATCTCGTCACCGGCATCGCGACGGCTTACATGGATTCGGTGCCGCTGGTCGTCATTACCGGGAACGTTGCGACGAGCCTGATCGGTACAGACGCTTTCCAGGAAGCTGATATCGTCGGCATCACGATGCCGATCACCAAACACAGCTACCTGGTTCGCGACGCGGCGGATCTTCCCCGGATCATTCACGAGGCGTTCCATATCGCGAACACAGGCCGCAAAGGACCGGTGCTCATCGACATTCCGAAGGACGTGTCCGCGCAGAAAACGTTGTTCCAGCCGGCGGCTGAAGTGAAGCTTCGCGGGTACAACCCGACGGTGCAGCCGAACCGCAGTCAAGTCGATAAAATGATCCGCGCAATCGAAACGGCGGAACGGCCGGTCGTGCTTGCGGGCGGAGGAGTGATCTACTCCGGCGCGCACGAGGAGCTGTTCGAGTTCATAACGAAGACGGAAATCCCGATTACGACGACGCTTCTCGGTCTCGGTGCATTCCCAAGCGGGCAGGACCTGCATATGGGCTTGCCGGGCATGCATGGCACATGGACCGCGAACACCGCCATTCAAAACGCGGATTTGCTGATCAACATCGGGGCGCGTTTCGACGATCGCGTGACGGGCAAGCTGGACGGCTTCGCTCCGAATGCGAAAATTGTACACATCGACATCGACCCGGCCGAAATCGGCAAAAACGTGCCGACGGACATCCCGATCGTCGGCGACGTTAAGTCAGTGCTCCAGATCGCCAACGCCGCCGCCAAACGCGCGGACAAAGCTGACGCCTGGCGGGCGCAGATCCGCGTGTGGAAAGCGGCCAAACCGTTCAAGTATATCGATTCGGACACCGAGCTGAAGCCGCAATGGGTCATTTCCATGATTCACGAAACGACGCGCGGGGACGCGATCGTCACGACCGACGTCGGTCAGCATCAGATGTGGGCGGCCCAATATTATCCGTTCAACAAACCGCGCTCCTGGGTCACATCCGGCGGATTGGGCACGATGGGCTTCGGGTTCCCGTCGGCGATCGGCGCCCAAATGGGAAATCCGGATCGCGTCGTCGTATCCATCAACGGAGACGGCGGCATGCAAATGTGTTCCCAAGAGCTGGCCGTGTGTGCGATCAACAACATCCCGGTCAAGGTTGCGATCATTAACAACCAGGTGCTCGGTATGGTCCGCCAGTGGCAGGAACTGATCTACGACAACCGGTACAGCCATATCGATTTGGCCGGCAGCCCGGATTTCGTGAAGCTGTCCGAAGCGTACGGCGTGAAAGCGTTCCGCGCTTCGAACAAAGAAGAAGCGCGCAAGGCTTGGGAACAGGCGCTTAGTCATCCCGGTCCAGCCGTCGTGGAATTCGTCGTCCGCAAGCACGAGAACGTGTATCCGATGGTCACCCAAGGAAGCACGATCGACCAAATGATTATGGGGGATGCGGAATGAGCAAACATACGATCTCCATTCTCGTCAACGACCAGCCGGGCGTTCTGCAGCGGGTGTCCGGCCTGTTCGGCCGCCGAGGCTTCAACATCGAGAGCATTACCGTAGGCGCGTCTGAAGAATCCGGGCTCTCCCGTATGGTGATTGTGACCACTGGCGACGACCGCACGATCGAACAGGTACAGAAGCAGCTCTACAAATTAATCGACGTGATCAAGGTCATCGACATCAGTTCCAATCCGATGGTGGCGCGGGAGCTCGGTTTGATCAAAATCAACGCCGAGCCCGCCGCCCGCCCGGAGGTGCTGGGCATCGTGGAAACTTTCCGCGCTGCCGTCGTCGACATCGGACCGAACACCTTGATTGTTCAAGTCGTGGGCGACACCGACAAGATCGACGCCATGGTCGAATTGCTTAAGCCCTACGGTATTCGTGAGCTGTCACGCACAGGCGTAACGGCTTTGGCCAGAGGCAGCCGCTGATTTTCATACGAACGTGCTTTAACGCATTCCCGCTTCAGCTTCCTGTCGGAGCGGGGGTTCGAGGAGAACTAGGCGCGCGGATGCGCGAAAGCTCTCTTGGAACGCCCGCTTCGAGGGTCGCCATACATTTTGCAACACCAATTGAAGGAGGACTCCATCCCATGCCAGTGAATTTGTTCCATGAGAAAGACGCCGACCTCAGTGTACTGAAAGGCAAAACGATCGCCGTTATCGGTTACGGCAGCCAAGGCCACGCTCAAGCCCAAAACCTTCGCGACAGCGGCTTGTCCGTCATCATCGGCCTGCGTGCCGGCAAATCCGCCGACAAGGCCCGCAACGACGGCTTCGAAGTGCTGTCTGTCGCCGATGCGACGCGCAAAGCGGACGTCGTTCAAATTTTGATGCCGGACGAGACACAAGCTTCCGTGTACAAAAACGAGATCGAACCGAACCTCAAAAAAGGCGCGGCACTCATGTTCTCCCACGGCTTTAATGTTCATTTTGGCCAAATCGTCGCACCTGCAGACGCCGACGTATTGCTCGTCGCGCCGAAATCCCCGGGTCACATGGTTCGCCGCACTTACGTGGAAGGCTTCGGCGTTCCGGGCCTCATCGCCGTTCACCAGAACGGAACGGGCAAAGCGTTTGACATCGGAATGGCTTATGCCAAAGGCATTGGCTGCACCCGCGCGGGCGTTATTGAAACGACGTTCAAGGAAGAAACCGAGACCGACCTGTTCGGCGAGCAAGCCGTTCTTTGCGGCGGCGCAAGCGCCCTCGTCAAAGCCGGTTTTGAAACGCTGGTCGAAGCCGGCTACGCTCCGGAAATGGCTTACTTCGAGTGCCTGCACGAGCTGAAGCTGATCGTCGACCTCATGTATGAAGGCGGCCTTGCGTCGATGCGCGATTCCATTTCCAACACGGCGGAATACGGCGACTACGTTACCGGTCCCCGGATCGTGACCGACGAAACGAAGAAAGCGATGAAAGCCGTCCTGACCGACATCCAATCCGGACGTTTCGCGCGCGACTTCATCCTGGAAAACCAATCCGGCCGTGCCTTCCTGACGGCTACCCGCCGCAACGAAGCGGAGCATCCGATCGAGACGGTCGGCGCCCAGCTGCGCGGCATGATGCACTGGATCAAGAAATAAGCTGAATATACGAGGCCCCGGCTGCAGCCGGGGTTTTCTATAAGGAGGTGCGGGATTCCCTGCCATGCGAAAAATTTATATTTTCGATACAACTTTGCGCGACGGCGAGCAATCGCCCGGCGTCAATCTCAACACCCAGGAGAAAGTAGAAATTGCGCTGCAGCTCGAGAAGCTCGGCGTAGACCGGATCGAGGCCGGCTTTCCAGCAGCGTCCCCCGGCGACCTGGCCGCGGTGAACGCCGTGGCGCGCGCGGTGAAGAACGCCACCGTCATCGGCCTCGCGCGTTCTCGCGAGCCGGATATCGACGCGGTGAGGGAAGCGCTCAAGGGCGCGCAGGACCCCGGCATCCACGTATTTCTGGCAACCTCGCCGATCCACCGCAAGCATAAGCTGAAGATGGAGAAGGAGCAGGTGCTTGAAGCGGCGGAGAAAGCGATCCGCTACGCCAAGCAATATTTTGATAAAATCGAGTTTTCTCCGGAGGACGCGGGCCGCACCGAGCTGGACTTTTTGTGCCAGGTGACGGAGATGGCCATCCGCGCGGGCGCCACTGTCGTGAATATCCCGGATACGGTCGGCTATATGACGCCTTATGAATTCGGGAATATTTTCAAGACGCTGAAAGAGAAAGTGCCGGGCATTGAAAAAATCCAGCTGTCGGCACACTGCCACGACGATCTCGGACTGGCGACGGCCAACGCGCTGGCCGCGGTGCAGAACGGCGCCGACCAGATCGAAGGCACGATCAACGGCATCGGCGAACGTGCCGGCAATACCGCGCTGGAAGAAGTCGCGCTTGCGCTCGAAACCCGTGCGGCTTATTTCGAAGCGAAAACTTCGCTGAACCTGAAGGAAATCGCCAAAACGAGCCGTCTCGTCAGCAAGCTGACGGGCATGGTCGTGCCGGGCAACAAGGCGATCGTGGGAGCCAACGCCTTCGCGCACGAGTCGGGCATTCACCAGGACGGCATGCTCAAGGAGAAAACGACCTACGAAATCATTTCGCCGGAAACGATCGGCCTCAAGGACAGCAAGCTCGTCATGGGCAAGCACTCCGGCCGCCACGCCTTCCGCGAGAAGCTGATCGATCTTGGATATGAGGATTTGACGGAAGATCAGGTGAATGCGGCGTTCGGCAAATTCAAAGATTTGGCCGACCGCAAAAAATCGGTCACCGATGAGGATATCCGCGCGCTGCTGGAGGAAAAGATCGTCGAGACGCCGGAAGTGTTTGCGCTCGAGCGGCTTGTCGTCTCGTTCGATACCCATGCCGTGCCTTCGGCGAAGGTACGCCTGAAAACCACTCAAGGAATCGTCGAACGCGAGTGCGAAGGGAACGGTACCGTCGACGCGATTTACCAAGCGATCGATGCGTTGACCGGCGAAGCGGTGGAGCTCGACGATTACACGATCAAATCCGTCACCGACGGTACCGACGCTTTAGGTGAGGTGCACGTACTGCTGAAGCAGGGCGAAATCTCCGCGCACGGACGCGGCGTCAGCACGGATATTCTCGAGGCGAGCGCCCGGGCTTACGTGGATGCGCTCAACCGGCTCGTCGACAAACGTCAAGGACCCGCACGCGGCCGCCGCGACAACGTCACGCTGATCTGATTTGATAGCCAAACGAAAAGAGGAATACGGATGAACTACCGATACTCCGCGCGTCTGGGGACGTTTTCCTCGTCTGCGGTCCGCGATATTTTGAAACTTACGCAAGGGAATGACATCATTTCCTTTGCCGGCGGGCTGCCGGCAGAGGAGCATTTTCCCGTTCAGGCGGTGGGAGAAGCGTTCCGCCGGGTGCTCGAGCATGGCAACCGGGCGCTTCAATATGGGCTGACGGAAGGTTATTTGCCGCTCCGCGAAAGCATTTGCCGGCGGATGGCGAAGAAGGGCGTCAGCGTGACGCCCGACGATATGCTGCTTACGACCGGCTCCCAGCAAGCCATCGATCTGCTCACTCGGATCTATATCGATCCGGGCGATGTGATTTTGGTGGAAAGTCCCACGTATTTGTCCGCACTTCAGGTGTTCGGCTCCTACGGCGCCAAGCTTGTGTCTGTGAAGGGGGACGAGGACGGCATCGACCTGGATGACCTGGCTGCCAAGCTGCAGCAGTATAAGCCGAAAATGCTTTACGTCATTCCGACCTTCTCGAACCCGTCGGGCCAGGCGTGGAGCCTGGAGCGACGCAAGGGCGCACTCGGGCTTTGCCGCTCGGCGAATACGCTGATTCTCGAAGACGATCCCTACGGAGAACTCAAGTTCGGAGACGAATCGGTTACGTACCCGTCGCTTTTCTCGCTGGATCAACATCCGCAGGGCTCGTGCGTCGTCTATACCAGCACCTTTTCCAAAACCGTCGCTCCCGCTCTACGGACCGGCTGGGTGATGGGCGATCCCGATCTGATCCGCAACATGGCGCGCGCCAAGCAGGCGGCGGATTTACATTCCAGCTCGCTGGATCAGCAGACGCTGTATCAGCTGATGGAGCATTTCGATCTCGACGGTCACATCTCGTTCGTCCGCAAGGAATACGAAGCCCGGATGCGTCAGATGGCCGGCTTGCTTCGTGAGCAAGATTGGCCGGGCGTCTCTTGGCGGGAGCCGAAAGGCGGCATGTTCTTCTGGCTGGAGCTGCCCGAAGCGGTAGATTCCGCTGAGCTGCTCAAGACCGCCGTCAGCTTGGGCGTCGCATTCGTTCCGGGAGGGACTTTCTTCGCCGAAAATCCGAAAGCGAACACGTTGCGTCTAAACTTCACCCACAATGATGCCGAAAATACGATTATCGGCATGAAACGCCTGTCGCAAGCGATGGAAAGCGTGCTGGTTCGCTGACCGGTTTCCGCGGTTAAAGTCTAGGAGGCAGGATCATTCCGACAACTAAATAAGACCCGGGAGGACACATGTTTCCATCTCTGTTGCTGCTCCTGAGTCTTCTGTCGCCTTCGGGCGCTCCGCCGGGCCAGACTCTGGATTGGACCGAGCATCCGCTGATCGCCCATGCTCTCGGAGGGGTGGAAGGAGCGGACCGGACGAATTCCCGCGAAGCTCTGGAGACCAATTACGCGCTAGGGTTTCGGGTATTCGAGACGGATTTGATGCTCACCACGGACGAGCATTTGGTGGCCCGGCACGATTGGGAGAAGAAGCTGTTTGTCGAGTTCGGACAAGTTGGGTTTACGGGGGCTTTGAAGGATTGGAATCCTCTGTCTCTCGAGGACTTCAAGCGGCTTCCGATTTTGAACCGTTATGAAGGCCTGGAATGGAAAGACTTGCTCGAGTTCATGGTCCAGCACCCCGATGTATACTACGTGCTGGATACCAAGTTTACGGACGAGCGCACGATCAAGAGACAGTTCAAACTGCTGACGGAAGAAGCCGAGCGGATCGATCCCGCCTTACTGAACCGCATCGTTCCGCAGCTCTACCATCAGCAAATGCTCGGCACGGTCGACTCGATCCATCGGTTTTCCTCCTACATTTATACCTTGTATCAATCCAAGGATACGAACGGACAAGTGGTCGAATTCCTGCGCCGCAATCCCAGGGTGAAAGCCGCAGCGATGCCGCCGAGCCGGGCTAAGAAAGACTTCATCGATTCCTTGAAGAAGCTCGGCGTCCGAACGTACGTACACACCATCAACGATTACAGCACTTATCTCAAGCTTCGGCAAACGGGTGTGTCCGGCGTCTATACCGATTTTCTGAGCTATGCGCAAGTATTGAAAGGCTTAAAGGGCAGCTGGACGGCCGCGCCGCCTCTTCCCCCCGATTCCGAATCGTAAATGCCTCACGGAAAACCGCTCTCTTCGGAGGGCGGTTTTTGTGTCTGTGCCGGGACTGACGGGTAATAGTTCGAAAACGCCGGTCTACGGAGGGATACATATGCGAAAGAGTTCCAGCTTGGTTTTGCTGATTGCGCTGCTCACGCTGTCTGTGCCCTGGCGCGTTATGGCCGATACCCCCAAAGATTGGACGGACCAACGGTTGATTGCGCACGCGATGGGGGGCATTGACGGGAAAACGTATACGAACTGCTACGAAGCTTTCACGTCGAACTATGGCAAAGGCTTCCGCGTATTCGAGGTCGATCTGCAGTTCACGGCGGACGGTCAGCTGGTCGCCCGGCATGACTGGTCGCCCGGCATGTATAAGCATCTCGGTCAAGAACGTCCCGCGGTGGAGAACCACCAACCCTTGTCCTGGATGACATTCAAAGAGCTTCCGATCCACAAGCAATTCCAACCTCTCGATATCGACGATATTTTACAGCTCATGGGACTATTCCCGGATGTGTATCTGGTTACGGATACGAAAAATTTGCAGACCGCAACCATTCAAAAGCAATTCCGGTTGATCGCCGATAAACTGATTCAATACGACGATCGGTCAATCGGGCGGAGAATTGTTCCTCAGCTCTACAACCGCAAGATGTACGACCTTCTTGAGGAAATTTATCCGTTCGATTCCTACATTTACACGCTCTATCAATCCAAAGATACGGACAAGCAGGTCTTGAATTTCGTTCGAAGCACGCCGAAAGTGAAGGCGGTTACAATGGATGGCGGAAGAGCGTCCAAGACGTTCACCGGCGCTTTACGTGCACACGATCAATGACCCTGCCGTATATGACCGCTACCGCAAAATAGGCGTATTCGGCATTTATACCGACTTTATATCACCACCGAAACCGGGACGTTAAAAGGCGATGCCTATTAAAGCCATAGATTTTATCTATTTTGCCTCTGACCGGTTCGTATGCTACAACTGAAATAATCGTCCATGCGGACAAACGCAATAGGGGAGTGTATCGGTCATATGGCGGAAGTGAAAAAGATTGCCGTAGTCGCCGGCGACGGAATCGGCCCGGAAGTCGTGGCGGAAGCGGAAAAAGTGTTGAAACGTACGGAGGAATTGTTCGGTTACCGGTTTGAGCTGTCTCACGGCCTGTTCGGCGGAATCGCGATCGACGAGAAAGGTACCCCGCTGCCTCAGGAGACGTTGGAGCTGTGCCAAAACGCGGATGCCGTGCTGCTGGGTGCGGTTGGCGGACCGAAATGGGACAACAATCCGAAGGAGCTGCGTCCCGAGACCGGTCTGCTCGGCATCCGGAAAGCGCTCGGCCTGTTCTCGAACATTCGTCCCGCGGTCGTGTTCGACTGCCTGAAGGATGCTTCCACGCTGAAGCCGGAAGTGCTCGAAGGTACCGATCTGATCGTCATCCGCGAGTTGACGGGCGGCATCTATTTCGGTGAAAAATTTCGCAGGGATTCGGAAAACGGACAAGAAGCGGTGGACACCTGCGTATATAACGTGAAAGAAGTGGAGCGGATCGTCCGCCAAGGCTTTGAAGTGGCGCGCACGCGCCGCAAGAAACTGGCTTCCGTGGACAAGGCGAACGTTCTGGAAACTTCCCGTCTGTGGCGGGAAACGGTGAACCGGATCGCGCCGGAATATCCGGATGTGGAATTGGAACACGTGCTGGTGGATAATTGCGCGATGCAGCTGCTGCGCCGTCCTTCCAGCTTCGACGTCATCGTCACCGAGAACATGTTCGGGGATATTCTCAGCGATGAAGCGGCGATGCTCACCGGCTCTATCGGCATGCTGTCGTCCGCTTCGCTCGGCGAAGGCAGCTTCGGCTTGTACGAGCCGGTTCACGGCTCCGCGCCGGATATCGCCGGTCAAGGCATCGCGAACCCGATTGCGACCATTTTGTCGGTCGCGCTGATGTTCCGGCTGACTTTCGGCTACGCCGAGGCGGCGGACGTCATTGAGCGTGCCGTCAAGAACGTGCTGGATGCCGGCCACCGCACGGGCGACATCGCGGTGGACAAGAGCAAGGCCATCGGAACGCAGGCGATGGGAGATCTAATTGTCGCTGCCATGACCAAATAATTCCTTGATTATAATCATTACAAAAAAGGAATGACTTTCATCTTGACCTTGTCCATTCGGAATGGTACGATTTTCTACGTGGACAAATGACCCGGCATCAAGACCGGATTTTCAGGAGGAATGCATCATGGCAGAACGTTTGGTAGGTCGTCCGGCACCGGACTTCAACTTGGAAACGGCGCTCGGAAACGGAACGGATTTCGGTGCGGCGAAGCTGTCCGATTATCGCGGCAAATGGCTCGTGTTCTTCTTCTATCCGCTGGACTTCACGTTCGTATGTCCGACGGAAATCACGGCGCTGTCCGAAGCTGCCGATGAGTTCAAGAAGCTGAACACCGAGATTCTCGGCGTCAGCGTAGATAGCAAGCACAGCCACCGCGCATGGATCAACACCCCGAGAAATGATAATGGTCTCGGACAGTTGAACTTCCCGCTCGGATCCGACATCACCAAACAAGTCGCCCGCGACTACGGTGTCCTCATCGAAGAAGAAGGCGTTGCGCTTCGCGGATTGTTCATCATTGATCCGGAAGGCGAATTGAAATACCAAGTCGTCAACCATAACGATGTAGGCCGCAGCGTGGAAGAAACCCTTCGCGTACTGCAGGCTCTGCAATCCGGCGGCCTGTGCCCGATGAACTGGAAACCGGGCCAAGCAACCCTGGTTGCGAAGTAATCAAGAAACGGATATTTGCAAGTTCGAGACTCCCCGGAAGCTTTTCCGGGGAGTTATTTTCTCTCTGTATGAAGTCGTATACACCGCGACCCAACTTTTTCCTTCCCCGATTGGGGCAGGAATTCGGGGGCCGGGTAGAGAATATATTGAATAGCACTCACCTGCCGGCATTCAAGCGAGCTCCTTGACGGCGGGCGCAAGGAGGGGGAGCCGATGAGCTTTTGCTGCGGAGCCAGTATGATCGGAACAAAAGGAACGCTCAAGCATTATCATACGCGTATCCATAATGTGCCGATCTTGTTCTGCCCTGTCTGTCACCGGGTGGAGGTGCATTATTTGGTAGAGAACGAATACGATATCCTGGCGGAATATGCGCATGGAGACGGGGCGTCGGAAGTGGACTTCCACGATTATGTGGATGAAGCGGACAAGGCGCTGGCCGAGAATTGCGTGAATCATGAGAACGAAGATCCGATGCACGTCGTGCAAAATCAGATCGACATGGCGCTGGACTTGCTTTCCTTCGCCAAACAAATCGACGACGCCGAGTGGGAGCAGCAGCTGAAACGGAGGCTCGGGGTGCTCAGTCATCGTCGGCATAAATTGCGTCAAAAGCGGACTTCCGGCGGTACGATTTAAGCGGCGTAAGCGGCCTGCTTCCAGCATCTCATTTTGTCCATTCGAAAACCCGAGGCTGCCCCGAAGCGGAAGTTTCCGTTTCTCGGCGGCCTTTTTTGGCGGCTACCCCCTTAAGCGGGGACACGGCCGCGAATATTATGAGCATGGGGTGAGCAAGTGCTTCTTTTACTGTGGAAGAGATGGTTCTCCCCCCCATCGGATCCGGATTCCCCTCAGATGCAAGGGGGGACGCCGGAGCAGCGGGTGGAGGCTATACAAGCAGGAGATGAAGCGCAAAGAGAAGCCTTCATCGTACAATATCGGCCTTTCATCACCAAGACGGCTTCCAGGGTGTGCCGCCGGTTTATCGATCCCGAGCGGGATGACGAGTTCAGTGTGGCGCTGGCCGCGTTCAACGAGGCGATCAACCGTTTCACACCGAACGCGGGAAGCAGTTTTATCGGCTTCGCGGACACGGTCATCTCCAGACGGCTCATTGATTATAGGCGGCAAGAGATGCGGCATGCCCAATCTATTCCGTACAGCTCGTTTACGGACGATGAGGATAACGGGCAAGGGTACCTCAATCGCATGGAGAATGCCGCCGCGGTTGAAGTTTACGAGCAAAGCCGGGAGGCGGAAGATCGAAGGGCGGAAATCGCGGCGCTCTCGGAGCGGCTTGCTGATTTTGGCATACGATTTACGGACTTGGTCGACCATTCGCCCCGGCACCGGGATTCCCGGCTGGTCCTTCTCCGGATCGGAACAAGGCTCGGTCAAACCCCGGAACTGTGGCAGATGCTGACAGAGAAAAGGCAGCTGCCAGTAAAAGAGTTATGCATCATTGAAGGAGTGTCGCGGAAAACCGTGGAGCGTCATCGCAAATACTTGATTGCCGTATCTCTGATCGCAGCCGGACCTTATCCGTGTTTGCGGCAATACATAAGCCTCGAATACGATAAACAGGAGGGGACGCCGTCGTGAACCGGGGTACCGTAATGGAATGCAGCGGCGGAAAAGCGGTCGTGCTGACGCCGGACGGACAGTTCGTGCGGGTCCGGATTCGCCGGGATGCTGAGATCGGCGATGAAATCACTTGGACGGATTCACAGACCGGGGATGATAAACGAAGCTTCCCCATCCGCAGAACCTATTGGATGTCTTCAGTCGCAGCCGCCGCAGCCGTTCTCCTTTTGATGTTCGGGTTATGGTCGTTCCGCGCGCCTACGGTCGTTGCCTACGTCTCTATGGATATCAATCCGAGCGTGGAGCTCGGATTGGATTCGCGGGAGCGGGTGCGGGAATTGCGGGCGGTGAACGACGATGCGCTGCCCTATATAGAAGGCGTTGAATATAAAGGAAAACCGATTGAAGCGGTCACGGAAATTTTAGCCCGCCGGTTATCGGAATCCCATGTGCTGAACGCCGCCGACAGCGAAATCGTTATCGCGAGCGTACGGCTCAAGTCGGTAGATGTGCAATGGGAACAACAGGTTACGGCAAAGATGGAGCGTGTGCTCATTCAAGTGACCGAAGGGACGAAAGACGCAGCCCAAACAAAACGGACGCTCGAGATTGAGAAGCTGTATTTGCCGGTCGAGATTCGGGAAGAGGCGAAGGCGAACGGGATTTCGTCAGGCAAAATGGCGTTCTGGCTCGCGGCGGAAAAGAAAGGGCATACGGTTCCTCTCTCCTCCCTGAAGCAGCAGCCGCTGAAGAAAATCGCCGCCGATTGGGGCGGATTGCAACAGGTTTTGAGCGATGACGGCGATCAAGAAAAGAACGAGCAAGACTGGAAAAAGCTGCTTCAGCATCAGAAGCAAAAACAAAAAGAGAACCAGAAGGATAAAAATAAAGGCGGCGTCAACGTCTCCCCATCCGGTTCCGCCTCTCCGTCTCCGGCTTCTTCGGCTCCTTCCGGTGAGGCCCGGAATGAGAATGAACAGAAAGATGGCAAGCCGCATCAAGATAAGCAGGACGAAAAGAAGAAACAAAATGAGGAAAAGCACAACAAGCAGGACGAGGAGAAGAAAGCCAAGGAAGACGAGCGGGAACGACAGAAAGAGGCCAAAGAGCGGGAGAAAGAGCAGAAACGGCAAAAATCCGATGACCGCAAAGTCGAGAACGGGAAAAACAACGACGACCGCGGCGACGGTAAAGGCGAGAAAAACCGCAAACCGAAAAGCGGTGATGAGCAAGAAAGTGATGATTAACGGGGAAACCGGCGACGACTGTCAACCGCAGTCGCCGCCTTTTTTTTCGCCATTTAACGACATGAAGTCGACAACATCTTCGGTTGACAATTATCCAAAGAATTGAAATGATGGACATGATTCTCTACCGGATGTAAAGATTGCCACAGGAGGATTTGGCTTCATGGAAAGTTGGAGAACGCTATATTTCCCGGCATTGGCCGAATTCGTCCGCCAATACGGTTCGGACACTCGCGCTGACACGGAGGAGCTCCGGAATGAACTCCTCGGCGCCAGCACCGACGATATCCTGAAGCATCATGAAGAGAGCGTCGGTTTCTTGCTCTCCTATGCCGATCCCGACGACCGGATGACATTGGTGCATCGGTCTCTTTTGTTTTTAACCGAATTGCTGCTTTCGCTCCGCATGCAGGAAGGAGCTGCGTCGAGAGAGCAACCGTCCGATGAGCCGTTCCGGTCATCGTCGTTCCATGCTGTCCCGATCGGGGAAGAAGCGCCGCCGGGCAAGTTCGAAACCGTGATCCAACTTATGGACAGCGGCATCGGGTTGTTCGACACGGCCGGGAATTTGAGGTTTCTGAATGTACAAATGTCGAGGTTTCTTCAAGCGCCAAGGCATTCGCTGATCGGCTGCACGCTGCGCCGGTTGTTTTTCCATCCGCACCTGGACCGGCGCACCCGCAAATTTATTTTGCAAATGTACAAAGAGATGAAGCTGTATCGCCGGTTTCACGGCGAATATCAAGACGCGCAGGGCCGGTTTTTGCTCGTGGGCATTTCCCAAATCGAAGAGCTGGACGGCGATTATCTGGTCAGCGTGAAGGACATTTCCGAATATAAGCAAATCGAACAGACGGCTTTTCAGAACGACAAGCTGGCGATGCTGGGTCAGATTGCCGCGGCTATCGCGCATGAAATTCGGAACCCCCTGACCTCGATTCGCGGGTTTATCCAGCTGCTCCATCCTTATTTGAAGGAAATCGGGAAGCAGGAATACGCGAACATCATCTTATCCGAAATCGACCGTGCGAACGATATCATATTCGAGTTTCTGAATTCGTCCAAACCGTCCGCACCGATGAAACAAAATGTGCCTGTGGCGCATCTGCTGAAGGAAATGATTCTGTTGTCCGAAAGCGAAGCGCACATGAAGGGGTGCGAGCTGCATTGCGAGATTTTCGACCCCGGCCTGACGGTGGCCATCGACGTGAAGCAAATCAAGCAAGTGCTGCTGAACATCATCAAAAATGCGATGGATGCCATCTATGAAGTCGGCGACGGGCGCCGGGGGCGGATCGATGTGTCGGCCCGGCGGGAAGGAAAATATGCGCTGATCACAATTCGGGACAACGGCAAAGGTATGGACCGTACCACGTTAGGCCGGCTGTTCGATCCGTTCTTTACGACGAAGGAAGCGGGCACCGGGCTTGGGTTATCCGTCAGCTACCGCATTATCAGAAATCACGGCGGCATCATTCATGTGGACAGCCATTTGAACGAAGGGACGGAGTTCCTGATTTATTTGCCTTACACCGACGTGAAAGGGTAGAATCGGGATAAAACTGTCGCTTTGAGGTGGAGATCATTCATGCTGTGGTCGGGATGGCAGATTCAGTTTTCATCGGCGGAGGCGGAATCCAGTGCCGGAGAACGGTCGGATTTTACCGCTGAAGCGCTCGTTGTGTTCATCGATCATTCGGCATTTCATGAAGGGAAACCGCTGCTCCATTCGGCTTTGGACGAAACGCTCCGCGACTGGTCTCGTCGCGGGGCTTTTGACGCGAAACCGGGTGAAACGGCCGTACTCCCTGCAATGGGCGTGCTTCCTGCACGCTACGTCGTATTTACGGGCTATCATGCGTCGCCATGGAGCATCAAAGAGTTTCGCATCGCGGCGGGGGCGGCGGGAAAAGCGCTGCTTCACTTAAAGGCGGAATCGTTCACTTTCCGTATCCCTGCAACGATGGGGTCGACGGAGCAACAGGGTGGTCCGCGGAACGCCGGAGCGGCGGCCGCGGAAGGGCTGCTGCTCGGCATGTACACAAGAAACACGAGCGCGTCCGAAGGACGCCGGCTGCCGAAACCGTCGGTGCGTTTCGAATTTGAATCGGAAGGTTATTCGGAAGAATGGGAGGAAGGATTCCTTCAAGGCATCCGTACAGCGGACGCCGTCTGTTACGCGCGGGAATTGACCAATCTGCCGGCCAACCGGCTGACGCCGGAAGCTTTCGCGGACGAAGGGGAAGCGTTGGCGCGCGCAACCGGTCTGGAATGCCGCATTTACGATGAGAAACAAGCGGCGGAAGCCGGCATGGGCGGACTGCTTGCGGTAGGTATGGGAAGCGCCAAACCTCCGCGCATGATTGTGCTGCGATATCGCGGACGCCCGGAATCGAATGATTGGCTCGGCCTGATCGGCAAAGGAGTTACCTTCGATACGGGGGGCATTAACGTCAAGCCTTGGCAAGGCATGGAGGAGTTCATCTCCGACATGGGCGGAGCCGCCGCGGTATTCGGCACGATGAGGGGACTTGCCTCGCGGAAGCTGCGCGTGAATGTGGTGGCCGTCGTGCCCGCAGCCGAGAATATGCCGTCGGGGAGCGCTTATAAACCGGGCGATGTGATTACTACGTACAGCGGCCGGACGGTGGAGGTGCTGAACACCGACGCGGAGGGCCGCATCATTCTGGCGGACGGGCTGACGACCGCGATTCGCGAAGGGGCCACCCGGCTTGTCGACGTTGCGACCTTGACCGGCGCGGTGATGCACGCACTGGGTGACGTCACGTCGGGCGTCATCACCAACGATGAGCCGCTGCTGCAGCAAATTTTACAGGCATCGCAGCGGGCAGGCGAATATTTGTGGCCGCTGCCGGCTCATCCGGAATACAAGCGTATGCTCCGCAGCGAGGTCGCCGATTTGAAAAACCACGGCGGCACGTGGGGCGGTGCGATTGCCGGCGGACTGTTCATCGGCGCCTTCGCCGAAGATCGTCCTTGGGTGCATATCGATATCGGCGGTACGGCCTGGATGTGGTCTGACCGGGATCTGGAACCAAAGGGCGGAACCGGCGTTATGGTTCGTACACTGCTGGAATGGCTGGAAAACGAATCGTCAACCGCACAATAACAACTACGACCATTTCATGGGGGATGCGGGATGAGGGCCTGGTTGCAAAATTTTCGCCGGACGTTGGAAGTCCGCAGATTCGAATCCGAATATCGCCGCGGACTCCGGATCGCGCTTCTTGAAGGAATTCCGGCGAACATTGTCGGGAACTTGCTGGGCGGACCGCTTCAGATGGCATTTATGCTGTATCTCGGTTTTACGGCAGATGAGGTCGGCCTCGTGCTGGCCATCCCGTCGTTTACCCTGCTGATCCAAATTTTTATCGCGTTTGCCATGCAAAAATGGCATAACCGCCGTCTCTATATGATGTTGTTCGGCGTGCTGCACAGAGCGTTATGGGTGGCAACCGGACTCATTCCGGTGTTTTTTTCGGATGCATTATGGGTTCCATTGTATCTTGCTTTCTTTTTGTTGTCTTTCGCTTCAGGGCAGGCATGCGGTGTGATCTGGACTTCGGTCATGGCAGACGCCGTGCCCGCCGCGGTTAGAGGGAAATACTTCGGGATCCGGAACACGGTTCACTGGGCGGTCGTATGTATAACGTTGTTCGCCGGAGGCCAAATTATGGAATGGCTGCCGGGCGCGACGGGTTTTACGATTTTGTTCGTGATCAGTGGACTGTGCGTCATTTGGAACGGTTGGGCGTTGACCCGGTATTCCAATCCGCCGTTCGAGCGCTCGCAAAGCGGCTCTTCGCACAAAATGCTCTTTCGTCCGTTCGCTGATAAAGCGTTTCTGTCCGCCACCCTGTTCATCTCCTTGTTCCTGTTGGTACAGAACATCGTGGTGCCGCTTTTCTCGTATGCGATGCTGAACATTTTGGGGATGAGTTACAGCGAAGTCACGCTGATTACGATGATGATGAATCTGGTTATGATGATCAGCTACTATTATTGGGGAGTGCTGAACGGCCGTTATCCGGCCAGAACGTTACTGCTATGGACGTTCCCGCTCATCGCGGCGTCGTGTGCGGTATGGCTGGGAATGGCGGTGCTGCCCGCGCTGTTGATCCTGATTCTGACGCATGTGTTGCTGGGCGTCGGACTCGGCGGATACAATCTGCTCGTGTTTAATTTCCTGATCGGGGACTCTCCGAAGTCGGAGCGTCCGATGTATGTGGCGGTTTTCTCGGCGTGCACCGGTCTAGCCGGCTTCTTCGGACCGATTGCGGGCGGCTGGCTCTATAAGCAGGCGGCGGGCGGCCCGGAATGGATCCAATCGTACGGCATGACCGGAATTGCCGGACTTGTATTGCTCGCGCTCGCGCTCGGCGTCGCGCCGCTCATCTTCGGCAAGAGCCGTCGTAAACACCGCCGACAATCCGCCATCCAGCAAGGAGCGTGAAGATTCGATGAGCACAGCCGGCGAGCAGCAGCGCATACCGCCCGGACAGCAAGTGACCCCGGGGTTTCCGGTGCTTCATTACGGTGACGTGCCTTATTACCGGGATACGACGAGATGGGATTTGCGGGTATTCGGCTTGGTAGAAGAGCAGGTGCTTTTGTCGTTTGAAGAATTCATGAAGCTTCCGCGACGCGAATTCCGCAATGATATCCACTGCGTGACCAGCTGGTCCAAGCTGGACAACGTGTGGGAAGGTGTGCCGGTTTCGACGTTGATGGAGCGGGTGAAGCTGAAACCAGAAGCCAATTACGTCATGCTCCACGCCGAGGAAGGTTGGACGACGAACCTTCCGCTTGAGGATTTCGTACGGGACACGTCGTTCTTGGCTCTTAAACATAACGGCGAACTGCTGTCCCCCGAGCACGGATACCCCGTTCGGATGGTCGTTCCCCATCTGTATTTCTGGAAAAGCGCTAAATGGCTCCGGGGAATCGAATTTCTCGCGGCCGACAAGCCCGGCTTTTGGGAACGGAACGGCTATCACATGTACGGCGACCCGTGGAAAGAGCAGAGATATGACTTCGATTAAAGGGGGGAGACCCCTTTTTTTGTTTGGCCAATTCACTTGGAGATGATTGGTAGGATACCCTAATAACAACGTAGAATCACTTTATTACAGGTAGCTCAAATTTATCCAAAACGGAGTTGATCGCACTAAGGAGGGATCATGAACTTGATGAATGATAATACAAAATTGCGTGAGTCATTTGAACATGCTGCGAATATTTATCAGCAGGCACGTCCGGATTACCCGGCAGAATTGTTCGATGATTTAATCCATGTGACTAATTTGAATCCAGGTGATCGTTTGTTGGAAGTGGGTTGTGCTACAGGAAAGGCTACTCTCCCGTTAGCCAAACTCGGATTTAAGATCACGTGCGTAGAACTTGGCGCTGAGCTTGCCGCAATTGCCCGTCAGAACCTTGTCGGATGGGACGTTGACATCATCAACGGGAGCTTCGAAGACTGGCAACCGGAGGCGGAGACTAGGTTTGATCTGGTATTCGCTGCGACTGCTTGGAAATGGGTTGATCCCGAAGTTCGGTATATCAAGGCATGGCAGGTCCTTCGTCCCGGAGGACACCTGGCATTTTGGAACGCAGATCACGTTTTTCCAGACGGTGCAGACCCATTCTTCCGTGATATTCAAACCGTTTACTATGAGATCGGTGAAGGTAAATCGGTAGAAAACAACGATTGGCCGAGACTAGGGGAACTTCACGACCAAAGTGACGAGATTGAGAAAAGCAGCCTGTTTGAGGTTGTACACATCCGGCACTTCGATTGGGAGCGCATTTATCATGTTGATGAGTATATTAAACTCCTCGAAACCTTCTCCGGGCACATCCTTATGGAGGAATGGAAACGCGGCAAACTCTTCAACGAAATTCGAGTTCGTCTCAATAGCCGTGCAGAAAAGTCGGTTCGCCGCCACTGGGGCGCTGTTCTCCATGTCGCCCGTCGAAAAGATTGACAATGGAGATAATGACTTTTCACTGTTAAGAAATCGTCACCTTTAATGGTGATTGACACAGAACAAATGTTCCTATACACTGGACAAGCCAGTAAATTCCAATGTAGGGGTGAAGGCTAGTATGAAAGCGGATACCGCTTTGCTGGTCATTGACGTTCAAGTCGGTATGTTCTCGGAAGCATACCCTATTTACGATGGCGATGGCTTGCTTGACCGCGTGAACCGCCTTATCGTGCAAGCGAGAACTTCCCAAGTCCCCGTTATCTATGTCCAGCACAACGAAGAGGCCGGTGAACAGTTGGAAACGAACACTCCGGATTGGCAAATACACCCCGCAATCGCTCCTGCCCCGGGAGACCTCATCATTCAAAAACGAACGCCTGATTCATTCAACGAGACGAATCTTCAACACGAATTAGAATCGCTCGGAATAAAGAAACTTGTGTTGACGGGAATGCAAACGGATTTTTGTGTGGATGCTACGAGCCAGCGTGCCCACCGCTTAGGCTATGAAGTAACCGTGGCGGAAGACGCCCACAGTACCTTCAGCCAAGGTGATCAGAGCGCGGAGCAAATCATTTTGCAATATAACGAGCAATTCAGGTCTTTCGCAAACGTCGTGAAATCCTCGAGAATCGCATTTTTTTAAATGAATTCGATCGTGTACCTGACAAGACTCCGCGGATCCTGAATCTGTGGAGTCTTTTCGTTATCGGGAGGGATATGTTGACATCATCGAGGCTAAAGTAAGGCATAACAGTTTATTTAGAGGAGCGCAGTCTTGCATGCTTGGTAACGGCAACCGTGAATTGAAGGGACAGATCGAGGAGCTGGCGCAACAGCAACAATTGGTGACGCTGCAGCTTCAGCAAATCCGACAGCTGATTGTGGATAAAGAGAACCAACAAAACCAACAGAACCAACAATACCAACAAAACCAACAGTATCAACAAAATCAGCAGAACCAGCAGAACCAACTAAACCAGCAGAACCAGCAGAACCAGCAGAACCAGCAGAACCTGATGACCCTAATGAACCTAATGAACCAGATGAACAGCAGCCAATCGCAGCCATCACAAGGAAATGCTGCGCAAGGCGGATATAGCGGCAGCCCGCACACCGCTGAAATAGCCAATGAGTTGTTGAAGTTAAAAGGGATGGCCAACCATTTAGAAAAGAAAATGAAACAGTATATTTCAAGTCAATCAGGCCAGTCGGGGAACTCGGGCCAATCCGGTCAATCGGGAACGTCTTGCCAATCCGGACAGTCGGGACAGTCCGGACAGTCGGGTCAGTCTTCCGGTACGATGTCGCAAGAGGCTGTCGTAACGCTGATTCTGAACATGATGGACGGTATGATCGATTGGACGATCGATTACGTGTCTAATCCCAATCAAAATCAATACGCAAATAACTAAGGAATTGACGAACGGGCCATGGCACATGGAGGCGCGGCAGATGCCATTCACGGAAGAAATGAATGCGATTCGGGCTTGCGTTAACGAGCATCTGGAAGAGAGCCGAAAGCTGGCCGCACATGGAAAAGTCGCTTCCTATATCCCGGAATTGGGCGCAGCCCCGAGAGAGGCGCTGGGAATCTCCATTTTAGATAAGCACGGACATTCGGTTACCGCCGGCGACTGCAGTTTTCTTTTTACGATGCAAAGCATCTCTAAAGTATTCACCTTGATCTTGGCGCTGATGGACCGCGGGGAGGACGACGTATTTTCCAAAGTCGGCAAGGAGCCGTCCGGCGATAATTTTAATTCCATGCTGAAGCTCGAGCTTGTGGAGCCGGGCATTCCGTTTAACCCTTTGATCAATGCGGGCGCAATCGTCATCTCATCTTTAATTCGGGGCGCTGATTCGGAGGAGAAATATCAGCGTATTTTAAGCTTTTTCCGCGATCTCTCGGGCAACGACAAGCTGGATGGCAACACGGAGGTTTACCGGTCCGAATCCGCCACCGCTCACCGAAACCGGTCGCTGGCGTATTTTCTCAAAGATAACGGCGTGCTCACCGATGACGTGGAGGAAGTACTGGAAGTATACTTCCGCCATTGCGCCGTGGAAATAAGCTGCCGGGACTTGGCCCGGATGGCGCTCGTTCTCGCATGCGGCGGAACGGATCCGGCAACCGGCAGGCAGATTATTCCTAGACGATACGTGCAGATTGCCAAAACATTCATGGTCACGTGCGGCATGTATAACGCTTCCGGCGAGTTTGCCATTCAGGTGGGACTGCCGGCGAAAAGCGGGGTTTCCGGCGGCATCCTGACGATGGTGCCCGGCCGATTCGGAATCGGGGTCGTCGGACCTTCGTTGAACCCGAAAGGAAACAGCGTGGCCGGCGTTCATCTGTTGGAATCGCTGTCCCGCGAGTTCGATTGGAGCATGTTTTAACCAGCAACTTCGGCCCGGGTCACGGGCTGCTTTTTTATTTTTGTGATAAAATGAGTTCATAAAAGACGCGTGGAGGAAAATATGCAGCCCATCCATCCGGAACAGGTACAGCAAAGAATCGACGCCCTAAAGGGCCAGGATTTGTATATTCATCTCGAAATGACGACCGGCGCTTACGCCGCCCATCATGACAATACCAAACATCCGGCCGCCACGTTCGTAACCAATGCGACGATCCGTTATTTGCACGGTTCGATCGCGGGCAACGGACCTTACCGTGTCGGTTTGAAAATGCTGAACGGCTGGTTATACTCGGAAGGTTTGACCCATTGGGAAGAGACCGACTCCGAACGCCTCATTATGGCGGGTCACGACAGCCAAGGGAAGCTGGTCGTCGCCTTGCACCTTAGCAGGAGGCCTTTCTAATGAGAGATGAGGGAACTTCGATGAATAAACGGATATTGGTGATCCTGCCGCACCCGGATGACGAGGCGTTCGGCATCGCCGGCACATTGGCCAAAGCCATCCGCGAGGGGGCCAAAGTGACTTACGCCTGCCTGACGCTGGGAGAAATGGGCCGCAACATGGGATTCCCCCCGTTCGCCAACCGGATCACGCTTCCGGCGATTCGCAAGCTGGAGCTGGAGGAATCTTGCCGGGCGATCGGGATCCAAGATTTGAGAATGCTCGGCTTTCATGACAAGACGATCGAATTTGAAGACCAGGATGCGTTGGATGCACGCATAGACGGTTTGCTGAAAGAGCTTCATCCCGACCTTGTCATCACTTTTTATCCCGGATACGCCGTTCACCCCGACCACGACGCGACGGGGGCGGCGGTGGTCCGCACGATCCGGAGATTGCCGCCCGAAGATCGTCCGGTCGTCCACTGCGTTGCATTCGCTAAAGATACCGTTCAGGCGCTCGGTCACGCGGATATTGTGAACGACGTCGGCGATTTCCTCCGTCAGAAGATGGCTTCCATTGGGGCTCACAAATCCCAGTTCCAGGTTGCCGAATGGCTGGGAACGAACAAACCGAAAGAGAAAGAATTGCGCGAGCGGTTCGGGACGGAACGATTCTGGACGTATCGTTTCGAGTAAACACGGGGAGCAAAAAAACTTTCCATATTGTTGAACAAAAAACAACCTTCTACGAAAGGTTGTTTTTTTATTTGCTAACTTGGTTAATTGGTTATATGTCATATTTTTATACCATAACACTTTCTATAAAAAGCAGAGGGGGGTTAGGCAGGGTCCGGGTGCTTTTTACATCGTTTTGATTGAAAAGAAGCTTTCGGATTACATATCGTCGTTATGATGTTCTAGCGCGGCAAGAATTGCGACAATCTTGGGGAGGATGAAACGATTGAGGAATCTAGGGGTTAAAAATCGGTTCAGCAAGTTGATCATCAGCGCGTTGTCGCTGAGTTTACTGGCTTTGCCGTTCAGCGGCGGTTTCGCGTCCGCGGCGGACAGCGGTACGTCGCCGCTCAAGCTGAGAGTTTTGGAGACAACAGATATTCATACCAACCTCGTCTCTTACGATTATTATAAAGACGCACCTTCCGACACCGTAGGTCTTTCCAGAACGGCCACGCTGGTGAAGCAAGCCCGCGAAGAAGCCAAAAACACGTTTTTCATCGACAACGGAGATTTGATTCAAGGAACTCCGCTTGGAACGTATAAAGCGAAAATCGCTCCGATGAAAGGCGACGAGATTCACCCCGTTTATAAAGCGATGAATTTGATGGGCTATGACGTGGCCACCCTGGGCAACCATGAGTTTAACTACGGCCTCGATTTCCTCAACCAATCTCTCAAAGGCGCCAACTTCCCTTATGTGAACGCCAACGTCTATGTCGACGATCATGATAATAATCCCGACAATGACGTCAACATGTTTACTCCTTATAAAATTTTCGAGAAAAAGTTCAAGGATGAAGCCGGTCAAGAGCAGACGGTGAAGATTGGCGTCATCGGTTTGGTGACCCCGCAAATTACGATGTGGGACAAGTCTTGGCTGGAAGGCAAGGCCATTGCCAAAGACATCGCGGCGACAGCCCAAAAATTCGTGCCGAAGATGCGTGACGAAGGCGCGGATATCGTCATCGCGGCTGCGCACACCGGATTTAACGCCAGTGCGACCGGCACGATGGACGAAGATGCGGTGCTTCCACTCAGCAAGGTGCCGGGCATCGATGCGATTACGTTCTCCCATACGCACAAAGTGTTCCCGACCGCGGATGAGAAATCGCTGGATCCATTGTTTAAAGATGCAGCCGGGAAAGTGGTCGCCGGCGTCGACAACGTGAAAGGCACGATCAACGGTGTGGCCGCGGTGCAAGCCGGTTATGGCGGCAGCAATCTCGGCATCATCGATCTGACACTTGAGAAGGTTGACGGCAAGTGGAAAGTCGCAGCTTCCCAATCTTCCACCAAAGAAATCTACGACAAGGCAGCGAAAAAGCCTCTGGCCGCGGAAGATACGGCCATCGTAGACGCCGTCAAAGCCGACCGCGACGCCACGATCCAATATGCGAACAGCCCGATCGGTACGACTACCGCCCCGATCCACAGCTATTTCGCGCTCGTGCAGGATGATCCGTCCGTGCAAATCGTGACGAACGCGCAAAAATGGTACGTTCAAAACTACATCAACAAAAACCTGCCGCAATATAAAAACACGCCGATCTTGTCGGTTGGCGCTCCGTTCAAAGCCGGCCGCAACGGGCCGGAGGAATTTACCGAAATTAAGAAAGGACCGCTGGCCATCAAGAGTGCGGGCGACCTTTATCTTTACGACAATACGCTGAAGGCTATTTTGGTGAAAGGCTCCGTCGTGAAGGAATGGCTCGAAATGAGCGCCGGCAAATTCAATCAGATCGATCCGACGAAGACGGAAGAGCAGCCGCTGCTCAATGCATCGTTCCAGGTGTACAACTTTGACGTCATCGACGGCGTCACGTACCAAGTGGACGTCACGAAACCGGCAAAGTACAAGCCGGACGGCACAGTTAACGATGCGAAGTCCAGCCGCATCATCAACTTGAAGTACAACGGCAAGCCGGTTGATCCGAACCAGGAGTTCATCGTCGTAACGAACAACTACCGTGCAAGCGGCGGCGGCAACTTCCCGGGTGTCAAAGGAAGCAAGTATGTGATCGACTCTCCGGACGAAAACCGTCAGGTATTAATGGATTACATTTCCGAGAACAAGGAAATTAATCCGTCGATCGATAACAACTGGTCAATCGCGCCGATTTTCGGTAAAGTGAACGTGACCTTCACCTCCTCGCCGAAAGCGGAAGAGTATGCGAAGACAACGAAGAATATCCGCTACTTGAACAAAACGGACGATAAAGGCTTCGGCATTTATTCCATCGATCTGTCCAAATCGTTCAATGACGTGCCTGCAAGCCATTGGGCGTTCAACTTCGTGAACGATCTCGCGGCAAAGCAGGTGGTGAGCGGCACGACGGACACCACCTTCAACCCGAACGGCAAAGTGACGCGCGCGCAGTTCGCCACCATGCTCGTGAAAGCCTTGCAATTGACCGCCAAGAACGCCGTAACCTTCAAAGACGTGCCGGCATCCAGCCCTTATGCTTCTTATATTGCGGCCGCTTACGAGAACGGCATCATCAAAGGGGTAAGCAGCACCGAGTTTGCTCCGAACAAGTTCATTTCCCGTGAGGAAATGGCCGTCATGGCCAAGAAAGCGCTGGATATCAAAGCAGGCGCGGCCATCACGGTAGATACGCAAGCGAAATTCAACGACAGCGGCAAAATCAGCGGCTTTGCGGCGGCAAGCGTGAATGTCGTCGTAGACCGCGGAGTCATGGCCGGAAACGGCGGCTCGTTCTTGCCGAAAGGCACCGCGACCCGTGCGGAAGCGGCGACGGTTGTCGACAAGCTTATTACCGATATTTTCGTACAACTGCTCGGCATAAACGATTTCCATGGACAACTGGATTATAAAAAAGAAGTGAAAGATGCTTCGGGTAAAGTGACCGCAACGCTCGGCGGCGCCGATTATTTGGCAACGTATCTGAAGCAGCGCGAAGCCGCCAACCCGAACACTCTGCTGATTCACGCAGGTGACGCGGTTGGCGCGAGCAGACCGGTTTCCGCCTTGCTGCAAGAAGAGCCGACGATCGAATTTTTGAACCGTCTCGGATTTGACGTCGGAACGGTGGGCAACCACGAATTCGACAAAGGTGCCGCTGAAGCGCTGAGACTCATTCACGGCGGCAAAAATCCGAAAACCGGCGTTCACTTTGAAGGGGCGAAATTCCCTTATACGGTTGCCAACGTGGTAGACGAAAAAGGCAAAACGCTGCTGGATCCGTATGTGGTCAAAGAAGTGGGCGGCGTGAAAATCGGCTTTATCGGCGTGATCACGAACATCACTCCACAGATCGTAAGTGCCGCAGGTATTCAAGGGTTGACATTCGTGGATCAAGCGGATGCCGTCAACAAAGCGGTTGCCGAACTGAAAAAGAAAGGCATCCGTTCCATCGTCATTCTTGCCCATGATCCGTTCGAGGGAAGCAGTGATAACCCGACGGGCGAGGTTGTGGATTTGGCGAATCAAGTGGATCCGGAAGTGGATGTTATTTTCGCCGGCCACAACCATGGTATGGTCAACAAAGATATTAACGGCAAACTGGTCATCGAAGCTTATTCCTATGGTACGGCATTTTCCGATGTGGATTTGGTCATCGACCGCGCCACCCATGACATCGTAGCGAAGAAAGGCGAAGTCGTGGACGTCAAGCAAGAGGGGGTGACTCCGGACGCTGCCATCACCGCTATGGTGAAGCAGTATGTGGATAAAGTCGCTCCGATCATGAACGTTCAGGTAGGCAAAGCGGACGCTGATATTACTAGAAAGACGACCGCTGCGGGCGAGAGCGCACTGGGCAACCTGATTGCCGACGGCATGCGCGAAACGATGAAGACGGACTTCGCCTTCATGAACTCCGGCGGCATCCGCAACGATCTGCTGGCGGGAGAAGTCACTTGGGGCGACCTGTTCAGCATTCAACCGTTCGGCAACGTGCTTACGAAGATGACGCTCACCGGCGCGCAAATGAAAGAACTGCTCGAGCAGCAATGGCCGGCTTCCGGCGGCTCGAAAATCGGCCAAGTATCCGGGTTCACCTACAGTTATGACGACAGCAAGACGGTCGGCCAACGGGTGATTGAAATCAAGAAGGCCGACGGCACCAAACTGGTAGACACGGATACCTACACGATCGTCGTGAACGACTTTATGGCGAACGGCGGCGACGGATACACGGTTCTCAAGATCGGTACGAACCGCATTGGCGGTCCTGTCGACCTGGATGCCACGATCGACTATGTCAAGGCCAAATTCGGCAGCAATGCGATTACGGCGAAAACCGAGGGCCGCATCACCAAAGTCAACTAAGTATGCGAACCGGGAACCGGGAGAATCTTTCTCCCGGTTTTCTCTTTTATCGATATCCCCTTCGCTCATACCTTTATTTTTTAAGAGATAGAGGATTCTCGGCTAAAAAATAGAAAAAGAAGTGTACTTTAGCACTTCACGAGTGCGAGGTTGGCGGACTGAGGTGGTGTGCGGGAATGCGTCGCGCGGGAGTGTGGATGTTGCTGGTAATGGGATTGGGGGCCGTCGTGACTCTTGTTTTTTACCAGCTCTGGTTGAATGAGCATCGTGGGGAGCTGGCATTCAAAGCGGCACATGGGTTCCCGAACTTGGATCCAGTCACATCGATCGAAGTGTCCAGTACGGAAGGAATGATCGTGCGGCCCGCCATTCAAGATCAAGCGGCGATCGCGAACATCATGACGGAGTTGCGGAATGCTCCGCGCACCTATTTTGGCGACCCGGAACCGAGCGGAACCCTTTATCGGATCAGCATCCATGTAAGCAAGCGGGTTCACAAGTTCGAGCTGAATGATATGCGCTCACCCGGCAGCCGTGTCAGCGGCAAGATTTATCCGGTAGACGGCGGTCCGAAGGAAGTTTGGCAAGTATCCGCGCAGTGGATTGAAAAACTTTTGTCGGAGAGGTGACGATGGTGGAATTAACGGTTACGCCGGCAGCGTTGGATTGCTTTCGTCAGGAATGGGCGTTTGGGGATGGGGAACACATTCGGGTGTTCGTCCGTTACATCACGGAAGGAGATCCGCCGTTTGCGTTCGGGATTACACGAGACACGCCGTCGGACGCGGCATTGACGACTGTAGCGGGTTCGCTCACTTTTTTCATGGAACGGAAGGATGTTTGGTTTTTGCAAGGCAACCGCCTGACGATCGATTGCTTGGGAGAAGATATTGTGTTCCAGCTGTTGTAACAAGGCGAATAACGGTAGAAAACGCGCCCGGTTTGTTGTACACTATGGAAATATTAATCCGGCGCTGCGAGTGCGGCCCGAAGGAGTCTCAGAATATGACACCATACAAACACGGCAGCCATTGCCAAATCATCGATTGTACCGTGCGCGACGGCGGGCTCGTCAATAATTGGGATTTCAGCATCGAGTTCGTACAGGATTTGTATGAATCGCTGAACGACTCCGGTGTGGAGTACATGGAGATCGGCTACAAAAATTCCCCCAAGCTGCTGAAAAGTGACGGTACCGAAGGGCCGTGGCGTTTTTTGAACGACGAGTTTCTGCGGAACGTCATTCCGGAGAAGAAACGCACGAAGCTGTCGGCGCTCGTCGATATCGGGCGTGTGGATGAAGCGGATGTGCTGCCCCGCAGCGAATCGATGCTCGACCTGATCCGCGTCGCTTGCTACGCCAGAGATACGGAGAAGGCCGTGGAGCTGGTCAAGCTGTTCCATAAGCGCGGCTACGAGACGACCATCAACATTATGGCGCTGTCCAACGTGATGGATAACGAGCTGAACGAATCGCTGGCTTTGATCAGCGACAGCCCGGTGGATTTCGTGTATGTGGTCGATTCTTACGGCAGTCTCGATCCGGACGATATTCGTTACCTGGTGGAGAAATTCCGCCGCAACCTGAAAGACAAGCGCCTCGGCGTGCATACGCACAACAACATGCAGCTGGCGTTCGCGAATACGCTGGCCGCCGCCCAAATGGGCGTGGAGCTGCTCGACGCCTCCGTGTACGGCATGGGCCGCGCGGCGGGCAACACGCCGACCGAGCTTTTGCTGGCCCGGCTCAGCAAGCCGGATTACAACGTCCGTCCCGTGCTCGGCATGATCGAGAAGCATATGCTGAAGCTTCGCGAGAAAGAAGAATGGGGCTACCTCATTCCCGACATGGTTACCGGCATGCTGGACGAACACCCGCGTTCCGCGATGGCGTGGCGCGCTTCCGAGAACCGGGACAAATTCGCGGAATTTTACGATAAACTGACGACGCCGGAAGTGTTTCTTAAATAACGGCCGTTTCCGAGGAGGAAACCGACTTTGCTGCTGGAGTCCCGCTTTGGCGCAATTGCCGCTGTGCTGAGAGGCCGCAAAAGTTTGCCGCCGCTCACGCCGGAGAGGGTGTGGCACCCCGGTTTGGACACACAAATCCGTGCGATATCCGTTCTTGAGCTCGCGGACGGGCGGCCGGACGGACTGCCTTCGGCACAGGCATGGAAAGCGGCGGTTCATCTGTGGAACGACGGCTTGGATTCCGCGCATGATTTGGTGCAGGATTTGGAAACGCCGACCGGTGCTTTGCTGCACGGCATCATGCACCGGCGCGAGCGTGATTACTCCAACGCGAAGTATTGGTTTCGGCGGGCCGGCGATCACCCGGTTTATCATCTCCTCCAAGGGCGGGTCTCCGAGCGTATGGAACGAATGCGAGAGGCGGACGGACTGCCTGCGGGTCCGGTTAGGGAAGCCATTGGCGCCGTAGCCGGCCAAACAGTCTGGAATCCCTACTTGTTTACCGACGCGGTTCATATTGTGGAGAACCGGATCGGAGACGACCAAGCCAGAACGGTGTTGGAGCACATTCAGCATTTGGAGCTGGAAGCCGTTTTGCGATACTTAGAGTCACGTCTGGCATAGACTCGGTGCCGGTGAACGCAAAGGCCGCCGTATTCGCATTATCGTGCGAATACGGCGGCTTTTCATATGTTTATTCCTCAAGCCGGCTCGCCGGAATCGGGAGCGGCTGAGCGCAGGACCGCGTCGTGGGTTTGCTTCCGTCGGAACGGCCACCAATTGGCCTCGCCGAACAGGAAGCTGAACGACGGAACGACCAGCGCCATGAAGATGACCGCGTAAAGCAGCAGGCCGATCAATGTGCCGACGCCGATTTGCACGAGCGTACCCACGCCCGAGAAGCCGAGGGCGCCGAAGGTGCCGCCCATTATCACGGCCGCGGAAATAATGACGCTGCCGGTTGTCCTCATCGCTTTGGTCATCGCCGCCCGCACACCGCCGGGACGGTACTCCTCCCTGAACCGCGCCATCAGGAAGATGCTGTAATCGACGCCCAGCGCGACAAGGATCAGGAAGATGAAGAACGACACCGTCCAGGACAAACCGGGGAAGCCGAGCAGCTTGACGAACAGGAATTCCATAATGCCCATTGTGATGAAATAATTGAATCCTAGCGACAACAGCACATACAAAGGCGCAAGCACGGACCGCAGAAGCAGCATCAGCACGACGGCTATGCCCGCCAAAACGAGAAGACCCGTATGGACGAAATCGTCAAAGGAAATGCTGCGCAGTTCGTTGTATTTTGCGGAGGTTCCGGCCGCATATACCTCGATATCCGCGATGGCCGAAGCGCCTAAGCTTTGCCGCATCGCCGCCGTCACTTGCTTCACCGTGTCCATGGCTTCATCGGAATACGGGTTCGATTTCAGGATGACGTCGAATTTGGCGATGGTTCCGTCCGAAGAGATGTAGTAATCGAGCGCCTGTTTCAGCTCGTTGCTGTTCAGCGCTTCGGCCGGTACGACCCAGCCGCCGATTTGACGTTTGCCGTCATCGGCGATCGTTTGCTGTGCCGCCTGTACCTTGCCCAGCCCGTCGTCCACTTGGCGCAAGCCGCTTGCGCCTTGCTTCAGGCCATCCGTCAATTTGGACAGGCCGTCATTCAGCGAGAACACGCCCTGCACCGCTTCCAGCTGGCCGTTCGTCAGCCGGTCAAGCCCTTCGCTCAGCTGGCGGAGCGCCGGCACCATGCCGATCAGTCCTTGGCTTAGCGGAGCCGCCCCGGCGGCCAACTTTTGCAGGCCGTCCGACAGCTGTTGCTGCTTCGCCGCAAGGGCAAGCACGCTCGGGTCTTTCCGCAGCTCCGGATGTGCGGCGAGCAGCTTCTCCAAATCGCTCTTCATCGAAGCCGCCGCTTGGCTGGACTCCTTCAGCCCGTCCGCGATCCGGGAAGCTCCGTCGGCGCTTTGAGCCGCTCCGTCGCGAAGCTTGCCTGCGCCCTTCGCGGCATCCTGGGTGCTCGAGGCCATCTGCCGCAACGCGCCGGTCAGCCGGTCGACGTCGGATCGGCCGCTGTCCAATTGGCGTCCGGCATCCTCGAGACCGGTTCCGACTTGGGCGACGCCGTCTTTCAATTGACCGATCGCGTCGCTCGTTTTCCCGAGCTGATCCGGCACGGTCAGCTCCGTGAGCTGCCGTCCGAGCGGGCGAACCGCGCTGCGGACTTCCTGGACGCCGGGCACCTTCATCACGTCGGCGCTCGCCTGCTCCATGGCGGCCAGCGCTTCAGGAGACCGCATGGATTGAGGAGACGTGACGGCGATCGAGACAGGGAACACTTCTCCGGCGCCGAACGCTTTCTCGACTTGCCGGAAACCGGCAACGGAGTCCAGATTCGGGTTGATTTCGGCAATGTCGTCAAATGACCGCTTGCCTTGGAACAACAGCGTGAGCGGGCCGAGCAGAACGGCAACGGCGATTAGCACGAGCGCGGCCCGTTTGGAAGCAAGACGTGCGGCCGCGTTCCAAAGCCGGGATTCTCCATGCCCTTGGCCGGCATCGAGCCGCATCGGCCAGTAGGCCGCGCGGCCGAGAAGAAGCAGGAGCGCCGGGGCCAGCGTCATGCCCGCGATCAAAGTGACCACGACGCCGATCGCGACACCCGCCGCTGATTGATAGAGGCCGAAGCGCGCGAAGCCGATCAGGAAAAACGCGGCGAAAACGGTGCTGGCGGAGAATACGATCGTTTGGCCGACGCCCTTCATCGTGCGTGTGAGCGCCTCGCGCTTGTCGCCGTCTTTCACCAGCTCCTCCCGGAACCGCTGAATGAGGAGGATGCAATAATCCGTTCCCGCGCCGAACAGAACGGCGATAAGGAACGATTCCGTGAAATTCGACACCGGCAGTCCGTAATCCGCGGCCAACGCGATCAATCCCCGCGAAATCACGAGACTGATGCCGATCGTGACGAGCGGAATGAGCGGGGCTACAGGAGAACGGAACACAAACAATAAAATGACCAGAACCAGGCCGACTGTCAGCAGCTCCGTTTTTTTCAGGCCGTCTTGCGAGGATTGTTGAAACTCCTGCGAGATCGGAGCGCCTCCCGTCATCTCGGCCTTCGCCCCCGCGGGAGCATGCTCCAATCGCAGCTTCAGCTTCTCCAGCGTTTCTTTCGTGGCCTCCTCGAAGTCCGCTTTCGGCAAATTCACGAGAGCGATCATCGTGCTGCCGTCTTTGCTGAGGAAACGGCCTTTCATGTTCGGCTGGGTATCCGCGGACAGCACGTCCGTTATGCCGAGCTCGGCTTTATCCCGTTCCATTTGCTTCAGCGTCGTCTCGAGCCACTGCCGGTCGGCTTGCTGAAGTCCGCCGTTCCGGCTCAGCACGATGACCGCATTGGAAGCGGAGCCGGAAGAAGGATTGATCTGTTCCAGCAGATTCCCGGCCTGCAAGGACTCCGAATCGGCCGGAAGAAACTTCTGCTCGGTTTTCCGTACGATATCCTGTAAATTCGGCAGCGCCACAACGGAAGCGGCGGCCGTCAGCATCCACACCCCGAGCATCACCCAACGAAGCCGGGACGTCCATGCGACCCATTTTTCCATTTCGTTACCCCTTCCGTCTGCCATAACCTTCATGTCATTTATAACCGATCGATCAGACGAAATCAACACAATTTTGGACTGTTGGTCATAAATATTTTGAAGGGAAGGATGGACTTCAAATTGTTGATGCGACAATACTTTGTACGAAAATACCGGCATTATTGCTTCAATAGCTGTTATACAAATTGGACCGTTGGTCAAGTTATATTGCCATCTGGACGAGGTGTGTTAAAATAGGAGAGCAAGGAGGTGGCGTATGAAACGGGAGGAAAAGAAAGCCCTGACCCGACAAAAAATAACCGAGGCGGCCATCGAGCTGTTCGAACTGCATGGATTCGAAACGACAACCGTTCAGCAGATTGCGGACCGTGCGGAAGTAGCCAAAGGAACGTTCTTCAATTATTACGATTCGAAAGAAGATTTGATCCTTGAGCTGCACGGCGCGATCATGATGCGGGAAATCGAGCACGTTCACGGCAAACCGGGTCCGGTCATCCCCCGGCTTCAGGCCATTTTGTTCGAATATGCCCGCCGTTTTACGATGAGCCAGTCAATAACGCGAGCCGTGCTGCAAGGTGTTTTCGGAAGCGCGAAGCTGCGGGAAGTGCAGTGCGACCGATGCGAAGAGCTGCGGAGCAGCTTGACTCCACTATTCGAATTTGCGCAGCAAAAAGGAGAAATCCGCTCGGACATCCCCGCCGGAACGATCGCGCAGCTGGCGGTTCAAACTTATTTCGGAACGTTGATGAGCTGGGCGATCGATCAAGGAGAACCGGAGTTTGCGGACCAGATCGCACTCACGTTCGAGGTGTTTATTCAAGGGATCAGTCGATAGCGCTGTCGGTAAGCACAACCAGGAGGGGAATGACGAACATCATTCTCCTCTTTTTGTTTGCGGCTGATAGCCTTCCAACTCGCCGTCTCCGCGAATCGCGGCGCTCCGGCGTCTAGGGTTGGGATGGAAAAAACCGCGGCCCCCAAACCGCTTTCCTCCGATAGAGACGGCCTCCAGCCGGACGCCGATTTCGTCGCTCTCCGCAAAACGCTCCAGCAGGGGCTCATCGTCAATGCCGTCTACGTCAATGTACCAAAGCCGTGTGCCATAATCGGACACGACAGTTAATTTCGCCTTTTCGAAGGCGATCGTCCGATTTTCGATTCCTTCGATGACGGAGAGCGTTGCGAGTTCGTATTGTTCCACGGTGGATTCCCTCTTTCGTTTTGGCCGGATCGGCGATAGTATCATTGTAAAGGTACACAAAACGGCGTTGCAACGGCTGATGAGAAAGGGGAAACGCGAATGGCCGTCATGGATCCTCTTGGCGACAGCGCGCTGCTGTTGGCATGGCCGGAAACGGGAGAGACGGGTCACCGGGAAATTGCCGCAATGGCGGCGCATATTCACGGCCTGTCGCTGCCTTGGGTGAAGGAGCTCGTCCCTGCCTTTCGGACGCTGGCCATCCATTTGGATACCCGCAAAGTGAAGCAAGAAGGCGGCTCCGGCGGTATGGCGGAAGGGTTTCGGCTTGTAGAAGCGCGGTTGCGGCAAGAGATCGAAAATGCGGGGGATCACGCGAAAGTGCGCGTCCCCCGCCACATTCGTCTGCCTGTTGTGTTCGGAGGCGAAGAGGGACCGGATCTGGCGGCTTGTGCGCAAAGAGGCGGCGTCTCGCCGGACGAATTTGTTCGGGCTTACTGCTCGTCTAAGTATGATGTGGCGATGATCGGGTTTGCGCCGGGTTTTCCCTATTTAGCCGGGTTGCCGGAGAGGCTGGTCCAGCCGAGACATCCCGCGCCGCGGCTCAAAGTGCCTGCCGGCTCGGTCGGAATTGCGGGGAATCAGACCGGCGTCTATTCGGTGGAATCGCCCGGAGGCTGGCAGCTCATCGGCAGAACGTTCACTCCGCTGTTCCGGCCGGAGCGGGAAGAGCCTTTCCTGCTCGCGCCGGGCGATCGCGTGTCATTCTTCCCGGCTGACGGAGAAAGAGAGAGCGTTAGTCAAGATGCTCTTGGAGGGATTGAATACGCCGATGCGGAGAAGTCTGTTTGCTTGGAGTTGCTGAAGTCAGGCCTACTGACCACGCTGCAGGATTTGGGCAGACCTGGCTGGCGGATGTACGGCGTCTCGGCTGGCGGTGCGATGGACCGGATTTCGGTCCGCACGGCTAATTGGCTGGTCGGCAACGACGAACGCGCGGCGGTGCTGGAAATGACGATGATCGGCGCGGTGATGAAGGTACGGCGGGATACGCTCGCCGCCATCTGCGGAGCCGATCTGGAAGCGCACGTGGACGGCGAGCCGGTTCCGATGGACCGGCCGGTCTGGCTGCGTGCGGGTTCGACGATTTCGTTCGGGCGTTCGCACAGAGGCTGCCGATGCTATTTGGCCGTGTCGGGCGGCTTTGAGGCACCGGTCGTGCTCGGAAGCCGAAGCACCGACGCAAGGGCGGGTATAGGCGGCTTGAACGGGCGGGCATTGGCGGCGGGAGACCGTTTGGCCGCCGGAAGTCCGTCCGCGGACGCGGCCAGGCTGGCGCACGCGCTGGAGCATGCGGCCCGGGTACAAAGCCAGTCGTGGGCTTCCGTCTCTTGGAGCGCAGAAACGTTCGCCACGGCATCCGACTTCGGTGAAGTGACACTGCGGATCATACCAGGCGCCGAATGGGAGGAGTTCGACCCGGAGACTCGGGACGAATTGCTCGCACAGACTTATCGCGTCGATGCTTCCTCCGACCGGATGGGTCTCCGTTTGTCCGGTCCGGCGCTTGTTCGAGTCCGCGATGGGGAGCTGTCGTCCCACGGCGTCGTTCCCGGCACCGTCCAGGTACCGCCGAACGGACAGCCGATCGTGCTTGCGGCCGGATGCCAGCCGACCGGCGGGTATCCGAAAATCGCGCATATCATCGGCGCGGATTTGCCGCTGCTCGCCCAATGCCGGCCGGGCGACGACCTGAGATTCCGGTTGGTCGACCTGCAGGAAGCCTGGCGCATCAAGGACCGGCTGGCTCGGCACTTCAGCGTGCTGCAGGCCGGTATCGCCTTGGCCTTGAAAAAGCAGATAGGAGCGGATGAGGCATGATCCAGCCACCTTTGGAGATCGATTTGAACGCCGATTTGGGAGAGGGATACGGCGCTTACTCTTTTGGAGAAGACGATTCTCTGCTGGAGATCGTATCTTCCGCCAATATCGCCTGCGGATTTCATGCCGGCGATCCTCACATCATGCGGCGAACGGTGGAACGCTGCGTTGCGCTGGGCGTCGCGGTGGGCGCTCATCCGGGGCTGCCGGACCGCATGGGCTTCGGCAGAAGAGAAATGGCCGTCACACCGGAAGAGGCCGCCGATTGGATCACTTACCAGGTGGGTGCGCTGCAAGCATTCGTACATTCCGAGGGCGGCAGACTGCAGCATGTGAAGCCCCACGGCGCGCTGTATCATATGGCGGCAGGCGATGCGGAGCTGGCATCGGCGATCGTTCGAGCGGTCACCACCGTCGACAAGCGTCTCATCCTGTTCGGACCGCCGGGCAGCCGCCTGCACCGGGAGGCCGAGCGGCAGGGCGCGCCGTTTGCGGCGGAAGGCTTCGCAGACCGCGCGTATATGCCGGACGGACGGCTGGCTTCCCGCGGCACGCCGAACGCGATGATCGAAGCGTCGGAGCAAGCCGCGGCGCAAGCGCTCTCGATCGTCAAAGAAGGCCGCGTCCGCACGGTTTCCGGCGAGTTCTGCGAGCTGCGCGTCCGCACGATTTGCGTTCACGGCGACAGCTCGAAGGCCGCCGGCCGCGCCAAGCAATTGGCGTCGGCACTGCGCTCTGCCGGCATTATGATTCGAGCGCCACAGGTGGGTGACAAGCCGTGCAGTTGAATAGGTCGTCCCGTTGGGCTACGATGGAGTTGCCCATCTCAAGGACTGGGAGGCCGAATGCTTGTCTATGATTACGATTTTTCAAATTTACTCTATATACTTTAAGCGATTGGGACGGCTGCTCGGATTCGCCGTCTTGACCCTATGGCTGACGTTCGGCGGTTTCGTGCCGGCGGCGGATGCGCATGCGGAGCTGGTGAGAGCGGCCCCGGAGGCCGGTGATCAATCGGCCGAAAGTCCGGCTTCGGTCGAGCTTGTCTTTAACGAGCGACTGGACCCGGGGGGAATGAAGCTCTCCGTACTGGATGAGAAGCTGCGTGCGGTAACGGAAGACAAACCCGAGCGAATCGAGCAAGGCAAAGGCATGCGGCTTCCGCTGCCCAAGCTGGGCGAAGGGCATTACACGGTTTCTTACAGTGTCATTTCGGCGGACGGACACCCGGTTTTCGGCGCTTATGTATTTACGGTAGGCAATCCGGCGCCGCTTCCCGGAGCAAGTAAATTGGATCCGCACGAGCAGGTGGGACACTCTGCGAACCATGGCTCATCCGTTACACAGACGGCCTATCGCGCCTACGGTGCCCGCATCCTGTACTATATGGCTCTGCTGATCACTTCGGGCCTCGTCATGTGGAGCGTGCTGAACCGGAACGCTTCTCCGCTAGTCCGTGAAGTACGCGAATACTGGCTCGGCATCGCCGGAAAATGCACGCTTCTCGCGACATTGGCCTATGTGGTGCTGAGCATGACGGATCTCCTTCAGGAAGATTTGTACAGGGATGGGCTTCGCATTTTGATGGACACGACAATAGGCCGGCTTTACGTCGCGGAGGTGCTGCTGGCGATCGCGGCCACATTGCTGGTCAGCTTGGGCGATGCAGCTCGCCTTTTTTGGGCAGCCATGTTTTTGTTCATTGAAGCTTGGTCAGGCCATGCGGCGGTTTATACGCCGAAGGCTTACACGATCGGGCTGGACTTCGTTCATCTGGCCGCCGCATCGCTTTGGGTCGGAGGTCTGGTGCTGCTGCTGGCCGTGTGGCGGAAGGAACGGCCGGAGGCTGGACGATTTGCGCTCGTTTTCTCGCGATGGGCTTTGTATTCGTTTTTGGTGTTGTGGGTGACGGGGGCGCTGTCGGTATTGGCGTTTTTACCGTCCTTAGATTATTTGCTTTATACGTCCTGGGGGACATGGTTGTTAATCAAAATCGGCGTTTCGATTCTGGTTGCCGTTGCGGCCCTGATCATCCGCGGAAGGCTCCGTAAGGGCTCACTGCCGCAAGGTGCGCTGCTCAAAGTTGATGCAGGTTTTATGACGGTTATCGTTTTCATTGTCGGCATCTTTACGTATCAGACTCCTCTGCCGGCCAATGAACCGCTTCACTATCATGAAATGGGCACAGACCTGCATTATACGCTGCGGATCTCACCGAACGCGCCTGGCGACAATTCGTTCACGGTAAAGGTGTGGCTGCCGGAATCGGCCGGCCAGCCGAAGCGGGTGGCTCTGCGGCTCCTGCCGCTGAAACGGGATGATGTGGGATATATCGAGGTACCGTTAAAGCCTTATCAGGATCAAGAAATCGACGCGTTTCCGGGTTACGGCAAATTTACTTATCAGGCGCAAGGTCCGTTTCTTCCGTTCGCGGGAAAGTGGAAAGCCCAAGTTCGTGTCACGGATGCACACGATAACGAAACGGTGAAGGAAATGCAGTTCCGTATCTATTAAGCGGGTTAGGGAAAGCAGGGAGACGAGATGAAGCCGAATGTGACGGACCAGCGGATCAAATGGCTCATTCTGCTCATTCCGACGATGACGATCGGCCTGTGGGAATATATTCGGCATGCGTTTTTACTGCCGTACTTGTCGATGGAGCTTGGCAACTTGCTCGCTCCGTTTATCGTGCTCACCGTCACACTGACGTTAGTCAGGGGTTTATTTTCACGGCTTGAAGCGTCACTAGAGGCTTTGCGCCGCGAACGCGAACTGAGTGCGGCATTGGAACAGCGCGAACAACTGGCGAAGGAGCTGCACGACGGGATCGCGCAGTCCTTGTTTTTGCTGGCGGTGAAGCTGGACCGTTTGGATCGTACGGCGCCGGAGGGCGAAGAAAAAGTTCGTTCTTTGACTGCCGAGCTGCGGTCGACAGTCAAGGTGATCGATGAAGATCTGAGACAGGCGATCGCCAATTTGCGTAAGGGGCCGACGCCTGCTGACGCCGCATGGGTCATCCCTCTGCGCGAGCTGCTCGAAGAAACCGCCGGGATCACAGAGGCACAGGCGGAGTTTCGCTGGGCGATTCCGGAAGATGATCTCTCTCCTAAAGAGAAAGTGGAGTTGTACGCTTGTTTGCGTGAAGCGCTGATTAATGTGCGAAAACATGCAAAGGCAACACGTGTTGAAGTGGTAGGGGAAACGAACGGAGAAGGCGGGTTTCGGTGCGCCGTGGAGGATAACGGAGTCGGATTCCTGGGCGATCCGCTGACTGTGAAGGAAAGGTTCGGACTGCGCATGGTGCGCGACCGATCCAATCGGATGGGCTGGACGTTTATTGCAGAGATGCGTGGAGACCGCACGGTGGTGGAAATCGTGAAGCCGGGGGAGTCGCTTGAATGAAGCAGCCGATTCGAGTACTGATCGCGGATGATCATATCCATGCCAGAGAAGGGATGCGGGAAATCTTATCTTCGGACCCGGATTTTGTCATCGTGGGAGAGGCTGCCAGTGGAGAAGAAGCGCTGAATCTCACGGATTCCGTATATCCTGAACTGATCTTGATGGATATTCAGATGCCGGGGATGGGCGGTTTCGAAGCGGTAAAAGCGATCAAGGCCGCTTACCCCTCGGTCAAAATCGTCATGGTCACCGTCTCGGACGACCCCGCCTATTTGTTCGAGGCACTGAAAAAAGGTGCGCAGGGTTATTTGCTGAAAAACTTGAACCCTTCCGCGTGGACGGATTATTTGCGCCAGGTAGCGCTTGACGAAGCGCCTCTCAATCCGGATTTCGCGTTGTCGATCCTGCGGGAGTTCGCCGGACGGAGCCGGAAGGGGCCGGCTTCAGGCGATGCTACTCCACTGGAACAGCTTACACCGCGGGAGCGGGAAATTCTTCGGGAAGTTTCCGGAGGCCTGACGAATCGGGAAGTTGCAACATCTCTCGGATTATCCGAACATACGGTGAAAAACCATATTAAAAGTATTTTGCAGAAGCTCCATCTGGATAATCGCGTCCAATTGACCCGATACGCTTATGAACGTGGACTGCTGGAGCCGGGGGAATGAGTGAATATTGCGTCTACTTAGCGTGTAATGCCATGGAACGGTCACACATTTTCTACGATCTGACTCTTTCGAGTCATGCGGACAGCTTGGTTCGGGATTATACTAGGTACCATACGATGGATTGGAAGGAAGGTCGAAGGTACCTATGAAAAAAAGTTTGATGGTTTCGCTCGTATTGCTGTTTACTCTTGCATTTGCCGGAGCAGCAAGCGCTCACGTGACGGTGCAGCCGAAAGAGGTTCCTGCAAACTCGTATCAGGTGTTTACCCTGCGCGTGCCGACAGAGAAGGATGTTGCGACTACACAGGTGAAAGTCGAGGTGCCGGCAGGCGTCGACGTGTCCCGCTTGGAACCGAAGCCGGATTGGACGTATGAGCTGGAGAAAAACGCCGACGGCAAAATCGTGTCCGTCACTTGGAAAACGGCGGGAAAAGGTTTGAGCGCAACGGAATTCGGCCAATTTTTGTTCCAGGGGAAAGTGGCAGCTGACGCCAAGGAACTGACTTGGAAGGCGTATCAAACATACGCCGACGGCAGTGTGGTCGAATGGACCGGCGCTCCGGATGCCGACAAGCCGGCATCTGTCACCACGGTAACGGTGGCAACCGGCGCAGAAGATCATGGTCATGGGGCTGCAACCGACACGACGACGGCCGCAAATGCTGATGACACCAAATCAACGTGGACGCTGGTTCTATCGGCCGCCGCGCTTGTCGTGTCGTTGATTGCACTGTTTCTTGTCGTAAGGAAGAAAGCGTAAGTTTTGAACCGAATAAGCCGTCAAGGGTTATCACACGCCCTTGGCGGTTTTTTTATAATTAACAATTTTGTTTTATTACAAATATATTGATTTAATCAGGAATTAACTGTAATATGCTCGTAAGAAATGATTATGACAGACGGACGACGGAGTGGAACGATGCTTGAACTTAGTCTGAACGAACCGGATCAGCTCGTGATTGTCGCGCATGCGCTGTCCAATCGGGCACGCGTAGATATGCTGCGCCTGCTCAGCAACAAAAATATGAATGTCGTCGAGATTGCGGACGCTTTGAAGCTGCCGGTCTCCACCGTGGCGAACAACGTGAAAGTGCTGGAAGCGGCGAAGCTTATCCATACCGAACTGCTGCCGGCTACGCGCGGGGCGATGAAGGTATGTACCCGCAATTACGATGATATCCATGTGGCGATGAACATCGAGAAGCAGATGCCGAAAGACGCCGCGAGGGTATATGAAATGGAAATGCCGATTGGCCATTACATGGATTGTGAGGTCTACCCTACGTGCGGAATGGCGAATGCGGAGGGAATGCTGATCCGCGAGGACGAGCCGGCCAGCTTCTATCACCCTAAGCATATCGGCGCGCAGATCATCTGGTTCCGCAGAGGCTACGTCGAATATTTGCTTCCGCTTGAAATCCCGCATAATGCCACAATCGAATCGATCGAATTCTCTATGGAAATGTGTTCCGAAGCCCCTAATTATGACAACAATTGGCCATCAGACATTACCTTGTGGGTGAACGGAGTGGAAATCGGCATGTGGACCAGTCCTGGCGATTTCGGCGACAGACGGGGCAAACTGAATCCGCCGTGGTGGCTGGACTGGACGACGCAGTATGGTTTGCTCAAAACTTGGCGTGTGGACGGGGAGCGTACAACGCTGGATATGGATAAGGTCTCCAATACGACGATCCGGGATTTGAAGCTGAAGGAACGGCCCAACGTGAGGCTTAGGATCGGCGTGAAAGAGGATGCGGTGCATAAGGGCGGAGTGAACTTGTTCGGCCGGCAATTCGGGGATTATGAACAAGATCTCGTCATGAAAGTACATTATTCGATAGGAAATGACTAATAAACCGACCTTTAATTACATTATTTTTGTAATTGAAGGTTTTTCTTTTATTAATTATTACAAATTTATGAAATGAAACCGTTGACATTTTGGCTTTTCCCACGCTATATTGGACTTGCGGAAACAAAATATATGTAACAAATTGAATATTGTGTTTTGTTTCTGTGCGTTCTTAATCGTTACCATAATTAAAATGGGAGGTCCAACATGAAAAAGCTATTGAGCTTGAGTCTTGCCACCATGCTTTCCTTCGCCCTTGTGCTCACTGCATGCGGAGGAGGCGGCAGTAACAATGATGCCGGCTCTTCATCTCCGGCATCGCCGTCCGATTCGCCGTCGCAATCTGCTTCCGCTCCGGCTTCTGATTCCGGTTCCGGTGAAAAGGTAAGCTTGTCGTTCTGGACGCTGTTCTCCGGAGGAGACGGCGACAACATGCAGGCCATGATTGACGAATTCAACAAGACTCATCCGAACATCCAAGTGAAAAACACGAAATTGGAATGGGGAGAGTACTACACCAAGCTCATTACCGCTGTAGGTAACGGAAATGGTCCGGACGTTGGCATCTCCCATACTTCCCGCCTCCCTGACCTGATCGAGCAAGGTGTGGCGACCGAGCTGGACGACGTGGCCGAAGGGGCAGGCGTAGACTGGTCCACGATCAACCAGAACCTTCTGAACGCAACCGTGGTGGACGGCAAGCATTACGCGGTGCCAATCGATACCCATCCGTTCATCATGTACTATAACAAAAAGCTTCTGAAAGACGCAGGCGTATTGGGCGACGACGGCAAACCGGTCATCGAACCCGGCGCCGACGGCTTTGTGAAATTCTTAACGACGATCAAGGAAAAGCTGCCGAAGGTCACGCCGTTCGCGCTTTCCAATTCCAACGACGACCCTTATCGTCTGTGGTGGGCGCTGTACTCTCAACAAGGCGGAAACGACGTCATTTCGGACGATCTGAAAAAAGCACAGATTGATGCGGATAAAGGAGCGAAAGCGGCTCAATACATTCAGGATCTCTACCACAAATACGGTGTTATTAAGAAGAATGATCCGGACTTTTATAAAAACTTCCAAAGCGGCACCGCCGCCGTCATGATGACCGGTGTATGGGCCACAGGCATTTGGGAATCGACGAAAGGTCTCGAGTTCGGCGCTATGCCGATTCCGCAAATTTACGATCAACCGGCAACCTGGGGAGACTCTCACACCATCATCCTGCCGACGACGAAGAACGACGACCCGCAAAAACGCATCGCCGCACTCACCTTCGCCAACTGGCTTGCCGATAACGGCCAAATTTGGGCGAAAGCGGGCCATATCCCATCGAAGCCTTCGGTATTTGATAAACAAGAATTTAAAGACCTGCCTTACCGCAGCGACTATGTATCTGTTGCCGACACAGTCAAGTTCAACAAGCCTTCTACGAAGAACTGGCAAATCCGTGACCTCGCGCTTTTCAAGTACCTGAATGAGGTGTGGGCAAATAAAATGACGCCTGCCGACGCTATGACCAAGATGTCTGCAGAAATCCAAAAAGTGCTCGACCAATAATCGTTGCTACTCAACGATGCGGAACCACAAACCCGACAAGCTTGCGGCGCTGCCGCAAGCTTGCCTGGTACTTGGGGAAGAGGTGATGTTCATGAGAATGACCAAGCTTCGGGCGGATGTTCAGGCACTTCTTTTTTTGCTTCCTTTCCTGGTTGTCTATTTGCTTTTTACGATTTATCCGATGATCAAAGGCGTGCAAATGAGCTTCTACAAATGGACGCTGATCAAGAAAATCAAATATGTGGGCTGGCAGAACTACGAGAACATGTTCAAAGACAACGACTTCTGGGCATCGATTTGGCATTCTACGATTTTCGTGCTGCTCACGACGCCTACCATGATCGTTTTAGCGATCGCGCTGGCTCTTATTGCCAACCGAAATTCTCGTCTGCAGAAGCTTTACCGAAGCGTTTTCTTCGTTCCCAGCATTTTGTCGGTAGCGGTCGTTTCTTTTTTAGGACTTTTCATTTTTCAACCGTATACCGGATTTTTGAACAGCCTGCTTCATTTGATTCAGGCACTGCCGCAGGGCAAGGAAATTTTTTGGCTGACGGAAACGAATCTGGCATGGATTGCAGTGGGCGCCATCACACTCTGGTGGACAGTCGGATTTAACTTCATCTTGTATTTGTCGGCCATGCAAGACATCCCGGATGACATATATGAAGCGGCCCGCCTGGACGGGGCCACGGATTCGCAGACGTTTTGGCAGATTACGCTTCCTTTGCTGAATCCGATTACCAAGACCATTACAATGCTCCAAATCATCGCGTCGTTCAAGGTGTTTCTTCAAATCTACATCATCACGGGCGGAGGACCGCTTGACCAGACAAGGTCGGTTATTCAGTACATCTGGCAGACCGGCTTCCGCAAAAACAATCTGGGCTATGCAGCAACGATGTCATACATGCTGTTCTTCATTCTGCTCGTGCTGTCGGCTCTCCAGTATTGGATGAACAACCGGAAGGAGGCGCAGTTGCGATGAAATGGCTGTATCGGATCGTTTCGTTGATCGCTGCTGTCGTATTTCTCGTTCCGCTGGTCTGGATGCTCGTCGTCTCGATCAAGCAGGAGGGCATGAAGATCGTCACCTTGGTCGATTGGTTCACCCCTCCTTATTCCTTCGGTGTTTATGGGCAAGTGATCCGCGAAACCAAGCTGATGAATTGGGTTTGGAACAGCTTTTTCGTAGCGGTTGTCATCACCATTCTTACGGTTGTCATGGCGGCTATGGCCGGTTTTGCCATGTCCAAAATGCCGTTCCGTTACAAGACGTTCATGTTCTTCGTGATCTTGGCCGGGTTGCTCATTCCCGGCGAAGCGGTCATTATTCCGCTTTACCAGACCGCCAAGGATCTTCATATTCTCAACACGTACAGCGGATTGATTTTTCCGATGCTGGCTTCGCCGATTGCCGTTATTATCCTCAAAAGCTTCTTTGACGGCGTACCGAACGATCTCATTGAAAGCGTTCAGATCGACGGAGGCGGGACTTGGCGCATTTTCATGAACATCATGCTTCCACTGACCCGGCCGGCCGTCGCTTCCATGCTGATCTTGACTTTTATCGGATCCTGGAACAACTTCCTTTGGCCGTTCTTGTCGGTGACGGATGACAAGCTGTTCACACTGCCTATGGGAATTCCGACATTGATGAACCAATATTCGACAGATTACGTGAAACCGATGGTGATCAATACGATCTCCTCGCTGCCGATCATCATCCTGTTCCTGATCTTCGAACGTCAAATTGTCAAAGGCATCAGCCTTTCCGGGATCAAAGGATGAAGGAAGGGGTTACCGCGGTGCAGCGAGAGAGAGCGATCGATTTTTTTAAGGGCTTGCTGGTCCTCGGAATGATCTATTGCCATACGCTTCAATTTTTTAGCGACCAACAGATTTATCCGATCGGCCAAAGGTGGATCGATTTCATCAATTTGATCACCTTTTCCGGATTCGTGTTCAGCTTCGGCTACGTGTCCCAATTGGCCTATTACGCCAAGCCTTTGCGGAAAGCCGCTCCCCGGATGGCGATGGCGGCGGTCAAGACGCTGCTGGCCTTTTATATTTCCGGTACGGCTTTCCGCCTGTTCATAGACGGCAGGGTGCTGCAGTGGAGCAACGTCCGGCCCATCCTCCTGCTGGACGACATGCCCGGCTGGTCGGAGTTTCTGGCGTCCTTCACTTATTTGATCATCTTAGGATTGATTCTTTTCTTCCCTTTAAAATGGCTGGCTGAGCGAAAATGGGCAGGTTTCGCGGTCGCGGGACTGCTCCTGCTGACGACATTCTTTCCCTATAATACCGTTCATACGACGCAGCTCGGGCCGTTAATCGGCACGAGGGATTTCGCTTCGTTCCCGGTATTGCAGTATTTTCCTTATTATTTGATCGGTATGCTGTTCGCCCGGCACCGCATCGTGTGGGATTGGCGGGTATTGGCCGGTGCGGCGGCTGCCACGGGAGCTTTTTTGTGGAAGTGGCTGTCTGCGGAGGGCGGAGGAGCTCCGGAAAGATTTCCGCCGTCGATCTGGTGGATCATCGGACCGGCGTTGGCGCTGTATGCGTATTACCTGCTGTCCCGATTGATGGAGAGGTATCAGGCGCCGTTCGTGCCGATTGAGGCGATGGGCCGGAACGTACTTTGGTTCCTGGTCATGACCAACGTGATTATATTCGCGCTGAAGAATAGCCAGCAAAACTATTTGGCCGACACAACGAAAAGTTTCGGGATGGCAGTCGTATTCATGACCGTCGCCGGCTTTGCCGTTTGGATCATCACGAAACCGCAAAGGAGCAAAAAACATGACACAGCAAACATCGCGCAGTGAATATCCGCGTCCCCAGTTTGTAAGAGAGAATTGGATGAATTTGAACGGGGAATGGGAATTCGATTTTGACGACGACAACCTGGGGGAATCGGCGGCATGGTACACCGATCACGCGTTCACCCGGAAGATCCAGGTCCCGTTTTGCTATGAGAGCAAGCTGAGCGGGATCGGGGAACCCGGATTTCATGACGTCGTCTGGTACCGCAAAACGTTGTCCATTCCCGGCGAATATCGGGGCAAACGGCTGCTCCTTCATTTCGGAGCGGTTGACTATGAAGCCAAAGTATGGGTGAACGGACGACTGGTGGCCGCTCACGAAGGCGGACACACTCCGTTCCTCGCAGACATTACAGATGCGGTTATCGTTGGCGGTGATAATTCCATCGTCGTCAAAGCGGCGGATTACAGCCGCGACGTCACCTTGCCACGCGGCAAACAGTATTGGAAAGAGCAATCCGCCGGCATTTTCTATACGAGAACGACCGGGATTTGGCAGAGCGTCTGGCTGGAACCGGTAGAGCCGGCGCACATTCGGCGCATTCGGCTCACTCCGGATATCGACCGCAACGATATCGATTTGGAGGTTTTCACGGCAGGCTTCAAACCCAATCAAAGCATGATGGTGCGGGCAAAGATTACGTTTCAAGGCGAATTCATCTCGGAGGACACGTTCTCGATCGGTCAGGAATCCGTCAGCCGGACGATTCGACTGGAGGATTTCAACGATCACGGATTGGGACGCTGGTGGACGCCGGAAAAGCCGCATCTCTATGATTTGGAACTTTCGCTTCTTGTGGACGGCGTCGTGACGGATACGGTCAAGTCTTATTTCGGCATGAGAAAGGTTTCGATCGAGGACGGGGTATTGCTGCTCAACAATCGGCCGTACACCATGAGAATGGTGCTGGACCAAGGCTATTTTCCCGATGGCTTGCTTACCGCGCCGAGTGACGACGATTTGCGCCGGGATATCGAGCTCACCAAGGAAATGGGCTTTAACGGAGCTCGCAAGCATCAGAAGGTCGAAGACCCCCGGTATCTGTACTGGGCAGACCGGCTCGGCCTGCTGGTGTGGGGGGAGATGGCGAATGCCTATCAATTCTCGGAAACCTACGTCGGCAGGTTTACAAGAGAATGGCTGCAGACGGTCGAACGGGATTACAACCATCCGTGCATCGTTGCGTGGGTGCCGATCAACGAGAGTTGGGGCGTCCCGAACATCTTGGTGGACAAGAGGCAGCAGCAGCATGCACTCTCGATGTATCATCTGACCAAATCGCTCGATCCGATGCGGCTGGTCATTTCGAATGACGGGTGGGAATTGGTGAAGACCGACCTCATTTCGATCCACGATTACGAATGGCGGCGCGAGGTGCTGAACGAACGCTATTCGGATAAGGAAAAGGCTTTGACCGCGCGTCCGGCCAACCGGTGGCTGCTCGTTCCCGGCTTCGAATATGAAGGTCAGCCGATTCTGCTGACCGAGTTCGGAGGTATTTCGTTCCGTAAGAGCGATTGGGAAGGCTGGGGTTATTCCGGAGCGGCGGACGAGGGGGATTTCATGCGTCGGCTGACGGATATTATGGAACCCGTGCACAAGTCCCCGGTGCTGCAAGGATTTTGTTATACGCAGCTTACCGACGTGGAACAGGAGATTAACGGGCTGCTGACGTATGACCGGAAGCCGAAGCTTCCGCTCGAAACGATCCGGAAAATCGTAACGGGGATCGGATAATGATTCGAAAAGGTTGGATGTGCCTTGCTGTCCTCTTAGTTGCTGCGGCGGGGTGCACGGAATCCGCGGAACATAAACCGCCGGAACCGCCGAAACGCACTTATTCCAATCCGATCAGCCTGCCGGACGAGTGGGGCGAATACGGTCTCGGGGATCCGTTCATTTTCAAATTTAACGGCTATTATTATCTCTACGTGAGCACAAGAGACACCGACGCGGGTGTGAAAGTGTGGAAGTCTTCCGACCTGACAGACTGGAAATACGAGGGGATGTGCACGGAAGATCCGATTACGAAGGCCGCTTACGCACCCGAAGTCCGGTATTGGAACGGCAAGTTTTATATGTATACTTCGCCAGCTGGGCAAGGCCACTATGTGCTTGAGAGTGTCAGCCCGACCGGACCGTTCCGTGTCGTCACGGACAACTTCGGCCGGACGATCGACGGAACGACCTTCGTGGATGATGACGGGCAATGGTATTTTTACTACGCCGGTCCTCAAGGCATCCAAGCGGCAAAAATGGACGACCCGGTCACGGTGACGGGAGAAGGCGTACCCACCGGCGCCTACATGGGAGGCTGGACCGAAGGACCGACGGTTTTCAAGCGAAACGGCAAGTATTACATGACGTATACCGGAAATCACGTATTCAGCACGGGGTACCGGGTGGACGCCGCTGTGAGCGATTCGCCGCTGCAAGGGTTCAAAGGCATGGAGGACAATCCCGTGCTGATCCGCAGTGAAGGGGACACGGTCGGGCTGGGCCACAATTCCGTCGTAACCGGACCGGATTTGGATACCCAGTACATCGTCTATCACAACCTGGAAGGGCCTGGAGTGGTGGGGCCGCTTCGGCATATGAACCTAGACCGGATTGCGTGGATCGGCGACCGGCTGACGGTGTGGGGACCGACATCGTTCCCGCAGCCGGCTCCGGCTCTGCCGTCATTCTACGATCATTTTGAGAGAGATGATATCGGCAAAGCGTGGAAGCCGGCCGGTGAAGGAAGTTGGTCCGTCAGCACGAAGCAAGGGCTGCTTGCGGATTCGGCCGGAAAGGGACTTTCCTTTCTTCTCTCGGATCAGAAGACGGAGGACGACTTCACGGCGGAGTTCCACTGGCAAATCGTTGACGGCAATGCGAAGTCCGGCGCCGGTGCGGTTTTCTCTTACAAGGACGAAAAGAACTACGGCACCGTCTTGTTCGATCCGAATTCACGGGAGATGACGGCGGAAATCCGGCGTAACGGAGTAGTTGCGGCTTCCGGGAAAGCGCGAATGCCGGACGGATATGACTTTGGTCAGCTGCATCTTCTGAGGGTTGAAAAGTCGGGAGCGTCGATCCGTCTGTACGCCGACGAAATGAACAAACTCAACCTCGACTTGAAGGAGCCGATAGGCGGAGGTCGTGTCGGTTATGTTGCCGACAACGCGCAAGCACGGTTCGGATTTACCGCATTCAGCGGGTTTGTGGGCGGCAGCAGCTCCGAGTCAGCCTATCACCCGCTGCCTGGATTGATTGAAATGAAGCCCGGCACAGAGATGAAAAAAGGCGACTCGGTCCGATATCTTGTGAACGTTGCGAAGGACGGAGATTACAGCCTGCATTTTCGTATCGTTCCAGGTCCAAAGGGCGTAAAATTCCGGATCACAGACGCCGGTAAGCCGCTGGCTTCCTTTGAAAAGCCGGCAGGTAAGGCAGGGCAATGGGAATACGCGTCGATTTCCGATGTCAAGCTGAAGGCGGGTTTTCAAGCTTGGACGTTGGAAATAGAAGACGGGTCTATGCAAACCGCTTCGTTGGAAATGCACGATTACAAGGGCGTTACAACCCAAGAGGATGATTTTGAAGACAAGAACTCTTTCGGCTGGACCCGGTACGAAGGCATGTGGTCGGTGAAACAAGGGCAGCTGCGCGCCGCCTCTCTGCAGCCGGCCAAAATCTTATTCGGGGAATTCGGCTGGACAGATTACACGTTCGAAGCGGACCTTACCGCCCCCGAAGAGAACGGGCAAACCGGGATGCTGGTGCGGGTAACAGAGCCGTCGAACGGTTTTGAGCTAAACCAGAACCGGGCCGATTTCCTGAGAGGCTATTACATTTACCTTGATTCGGAAGGTGTTCACCTGGCAAAGCACAATTACGATACGAACCTTCTCGCGGATGCGGCGTATGAATCTCCAGCTCCCGGAGAAATCGTTCATCTCAAGGTGCGAGTCTCCGGCAATCGACTGCAGGTATTCGCGGGGAATTCGGCAGCTCCGATTTTGGACTACACTGACCTCAGCGACCAACCGTTCCTACACGGTAAAGTCGGTTTCAGATCGGTGGACAGCGCCTCACGATACGATAACGTGAAGGTGTATCCGTAGGGAAAGGGGCAAAGCCTTTTTGCGAAAATGGCGGATGATCGGCGGAGCGGTGGTTGCGGCGGCTGCTGTGGCTGTCTTCGCGTTTGTGAGATTCGGAAACGGAGGTTCTCCGGATATGAAGGCAGACCATTTCTATAACCCGGTGGTCGAGAACGGGGCGGATCCTTGGGTCATCCAGCAAGACGGCTTTTATTACTACACGCATACGGTCGGAAACGCGATTCAAATCTGGAAGTCCCGCTCACTCTCCGAGATATCTTCAGGGGAGACAGCCACCGTTTGGACGCCGCCGGATGGAAGTCCCAACTCGTTCGACATTTGGGCGCCGGAAATCCACTGGATCAACGGAAAATGGTATATCTACTACGCGGCGGACAACGGACAGAACGAGACGCACCGGATGTTCGTGCTCGAGTCGGTGACGGACGATGCGCTCGGTGAGTACAAAGATCTCGGCCAGATCACCGACCCGTCGAACAAATGGGCGATCGACGGCACCGTACTGCAGAAGCCGGACGGCTCCCTGTACTTCATTTGGTCGGGTTGGGAAGGCGACACCAACGTCAGCCAGCATTTGTATATAGCGCCGATGAGCAGTCCGTCTAAAATCAGCGGCGACAGGGTGGAGATTTCGCGGCCCGAGCACGACTGGGAGCTGATCGGCCAGCCCACGATCAACGAAGGGCCGCAAGTGCTCATGTCTGATAAGAAAATCAACATCATCTACTCAGCCAGCGGCAGTTGGACGGACGATTATACGTTGGGCATGTTGTCTGCGGATCCGGACGCGAATGTGCTTGATGCGGCTTCGTGGAAGAAACATCCGCTGCCGGTTTTCGCAAAGACGGACGACGTATTCGGACCCGGTCACTGTTCTTTCGTAAAGTCTCCTGACGGTAAAGAAGACTGGATTGTCTATCACGCCGCCAAAACATCCGGGAGCGGCTGGGACCGGAATGTACGGATGCAGCCTTTCAAGTGGAACGATGACGGAACGCCGGATTTCGGCTCCCCGTTGTCGACGAAAACCGCCGTTCCGCTGCCAAGCGGCGAAGACGGACGAAAGCGGCTGGAAGCGGAAAATGCGGTTTATGGCGGAATGAAAGTATCCGACATGGCCGAAGCCTCCGGAGGCAAAGCAGTGGGAGGCTGGACGGGCGGAGACAGTTACGTGGAGTTTCAGATTGAGGCAGAGAAAAAGGGGCTCTATGTGCTGGCTCTTCGCTATTTGAACGAAGGCGCAGTCGAGCAGAATCTCAGGGTGACAATCAACGGTAAGCTCAAGATCGATGCCAAGCTGGATAACGGGTTTAACGGCCAATGGTCGAACGAGTTCATACCGGTTGCTTTGCAGGAAGGCAGTAATACGATCCGGTTCACCGGCGGAGACGAGTGGTTGTCGCTTGACGCCGTTGACGTTCTTCCGCCGCAAAATATGGAAAAGGACAGGTGACCCACGATGGCGCTCTCCAGCTACAGAAAAGACTATCCGAGACCCCAGTTCGTTCGGGAACATTGGCTCAATTTGAACGGGGAGTGGGATTTTCGGTTCGACGACGGGAATGTGGGCGAAGGCGAGCAATGGTATAGAGCTTTCGATGAGGATCGGAAAATACAGGTTCCTTTTGTATATGAGACGAAAGCGAGCGGCATCGGTGAGACCGTATTCCATCCTTATGTGTGGTACCAGCGCAAATTTTCTGTCCCTTCGGAACAGCAGGGTAAACGGGTAATCTTGCATTTTCAAGCCGTGGATTATGTGGCCAAAGTGTGGGTGAACGGAAATTACGTGGGGCGGCACGAAGGCGGTTATTCCGCATTTTCCTTTGATGTTACGGAACAGCTTGTGGCGGGCGGGGAGAACCTGCTTGTCGTGAAAGCGGAAGACAGCGACGATTGCACGCAGCCGAGAGGCAAGCAGCGATGGCGAAAAGAAAACTTCGGCTGTTGGTATGTCCAAACGACGGGCATCTGGCAGACTGTGTGGCTGGAGTATGTGAGTCCGCAATACTTGGAGTCGGTGAAGATCACCCCCGATTTCGATACGAACTCCGTTAGGTTCGATTACCGTGTCGGCGGAAACTTATCCGGAACACAAGCCGATGGAGGGAAAGACCTGCTTCGTCTCACCACGAGAATCACGATGGATGGCAAGCTCATCAAGGAGACCGGCATTTTGGCGGATCGCTCGGCCCTGTCGGCGGGCGTGGAGCTCATCAGTGAAACCCGCGAGTGGAGAGTCGAGACCTGGAGTCCGCGAAACCCGAAGCTGTATGAGGTCGAATTCATTCTGAGCGACGGGGATCAAGTGGTGGATCGGGTTCAATCGTATTTCGGCTTGCGCAAAGTGTCGATCCAGAAAGGCAAAGTGCTGCTGAACAACATGCCCATCTATCAGCGGCTGATCCTGGACCAAGGCTACTGGACGGAGAGCCATCTGACGCCTCCTTCTGAGGAAGCCATCATTGAGGACATCGACAAAATTTTGGCCATGGGCTATAACGGCGTGCGTAAGCATCAAAAAATCGAAGACGACCGCTTCCTCTATTGGTGCGATGTGAAAGGCGTGCTGGTATGGTCCGAGATGGCAGCGGCGTATGAGTTCAATGATCAGGCCGTCGAACGGTTCACACGGGAATGGCTCGATATTGTGCAGCAGTATTATAACCATCCTTGCATCGTTACGTGGGTGCCGTTCAATGAATCTTGGGGAGTCGCCAACATCTTCACTGACCGGAAACAGCAGCAATTTACGGAAGCCATCTACTATTTGACCAAGTCGATCGACCCGAACCGTCCCGTCGTCTGCAACGACGGTTGGGAGCATACGATCTCCGACATCATTACGCTCCACGATTACGAGGAGTCCGGCGCCAAGTTCTTCAGTCGTTACACCCATAAGGACGCGATCACGAGCAACGAAATTTCACACATGAACGCGAAATATGCGATGGCGCAAGGCTACGAATACCGCGGCCAGCCGATCATCCTCAGCGAATTCGGAGGCATCGCCTTCAAGTCGGAGAGCGGGTGGGGGTACGGAAACCAAGTAGACTCGGAGGAAGCGTTCCTCGAGCGGTTCCGCAGCATCACGCAGGCGATTAAAGATACCGACTATATTTGCGGCTATTGCTATACCCAGGTAACCGACGTGCAGCAAGAAGTGAACGGGCTGCTCTATGAGGACCGCACGCCGAAGATTGATATGGCCAAGATCAGGGCTATCAATTTGGCATAGGGCGGACAAAGGGGTTCGGCTGGAAATGGAAACGGGCTTTCGAACGATTAAAACGGTGGATGCCAGCGAGATTCATATCCGTGATCCGTTCATATTCCCGCACGCGGCGGAGCGGAAATATTATTTGTTCGGCACGACGTTCGCGGACGGCGCCGGAGACAAGGACCCGATCTTCGAAGTATATGTGAGCGAAGATTTGGCGGTTTGGACTGGCCCATACGTTGCCTATCAGCCGCCTCGCGGGTTTTGGGGCGTTCGGCATTATTGGGCACCTGAAGTTTTCGAGATCGACGGTAAGTTTTATATGTTCGCTTCGTTTAAGGGAGGCATTGGGGAGAACCGTGGAACCGGAATCCTGATCGCGGATCATCCGGCGGGTCCGTATCGTCCGCATAGCGACGGGCCGGTTACGATTGCCGGCAGCGAATGTCTGGACGGCACTTATTATGAGGACGAGGAAGGGCAGCGCTGGATCGTGTTCTGCCACGAATGGACGGAATTGTACGAAGGAAAAATCAAAGCGCTTCGGCTGACGAAGGATCTCAAAGCATCCGTTGGGGAGCCGGTGACGATTTTGAATGCGGCCGATAGGCCATGGATTCGGCTGTTCGGAGATCCGCGAATCGAAAAAACGGGGTATTTGACCGATGCCCCGTTCCTGTACAAAGCCCGTAACGGTGAACTTCTGCTGCTGTGGTCCAGCTACTCGGTGCCGAATTACAGCGAATCCGGTCTCGGCGGCTACACGGTGGCGATTGCGCGTTCGGCTTCCGGTCGGATCGAAGGGCCATGGACGCACGACGAGAAGCTATTCATGGACCGAAATGCCGGGCATTCGAGCTTGTTCCGAGATTTTGAAGGCCGGCTCTGGATCAGCACGCATTATCCGGATACGCCTCACGGTCAGGAAAGGCCGCTGTTTTTACAAGTGGAAGAGAAGGAGAATGGTTTGTTTTTGCCGGAGTAGACACCGTACCGTTTGCTATCTGCGTATGATTATCCTATAATGTCTGTAAATCTGGAAATGCGATGATGGAGACAAGTAAGCAGCGCCTTCTTGCAGGGAGGGAACGCCGAAGACTGCGAGCGTTCCTAAGAAATCAGGCTGCCGAATTTCACTCCGGAGTTGTCCCTTGAACGTACGGCCTTGCCATTCGAGGCAGCCGGCATCATTAGAGGGTACCGGCAGCGGCCCGTTATGCCGCAGGAAGCGGGAATGCGCGATTCGTCGCCTGTATGGCGGTAGTCGGTGTTCCAACAAGGGTGGTACCACGGTCCTTTCGTCCCTTACGGGGAGGAAGGACCTTTTATTTTCCCAAAAAAGTGAAGTTAGCTAGATCCCCCAAAAGTGACGCGGCATCCAAAGGGGTCCCCAAAAAGTAATCGGATTAGGAATCGAAGCTGTTCGTCACTTTTTGGGGAGATAGTCAGGGGGAGCCCCCGAAAACCAGCAGCTTATTCCGATTACTTTTTTGGGGTCCCAAGGGCATTGTTAAAAGCGATCAAAGGAGAGAAGACGTATGAAGGACCGATTGGAGGCGCTCCGCAGGGAGGCGCTCGACCGGCTGCAAACCGTGGACGACGCGGCGGCCCTCAATGATCTGAGGGTTCATTACCTCGGCAAAAAAGGACAGCTGACGGAGATATTGCGTGGAATGGGCGGCTTGACCGCGGAGGAACGTCCGATCATCGGCCAAGTGGCCAACGAAGTCCGTGCGGCCATCGAAGAGGTCATCGCTCAGAAGCAGGAACTGTTCGACAGAGCGGAGACGACCCGCCGCCTGCAGGCGGAAACGATCGACGTGACGCTGCCGGGTAAGGTGCCGGCCGTCGGTGCCGTTCACCCGTTGAACAAGGTGGCGCAGGAGATCGAAGACATTTTTATCGGCATGGGTTACTCCATCGCGGAAGGGCCTGAAGTAGAAACCGACTACTTCAACTTCGAAGCGCTGAACCTGCCCAAAAACCACCCGGCTCGCGACATGCAGGATTCATTCTACATCACGGATGAAATCTTGCTTCGCACGCACACTTCTCCCGTGCAAATCCGCACGATGAAAGAGATGAACGGCCGAACGCCGGTGAAAGTCATTTGCCCGGGTAAAGTGTACCGCCGCGACGACGACGATGCGACGCACTCTTTCATGTTCCATCAAATCGAAGGGCTTGTCATCGGGCCGAACATCCGGATGAGCGATCTCAAAGGCACGCTGCTGCAATTCGTGCGGGAAATGTACGGTCCGCAGATGCAAATCCGGCTTCGCCCGAGCTTTTTCCCGTTCACTGAGCCGAGCGCCGAGGTTGACGTCACTTGCGTGCGCTGCGGCGGACAAGGATGCCGGATGTGCAAGCAGACGGGTTGGATCGAAATTCTCGGCTGCGGCATGGTTCATCCGAAAGTGTTGGAGCACGGCGGCTACGACCCGGCGGAAGTGACCGGTTTTGCGTTCGGAATGGGTGTGGAACGGATCGCGCTGCTGAAATACGAGATCGACGACATCCGCCATTTTTACGCGAACGACGTCCGGTTTTTGAAGCAATTTGCGCGAATGTGACGCAGGACCGTTTTCGGTACCATTTTCGAAAAAAGAGGGGAGCAGCCCATGAACGTTTCTTACCGATGGTTATCCGAGTATATCGATTTAAGCGGCATTTCGCCGCAGGAGCTGGCTGAAAAACTGACGCGCGGGGGCATCGAAATCGACAACGTTCCTTCCCGGAATCTCGGGGTGTCCAAGGTCGTCGTCGGCTACGTGAAATCCCGCGAAAAGCATCCGGACGCGGACAAACTGAGCGTATGCACGGTGGACGCGGGTCAGGAGACGGATTTGCAGATCGTGTGCGGCGCGCCGAACGTCGCGGCCGGACAGAAAGTGCCGGTGGCGCTGGTGGGGGCGAAGCTGCCCGGAGGACTCGAAATCAAGCGTGCGAAACTGAGAGGCGTAGAGTCGCAAGGCATGATCTGCTCGGCGCGGGAGCTGGGCATTAACGACAAGCTGCTTCCCAAAGAGCTCCAGGAAGGCATTTGGCCGCTGCCGGAAGAGAGCCGGATCGGAGACGATATACTCGAGCTGCTGGCGTTGGACGACGCGGTCCTCGAGCTGGATCTCACGCCGAACCGCTCGGACTGCCTCAGCATGCTGGGTGTGGCATACGAGGTTTCGGCCCTTACGGGGCGCCCGGTTCGATTGCCGAATCCGGAACGGGAGTTATTCTCCACAACGGATAAGGCGTCGGATCATGTCAAAGTGGCGGTCGAAGCGGCTGAGCTATGCTCTCAGTATTCCGCACGGTATATCAAAGGCGTGAAAATCGGTCCGGCGCCGCTTTGGATGCAGAACCGGCTGATTGCCGCAGGAATTCGGCCGATCAGCAATATCGTCGATATCACCAACTATGTGATGCTGGAGTACGGGCAGCCCATGCACGCGTTCGACGCGGGCAAGGTGGCAGGCGGGCGCATCGAAGTGCGGCTGGCTCGGGAAGGCGAAACGCTCGTGTCGCTGGACGGTGTGGAGCGCAAGCTGGACCCCCACATGCTGGTCATAGCGGACGCCGAAAAGGCAATCGGATTGGCAGGCGTGATGGGCGGCCTGAACTCGGAAGTCACGACGGAAACGACCGATATTATCCTCGAATCAGCCAAGTTCGACGGAGGCTCGGTTCGCCGGACCTCGCGCCAGCTCGGGCTCCGTTCGGAGGCGTCGAGCCGGTTCGAGAAGGAGGTCGATCCCGGCAGAGTGACCGCTGCGCTCGACAGGGCGGCAGCTCTCATGGCGCGGTATTGCGGAGGAACGGTAGCGGAAGGCGTGGCCGAAGTCGTCGTCTCGACACCCGCACCGGTCGTCATCGACCTGGCGTTGTCCCGGATCAACGGGATGCTGGGAACCGAACTGTCCACGCTAGAGGTGTCGACTTTGCTGTCCCGTCTCGGATTTGAGATGGAATCGCAGGAGGAAGGCAAATGGCGGGTCACCGTGCCGTCCCGCCGCGGCGACATAACCCGGGATGTCGATCTCGTGGAGGAAGTGGCGAGATTGTACGGGTATGACGAAATTCCGACGACGCCGATCGAAGGGCCGACGACGACGGGTGCCCTCACGCAGGCGCAGGCGATCCGGCGGGAGCTCCGGCGGGTCATGACCCACGCCGGTGTACAAGAGGCGATCTGCTATTCGGTTACGTCGCGCGAAAGTGCGAAAATGTTCCCGGAATTGAGCGAGACAGCCCGGCCGATCGAGCTGGCGATGCCGATGAGCGAAGAGCGCAGCGTGCTGCGGACGGTCATGCTGCCGAGCTTGCTGGAAGCGGCGTCCTACAACTTGTCGCGGAAAAACAACGACTTGGCGCTGTTCGAAATCGGCAGCGTGTATCATTCGGATGAACCCGTGCTCACGCGGCTGCCGAGGGAAAAGCCGCGGCTGGCTTTGTTGTTGACGGGCCATGTGCGGAGCGCCGGGTGGAACCGCAAGGCGGAGCCGGCCGATTTCTACGACGCCAAAGGGTTGCTGGAGGCGGCTTTCGATCGGCTCGGCCTGTCGCCGGCGATTACGTTCGAAGCGGCGCGGCCGCAAGGGTTCCACCCGGGGCGTACGGCTGCCGTTAAGCTGCAAGGCGCGCGAGGACCGGAAACGATCGGCTACGTCGGACAGCTCCATCCCGATCTGCAGCGCGCGTTCGATTTGCCGGACACGTTCGTGGCGGAAATCGAATTGACACCGGTTTACGAACAGGCGAACCGGAGAATCGAATATCGTACGCTGCCGAGATTCCCTTCCGTGGAACGGGATCTGGCGGTTGTCGTGGATCATGCGGTCGCAGGCGGCGCGTTGACGGAGGCGATCCGGGGCGCGGCAGGCGAACTGCTGGAAGACGTATCCGTGTTCGACGTGTACACCGGCGAGCGTCTCGGGGCAGGCAAGAAAAGCGTCGCATTGGCTTTGGTTTACCGGCATCCGGAGCGTACGCTGACGGATGAAGAAGTGACGGAATCGTACGCCAAGGTTTTGACAGAATTGGAACAATCTTTCGGTGCGGAACTCCGAAAATAGGCAGGAAACGGTCTTTGGCGCAGCGAATACATCTAGACGCCGGCGGGTGCCTAAGATGCATTCGCTGCTTTGTTCTCGAAACATTCGAAACAATGGAAGCAATGGGAGGAACACGCCGTGAATGATGAATATACGACGCGCGTGACGGTTGACATATACGGGACGCAATACTCGCTCAAAGGCCACTCCAGCCCGGATTACATGAAACGGGTCGCGGCCGTTGTGAACGAACAGATGATCAAGGTTTCCGGCAGCGATACGAGGCTGGATTTGCCTCGGCTGGCGGTTTTGGCCGCGGTGAATATGGCCGATGAGCTGCTCCGGCTTCGGAGGGATAACGAACGGCTGCTGCAAGAAGAAATTGAACGCAAAAGGCTGGCGGAAGAGCTGGAGCGCGAGCGCGCCGAATCCGATACGCTGCGGGCGAGTCTGGCGGCGGAACGCGAAGAGGCGCAGGCTGCGCTGGAACAACTCCAATCTCAGCTGGAACAAGAGCGCAAACTGTCTGAACAGGCGCTTGCCGCCGCGGAGGAATCCCTCCGAGAAGAACGTTCCGAACGGGCGGGTGAGAAGTCGCAGTGGCTCACGCAAGAGACCGAATGGCTAAAGCTGCGTTCTCAGCTCGAGTCGGAAGCCGAACGGCTGTCCGGGGAGTTGGAAACGCAGCGCCGGGAGGCGGCCGAAACTTTGCGGGAGCGTCAAACGGCTTACACGGAAGCGGCGGAAAAGCTGCGTGCGCAGACGGTGGCGAGGGAGCGGGCGGAGCGCGAGCGCGACGATCTGAATCGCCACCTCGCCGAGCTGGCTGAGCAGGAGCGGGCAGCGCGCGAGTCGGCGTCGCAGCTGCAGGAGCAGCTGGCATCCGCTCGTCAGGAACAACAGTCCGCGGAAGAACGGGCGGCCGTTGTCGAAGCGCGCGCAGCCGAACTGGCCGAGACCGAGGAATCGCTGCTGAAGGCGAAGGAGCTGGCGGCGAAGGAGTTGGAAGCCGCGCAAGCGCAGGCGGCTGCTTTGGGTGTACGCGAAGCCGAGCTCAACGCTTCGCAGCAGGAGCTTGTCGAACTGAGGCGGGAGCACGATGCGCTCCGCATGGAGTATGCGAAGCTGCAAAACGAATATAACGAATGGATCGATCTGATCGACAATCCATGACATTGGCCGCCGCCTCTCGATTGAGGCGGCGGCTTTTTCATTGTGACGTACCATGGGCCGTAGTTGCATTATGCCAAATTACAGCATGAAATTTGTATTCTAGCTCTTTCTAATTGCAATTTGCGAAACTACAGAGCCGTTTGTCGTTTGAATGAGTCAGATGAGGTACTGCAAGTCTGCAGAATGAAATTACAGCACATTCCATGGTGCTGATCGTGCTCGTAATTTGGCAATTTGAAGTTACAGTTCAGTTCATGAACAGGAGGCGGCGCGGTGGAACCGACCATTAATGAGACGCTCGGCGTCAAACCTTTCATTAACGCGGCTGGCAAAAAACTTCTATAGCAGAACTGCCCCTTTTGATCGAATTATTTGTCGTTATACAATGGTCTTAAACACATTACTAGGTTTTGGCAGTTGATGAAAGAGGGTTGGGATTACACACCTTTGATCGTTCAGCATCATGAAGGGGAATTAATCATCTCTGATGGCAGCCACAGACACGAGGCAATGCGTAGACTGAATTATAAAGAATGTTGGGTCATTATATGGGATAGCGATAATCAAAATGGCTTACAAATATAGAACGGAATTTACTGTGGAGCTTATCAGTCCGCCCGGCAACTCGTATTCGAGCGGCCGGGCGGATGGCGTGTTATTGGACGATCAGTTTGGAGACCATCCCGGCATGTCCGCTTCCGCACATGATGCTGCAGCGGAAATCATACGTGCCGGCTTTCAGCGTGACGACGGTGGATTGTTTACCCGGCCCGAGATTGATGTCGGTGCCGGTCACTTTAATGCCGTGTGCGCCCTCGGTGTTTTCGAGGATGATTTTGACGGGCGTGTCTTTCGGCACGATATATTCGGCCTGATCGAATTTCCAGTTTGAAGCTTTGATCACGACTTCGGCCTTCGCGGGTTGTTCGTCAACGGACGAAGCCGACTTATCCTTGCCGCCGCACGCGGCGAGCGCGAGAACAAGCGCACCGAGCATGAAAACGGATGACAATTTACGATACATGGTTGGTTTCCCCTCCGAAAAAGAAAAAAATTTCGGTTCCATTGTATCATATTTACATCTTCCGAACGTCCCGCCAATCATGACGGTTTCGTGAACGCCGGCATCCTGTGCTTTTGCTGACAATGCAAAAACCCCGCGCGCACGTCGCGGGGATTTGCCGGCGGTGACCGGCGCGTTATCGGTTGTTCGCATTACCGGCCCGGAACGGGCTGGCGACCGGAATGAACAAGTCGATGATCCCGATAACCAGAGCGGCCAAAATCGCCCCGATAATTGTGGTGCGAACGCCGCCGACGATGAACTGGGCCAGCCAAATGACGACCGCGCTGGACAGGAAGCCGACGATGCCGCGGCCGAACGGGGTGATCCGCCGCCCGAAAACGGCTTCGATGATCCAGGCGACCACGGCGATCACCAAGGCGAGAAACAGCGCGCTCCAAAATCCGCCGACACTGAATCTCGGCACAAGCCAGCCCACAATCATCAGCACGATGGCGGAAACGATAAACCGCACGACATGACCGAGAAATTGCATGTCCTTATTCGCCTCCTTTGACGAGATACCCTTAGTGTATCCTTATCTGTTTTCCCTATGAGCGGAAGGTTTCGCAAGATTGAACGGTTCGGCTATAATAAGGGTCGAGAGGAGTTGTGAATTCCGCCGTGAACGACAAGGCGCTTCATACATTGGAATACGACAAGATTGTGCGGCAGCTGACCGCGTCCTGCGCCACTTCTTTAGGGAAGGAACTTGCAGAAAAATTGCGCCCGACCCGGGATTTACGGGAATCTACGCGGCTTTTGCAGGAAACGGACGAAGCGGTTCGGGCCATGACAATCAAAGGCTCCGCGCCTTTCGGAGGCATGACCGACGTTCGCCCTTCGCTCACGAGAGCGAAGCTGGGCGGGATGCTGCAGCCTTCGGAACTGATGGACATCGCCCAATTGATCGCCGGCATCCGCAAATTGAAACGGTTCATCCAAAGCGCGGCTGAAGAGGCGAACCTGCCTTTGCTCGTCGACCTCACGGAGCCGCTTACGGACTTCAAGCCTTTGGAGCAGGAGATCCGCCGCTGCATCGACGAGCAGGGAGAAGTGCTCGATTCCGCCTCCGCGGAGCTGGCCTCCGTCCGCCGCGACATTCGGATCGGAGAAGGCCGCGCCCGCGAGAAGCTGGAAAGCCTTATCCGTTCTTCTTCCGTGCAAAAAATGCTGCAGGAGTCCTTGATCACCATACGCGGAGACCGTTACGTCATTCCGGTGAAGCAGGAGTACCGGTCGCATTTCGGCGGCATTGTGCACGATCAGTCGGGAAGCGGCGCCACGCTGTTCATCGAGCCGGAAGCGGTGGTGCAACTCAATAACAAGCTTCGGGAATACAAGCTGCGCGAGCAAAAGGAAATCGAACGCATTCTGCGGCGTTTGAGCGAACAAACGGGTGAACGCGCGGATTTGCTGACCGGCGATGCGGAAATCGTCGGGCTGCTCGACTTTATTTTCGGCAAGGCGGTTTTCGCCCAGAGCTATTTCGGAACGCTGCCGAAAATGAACGACGAAGGCCGCGCAGATCTGCGAAGAGGCCGCCACCCGCTGATTGATCCGAAAAAGGTCGTACCGATCGACATCGAACTCGGGCGCGATTATTCCGCGATTATTGTTACCGGACCGAATACGGGCGGGAAGACGGTGTCGCTCAAAACGATCGGCCTGCTCAGTCTGATGGCTATGTCGGGATTGTTCGTGCCCGCCGACGAAGGCAGCGAGCTGTGTGTCTTCGACGGTATTTATGCGGATATCGGGGATGAGCAGAGCATTGAGCAAAATTTGAGTACGTTTTCGAGCCACATGACGAACCTGATCTCCATGCTGGGCCAGGTCACCGACAAAAGCCTCGTGCTGCTCGACGAGCTTGGCGCGGGGACCGATCCGGCCGAAGGCTCGGCTTTGGCCATTGCGATATTGGAGCATTTGCACCGCATCGGCTGCCGCATCGTGGCGACCACGCACTACAGTGAGTTGAAGGCTTATGCGTACAACCGGGAAGGCCTGATCAACGCGAGCATGGAGTTCGACCCGTCATCTCTTCGCCCCACCTATCGGCTGCTGATCGGCGTTCCGGGGCGAAGCAACGCTTTCGCCATTGCAGAACGGCTCGGGTTGCCGCGCGAAATCATCGAGCATGCCCGGGGAGAAGTAAGCGAGGACGAGCTCAAGGTCGATACGATGATCGCCTCGCTCGAACGGGACCGGCGCCGGGCCGAATCGGAGCGGGTAACCGCCGAGCGGCTGCGCGAGGAAGTCGAGAAGCTTCGCCGGCAAATCGAAGACGAGCGGCACCGTTTCCAAGAGCAGAAGGTGAAGCTGATGGAGGAAGCCCGCGAAGAAGCGCGCCGCTCCGTCGCCAATGCTCGCCGGGAAGCCGAGGAGATCATCGCGGATCTTCGCCGAATGGCCATGGAAGAAGCCGCCTCAATCAAGGAGCATAAGCTCATCGAGGCCCGGCGCCGGCTGGAAGACGCGGTGCCGGCACCAGTGAAACGTCAGGCACGTGCCAACGCAGGCGGTAAAGAGGCGAAAATCGAGCCGGGCGACGAAGTCCGGGTACTGTCATTAGGCGCGCAGCTCGGCCACGTTGTCGAATTGTCCGGCAGCTCGGAAGCTGTCGTGCAGCTCGGCATCATGAAGATGAAAGTGGCGCTGGCTGATCTTGAGCCGGTTCGCAAATCCGCCCCTGCCAAAGCGCCTGTGAAAGCCGCAACCGCGGTCAAACGGACGCGCGACGAGAATGTGAGCAGCGAGCTGGATTTGCGCGGGGCGACGTTGGATGAGGCTATTATAGAGGTTGACCGATTTTTGGACGAAGCATTCTTGGCCAATCTCGGGCAGGTGTACTTGATTCACGGCAAGGGAACCGGCGCTCTGCGCACAGGCGTCCAGGAATTTCTTAGGCGGCACAAGCACGTGAAAAGCTATCGCCTCGGCAACTACGGCGAAGGCGGAGCCGGCGTCACGGTAGCAGAGCTTCACTGACGGGAGGATGGCGATGGAGGGCGTTGTCGATTCATTGATGGACATACCTGTCGCTGCCGTCTTGGCCTACTTCTCGGTGGGCATTTTGGCGCTGATCGTATTTCTTTCCATTTTCGAATGGATCACGAAATACGACGGGTGGGAAGAAATCCGGCGAGGCAACGTCTCGGCGGCTATGGCGACGGGCGGGAAAATTTTCGGTATCTGCAACATTTTCCGGTTCTCCATCCAGGCGCATCAGTCGATTTACGAGAGCCTGCTCTGGGCAGGCGGCGGTTTTTTGCTGCTGTTGGCCGCTTATTTTTTGTTCGAATTTGTGACCCCCGTGTTCCGGATCGATGATGAAATCGCCAAAGACAACCGCGCCGTCGGATTGCTTGCCATGATCATTTCCATTTCGCTGTCCTATATTATCGGCGCCGCGCTGAGTTAAACCGGAGGAATGATCGGATGAAATACTTGTGGGGATCGCTGCTCGCCTTGGCGATATTATTTATCGCGCTTGGCGTTTGGTACATGACGAAGCAGGGCTGAAGTCCGGCTTCCTACACACGAATGAAGGAGGTGCGGACCAATGGCTGTTGTCGTATGTCCGTGGTGTCAAAGTGAAATTCCGCATGAAGAAGGCGAAGAGCCGGAAAAATATTGCCCGGTTTGCGAAAATGAAATCGGCGGTTACCGGACGCTTACCTTTGGAATCGACGATTCCGAGGATGAGGACGAGGAACCAGCTGCGCAGTTTACGGGAACTGAGGCTGAAGACTTGAGGCTGGGCGGGAGCAACGAAGCGCTGCTGCGGTTCGAGGAAACGGTGGAGCGTGTGTTGGACGAGCAGGAGACGGTGCCGGAATGCCCGCAGTGCCGGGAATACATGCTCGAGGCGGGAGAGTTGGCCGTACCGGCGGCATTCTTCCGCCCCCGGACGCCGGAAGCGCTGGGGAAAGCGGTGCTCGAAGCTCCTTTCTCCATCACGTTGTATGTGTGCCCTTCCTGTTTTACGGTGCAGCAGTCCCTCGCCGAGCAAGGACGGTTGGATTTGGCGCGGCGGCTCAGCGGGACGGAAAACCTATGAGCCGGATTGTCCGTTCCGTGACGGAGTTGGTAGGAGAAACGCCGGCAGTTCGTTTGCGGCGCCTTGCCGGTCTGGATATGGCCGAGGTGCTGGTGAAGCTGGAAAAGCAAAACCCGAGCGGAAGCGTGAAAGACCGGGCCGCGCTCGGGTTGATCGAAGACGCGGAAGAGCGGGGATTGATCCGGCCAGGAACGGTCATCGTGGAGCCGACGAGCGGCAACACGGGCATCGGGCTGGCTATGATCGCCGCGGCAAAAGGATACCGGCTCATCCTGGTGATGCCGGATAACATGACGAAAGAGCGCATCTCCTTGCTGCGGGCTTACGGCGCGGAAGTGGTGCTGACTCCGGCGGCGGAACGGATGCCGGGGGCGATCGCCAAGGCGTGCGAGCTGCTCGAGCGGAATCCCGGCAGCTACATGCCGAATCAATTCGAGAACGCCGCGAATCCGGATTTTCACCGCCGGACGACGGCTCTGGAAATATTGCGGCAGACGGAAGGCCGGCTGGACGCGTTCGTCGCGACAGCCGGGACGGGCGGCACCATCACGGGAACCGGCGAGACGCTGCGCGAGCGGCTGCCCGATCTGCACATCGCCGTCGTGGAGCCGGCCGGTTCCCCCGTACTGAGCGGCGGGCGTCCCGGGCCGCACAAGCTGGTCGGCACCAGCCCCGGGTTCGTCCCGCCGATCCTGAATACTTCCGTCTACGACGAAATTATTCAGGTGGCGGACGACGACGCGCTCGAGACGACCCGGCAGCTCGCCGCGCGTGAAGGCATCCTCGTCGGCCCATCATCCGGCGCCTCCGTCTGGGCCGCGCTTCAAGTCGCCCGCCGCCTCGGTCCGGGCAAGCGAGTCGTATGCATCGCGCCCGATACCGGCGAGCGTTACTTGAGTATGGGGATATTTTGAGGGTAGACGCGGGACTTAAGCCGATGGCAACCGCTTAACGGCCTTGCTGGCATCGAGTGGCGGGACTTAAACCGACGGCATCGGTTTATGGGTACCTGAAATCGGCGGTCGGCATGTGGAGCAGTCCTGTTGGTACCTGACACCAGGCGATGGGTTGCAACAAGCACGCGGCATAGTCTTGCAATCCGCTAAGCGTGACGGCAACGAGGAAATCATGCCCAAAGTTTGGCAAAACTGGTTGACGAACCGAACGCGTTTGTTGTATTCTCTAGCCAAAGATGGTCGCAAAGCATGCGCCGCTCTCCGAATTTTCCGGGTGGGCGGCTTTTTTGGTTTCCTAACCCACCTTTTTCCTATTCCGTGATCGCCTGAAATGAACCTTTTTTCCTTTTCACCCAGCCTGTATTTGATGTAATATGGAGAGTAATTCAGGCGTGATATACAGGTCGAACCATTGTGTGTGCGGGCGACCCACTTTACGGTAAAGAGGGATCATCATGAACCAGTTGAAGTTAAACATCCTGGACCTGATCAAGGAAGACGCGCGTTTGCCGGCGTCCACCATTGCGACCATGCTTGGCGTCCAAGAAGCGGAAGTAGCCGCGGCCATCAAGGAAATGGAAGACGATCACGTGATCGTGAAATATGCGGCCGTCATTAATTGGAGCAAGGTTGACGACGAGAAAGTAACGGCGCTGATCGAAGTGGAATGTACGCCCGAGCGGGGCCGCGGATTCGAAAGCATCGCCGAGCGTATTTATTTATATCCCGAGGTGAAATCGGTCTACTTGATGTCGGGAGCGTACGACCTGCTGGTCGAGATCGAAGGCAAAAACTTGAAGGAAGTCGCCTCGTTCGTCTCCAACAAGCTGTCCACGATTGAATCGGTTATTGCTACAAAAACGTTTTTCATTTTGAAAAAATATAAGCAGGACGGCATTATTTTCGAAGAATTCGAAGACGACGGCAGGCTGCTGGTATCTCCGTGATTCGTCAGATGAGCGCAAAGGATCGGTGTCATCATGATCAAAAATGAGGACGTTACCCAGACCGTCACGCAGCAAAGGCGGAGGCAAAGCATGCAGGATTATTTGGCCTCGCATGCCCGCGCGATTCCCCCATCCGGAATCCGGCGCTTTTTCGACTTGGTTAGCAATAGCAAGGATAAAGATATCATTTCGCTTGGCGTAGGCGAACCGGATTTCGTCACGCCATGGCGGGTGCGCGATGCAGCAGTCTACTCTCTCGAAAAGGGCAAAACGCAATATACGCCCAACGCCGGCATGCCGGAACTGAGGGAAGCGATCGGGCAATATTTGAACGACCAGTTTCAGCTGGATTACGATCCGGCAAAAGAAATTATCGTGACGGTGGGCGGAAGCGAAGGGATCGATTTGGCGCTCCGAGCTCTTGTAGAACCGGGCGATGAAATTCTCGTTCCCGAGCCTTGTTACATTTCCTACTCCCCGATCACGTCGCTCGGCGGCGGCATCCCGGTCGGAATCGAGACGTTCGCCAAGGACAACTTCAAGCTGACGGCCGAGAGTCTTCGCGCCGCGATCACTCCCCGGTCCAAGCTGCTCGTGCTTTGTTATCCGAGCAACCCGACAGGCGCGGTCATGACGTACGAAGAGATGCTGCCGATCGCCAAGGTGGTGGAGGAGCACGATCTGATCGTCATTTCGGACGAAATTTATGCCGAGCTCTCTTACGGGACGAAGCATGTCAGCTTTGCGTCGCTTCCGGGCATGAAGGACCGGACCCTTCTAGTCAGCGGTTTTTCCAAGGCGTTCGCTATGACCGGCTGGCGGATGGGGTATGCTTGCGGTCACCCCGATCTCATCGGCGCCATGCTCAAAATTCATCAATACACCGTTATGTGCGCTCCGATCATGGCCCAGGTCGCCGCGCTGGAGTCGCTCACTCCGAACGGATTGGAAGAGAAGGACCGGATGATCGAATCGTATAACCAGCGCAGAAGGCTCGTCGTGCAAGGCTTTCGCGAGATCGGCCTGGCTTGTCACGAACCGCAGGGTGCTTTTTATGCGTTTCCTTCGATTCAGTCGACCGGCATGACGTCCGAGGAGTTCGCCCAACGACTGGTGCTGGAAGCCAAAGTGGCCGCGGTTCCGGGGCATGTGTTCGGCAAAGGCGGGGAGGGCTTCCTGCGTTGCTGCTACGCCACCTCGGTATCACAGTTGACCGAAGCGCTGGATCGAATCGGCAACTTTTTACAAAAAATCGGATAATCGGTTGATTACTTGTAAAACAGTGTGTTTATTTATTTTAGTATCTGCTATAATTAGCTTTGTTTTGTGACCGGTTCGGGAGGGGGAGACGGCATGGACGCGGCAAATCATAGCGAGTTTTCGCCTTTATTGAGGGTCGACGCCCATCCGAATCCGGCGTCTCCCGAGCGGGCGGCGGCATCCGTCGGCTTGGCGGACGAAATCGACCGGCTTCGGCAAGTGATGGCCGAAACTTTCCTGCGGGAATGTTCGTTTACGGCCGACACGGTCATTCGCATCAGCCGGCAGTTGGATGTCAAAATCAATGAATATATGATTGGTCGTAAGAAGGCCCGGTGACGATCGCCGGACCTTTTTCTTTTTTTCCCCTATGCGCGGTTATGCTATAGTGGAATTAAGGAAACGGGGGAAACGGAAGCATGAACATTTATACCCGGACCGGGGATGAAGGGAAAACATCGGTCATCGGCGGCGGGCGCGTCTCGAAGGACGACCTGCGTGTCGAAGCCTACGGCACCGTGGATGAGTTAAACGCGTTCGTCGGTCAGGCCGCGGCATGGATGGCCGCGCAGGATGTCAACGTGTGGGGCGATATGACGGAAAAACTCGTCCTTATACAACATGAATTGTTCGATTGCGGGTCCGATTTGTCGTACGCCGATCCCGAACCCGAGAAATTAAAAGTAACGGCCGAGATGACGGCACGGCTGGAATCCTGGATTGACGGCAGCGAGCAGGAAACCCCGCCGATCCAGCGGTTTATTCTGCCCGGCGGCAGCGAGCCGGCGGCTCTTCTGCACGTTTGCCGGACCGTATGCCGGCGGGCCGAACGGCGGGTCGTAACGCTGGCGGCGGACCGGCCGTGCCCTCCGGAGGTGCGGAAATATTTGAACCGGCTGTCGGACTTTTTCTTCTCGGCGGCTCGCGCCGCTAACACCCGTCTCGGTGTGGCCGATGTGGAATATGAACGCGGAGCCGCGGTTTTCCGGAGGGCCGCGAAGGAGTGAACAACGAGATCGACGAACGTTATTATAGTCCGTTGGTGCATGTGGCGGATGCGGCGGATGAAGGTCTGCAGCTTCGCCAGGTGCTTCAGCGGCGTTTTGGCATATCCCGCCGGCAGGTGGTGCGGCTCAAAACGACGGAGCATGGCATCATGGTCAACGGGCAGCGGGCACGTACAGGAAATATCGTGGCCGCGGGGGACCGGATCGAGCTGAGAATCGAGCGGGAAGAGTCGACCGATATTTTGCCCGAGCCGATGGAGCTGGATATTATATTTGAAGATGAGCATTTGCTCGTCGTAAACAAGCCGGCCGGCCAAATCGTTCATCCGACGACGGGTCATTATACCGGCACGCTGGCGAATGGGATCGTGCATTACTGGCGCGAGCGGGGCGAAAGATGCCGGTTTCATCCGGTGCACCGGCTGGACGAGTTCACGTCCGGTGTGATCGTGGTCGCCAAACATCCTTACGCTCACCAGCAGCTCTCGCAGCAAATGATCGAAGGAACCGTAGAAAAACGTTACCGCGCTTACGTATACGGTCACCCGCCGGATCGCGCCGGAGAGGTTTATGCGCCGATCGACCGTTCCTCGGAGGATCCGCACCGGCGTGTCGTGCGGGAGGACGGGGCTCCGTCGCTCACGTTTTATGAGGTGGCCGGCGTTTATCCTTGCGGGGCATCCGCACTGGACATCCGGCTGGGGACGGGACGCACGCATCAAATCCGGGTGCACATGCTCCACATCGGGTGCCCGCTCATTGGCGACGATTATTATTCGGATGAGGAGCGGCGTAAGTCGGCTTTGGCCGCCAAGCTGGCGAATGTAATCGACAGGCAGGCGCTGCATGCAATCAGTTTGGGCTTCACGCATCCGGTCACCGGCCGCGCCCTTCGGCTGGAGGCGGCATTGCCGGAAGATTTGAGAAAATTGGAACATACGCTGCAGACGCTGGCTGCTCCGGAATAAGATGGCGCCTTCGGTTCAACATGAGAGGAGCAGAAGAAGGTTTTATGAAGGATCGAAAATTGACGGTATACCACTACCCGCCGTGCTCAACATGCCGGATGGCCGTAAAGCGGCTGCATGCGAGCGGCTATGAGCTGATCTTGCATAATTTGTGGGAAGAAGCCCCATCCGCCAAAGAATTGAAAAAGTGGATCGGCCTTAGCGGGCTCCCGATTTCCAAATGGTTTAACGTCTCGGGCGAAGTGTACCGGAAACTGGGCTTGAAGGACAAGTTGCCCGGTATGTCCGACGACGAGAAAATCGCAGTGCTCGCCAGCAACGGCCGGCTCATCAAGCGTCCGGTCGTCACCGACGGAGAGCGTGTCACAGTCGGATTTAAGGAAGACGAATACAGCCGCGTTTGGTAAGATCACCCTTGGAGGGATGCCGGTGTCGCTGCAGAATGGGGAAGAAACGGTGGAGAAAAAACGAAGGGGTAACGGCGGTTGGGCTGCGGGTGCCGGAATCCTCGTCCTTTTGACCAAGTTCAAGACCGCATTGTTGTTTCTGCTGAAGGCCGGAAAACCGCTTTGGACGATGATTCTCAGCGTCGGCGCCTACGCGTTGCTCTTTCCTTGGACGTTCGCGGTCGGCTTTGTGCTGCTCATTTTCATTCACGAGATGGGACACGTACTCGCCGCGCGCCGCAGAGGACTGCCGGTAACCGCGCCGATGTTCATTCCGTTCCTGGGCGCGTTCATATCCATGAAAAGAAACCCGAAGGATGCCGAAACGGAAGCCTATATCGCCATTGGGGGTCCCGTGCTCGGATCTGCGGGTGCCTTCTTGTGTTACGCCATAGGGGATTGGACCGGTCAGCCCATATGGTACGCGCTCGCGAATGCGGGTTTTATGATCAATCTGCTCAATCTGATGCCCATACATCCACTGGACGGCGGACGAATCGTGACCGCGGTGAGCAGGTGGCTGTGGCTGATCGGCGGGATTGCGGGGCCATTCATCATTTGGCGTTTCGGCGGAATTATTTTTATTTACATTTGGTTGCTGTTCATCTGGCAGATGTATAAAATGTTTTTCCGCAACCGACGCAAAGCCGAACCTTATATCGTAGAAGGGGAATATCACGCCGCCGTCGATCCGGGGCTCCCTTCCTGGTATTTGGCCGGGGAATCTCATCGCAGGGAGCTGCCTTTTACCGCTTATTGCCGGCTGGACGGCGAGCATGTGGTGGAGTTTTGGTGGGAGCCGCTGTCGTTCAAGGGCGAATTGGGCCTGCCGCAGGCTTGTCTGATCGACAGGGTCGTATTGACCAAGGTCAGCGATCCGGGTGAAACGAACGAAGTCAAGTTCAGGGTGCGGATGGAAGGATCGGTGTATAATCCGGAAAAATATTATGACGTACCGCTGCGCGTGCGGATCAGGATGGGGCTGGCGTACGGCGGGCTCATCGCGGCCTTGTTTTATATGATATGGAAAATCAGCGAGACGGGCATGCTGCAGCAGCCGGTGTAAGGTGAGGGAGGAACGGGAACGGCGTCATGGAGGAAAACAAATGGAGATCCCGGCGGCTGGACCGGCTTGGCTCCGCCATTTTCGCGGAGGTTGCCGGCTGGAAAGAGGAGGCTCGCCGGGCAGGCACAGACGTAATTGCCCTGGATATCGGAAGCCCGGATCAGCCGCCGGCGGAAGAGGTACGGAACGTGTTGGCCGAGGCGGTGCGGCGTCCTGATGTGTACGCGTACCCGGGGACGGAGGGTTCAGAGAACTTCAGGACCACCGTGGCCCGCTGGTTCGAGCATCGTTTCGGCGTAGAGCTGGACCCGGCCCGGGGAGTGCTCTCACTCATGGGGACGCAGGACGGACTCGGCCATTTGCCGCTGGCTGTCAGCGATCCGGGGGATGCGGCGCTGCTGCCGGATCCGGGTTATCCGATATACGGAGCCGGGCTGGCAGTGGCCGGTGTTGAGGCTGTTCCTTTGCCGCTCATGAAGGAAAACGGGTATTTGCCGGATTTAGACGCGATTCCGGAAGCGGTATGGGCACGAATCAAATTCATGATTTTGAATTATCCGAGCAATCCGCTGTCTGCCGTCGCCGATCTCGCGTTTTTCGAGCGGGCTGTAGCCGAGGCACGCCGGCGGGGCGTGCTGCTCGTGCACGATAACGCCTACAGCGAGATGGCGTTCGACGGATACCGGCCGCCGAGCGTGCTGGAGGTGCCGGGCGCGTTCGAAGTGGCCGTCGAGTTCCATTCCCTGTCGAAATCGTTTCATATGGCGGGTACCCGGCTCGGCTTTGCGGTCGGCAACCAGCGGGCGCTTGAATCGCTGCGGGCTCTGAAAAACAACATCGATTTCGGTGTGTTCCAAGCCGTTCAGGAGGCGGGAGCGGCCGCACTGGATATGGACATGCGCGAGCCGCGTCCGGTAGCGGCGCTGTATGAGAGGCGGCGCAACGTCCTGGTGGACGGGTTGCGCCGCGCGGGTTGGGATGTGCCGTCGCCGCGGGCGACGATGTTTGTGTGGGCGCCGGTGCCGGCAGGCTGGTCTTCGCGCAGCTTCGCCCGCGAAATGCTGGCCCGGTCGGGCGTCGCGAGCATTCCCGGCGATGCCTTCGGCGCGCGCGGGGAAGGGTATGTGCGGCTCGCGCTCGTCGAGCCGGAGGAGCGGCTTCGCGAAGCGGCCGAGCGCATCGGCGGCTTCCTTCGCAGCGCCGAGCCGGTGAAGTGAAGGAAGGTTGTGATTCGCACGACCGTCATCCTGGCGGCTGTTAGTCACTCAGACTGACTATCAATCGCGCACTCTCGCCACCAGGGTGGAAGCAGGCTACTTAAAAATTGCTTAACGTGGATCCCTTTGCCGATAAATCTAGTAAACTCGTAATTTTCTCATCATAGAAAGGAGATGCTCGCGAATGGTCAATCAATCGAACGGCGAGACGCCTTCGGTATTGATGGTGGACGGGATGGCGCTGCTTTTTCGGGCGTTCTTCGCCACTTCATGGGGCGGCGCGGTCAAGAAAAACCGGGAGGGCGTGCCGGTCAATGCGGTTCATGGCTTTCTCCGAATATTGGGAGATGCGGTGCGCCGCATCAAACCGACCCATCTCGTATGCTGCTGGGATTTGGCGGGCGGCTCGTTTCGGGCAGAGCATTTTCCCGAGTACAAAGGCAACCGGCCGGAAGCGCCGGACGATCTGATCCCGCAGTTCGAGCTGATCAAAACGGTCACCGAAAGCTTCGGCATTTTGAATGTGAGCGCGGAAGGATATGAAGCGGACGATTGCATCGGAACGCTGGCCCGCCGCTTCGCCCAACAATCGGAAGTGTTCATCCTGACGGGCGATCATGACTTGCTTCAGCTCGTGGACGAGCGGATTTCCGTCATGATTATGAAGAAAGGCGCGGGCAACTATGCCGTATACACGCCGGCATTTCTGCTGGAGGAGAGGAATTTGACGGCGGCGCAAATCATCGACCTGAAAGGACTCATGGGCGATACGAGCGACAATTATCCGGGCGTGCGGGGGATCGGCGAGAAGACGGCTCTAAAGCTGATCCAGGAGTTCGCGTCGATCGATGGTATTCTGTCCAACATGGAAAATCTCCCGGCAGCCGTTCGCAAAAAAATCGAAGCCGATCTGGACATGCTTCATTTATCGAGGAGTCTCGCCACTATCAACTGCGAAGCTCCGCTTAACGTGGAATTGTCTCATTGCACCTGGATCGTGGACCGCGATCGCGTGACCGCGATTTGCGAGAAAGTGGAGTTTAAAGACGCGCTGCGTTGGATCGGATAAAAGAAAGCCGATGAGCGCGCGGCGCTCATCAGCCTTCATCATCGAGTATATCGTCGCCTCTTCCGGCGTCATGAGTGTTGTGATCTCCGGGATAGCCCCGATCCATGCCGGCATGCAGCTCGCGATTTTCGTAAGTATACGTGTTCGGCGGATGCTGTTCCTCGCGCCACGGCGTGCTTTTGCCCAGTTTTTCCGCATTTATAGGCGACCCGTAAGGACCGTCGGGGAACTCCTCTGCGGTCAGGTCGTTTCTCTGGGACTCGACGGTCGACAAATCGTCGGTTGGCGGGTCGCGGTCATACTCGTTCATGCTTGGACAACCTCCCTCCAAAAGGAATGGGAATAGGTTATCCTGATTTGCTCTACCTTAGTCGGTGAAATGCACGGCGCCCAGCACCAAGACGAGAAATTGCGCCAGTTCGGCGGCTTCCTCTTCGCCGATGCGGAATACCGACTCCAGCACGCCTTCCTCCTCCAGATCGTCGGGTCCGAGAACGCCGCTTCTTCCGGACTGCATGTCGATCACGAGCTTTTTGCCGTAAAACCGGTTGGTCGTTAAGATGGCGAGGTCAAACCGGTAAAGTTTGGGCGTTACAAAGGTCACGAAGCGGGTCGAGGTTTGCTCGGTGCTGTCGGACAAATAATCGAAATCTTTCATATTCATGGAACGGATCCTCCTAAACGCGCTAATGTATTCCATTATACGTGAAAGAGCCTGCTTGCCCAAGGAAACCTTTCGGTTTGCCGCTATGCACCGCCGTTCCCCTTGTCAAAATACGGAATATTTGTTAATCTGGAATCGTTCAAGGCTGTTGGATTGAGGAAGCACCTCTCCGCCGTACGCGCGGAAGGTGCTTTTTTGCATTTCCCAGCGGCGGGGGCGGCCGGACTCATTTTGGAAGCCCGCAAAGAGCGGGCGGAGGAGGAAGCGGCATGCAAATCGTGTTTTTGAACCGGCTGGATCGGGTGGATGCACGCGGGGAGGCCCGCGGACAGGTGTTCATCGGAGAGCATCAGGGAACGTGGACGGCGGGGTGGCGGAACCACGAAGCCGAGGCGGCAGGCGAAGACGAAATTTGGTATGAGGGCATTAGCTGGGAAGAGCTGCTCGCCGCGTTCCGGCATGGAGCCGCGGGCAAGATGCGGGAAGGGTTCCGGCCGCTGATCGACGGCATGCTGGATGAGCCGGCTTGGGAGCGCAAGCCGCAGCACGCCGTCATCCTGCAGTGTTATGCCGATTTGCAGGAAGCGGATCCGGAACTGCTGAACCGCCTTCGCTTATGGCGCCGGGCCAAGGCTTCGGAGGAAGGCCGGTCCGCGTATTTGGTGGCGACCAACCGTGAGCTTCAGATGCTGGCGGTGTACCGCCCGGCAACCGCGGCGGAGCTTGGGCACATTCCGGGCTTTGCGAAAATGAAAACCGAGAAATACGGCAAGGATTTGTCCGAGATCTTCCACGAGGTGCCGAGAGATCACGCCTTTCCGCTGGATTGGGTCGCGCAAGCGGTTGATCCTGAACGGTTTACGGAGTGGACGTTCCGTCAGAAGCAGGAGAAATACGGCAAAACGCTGGCTTCGGTGCGCGACAAGAGAGCGCTGCTGAGCGCGATTCGGGATGGCCAATCTCTGGCTGAAATGGAGAGCTTGCTGCAATGCACTCGCCGGCAGCTGGTGGAGCGGATCGAGCGGTTGGATGACGAAGGTTACGACGTCTTGCCGATCATCGACCGGGAGTTGACGACGGTTTCGAACGAGGAGTGGACGCAGGCTTCCGAGGCAATGGCGCAGCTGGGCGACCGCTATTTGAAGCCGCTTCTGCACAAGCTTTACGGCGAAACAGCCGCAGGAGACAAGGAAGTAGAACGCCACTACGAGAAGCTGCGGATGATGCGCATTCGATTCCGCAGAGAGCGTCAAACCGCGATTTAAGCCAAAAAGGGCTGCCTTCAACGGTTATCGACCGTTTAAGACAGCCCTGATTTTTCCCCCAAAAGTGACGTGACGCTTTGCAGCTTATTCCGATTACTTTTGGGGGAGCCCCCGTAAATTTCATAGCCAATCCTTCTTGCGGAAGTAGTAGAACATGCCGAAACCGAGCAGAACCATGATCAGCAAAAGAACCTCTGCGCCGTATCGGAAATCCAATCCCGGGATATAGGAGAAATTCATTCCGTACACGCCGGTAATGAAGGTGAGCGGCATGAAAATCGTGGTCAACGCGGTGAACACGCGCATGATTTCGTTCGCCCGGTTGGCGACGCTGGATTGGTAAGCCTCCCGCAAGTTGCCCATGAGATCTCGGTATGTTTCGAACGTCTCAGAAATTTTTACGGCGTTTTCGTGAATGTCGCCAAAATATTTTTGCAGCTGGTCGTCGATGAGCCGGAGATCCTTCTTATTCAATGTGGCAATGACGTCGCGCTGCGGGCCGAGCACTTTCTTCAGCCACAAAATCTCGCTTCGCAGGCTGACAATTTGGGACAAGTGCGATTTGTTCGTGTGCATGATAATGTCTTCTTCGAGGCCTTCGATCCTCGCCTCGATCCGGTCGCCGACGTCGAAATAGTTGTCGACCACGATGTCGACCAGATGGTATAGGAACCGGTCCGCCCGGTTCACTTCCTGCTCCAGCAAAATCGGTTTGATGCTGCGCAGTTCGTTGATTTTTTGACGCGTAACCGTAATGAGATAATGGCGTCCCAGAAAGAGATTCAATGCGCGAAGGAAAATCTCCTCGTCGTCGAAACGAATGCTGTTGATCACAAGAAAATATTGGTTTTCATAGATTTCGAGCTTCGGACGCTGTTCCTCTTCGGTCAGGCAGTCTTCGACCGCCAGATCGTGCAGGTTGAACAGCGGCTGCAGCACTTCCAGGTCGTCGACGTCCGCGTCAATCCAATAAAAGCCTTCGGGCGGCGGTGTCAACGCTTGGCTGACGTCCTCCACCGGCTCAAATACGCCGTTGTGAACCAAACGGATTTTCATGGCTGTCCCTCCTTCATAAGCCGTTACCGCAACAGGTACCGGTTTCTTACTTACAGAAAGGCACCAATCGGCTCGTGCAAAGGATCAGCCAGCCCGGCGAAGCCGGACGATGGCGTCTTTGCCCCGATCGGAAACTCTTTCCTCTATGGCGATCATGCGGCGACAACTAGGCCTCGGATGATCTCCTTCCATGTCCGGCTCCCCCCTCGAACTCCGTATTTCGGTGTCGAAACACCCGGTTAACGTGATAAGTATAAGCCCGGCCTGTTCTTTTTATCAAGCCCGAAATGCGCTTCATTTATGTACGATCACAAGGACTTGCACCCCGCAGCCCGCCTCTTGACGGACATTTTGATTTCGGGTACATTAAGTTCAAACGATAACTGAATGAGTTTTGCCATCTTATCAAGAGCAGGCGGAGGGACTAGCCCGATGAAGCCCGGCAACCGGCGTGGAACGTTACACGTACGGTGCTAATTCTTGCAGGGACGCGCGAGCGTCTCGGACAGATGAGAGGGGCGCGCTGAATATTTATTTTCAACGACCCTGCCTCGTCAGGGTCGTTTTTCATTTGGAATAACGCGAAGGAGATGACGGAATGCCGATCAAGGTACCCGACAATCTGCCCGCCAAAGAAGTGTTGGCGGAAGAAAACATTTTCGTGATGGATGAAAGCGTCGCTTATCATCAGGATATTCGCCCGCTCCGCATTGCGATCCTGAATCTGATGCCGACCAAAGAAACGACGGAAACGCAGCTGCTCCGGCTGATCGGCAATACGCCGCTTCAGGTGGAAGCGGTGCTGCTGCATCCGAAAACCCATACTTCCAAAAATACGTCTTCCGAGCACTTGGAGGCGTTCTATAAGACATTCGACGAAGTCGAGGAAGAGCGCTTTGACGGCATGATCATCACCGGAGCGCCCGTCGAGCAGCTTCCGTTCGAGGAAGTCACTTATTGGGACGAATTGAAGACGATTATGGACTGGACCGTCGACAACGTGACGTCCACGCTGCACATTTGCTGGGGCGCGCAGGCGGGGTTATACCATCATTTCGGCATTCCGAAATATCCGCTGGAGGAGAAGATATTCGGCGTTTTCCCCCATGTGGTCACCAAGCCGAATACGAAGCTTATGAGGGGCTTCGACGAGGAATTCTACGTGCCCCAGTCCCGTCACACCGAGGTGCGTCGGGAGGACATCGACAAGGCGGAAGGCCTGGAAGTGTTGTCGGAATCGGAGGAGGCCGGCGTTTATATCGCTTCTTCGCGGCAAGGAAAGCAAATTTTCGTCACCGGACACGCCGAATACGACCCGCTGACGCTGAAATGGGAATACGACAGGGACAAAGCGAAAGGGTTACGGATCGACGTTCCGAAAAACTACTACCCTAACAATGACCCGACCCGTTTTCCGAGATCGACCTGGCGTGCGCATGCGAACCTGTTGTTTTCGAACTGGCTGAACTATTACGTGTACCAAGAGACACCATACGATCTGGGCAAAGCACAGAAGCATGCGCTGCTATAGGAGGACTCCGCTGATATGAACATCGAGAGCCGATTGGCCCAAATCGGATCGCTGCACGATCCTGAGACGGGGGGCATCAGCTTCCCCGTGCATCACGCCACCGCATTCCGCCATCCGAAGCTCGGCCAGAGCACCGGCTTCGACTACTCCCGAACCAAAAGCCCGACCCGGTCGGTGCTCGAACAAGCGGCGGCAGACCTGGAAAGCGGCGATGCCGGCTTCGCCTGCAGCTCCGGCATGGCGGCGCTTCAGACGATCTTTGCCCTGTTCAGCCAGGGAGATCATTTGCTCGTCTCCTTGGATCTGTATGGCGGCACGTACCGAATGCTGGAGCAGATCATGTCTCGATTCGGCGTGACCGCGTCTTATATCGACACGAACGATTTGGACGCCTTGGAATCCCAATGGAAGCCGAATACGAAAGCGGTGCTGATCGAAACGCCGACCAATCCGCTCATGATGATTACCGACATTGCGAAAGTTTCGGCCTGGGCCAAACGCAAAGGCTGCCTCGTGATCGTGGACAACACGCTGCTCACGCCCTATTTTCAACGGCCGATCGAGCTGGGAGCCGATATTGTCGTTCACAGCGCGACCAAGTATTTAGGTGGCCACAACGACGTGCTCGCGGGACTCATCGTCACCAAAGGCGAAGAGCTGTCGAAGCAAGTCGCTTTCCTGCACAACTCCATCGGAGCCGTACTCGGCCCCCAGGACTCCTGGCTGCTCATGCGCGGCATGAAAACGCTGGCGCTGCGGATGGAACGCCATCAGGAGAACTCCGTACGTATGGCGAAGTGGCTGAAGGAACATCCGGCGGTCGCCGAAGTGTTCCACCCGGCCCTTCCCGACCATCCGGGACATGACATCCAGAACCGTCAATCGTCGGGGAATACCGGCATTTTCGCCTTCAAAATGAAGGACGCCCGCACGATTGAGCCGATCCTGCGGCATATCCGGCTCATTGCGTTCGCGGAGAGCCTGGGCGGCGTCGAGTCGCTCATGACGTACCCGGCGGTGCAGACGCATGCCGACATCCCGCCGGAAATCCGCGAAGCCGTGGGTGTGGACGACCGGCTGCTGCGCTTCTCGGTGGGGATTGAGCACATCGACGACTTGATTGCGGATCTTAGTCAAGCAATAGATAACGCGCTGAATGAGATCGGAGGGTAACCGCAAATGAAATACGATTTCGATCATGCTCCGGACCGTAAAGGGACGGCGTCCTACAAATGGGACCAGTCGGAAAAGCTGTTCGGCCACGAGGACGTTCTCCCGTTGTGGGTAGCGGATATGGATTTCGCCCCGCCCAAGGAAGTGGTGGACGAAATCGTCCGGCGTGCGCAGCTCGGCGTTTACGGTTATACATTCCGTACGCCTGAGTATGCGGAGGCGGTGAGCGGCTGGCTGAAACGGCGTCATGGTTGGGAGATCCAGCACGACTGGATCAGCCAATCCAGCCCCGGCGTGGTGACGGCGTTGAGTATGAGTATTTACACCTTCACGGAGCCGGGAGACAAAGTGATTTTGCAGGCGCCGGTGTATTATCCGTTCTACGATGTCATTAAAATGCATGGCCGTGAGGTCGTCGAAAATACGCTGGTGCTGCGCGAAGGACGTTACGAGGTCGATTTCGACCTGTTGGAACAACAAGCGGCAGACGGCGCCAAGCTGCTGCTTCTCTGCTCCCCCCACAATCCCGGCGGACGTGTCTGGACCCGGGAGGAGTTAACGCGCATCGGCGACATTTGCGTTCGTCACGGCGTGCTTGTGGTCGCCGACGAGATCCATCATGACCTTGTACTCCGGGGGCACAAGCATACCCCGTTCGCTTCGATCAAGGAGGAATTCGCACAGATTTCTCTCACCTGTATCGCGACCAGCAAAACGTTCAACCTTGCGGGCTTGCAGTCGGCGTGCGTCATTATCCCGAACGCGGAGCTTCGCCGTCGTTACAACCAAGCGCTCAAAACGTTTTCCGTGCATATGGAATCCTACTTCGGCCTAACCGCCATCGTCAGTGCTTATACTTACGGAGACGAATGGCTGGAGCAGCTGCTGGATTATTTGGAAGGCAATCTCGACTACATGACCCAGTTTCTCGCGGAAAAGTTGCCGGAAATCAAAGTCATCCGGCCGGAGGCCACCTATTTGGTCTGGATGGATTGCAGCGCCATTTCCAAAGATCCGGCAGATCTGAAAAAGCTGATGTACGACGAAGCGCGCGTCGCGTTCAACGAAGGCTCGGTGTACGGCAAACCGGGAGCCGGTTACCTGCGCGTCAACATCGCCTGCCCTCGTTCGATTTTGATCGAAGCCTTGGAACGCTTCACCCGTGCGGTTCGCAGCCGCAGGTAAGAGCTGGATTGCCGCGGAGTCATCCGGATGGATGACTGCCGCGGCCTATTTATGTTACGATGAGCAAGAAGGACACGAAACCGAACGGTTGCTACAAACAAAGGAGGGTCCTCATGAATAGAGTGGACCGCATTTTACAAGGTGCGCTTGACGGCCAAAGACTGGGCATGGAAGACATCATCACCTTGTTCGAATCGGACGAAATCGAGAAAATGGGCGACACCGCGAACCGGATCATGATGCGTAAGCATCCCGAGCCGATTACGACGTTCGTAGTTGGGCGCAACATTAACTATACGAATATTTGCGACGTATATTGCCGTTTTTGCGCATTTTATCGTGCGCCGGGGTCGAAGGAAGGCTACGTGCTGCCCGATGAAGTCATTTTCAAAAAAATTCAGGAAACGATCGACGTCGGCGGCACCGAGATTTTGATGCAGGGCGGGACGAACCCGGATTTGCCGTTCGACTATTACTTGAATCTGCTGCGGGAAATCAAGCAGCGTTTCCCCGAGATTACGATGCACTCTTTCTCTCCGGCCGAGATCCGGAAAATGCAGGTGGTCGCCGGCAATATTCCGCTTGAGCATGTCGTCCGGCAGCTGCACGAAGCGGGCCTGGACTCGCTTCCGGGCGGAGGAGCCGAAATTCTCGACGACCGTACGCGCAGCAAAATCAGCAAGCTGAAAGGTTCGTGGCGGGACTGGATGGACGTCATGACGACGGCGCACAAAATCGGTATGAACACAACGGCTACCATGGTCATCGGGTTCGGCGAATCGATGGAGGAGCGGGCGCTTCATCTGCTGCGGGTACGCGACGCGCAGGACGAATGCTTGAATAACGGATATCCTTCCCCCGGTTTCCTTGCGTTTATTCCTTGGACTTTCCAACCGGACAACACGAACATGAAACGCGAGAAAGCGACGCCGGAAGAATACTTGAAGACGCTCGCGATCAGCCGAATTGCCCTCGACAACATCGACAATTTCCAATCATCCTGGGTGACGATGGGTCCTGAGATTGGCAAGCTGACCTTGTCTTACGGATGCAATGATTTCGGAAGCACGATGATCGAGGAAAATGTCGTTTCCGCCGCCGGCACGACGCACAAAGTAACCATCAATTCAACGCTGCAAATCATCCGCGAAGCGGGCAAAATCCCGGCTCAGCGCGACACGAAATACCGGACCCTGAAAGTGTTCGGGGCTTCCGACTCCGTGGAAAAAGATTTTGTTATGCAAAATTAAAAGACGAAAGCCTCCGTTCCCAACTCTCGGGAGCGGAGGCTTTTTATTTTGTCACGCGGATACACTGGTTCTGTTTTTGCCGGAGTGCTTCGCATCGTACAAGGCGGCATCTGCCCCTTGGAAAAATTTCTCCTTGCCCATCCCGTTCACGTAGCGGTTAATGCCCGCGCTGACCGTAACCGAGCGCCCGCTCAGCGATTCATGCGGGGTGGAAGCGATGGAGCGGCGGATCTGCTCCATCGTGTCGTAGGCGGCAAGAAAATCGAGGTCCGTGAACAAAATCACGAATTCCTCCCCGCCGTAGCGTGCCACGAAATCGTGAGATCCGACCTTGGACCGCGCGACTTCCGCCACTTTGCGCAGCACCTGGTCCCCCGCACGGTGGCCGTATGTATCGTTAATCGATTTGAAATTGTCGATGTCGAACACGGCGAGATGCAAAAGAAGCCGGCCTTTCTCCGCTTCCTCAACCAGCTTGTCCACCAGCTCGTGATAAGCCATGTGATTGTAGGTCTCCGTTAAATAGTCGGTTTTGGCCAGCTTGAACATTTCCATGTTCCGCAGCTGCAAAGCCTGATTGGATTCGTATGAGGAAATCAAGTTTTGCAAGAGCTCGCGGCCTCGGGCCAGCACGAAGAAAGCGATCCCGCTGTACACGCCCAAAATGACGGTCATCGTCACGATTTCGATCGTGCTTATGCGGCTATGGATATTTGGGTTAATGAAATAAAGGGTGTACAAATCGAATGCCGCTGTCGAAATGGCGTACACGAGGATGGAGTAACGAAAATACAATATGCTGACCATGACCGGAAAGAAAAGAAAGAAAAGGAGATAGTCCAGGGTGGAATGGACGGCGGTCACGATGAGCGTGAACAGTGCCGATGCGGTAATGAGCAAGTAGTCGTGGTGTTTGGGGAGCATACGGATACCGGCATCGGCCAGCAGGACGACGAGCAGCAGCAGTGCCGTCGGCCGCAGAAGGTAGGGACCGACGAATTCGTCCGGAGGTACTGCCGTGACGAACAGCATGTATAAGCATTCGATAACGATGGAAACAACCCATACGACCCAAAAGGTGTGAAGCAAACGGCGATTCCATCGCTTTTGGTGATTTTCCATGGGTGAGGACATAAGAACATCCCTTCGGTGGCTCACTTTATAAAATATACCATACGACCTCGCCCATCGTATATCCCCTTTTGGGTCACCATATAGTTAGTAACAAGCTGTCTAGACGGGGGGTGAGCGCTTGAAACGGATGGAGTTTTTGGTGGAGCGCAGACACGATCCGGGTTCGCTGGAGCGGCTCGCGGCGATGCTGAATCGGGCGGTGATGGGACCGGAACAAGCGGTCGATGCGATGCAGTGGGAATTGTCGGGAGACGACGGGTTTATCCGCTGTCATTTTCCGCTTGGACCGGGGCCAGCTGCGAAAAAACGTTCTTGCGAACAGGTGGGCAGGGTGCTCGCCGACTTCACGCTGACCGAACATGAGCCTCAGCTGCTGCGGCGGTTTTTCACGACGAAATTCGGAATCGAAGACGCGGTGGAATCGGATGCCCTCATCGCGGAAACGGTCGCTTTGTTGGACGGTGTGCAGCAGATCGGCGATCATTGGCCCGGCAAAGGACGGGAGAGAAGGCTGCGCAAACTGACCGCCCGCTTTGCTGCCTATCTAGAAGAACATGACCGCCTTCATTTAGACGGATTCATCCGTTTCCGGTTGGGCGAGTATCGCGCGGAAGTGCTGGAAGCGGCGGAAACGGCGATGGAGGAACGGTTGGCGGAGCGTCAATACGAGGATTTCATGGCCTTGCTCAAATCGATGGTCGAATGGCAGGAAACCCGGATTCCCGCGGTTCATGTGCTCCATGGCGGCGGACATGCCTTTCGCCTGCTGGATGAGGACATGCGTCCGCTGGAACAAGACCGTCCGGGCGGGCAGGATGCGGCGGAAGAAGAGGAAAGCGTGCTGGTGAGCCGCCTTTTGGCCGCCTCTCCGGGACAACTGTACATTCACACGCCGGAACCCGAATCCCAGGTCATCCGGACGTTGATTTGCATTTTCGGAGACCGGGCGGAATTGTACCCGCACAATCTTTTGTAAAACCGGCGGTACACGGCCTTGACGCAGCCGAACGGGGGTTGTTATAATGCAGAGTATCTTTATCGCGCAACATCGGAATCATGAACAGCGAAGATGAAGACATGATCCCTTCTTCCCGGACGGACCAGAGAGAGGAAACACCGGCTGAAATTTCCTCACGAAACCGGCGATCGGATTACCCCTTCGGAGCTGAGCGGTTGAACCGGACGGCCACAGGCCGGACGCAGCGTAAGCCGCAACGGATCATTCCCGTTACCGAATGCACCGAGGGTCTACGCGGACCGTCCATTCACGGACGGAAATCCGGCAGACCGAATCAGGGTGGAACCACGGGCCAATACGAGGCATCGTCCCTTATGAGACGGTGTCTTTTTGTTTTCCGGATGTTTACGCGCGAAATACCAAGGAGGAATGCGGTATGGTGCAAGTAAAGCTGCCTGATGGGGCAATCCGGGAGTATGATGCCGGCGTAACCGTGGAAGACGTCGCGGGCTCGATCAGCCCTGGCTTGAAGAAAAATGCGGTGGCCGGCAAGATCAACGGCAAAGCTGTGGATCTGAACACGCCGATTGAAGACAATGTGTCGCTCGAAATTTTGACACTCGATCAAGCCGACGGCCTCGAGGTTATGCGTCACAGCACGGCGCACCTGATGGCCCAGGCGATCAAACGGCTGTATGGCGGCGACAAAGTCAAACTGGGGATTGGTCCGGTCATCGAAGACGGCTTCTACTATGACATCGACCTGGAGCAATCCATTACGCCGGAGGATTTGGGCAAGATCGAGCAGGAGATGGAGAAGATCGTCAAGGAAGATCTTGCCATCGTTCGCAAGGTTGTCAGCCGCGAAGAAGCGCTCGCCATTTATGAAAAAATCGGGGATCCGCTTAAGCTGGAACTGATCCGGGATCTACCCGCGGAGTCGGTCATCACCATTTATGAGCAAGGGGAGTTTTTCGACCTTTGCCGCGGACCGCACGTGCCGTCTACCGGCAAAATCAAGGCGTTCAAGCTGCTGAGCGTTGCAGGCGCGTACTGGCGCGGAGACAGCAAAAACAAAATGCTCCAACGGATTTATGGTACGGCGTTTGCGAAAAAAGCCCAGTTGGATGAGCACTTGCATTTTCTCGAGGAAGCCAAAAAACGCGATCACCGCAAATTGGGCCGCGAGCTGAAAATGTTCACGTTCTCGCGCGAAGTCGGCCAAGGCTTGCCGCTGTGGCTGCCCTACGGTGCCAAGCTCCGCCGCACACTCGAGCGTTATATCGTGGATTTGGAAGAGCGCCTCGGCTACCAGCACGTTTATACGCCGGTGCTGGCGAATGTCGACCTGTATAAGACTTCCGGTCACTGGGAGCATTACAAAGACGATATGTTCCCGCCGATGGAACTGGATAACGAAGAATTGGTGCTGCGCCCGATGAACTGTCCTCACCACATGATGGTGTACAAGAGCGATATGCGCAGTTACCGCGATCTGCCGCTGCGCGTCGCTGAGCTGGGCACGATGCACCGTTACGAAATGTCCGGTGCGCTGACGGGCCTGCACCGTGTGCGTGCGATGACGCTGAACGACGCGCATATTTTCTGCCGGATGGACCAGATCAAGGAAGAGTTTACGCGCGTCGTGAATCTGATCCGGCAAGTATATGAAGACTTCGGGATCAAGGAATATCGCTTCCGGCTGTCTTACCGGGATCCGCAGGACAAAGAGAAATACTGGCCGGACGACAATATGTGGGAAACGACCCAGCGCATGCTGCGTGAAGTTGTGGAGGAACTTGGGCTTCCGTTCTTTGAAGCCGAAGGCGAAGCCGCGTTTTACGGACCGAAGCTTGACGTTCAGATCAAAACCGCGCTGGGCAAGGAAGAAACGCTGTCCACCGCGCAGCTGGACGTTCTGCTGCCGGAACGCTTCGAGCTCGAATACGTGGGAGACGACGGCAAGAAGCACCGCCCGGTCGTCATTCACCGCGGTATTATCAGCACGATGGAGCGCATGACGGCATTCCTCCTCGAGAACTTCGCCGGCGCGCTGCCGCTGTGGCTGTCGCCGGTTCAGGCGAAAGTCATTCCGGTCAGCACCGCCTATGAAGGTTACGTGCGTGAAGTCGAAGAGAAGCTGCAGGCCGCTGGTATCCGGGTGGAATCCGATCTGCGGAATGAGAAGATGGGTTACAAAATCCGTGAAGCGCAGCTGGAGAAAATTCCTTATATGCTCATCGTGGGGGAACAGGAAGCGGAGAACGGAACGGTATCCGTCCGCCGGCGCGGAGAAGGCGACCTCGGCGCACAGCCGCTGGCCGACTTCATTGCCCGAGCAACAGGTGAGATCGTCTCGAAACGTGTCGACTAAATAAGGACAAAGGGACTGCCTTTGCGCAGTCTCTTTTTTATGTCGAGAAAACCGATATATTGGGAAATATTCTCTTTTCCTCGCACTTGTGCTAGAATGAACTTACCTATCTTTGCCATGGTTGAGGAGTGAACCGTGTCATGAAATTCCTCGGCAACGCGGATCCTCAAGCCTTCAGCTCGGAAGAAGAACTTTTGTCGGAGCTTTACCGACAAATGCTGAAGGTCGCGCGATACAAGTTGTACAACAAGAACGACGCCGTAGATGTCGTGCAGGAAGCATGGGTTCGTATTTTGGAACATGGCTCGACGCTTCGCGATTCGGACAAGCTGATTCCGTGGGCCAAGGCGATCGCCTCCAATCTGGCCTCTAACGCGAATCGCAGCAAAAAGGTAGAAACGATTGATGACGATTACGTTCGGGATTTATCCGGCCTGGGGTCGAACTCCGAACCCGAGCTGTTAGCCGAATTGTCGGACTTGCTTGGACGCTTGGATCCGCAGGCGCGTACGCTGCTGCTGTACAAGTTTTACTACGGCTTCCGGGACGATGAAATTGCAGCCGCCTTGTCCGTGCCCGTCGGTACGGTGAAAGCCCGGATTCATAGGAGCAAAGCCAGAGCGAAGCAACAGGTCCGGGAAGAGTTTCCGCATACATAAACGCCCTCCCGCCCGCTCAAGCTATATAGCGGGAGGTGAGGTTATCATGGCGAAAAACCGTAAGGTCAAAGCGGGAACGAACAATAACAACAGTGCTTTCCAAACGGAATTTGCCTCCGGAGCCGGCACGAACAACAACCAAGGCGCCTGTGGAACCGGGGCTGCGCAGCACAACGCCAATCGCACCAACAATCGTTAATTGGAACTGGTAACGTACCCGCCTTCTGAAGAGGGACCCGACGGTCCCTCTTTTATTATTTTTCAAACCGTCGGCATAAGGATAAATGATGATAGATGTGCAAAATATCCCTGACGACGGGAGTGCGGCCAAGATGAACAAATGGCTGATGAGCATGCTGATCCTTTTTGATATCGGTTTGATTGTGATGTTGATCGGCATTATCTCCATCATGATCACAGCCTGGACTTGAACACTTTCATGCTTTGGACAGGGCAGACATCCTCAGCGGACGTCTGCTCTGTTTTATTTTTGTCGTTGCGCGTAAAAGGGAATTGCAGTCCGGCCGAAGAAAAAATAGGAGGATATCGTTTAGACAAGGGGGAATCGCAATGTCTGCGAACAATCGGGTCAGCAAGGAAACGATATTGCACGATCTGCGGCAGCTGGGCGTACAGTCGGGCATGGAATTACTCGTACACAGTTCTCTTTCCCGCATCGGCTATGTCGAAGGCGGAGCGGATACGGTGATCGACGCCTTGCTCAAAGCCGTTGATCCCGCCGAGGGAACGCTGCTTGTTCCTACGCTCACCGGAACGAGCGCCGACAGTGCGGAACAGCCGCCCTTTTTTGATGTGAAAGCTTCACAATGTTGGACAGGCGTCATTCCGGAAACGATGCGTTTGCGTGAGGATGCCGTTCGCTCGTTGTCCCCGACGCATTCAGTGGCAGCCATCGGCCGTAACGCCTTCGATTTGACCCGGGGGCACGAAGACTGCTGGACGACCTGCGGATTCGGCAGCCCGTATTACCGTTTATGCCGCCGGCGGGGTGCCATTTTGCTGCTCGGCGTCACGCTCGAATCCAATACCACGTTCCACACGGTGGAAGAGGTGGTCGGCGTTCCTTATCATTTGCAGCCCAAGCCGGTCACTTGCACGATGACGGACGAGCAGGGCCGGTCGATCGTCCGGAGCACCATGCTGCACGACTGGGGGACGCCTCGCAATTTCTCCGTTCTTGAAGCGCCGCTGCTGGCCGAAGGGATCATGAAAGCCGGCCGAATCGGCCATGCGGACTGTTTTCTCATCGACGCTGAATCCTTCTTGGCCTATAGTACGGATCAGCTGCAGTCCAATCCTCGCCTCCTGACGGCTCAGTCCTGAGACCGAGGAACTTTTCCAACCCGCGCCGCTGTCGGACGCCCCAAGGTTGGCTTTATACTAGAGTCATGATTCGATAATTTGCGGCAAATCGGAGGAAAAGACTTATGCATCAGTCTATTTTGCACCGGCTGTTTTGGGGGATTGTGCTGGTCGCGATGGGCGTCGTTTTTTTGCTTAATCAGACCGGCGTTACCACTTTTAATATCGGGGATTTGTTTTCGAATTTCTGGCCGGTGTTCATTATTCTGTTCGGTCTGCAAGGACTGCTCATCCAAAGAGCGGGAGGCTTTTGGTGGAACCCGCTCGTGATCATGATCGGCGTCATTTTTCTGGGCCGTAATTTGGGCTGGTTCACCTGGGATCTCGGAGACATGTTCAGGTTGATCGGTCCCGTGGCCCTCATCCTGTTCGGCCTCAACATGATGGCGTGCGGGAACAGATCCAAGCGGCACAGACACCGCGGCGATTGGACGGCCAACGGATGGAATCCGGTGACTCCTCCTTCGGTGCCGCCGGTGCCGCCCGAACCGCCGTTGGAACGTCAAGGGCCGCCTCCCGCTCCGCCCTTGTCGGACGATCCGAATGCTCCTTTCTCGAACACCGAGCCTAAGGGCGGCTATCAAGACACCTCCCAGGGGCATGCGCATTGGTCGGAAGAGCGGCGCCGAGAAAAGGAAGAACGGTGGCAGGAGCGCCTCCGGGAAAAGGAAGAGCGCTGGCGGCAAAAGCAGCAAGCCCGCGAAGAACGCAGACGGCATCATGGACATGGGCAATGGTGGGATCATTCCTTTGACCCCAACCGTCAGGCTCACAGCCGTTTTATCGGAGATGTGTATATCGGGCAGGATTACTGGGAGCTGCGGCCGATGTCGATCTCCCATTTCATCGGGGACACGACGCTGGACCTGACGAAGGCGCAAATCCCGCTTGGCGAAACACGCATTTACGTATCCGGCTTTATCGGGGACGTTAAAGTATTCGTGCCTAATGATCTCGGCGTGGGCATTCAAGTGGTATCCAGTTCGCTGATCGGCGACGTGAAAGTGCTGGATCACAAGCGCGGCGGATTTTTTAACCAGATGACGGTGGAAACGCCGAGTTATTCCGATACGGACAAACGCATCGTGCTGATCGCCAGCTCGTTCATCGGCGATGTCCGGGTGACGAAAGTAGGGTAGAGAAGCGAATGATGCGATTCGTCCGCAACAGCAAATGGGAAAATGCCATATACGCCGGCGTGTCCGCCTTGGTCATGATGCTTGTTCTGTATTTCGGCTGGGTCGCCTTGTCCGAGGCTCCGCCGCTTCCGGAATCGTGGATCGGTTGGACCGTCGTGTTCGTGATCGTACAAATGGCGGTTGCGTACATTTTCGGTCATCGGACACAGCGCCGGCTGGATCAGCTGCAGCTCGCGCTGAAACAAGCCAAAGCCGGCAATTGGAAAGCCCGGCTGCCGGGTCTCGGACCGGATGCTTTCACGGGGGTATACAACGAATTTAACGAGATGCTGTCCCAACTGGAGAATCGATTGAAATTGCTGCAGCAGATAGGAGAACGCGACGTCATGGAGGAAGCGTCCTCCAAAGAGGCGGCGGTGCTGGAGGAACGGCGCAGACTGGCCCGCGACCTGCACGATACCGTCAGTCAGCAGCTGTTCGCGCTTCATATGTCGGCCTCTTCTTTGCCCAAGCTGCTGGAGAAAGACGAAATACATGCGCATAAGGTGATGGAGCAATTGATCGCCATGTCTTCTTCGGCGCAGCGTCAAATGCGGGGCTTGATCGCGCAGCTTCGCCCGCTGGAGCTTCAAGGCCGCACACTCGCGGAAGCGTTGGAGCGCTGGTTCCCGGACTACTGCCGGCATAACGGGCTGCAGGGAACGCTGGATATTCAGCTGCTCGGCCGGCTATCCGAAGCGAAGGAGCATCAGCTGTTCCTCGTCATTCAAGAGGCGATGGCCAATGTGGTCAAACATTCGGAAGCCAGCGCCGTCCGGCTGCTGCTGGGAGAAACCGACCGGCAAGTGACGCTGCAGATCGAGGATAATGGAACGGGATTCCAGGCGGATCAAGTGCGGGAAGGCGCATACGGCTTGTCCACGATGAGAGAACGCGCGCTGAAGCTCGGCGGAGACGTGGAAATCGTGACGAAGCAAGGAGCGGGAACCCGGGTACGGGTCTGGTTTCCCAAATTTGAAGAGCAGAATTCGGGATCCGAAAAATAGAGGAGCGAATGACGGTGTCGAGTGGGGAATCGAACGTTTGGAACGTATTGATTGTCGATGATCACGAAATGGTACGGATGGGCTTGAAAACGTATTTGATGCTGGATTCCCGATTTGATGTGATCGGCGAAGCCTCCGGCGGGCAAGATGCGGTCCGGAAGCTTACGGAGGGCGGTTATAACGGCAAAATGCCCCATCTTGTGCTGATGGACCTCATGATGCCGGACATGAACGGGGTCGAAACGACGAAAATGCTGCTGGAGCGTTTTCCCGAGCTTCGGATTATTATCCTGACCAGCTTTCTGGAGGACGATAAAATCGTCGAAGCGATCGAAGCGGGAGCGGTCAGCTATGTGCTGAAGACCGTCTCGGCCGATGAACTCCTTTATGCGATGCAGGGAGCTTTGAAGAACATGCCGGTTATGAGCAGCGACGTCTCCCAAGCGCTCACCCGCGGCCTGCGCAAACGTTCCGTGCAGCACGAGGACGAAGGCTTGACGGAGCGGGAACGGGAAGTGCTGCTGCTGATCGCGGAAGGCAAGTCGAACAAGGAAATCGGGGATGAGCTTCATATCAGCGTCAAAACAGTGAAAACCCACGTGAGCAATCTGCTCATGAAATGCGAAATGGAGGACCGCACGCAGCTGGCCATTTACGCTCACCGCAAGGGATGGGCCAAGCAGGCATAACCGGAAGCCAAACCGGTTAGGCTATAGGGTAAAAAGGGAGAACTGCCCATGTACCCGATCTCTTCTTCTCTTACGTCGCAGGAACAAGAATTCGATAAAGTTCGCAGCGCCATTGCGAGTCTCGGCTTTACGCTGTCGGGCAATTGGGATTACGACAGCGGGTCCTTCGACAGCGCATTGGACGAAGCGCAGAAAGTATGGCTCCGGCTGCCTTTTGACGTGACGACTGGCCACGTGGACAGCGAAGCCGACGAGACGGATGCGAAAATTCGATTCGGCCGGCCGTTCGTATTGAAGCACGTGTACAATGAAGGGTTGGACCGGGAAGCGCAGCCCCGAACGTTCGGCGCCATGCTCGATCAGTTCACCGACCCGGTCAATGCTGACGCCGACATCGAGCCGGAGTGGATCGACAAAGCCAAGCAACGATTACATGAAATCGAACAGATATATCCTAAATAAATATTTTAATTTTTTCGGGGGCTCCCCCAAAAGTAATCGGAATAAGCTTCGAAGCTTTACGTCACTTTTGGGGGATGAGAGTTAATCGTCGGATCATAAACTCTGACGATTTTTTGTTTGCCGGCGTTTTTCCGGGGCTGAAAAAGGATAATGATGCGGGAAGGGTTTTATCGCCTTTTTTTTACTTCGCATTTATTTCCGTTTAAGATAGTTTTAAGGAACGAAGTCCAAGATAGAGACAGAAAGATAAACGGTGTAGACCAAATATACACCAAGGAGGAACCAAACATGGACGATCAAAACAAGAGACCGGACGATTGGCACGGTTTCACATACGGCGGCCAGAACCGTCCGGAAGAGCGGGAAGACGAACACTCGCAGCGGACCGAAAGAGACGATCCTTACGCGGGAGTGCGCAGAGAATCCGAGCCCTACACGTTCGGACCCTTCGGAGGAAACATGCCCTATCGCACGGAGACGAATCCGGAATCTATGAAAGACACGCAAGCGGAGGTCGTACCGACAGCTCGGGAATACCGGCCGTTCACCGTGTCCGGCAGCGGCCGCGGAGGTTCTTGGCAAACGCCGCCTCGACGCAGTTTTCGCTCGCTGTTTGCGGCGTTTATGGTTGGCGTTGTCGCTGTCGGCGGCTTGATGTTCGCGGCCGATCGCAATAACTGGTTTTCCGTTCCGGCATTGGGCGGTACATCTGCACCGCAAGCGGTAGAAACGTCGTCTAAGCCGGTCAGCAATTCGGCGGATGTCGTTCGGCCGAACAATATCGCCAAAATTTTCGAACAAGCATCTCCGGCAGTCGTGAAGATCGAGACTTACACGAACTCCAGCAGCAACCAGGGCGGCACGATGGACGATTTATTCCGGCAATTTTTCGGCGACGGAACTTACGGCGAAGAAGGCGGCAACGGAGGCGGCGGCGATACTCTGCAGCCAAGCGGTATGGGCTCCGGCTTCATCTTCGACTCGACCGGTTATATTTTGACGAACCAGCACGTTGTCGGCAATGCTTCCGAAATCGAGGTCACCGTCGTCGGTCACAGCAAGCCGTTCAAAGCGAAGCTGCTCGGCTCCAGCTACGATCTCGATTTGGCGGTGCTGAAAATTGAAGGCACCAATTTCCCGACACTGAAGCTCGGAGATTCGAATTCCGTGAATATGGGGGATTGGGTCGTGGCGATCGGCAACCCGTACGGCTTCGACCATACGGTCACCGTCGGCATTCTGAGCTCCAACGAACGTGAAATCAGCATCCCGGATCAGCAGGGAACGCGTAATTATCAGCATCTTTTGCAGACCGACGCTTCCATCAACCCGGGTAACTCCGGCGGTCCGCTGCTGAATCTGCAAGGCCAAGTGATCGGCATCAACACCGCCGTAAGCGCGCAGGCGCAGGGCATCGGCTTCGCCATTCCGACGAGCACGATCTCGGAAGTGCTGAACAATTTGAAGAACAACACGCAAATTCCGAAAAAACCGGTTCCGTTCATTGGTGCAAGCCTGTATTCCATGACCCCGGATCTGGCGAAAAAATTGGGTGTTGATGTGACCAGCGGTTCGATCGTGCGAGACGTCATTTACGGATCTCCCGCTTATAAAGCGGACTTGAGAGCCTACGACATCATCACCGCCATGGACGGCACGGACTACAAAAACAACGAAGAGCTGGTCACCGCCATTCAAAAGAAAAATGTAGGCGACAAGGTGACGCTGGACGTCGTCCGCAACGGAGAGAAAATCAAAGTCGGCGTAGAAATCGGCGACAAGAACAAATTCCAGACCGGCGAACAGCCGTAAGGAACGGACACACATTTGCAGGGAAGCGGGGTTGCCCGGTAACGGGCTTCTCCCGCTCTTTTTGTAAATCCGTTAAAATGAAAGAAAGCGTACAACGGGAGGGCGGCTCTTCAGTGAGACCCCATATCATGGTCATCGACGACGATGAGAAAATCATTTCCTTATTGCGGAGAAGCCTGGCGTTCGAAGGATATGAAGTGACGACGGCGCACGATGGTGCCGAAGGGTTGAAACAGCTCATGGCGCGGCAGGCCGATCTGGTCATTCTGGACGTCATGATGCCGCATGTGGACGGCTGGGAAGTTTGCCGCAGGCTGCGGGAAGCCGGCATCGTATCGCCGGTCTTGATGCTGACGGCCCGCGATGATGTGCAGGACCGGGTGAGAGGGCTGGACATGGGCGCCGACGATTATTTGGTGAAGCCCTTTGCGCTGGAAGAACTGATGGCCCGGGTTCGCGCGCTTCTGAGGCGCAGGCCGGAGAAGCCGGAGGAAAGCGGCAGGCTGCGGTTCGAGGATCTCGTCATGGACGTGGATTCGCGGGAAACGAGCCGGGGAGAGCGGCGAATCGAGCTTACGGCCAAAGAATTCGATCTGCTTCGTCTCTTTATGGAGAACCCGAAAAGGGTGCTGTCGAGGGACCAGATCATGGAGCGCATCTGGGGATTCGATTTCAGCGGGGAATCCAACGTACTGGAGGTTTACGTCGCGATGCTTCGGCAAAAGCTGGAGGAGCACGGCGAGAGAAGAATCATTCAAACGGTTCGGGGAGCCGGTTACGTGCTGAAAGGGGACAGCTGAAATGTCCATCCGGCTTCGGCTCACGTTATGGTACTCGGGCTTGCTCGCAGCCGCGCTCGTCGCGTTCGGAGTCGCGATTTACGGCGTTGTTTATAAGATTACGATGTCATCTTTACGCAATGATTTGAACCAGGTGGCCTACCGGGTGGATGTGAACGCCTTGATGTCGTCGAACGGAATTAATTTAAACGCGAATCTTCCTCAAGGTTTCGACGCGAGCATTTACGGTATCCAATTGGTGAACTTCGCTCAAGATCGGAACGGCAGATCTATCGAAAAAACACCTAATCTCTATCGGCTGGACATTACTTTCCCCGTGCCTAAGTACAATCAGGTAGAGCCGCAGGATCGATATTTCTCGTACAAAGCGGGAGGAGCCTCTTTTTTGGTGATCGAAAGGCCTCTCATTGCGAATCATACGCTGCTAGGCCTGTTGCAGGTGGCCATGTATACCGGTAGGGAGCAGCAACTGCTATTGCAGCTGCAAACGATTTTATGGATGACCGGTCTGCTCGGCTTGCTAACAGCGTTTCTGCTCGGCATGTTCCTGTCCCGGAAGGCGCTTCGTCCGATCGGACGAGTGACGGCAGCGGCCGAGCAAATCCAAAGCGGCATGGAGCTCGGGCTCCGTATTCCTCGGGAAAAACCGAACGACGAGATCGGCCGCTTGACGGACACGCTGAACGGTATGCTCGCCCGAATCGAAAAGGCTTATAAAGAACTGGAAGAGTCCAATGCCGCACAACGCCGGTTCGTGTCCGACGCTTCGCATGAGCTGCGCACTCCGCTCACTACCATACGGGGCAATGTAGATCTGCTGCAAAAAATTTGGCTGCCCGATGGGGAAGCGGAGGGCCGTCGCGAATCCGCCGTGTCGCCGGATGACTGTCATCAGATGTCGGTGGAGGCTGTTCGCGATATTTCCGACGAGGCGCGCAGGATGAGCGCCTTGGTGAACGACTTGTTGTCTCTGGCCCGTGCGGATACCGGATACCGTATGGACATGGAGCCGCTGCCGCTGCGGCAAGTGGCGGAAGAAGCCGCCCGACGTGCGCAATTCCTGCCCCGCAAGGCGGAATGGATCATCGGGCCGCTCGAAGCGCTAGACAAGGTTTGGGTGCTCGGCAGCCGCGATTATTTGCTTCAGCTTCTGTTCATCCTCATCGAGAACGGCTTCAAGTATACGCCGGCCGGCGAGGTGCGACTGTATGCTTCCCGTCTGGGGGATATGGTCGGACTCACGGTGGAAGATACGGGCATCGGCATGAATCCCGAAGACGTGCCGCATATTTTCGAACGTTTTTACAGAGCGGACCGCTCGCGGGGGCAGACCTCCGGAACGGGGCTGGGGCTGTCGATCGCCAAATGGATATCGGATATGCATAAAGGCCGGCTGGAAGTAGAATCGATGCCGGGCCGGGGAAGCAAGTTTACGTTTTGGCTACCCGTACGTTCGCAGCCTGTTGCCGCACCTGAGGTTTCATAAATGAAACCTTGGTGCGGTTTTTACGTATTGTAACAAGGTACTGCTCTAACGCGCCTATGCTTGTCGACTTTTCGCTTCAGAGGGAATAGGCTATAATAAAATTAATTTGTAACCAACAGAAAGCAGGCGTTTGCCATGGAAGTTTTGAAAATCTCCCCCCGGGGTTACTGCTACGGCGTGGTGGATGCGATGGTGCTGGCGCTTCAGACGGCCCGCAACCTGGATCTTCCGCGCCCGATCTATATTTTGGGCATGATCGTTCATAACAGCCACGTAACTGATGCTTTCGAGAAGGAAGGCATCATTACGCTGGACGGGCATGACCGGCTGGAAATTCTGGATCAGATCGATAAGGGCACGGTCATTTTTACCGCTCACGGCGTATCTCCCGAAGTTCGAAAGCGCGCGCGCGATAAAGGCCTGACGCTGGTCGACGCGACATGTCCGGACGTGACCAAGACCCACGATCTGATTCGGGAGAAGGTCGCCGACGGGTACGAGGTCATCTATATCGGGAAAAAAGGACATCCCGAGCCGGAAGGCGCCATCGGCATTGCGCCGGGGCACGTGCATCTGATCGAACGCGAGGAAGATATCCCGAAGCTGTCTCTTTCGGCGGACAGGATCATTATCACGAACCAAACGACGATGTCCCAATGGGACATTAAGCATTTGATGGCGAAGTTGCTCGAGGCTTTCCCGAGAGCCGAGATTCATAACGAAATTTGCCTGGCGACGCAAGTGCGGCAGGAAGCGGTGGCGGAGCAAGCTAAGGAGGCCGATCTGTGCATCGTGGTCGGCGATCCGCGCAGCAACAATTCGAACCGGCTGGCGCAAGTGTCGGAGGAAATCGCTGACGTGCCCGCTTACCGGGTATCCGATGTATCCGAAATCAAACAGGAATGGCTGCAGGGCGTCCGCAAGGTCGCCGTTACTTCCGGCGCTTCCACGCCGACGCCGATTACCAAAGAGGTCATTCATTACCTGGAGCAGTACGATCCGCAAAATCCGGAAACTTGGCCGGTCCGCCGCACCGTCAATTTTAACAAGCTGCTGCCTACCGTTCGAGAGAAAACGACATAGAACCGGCAGCGATGCGTCACCATGCCGCGAAAGGAGTCCGAATGAAGCAACGTCTGGCCGGAATACGGCGCTGGATTCGATATAAATATACGCTGCTGATGCGCACCAAAGGCGGAGCATCCCGGGTGGCAATGGGGTTCGCGATCGGTATCGCCGTGGAGATGTTCACGCTGCCGACGTTCGGATTCGCTTTTCTGCTCATTTTCCCCTTGGTTTATGTGCTTAAAGGGAACTTGCCGGCAGCGTTGATCGGATTTGTGTTCGGCAAAATCATTTATATCCCCATGGCGTTTCTCAACGCGATGGTAGGCGGCTGGATCTTGCCGCACCACTTCACGCTGCACATCCCCTTCCTGTACGATTGGGTCAATCGCGTGTTGTCCGCTTCGCTTAAGCTGATCGTCGGCGGCATGATAAACGGCACGATTCTCGGAGCTTTGCTCTATTTTCCGATCAAAATTTCTTTGGAGAAATACCAAGAGAAACGCCGCGAGAAACGGAGACTCAGACGCGGCCGTTTGGAAGAGGGCAGAGCCGAATGAGGCGAAGGTCTTGTGCGAAAGCGGATTTAAACCGGTGTAATCGGTGAGAATTCGGCTTGACACAAGACCTTCCTTTCGTTATATTTGCTTTAATGCTTAAAAGCGTATAAGCGTCAAAGCGTACAAGTGTAAAAGTAATTATAGACTTCAGGAGCGTGAACTCATGATCGTCATTACATCCCCCCACTTATCCGAAGAGCGGATACGGGAAATCGTGGGGCACATTGAAAAACAAGGCGTTCAGGCGCATCTGTCACGAGGCGTAGATCGCACGGTCATCGGCATTATCGGCAAAGCGGACCCTCATTTGGCGGAACATTTGCGGTCCATGCAGGGCGTCGAGAATGTCGTTAGAATCTCGAAATCTTACAAGCTGGCGAGCCGGGATTTTCACCCGGACGACACGATTATCGACATCAAAGGGGTGCGCATCGGCGGCGATAATCTTGTCGTGATGGGGGGGCCTTGTGCGGTCGAGACGCCGGAGCAGATCGACGAGATCGCGCGTTTGGTGAAGGCGGCCGGGGGTCAGGTGCTGCGCGGAGGGGCGTTTAAGCCGCGGACAGGTCCGTACAGCTTCCAAGGGATCGGTGTGGAAGGTCTGAAATGGATGAAAGATGCCGGGGAAAAATACGGGCTTCTGACGATCACAGAAGTGATGACGCCGGAGTACGTCGACGTGTGTGCGGAGTATGCGGATATATTGCAGATCGGAACCCGAAACATGCAAAACTTTGATTTGCTGCGCAAGCTCGGCACCATCCGGACGCCGGTGCTCTTGAAACGAGGCATGAGCGCCACGTACGACGAATGGCTGAATGCGGCGGAATACATTCTGGCCGGAGGCAACCCGAACGTCATGCTGTGCGAACGCGGCATCCGCACGTTCGAAACCTACACGCGCAACACGTTCGACCTGGCCGCCGTCCCCGCGGTTCAACAGTTGTCCCATTTGCCCGTAATCGCGGATCCGAGTCATGCGACAGGCCGCCGCGAGCTGGTGGAGAGCATGGCCAAAGCCTCGGTAGCGGCAGGTGCCAACGGCCTGATTATCGAGATGCACACCGATCCGGACAATTCAGCTACCGGCGACGGCGTGCAATCGCTGTTCCCCGACCAGTTCGCCCGGCTGCTGAAGGAGCTGGAACAGCTTGCACCGCTGTGCGGCAAGCAGTTCTCCACAGGCAAACAGCCGGCGGAAGCGTTCGTGACCTGGCAGAAATAACAGGGTGTCATATACGCAGGACGGCAGGCTTCCAGCCCGCCGTTTTTGCATTTTCCGACACATTGTTTGTGTTAATGTGAGAATTGCTTACATGAGCGAAAAAAATACCTGACATAGCTATTGACGCTCCTTGACCCCGGTTCTATAATAACAACAATAAGTTGGTGCGAAATTGGAACATTCACATGATATATCGCACCTAATGTTCGGATTTAGAGGAGGAAATGCACAAATGGCAGTCGAAAATGTAATGAAATTGATCAAAGAAAAGAACGTTGAGTTCGTCGATTTCCGCTTTATCAGCCTGCTCGGCCAAGCTCACCATATTACACTGCCGGCGACCGAAGTGGATGAAGAGACTTTCGTAAACGGGGTGGCGTTCGACGGTTCTTCCCTTCCGGGATTCCGCGGCATTGAAGAATCCGACATGGTCATGATGCCCGATCCGGAATCCGCCTATATGGATCCTTTCACCGCCCACCCGACACTGATCGTCATGTCCGACATTTATACGCCGGATGGACAACGTTACGAACGCGACCCGCGTTCGATCGCCCAGAAGGCGGAAGAATACATGCAAAAATCCGGTGTGGGTACGGCTGCTTTCTTCGCTCCGGAATCGGAATTTTTCATTTTCGACGACGTCCGCTACGAGAGCACGATGAACTCCTCCTCGTTCTCCGTCGACTCCGAAGAAGCGGCATGGAACTCGAACCGCAAAGAAGAAGGCGGCAACCTCGGCTTCAAAGTCCGCGTCAAAGGCGGCTACGTACCGGTAGCTCCGACCGACACCCAGCAGGATATTCGCAGCGAAATGGTTCGCTTGATGCAAGAATCCGGCCTGCGCGTCGAGCGCCATCACCACGAAGTGGCGACGGCCGGCCAAGCGGAAATCAACTTTCGTTTCGATACGCTGACGAAAACCGCGGACAACCTGATGAAGTACAAATACATCATTCACAATGTGGCCCGTCAATACGGCAAAGTCGCCACCTTCATGCCGAAGCCGCTCTTCGGCGACAACGGCAGCGGGATGCACGTTCACCAATCGATCTTCAACGAAGGCGAGCCGCTGTTCTACGAGAAAGGCGGATACGGGAACCTCAGCCAAATGGCGCTGTATTATATCGGGGGCATTTTGCACCATGCGCCGGCTTTGCTCGCGATTACGAACCCTTCCACGAACTCGTTCAAACGTCTTGTGCCGGGTTACGAGGCACCGGTTAATCTGGTGTTCTCCAAAGGCAACCGTTCCGCAGCGGTGCGCATTCCGGTCGCAGCAGTTACGCCGAAAGGCTGCCGCATCGAGTTCCGTACGCCGGACTCGACGGCCAACCCGTACCTGGCATTCGCCGCGATGCTGCTCGCCGGTCTGGACGGCATCAAGCGCAAAATCGATCCGACCGCACTCGGCTACGGACCGTTCGATAAGAACATTTATGAGCTGTCTGACGAAGAGAAGAAAGAAATCCGCAGCGTTCCGGGCACATTGGACGAGGCGCTCGACGCCCTGGAAGCGGACTGCGACTTCTTGACCGAAAGCGGTGTGTTCAGCAAAGACTTCATCGACAATTATGTGGCGCTGAAGCGCAGCGAAGCGAAAGCCGTCGCCATCCGCGTTCACCCGCACGAATACAGCCTGTATTTCGACTGCTAATTGGACTCATCGCAACATCATCGGACTCGCCTCGTCGGCGGGTCCTTTTCGATTTGTCACAGATCGTTTTCTTTTATTGTGATTTCAATCACATTCTCCTTTGTTCAACAGCATGTGTACACCTCAAAGAGGAAGCGCTCCGCCGTATGGTTCGGCAGGGCGCTTCGTTTTTTTCCTTATATCAAAATGGTAAGATAGGATTCGACAAACGCACACTGTCCTATGACGAGGAGAGATGAATCGTGATTACGCAAATTGGCACGGTAGCGGTGTATGTGGACGACCAGCAAAAAGCGAAAACTTTTTGGACGGAGAAAGCCGGCTTTGAGCTAAGAAGGGAAACGCCGATGACGCCGGAAGCGAGCTGGCTCGAGGTGGCGCCTCCGGGAGCGCAGTCTTGTCTCGTGATCTACCCGAAAGCGATGATGGCCGGAGCGGAGGAGATGAAACCGTCCATCGTGTTTCTATGCGACGATATCGACGGCACATTCCGACGTATGAAGGATGCGGGCGTGAAGTTTCTGGAGGAGCCGAACCCCATGCCTTGGGGGACGTACGCTCGGTTCGAGGACGAGGACGGCAACGAGTTTCTTTTGAAAGGATAAGGAAAAGGGAGCCGGGGCTCCCTTTTTCCGATTTACTGGTTCGAGTCGTTGAGCTGAGCACTCTGCTTATGCAGCTCGTGATCGAGCTCGTCGGCTTCGTTGCTGTCGCTCGATTTCGCCTGTCGGACGGCGATCTCGGCATGGCGGAAAGCTTGCTCCGCTTCTTCGATTTTATTGTCGGACGGATGGGATTCGGCTTGGTCCACCGCGTGCTGCAGGGCTCCAATCGCGTTTTCGGCTTGCGTCGTTTTGTTTTGTTCGGACATCGCTAATCGAGGCCTCCTTATGGAACGGGTTCACCTTGTTCAATATGGATAATTTGGGCTTAGATTATTCGGAAGCATGAACTTCCGACGCTGCAGTCTGATTCTGCCTTACTAAATCTCTCATGCGTGCCGCGTGGTGCTTTCTAATTGGATTTCACCCAACTGCATGTTTTCAGTAAGCTCAGTGAGAAGGCGCCCTGCAATTGGGCATTTTCCACTTAGAAGCCACACCAACTACGACAGACCATTCGAATTGGGCGAAATCCAATTGCAGCAATTGACTCCCGATGCTGTACATTCTAGCTGCCGATCTCATGGTCCGGCAGGGCCGGCCAGCAGGAACTGATCGAGCCGCTCGTAGCTGGGCCTGCGGCCGAGGTGCGAGCGGAACAGCGTGACGCGGAGGGCTGTCCACGCAAGGGAACCGGCGTCGGCCGACGCCTCATGCCACGCCGACGCGATCGCTTCGCGGCCGCAGCCGGCACCGCCTTGCCGCGCAAGCGTCACGTGCGCGCGGTACGGCCGCGCTTCCAGTGCGCAACCGGCGGCGGCGAGCCTTGGGGCCAGCGCCGCATGCAGCGCGGCGAGTGCACCCGGTGCGCCTTGCTCTGCAAGGCCGCACCACAAAATGCGCGGCGCGCCGGCAGGGCCGAAGGTGCCCGGCTCGGTCAGCGCAAGCGTAATCGGCGGCGTCTCGGCCGCCGTTACGGCGGTTGCTTCGCGAATCGCATCGAGCCGCTCGATCGGCGTGTCGCCGAGGAAATGCAGCGTCACATGCAGATCCGCGGGATGGGTCCAACGCCGAAAAGGAAGCCGCCCCGACATTTGCTCCATAATCGCCGCCAACCGGCTCGTGACCTCATCAGAAAGCGACAATCCGATGAAAAGACGAAAATTTTCCATCCAATATTCACCTTTCGTTCGGAACTAGGGGCCTTTTTTCGACAGATACGCCTTTTTCTGTTGCCCCGCCCATTCCCCTTTGTTATGATAGGCCTATCCTGATTTTAAACAAGGTGGGAATGTGATGGCCAACCGCGCTTACAATTTTAACGCCGGACCCGCCGCGCTACCGCTGGAAGTACTGCAGCAAGCGCAGGAGCAATTCGTGGAGTTTGACGGGACGGGCATGTCCATTATGGAAATGTCGCACCGCGGTAAATCCTATGAAAGCGTCCATTTCGAGACGGAAGCGCTCCTTCGTGAGCTGCTCAACATTCCGGACGGGTACAAGGTGCTATTCCTTCAGGGCGGAGCGAGCACGCAGTTTGCGATGGTTCCGATGAACCTGCTGTCTCCGGGCAAGGTCGGCGCTTACGTTCACACCGGGAACTGGGCATCGAAAGCGATCAAGGAAGCGAAAATGTTCGGAGAAACGGCGATCGCCGCTTCCTCGGAAGCGGATGCGTTCATGCGTGTTCCGTCCGTGGCGGAACTGAACATTCCGGAGAACGCCGCTTATTTGCATTTGACCAGCAATGAGACGATCGGGGGCACGCAGTGGGCAGAGTATCCGAAGCTCGACTCCGTACCGCTTGTGGTGGATATGTCGAGCGACATTCTGTGCCGTCCTCTGAACGTTTCCCAATTCGGCTTGATCTATGCCGGCGCCCAAAAAAACCTCGGTCCTTCGGGCGTCACTATTGTGATCCTCAAAGAGGAACTGATCGGGAAGCCTTCCATGCCGGTGCCGACCATGCTGCAATATGCAACGCACGCCAAGAGCGACTCGCTGTACAACACGCCGCCTACATTTGCCATTTACATGGTGAACCTGACGCTCAAATGGATCAAGAAAAGCGGCGGGGCCGCGGCGATGGAACGGGTGAACCGGGAAAAAGCGGAGTTGTTGTACGAGGCGATCGACGGCAGCGGCGGGTATTACCGGGGCTGCGCGCAGCCGGGAAGCCGTTCGATTATGAACGTGACGTTCCGGTTGGCGGATGAGGAGCTGGAGAAGCGGTTCGTGCAACAGTCAGAGGAGGCCGGCTTCGTCGGTTTGAAAGGCCATCGCGATGTTGGCGGCTTGCGGGCTTCGATTTACAACGCGGTACCGGTCGACAGCGTTCGCGCACTTGTTGCATTCATGAAAGATTTTAAACAACGTAACGGCTAAAAATGGCGGTGGAGCAACATGCCTTTTCACATCGTGCTCGTTCATCCGGAAATTCCAGCCAACACGGGCAACATTGCCCGCACCTGTGCGGCGACGGGCACCCATCTGCATCTGGTTCGGCCGCTCGGTTTCTCAACCGACGACCGTTATCTCAAGCGGGCCGGACTGGATTACTGGTATGCCGTCAACATCACCTATTACGATTCGTTCGAAGAAGTGCAGGCCGCGCATCCGGGAGGCCGGTTCTTCTTTACGAGCACGAGAAGCCGAAAGCCGTATTCCGACTTTCAGTTCCGGGACGGAGACTTCTTCGTATTCGGCAAAGAAACGAAGGGGCTTCCGCAGGAGCTGTTGGACGCAAACTTGGACACTTGCATGAGGCTGCCGATGACGGACAAGGTCCGCTCGCTTAATCTGGCGAATACGGCTGCGATCGTGGTGTACGAAGCGCTTCGACAAACCGGGTTTCAGGGACTGGACCCGGCCTTGGAGCGCTGATTTTGTCGAAATCATTGTACGATATTAAGCAAAAAAGCTCGAAAAAAGGAATATGAAGCCGCTCTATCGAACGCTATAGAGTGGCTAAGGTACACGGTTGACCAGCTAGATACGCGAGGAATGGGAGGAACTGCAAGTTGAAACCTGCAGGTGTAGTACGGAAAGTCGATCAATTGGGGCGCATCGTTCTGCCAAAATCGCTTCGTAAACGTTATCAGATGAATGAAGGGGATCCTGTAGAAATTTTGGTCCAAGGCGACCATATCATACTGGAAAGATATCGCCCCCGCTGCGTATTTTGTACTTCGATGGAAAGCGTCGGAGAATTCAAGGAGCGCTATGTATGCGCAGCTTGTTTGAAGGAAATGCAGGGTCTGTAATCATCAAACCGATATGAAAAAAATCGCCCGACATTCGGTCATGCCGCCGAGTGCCGGGCGTTTTTTGTTGCTGCCTGTGGGAGATGTCCTGTGCTGCACGTGTTAGTCAGCCAGAGTGACTAAGGATTGCGAGTGGTGGCGGGTGTGGCGCGTGTTAGTCAGCAAGAGTGACTAAGGATTGTGAGTGGTGGCGACTGCGGCGCGTGTAAGTCAGTTAGAGTGACTAAGGATAGCGACTGGTGGCGGGTGCTGCGCGTATTAGTCAGTCAGAGTGACTAAGGATTGCGAGTGGTGGCGGGTGAGGCACGTGTTAGTCAGCCAGAGTGACTAAGGATTGCAAGTGGTGGCGGGTACGGCACGTGTTAGTCAGTTAGAGTGACTAAGGAATGTGAGTGGTGGCGGCTGCGACGCGTGTTAGTCAGTCAGAGTGACTAAGCAATACGAGTGGTTGCGGGTGCGGCTAGTGTTAGTTGGTTGCGTAACAAAAATGCCGGGCGTCGACGAATCGACGGCCCGGCATCCGGTCTTACAGACCTTTGGTTTTGTCATCGTTATAAGCAGCAGTCAGGATGGCCGTCAAAAACAGCGCCATTATGATCATCACAACCCAGAACTTGCCGGACATTCCCAAGAACTGAACCGCTCTTTGAGTTGCTTCTTCCGCTAGAAACATATCCCACACCTCCGCTTGACTTCCTCTATTATACCCAAGCCCGGAAAAAAAGAAAACGCAAAAAAGTGTGTCCGAATACGGAACCGCGAACGCAAACGGGCTTGCGGAGAAATGCTGGGCATACAATGATAGCAGTCGAACGGCACGATGGGAGGGATGATATGGAGAAAATCATCAACTGGATGGGCGGCTGGCCGAACGACGGCTTCGTGTCGGCTTCGGACTGGGAAGAACGGCTCGCGGCTGCTGCGGATCGGTCCAGGCGGGGACCGGGTGCCGACACAACCAACCCGGACGTCTCGGATCGATTGAAACGGATGCTTGCCTGCGGTTTGTTGAACGCACAAACGTCCGGTGAGCCGTCTCATCTCCGGCTGACGGCAGGTGCGGATGCGGCGCTCTTGAGCCTGGTGAAGCGTGGTCTACAGCCGGGAGACGTCGTGCTGACCGAACCTCTTACTTCCCGTTCGGCGCTGCAAATGTTTCGGAAGGCGGGCGTACGGGTGGAACCGGTCACGGGGGACAGCGGCGGTATGGATCCCGATGCCTTGGCCGCCGCCATCTCGCTGCAACGGCCGAAGCTCGTGTATGTATCACCGGTCTGCTCCGATCCGCATGGCGCGGTATGGCCGGTTCAGCGATTCGATGCAGTGAGCCGGATTTGCCGAATAAGCGGGGTGACCCTGCTTCGCGACGATCGGCAGGCCATGCTATTGTACGATGCGGAGAAGTATTCCGAAAACGATGCGAAGAAACATGCGGTGGACGGAGTCCTCTCGATCGGTCAACTGCCTCCCGGTCTGGTGGCGGGACTCCGATTCGGCTGGGTCGCCGGCGAACCTGCCCTGCTGGAGCGGTGGTTCTCCTCCCCATTCGGCGGGGACTCGAGTCATAACCGGGAAGTCCTTACGCTGGAGCATCAGGCTTTCCTGGAACTTCTTCAAGAGCAGCCGTTAGAGCCGCTGCTCGATATGCTTCGGGTGCAGTGCGATCAACGGATGCGCAGGCTGACCGATATACTTTCGCAAAAAGGTGTCCGCGGTCTCCGCTGGAGAAAGCCTGCCGGGGGTGTTCACTTATGGCTGACGCTGCCCGACGGGCTGGATGGAGAAGCATTGCTCAGAGGGGCTTGGATCCGGGGGTTGATGTTCCAGCCGGGAGCTCCATTCTATGCGCAAGAACCGCAGCGAAATACGCTGCGGCTCACATTCGCCTATGCCGATGAGCGCCAGATGAAACTGGGCGTGTCGCGTCTTGTAGAAGCGATCGGAGATTTTACAGGCAGATTCGACATCGGCTGAAACGAAACCAGGGCGGACCGGCTAAAAATCAGCACCAACCGCATACAGCCTGCCGTCCGCCCGAAGCTCCACCCGCCGCTGCATCAGCCGTTCGTCCGGTACGTTCGTGCAGGCTCCGTCCGTCTGAGAGAACGTCCAGTAATGAAGCGGACAAATGAAAATATTTTCGTACACCCGCACTTCTCCTCCGGCATGCGGACATAACGCGGACAACAGGCGATACCCGTTATCCTCTCCCGTGAGGACAAGCCAATAAGGAGCGCCGTCCAATTCAACGGATGCGGGAAAATCCGTGTAATCTTCAGGTTTTCCCAAATCTGCGTCCAAGTTTCCACGCTCGTTCAAACGTCCTTCTCCTCCTCCGGGTCGATGATCCCCATATGACTTTGCCAATCTGCTGCCCAAGAAAACTTGGATGCCCAAACGGCCGTAATATCCGCATATTCCTGAAGGGCTTGTTCGCCTTTGGGCGTGAGCCGGTAAACCCCTTTGTCCACCTTGGCAAACCAGCCGTAAACGTTGTCCCTTAGTAAGCTGCCCGTATTGGCGAGGCTTGTCCGATCGCGAACGTGCCTCGGAGAAGAAGGACCGTGACAGAGCAGCGCCAGTGCGCATTGCAGCGACCGTTCCCGGTAAGCGGTCACCAGCTTGCGCCCGGTACTGCCGCCCACATTATAATCGCCGCTTCGGCCTTGGAATTCCTTGAGCAGCCGTGAAGCGCGTTTGCGGGCGCGGCCGGTCGGCAGCGGATCCGCTGCCGCAGCCGCCGTATAGGCGACCGAAGTTTCGGCGGCAGCCAATGCCGCGCTTGCCGCAGCATTCCCCGGTTCGCACCACACTTCCACGACCGGCGGCTTCGTTTTATAAAAGGTAACGGTCATAAAACCGAGGCGCAATCTGCGGCACAGCGCCGTGAGCTCCGTGAACCGCTGGTTGTGCGCGCCGCGTTTGGTCCGGTTCCGCTCCACGGCCAGCCACACGACGGCGCCGGTTTTTTGCCGGTCGATCCCCTGCAGCAGCAGCGGCAGCGTAAATGTTTTTTTCATCTCGACGATGGTCGGTTCCGGCTCGTCCGCACGAACCGCGAACAAATCGCATCCGCCTATTTCCGCCTTCACTTCGTACCCGCGCCCGGTGAAAAAAGCTTTGACCGGCGGGTACAATTCCGTTTCGCGCGATACCGCCAACAGGGAACCCCCTTCCTCATATCTCCATGACATTATAGCATTCCGGTCAACTTCGTCTATCCGTCCGCATAGGTATGTAATACGTTTTTGTAGAGACAGAGAGCGAGGAGGAACCGGCATGGACATATTCAGACGGATCTCCGAGTACCGAACCGAAAGCGAGAAGCTGAGCTGGACCGGTACTTTCCGGGATTATATCGATTTGCTGCGGCAGGACTCCACACCGGCAATGACGGCTCACGCCCGCGTTTATGACATGATCGTGTCGCAGGGAGTAGAGGAAAAAGGCGGCCATAAAAAATACAAGTTTTTCGAAAGTGAAATTTTCGGCTTGGACCGGACGATCGAGCGGCTGGTGGAAGAGTACTTTCACTCGGCGGCCCGGCGGCTCGATGTGCGCAAACGGATTCTGCTGCTCATGGGACCCGTCAGCGGCGGTAAATCCACCATCGTCACGCTGCTCAAAAAAGGGTTGGAAAGCTATTCCCGTATGCAGCGCGGAGCAGTATACGCCATCAAAGGATGTCCAATGCACGAGGAGCCCCTTCATCTGATTCCCAGCGAGCTGAGGTCGGATGTAGAGCGGGAACTCGGGGTCCGCATCGAAGGGAACTTGTGTCCTTCCTGTCAAATGCGGCTGAGAACGGAGTTCGAGGGCGACATCGAAAAAGTGCCGGTCGAGAGGGTGCTCATTTCCGAAGAGAACCGTATCGGTATCGGTACGTTCAGCCCGTCCGATCCGAAATCGCAGGATATCGCCGACCTGACGGGCAGCATCGATTTCTCGACGATTACCGAGTACGGCTCGGAATCCGATCCACGCGCTTACCGGTTCGACGGGGAACTGAACAAAGCGAACCGCGGTCTCATGGAGTTCCAGGAGATGCTGAAATGCGACGAAAAGTTTTTGTGGAACCTGTTGTCTCTGACGCAGGAGGGCAACTTTAAAGCCGGGCGGTTTGCACTCATCAGCGCCGATGAATTGATCGTTGCGCACACGAACGAATCGGAGTACAAGGCCTTTATTTCGAATAAGAAAAACGAAGCGCTTCAATCCCGAATGATCGTGATGCCGATTCCGTACAATTTGAAAGTCACCGAAGAGGAAAAAATTTACACAAAGCTGATCGGACAATCCGATATGAGCCACGTTCACATCGCGCCGCATGCGCTTCGGGCCGCTTCGATCTTCTCCATTTTGACGCGTCTGAAGGAATCCAAAAAACAGGGCATGGACCTGGTCAAAAAAATGCGGATGTACGACGGCGAAGAGGTGGAGGGATATAAAGAAGCCGATTTGAAGGAGATGCAGAACGAGTACGCGGAGGAAGGGATGTCCGGCATCGATCCTCGCTACGTCATCAACCGGATATCGAGCGCGCTCATCAAGCACGATCTGCCCTGCATCAATGCGCTGGATGTGCTGCGGGCGATGAAGGACGGACTCGATCAGCATCCTTCCATCACGAAGGAGGAGCGGGAGAAGTACCTCAACTTCATCTCGGTGGCGCGCAAGGAATACGACAATTTAGCCAAAAAGGAAGTGCAGAAAGCGTTCGTATACTCGTTCGAGGAGTCCGCGCGGACGCTGTTCGAGAACTATTTGGATAACATCGAGGCGTACTGCAACTGGGCGAAAATGAAAGATCCGCTCACCGGTGAAGAGATGGATCCGGACGAGAGGCTGATGCGTTCCATCGAGGAGCAGATCGGCGTATCCGAAAATGCAAAGAAAGCATTCCGCGAGGAGATTTTAATCCGCATTTCCGCCTTTTCGCGCAAAGGCCGCAAGTTCGATTACAGCACGCATGAGCGCCTGCGGGAAGCGATCGAGAAAAAGCTGTTCACCGATTTGAAGGACATCGTGAAAATCACGACGTCCACCAAGACGCCGGACGAAAACCAGCTCAAGCGTATCAACGAAGTGACCAAACGCTTGATCGACGAGCATGGTTACTGCTCTGTCTGCTCCAACGAGCTGCTGCGTTATGTGGGAAGTTTGCTGAACCGGTAAATGTGATCGCCCCATCTCCGGGAAGGAACCGAGGAGATGGGGCTTTTATTGTCGAACTAGCAATTATTTCCCCGGAAATGATCACTTGCCGGCTTCAATCCGGAACAAAGCGAAAGCTCGATTTCGTTGACAGACCGGGTTTTGTCGGTCAGAATGGGAGCATCTGAGAGAAAGAGAAGGAAGATGCGCAGCATGCTCTTATTACGTGAGTGGAAAAAGATTCTTCTTCTGGCCCTTCCTTCGTTATTCGCGTTTACCACGCAAACGTTGACAGGTACAATCAACCTTATCATGGTCGGCGATCTGGGCGCACTTATCATCGCGGTCGTCGGCGTTTCGAACATCATCATGTACAACGTGTTTGCCGCGTTTTCCGGGATTGGCCACTCGATCAATTACTTAGTGGCGCAAAATTACGGCTCGAACGAGATGCCCAAAGGCATTCAGCGCACCTACATGGCGCTGTTCGTCAGCTTGATCGTCGGATTGCTGATCGTGTCGTTCGGCTGGTCGGCCGGCGGGCTCGTGCTGCAGTGGATGGGCGGAAAACCGGATTTGGTGGCCGCGGGCTCGACGTATCTTGAGCTTCGGTTTTATGCGATGGCCATCGGCATGATCAGCTTCGTCTTTCACGGTTTTTTCCGCGGCGTTGGCGATACCCGCACGTCCATGATCATCTCGATCCTTGCCAATGTAATCATGATCGTGCTCACTTATGCATTGACTTACGGGGAGCTTGGAATGCCCCGTCTCGGTCTGCCCGGAGCGGGGTACGCGATTATAATCGGGGAGGCGGTCGGATTAGCCGCTTGTATGGCGGTGTTCTGGGGCCCGATGCACCGAAGGTTCGCCACTCGTCAACGGCCGGCAACCGACTGGCGTGAACTCGCCTTGATCGGCAAAGAAAGCGGAAAGCTCGGCATGATGGAGTTTTCCATGAGCATCTCGATGTATATCTTCACCTTATTCGTGATGCAGCTCGGCACCGTGCCGCTGGCCGCGAACGAAGTGGCGCTCAGTATCATGTCGTTCGGGTTCATGCCGGCGTTCGCTTTCGGGTCCACAGCGACGATTTTAGTCGGACAAGAGATCGGCCGCAAGCGGCCCTCGGATGCCCGCAGGGCCGGAACCCACACGGCGGTTCTGGGCAGCATCTTCCTTCTCCTTCTGGGTACTGCCGAGTTAATCTGGGCGCAAGATATTGCCGGGCTTTACACGAAAGACCGGGAAGTGGCGGAGTTGGCCGCTTTCCTTATTCAGGTGTCAGCCTATTTGCAAATCTTCGACGGGTTCTTTAATTTCTATGCCGGCGGTTTGCGCGGCATCGGGGATACCGCGTTCTTGATGAAGGCCTCCTTGGTGCTGAGCTGGCTCATGTTCGTTCCGCTGACGTACTTGTTCGTGAACGTGCTGGACTTGGCCAGTATGGGGGCGTGGCTTGCGCTGTATTCCTTCCTGACCGCGCTCGGCTTAACCGTCATGATCCGTTATTACCGAACCGATTTCCACGAGGTGAAACTAAAAGAAGCATCCGCCGTGTAAGAGGAACCTGTAAGCAAAAAGCCGTTCGCGATTTCGCGAACGGCTTTCTTCGTTTCATCGGCTCACCCGTTGACGACATCCCCGCCGTTGACGTGGAGGGTCTGCCCGGTCACATAGGAGGAGTCTTGGCTGGCCAGATAGACGTAGGCGGGCGCCAGTTCATCCGGCTGCCCCGCCCGACCGAGCGGAGTATTCGAGCCGAACTCGGCCACCTTCTTCTCGTCGAACGTCGAAGGGATCAGCGGCGTCCAGATCGGACCCGGCGCAACGGCATTGACCCTTATGCCTTGCTTGGCCAAATTGCCGGAAAGCGAACGAGTGAACGAAACGATCGCACCCTTCGTGGAGGAGTAATCCAGCAATTGCGGACTTCCTTTATAGGCAGTAATAGAAGCGGTATTGATGATGGCAGAGCCGGAAGACAAATGCGGCATCGCTGCCTGAGTCAAATAAAACATGCCGAACACGTTGGTCCGGAACGTACGCTCCAGCTGCTCGGGCGTGATCTGCTCCAGCTTCTCCTGCGGATGCTGCTCCGCGGCGTTGTTGACTAGGATATCGAGCTTGCCCAATTCCCGTACCGCTTCCTCCACCGCCATCTTACAATGGCCTGGGTCGCCGATGTCTCCTCCCATCAGAAAACACCGGCGGCCCTCCGCTTCCACCTGCTTTTTCGTCTCTTGCGCGTCAACGTCCTCGTTCAAGTACAAAACGGCAACATCCGCGCCTTCTTTGGCGAAGGCGATGGCTACGGCGCGGCCGATACCGCTGTCGCCTCCGCTGATCAGCGCGACCTTCCCTTTCAGCTTGCCGCCCGGCCGGTAGGCGGGAGATTCCGCTTCGGGCTTCGGCGTCATCTCCGTCTCCAGCCCCGGCTGGCGGTTCTGATGCTGCGGCGGAAATGAATCCGGACGCTGCGGTGTCCCTTGATCTTGCGATGCGGTCATGGCAACCCACTCCTTCCTTTGCAACGATAGCGTCACATGTTCTAGAAGTAAGTTAACCAATCCGAACCGGTCTACGCATTTTTGCGGGATGTTTTTTTGCCGTCGCAGCTGAAGACGACAGGCTTGTCGTCCACGATCGTCTCCAAATGAACCGGTTTGCCCCACAACTGCACGATGTATGGGAGCGTCCGCTCGACGTATTTTAAATCCAGCTCCACCCCTTCATAACGATGCATAACATAAAGTTCTCCCGTTCGCTGCCAATCTCCGTCCGTGACTTCGAGATAGGGGAAACCGCCGTTCACCCTGGAATAGATGAGCTGGTCGCGAATGCTTTCCCACGTTTTGTCGGTGATTTTCCACTCCGGCCCCTTTTTTTCAAATACATAGAGATCGAGTTCGTCCGTCAATTCCTTGGTTAAGTAGTTGCGGATAAAAGAAGGGTCGGAGTCCATTTCCCGCACGTCGAATATCCGCTCCCGGCCGAACCGCTTCTCGATATCCTCGAATATTTTCAGCCCCAAATAGTACGGGTTCAGCGAATGTCGAGAAGGCTGCACGACGGAGGAGTTGAGCTTCGCATACTCGATCGTCTCATCGCTGGTAAGCGGAAGCTCGCGCATAATACGTTGGTGCCAGATGGTGGCCCAGCCTTCGTTCATAATTTTCGTCTCGATCTGCGGCCAAAAATAGAGCATCTCCTCCCGAAGCATGCTCATGATGTCACGCTGCCAGTCTTCGAGAACAGGCGAAAATTGCTGCACGAACCAGACCAGGTCTTTCTCCGGCTGGGGAGGAAAGGAGACGCGGACCCCCCGGTCCTCCATCCCGGCTCCGCCACTCTCTGCGGATTCGTCCAGATCCCACAAATCGTTGTACGGGGAAGCGGTTCGAGAAGAAGCGCTTTGCTCCTTGTTCGCTTTGCGCCACCATTCCATGGCCCGGTTTTTGTCTTGTCCGTAAGGCTTATGGAGAACGGGATCCACATGCTCCTGAATGGCCATCACGGCATCCAGGAAGCGTTCCACTTGGTCCGTGCCATGCTCGATCTCATATTGCCGGATCCGTTCGGCCGTCGCGGACATGCTTTCCACCATGTTGCGGTTGGAGCGCGAGAAACGGATGTTGTTTTTGAAAAAATCGCAGTGCGCAAGCACGTGGGCGACGATCAGCTTGTTCTGCACCAGCGAGTTGCCGTCGAGAAGGAACGCATAGCAGGGATTGGAGTTGATCACCAGCTCGTAAATTTTGCTCAAGCCTAAGTCGTACTGCATTTTCATGCGATTAAACGTTTTTCCGAAGCTCCAGTGTGAAAATCGGGTTGGCATGCCGTAGGCGCCGAAAGTATAAATGATATCGGACGGACAAATTTCGTATCGCATCGGGTAAAATTCGAGACCGAACCCTTTGGCGATTTCGGTTATTTCTTCGATGGCGTATTCAAGAGCACGGTGTTCGTCGGAATGCTGCATAAGCGGTCAAGCCCCCTGTCCCAAGCAGAGTTTTCACCAATCTATGTATATGCGAGGACTCGGCTTTGTGAACCGGCGGCGGAATGGCGCTGCAATCGTCGGGATAACCTAGTTGTTCGAAGAAATATGCGCCGAGCAGGTGCCGCTTATTGCAGTGCCGGGTTCACACGTGATACAACAAGGGGTATGAGATTCCGGAAGAGAGGGCTTGTGAACATGACAATATCCCCTCGGGAAGAGGAAGAGAAGCGGTTGACCGAGGTGCTGGACGTGGTCGAGCGCCGTCTGGACAAGGAACTGGAAGTGCTGGGCGAACGCCGCGGCGACGTGGTGGACATTCGACGGGAATTTTGGGACGATGTGCGGATCAGCTTCGCAGACGCGACCGAAATGGGCGAAACGTGGACCAGCATCATGCAGCAGAAGGAGCTGCTGCTGGAGCGGGAACGTACCCACCGTCTCGCTTTCGAGTCCGTCGAACGGCTGGCCAAAATGCACGACAATCCGTATTTTGCGAGAATCGATTTTGCCGAAGAAGGCCGGGACACGGAAACGATCTATATCGGCCGGGCGTCGCTGGTGGGAGAAGACGGCGAGACGTTCTACGTCTACGATTGGCGCGCTCCGGTGTCCAGCCTGTTTTACGATCATGAGCCGGGCCCCGCCGCTTACGAGACGCCGGAGGGAGAAATTCGGGGCGAGCTGGAGCTGAAGCGGCAGTTCGTCATTCGCGCCGGGCGGCTGAAGCATGTGTTCGACACGGACGAAACGGTGGGCGACGATATTTTGCAGGCGGTGCTGTCCGAAAAGTCGGATACATCGATGAAGAGCATCGTGGCCACGATACAAAAGGAGCAAAACCGGATTATCCGGGACGAAAAACACCGGCTGCTGGTCGTTCAAGGCGCGGCGGGAAGCGGCAAAACATCAGCGGCGCTGCAACGGGTCGCTTATTTGCTGTACCGGTACCGGGATTCGCTCACGCCGGATCAGATCGTGCTCTTCTCGCCGAATCCGGTGTTCAAAGGGTACATATCCCGCGTGCTGCCGGAGCTCGGAGAAGCCAACATGCGGCAGATGACGTTCCGCGAGCTGATCGAGGCGCGGCTGGGCCGGCGGTTTCAGGTAGAGGACTTGTTCTCGCAGACCGAGGTATTGAGCGCTTCCGAAGGAACGCCGGAGGGCGAAGCTCGTGAGCGGTCGGTGCGCTATAAAGGCTCAGATCACTTTTTCCAGACGGTGGAGCGTTATTTCAAACGGCTGGAGTCCGGCGGAGTCCGGTTTCGTCCGCTGCGGTTCCGAGGCGACACAATAGCGTCCGCGGACGAGATGGCGGCGAAGTTCTATTCCGTTCCGGCATCGGAAGGTTTCGGCTACCGTGCGGGACAGCTGCGCAAATGGCTTATCGAACGACTGGCCAGCTGGGTGGATGCGCAAATGGACGAATCCTGGGTCGAAGAGGCCGCCGAGCTGGCGGACGAGGAGGAGATTCAGCGGGCATACGTGGAGATTCGCCGGCGCGGCGGATTCCACGAGGACGCGTTCGACGACGAAGACCGGATGACCCAGCTTCTCATGCGCCGGGCGGCGGAATCGGCGGTCGAGCCGCTGCGCAAGGCGGTGAAAGCGTACCGCTTCCTGGATCCAGTTGCCACTTATCTGGAGCTATTCCGGAGCCGGTCGCTGTTCGCGTCCTGCTCGCCGGACGGCAAGCTGCCGGAAGGCTGGGAGTGGATGGCGAGCCGGTTGGAGGAAACGCTGGACCGGAAAACGATCGATCATGAAGACGCGACGCCTCTAATGTACATCATGGAGGGACTGGAAGGATTCCGCAAAGTGGAAGGCGAGATCCGCCACTTATTCGTGGACGAAGCACAGGATTATTCTCCTTTCCAGGCCGCTTACTTAAGGCGGCGGTTTCCGCGCGCGCGGATGACGGTGCTGGGCGATTTCAATCAGGCCATCTACGCGCAATCGCAGGAGACAGGCGGATTCGGCGGGTGGATCCGGCTCATGCCGGAGGAGGACACCGCCGTGTGGCGGCTTACGACCAGCTATCGCTCCACAAAGCAGATCGTCGAATTCAGCAAAAAGATTTTGCGTCCCGAAGAAGCTGCCGACATTCGTCCTTTCGAGCGGGAAGGCGAAGAGCCGAAGCTGGTGCTTGTCCGCGACGGAGCAAAATTGGCGGACTTGGTGTCCGTGGAGATCCGCCGGCTGCTCGATGTCGGTTACGGGACGATCGGCGTCATCGCCAAATCGGCGAAAGAATGCGGCAATGCCGCCGCGCTGCTCAAGGAAAGGCTTCCGGACGAGGTGCCGATCACCTATGTGACGGGCAGCTCGGCTCTGCTGCCGCGCGGCGTCTCGGTGCTGCCTTCGTATTTGGCTAAAGGCATCGAGTTCGACGCCGTGGTCGTCTGGGACGCTTCCGCCGCCCGGTATGGAGAAGATCGAGATCGCAAGCTGATGTATACCGTATGTACGCGGGCATTGCATGTCCTTCTCGTATATAGTCTCGGCGAGCCGTCGAAATGGCTGCCGGATTCGCATTCGTTTGCCAATGTTCGATGACATCGAATCCTGACTGCCCCATATCCTTATAGTGATAGACAAAAATCACAGGGCAGAGGATGATGGTCGATGCTCGAGCGGAACGGCCGGGAGTTTCTTATCGTATACACAGGTCCTGACGGGTCGGGGCGCAAATCGGTGGCGGAAGCGGTCGGTCACACGTTCGGGATGGCCAAAGTCATATCCTACGTCACAAGACCCGCCCGCTCAGGCGAAGTGGACGACCAGGACTGTCACTTCATTTCCATGGAGGCTTACCTGCAGATGGAATTGGAAGGACAATTTTTGGAAAGCGTTGAAATTGACGGGGATCGTTACGGCATCCGGCGTGCGGATGTGGAGAACAGCTTGCGGCGGTACGGCGTCGTCTATTTGATTCTCAACCGTGAGGGAGCCGAGAGGATGAAAGAGCTGTACGGCGACAAAGCGATCCGGCTGTTCGTGTACGCCGACCGGAGGGTCGTGGAGGAGCGGCAGCGCAATCAAGCCACGGATGAAGCCGTCATCGCCCGCCGCCTGCGTCACTACGACCGCGAGATGGCCTATCGCTCGTCGTGTGAACATGCTTTCGAAAACTTCGATTTAGGCGACACGGTTTTTCAAATTACGAATACGCTGGAAACGTATCTGCAGCGCGGGCTGGTGGATAAGGACTAGCGCGTACGCCGAATGTTGACAGGTTGGTGCGCGCTGATTATAATTACCAGTATCTTAATGAAGGAGGCTGATGACATATGGTGAACTTCCATTCGATTGTCGAGTCGATCGTCGTCTGTTCGTTTGCAACATCTGCATCGGTCTCACGGGCTCGTATTTAATTCGACAGCCGCGGGTGACCGGTGGTCTCCCGCGGTTTTTTTGTGCCCAAAGCGCCGATGAGGCGCGCAGTGCGCAAGGAAAGCCGCAGCATTTCTGCGGCTTTTTTTGTTGTCCGCCTAACCTGAATACCAAATTAATCGACGAATAGGGGTTTTCGATTGAACGTTACCAACCAAGAAATGTTATTCGTTTATGGATGGAATGAACGCTGGCAGGCAGCATGGGAGGCTAACCGTCCCGTGAATACGACGGCTGCGCAGCCTGCCCGAGTGACCGCCCAATATTCCCACACATATAAAATTGTCTGTGAATCAGGCGAACGCTTGGCCAACGTAACCGGCAAGTTCGAGCATCTTGCGCTTACGAGAGGAGATTTTCCCGCGGTTGGCGACTGGGTGTCCGCCGAATTGCTGGATGACCGGCATGCGGTGATTCACTCTGTGCTGCCCCGCCAATCTGCCATGACACGGAAGGTGGCGGGCCAAACGAACGAAGAGCAGATCATCGCTTCCAATGTCGACGAGCTTTTTATCGTGAATGCCTTGAACCAGGATTTCAACCTTCGAAAAATCGAACGCTACCTGATCCTGGCTTGGGAGAGCGGAGCTCGTCCGGTCGTGGTGTTGACCAAAGCCGATCTCACCGAAGAAGCGGACCTTCGGGTAAGCGAGGTCGAAGCGATCGCGCCCGGCGTTCCCGTTCACGCAGTCAGCGCGCTTACGAATCAGGGCATGGAGAAGCTGCTTCCTTACCTGCTGCCCGGCCAAACGATCGCCGTCACGGGATCTTCCGGCACAGGCAAGTCTACGCTTCTGAATTGGCTCTCGGATGCAAATATTCAACGCGTGCAGGGCATACGTGAGGAAGACGCCCGGGGCAGGCACACGACAACGCACCGGGAATTGTTCGTACTTCCCGGAGGGGCGCTTCTCGTGGATACACCCGGAATGCGGGAACTGCAGCTGTGGGACGCGGACGAAGGATGGAAGGAAGCCTTCTCCGATATTGAGGAGATGGCCGCCGGGTGCCGTTTCCGCGATTGCCGCCATGAGAGAGAAGCCGGCTGCGCGGTAAAAGCCGCCATCCAGCAAGGCACGCTGGACCCGAAGCGTCTGGTCAACTACTTCAAAACCGAGCGAGAGCTAGCGCGGCTTGCCCGCAAAGAAAAAAGGACCGAACAACGGAAGTCCGTTTCGGCCGTCAAATCCTCTCCTCATCCGCGTAAATCCGCACGCGGAAAAGTGCGTCTAGCGGAGGAAGAAGAATAAATGGATGTCTTGACATGAGGGTGCGAAAGCCCGCGGTATATTGAACCGCGGGCTTGATCTTTTATTCCGATTCCGAAACGACTGTGAAACGGGTGTTCGGATGTTTCGGATTTTCGATTTCGTCCACGATCGCGATGGCATAATCGGCATAGCTGATATAGCTTTCTCCCTTGGAATTGACGATCAGTTTGTCTTTGCCTGCCTTGTATGCGCCGGTGCGCTTTCCTTCCGGGTCAAAAATGGCGGCTGGACTTACGAACGTCCACTTGATGCCTTCCGATTGCTCAAGATCAGCCAAATTACGGCCTTGACCCGATGCTGTCGGCTTAAAAATATCCGGGAATTCCGGTGTGTCGATCAGGCGAACTGTTTCGGCCTCGTCTACATACAAGCTTCCCGCTCCTCCCACAACGATAAGCCGGGTGTCAGGAGCTCCCTTCATGGCTTCGATCAGCTTTTTTCCGGCCTCAACGTGGGGATTCTCTTCGCCCAGCGGCGCTCCGAACGCGTTCACCACGACATCGAAAGCCGCCAAGTCTGCGGAATCCAGTTCGAAAATGTCCTTCTCCAGTACCTTTGCTTTCGGCTTGGCAACTTTGCTCCCATCGCGCACAATAGCCGTTACGTCGTGCCCTCTGGACAACGCTTCCGCCATAATTTTACTGCCGGCTTTGCCGCTTGCTCCGATGACTGCGATTTTCATCATCTTAGCCTCCTATGTATCATTTTGAGTCGAAAAGAGGTTTTGTTGTAACCGTTTAAGTTACATCCTGGTCGAAAAAAAGCGGTCACGCTTTGCTATGGATCCGTTTCGACAAAACCGTGACCAGCTCTTCCATCGATACTTCCGATAGGATTTTCTCCATCGCTTCCTGAGCGCGGACCAGCAACAGCTCCAGAACAACTTGGATGTTGGCACCCACGGGACATGCGGGGTTCGGCTCTTCGTGAATATGAAACAAATTGCCTTCTTCCACGACAGCCACCGCGCGATATACATCCAGCAGGTTGATCTCGTCTAGTCCCTTGACGAGGAAAGCTCCTCCGCTGCCGGCACGAACATTTACGAATCCCGCTTTCTTAAGTTGCCCCAAAATTCTCCGGATAATAACGGGATTCGTACCTACACTGTCAGCAATCCAGTCCGAAGTGCCATGCGCAGTCGGCGATATCGCTAACAGCGATAATATATGGACGGCTATGGAAAAGCGGCTGCTGATTTTCAAACCGGTCACCCTTTCGTTGTAATCATAGTAATTACAACAGGGTGGAAAGTCAAATTTATGGATTACAGAGTTTCAATCGCCAAGCGGCCGACTACGATAAATGCCGCAACTAACAGCATGATCACGTTCATGCCGATGGCTTGATTTTCTTTGCGACGAGCATGGAATACCGTTGCGAACAGCATGATCAAGGCAATCCCGATCGCTGCGACCGGAGTAAGGATCGGAACGATTCCGAATGCCGCCGGCAGCACCAATCCAAGTGCGCCCAGAATTTCAGCCCATCCAATGAATTTAACGAAACCGGTCGAGTAATCTTTCACCCACGGCATTGAAGCTTTTGCTTTTTCGTAAGTCAAAGCCTTCGTAGAACCAGCCATAAGGAACATAGCTGCCAACAATCCTTGAGCTACCCACAATGCAATGTTCATGATGAAGCCTCCCACAAATTGTTACTTACTTTATGTAATTTAGTTTATTTATATAACTATATTGTGTCAAGTTATTTTGGGTGATTTTGTAACATTGTTGTTTTTTTGCAGGGTGATTATAATAAAAGCATATAGGGGATGATCGATTTGGAACGTCCGGAAATGTGCGCCAGCTTTGAAAAAGCGATGGAATTATTGAGCAAACGGTGGGTAGCTCTCATCGTATATTCCCTGTTGCCCGGTCCTCAGCGTTTTACGGAAATCGAGAAAGCTGTGCCGAATTTAAGCAGGAAGGTTCTTTCGGATCGCCTTAAGGAGCTGGAGTTGGAAGGATTGGTCAGACGCGATGTCTATCCAGAGATGCCCGTGCGCATCGAATATTCCTTGACCGAAAAAGGCCTGGCCTTGTCTCCTCTTTTCGGAGATATCGCGAAATGGGCCAGTGAATGGATGAAGGAGCCGGAGCAGATATGATGTTTTTCCTCACAGCTCTGACGGTCCTTGCGATTGACCAAGCGACCAAAATTGCCGTCCGACTCCATATGAAGGTGGGCAATTCCGTTCCGGTGTGGGACGAGGTCCTTCAATTTACGCGTTATGAGAACAGCGGAATCGCAAGGGGCATGCTGCAGGGCTATGGCCGGCTTTCAGTGCCGATTGCCGTGTTCGTAACGGTCATGATCCTCTATTATCGGAAAAAAGGACTGCTGAACAGTTCCGCACAACAAATAGGCGCCGCACTATTAGTGGGCGGCGCGCTCGGAAATGCGATAGACCGTTTGTTATATAACCAAGTAACGGATTTTATCGCCTTCACATTCATGGACGGAATCCTGAATGTGGCGGACTATGCGATTCAATTCGGCATTCTCCTGATCATCGCGGGAATGCTGAGGGAAGAATGGCGTTCCAGGAAGCAGGCCCGGTCCAAGGAACACTAGGCCGGGCTTGATTCGCTTTTTACGGGATTTGCTCCTGGCTTTCCAGCATGAGTACTCGCTTTCCTAAATCCGGCTTAAAGGTGTATCGTACGGCGCCGTCGGTACCGGCTCCTCTTCCGCCTTCGATGATCAAACTTCCATTCTCCAGAACCGGCAGATTGACCGGTGAAGTCGTCCAGACCGTGGCGTGTTGATCCCGGGTTTTAAAAGGGAAGACAGAAGGTTTGCCGGATTGCTTATCGACGCCAAAGGCATATACCTCTAAGCCATGGCAATCGGTGTAGCGCGGAATCAGCAAGAACAGCTCCACATCGGGAAAATCAAACTTGCGCATCGCTACGGGTTCCTCGTTGTGTTGAATGAATTCGAGCCCGTTTAGGGAGTACACCGATTGCAAGGCGCCGTTTTTGTCCCGAAAGAAAAGCTCGTAATCGCCGGCAATGTTGACGTCCGTCTCCAATCCGAGGCAGCTTGGTGCGCCCAGCGGCTGGATTTTCTCCGAGGTTCCTGCAACCGGCCGAAGCTCGAACGTTCCGAAGGAGGATTCGCCGACGGCTCTCAAGACTTCCGTTCTGGCTTCAGCGGACGCCGGAGGCGGCTCATCCACTCCGGGGCCGATCTGCGTCGTGGCGATACCGTCCCAAGTCTTGTATTTAAAAATGGCGCGATTCACCATGTTATCTTCCCACACAATGATTAACTGCGACTCGATTTTTCCGCTTTCCATGCCCGCGACGTCGAAATCGAGCGACTCTTCCCCCCAGTTGACCTGATATCCGTTCTGGACATTGTAGTCATAACGCCAAATGTTTACTGACGCCCAAGTATTCAAATCATACGGATCTTCCTGATGAGAGGAAGGAAATGAACGGGCGGCAGCGTGAGCCTCGTACATCTGGCCAAACACACGCCTCACCTCATCCTGCGTCATGCCAACATGCAAGTTTTTCCGAACGAAGCTCTCCGTCATGCCTGCCGGATTCGCAACGCTGCCGGGTGATGCGGATGGGGAATGGAAGTGAGAACGGATGGAAGGCAGCAGGATGACGGCACAGATGAGAAGGACCGCCGTAACGCCGGCAGCAGCCCACAGACCTAAACGGCGATTTCGGGTTTGAGGGCTGATGCGATAAATCCGTTCCGTCACGCGCTGCCTCATTTCGGCATCAAATGCCGCTTCCACAAAAGGCCCCTTTTTCAATCTCCCATACCATTCCGGTTTACTGTCTTTCATGCTGCTCCACCTCCTCCAGATACTCCTTCATTTTGCTGCGCGCCCGATGAAGCCTGGATTTCACGGTACCGATCGAGACTTGAAGCAGCAAGGCGATCTCCGTGAGCGGCATATCGTACTTGGCGTCGAGAATCAGCACCTCCCGATATTTCGGCGGAAGCTTCAAGACCAGCTGCCAGATGCTGTCCGTGTACGTTCTGAGCATGTATTGCTCCTCCGCGGATGAGGTTCCCGAGAGACGTGTGATGTAGTCGATCAAGGTTACTTTGCGGAAGAACGCTGATTTCTTGTAGTTGTACACCCGATTTCTAGTAATGGAAAACAGCCATGTTTTCAAAGACGATTGTCCGCGGAACGAGGCGATATGCAGGAAAGCCTGCAGAAAGACATCTTGCGCGATGTCGTCGGCAACGTGCCGGTTTTTCGTCAGTAGGAACGCATAGTTCCAAACATCCTGCCCGTGTTCCGTCATCAAATCCTGCAGCGATGCCGCCGGAATGTCGGACACATGTTTCATGTATTCGTACGCCACCCTGTTCACCTCGATAGATTAGACAATACAGCGATGAAAAGGTTCCAAATTCTCAAAAAACAAATTCCGAATGCGTAAAGAGCATGCGCTCCCGGAGGTTCTTTTATCTTGTCTAAATCCCGTTCCCCGTTCATAGACATCATAGGGAGAGGAGCGGGGAATCTATGGAACACAAAATTAAACGATATTATCAATTGAAGGAAAAGCAAAGAGAGATCGATCAAGAGTTGAGCGAGCTCCGGCAAGAGATACTCTCTCAAATGGCGGAACAAGGGCCTTTCGAGTGGGAGACCGGCGGGTACCGGGTCAAAGTGATGGAGCATTACCGGAGGGAGTATGACGATCATAAACTGTACGGCGCGCTTCCCGACGCGGATGTATGGAGGCTGGTCTCGAGAGCCGACCCGGCCAAAATTGCCGGGATGGTCAAGCTGAAGGTGATCTCCGAAGATCTCTTGAAAGACACGTATACGTTGAAAAAAGTGCTGGCACTGCAGGTCGATCGAAAGTGACGCAAATTGCCGCTGCCAAAAGCAAAGGGACCGGAATATTCCGGTCCCTTGATGCTGTTCGGATTACGGTTTAGATTACACGGCGAGCGGTAATATAGTGGCTTTTCCAGTAAGACGAGCTGAGGTTGGAAACTTTGACATACTTGCCGGCGGCATGAAGCAGCTTATTGTTCCCCGCATAGACCGACACATGACCGATGCCGGATTTCCCGGGCCGGGAGAAGAAGACCAGATCGCCCTTCTTCAGCTGGCTCTTGGAAATTTTTTTGCCTTTTGCAGCTTGGGCATAAGAGGCGCGCGGCAGAGAAACGCCGTTCTTTTTAAAAATATATTGGGTGAAAGAGGAGCAGTCGAAAGCGTATGTAACGCCGGAAGGTGCACCGAAGCGGTATTTTACGCCCAAATATTTTTTGCCGGTACTGATTATTTTATCGGCTTTCGTAGCCGCATCTGCCTGGGGAGCGTGACCGAAGCCCATGGCCGTGAATCCGATCGCTGTGAAAAGACTGACGCCAATGACTTTCCGAAGTAACGGTTTAACTTGAAGCAACGTTCAAATCCCTCCATGTTTCAGTGGTGTAAGAAAGCTTATAACCCACTATAACAGATAAAAAACTGCCTCAAATTTCCATTGAGAGCAAAAAGCCCGGTCTATCAAGGTTTTCTCGTGTCTATTAGAATTCCATGAGAAAATCCTTAAACTAAACAGGCTCATATTCCACAACCGGGAGTTTGATCCTGAACAAGGAGCCTTGTCCCACAACACTTTCCACATCCAGTGACCCTCCGTGGTCCTGGATGATTTTTTTACAGATCGACAATCCCAGGCCGGTGCCGTTTTCCTTCGTCGTGTAAAAGGGATTGAAAATCTTCTGCAGGCCGCTTTCCGAGATGCCGCATCCCGTATCTTCCACTTCGATCCGGCACATGCCCGCATCGCGTTTCAGCCGCACGGACACCGTGCCCGGCTCTTTCATCGCTTCGAACGCGTTCCGTATCAAATTGAGCAGCACCTGAACCATTTTATCGCGGTCGGCCATAACGTAGATGTCTTCCTCGGCTATCTCATACTCCATGCCATGCCCTCGAAGGGCGGCATCCGATTCCGTCAAAAAAAGGACGCGATCGATGCACCTTTGCATCAGTCTCGGGGTCATATCGCTGATGTGCGGTTTGGCAAACTGCAAAAATTCGGCCGTGAGCTCGCTCATCCGGGAAATTTCGCTCATGATCAGCTCGTACCAGGGTCTCATGTCGTAATCGTTGCTTTTGGAAATTTGCATAAACCCCTTGATGGTGGTGAGAGGATTCCGGATTTCATGCGCCATGCCGGCCGCCAGCTCTCCGACGACTTTTAATTTTTCCTCTTGAAAACGCAGCTCCTCACGAAGCAGCCACATATTCCGTTTGTTCTGAAAGAGGCGGTCCTCCGCCAAAGTGATGAGCGAATAAACGGTCTCTCCTTCCTGGGGAAACCGGCATACGCTGTATGCGACTTGAAAGCCCAGACTGCCGCTGCTCATCAAGCTGTCGATTGCGGTCAAATCGTTGTCTCTTTGGGGAATCGCGATCGCAAACCGGTCTCCGGCGTAACGGGACATTACGCATGCGTCGGGGAACCGCTCTTTTAAACGGATGGACATATTCACGAGAATTTCATTTTCGCTCTGGAAATCTTGGTCGTTGTAGGACTTGAAATCTTGAAAATCCATGGTGATCAAGATGAAGCGGTCCCGCCGGTCCACCAGCTCCTGAATGTTGATCAAGTATCCTTCGTAATTCAGAAGTCCGGTCAACGCATCGTGCGTGGACAAATAACGGGTACGGTCGCGCAGCAGCTTTTTTTCATTTTCGGCGAGAAGAAAATAATGGAACAGGGCGATCACCAAAAGACCGGTCATCCAGTCATATACGGAAACCAACAGGTTGTAAGCGTTAATCGGCTGATAGGAGAGACGCAGGAGGGTATATTCCAACGTGTACAAAGTTGTAATGACGACGGAGGTGAGGATGCGGGAAGATTTCTGCAGGGCGATGACGATCAAAATAAAGTAGAGCAATTGAGCCCAGTTCAGGTGGGCGAAGTAGTGGAAGAGGCCGAGAAAAACAAATTGGGTGTACCGTAGAACGGGGAAACGGCTGTCGAAAACGATGGAAAAAACGAGCAGCACGCCCGAAATGACGAACGGCGTGACCATTGGCGTTTTATCCAAGATCAAGGAGGAAAAAATGACGAAAATGACGATGACGGGGACGATGTAATTTTTGATCAGCTTAATGATCAACGGGGACACTCCCTGATCGCGGATAATTACGATAATTCTCAGTATAAGAGAAATGGTTTGATTTTGTAAAATAATAGTAGAGATTCGGATTTGCTATGGAATGCGCGATGGGGGTGGTGTATGATTTTTACAAATCCATCCGGAGAATTGGGAGGGCTTCATCCGTGAGAGAATTAAAGCCCGAGGTACGCGCGTATCTGGAACGGATCGGGTTCGACCGCCCGCTTGACAGAAGCGCGAAGGCGCTGGCCGAACTGCAGGAGAGTCATCTCCATACGGTTCCTTACGAGAACCTCGACATTTTGCGCCGCATTCCTTTATCGCTGGAGATCCCGGATCTGCTCGACAAAATCGTAACGCGCAAGCGTGGCGGTTATTGCTTCGAGCTGAATGCGCTGTTCGGCTGGCTGCTGCAAGAATTAGGCTATGACGTGACCAGCCTGATGGCGCGCTTCTGGCGCGACGAGCCGACTCCACCACCCAAACGACGCCACCACGTTTTGAAGGTAAGGCTCGGAGAAGCGGATTACTTATGCGACGTGGGAGTAGGAGGGATCGTTCCGCGCCGGCCGATTCGAATGACAGAGTACTTGGAACAGCAGCAAGGCGACGAGTGTTACCGGCTGGAGAAGGATGAGGAGTTCGGCTGGATGCTTTGCGAGCTCAAGCACGGGGAATGGAGCCGCCTCTATTCGTTCACCGAGGAGCCGCAGCTGCCGAAGGATTTCATCATGGCGACCTATTGGTGCGAGAACTCCCCGGATTCGATCTTTACGAAGGAGAAGATGGCCGCGATCCGTACCCGCGAAGGGCGAAACACGATTGCCGGCGAGGAACTCCGCATCTTCAGGGGGGATTCGGTTCACACCTTCACTCCGAAATCGGAAGAGGAATATGAAGACGCGCTGCACACTTATTTCGGAATACAGTTGAAATAAAACAAGGCATGCTGCCTTCATGGCAACATGCCTTGTTTTTATTGGCCGGCGTTATCAGAACGCCCAGTCGCCTTTGCGGAAAATAGGTTCCGCCGTACCGTCTTCCATAATGCCGTCAATATCCATGTCGGCCGATCCGATCATGAAATCGACATGCGTCAAGCTTTCGTTCAACCCGCGAACCATCAGTTCCTCTTTGCTCATTTCTTTGCCGCCGTCGATGTTAAAGGCGTATCCTTGGCCGATCGCCAAGTGGTTAGACGCATTTTCGTCGAACAAAGTCTGGTAGAAAATGAGGTTCGTCTGCGAAATCGGGGACCGGTGAGGGACAAGCGCCACTTCTCCGAGGAAATGCGAACCTTCGTCCGTCTCGATCAGCCGTTTCATCGTCTCATAGCCTTGTTCCGCGGTGAACTCCACGATTTTGCCGTCTTTAAACGTCAGCTTGAAGTGGTCGATCAGATTGCCGGCATAGCTGAGCGGCTTGGTGCTCGACACGTAACCGTTGACGCCGGTTTTGAAAGGCGCGGTGAACACTTCCTCCGTCGGCATATTGGCGATGAATACGCTGCCGAGCTTGTTCACGCTTCCCGCGCTCACCCAGTGGTGGCCACGGGCCAATTCAATCGTGAGATCGGTGCCCGGCGCAGTGTAATGAAGCGCCTTATACTTGCGTTCGTTGAGACGGGACGCTTTGCTGTCCAATGTATCGGCATGGTCTTTCCACGCCTTTACCGGATCCTCGGTATCGATGCGCGTGGCCGCGAAGATCGCATCCCACAGAGCATCGATCCGCTTGTCCCGGTCAAGCGACGGAAATACCGCGTCCGCCCATTCCTGGGAAGGTACGGCGACGATGGACCAGCTGACCTTGTCGCTCATTTGATAATCCTTGAAAGGCTTCAGCGCTTGAGACGCCGTCTTCCGGGCATCGGCGACCCGCTGAGGATCGATGCCTTTCAGCAGGTCGGGGTTGTCGCCAATGATGTAGAGGAATGCCGCGTTGTCCGCCGCCATTTCCTCCATGCCCTTGGCTCTCCACATCGGATACTCGAGAAACGCCTCGCTTGGTGCCAGCTCATACTTCGTCCGGGTGACGACGTCGTCCGTCCAGTCTACCATGACATTTTTGGCGCCGACTTCATATGCCCGTTTGACCACCTTGCGTACATACTCAGCCGCGATGACGGGGGCCGTAACGACCAGCGTCTGGCCCGGCTGAACGTTCACGCCGATCTCGACGGCCAGAGCGGCGTACTTGTCCAACTTCTGCTCAAAATGATCCATCCCGGTTCCTCCTAATCTTTTCCTCGCGATATATTTTACCATTACGGATAGAAAAAAATCCAAAAGTCCGCTACTCTAAAACCTATGACGACATTTTTCATGGAATGGAAACAACAGCTTCAGCAGTATAGCCGCAATATTCGACTCTTTTTTGTCTTTAACTTGGTGTTCAACACCGGGTTCGGCATGTTCATGCTCGTGTACAACCTGTATGTGCGGGCATTGGGATACGAGCAGACGATGGTGGGCGATCTGGTCGCCATGACGGCGATCGCGTCCGCGATCATTCTGATTCCGGCGGGCATCCTCAACGATAGATTCGGCTCGAAACCGGTCGTGACGTTCGGGCTCTTTGCCATGGTGCTCGCCTTGACGGCGCGCTCGCTGTTCGAGGCCAGGCACGGGATGATCGTGACGGCGTTCCTGGGCGGCATGAGCCAAGCCCTCGTCTCTTCGACGGTGCTGCCTTTCATGGCGAATAACTCCACTCCCGCTCAACGAGTTCATCTGTTCAGCTTCAACATGGCGCTCGTCATGTTCGCGAGCGTCATCGGCAACGTGCTCGGCGGCTCGTTCAGCGATATTTTTCATTATTCGTTCGGCGTTCCGGAAGTGGCGAGTCTCCGGCTTACGCTGCTCATCGGTGTAGGGATCGCGGCGCTCGGCTTATTTCCGGTTCTGATGTATTCGCCCGTAGGGGCAAGGGTTCGACGGGACGGCGCGCCGTTCCGGCTGCGGGAGGCGGCCAGGAACCACAAAATGTCGCTTCAGGTCATCGTGCTGTTCGCATTGCTCAGCCTGTTGTCTTCGTCCGCAGGCGGCATGATCGTTCCTTACCTGAACGTATACTTCGAGGACCGGTTCCACGTCTCGAATACGATGATCGGCATCGTCGTATCGCTCGGCCAAGGCGCTACAGCGCTTGCTTATTTGTTCGGTCCCGCCATCGCGCGGCGGTTCGGCGAAGCCAAGGCGGTGGTGCTGCTGCAGCTGAGCTCGATTCCGTTCATGCTGCTCACCGCCTACACGATGAATTTCTACTTGGCGAGCGCCGGCTATTTGCTTAGACAAGCGCTAATGAACGCCGCCAACCCGTTTTACAACACGATCAAAATGAAATATGTCGAGCCGTCAATGCGCGGACTCGCTTCCAGCTCAGGGGAGGCAATGTTTAACCTGGGCTGGTTCCTCGCCGCCCCCGTCAGCACGGGGCTGGTTGCGCGATACGGCCCGTATTACGGCTATGCCTACGCGTTCACCGTTACAGCGGTCGTATACACGCTGATCTCGATTTTGTTCCACATCTTCTTCGGCAAAGAACGCTACTTCAAGTCCATGGAGGAACCGGAGGGCAAGTCCGCTTAACACGGGAAAAAGGATTCGAATTTTATAGAATGACCGGAACAGGAAGAATGCTCGGCTATGTAGAATGTTATGTTTAACTAACTATCGCCGGGGGATGCCCTGCATGTCCGACTTGATCCAACGCTTCGATCAGCAATTTGTGCGCGGGAAAGATCCCGAATTAATGGAACTCCTCCTGACCCGGATTTTGGGGATCCGTTCGGAGTTTGTCTCCATCACGACGTTAGCCGAGGGAAAAATCGTTTATGTTAACGATGGTGTCCTCCAGACGACCGGATGGTCCAAAGAGGAGATCCTCGGCCGTACCGTTCATGACATGAAGATCTACGTGGATCCCGATAAAAGAAACGATGTAAAGAGCACGCTGACGGAAGACGAGATTCTGGAACAACAGATTAACGTCCGTCACAAAAACGGCGGGTTCGTGAGCTACTTGCTCCGGCTCCAAATGATCCCGTTGTTCGGCGAGCCGTGTATTTTGGCCGTCGGATGGGATATCACGAGAAGGCGGCAACTGGAGCAGGAAGTCCACAATTCGCTCAAGAACGATTTGAGGCAAACCGTTCAAGCGCTGGACAACCTCGTCTTCAAGCTTACGCTCGGCAAGGACGGGCGGCTGACCTTTGAATTGTCGGAAGGCAAGATCGCGAGAAGCATGGGGATGACGACAGACGAGGTATATGGCAAAACGTTGTCCGATCTGTTCCCGGCCGACGTCATGGAAATTGTGCAGCCTCATGTGGAGAAGGCTCTGTCGGGAGAACCGACCAGTTTCGAGCTGGAGACCGGCGACCGGGTCATAATCAAGTCTCTGTCGCCTTATTATGAGCAGGGGCGGATCACGGGAGTCGTAGGCTCGGCGATTGATATCACGGAAAGAAAAAGACTCGAGAGGCTGCTGCAAGTCTCGGAGCTGAGTGCCGTGGTGGGCCAATTGGCGGCCGGTGCTGCCCACGAAATCCGGAACCCGCTTACGTCGATTAAAGGATTTGTCCAGCTGATCGGCGAGATTTTGGAGGAACACCGGATTGAGAAGGGCCGCAATTATATTGAACTTATTTTATCGGAGTTGTCCCGAATCAATCATTTGGTGACCGAAATGCTGTGGCTTCGGAAGCCCAAGGAAAGTGTCTATGAATCGGTGAACATTGCGAAGGTGCTTCAGGACGTTCTTCCGCTGGTGTATGTGGAGGCGAATCTGAAAAGCATCCAGGTGTCGTGTCATTTTTCGTCCACCGGCCCGAAAATCAACGCCAATCTGGAGCTGCTCAAGCAAGTGATCCTGAACTTGTGCAAAAACGGCATCGATGCGATGGACAGCGGGGGGCATTTGCAAATTGGTGAGACGGTTCATGAACAAGGTGTATCGATCATGATTCGCGATAACGGGCCCGGCATTCCGCACGACCTGGCGGATAAGCTGTTCACGCCGTTTTTTACGACGAAGCCGAAGGGCAACGGCCTCGGGCTGTTCATTTCCAAACAAATCGTCCGCGAAATGGGCGGGGAGATCGACATATCGTCCGATGCCGCCGGAACTTTGGTCACGGTAACGTTTCCGCTGCAAAATTGATTTGAAATGGCCGTCACCAATCGACATACGCCGCAGAGAGTTTCCACTATAATCCCAAATGGAACCGTTTTCAACAAAAAACAATAACGAAAATCAGCCGAGAAGCCGGAGCATCATGCGGACGACTTCCCGGCTTTTTTTATATGAAATTATGGGAGGAATTCAAATGGCGCGTACTCCACTATTTCGTCGGCTCAAGGATGCCGTATCCGTGGCGGGCGAGGCTGCCGAAAAAGACATCCCGGTAGAACAGGTCATTCGAGAGCGAACCGAAAAATCGATTTCTCGCAAGCAGTTTCTGCAGAAAGCGGCCATCGCGACAGTTGCGGCGGCGATCCCGGATTTTGTATGGAAGCTGAACGACGTATTTGCCGGTGATTCTTCCGAGCCAGGCCGTATCGTCGTGATCGGCGCCGGTCTTTCCGGTCTCACCTGTGCGTATCAGCTCAAAAAGGCGGGTTATACGGCGGAAATCTACGAGGCATCTGAACGGGCGGGCGGCAGGTGCTGGACCCGAAGGGGAGATTTTGAAAACGGACAAATCGCCGAGCACGGCGGAGAATTCATCGATACGAATCATAAGGAACTGCTGCAGTTGGTGAAAGAATTTGGCCTCACATTGGACGATGTGGTCCGGGCACAGCCGGCCGGCACGGAGGAACTGTACTATTTTGACGGAAGCCCTTATTCGTTTGCCGAAGCGTGTAAAGATTTTAAAGCGATTTGGAATACCCTTCACACCGAGGCGCTGGCGGCCGGCTATCCGACTTTGTATAACCGTTACACAGCCAGAGGCAGAGAGCTCGACCAAATGTCCATTGTGGATTGGATCAAGAGTAAGATTCCGGGAGGCATGACGTCCCGGCTGGGGAAATTGATCGACGTGGCGTACAACATCGAATACGGCGCCGAATCAACCGATCAGAGCGCGCTGAATATGATTTATTTGTTGGCATATTCCAACAAGAACCGGTTGGAAATGTTCGGCGAGTCGGACGAAACATACCATGTCCGCGGCGGCAACGATCAAATCGTATCCAAGCTGGTCGAAGCGTTGAACGATCAGATCGTTTACCGGACGCGGCTGACCGCGATCAAACAAAACAAGAACGGCGGCTATACCCTTACTTTGCAGACCGGATCCAGCTCTAGACAGCTATACGCGGATAAAGTCGTTCTCACGCTGCCCTTTTCGATTCTCCGCTCGTCCGTCGATTATCAGGGAGCCGGTTTCCGGCCGTTGAAAAAAACGGCGATCCAAGAGCAAGGAATGGGAACCAATTCTAAGCTGCATGTTCAATTTCGTACCCGGCATTGGGAGCAGTTGGGATGCAACGGAGGTACATACGCGGATACGGGCTATCAAAATACTTGGGACGTCACGCGCGCTCAGCCTGGTGAAACGGGGATCTTGGTCAATTACACCGGAGGAGTGATCGGGGCAAGCTTTGATAAAGGAAATCCCGAGTCGCGGGCAAAGCAATTTCTAAGCCAACTTGAGCCCGTCTTGCCCGGCGTTACGGCGAAGTGGAACGGATTGGCCACGCTGGATTATTGGACGGGGTACCGGTGGACCCTCGGCTCCTATTCCTATTGGAAGGTCGGGCAATATACGAAGTTTGTCGGAATCGAACGGGAAAAGGAAGGCGGCTGCTACTTCGCCGGAGAGCACACGTCCGTCGACTTTCAAGGCTATTTGAACGGCGCGGTGGAGTCGGGACAGCGGGCGGCCAACGAAATTTTGGCCGATCTCAAAGCGTCCGGCATTGCCGAAGTTCCACTTCAGCAGACCATCTAACCTCAAAGGGTGATTCGCTTGTCCGCAAGATTAAGCGGCGGGATGTTCCTGCGGCAGAACACCAAAATGCATATGACGCCGAAGCTGCGGCAGGCGATCCGGATTCTTCAGCTCTCCGCGCCTGAGCTGTGGGCTTATGTGCGGCAAGAGCTCGAAGAGAATCCCGTGCTTGAAGCGATCGACGTGCGATGGGATATGATGAGCGGCGCGGGCGGTGCCCGAATCTCGCGCGACCGCGGGCTGGATACTTTGGATTTCGCGGTGGACCGCAGGATGACGCTGGAGCGGCATTTGACAGAGCAGCTGCGTCTCATGAAGCCGCCGTCTGCAGCGATTGAGAGGATTGTCCGCTATATTATCGGCAATTTGGATACGAACGGGTATTTGGAATTGCCGCTTCAGGATCTGGCGTCAACTCTTCAGGCGGCGGAAGAAGACGCCGAAGCCGCGCTGCGGATCGTGCAAAGCTTGGAGCCGGCGGGTGTCGGAGCGAGAGATTTAAAGGAATGTTTGCTGCTTCAGCTGCAGGATTTGCCGAAAATCCCGCCTCTCGCGCCCCGCCTCATTCATGATTTTCTCGATGATATTGGGGGGTATCGGATTCATAAAATATCCAAACAGCTCGGTGTGCCGCGGCATGACGTAGAGGACGCCATTCGTGTGATCAAGAAGCTCAATCCCCGGCCGGGCTCTTCTTATTATGTAGACGAAGTCAAGTACATCGTCCCCGATGTGATCGTCGAAAAAGCCGGGGATCGGTTCGTCGTCTCCATCCCGGATGCGACGGTTCCCCGGCTGGAGATACATCCGCAATACGAGCGATTGGCGGAGGAATGCGGGAAAGAGGTGTCCGCGAGAAAATTCCTGTCCGCGAAGTATCGGTCCGCCGCCTTCTTGATCAAGTGTATCGAGCAAAGGCGGCTGACCCTCTTCAGGGTGACCGAGGCCATTGTGGAAGAGCAGGACGCATTTTTCCGGGAAGGTCCGTCCCGGCTCAAGCCGATGAACTTGCGGGATATCGCCGATAAGCTGAATCTCCATGAATCCACCGTCAGCCGCGCAACGTCCGGCAAGTATGCACAGACGCCGTGGGGCTTGTTTGAGCTGACGTATTTTTTCCCTGCCGGCTATAACCGCGGGCTGATCGATGAGGCTTCCGCCGAAAGCGTCAAGGAGAAAATCCGGACATGGGTCGCCGGGGAAGATGCGGCCCAGCCCTATTCCGACCAGCAACTGGCCGATTTGCTGCAGGAAGAAGGCATACCGGTCTCCCGCCGCACCGTCATGAAGTATCGCGAGCAGCTCGGCATTTTATCCTCCGTCCGTAGAAGGAACGCTCCCCGGTAAAACTTTCACCCACAGATTCATGTCCTCGAATTTATCGTATATGTCGCAGTTTTTGGTCAATCTGCCGCAGTACCGGTATCCCAATTGGAACAAAGAAGCATTCATGCCGAAGGAAAGCGCCCGGGACAGGGAATAAGCGCAATGAATGCCGCGGGACCTCAGGTCATCCTCCAAAGCACGGATGAGCAGCCTCATCATCCCGTGCCGCCGAAATTCCGCCAGTGTGGCGCAATCAGTGATCTCGGCGTTTCTGTATACGCGGTTGATTTCTGCGGAGGCGGCACTGACGAGGCTGTTTTCGTGTTCCGACACATAGAATATCGTACCGTCGCCGATCACCTTTTCGATATAGGCGGCATCGTCCATCGGAGTCGGATACCTCGGAAAAACATGACGGTAGAGAACGGCCAGCCGTTCGGCATCTTCCAGGGCGGCGGCGCGCAGCGTAAAATTCTGCGGCAAGGCGGTAGATTGTTCCGGTTTAGGAGGCATCTCCAGCACTTGGCGCAGGATGTCGTCTTCCTCCATCCAATAATCGCTCGTTCGCCGGTTGAGATCGAAATAGAGCGCCATGCAGAAAGCATCGCGTCCGTTGAAGTATGCCTTGTAAATGCCCTCCAGCATATACCCTCTGGACAGGAAATCCGGCCAATCCTCCTCACGCGATTTCACGAAAATTTTCGTAAAGGCGTGTGAGCTCGCGATATCGGCCGCCCGTTTGCAAATCGCGTCCACGTCACCCCGGTAATCGTCCACACGCAGCCTGCGGTTGAAGTAGTCGAGACAGATGTGGAGCGTAAAGGCACTTTCGGTTTCCACCACATTTTCAAAGTAGGCTTTGACGTCGGGCATGTGCGATTCCTCCTTTTCCGTACAATCGGGTGAGATGCAAAAAGGATGCCAGCTTGCAAGCCGGTTTGTGACGGGGACGGGTCGGGCGGCGGATGAAAATTTTGCAGGGCGTGCGGCGGGGTGCAAAATTTTTGGCATCGCAGGTAGAGCCCGGCATTCGTCTGGTGTCCGGCATGTGCCGTGGTAAATTGGCATGAAAATTGCTTCTACGTAGGCGGAAGGGGGTGGCCGCCATCGAGCGGGAACATTTGATCAAGCCGTTGTTGAATTATCGTTATCCTACCGTTCAGTATGGGAAGGGCTCGTACTTGTACGACGAGAACGGAAAAGCCTACTTGGACGCTTCCTCAGGCGCGGTAACGGCAGGCATCGGACACGGCACGGCGGAAGTGATCGAGGCGATGCACGAGCAGGCGCAAAAAGTGTCGTTCGTGTACCGCTCCCAGTTTACGAGCGAACCGGCCGAACGGCTGGCGAAGAAGCTGAGCGATTTGGCGCCGGGCGGCGGTTATTGGTCCTTCTTCGTCAACAGCGGCTCGGAAGCGACCGAGACGGCGATGAAAATCGCTATTCAGCATTGGCAGGAGAAGGGCCAGTCAAGCAAATACAAGGTGCTGTCCCGCAGAGTGAGCTATCACGGCATTACGCTGGGCGCGTTGTCGATGTCGGGTCACGTTCTGCGGAGGAGGCGGTTCATTCCGCTGCTGGAAGAGTTCCCGCTGGTCGCGCCGCCCTATTGTTACCGCTGCCCGATGGGAAAGACGCCATCGGAATGCGGAACCGCTTGCGCCGATGATTTGGAATCGGCCGTGAAACGGATCGGAGCCGAGCATATCGCCGCTTTCATCGCCGAGCCGGTCATCGGCGCAGCCGGAGGCGCCATTGTGCCGCCGGAGGGGTACTACCGGAAAATCAAAGAGATTTGCGAGCGCTATGAAATTTTATTCATTGCGGATGAGGTCATGACGGGAATCGGCAGGACGGGCGCGATGTTCGGCATGGAGCATTGGGGCGTGGAGCCGGATTTGATCGCGCTCGGCAAAGGGATGAGCGCCGGATATACGCCCATGGCCGCCACGTTGGTGAAAGACCATGTGATGGAGCCGATTCTGCATGGCTCGAAAGTGGTGATGGCCGGCCACACCTACAGCGCCAATCCGCAGTCGGCGGCCGTATCGCTGGCCGTGCTGGAATATATCGAGAAGAACGGGCTCGTGCAGGCGGCCGAGGAGAAGGGCCGCGAGCTGCTCAGCAGGCTAATGGAATTGGCCGGCCGGTACGCGATCATCGGCGATGTCCGGGGCAAAGGGCTGCTGCTTGCGGTGGAGTTTGTGGCCGACCGGGGCAGCAAGGAGCCTTTTCCGGCTTCGCTGGGTTTGACCGCGCGCGTGACCGACAAAGCCTTCGAGAAAGGGCTGCTGCTGTATCCGGCCGCGGGCGGTGTCGATGGAGCGGGAGATGCTGTGATCGTCGCTCCCCCTTTCATCATTTCGGAGGAAGAAATGGATGAGCTCGTTCGCATGTTCGATGAGACGATGGTCGAAGTGATGCGGGAGGTGACGCCATGAACAAAATCGGAACGCTGGAGGAAGCGCTGAATCGGATAACGGACGGCTGCACATTGATGTACGGCGGTTTCGGCGGCATCGGCAATCCTCCCTCGCTGATCGACGGCATTTTCGAAAAGGGAGTGAAGAACCTCACGCTTATCGGCAATGACACCGCATTTCCGTGGATCGGCATCGGCAGGCTGGTCACGGCAGGCAGGGTGCGCAAGGTGATCACGTCGCATATCGGATCCAATCCGTACGCAGGTCAGCAAATGGAAGAGGGAAGCTTGGAAGTCGAGTTTTATCCTCAAGGCACGCTGGCGGAAAAAATCCGGGCCGGCGGCGTCGGACTCGGCGGCATACTCGTCGATGTGGGGATCGGCACGATGATCGAGGAAGGCAAGGAAACGGTGGTTGTGGATGGGCGCAAATATTTGGTGGAGCCGGCGCTGACCGCCGAGGTGGCGATCGTTCATGCCCGCAAGGCAGACCCGTTCGGCAACCTGGTCTTCGACAAAACCGGGCGCAATTTCAATCCGCTCGTGGCGATGGCCGGGCAATACACAATTGCGGAAGCGGATGAGATCGTCCCGCTTGGGGAGCTGGATCCGGAAAACGTCGTGACGCCGGGCATATTCGTCGATAGGGTCATTCCGGGCAAAGGGGTGAATTGGGAATGGGTATGGGAGAAGAAAGCCGCGACCGCATCGCGCGGCGCGCAGCCCGGGAGTTGAAGGACGGTATGGTGGTGAACCTCGGCATCGGGATTCCGACGCGCGTGGCGGATTTTATCCCGGAAGGGGTCCAGGTTGTTTTCCATGCGGAAAACGGGATTCTAGGCGCCGGGCCGACACCGGAGCCGGGGAAAGAGGACGGCTTTCTCTGCAATGCCGGCGGGTATCCCGTCACCATAGTGGAAGGCGCCTCTTATTGCGACAGCGCCATCGCGTTTGCGATGATCCGCCGCGGCGGCATCGACATGACCGTGCTCGGGGCGCTTGAGGTGAGCGGGAGGGGCGACTTGGCGAACTGGATCGTGCCGGGCAAACGGGCGGCCGGCATCGGCGGGGCCATGGAGTTGGCGCAGAAAGCGAAAAAAGTGGTCGTGCTCATGAACCATGTGAACCGGGACGGCCAGTCGAAAATTCGAAAGGAGTGCGAGCTGCCGCTGACGGCGCGGGAGTGCGTGGATTTGATTATCACGGATATGGCGGTCATGGAGGTCACGGGGGAAGGGCTCGTTTTACGGGAAGTAATGGCTCCCTATACGGTTGAAGAAGTGGTCCGCTATACGGAAGCCGAGTTGCAAATCCCGGATACCGTCGCGTACATAGGAGGGGACGCGCCATGAGCCTGCAAAGCAAGGTTCGGGAGTGGATGCGGACTCATCGTGAGGAAGGCACCGCTTTGCTGCAAAGCTTGGTGCGGCTTCCGAGTACGCAAGGAAGGGAGCGGGAGGCGCAGGAGCTCGTGGCTGGGATGCTGCGCGAGATGGGACTCGCGGTGCGGGTGTGGGAGCCGGACGGGGAAGCTTTGCGGAGCCACCCGTATTTTTATTCGCCGAGAGACCGGTTTGCGGGCAGTCCGAATGTCGTCGGCGTACTGAAAGGGACGGGCGGGGGCCGCTCTTTGATTTTGAACGGGCATATGGATGTGGTGCCGGAGGGTGACCGCGGGCAGTGGCAGCATGATCCGTTCAGCGGTGAAGTGGCGGACGGTAAGCTGTTCGGACGCGGCGCGACGGATATGAAAGGCGGCAACGTCTCGATGCTGTTGACGATTCAGGCACTGCGGGAGCTGGGGGTCCGGCTGAAGGGAGACGTCATATTCCAAAGCGTCGTCGAAGAGGAGAGCGGAGGAGCGGGGACTCTTGCGGCCATAATGAACGGCTATCGGGCGGATGCCGCGCTCATTCCCGAGCCTACGAACATGCGGATTTTTCCGAAGCAGCAAGGATCCATGTGGTTCCGCGTGACGGTCAAAGGGCGTTCCGCCCACGGAGGAACCCGGTATGAAGGGGTCAGCGCGATCGAGAAAAGCATGATCGTCGTCCAGCATATCCGGGAGCTCGAGCAGGCGAGGAATTCGGCGATGACCGATCCGCTGTATGCGGGCAATCCGATCCCGATTCCGATCAATATCGGCGTCATAAGAGGCGGCAACTGGCCTTCCTCCGTGCCGGATTCGGTCGTTCTCGAAGGAAGAATGGGCGTCGCGCCGGAAGAAGCGATCGAGCATGCCAAGGAAGCCATGGAGCGATGGATGGAGCGGCTTGAAGAGAAGGATGCCTGGTTCGCGAAGACTCCTGTATCACTGGAGTGGTTCGGCGCCAGGTGGGTGCCGGGCAGCGTGGATCCGGGGCATGAGCTGATTGCGGTGTTGTCGTCACAGTATCAGGAAGTGACGGGGAAGGAAGCGGTGATTCAGGCATCCCCATGGGGCACGGACGGCGGCCTGCTCACGTTGCTGGGAGACACGCCTGCCGTCGTGTTCGGGCCGGGTGTCACCCATGTCGCCCACTACCCGAATGAGTACATCGAACTGGAGGATATGTTTCGCGCCGCGGAGATCATGGCTTTGACGCTGGTACAATGGTGCGGTTTGGAAGAGGAGTAATTCGTGCGAAAAAGACCTTGCCTGTACCGGCTTTAGCCGGTGAAGGCAAGGTCTTTTTACTGAGTCGCGGTTATTTTGTAAAGATTACTTAGGCGCTGGAGGAGTTTGCTTCAGTTTCGCTTGGATCAGCTTCTCTTTCATTTCGTCGCGTTTTTGGCGGCGGTCCTTGAGCGAGGTGTGATCCGGCATTTGCTCGTACATTTTCCTTCGGCTGATGCGGCGCAAGTTTTCCGGCACGAGGTTGAATCTCTCATCCTTCATGAGTGCGGCGATGCCGGTGCTTTCCGGCCGCTTCTCGATCCCATAAATTTCGTTGAAGTATTCGTCCGCCTTGCCCGGCACGTAATTTTTCGGTTCCGGATAACCGACGATCACGCCTTCATAGTTGCGCAGAATGACTTTGTCCTGGCTTTGCGAGATGAGATAGTTCGGCTGAAGCGCGATTTTGCCGCCGCCTCCGGGGGCATCCACGACAAACGTCGGTACCGCGTAACCGGAAGTATGGCCTCGCAGCGATTCGATAATCTCGAGTCCCTTCGAGACGGGAGCTCGGAAATGGCCGATGCCTTCGGACAAGTCGCACTGGTAAATGTAATAGGGGCGGACGCGAATTTTGACGAGCTCATGCATAAGTTTTTTCATAATATGCGTACTGTCGTTAATCCCCGCTAAAATGACCGCCTGGTTGCCGAGAGGCACCCCCGCGTCGGCCAGCATCGTGCAAGCTTTTTTAGCTTCTTCCGTCATTTCGAGCGGGTGGTTGAAATGGGTGTTCAGCCACACCGGATGGTATTTGCGGATCATGGTGCACAAATTCTCCGTTATCCGCTGCGGGAACACGACCGGTGCCCTCGTACCGATGCGGATAATCTCGACATGAGGAATTTCCCGTAAATTTTTCAGGATATATTCGAGGATTTGATCGTTGATCAGCAGCCCGTCGCCGCCGGAAAGCAGGACGTCCCGGACGTCCGGCGTTCTGCGGATATAGTCGATGGCATCGTCCATCTGCTTCTTGGGGACGCCCATGCCCACCTGACCGGAGAAACGTCGGCGCGTGCAATACCGGCAATACATCGAGCATTGGTTTGTGACGAGAAACAATACCCGGTCCGGATAACGGTGCGTCAGCCCGGGCGTAGGCGAATCTTCGTCTTCGGACAACGGATCCTCTTGGTCGTAAGGGGTTTTCAGCAGTTCGGCGGAAATCGGCACGGACTGCATGCGAATCGGGCACCGCGGATCGTCCGGATGCATCAGCGAGGCGTAATACGGCGTAATGTTCAGCGGAATCGTCCGGGTGGAAATCCGGACGCCTTCTTCTTCGTCGGGGGTCAGATTGACCACTTGCTTCAATTCGTCCAACGTCTTGATCGTATGGGTGAGCTGCCATATCCAATCGTTCCATTGTTCATCCGTTACGCCTTTCCATAAAGCTACGTCTTTCCAGTGCCGCTTGCTGCTGAGGGGTACAAAATTCGTCCCTCCCTGCATATCGCTCATAGACATGCTCATGATTTGCACACCTCCCGGGAGATCTCGCTCCTCAAGGTCGCAAGAAGCATGCCAAGTTCAAGGTTTCCTCACGATCCCATAACGTTTCATCTTGTATTGCAGCGACTGCCTCTTGATGCCCAAGGTTTGGGCGGTAAGGGTGATATTGTAGTCGTTTTTGTGCAGCGCCTCGAGTATGGATAAACGTTCAAACTCCTGCACCCGATCGGTCAACCTGCCGACTGAGTGCGGATCCACTGCTTGGCTGCGCGGCGCAGGCACCCGAGCGGGCGAGTACGCTACGTGAAACTCCCGGATATGGGCCGGCAAATGATGTTCTTCGATGCGCTCCTCGCCGAGTTCCAACATGTTGAAAGCGGACTCGATCGCATGGCTTAATTCCCGCACGTTGCCCGGCCAGGAGTAAGCCAGCAGCCGTTCGAGCGCGGCCGGGGAGATGCCGTTGATGGTGACCCCGAACAGCGGATTGAATTTCTCAATAAAATGTTCCGCAAGCAGCGGAATATCTTCGCTTCTTTGCTGAAGCGGGGGCAGATACAGATTGACGACACTGAGGCGGAAATATAGATCGTGCCGCAATATGCCCTTTTCCAGCGCGTCCTTCGGATCCGTGTTCATCGCCGTAATGACGCGGACATCCGCCTGCTGCTCGGTTGTCCCGCCGATGCGGCGCACCATCCCGTCCTGCAGCACGCGAAGCAGCTTAGCCTGCAGGTATAGATCCAAGCTGTTCAACTCATCCAAAAACAGCGTGCCCCCGTTGGCTTGCTCGAACAAGCCGGGCCGGTCGATCGCGCCGGTGAATGCCCCTCTGGCGGTGCCGAACATGAGTCCCTCCAGCAAATCCGCGGGAACGGCCGCACAGTTTTGCGCGATGAACGGCCGGCTGCGCCGGACACCGGCATTATGAATGCTTTGCGCGAACAGTTCTTTGCCGGTGCCCGTCGGGCCGCTAATCATGACGGGAGAGCTGGTGCGGGACGTTTTTTTGGCCAGCGAAAGCGCATCCGCGAACGGCTTGCTGCGGCCAATCAAATCGCTGAACTCGTATCGGGCGGTGCCTTTGTTTTTGTTCTGCTTTTGCTGCGCTTCGTGCAGCTGGTGACGCAGATCGAGAATCTGATCGTGCAATTGAACAATGTTCGTAATATCTTTGGCCACTTCCAGCGCGCCGACGACTTCTCCGTGATCAAGCAGCGGATAAGTGCGGTTAATCGTCGTGATTCGTTTGCCGGAGGAATTGTAATAGGTTTGGATGTGTTCGGGAAGCTCCTTGCCGGTTTGCAAAACGGTGGCGAGCGTGCTCGTCTCATGGGTGAGGGACGGGTAGAGCTGGAATATGTTCTGGCCGATCACCTGCTCGCGCCGGAAGCCGTCCATCTCCGCCATTTTATCGTTGTAAAAGACGGTCATCCCCTGCCGGTCGATCAGGTGGACGCCGACGTCGACTATATTCAATATTTTTTCGAAATACTCGGATGCAAAGCCGCTGTCGCCCGCCAATCGACTCACCTTCCCCATTGGAGTGCATGGAAACATCACCCATTTTTTCATTATACCTGCCCCTTTTTCGATTGACACGCAAAAAACACAATTGCAGGCAGGGATTGGCGCGGCGGGCCGGGAATAAAAATTATAAAACGAGTGAGGGGGTCCGGACGTTGACAACACCTCAGATGAGTTATATTTCGATACCGGGAGTGGAGAAGCCGGTTTCCAAACTGATTATGGGATCCATGATGCTCAGCGACGAGAAGATGGAATATTCGGCAGAGTTGTTGGACGCCTACATATCGGCCGGCGGGAACGCGATCGATACGGCGCATGTGTATGGGCCTCACGGGATGAAAGCGATCGGCAACTGGATGCGGGAAAGGGGCAATCGTTCCTCGATGACGCTGATCGGCAAAGGGGCTCATCCCGACGCAGCGGGACCTCGCATGACGAAATCGGCGATCGACGCCGATTTGTCGGAATCGCTGGAGCGGATGCAGACGGAGTATGTTGATATTTTCATGCTGCACCGGGACGATCCGAACAAATCGGTCGGCGAAATTCTCGAATTGCTTCAAGGGCCGCTGGAGGCGGGATTATGTTGGGCGCTCGGGGCTTCCAACTGGACGACGAAGCGGCTCGAGGAAGCCAATGCTTACGCCGCACGGCACGGCTTGACCGGGTTTGCGTGCAACAGCCCGAATCTGAGCCTGGCCAAGCCCAACGAGCCCCGCTGGGCCGGCTGCGTATCCGCCGGAGCGGAGGATATCGCTTGGCACATCCGCACGCAGCTTCCGCTGTTGTCTTGGTCTTCGCAAGCCGGGGGCTTTTTTACCGGCCGGTACTCGCCAGAAAAACGTGAGGATCCGGAAGCGGTGCGAGTCTATTACAGCGAAGCAAATTGGGAGCGATATAGAAGGGCGTCGAGGCTGGCCGAAGAGAAAGGTACCGATGCCAACCAAATCGCGCTTGCTTATGTGCTGCACCAGCCGTTTCCGACCTGCGCGCTGATCGGAAGCCAGACGCCGGCGGAAGTATTTTCGAGTGCGGAGGCGTTAAGGGTGAGCTTGACGCACGAGGAAATCCGGTGGCTGGATCTTCAGAATTGAGGGGGACTTCGGCATGTTCAGGTGGTTTAGAAAGAGAAAGCATCCGCAAACCTCGGAGTTAAGTGAACCCGCAGCGGATTCTTTACCTATCCAGCCGCAACTGGGAAGCCGATCCTGCGGGAGCAACGGAGGACGAAGAACCGGCGGCTCCCGGAGCATTTTGGAATTCCACTGTCTCTGTGGAGCATTGGGCTCAACAAATCTATAACGAAGAAATGAAAAAAGGCACGTTCGAACATCTGCCGGGCAAAGGGAAACCGATGGAAGTTCCCGATGGCGATCTGGCAAACAGCATTTTGAAAAATGCCAACGTCTTGCCCGATTGGTTGATGCTGCAGCACGAGATCAGGGATCAAATGCAAGCGCTGCTCAATGCCACCCATCCAGACGCCAAACAAGTGGAACGAGAGCTCGACGACATCAACAGAAAAATCAAAAAATACAATACGATGGTCCCCAGCGTCGTGCTGCAAAAGCGTAAAATCACCAAAGAAGACATGCACAAGCTGTTCCATCTATGGGCTTAACCGACACAGGCGCGCCTGTGTTTTTTGCTCGGATACAGCGACGGGGCCGGATTGGAGTATAATAGGGATTATGGTTGAAAGCTGCAATGGTGAAAAGGACGGTAGATACGGTGAAGGAACGCGTAGAGAAACTGTACGACTTGTTTGAGGGAGCGGATGCGCCGGATGTGATTCTGGTGACATTGCCGAAGCTGGTGTATTATTTTTCGGGTTTTTATTCGGAGCCGCATGAACGGTTTTTGGCGCTGGTGTGCGTGAAAGGCGAATCGCCATTCCTGGTCGTACCCAAGCTGGATTATGAAAAAGCGGCAAGCGTGTCCACGGTTACGCAAATTTACGCGCATGAAGACACGGACAATCCTTACGAGATTTTGAAAAGGCATCTGCCGGAAAAGGTGGCGCGGATCGGGATCCAGAAAGATCATCTGAGCGTGAATCGTTACGAAGCGCTGATGCAGACCACAGGTGCGATGCAAGCGGTCGATGTGGAGCCGGAACTCAATAGGATGCGCGTTATTAAAAGCGAGACGGAGATCGCCGTTATCAAGCGGGCCATTGTATGTATCGAAGAAGTGTTTCGTGCGGTGATTCCATACGTGAAGCCGGGGGTTACGGAAATCGACCTCGTAGCGGAGATGGAATATCGGATGAAGAAGCTCGGAGCTGACGCCCCTTCGTTCGACACCATGGTGTTATCGGGTGCGAAAACCGGATTGCCGCACGGAGTACCCGGGACCAAGGAGATCCAGGAAGGCGAGCTGCTGCTTTTTGACGCGGGTGTGTTTGTGGACGGCTATGCCTCCGATTTGACACGGACTTTCGCCGTTGGTGTAGTGAATACGCGATGCAGAGAGATTTACGATACGGTGCTTCAGGCCAACATGAAAATGATTGAAGCGGTGCGCCCGAGCGTTACGTTCGGGAGTCTGGATCATGCGGCACGCCAAGTCATTGAAAGTAAGGGAGACGGTGAATATTTCATCACCCGCGCAGGCCACGGATTTGGGCTGGAGATCCATGAGTATCCGTCCATCCACGGGCTAAATCCGGATTTACTGCAAGCGGGCATGGTGTTCACGGCGGAACCGGGCATATACATTCCGGGTCTTGGCGGCGTGCGGATCGAGGATAACGTCCTGGTCACACCGACCGGCGCCGAAGTGCTGACATCTTTCCCGAAAGAATGGACCGTAATTGGTGTATAGCTTGAATTACTGGAGGCTGGGAGCATGACGGTCGGCACGTTGGAGGACTTGGAACATCTGAAGGAAATCGGCCGTATCGTGGCGTCCACGATACAAGAGATGAAGCGCAGCGTGCGGGTCGGCATGACCACGAGGGAATTGGACGACATCGGCGGTGAGCTGCTTCGCCGCCAGGGAGCCGTGTCGGCCCCGAAGAAAGTGTACAATTTTCCGGGCTATACCTGCATCAGCGTGAACCGGGCCGTCGCGCACGGCGTGCCGGGAGATCAGGTCATTCAGCCGGGCGATCTGATCAACATCGATGTATGCGCGGAGAAGAACGGCTATGTGGCGGATGCAGGGCACTCTTTTCAAATTCCGCCGTATTCAGAAGCGGTCACGCGTCTTTGCCGTCACACGCACGATACGATGATGAAAGTCATCTCCTCGCTTAAGCATGGAGTGCTGGTGAGCGAAATCGGCAAAATCGTCGAACGCGAGGCGGCGCACGGCGGGTATCGGGTGATCAAAACCTTGTGCAGCCACGGAGTCGGCCGATCGATCCATGAGTATCCGGAGGAGATTTTGCCGGTTTACAATCGGCGCGACAAACGGGTGCTAACGGAAGGTCTGGTCATCACGGTCGAGCCTTTTCTGTCAACCGGCGCCGAGCATGTGTGGGAAGAGCGAGACGGCTGGACATTGACCGTACCGGACGGATGCATGGCCGCCCAGCATGAGCACACGATCGTGATTACGCGGGATCAGCCGATTATTTTAACGGTTGCCTGAACAAGGAAAGAGGTTGCTCACGCAACCTCTTTCGCTTATTTTAATAATCCGCTCCCGGCAGCAAGTCAGCAGGTCTCTCCGACTCATCCTCGCCCGAGATTTCACTGTTGTCTCCGACCCTGAACCCGTATCGTTCATAAGCACTCGTATCCTCGTATTGGGTGCTGGGATCTCCGTCCGTTTCATCGCGGATTTTCTCATCCGGCATATGCGAAAACCTCCCTTCCGGTCCATTAGCGTGTCCCTTTCCAAATTTCGCTATCCGCCCGCAGCAGCAGTTTTCCCATTTGCCGGGAAAGGGAAAACAGAGTGCTTATTGAAATATTAGAGATACAGTGCGCATGCAGATAAGAGGGGATTCATACGCTGCAAACGGAGAAACGCCGACATCCCGAGAGATTTGGCACCATGGTTCTGATCGTCTCAGTTTTTAGTTTGTGCATTTTCTGGATTGCTTGGCCGACTAGCGATAGACGTGTTCCAGTTCCTAATGCACCGAGGGATTATACATATGGACATAAGAGGGCCTCGAACGGTATGGAGCTTCATTATTTACGCACCCGACCCTCCAATTTGATGCCCGAGAGTATTCATGACAATGTGCCTTCGACTCGTTATTACGGCATTAATGGGGGATTTTTCTATCAAAAAGAGTTGCTCAGCATTGCCATTGTCAATGATGTCCCCGTAAACCAGGCAGCCGGTACATATGGTGTTGGAATGACAAATGTAAAGTATGCGAGAGGGACGCTTGTGTGGGACGGCAGCATCGACAAACTCAGCGTGCAAGTCGCCCGCGAGGCGTCGGAGTTGATTGTTTCGAACCGTACTCATTACTGGGCGCAGGGCGGCATTAGTATGAGTCTTTCACAGGATGATATATGGATGGAGCAAATGTTGGAGGAACATGCGCCTTTTGCGGATGAAGAACGGCTGCGTTCTGCTGCCGTCTATGATTTTGAAGGCAATGTGTACTTGGTGGTCAGCAGCAACGAAGGTACGCTAGCCGCTTTTCGTAAGGCAATCGTGGAATCTATCGGCATTTTTTACGCGCTTCAGGACGGTATCTTTCTGGACGGGGACGGCTCTTCCCAGCTTCAAAGCCGAGAGGCTGTCCTGAAGGGTGACGGTCGTCCGGTCGTTCAAATGCTGCGGATCCTGAAGTGATACAAAAACAAACACCCACAAGGCTTGTGCCTTGCAGGTGTTTGTTTAGCGTGGGTCAATGGCTTTTCAGTTCGCCGATTTTTTCCTGAACCTCGCCTTTTAGCTTATCCTTTTTCCCTTCCAACTGAAGACGGGTATTATCCGTGGCATTCCCAACCTGATCTTTCACTTCACCCTTCGCTTTGGAAACGCCGCCTTTGATTTTATCGCTGATTCCGTTATGGTCACCCATGTTCAACATCTCCTTTCGCTGGGGTACCATGTATTTACCCTTTTCGGAGGATGTCGAAGCCAATGCGGGTACGGAAAATGAAGACAAACAAACCAAACGTTTGTTCTCTTTATTTGGGGCGTAATGGTATAATGAAGTTACAATTGAATCTTGGGTGGGCATGGTTTCCCTTCGAAAGGAGGTGAGACCATGGAGTTGAGAGACGCAATAACGATCATGATTCTTTTCGCAACTTGTGTAATTGCCCTTTTAACTTACATCGGAAACAACTACAAGAGAAAGTAAAAACCCACCCCAAGGTTGACCGCCGAAGGTGGGTTTTTACCGTCTAAGACCTAGAAGGGATAAGCCCATCCAAGCCAATTGTGTCGCCGAGTGTTAGCCGCACTCGGCTTCTTAGCTCATATGATATCACAATGGAGTTAAGAATTAAAATAAAACCTATTCATCCATTCATTTTGGAGGCGATTGATGTGGTACCAGAGAGAGTAAGCTTAATTACGATTGGTGCAAAAAATCTTCCTGCGTTGAGATCCTTTTATCAAAAACTAGGCTGGAGCGAGTTGGAGATCAGCTCGGATCATTACTGTGTGTTCACGACGGCTGGAGTCTTGTTGTCCTTATTTCCTTTGGAAGAACTGATTAAAGATTCCGGACTGGAGTCCGTTGAAACAACAAGCGGGTTTAAAGGGATTACTTTCGCGATTAATGTAGACCAACCGCAACAAGTAGATCTAGTCACGGATGAAGTGCGGGCGGCTGGGGGGAAAATTATAAGGGAAGCCAGCGATGCATTTTGGGGCGGCAGAACATCATACTTTTTAGATCCCGAAGGAAATGCGTGGGAAGTCGCTTGGAATTCAACAGCGGAATTCGATGCAAGAGGAGCCATGATCCGTTTCTAAAGATGCTGCTAAGCATCTTTTTTATGGAATGCAACATTTTGGTTAATGATTTGCGTCTGAATAGGTACAACAATGCAACAGAGGAGGAATTCAGCGTGAAGAAACAATTGGCCAAAACGTTGGTTGGCGGAATGATCCTCGGCAGCGTCTTAACGGTGGGTGTCGGTTATGCAAGCCAATATGTGGAATCGATCAAAGTGAATACCAAACCGCTGACGATCACTTTAAACGGTAATACAATCGTGTCGGGAGACCAGGCCAATCAATTCCACAACGGCATGGAGAATGTGCCTGTTACGTTCCAATACAAAGGCACAACTTATGTTCCGATCGGCTTTATGACCAAGGAGTTCAATAAGAATGTCGCCTGGGATGGATCAACTCGAACCATTGCGATTACCGATAACAATCCACATGGGATATGGGTGGGGCGATTGGAGCCAAGTTTAACGGAAACGTCAGCCGGTAAGTATACGTACTCCGTGAAAAACCAAACGGAACGTGAAGTGAGATTGGAATTTACATCTTCGCAGCGATATGATTTTGCAGTCAAAAACAGCAAGGGTGAAACAGTCTATTTATACTCCTCTCTTGCTTCGTTCGCTCAAGTTTTGGGGGAAGAAGTAATCAAGCAAGGAGAAGCATTGTCCTATGAGATTGATACGACTGCGCTTGGTCTGGAAAAAGGGGATTACACACTTGAGGCTTGGCTCACGCCTAGAGATGGGAAGACCGCCAGCGTTGAAGTGTCTTTTGTTGTGAAGTAACGATGGTGGAAGTATCAACCTGTAATACCGTCCGGTTCTTTTGCAGAATCGGCGGTAAATCGGAATCGTTTGGTTTTCATTGAGCTTATTATTTATATTAGCGCTATCGGGTACTGATAATCCTGAATCAGCAGCCGGATGGGGAATTCTAGGGTTGTTATATGCAGTACCTTTTTCAATCGTAGCGACAGTTAAATCATTCGCAAAAGCGAAGCCGGAAGCTAACGTGCATGATCAATTATTAAAACTTAATGAGTTGAGAGAAAAGAACATCATCTCAGAAGAAGAATTTACGAAAAAGAAAGAAATATTATTTGCAAACTATCAGTGAAGCACGTGCCCCTTGGAAGTAAGTTTCCAAGGGGTTTAATTTTATTCGCTATTGAATGTATAATTATGGAAAGTGAGGAGTGAGGAAATGAAACCTTCCGGTCATCAACAAGTACTCGAATTTTTGAATAAACTCGAGCATCCGCTGAAGATGGAAATTGAGGAAGTTCGAAAAATCATTTTAGGTGCAAATGAACAAATTACGGAACATATTAAATGGAATGCGCCGAGCTTCTGTATGCATAACGAAGATCGAGTGACCTTTAATTTGCAAGGGAAAGGCTTTTTTCGACTCATCTTTCATTGCGGTGCCAAACCCAAAGCGAATCAAGGCAATGAACCTCTATTTGAGGACACCACGGGCTTGTTAGAATGGGTTACCGGCGACAGGGCGATTGTAAAATTCGCCAATAGGAGCGAAGTGGAAGCTGCTCGAGAGAAGCTTGCAGAACTCGTAGTGAAGTGGATGGAAGTAACAAGTCCAGGGTTTGAGTAAAATGCCATATAGGGGGTCAAATTGTTGAAACAAATGAATTTAAGTCTTCTCCTTAGTTCAGCTATTTTAGGAGTCTCAATCATAATTGGCTGTTTGATCATTCAAAATCATCAAGGACAAAATAAATATTCAAGTGATCACAGCCTCAAGTCTTTAATGACATTGAAGGAAACTGCGGAATATTTAAATCTCTCCGAGTTCCAGGTTAGAACCATCATTTCCTCCGAAGAGAACGCGCTAAATAATAACGGCAGTTTCACAGGCAAGTTGTTCCCGATGATTAGAATCGGAAAAGACATTTACATAAGCACCAATGGCTTAAATGATTGGTTAAATCAAGCTACAACACAAAGAACTCAATATTAATCAGCCGAAATCACCACAATGATGGAGTGATTGGGATGGCAAAAGCGATTCCAGGCAGATACACAGCCGAGATGGAAGGTTCATTCGTTGTATTTGTCATTGGGATGAGAATTAACCGAATGTTCGCTATACATAAATGGTTGCCAGTTTTTACAGCGATGGGTCCCATGATCAGAGAACTCTATCAAAATCCGGAGCTTGGCTTTATCAGCACAGAAATTTTTTGGAGTTTGAGAGGACCGATTCTACTTCAATATTGGAAAAGCTACGAACAACTCGAGAAGTATGCTCGTGAAGGACTTCATCTCGAGGCTTGGAAGAACTTCAATAAAAAGATTGGGACCGACGGAACGGTGGGCATTTACCATGAAACGTATGTGATCGGTCCTGGACAGTATGAGTGCGTGTATGGGAATATGCCGAAATTTGGTTTAGCCAAAGCCGGAAGACACATTCCGGCAGTAGGCATGAAGGAAACATCCAGAAGAAGAATGGGCGGAGAAAATGATCCGGCTGTTCCGACTCCTGATAATCCATAAGGAGGTTAGCATGAGAGCATTTCAAATTCATTCGAGCTCTGCTGAGGAGAGTAAGTTTGTCAGAAAGAGCCTAGTCAAATTCAATGCAGAGCACGTAGCTGAAGAAATAATGAACGTGTACGAGGAAATCAACCTGAATATTAAAAATCATGAGGGTACGATTATTGGCGGATTAAATAGTGCGGTATGCTGGAACTGGATAGAGGTCGATATATTGTGGGTTGACCAAAACTTTAGGGGGCACGGGGTTGGCTCGAAGCTGATGAATGAAATAGAGCTAATAGCCAGGCAAAAGGGCTGCACATTTATTAAACTCAATACCTTCAGTTTTCAAGCGCCGGAGTTCTACAAGAAGCATGGCTATAAAGAGATTGCAGTTATCGATAATGCACCCCGAGGGTATAAACATTATTACTTGATGAAGGAATTATAAGGAGACAAAATGGCTCCAATACTAAAAGGAATCATCCTCGGTTTTTCCATTGCCGCACCGGTTGGACCAATTGGTGTACTTTGTATACGGAAGACGCTTGATCAAGGAAGGATAATGGGATTCGCTGCCGGTTTGGGAGCTGCGACGGCCGATGCCGTTTATGGCAGCGTAGCGGCATTGGGTCTGTCTTTGGTCATGCAGTTTTTAATCAAGCAATCGATCTGGATCAACGTTTTAGGCGCGGTGTTTTTACTCTATTTGGCTTACAAAACGTTTAGAGCGCCTATCCGGCATGATCATGCACCGGACATCGCAAGACTAAATTACATGAAGACATTCGGTACGACACTGCTTTTGACTTTGACAAATCCTTTAACCATTGTTTCGTTTGTAGGGATATTTGCTGGAATGAATATAGCATCGGAATCGGATCAGTCATTATTTCTGGTTCTAGGAGTGTTTGTGGGATCCGCTATTTGGTGGCTTTTCTTAATCAGCATTGTGGGATCCTTCAGACAAATGATGAGTACGAGGATCATGAAATGGATCAACAGTCTATCGGCCTTTATTTTACTGGGATTCGGCATGTATAGTCTTTACAAAACGTTCATGTAAATCATCCTGCGTCAAGGGGGCCTGGACGTGGAATACATCGTCAGATTTGCGGGCAGTGATGACTTCGATAACGTCACGAAAATGGATTCTCATTTCGAACCGGAGTTTCTGAAGTGGAAGCTTGGGAACAAAGAAGCGATCATTGCAGAGCTGGAAGGTCGAATTATCGGATATTTGCGATTAGAGTATATTTGGTCCAAAATCCCTTATATCGGGCTAATTTTTATTTTGCCTGATCATCGAGGTAAAGGCATCGGCAAGCAGCTCATGGAATTTGTAGAGGAACACCTGAGAAATACAGGTCACAGTAACTTGTATAGCTCGTCTCAGGTAAACGAAGCTGAGCCCCAAGCATGGCATAGACATATTGGCTTTCAAGAAGTAGGCATTATTGCCGGCATAAATGAAGGTGGAATCGGAGAAGTATTTTTTAGGAAAGACTTGTGATCGAACATAAAAGAAGATGACACGCACAACACCGATCCAGCTTAGGATAACAGCGATCTGAGGCTGGGTCGTTTTGTAATACCAGGAGGGTTGTCCGTGGGAGTTGAATGGTATGATGAGATTGCCCGCCGGAATGGCGGATACAAGACACGTGCATCGTTCCGAATTGAAGGGATTTCGGGGGAAAAAATATTCGAAGAACGACTAATATCTTTGTTATCAGAGTGCGAACACGCGTTGGATGCAGGATGCGGACATGGTGACTTTACGATACGAATGTCTCCATACTCACGGCAAATAACCGGTTTTGATAACTCAAAGGAAATGATCAAAATCGCCGTACAAAATCAAAATGAATCGTCTCCGATCAATATTCGTTTTATTTGGACTACAACTAAAGAGCAGTTGCCGTTTAAAGATGCTGAATTCGATTTGATCTACAGCCGTCGAGGTCCGACATCAATAATCAATCATCCTCGTATTTTGAAATCCGGCGGCAAGATTATGGGCATCCATTCCGGTGCCATGGATAAGGTGAAAGAACGCTTGGAGAGTAACGGTTTCGTAAGGATTAACATTGATATATTTGATCAAGCTACAATTTTGTTTCCCGATGAAAATGAACTGGCCAAGTTTCTTTCAGACATGCCGGGAAATATTGATTATAGATTGCATGAGAATCGTCAACAGTTTTACTCCTTGATTGATGAATATAAAATAGATGGTGGCACGTTGGGAATGAAAGAATGGAGATACATTTGGTCGGCTGTCAAACCATAAGCTTGAAGACCTTGGCACACTCAAACCCATTAATGGTACATTGGAATAAACATTCATCCCGTGGCGTGGTATGGTCGACTTACGGGAAAATCATAAAAGGAGACTTCATAAGTGAAAATCGAACTCACGAATAAACAATACAGAGACTTGATTGAATTGTTGTTCCTAGGCAATTGGCTTGCAAACGCCACACGCACAGGAGCGGAAGGCGACGAAAGACTGGAAAAGTACGAACTGCTCCAACATTACATACTATCTCATGCTAAAAATTTTCAAGCAGATGACGTAGTAACCGAAGAAGGAACCAGTTTTTATACGACAATGGAATTCGAGGAATCGATCATGCCAATTGTTGAAGAATATGACGATTCCACGTTTTGGGAACAGCTCTCAATGAAGTTAGCGAACAGGGATTTATTGAAGGAAATCGGCCCGGTAAGTGAATTAAAAGAAAAGCATAGAACAAGATTGTTTGAACTTGAAGAAGAATATGAAGTGGAGTTTGAAGAGAATGGGTTAAGGAACTTAGTTCTTATGAAGCAAGGTAACAAACCTAAAAAGTGAAAAGGGACCATGCCATGAACCTTCAAATGACAAAGGAATTTTATGAGCGAATTGAAACAGAAGTGGAGCAAAGCCTGAAACCGAAAGGTTATCGAAAGACCAAACATCAGCATAGTCAGATGAATGGAAATATGTATTCGGTTTTTGATAGTGCCGGGGGGCTGACGCGTCTGATTTGGGATGCCAAAGATCGCCGGTTGATCATAAGGGTCTATAAAAAAGGAACGTGGCTCATGAAACTGGGCAAAGCCTTGATCGGCAGAAACGACGACGAAAAGCTGCTGAGAGAATTGATCATCAACCGCGAAGAATTCACGGATTCCACTGAGGAACAAGTGATCAAGCGTATCGTGGACGCTATATAAAAAATCCGTTTTCATCCGCAAGTGCCAGTAAGCCAAGTCGGGCGAGGGGAATCGAATTGGGCACGTACTTACTGTTTTTGCAAAAATCGTTCCAACAGAAATTCGTTTATCGGACCAGCGCATATATTTACCTGCTCTCGACTTGTTTGAGAGTATTTATTATGGTGAATGTGTGGACAGCATTGTATGCCGGACGTGACTCCATCAACGGCGTCTCGTTGATGGACATGCTGAACTTTATCGTCATATCGGCAATTGTGTCAGCGCTTACGCAAACGCGGATGGGAGATAAAATCGCAGCGAAAGTAGTGGACGGCACGATCGCTGTGGATTTTTTGCGGCCCATTCGTTTTAAGTACTTTGTTTATGCCGACCAGCTCGGCGAAAATCTTTACCAAGTGCTGCTCAACGCTCTGCCGGTATGTATCCTGGCCGCGCTCATCTATGGCTTCGAGATGCCCGCCGATCCTCTCATGCTCTCGCTTTTCATCGTTTGCTTGTTTTTCGGCATCCTTATCATCTTCTCCATCAACTATATCGTGGGACTCATCTCGTTCTGGTCGAAGGCGGCGCATCCTACCTCCTGGTTCCTCCTCACAGCGGTAACGCTGTTCGGCGGAACATTCGTGCCGATCTGGTTTTATCCGGATATTTTGCGCGAAGTCACCCTATTCCTACCTTTCCGGCTCATCTATTTTGAACCGATCAATATTTACCTGGGTCGCGTCACGCCTTCCGAAGCAATGTCTATCATAGTGATTCAACTCGCATGGCTGGTCGTTCTCTGGTTAGTCGAGCGGTTCATGTGGAGCAAAATCCAAACAAAGCTGACCGTACAAGGGGGGTGAGCGGATGCACACCTTTAAGCTGTATTTGGAGTTTATCAAAATCCGAATCGTATCCCATATCGAGTATCGGAAAATGTTCCTGTTCTGGTTTTTCGCCCAATGGATCGCATACGGAGTACAGTTGCTTCTCATCTGGGTCATGGTTCATCGGTTTCAGGATATTCAAGGCTGGAAGCCGTTCGAGGTCGTGCTGCTTTACGCCTTGAGCCTTAACTCTTACGCACTGGCCGGGTTTTTCTTTTACAATCCCTGCACACAATTATCGCACTTGGTACGAACAGGTGAATTCGACGAAATACTGACCCGCCCGCTGAACCCCTTCCTGTATTTAGTAAGCCGGGAATTTAATTTCGGTTACATCACCCATGTCGTATTGGCGGTTCCGGTCACTGTGGTTAGTTTCGTCATGTTGGATATTCCGTTTACATTCACGAATATATTGATGTTACTGCTTATCCTCATAGGCGGAGCATTAATTCAAGGGGCAGTATTCCTTTTCACTTCTGTTCCGGCTTTTTGGATTGTTGACAGCAACGGTATGCAAAACGTTCTGTTTCAATTTCGAGATTTTGCCAACTATCCGCTATCCATCTATCACAAAAGTATCCAAATATTGCTCACTTTCGTGATCCCATTCGCCTTCATCAACTTTTATCCGGCGCAGTTTTTTTTGGGCAAACAGGACTTCTCGGTATTTCATCCTGCCTTTCAATTCATGACACCGCTCGTCGGGCTTGTGATGTTCGCGCTCGCCCTTTGGTTCTGGCATTTCGGCATCAACCGATATAAAAGCACGGGATCTTAGGAAGGAGATGAAGAATGGCATTCATCGAGATGCAGAATGTGACGAAGCAATTTCGGGTTTATCCGAGGCAAAAAGGCTTCGCCAACGCGCTGAAGTCACTTGTCTACAAACCCTATGAGATCAAGACGGCTGTAGACGGAATCGATTTCTCCATCGCGAAGGGCGAGCTTGTAGGTTACATAGGCGCCAATGGAGCTGGCAAGTCTACTACGATCAAAATGCTGTCGGGTATTCTTGTACCCACCTCGGGACAAATAGAAGTAGGCGGTCTGGTTCCTCACGAGAACCGCAAACGTAACGCAGGTCGTATCGGGGTCGTGTTCGGTCAGCGTTCACAGCTGTACTGGGATTTGCCGATGGAGGAGACGTTCGATTTGTACAAGCGGATGTACAAAATCGATGCTGCGGCTTTCAAACGAAATGTTCAGTTTTTCGTCGAGTTGCTCGATATGCAAGAATTTGTAAGGCGACCCACGAGACAGCTCAGCTTGGGACAAAAAATGCGTGCCAATCTGGCGCTGGCGATGCTTCATGACCCGGAGATCTTGTATTTGGACGAACCAACGATCGGTCTGGATGTGGTGGCAAAAAGCAAAATCCGGAAGTTTATCCGCGAGATCAACCGGGAGAAAGCGACCACCGTCATACTGACCACGCATGACATGAACGACATCGAGGAAATATGCGACAGGCTCATCATGATCGACCATGGGAGAAAAATGTTCGACGGCACTCTGCACGAGTTTAAACAGACTTACAGCGATTCTACGATTGTTATCCTCGATTTGGAGGAGGACGCGGCACTTCAAGTGAGTGATGGTAGGTTAAAGGTTATTCAGGAAGACGGACAGCGCAAGTATGTCTCCATCGATAAAAACATCATCAGCCTCGTCGACGCTATCACCCAACTAGCGCAAACGAATCGGATCCGTGAGGTGAATGTGAAGGAACCGGATATCGAAGATACCGTGAGAAGGATATTTGAAAAATGAGCAAAATTACAGCGGATTTGAAACGTTTTGTCGGTTTGAATGGAGCTCTTTCCCTGCTGACGTCTATTTTTGTTTACGGCATCGGCACGGGCATACTCGCTCCCATGAATGCGGTCTATATGAGCGATTCCCTCGGTTTATCCAAGGGGGAAATCGCGTCCATATTCTCCATCACACTCCTGTTGAACATGATGGTGACGCTCGGCGTAGGCATTGTCAGCGACAGAATCAAGCGAAAAAAAGGTTTGCCCCTGATCGCCTCGGTCATTTGCTTGGCCGGCCTCATCGTCTATATTCAAGCCGACGATTATGCCGGGGCTCTGGCGGGTATGGCGATTGCGATGGCCCCGTCCGGGCTCATTATGGGGCAAATTTTCGCGATGGCTCGCAGCCAATTCAGCAAACAGGCCGAGTCCATTGTCGAAATCGCCATGCTGTGGCTGAGAGCCGGCTTCAGCGTCGGATTTTTCATGGGGCTGCTCCTGGGCGCCAACCTGTATCTCGTAACGGGATTCCAAGGCGTACTGTGGGGCAATGTGGCGGGGTATGCCGGACTTTTCTTGCTGCTGCTGTTTTACCGCGAGGTAGCAGGGGACAAGGAAGCGAAATCCTCGCAACGCGGCGAACCGTTCTCTTTAATCATGCTGATCGCGCTGCTCATGATCTCTTGTGCCGACGCGATTCGCGGTTTGTACTTGCCGCTCGTGTTTAATGAACTGTTCAAGCGGCCGGATTTGTTTTCCTATCTATGGAGCTGTCAGGCGGTATTCGAGCTGCTGTTCATGACATTGACCGGGTATTGGGTCGCGAAGTACGGCAGCAAGTCGATTATTTTCTTGGGTGGCGCATGTGCGGTCGTCGCGTATGCCGTATATGCGGCGGCTTCGCCGATCGGGCTGTTCTTCGCGGTGCAGCCGGTGTATTCGTTATCGGTCTCGATTTTGTACGGAGTCGCCATGGGATATGTGCAGCGCATGTTTATCAACTACACAGGCTTCGGGGCCAGCCTGTACATCGTCATATCGCAAGCAGCTTCACTTATCGGATATTTGTTGCCGTTCACCGTCAAAGGCATATCGCCGAACATTTTTTTCATCCCTATCGTGCTGGTCACAGCGGCGTTAGTGATCATTGGCAGAGTGTTGTACACGGAAAATAAACAAGCGAGCATGAATACTTTAAACGGATGATGGGAGTGGCATGCATGGGTACAATCGTGAGTCTGATTCGTCTGCCCGACGATCAAATCGCCAGAATTCAAGAAGTGGCCAAAGGGTGGGAGATTGTTCAGAGAACCCAGGACTCCACGCTTTGGAAAGAACGTCTGAAAGATGCCGAAATTTTAATCGCCTGGAGCCGAGTTGCCGCTGAAGAGGTATTAGGCCCGGATTCGAAGCTGCGTTGGCTGCAAAATTGGGGGGCCGGCGTCGACCAATTGCCGCTCGAAGCATTCGCCAAGCACGGAGTGAAGATAACCAACGCAAGCGGGGTTCATGCCTATCCGATCTCCGAAAATATATTGGCCATGATGATGATGTTCGCCAGGAAGCTCCATACGGCCGTTCGCTATCAAGGGCGGAAAGAGTGGGGAAGCTTCGGTCAGCTAAATGAAATCCACGGTCGAACGGTGGGGATTATCGGGGTCGGAGCCATTGGGGAAGAAACGGCCAGACTGGCCAAGGCGTTCGGGATGAAAGTGCTCGGCGTTCGTCTTTCCGGCCAGCCTACTCCCAATGTGGATCGGATGTTCGACCTGACGGGACTGCATGAAGTACTTCAGCAAAGCGATTACGTGGTGAACACGCTCCCTTCGACCGAGCGTACACGCCACATGTTCGGCCGTGCTGAGTTTCAGGCGATGAAACTCACTGCCTATTATCTCAATATCGGGCGTGGAGCCACGACGGATACCGAGGCGCTGATTGAGGCATTGCGTGAGGGATCGATTGCCGGAGCGGGTCTGGATGTATTTGAGCAGGAGCCTTTGCCTGCCGAGAGCCCGTTGTGGGAGATGGACAACGTGATCATGACACCGCATAATGCCGGATCAAACGTCGAATATGACGCACGGGCGATGGATATTTTTCTGCAAAATTTACAGGACTACTTGAACGGGCGCGAGCCGTCCGTGAACCGGGTTGATTTCGCGAAGCAATATTGAGATCCGCAATCGGTGGGGGAGGGTGAAACCGTGCGAAGCGAACGAATGATGTTGGATTTGATTCTTGGATTCGCGAAGGAGGATACGCGGATTCGAGCGGTCGTCATGAGCGGGTCACGCGGCGATCCCACTGCCCCGCGCGATCGTTTTCAAGACTACGACATTGTCTATGTGGTATCCGAACTGGAATCATTCGTTGCAGATCGCAGCTGGATCCAGCGCTTCGGAGATATTCTCATCATGCAGACACCGGACGAGAACAGCCTGGCCGATGACGACCCTCGCGACAGCTTTGCTTTTCTGATGCTGTTCACGGACGGCAATCGCATCGATCTTACGTTTCATCCACTCGACAAGCTGAATAAGCTGCACTTTGACAGCCTGAGCGTTCCTTTGTTGGACAAGGACGGCATTCTTCCTCCTCTCCCGCCGCCGGGCAATCGCGATTATTTGCCTATGCCGCCTACCGCCAATCAATTCTCGGATTGCTGCAACGAATTTTGGTGGGTCAGCACTTATATCGCCAAAGGCCTCTGGAGACGGGAGTTGCCTTACGCGAAAACGATGTTCGAAGGTCCGGTCCGGGATATGCTGATGATGATGTTAACGTGGCATATCGGGATCAAGACCGGCTTTAAGGAGAGTCCCGGAAAGGCCGGCAAATATTTCGTAAAGTTCCTTGAGCCGCGCCACTGGGAGGCATTTGTCCGAACCTACGCAGACGGCGATTACGAGCATATTTGGCAGGCGCTGTTTACGATGTGCGATTTGTTTCGGGAAATTGCTATCGGCGTGGCTGAACATTTTGGCTTTGTATATGCCCTCGACGAGGACAAACAGGTCACGTCTTATTTGAAAGCTGTTCACAGAATGTGAAGGAACCGGCCGAAAGAGGTGCGGCATGAGCGCGAACTTTTATCTGGTGAGACACGCGATCAAAGAAAAGGCGATCGGAGATGTTCCGATCGCGAAAGAAGGCGTGGCGCAAGCTCAAGCGACAGCCCGGTATTTTCGGAGTCTGCCTGTCCAGGCAGTCCTATGCAGTCCTCTGAGAAGGGCGAAAGATACGGCAGCGTTCATCGCTGCCGTATCTTTCGCGCCCGTATCAGAGGATATTCGTTTAAGAGAGCGGGCGAATTGGGGCGATCTGCCCGGCCAAAGCTTTGATGAATTCGTTGCGATGTGGGACAGATGCACACGTGAGCGGGACTTCCTGCCGCCTGTCGGTGATTCTGCCAGACGCGCAGGTGAGCGCCTGTCTGCATGCTTAATGGAATTGGCGGAATCGAGCCGCTATGATTCCGCCTTTGTAGTTGTCACACACGGAGGACTGATCACCGATTTTCTTGTTAACGAATTTTCAGAAGAAGAGCTAGATTTTTGGCAACCTCAATTCATCATCCGCCAAAGCAGTCTCATCCCCGAGTGTTCCATTACAAAACTCATCTATAAGACTGGCTGTTATCAGATTGAGATGTTCGCATCCGTGAATCATTTATCATCACCTTAACGCCTTTGCGGGCGCTTTCGACCGCGCCGAATACCATGGCCATGCTGCGGATATTGTCCCGGCAATCGGTCTCCGCACGTCTGCCTTGCTCGAGCGCATCGAACATCTCGTCCAGGCACCCTGCGTGGAACGTATGGCGCGTTGTAGGTACTTCGGCTTCGACGCGAACGAAGTCGCGGATGAATTTGCCTTCCTCGTCGCCTCGCGCGACGATTTCCGCGTACGGCGGATTCGTACCATCCCATATCGCCGTGCCGCGTTCTCCGGTCACCCGCCATTCGCCTTCCCACGAGGTTTGTGCTCCTTCCGCACTCCAAGAACCCCTGTAACAGAATACGGAACCGTCCGACATTTCAAAAATGCAAACCGCCGATGAGTTGCCTGCGTACCAGGAGCCGGGCGGGTTATATTCGTGGCAATAAACGGATACCGGATCGGCGTCGAGTATTTTGCGTGCCTGATCGAACGTGTGGATCGCCATGTCGAGCAGCAGAGGGTTGTCCATCGCATCGCGGAATCCGCCAAAATGCGGGCCGAGGAAGAAATCGACGCCCGCGTATCCCGGCTTGCCGACCGTTCCGGACCGGATCAAGCCGCTCAGCGCCAATATTTGCGGGTTGAACCGCCGATTCTGCATGACGGCATGCATACGGCCGGTCTCCTCGCTGATCCGGACCATCTCCCGGCACTGGTCTAATGTCTCCGCCAGCGGTTTTTCCGAGAATACATCGCATCCCAGGAGCATGGCCGTGGTCCCTACCTGAAAGTGAGAGGAAGGGATCGTGATGTCGAATACAAGTGTGGCTCCCGACTCTTTCACGGCTTTTTCCACATCGGTATACACCGCGCATGTTAAACCATAGCGGTCGGCCATAGCGGAAGCGGCCTCCGGGTTAATGTCCACGAGAGCCACAATCTCCGCGTTGTCTCGTCCGATCGCGTATTTTACCCATTCGTTCGCCATAGAGCCGCAGCCTGCAACGGCTATTCGATGAGCAGCGCTCATTCCGGATCCCCCCTGAACAATCATAAATACTTTTTCTCGCCTATTATCGTTTATTGTACATGAACTTCATGAGGGGTGGACAACACCAACGCATAAAAAGACGGCGGCTCCGGGAGATGGAGTCCGCCGTTGGTTGTTTACTGTTCGGTCAGGATGAGAGGACCGTCTTTGGTGATGGCGATGGTGTGCTCATACTGTGCCGACAACCGGCCGTCGATCGTTCTGGCCGTCCAGCCGTCCGGATCGATGGTGCATTCGTACGAACCGAGATTGAGCATCGGCTCGATCGTAATGACCATGCCTTCCCGGAGCCGGGGTCCCCGGCCGGGCGGGCCGTAGTGCGGCACCTGCGGATCTTCGTGCATCTCCTGCCCGATGGCATGCCCGAGAAAATCCCTCACCACCGACAATCCGTTCCCTTCCGCGAACGTTTGGATCGCATGCGAAATGTCCCCGATCCGGTTGCCAATGACCGCTTTCTCGATGCCGATATACAGCGCCTGTTTGGTGATCGTGAGCAGATGCTCCGCTTCATTGGAGATATGCCCGACAGCATAAGACCATGCGGAATCGGCCAGCCAGCCGTCCAAGTTCACCACCATGTCGACCGTAACGATATCCCCGTCCCGGAGCGGTTCTTCTTTCGGGAAGCCGTGGCAGATGACGTCGTTGACGGAAGCGCAGGTGGCATAAGGATAACCGTGGTAGCCTTTCTGTTTCGGTGTCGCCCCGTGTTTCTTTAAAAATGACTCGACAAATCGGTCGATTTCCATTGTCGTGATGCCCGGCCGGATGAGCGTCGCAACTTCCCGGTGGCAGGCGGCCAGAATTTCTCCGGCTTTTTTCATTTTCGCGATTTCCTCTTGCGTCTTGATTCGAATCATGAATCTCAATTCTCCTTACCCTAAAGCGAATGTAATCATATTATATGACGTGCGCAACAAAAGAAACCCCTCGCGGGAACAAGGGGCTGACGGGCAACGGCTGTGACGTCGGTTTATCCGTTTTGCGTAACCACGAGGTCTTGCGGAGAGACCTGTCCTCTGGCTGAGGCTGTTACTGCCCTGTATACGCTGCGTGCGATCAAATCTGCCATGCACATGACGACATGAAGGCGAGTCGTTTGAAGCACGAGGTATTCCATGAATCCGGCAACGTTCACCACACCGGAAATATGAATATCCCCTACCGGAGACAGCTCTTTATGCACGCCGGATCCTGGACGGATCGGTCCGCTCGCGATCTGGATGCATCCGATGCTGGCCGGTTGGCCCAGACAGGCGTCAATTCCGATAATGAACGGATGCCGGACATTGCGTCGAATGTGGAGGAGAGACTCGTCCAAATTTTTGGCATGTACCGGTTCCTCGAGTGTACCGTACACGTCAAAAGTATCTGAATGAAATTTTCGCAAAGCCGAACCGGTCAGAGGGCCTAGAGAATCGCCGGTTGACCGGTCGGTTCCCAGGCATACGACGGTAATTCTTGTGTCGGGATGGAGTTCCTCAATGTATCCGCTAAGGCATCCGGCCAGCTGGAGCGAAGCCGTGGGATCGGTGTAAGCCACTTTTGTCGGAGGCAGGTGCGCCGGCATTATTTTCATTTTATCACCTCGGGATCGGAATCGGGGCGCGGAGTGCTTACTATTTCCTACCCAAGTTGTGCAGGTTTGCGCACCCGATCGATCGGAAATTTTTCAAAAGTCTTCGTTATGATACATTATGTATCTCGAAAAGTCTGTCGTTTCCTCGGCCAAGAAAACAATATCCATCGACAAAACGAAGAAGCCCGCGGATCCGGAAGTCGGAACCACGAGCTTCTCTGCTCATGCAAGGTAAATGATGTGTTAAACTACGCGTCGTGCAGTAACATAATATTTTTTGTAATAGGTGGAATTGATGTCGGAAAATTTGACGCCGCCTGCGCCGCCGGTGTGCAGCATTTTGTTATCGCCGGCATAAATCCCGACATGGCCGATACTGCCCGCCCGGTTCGGATCTTTGAAGAAGACGAGATCGCCGATTTCCAGGTCGTTTTTCGGCACCGGAATGCCGATCGTAGCTTGCGACGAGGAAGTGCGGGGCAGCTTGATCCCAATGTAATTGTACACATATTGCGTGAAGGACGAGCAGTCGAACGCGGTGGTCAGGCCGGAAGGCGCGCCGAACCGGTAGGGGATGCCGAGAAATTTCGTTCCTGTGCTGATAATACCTTCCGCCTGAGCCGACGATGCGGCAGCGGCACTTCCTGTATGTGCGAAACCGATGGCGGTAAGAGTCAGGGATGCAAACAAACTGGCGCCGAGGATTTTACGGGCGAGCGGTTTAAACGAAAACACTACGGCTATTCCCTCCATTAGTCATTGATTAGCTTGCGTTGAACCCACATTACCACAAGTTAAACTACCTAAAATTTACCTGTTAGAGTGGAAATGCATGGGGGGACAGGCATGCGTAACCAATATGAGAAATAGATGAGAATTTTTTCACGTAATCCTCTGATGAGTATCAGGCTGCAGCAAATGAAAAAGGGACAACCCCTCGAGTCTAAGAACCCGAGAGATTGCCCCTTTTTTCATGGTGTTTAGGTGATCCGTTGATCCAGTTTGCCCTGCAGGCGAACAAGATTCATCAGCACCGTGGCGGCCTGTGCCTTCGTAACCTTGTGCTTCGGATAGAATTTGTCGGCTTCTCGGCTGAAAAGGCCCAACGAAACCGCGATCGCGACAGCACCTTTATTGGTAATTTGATTCGCGTCCTTAAACGGCAACGGCTGCTGCAGGTAGCCGGCAAGCTTATTGTACTTGACGATAGAGACGAGCAATTCGGCCAGAAGCTCTCTCGTTAACGGTTGCTCCGGCTTCAACACCGGCGTCTTGACCGGATCGAGCCACTTGTTTTGGATAAACCACTGGGAAGCGGCGTAGTAAGGGCTTTTAGCGTCGACGTCCCGGAATTGCCCGGAAGCATCAGAGGAATCCCGGTACGAATAGCTGTTAACGTAACCAGGATTGACCGCGTAGGCCATCATATTTATCCAATCGCCCAACGTAATCGCATCGTCAGGCTTCAGCATGCCGTCCGAATCAAGCTTCAGGATTTGGTATTGCACGAGTGTCTCCAAATCTTTTTGTGCCCAGTGACCTTTGATGTCTTTCGGATACACCATGGGGGCTTCTCCGGAAGAGGCAGTATCCGTAAACGTCGTTCTCCACTGGCCGTTTGAGGCATCCAATACGTATCTGTTCGGGTCTCCGGCGTTTTTATTCTCGCGAATATATACCAGTTTCAGCTTCGGCTTCACGAACTCCCTCTCCGTGTAAAAACCTCCGTACACTCTGTATTGCAGCACATAGGAGGTTTGGTCGCGGTAGAGCTCGGCGGCTTTGTCCTTTGACACCCGGGCGGTCAGCGTTGCCGCGGATTTCTCCAAACCGCCGGAACGCGTGACGTTGTACCCGATCAGCTGACCGGAGGCATCCAACGTGAGTCTTACGCTGTCGTCCACGACCGGTTTGCCGTCGTAATATCGTTGGAACACAAACGTAATGGAATCCTTCGGTTCTTTATATATCGCGCTTGGGTCGGGGTCGACCAACAGGAGCTCCAACCGCGCATCGGGATACAACTCGTTAATCAGCTGCATCGCCTTTGCTTTTGCTTGTTCTTTGTTAATCGTCGCTTGAACTTTGTCCTGATCTTCATCTTGTGATTCCTGCCAAATCGGGCGGAAACCGTCGATCGTGAACTCGAGCAGCTGGCCGGTTTGCGCATCGACAGAAGCCGTGGTCTGTTTAGGATACGGAGACGGCGACTTCATCTGCTCTGACCATTGAAGGCGCCAAATTTTCCGGTTGGCCGTTCCCGACATCCCGTATTCATTCCGGTCGAGAATACTTGAGGAGAGACTGCGGTTTTCCGGAATTCGGAGCACCTTTTGCACCGCCGCAGCCGCTTCGTCAGCCGTCAAGAGGGAACCGGCTCCGGTTCCCTTGGCAGGGGCAAACACGCTGCCCGCCGCAGGAATATCAAGATACTTGACCTCTTTCGGTTGAATGGCTTCGCCGAAGCCGTTCAAAATTTCTCCGGTTTCAGCATCGACGCTCATTTCCGTAAGAAGCGGCGGCGCCCAGCCGAGGAACCAAGTTTTGTCGCGGCTATTGGAATCGTATACCGGGATATATTGCAGCATCAGATCCGCGGCATCAAAATACTTCTGCCGGGCTTGGTCCATGCTCAATTTTGGAGCGGCCGGCGGATAGGCTCCCGCGAACTTATTCCGATGGTAACTCACCACCTGTCCATTGCCGTCCATGGAAACATAAACGACTTCAGATGATGATTTGATTCCGTTTACGAATACGTTGAAGTTAAAATCATAGCGCACCGGACCGAACAACGCCTGTTTGTAGTACTTCATCTGGTCCGACGGCGCCAAACTGCCTGCAGGAAGAGCAGGGGCAGCTTTGCCGATGAACGCTTTTGCGAGCTTGAGTGCATCCTCTTTGGAAACTTTAGGAGGATAGTACACTTCGTTGCCTTCATCAAACGGATAGAAAAGTGAGGTTTCCAGCAGTTCGCCGGTCAGGGAATCCACCGCGCTGTTGAAGCCGTAGCTGCTCGTTCCCTTGGTGTAGTTCCATTGAATCGTCCACACATTCGGGTTGCCAGGCGGGTAGCGGTTGGGATTTCCCAGTTGAACGTCCTGAACCTGGGCGCCGGCAAGCTGGGGGAACAGTGACCGGACTTTGGCAACGGCTTCATCCTTTGTGATCTTAGGCTCGGCCGGCTTCTCGAAATCCGCCGTGTCCGCCGCCGTCGACACACCTGCGCTCGACGAAGCAAACATGACGCTTGAGGAAGCGGCGAAAGCACCGTTTTGCATGAGGAACAGACTGAGCGCCGTCATGACCACGATGGCCTTCCTCTTCAACCGCTTACGTTCTCTCCATTCCTTTTTCACATCATCCATCCTTTTCCTCTCAATTTACAAATAATTCCTCTCTATTATAACGGTTGAACTCCGCAAAAGTTGAGACGGCTCAAAAAGAAAATTGTTCGAAACGCCAATCCGTGAAATGTATCATTTTTAGTTGAATCCTCCCATAGTAAAAGCGTTTTCATTCCTATACTATTTCACTATGTACATGATAGCCGGGAGGGATCGCGTTGTCGGAAACCACAGTCGAAGTTCTGCAGGCCGTGCCCCAAAAACGGTTACGAGCCCGCACCATCACGCGCTTCTTCAAACAATGGGATCTCCAGCTGATGGTGGTTCCCGCGATCATCTTCATCTTCATTTTCAGCTATATCCCGATGTACGGCACTTTGATGGCGTTCCAAAATTACAACATTTTTAAAGGCTTTTGGGACAGCCCGTGGGTAGGATTTAAGCATTTCGAAATGTTTTTCCACTCCCGGGATTTCTGGCCGGTCATGCGGAATACGCTCGTGATCAGCCTTCTCAAACTGCTCATCGGATTTCCCGCCCCGATTCTTCTCGCCTTGATGCTTAACGAAGTCCGGAAAATGGTGTTCAAACGGGTCGTCCAGACGATCACGTACTTGCCGCACTTCATGTCTTGGGTCATCGTGGCCGGGTTCACCATCTCGATGCTTTCAACCGATAACGGCAGCTTCAACATTATGCTTCAAAAATTGAGCCTGATCGACGAGCCGGTCAACTGGCTGTCGGCTTCGGAATATTTTTGGACCATTCTGGTCAGCACCAACGTTTGGAAAGATATCGGTTTCGCTTCCATTATCTACCTGGCGGCTATTGCCGGAGTCAACCAGGATATGTACGAAGCGGCCGCCATTGACGGCGCCAACCGGTTGAAGCAAATGTTCCTGATTACGCTTCCGTCCATTTTGCCGGTCATCATCATCTTCATGATCTTGGCCATCGGCAATTTGCTCAACGCCGGATTCGAAGACATTTTGCTGCTCGCCACGAACCCTGCTCTTCGGGACGTATCCGACGTGCTGGATACTTACGTGTATCGGATGGGCATTCAAAGCTCCAGGTTCTCCTATGCGACGGCTGTCGGTTTGTTTAAAGCGATCATCAGCGTCATTCTTCTTACCATTGCGAATCTGCTGGCCCGCAGAACCGGGAACAGCTTATGGTAATCCACACGAAAGCGGGGGTTGTAGATGCATCACTACACGTTCGGTGACAGGGTATTGTCCGTCACGATTTATATCCTGCTGACCCTGCTGGCGTTCTCGACCTTCTATCCGTTCTGGAACGCGCTCGCCATCTCGTTTAATAACGGTTTGGACACCTCGCTCGGCGGGATCACGTTCTGGCCCCGGAAGTTTACGCTCGAAAATTACAACATTGTATTTCAGGACAAACGGCTTTTGAACGGTTTCGTGATCGCGCTGCTCAGAACGGCCGCCGGTACGGTGCTCTCTATTATTTGCACCGCCATCTTCGCTTACGGTATGACCAAACGCGAGCTGATCGGCCGGAAGTTTTATATGGTTTTCGGCATTATCACACTGTATTTCAGCGGCGGTTTGATCCCTTACTATCTGCTCATCAAAGATCTTGGCTTGCGGGATAGCTTTTGGGTCATGGTCATCCCGGGCGCCATCAGCGTCTGGAATATGATTATTTTCCGCACCTTTTTCATGGGGCTTCCCGCCGGCTTGGACGAATCAGCCAAAATCGACGGATGCGGGCACTGGGGCACTTTTTTTCGCATCGTGCTGCCGCTTTCGGGTCCCGTTCTCGCGACGTTGTCGCTGTTTACCGCCGTTTATCATTGGAACGACTGGTTCACGCCCGGAATCTACATTACCAAACAGAACCTGCTCCCTATACAGACCATGCTGAAGCAGATTCTGAATTCCAATATCATGACCGAGCAAATGGCCCAGTTGGATTCCGCCGCGCAAGGGGCAGCGAGCCGAATGAGAGGCATCACGACCAAATCGCTCTCCATGGCTACGATGATGGTGGCGACCTTGCCGATCGTCATGGTGTATCCTTTCGTCCAAAAATATTTCGTAAAAGGTGTTTTGGTAGGTTCCCTGAAAGAGTAGAATCCGTTGCACGTCACGTATGGTGTTTGAGGCTTTCGGGCCTTTAAACATATATAAGCTCCAAAACAAGAGAGGGGAATGCAAAGCATGAAGAAGCTGCTTTTGACTTCGGTCGTGGCGGTCATGGTGAGCGCTACGGCACTGGCCGGATGCTCATCCGACAAAGGTACGAAGTCCGCCGGGCAAGCATCCGGAACACCACCCGCCAGCTCCGCAGGCGCACCGGCCAGCCAAGCCGCCGCCGGAGACAAGTTCGAGCTGGGATCCGAACCGCTGGAATTCACCTTTTACGGCAACTACGACTGGTATACGATGCCGAATTGGGGCGATGACCTCGCCACCAAATGGATCAAGGAAAACAAGAAGATTAACGTCATCCCGGTTCAATCGGGCGGCGACGCCAAAACGAAATATAACACCATGATCGCTTCCAACGACCTCCCGGACGTGATGTGGATGGAACGCGGCCCGGACGTAGAGAAGCTGCGCCAAGCCGATATGCTGGTTCCGTTCGACGATTACCTGGACAAGTATCCGAACCTGAAAACTTGGCTGGGTGATGCCGGCATCAACATGCTCCGCTCCGAAGACGGCAAGCTGTATCAGTTCCCGAACTGGTACACGAACCAGCCGAACGGCAACGCCGGTTATGTAATCAACAAGAAAATTTACGAGGAGCTTGGCTCTCCGAAGCTGGAAACGACGGACGATCTGTACAACTACCTGAAGTTAGTAAAGGCGAAATATCCGAAAGTCGTTCCGTTCGAAAGCGGCTTGGCCAAGGACGGCGCAGCACTGGACGTTCTGTACTCCGCTTTCGGCGAAGATCATTTTCCGACCTTCGTCGCAAACCGCGCTGTTCCAAAAGACGGCAAGTTGACGTCGATTTTCACCGACCCGGTGTTCCGCGAGTCGATGCAATTCGCGAACAAGCTGTACCGTGAGAAATTGATGACGCAGGACGCGCTGACCCAAACAAGAGACCAGTACAAAGAGAAAGTGTTGAACGGTCAAATTGCTGTGTTTGCAGATTCAAGTCCGACGGAATTCGGCGATATCGGCAACGTGACGCTGAAGGCGAAAGACCCGAAGGCCGGCTATTTCATGATTTGGCCGATTCACAAAGAAGGACTTGACAAAAATAAGATTTTTCCGGGTTCTTACAATCAGTTGGGTTGGAACGTGAGCGTCATCACAAAAGCCGCCAAGGATCCGGAAAAAATCTTCGCGTTCCTCGACTGGTTTACGGGGCCTGAAGGCCAGCGCACGATTTTCTGGGGACCTCCCGGACTGTATCAAGACGGCGGAGAAGGCGGTCCGGACGGATTCGCCAAGTTCACGGATAAATATGTAACGGATCATGAGGGCCGCGATAAACTGATGAACATCACCAACAGCTTCCAATGGAACGGCAACACGGTGTATATTGACAAGTCGAAAGCCGCATTCGAAGCGTCGCTGCCGGAAGATAGCAAAAACTGGGCGACGAAATGGCAATCCGAGATTACCTGGAAAACACAGGCAAACTCGACGCAGTACATTAACCTTTCACCGGCTCCGGACAGCGAGGAAGGCATCATCTGGACTCAGCTCGACGAAATGTTCAAGGAAGTACGCGCGAAAGCGCTGATGGCGAAGAGCGAAGCCGATGTTCTCTCCATCTTCGACAAGGCGGAATCCGACGCGCAGGCGATGGGCTATGAGAAAGTGCTGTCCTTCATGACGACCAAATGGCAGGATAACGTGAAGAAAATGAACGGTAAATAAAGCACATTCTCCAAAACAAGGGCAAAGGGTATACTTAACGTATACTCTTTGCTCTACTCTATTTTCGGAGATGATGACCATCTACAAGGTTTTACTTGCCGATGACGAGAGGCTGGACTTGGAAGGAATGCGCCGGTTCGTCCCCTGGGATGAGATGGGGCTTGAAGTCGTGGATGCCGTGAACAGCGGCTTCGCAGCGATGGAAGTGATAAAGCGGGAAAAGATCGACATTCTTGTCACGGACGTCCAAATGCCGAACATGACCGGACTCGAACTGGCCGGCAAAGCAAGAGAATGCTGGTCGGATCTCAAAGTGATTTTCGTAAGCGGTTACCAAGACTTCCATTATGTCAAACAGGCGATTTCCATGAATGCGGCCAGCTATGTGCTGAAACCGATGGACGACCGTGAGCTGATCGATTCTTTGCGGAAGATTACGGACGAATTGAATCAGGAACGAAAACAGCGGGAGACCGAAGCCGCTTACCGGCAAATGGTCCCGATGGTCAAAAACGAATTGCTGCTGCAGCTGCTGGAGGGCTCGTTCGATCCCGAGACGTTGAAAGTGTTGAGCGAGCAATACGGTTTCGGCGATATCGGATGGCCGGCCAACGTCGCCGTGCTGGAGACCGACGATTTGTCCTGGAAATTCAGTTCCGGTCAAGATATAGATAAATCCGCGCTGCTGAACGAATATTCGCTTGATTTGGTTCGGATCTCGGAAGAGAGGGACGTCGCGTGCGTCTGGAGAATCGCCAAGTACCGATGGGCGCTTATTTTGGGCAGCGCCGCTCCTTCAACTTTTTTGAAAGATTTGATCACCTACACCAAGGAACGGTATCCGTTCAGCATTACGATCGGCTTCGGGGAACCGGCGAAAGACGTTGCGAACATCCAATTCTCGTACGCCCAGGCTCTGCAGGCGCTCGAATATAAAATGTTTCAAGGCAAAGGCAAAGTAATCGACTTTGCGGAAGTACGCCTGGCCGAGACGGATCAAACGGAAAATCTCAACATTCAATTGGACATCTTATTCGAAGCCATGTCCGGATATGAACTTGTCAGGATACACGACGAGGTCGACGCACTGTTCCGGCTTGGTGTCAATCTGAAGTCGAAGTGGTCGGTTCATAATTTTGCGATGTATATCTTATTGAAATTGGAAAACTATTTACAGACGCAGAACGAGGATTTGTTCAAGCTTCTCGGCATGGACTTCAAGAGTCTGGACATCATTCGGCAATTCGAGACGATCGACGATATTCGTTCCTGGCTTGTGCATCGAATTTATGAAATTTCGGAAACGCTTTACCGCAAAAAGCAGAATAAGAACTGGAAACTGATCCATGAAGTCGTTGCGCATATCCAGAGTCGGCTCCGCGAATCGATTACGCTGCGTGAGGTAGCGGAGCATTTTGAATTTTCTCCGAATTACCTGAGTCATTTGCTGAAGAAAGAAACGGGAAAAGGCTTTAACGAATATGTGATTTCTCTTCGCATGGAGAAGGCCTCTCAGCTGCTGCGCGATACCAAGCTCAAGATTTATGAAGTGGCGGATCAAGTCGGATACCGCTATATGCCCTATTTCAGCAAGCAATTCCGGGATACATACGGAATGACGCCCGTCGAGTACAAAAGGAGACATTAACCGTGCGGAGGTTTGTTCAGTTCGGCTACAAGCTGATGTTCTCCTATGTTGTCTTCATCACGATTCCCGTACTCGTCGTCGGGTATTTTTCCTATTCCATTTTCAACGAATCGATACGGAATCAGACCCAAGTCAACATCCAAGGCACGTTGAAACAGATGGAGGACAACATCGCCTATCAGCAGGAGGATATCGAGCGGGTTGTAGATGTCCTCTACAGAGATGGAACACTTGCCAAACATCTGCGAAGCTATCAGCCGGGATGGGAAAAATACTATGCGCTCACCGAATATTCGCTGCCGAAATTTCGTACGGCTCTCGAGACCACGACGCAAAATATTTGGTTATCCGTGTACGTGCACAATGAACTGATGCCGGAAATCTATCATGATTACGGGGCGGCGGATCCGCTTTTGAGAGAAGCGCAACTGCTGGACATATACAATATTCGACGAATTGCCGACAAGGATTGGTACCTTCATTTTCCGAAAGAAGAGTACGGAACGACCAAACAGTGGCAGCAGATCGAAGATGACGAACGGTTTCGCAGAGTCTCCTTTATTCGCCGGCTGGTAGACGTACCGTTCCCGCCACAAATACAGGAAGTCGGGTTCATGCGCGTCAGCGTGCATTTATCCGAGTTGTTTCAAAGCGTCGATCATCATGAGATCGGAAAAAACAGCGCGCTGGTCGTGGCGGATGATCGTGGCCGGGCGATCTATTCCTCAGGAGATCCCTCCGCTTTACAGGGAATCGATTGGAATCAATATACGGCGAGCGACCGGTTGATCATTCGTCAGCCGCTGCCGGGGCTGCCTTTTCAGCTCATTGCCTCCGTATCGGCCGACATCCTGGAGAAGGACGCCCAAAAGGTGACGACGCTGACAGCGGTCGTCTGTCTCATTTGCTTCCTGGTATTCTCGGTGGTGGCCGTCTTCATTTCCCGTTATTTTACGAAACGCGTAATGAAGATAGTGGCGGTGCTGAAAGCGTTCCGGGAAGGTGACTTCCACAAAAGGCTGTATTTGAAAGGGAACGACGAATTTTATCATATTGCTCAGGCTTTGAACGAGATGGGTCAAAATACGCATCAATTGATCGAAGAAGTGTACGTGACGAATCTGAAAAAGAAAGAAGCGGAGCTGGAATCGCTGCAGGCGCAGGTGAATCCGCACTTTCTTTACAACACGCTCTCGTCCATCAGCCGACTGGCCAAATTCGGCGAGGTGGAGAAGCAGCATCAAATGATTATGAATCTCGCGACGTTCTATCGCTTGTCTTTGAATGACGGGCGGATGATCATCCCGGTCGGCAAGGAGCTGGAGCAGGCGCAGGCCTACCTGGACATTCAGAAGGTCAAATACGAAGAACGCCTAAGCGTGCAGTTCGATATCCAGCCGGAAGTGATCCGGTATGATACGATGAAATTGATTTTGCAACCGTTCTTGGAAAATGTGTTGAAGCACGCCTGGTGCGCGGATCGGATTCATGTCCGGATTACCGGAGAGCTGTCGGGGGATACAATCGTCTACCGCATTATCGACGACGGCGTCGGCATGACGGCTCAGCGGATTCATGAGATATTGGACCCGGAGGAGACGGGAAAGTCCGGATACGGCGTTCGAAATGTGGATCAGAGGATCAAGCTTCATTACGGTAAAGATTACGGGGTAAATGTTTACAGCCGCCCCGGAATCGGAACAACCGTCAGGATCACGATTCCGGCAGTGTATCGAACCCCCGCTTAAGCGAAAAAGACCCCTTTGCAGGGGTCTTTTTCATGGATACAGGAACAGGCGGGGCATTAATCGTCTTCGGACTGCTGCTTCGCCAATCCATTGGCTTCGCGGAGGAGCGAGAAGTATTGATCTGCTCTCACGACGGAATATTCCGGTCCGAGTGACTCGGTAATGGCGAGGGCATCCGTAGGCGTCATGCTCCAAGCCAGCAATCCGAGAGAGACGAACAACGGAGATTGTCCATCCCACTTCGCTTTGGCTGCCGACAGGACGTTTTTGGCATCCTGCACGGTGCTGACGCCTTGAATGGTCGATACGGGGAGGTTACCGTTCATCACCTCGGTGCCGTAGCGGTCTTCCCAGCTCAGGAACAGTCCCGGAGCTTTGTATCCGTCCCGGTAGGCAGCGGCAATGTCGCTGCTCAGCGGTACGTTTTGCCCGTTGATCCGGTTGAGTACATAAGGAATAGTCATGCCGGTCTTATGGAGATAGGAATAGGTCCTCTTCAGGTAGTCGGCGAATGAAGATTTCGGCCAGACCGCGGGATAAAAGTAGCCGGCTCCGGAAGGACCGGCGATCAGCTGGTCATTGTCCGTGGCGGTCGACCGGTAGTAATTGAGCATAGCTGGGGCCGCATCATACAAAAGCGGGTTAGAGGTCCAGTTAATCGGGACTTTGCCGCGGTTCGGGTCATTCCAGAGGTTGCGCATCCGGTGCTGGTTGTATTGCAGGTTGTCGCCTTCGCTGAACGTATACGTAACATATATTTTGTTCTCCAGCTTAGGCGTTTTCACTTTTTTCGGAGCAGGTGAAGGTGCTGTCTTTCCGGAGAAAACGGTCAGGTTGCTGAACCAGTCGGCCGCCAGCACATACACGCCGTGGCTCGAAGTGATTTCAACTCCGCTGAATTCACCCTCCACGTCATTGCTGAACCAACCCAAATAGGGCGTGCCGGGTTGTACATCCGACAAAATTTTCTCAAACAAGGCTTTCTGTTCCGGAACGTTGGCGTCCAACCAGAATACCATCGCTTTGTTGGCGACCGCATAATCGCGCAGGAAACCGTACGGTTCTCTGCCCTCGGACGACGGAGGCTGTTCGTTGCCCGCGGAAACCTTGTACTGGTTCCACATGTCGACGGACGCGGTCAACTGCTTGGTGCCGGCGGGGGACGTGAATTTGTAGACAAAATATCTTCCGTTGTCTGCGAACCGGTGACCGCCGTTTCCGGAGGAAAGCTGCGAGTTTTGGCGGTCATAAAGGAACGGTTCTTCTTCCGGCGTGCCTGGAATGAACCGCGCGATCACGTTACCGTCCGCCTTCACAGTGACTTCATGTACGGCAGGTCCCCAGCCGTCTTGCGGGAACGCGTCATCAAAGCGCAGATAGATGGCTTCTTTCCCGAGAAACTCGGATAAGTCGAATTCATACGTTTTACGGTTGGCGGCGTTCCGCTCCTGGGTGGTCTCTTGCGCAATCGTGCGGAAGGAGGGAGGAAGCCCCGGAGGCACTTTGACGGACGTGTCGGGACTTAATCCGATCAGCATACGATGGGTTGTCTGGTTCCACAGGTTCTCATACTGCCATGTATAGGCGTCCATTCGATTTTTGAATTTTCCGCGCAAATCGTCGAGCACCTTGAAGTTGTAGGGGGCAGAAGAGAGTTTGGCTGCCAGCTCCGGGCTGGCGACAACAGCGTCCTTAAGACCGGCCATTGTGGTGGCGACGTTGATGGAGTCCGGGACTTTCGGGTCGTAAACGATAACGCCCTTGATTTCGTTTTGGAACTGTTTAACGACATCCCAGTTATCGTCAACGACTTGGTAAGGGACGTGCAGGTCATTGAGCCATGTAAATTTACCTTCCTCCTCACTTTCAAGCAAATAGATCCGGGGCTCTTCCCGGTTCACGATACCCTGCAGCGTAGCGAGCAGCAGCTTCATGTCTCCTGGTGCGTCATAGACGTCCGTCACGGTGAGGTGTTTGACTTTCGCAAAGCTTGGAAGCGCCTGTTTCTCAGGCCAAACAACGGAGGATGGTTGCCGGCCGGAAGCCTGTTCGGCTGAGACGGGCAGTGATAAGGACAAGGCGAACAGCAAAGCGAGACTAACGGTTGTCAGCTTTCGAATCATAATGAGCACCTCATTTGCCGATGGAATGGTGAGTGATCGTTCTGCCAGCTCGTTGCACCTCCCCCGTGGCTATGTAGGATGAACCCATGAACGACCTGACTCAATTCATATTAAATATATTACATATGTATTATTCAATGGATTCGACAAAACTTTTCAAATAAAAACATTCTTCAAAGTACAGGATAGGTCGAATGGAATGCGAATGAAGTAACTCCTATATTCCTTCACTCCTATTGTGCTCTGCGGACATAGTTATTGCACATCTCGATAAAAGGATATATTATATATTACAAATTGAGACAGAAGTTTGGTGATGAAAGAGAAATGAATACGACGGACCGTATTCCGCTTTATCAGAAAATTCAAGACTATATCCGCGATCAGATCGAATCGGAAGGACTGAAGGCCGGCGACCGGATCCCGACGGAGAAAGAGTTGATGGAGAAATTCAACGTCAGCAAAATTACGGTGGTCAATGCGTTGTCCGGATTGGCCAACGAAAAAATAATCAGCCGCGTCCCCGGCCGAGGGAGCTTCGTCAATGATGCTGCTGCCGAATCCATGTCTTCCGGCGGCGGCGCACAACAGCCCGAACGGCAGGAGGGCGGTCTGCAAACGCGCATCATTGGCCTCGTGATGCCGAGCATCGTGGATTACTTCGCCATCCGGCTCATCGACGGCATACAGTCCGCGTTGAGAAAAAATGGCTATCGAAGCATGATTCTGCTTTCCGAGGGCGACTTGGATAAAGAGAAAGAAGCCATTACGACGTTGAAAGAGATTGGCGCGGAAGGACTTCTTATTTTTCCGGTGGACGAAGAACAGTACAATGAGGAAATCTTGAGCATGAAGTTTGCAGGCTTCCCATTCCTCTTGATTGATCGTTATTTGCCGGGCGTCGAAACGAATTACATTGCCGCCGACGGGCGGAAAGGTACCGGACTCGCGGTCGATCACCTTTGGGAGCTCGGTCACCGTGAAATTGCGATCTGTTCGGACTCGCCGCTTCAAACCGTAACGATCCAGGAGCGGATCGAAGGATACATGAACGCCTTGAAAAACAAGGGAGCGCTGATTAACCCTGCGCACATCATCACCGGTTTCCGGGTGGAGAGTTTAAAAGATGCTGCGAAACATCCTTTGTACCGGTACATCCGCAACCGGATGGCGACCGCATACATTACGCTGAACGGAAGGCTCGGCGTGCAGATTTATCAGATGGCCCGCCAAGCCGGCTTATCCGTGCCGGATGATTTGTCCATCGTCAGCTTTGACGATCCCACTTCGATTGTCGAAGAGTTCAGCACATTCACGCATATCAAGCAGTTCGAATCCGACATGGGATATCAAGCTGCCTCGAAATTGATTGAATTCATACGCGGCGAAGACAACCGGGACGGCAAATACACCAAAACCTTGATCGATCCGGAGCTGGTCGTCCGGCAAACGACCGGTCCGGTTCCACACTGACCATCTGAACAAAAAAAGCTGACCGCAAGAACCTTCTCTTCCGTGAGAAGGTTCTTTTTTTGATTTTGTAATATTAAAGATATTGAATATGTATAATGGTTATAATATATTATGGGTGTATCTACAAACAGATTGAGGTGCTGAGATATGGCTCAAACCGCCTTGCGAGTCCGAGAAGCTTCGGTCAAGCGTGCAAAGACAAGGAATAAAGATGCTTGGATCGCAGCCGCTATACTTACGCCGATGTTTTTGTTTTGGCTGATCGCTTCGGGGTTTCCAACCCTATTCGGTTTCTTGCTCGGTTTTTTTAACTGGATCGGCTTGAATGATACACCCAACTTTGTTTGGTTCGATAATTTTGTAAGCTTTTTCAAAAATCCGGTTTATACGGCTGCATTGTGGCGGTCGATCTGGCTGGGCGGTTTGGTCACATCGGTTACGGTCATTGCAGGCTTCGGCGCAGCACTGCTCATGAATATGCCGTTATTCGCCAAAGGGTTTTATCGGACAATTTGGTATATTCCGGCGGTGACTTCCACGGTAGCGACAACGCAGGTGTTCAACACCTTATTGGATACCAATAACGGCGTAATCAATAATGTGCTGAAATCCATGGGGAAAGAACCGATAGTGTGGCAGTATTCGGTGAATTGGGGCATTTTTTGGATTGTCGTTTATTCCGTTTGGAAAGGAGTGGGAGGAACGGCGCTTATTTTGCTCGCCGGTTTGCAATCGGTCGATCCAACTTTGTATGAAGCGTCGGAAATCGACGGTGCAGACCGGTGGGGGAAGCTGCGTTATGTGACTTTGCCGGGACTCAAGCCATTCGCAACTTACATTGTGATCACCAGCCTCATAAGCGCATTGCAGATTTATGAACAGGTGCTTTTTATTACGGACGGAGGCCCTTACGGACAGACGGAAGTGCTCGTCTTTCGAATTTATCGCGACGGTTTCTGGGATTTCAACCTCGGAATGGCGGGGGCGTCATCCTTGATCATGGCGATCGTCGTCATTGCGGTAGCCGTGCTTTATTTTAATCGGTCGTCGAAAGCGGAGCGGCAGACGACCATTCCGGTAAAACCGCTGAAGAGGGGGCAATAAATGATGCCGGCTGAGTTGCGCGCAAAAATTATGAATCAGTTCAAACCCATTCATCTGCTCGGCCATATTCTACTTTTCGGCATCGGTCTTGTGCTGCTCTATCCGCTAATATTTATGGTGCTCGCCGGTTTTTTCAATAAAACCGAATTTATGTCGACGGTTTTGGGGGTGTTCCCGATCCCCAAAGAGCCGACATTGGACAACTTCAAAATGTTGATATTCGGTACCACGGATTCCGCGACGGCGGTATATTTGCGAAACTCGGTTATCCGGGCGGTTTACAACACGTTTGGGGCGCTCCTCACTTCGTTTTTGGCCGGTTACGTGTTCGCCCGACTGAAATTCAAAGGGAAAGACCAGATTTTCCTCATTATGCTTGCAACGCAAATGATACCGACAACATTGGCTATCATTCCGACATACCTGGAGTATGCCAGATTTCCTTTCGCTGGAGGGAATCACGTATTTACAGGAGGCAGTGGCATTTTGGATACTTGGTGGGTTTATTTTATCGGCGGTCCCGCGATTAACATCATGGGCACCTTTTTGGTCAAACAATCGTTGGAAAAAGTGCCCGTCGAAATCGACGAGTCGGCCAAAATAGACGGCGCCGGAACCTTTCGATTGATCTTTCAAATCTTGTTTCCGCTCCAGCTTCCGATTATGGCCTATATAGCCATCACAACCGCTCTCGCAGCCTGGAACGACTTCATTACGCCATTTTTCTATACTCACAGCGATTATCTGCAGACTCTTCCGTCAGCGATCACTAGAATTTCATCCATTGGCGTCAGTCCTGGCGCGGTCATCGACTATCCAATGATTATCACATTGAGTCTGGGCATCACAATTCCGGCGCTCATCATCTTTTTCTTCTTGCAAAAATACATCGTGCAAGGTTTGGCTAACACAGGCATCAAAGGGTAACCCCATCCAAGATAAAGGCTCTGCATTTCAAATTGATTTGGAGGGAAAAGAATGTTGCTGAAAAAAATGTCTGTCGTCATTCTCGCTTTCATCTTGACAATCGGAATTGCCGCCTGCTCGACGAAAAGCAACAGTGCAAGCGAATCGACCGGGAACGAATCGCCTTCATCCGAAGCGCCATCGTCCGGAGGGGCATCCCAACCGCCGTCGTCCGATGCGGCCGGAGGAGCCGCCACCATCACCGTATTGAACGAAGGATCCGTTGGCATCGGCGTTGGCATCATCTCGGATCTGCTCGGTGCGAAAAAGAAAAGCCTGCTGGCAGACGCCACGCTGAAACCGAAAGTCACCGAGGAAGATTTTACTTACACCAAAGGCAAAACCATGAATGCCAACGTATTCGGCTATCATTTCCAATCCATCATCAACGAGAAGTTGAAAAGCAAAAACATCACATTGAAAACGGAAGACTGGGGATGGGGCGAACCTCTGATTCAAAAACAGACGGCGGGATTCCTCGCAAAAAACATGCCGGATGTCATTATCGGAGAGACCCAGATGCCCGGATTTGCGCAGCAAGGACTGCTTGAGCCGTTCCCGGACGATATGGCGCAGGAAATTCGCGATAACGTCGCGCCGGCAGCTTGGAAGCCGATGGAATATGACGGGAAAATTTATGGCTTCGCCGCTCAACCGGGCGTGAACAGCTTGTTCTGGAACAAGAAATTGGTGAAAGACGCCGGTCTGGATCCGGATAAGGCTCCGGCAAACTGGGATGAGTTACTCGCGAACATTCAAAAGGTTACCGAAGCCGGCAAAGGAAAGTTTTACGGCGGCGGTGTGTATGCAGGCCCGAACGCCGGCGGATTTTTGCGGTACGGCACCCTGCTGATCATCAATAACGGCGGCTTCGCGGACGCACAGGGACAGCCGACCTTCAACAGCGATGCCAACGTAGAAACGGTGACGTTCCTGAAGAAGCTGAATCCCAATCATCCTCCAGGAGTCATGGTGAATACGAACGAAGGCGTTTATTTTGACGCTTTCAAAAAAGGGCAAATCGCCTACTTGATCGACGGTCCTTGGCGCGCAGCCGAAAGCGCGGCGCTCGGTATCGAATACGGCATGGCTCAGATTCCTCTGTCTTCAGACGGACAACCGGGCAATATTACGATCGGAGCGGCTTTCAACTCGGTGCCGAAGGATGCCAAAAACAAACAAGCGGCCTTCGAATACATCAAGACGCTGTACAGTGAAGAAATTCAAAACCTCATTGCGGATACGGGCGTTCGTTCACCGGTTCTGAAGTCGGTAGCGGAATCCGAAGATTATAAGACCAAGCATCCGGAAATGTACCAGCATTACCTGGCGATGGCTGGCAACGTACAAGGGCTTCCGACGTTCGCCAAAGAAAGCTCGAAAGTATGGCAAATCTTCGGCGACGCCGTGGCCAAGGCGATTATGACAAACGGCGATATCAAAGGCATATTGGATGACGCTCAAAAAAGAGCGGAGGCCATAACGAAGTAACCTCGCAGAGAAGACGAAAAAAGAGGACTGCCGCGCGTCAGTCCTCTTTATTTCGTTGCCATGAAGGAGCGGATCAGCCATGCCATACGAGAGAAATGAGATCATTCTGAACAAGGCGAAACTTATATTTTCCGATTTGCAAAGGCACATATATAAACCAGTATCCTCCCTGACTGTAACGGCGTGGGTCACCTCAGAGCCGGTTCCATTCGAGGAAAGAACGCAAGGCCGGAAAGTGCAACTGAAACCGGGAGAACAATGGGGAAAACTGTGGGACTGCGCCTGGTTTCATTTTGAAGGGATCGTGCCTGATTCCCTGGCCGGCAGCCATGTTGTGCTGTTAATCGACGTTAACGGAGAATTATGCTTGGTAGATCGCGAGGGCACTCCTCGGCAAGGACTCACCAATGTCAACTCGGAATTCGATTATCGTCTTGGTCTGCCCGGCAAGAGGGTGGTGGACATTATTCCTTCGGCTAGAGGCGGTGAAGTGATCGATTTGTGGGCGGACGGAGGCTGCAACGATTTGTTCGGCAGTTATAGAAGCGGGACGTTGAAGGAAGCCGATATCGCCGTATGTGAGGATGAGGTCCGGGAGCTATACTACGATTTCGAAGTGTTGATCGAGTTAGCCGAACATTTGCCGGACTCAAGCGCGAGGAGGGCACGAATTCTCCAATGTCTTTACGAGGCTTCGAACGAATTGGCCGAGATCGATGCCGGTCGTGTGCGTCGCGCAAAGAACAAGGTTTCCGAAGAACTGGCCCAACGCGGCGGAGATCCTGCTCTCACGATCAGCGCCATCGGGCACGCGCATATCGACCTCGCCTGGCTGTGGCCGATACGGGAAACGATACGCAAAGGGGCGCGGACATTCTCTACGGTGCTGCGCAATATGGAGAAATACCCGGATTATGTGTTTGGCGCCAGCCAGCCGCAGCTTTATCAATGGATAAAAGACCATCACCCGAAGCTCTATGACCAGGTGAAAGAACGTGTTATGGAAGGGAGATGGGAAGCTCAAGGCGCGATGTGGGTCGAGCCGGACACCAATATTTCCGGCGGCGAAGCGCTTGTGCGTCAAATTCTGTATGGCAAACGATTCTTCCAAAAGGAATTCGGCAAGGAAATGAAAGTGCTTTGGATGCCGGACGTATTCGGATACACCGGCAGTCTTCCTCAGCTGCTGCGAAAGTCCGGTGTGGACTATATGATGACGCAGAAATTGTCTTGGAATGTGTATAACGCGCATCCGCATCACAGCTTCCTATGGGAAGGAATTGACGGAAGCCGGGTGCTTACGCACCTTCCTCCTGAAGAGACCTATAACAGTCCGGCCGCACCCAGGTCGCTGGTCAAAATAGAAAGCAATTATGCGGACAAGGGCGTGTCCGAGAACGCCCTGATGCTGTTCGGGATTGGCGACGGGGGAGGGGGTCCGGGAGAAGAGCATTTGGAACGGCTGGCACGTGAGAAAAATTTGTCGGGTATTCCGCCGGTCGTTCAGGAGCCGTCCATCTCCTTCTTCAGGCGATTAGAGCGAGAGGCTTCGCGCTTTCAAACGTACAAAGGAGAATTATACCTGGAAAAGCATCAAGGAACGCTGACCACCCAGGCGCGAAACAAACGATATAACCGAAAGTTGGAGAAAAGTCTGCGTGAGCTGGAGTTCGCAGCATCGCTCTTATGGATGCTCTGCGGCGAATCCTATCCTGCCGCCAGGCTCGAAGAAATATGGAAAGAAGTGCTTCTCTACCAATTTCATGATATTTTGCCCGGTTCCTCGATCGGCAGAGTATACGATGAGTCGCTGATCCGGTATGAGACGCTGTTGACGCAAGTGCGTTCCATGCTGGAAGAGACGTACTGTTCCGTAGCCGGGCTGACCGGATGGGCGCACGAGCCGGTGCTGTTCAATTCACTGCCGTGGGATCGGCGGGAGTGGGTCGAATGGAATGGGGAATGGTATGACGTCCTTATTCCTGCGATGGGCTACCGAACGCTTCGGGAGGCCGCGCAGGAACCTATTATCGACGGGTTAAGGGCGGACGATCGCGCTTTGGAGAACAATCGGCTGTCTATCCGTTTCGATGAAGACGGCAGCATTTTGTCGGTGTACGACAAGACGATCGGACGGGAGGCGATTCAGCCGGGCTGCAAGGCAAACGTGTTTACGGTCTATCATGATAACGGGGATGCTTGGGATTTTCCGCGGGATTATCGAGATATGGCGGCCGGGACGATGAATCTGGAAAGAACAACAGCTTATATTAACGGGCCTAAAGCGATCGTCGAGCAGGAGTACCGGTACGGGGAATCGACACTTGAACAAAAAATCACGCTGACAATGGACGGATCAACAGTTGAATTTCAAACGAAAGCGGACTGGCGGGAATCCGGAAAAATGCTTCGGGTGTCTTTCCCGACAACCGTGTCGAGCGATCTAGTGAATTGCGAAATTCAGTTTGGCTATTTGAAACGGCCAACCACCCGCAATACGATGATCGAATTTGCGAAAGACGAAATTTGCGCCCATCAATATATCGATCTATCCCGACCCGACTTTGGTGTCGCGCTGATCAACGACTGCAAATATGGTCACACCGCGCAAATGAACGTGCTGGATCTGAATTTGCTCCGGAGCCCGTCGTATCCGGATCCGAACGCGGATCGTGCTATACACGAGTTCACTTATGCTCTCTATCCGCACGCGGGAGATTTTATAGATGCCGGTGTTTATCGCAAAGGCTACGAATCCAACATCCCCCTGACCATCGTGGAAGCGCGGCGTGCGGACGTAGAGCAGCGATCGCCGGTTCAACTGGTACAAATCGAGCATCCGTACGTGATGGTGGAATCGGTGAAGAAGGCGGAAGACAGCGATCATTTGATCTTTCGTTTGTTTGAAACGGCGGGAACCGAGGCGAACGCGACGGTGTACTTCGGTATGCCATGTCAATTAATAGAAGAGACAGATCTGATGGAAAACCCGATCGGGAAATTGAAGGAAAACGACTCCAGAGTGGAATTGCCATTCACCCCATTTGAGATCAAGACTCTGCGTGTTCAATTTAGAGCGACCGCGGACAATGTGGAGAAGGGAGAGTGAAGGCGTTGAACAGAGGAGCACGTGAGGAAGAACGCACAGGGTTTCAGGAAGGGAGCGGTTACGGGCCAAAGTATGATTTACAGACGGATTTTGTGATGGTCTACGGTATAAATGAAAGTATGCCCGAACGGATACGGCAATGGAAAGAATATGGCTACCGCGTGCACTTGATGACCGGGGTTTCGTGGGGAGGCTATCAGGATTATTTGAACGGCAAATTTGACGGCCGCTCCCACTGGGACGAAGCGCAAAAGTACAAGAGCGGGGAGTACATCATTCATGGCACGTCGGTAGATATCCCCTATATGGTGCCTACGGTCGCTTACTCCCAGTTTTTAATCGATCGGATTCGCCCTGCCGTGGATGCCGGTGTCGACGCCATTCATCTGGAGGAACCGGAATTTTGGGTAGAAGGAGGGTACTCGGAAGCCTTCAAACGGGAGTGGCAAAACCATTACAACGAGCCGTGGATCGCGCCGCATGAGTCGGAGGATGCTCAGTACCGCGCTTCGAAATTGAAGGCTTATTTGTACACCCGATGCCTGGATCGCCTTTGCTCGGCGCTCAAGGAATATTCGATGGTGCGGTACAATCGGCCGATCCGGTTTTTCGTGCCGACTCACAGTCTCATTAATTATACCCAGTGGCGGATCGTCAGTCCGGAATCGAAACTTCTCGATGTGCCGTCCATTAACGGATATATTGCACAGATTTGGACCGGCACGTCCCGTACCGCGAATGTCTACGAGGGCAAGAGGGCGGAAAGAACATTCGAAACCGCCTATTTGGAGTATGGCATGATGCAGGAGCTCGTACGGGGAACCGGCCGCCGAATGTGGTTTTTGCACGATCCGATCGAGGACGACCCGAAGCGGACATGGAAAGACTATCAGGAAAATTACTTTAAAACGTTGACGGCATCGTTGCTGCATCCGGAAGTTTCCCATTACGAAGTCGCCCCATGGCCGAAGCGCGTATTTGAGGGGCTGTATCCCCGCGAAGACAGAAACGGCAAGGAAGGCATTCCGGCGGATTATGCGACTGTGCTGTTAACCGTAATGCATACGCTTGGCAACATGGATCAGCCGGACGTGAAAGTTTTCGGCAACGAAACCAAGGTGGGCGTCCTGCTGGCCGATTCTGCGATGTATCAACGCATGCGTCCGGGCGTAGATACCGCCGGCTTCATGCTGAAATACGACGGCACGAACGAAGTGGAATTGACGGACGAGTACGCGTTGGAATTGCTGAATTTCTCATCCTTTTACGGATTGACGCTGCCTTTGATCAAGCATGGCCTGCCGGTAAGACCGGTTCAACTCGATAATGTAAGACGTTTTCCCGGTTATTTGGAGGACTATCGGCTGCTGATTTTGAGTTACGAATTCATGAAGCCGGAATTCCCGGATCTTCACAACGCATTGGCTCAGTGGGTGAGAGACGGCGGAGCCTTAATTTATGTCGGGGATGACAGCGATCCGTATCACAAGGTGAAAGAGTGGTGGAACCAAGGAAAGCGAGTCTATCCTTCACCCAGAGAGCATTTGTTCGAATGTCTGGGGTTGGCTGTAAACTCGCAGGAAGGCCTGACACCTGTCGGCAAGGGGTGGGTCAACTTCCTGCGCGTTCGGCCGGATCGATTGGCGGAAAGCGCCGAGTCGGCTGAACGGCTCCGGGCGGCGGTTCGGGAAACGATGGCAGCTTTGAATGTCGGCGAAATGCGCTGGAATCCCACGAATCATTTCATGATGAAGAGAGGTCCTTATGTCATCGCATCGGTCATGAATGAGTCCGTTCACGAGCGGCCGCTCGAACTGGAGGGCTGTTTCGTCGATTTACTGCGTCCTCGTCTCCCTATCGTTCGTCAAGTTGCGGTACAACCCGGAAACCAGGTTTTGCTGTATGACCTGGAATATACAGAAGAAGCGGGCAGCGGCATCGTTGCAGCTTCCTCTAGAATCGAAAATTTTATCGAAGATTCTAGCAGCATCGAGTTCCTAGCCAAAGGGCCGATACAGTTGAATGCGGTCGCCAGAATCCGTTGCTCGGCGCTGCCGGCCCGTATCATCATGCATGCCGACGGTATCGAAATTCCGCTTTCTATCGATTGGGATGAGCAGACTCGAACGCTGCTTCTTCAATATGAACATCGTTCCGGCGGCATCCGGATTACGATTATCAAAGGAGGAACACGACAATGAAAACCAACCTTCGCCCGCCTGCTGTGCCTTTAGTTACCATCGATCCTTATTTCAGCGTTTGGTCGATGGCGGACCGACTGACTGACGATTTTACAAGGCATTGGACCGGCAAACGAAACGCCATGACGGGCCTGATCCTGATCGATGGAGTCCCCCGGAGATTTGCCGGCTTGGTTGAACCGAACGCTGAAAACTACTACAGTGAGCCGAAAGCCATGACACAAAAGGATTTTCGGCTAACGGCGCTTTCCAGCACTTATGATTATGAGGAACTGGGGATCGGCTTGAAGGTGAGTTTCACAAGCCCGCTGCTCTTGGATGATCTGGATCTCTTATCCAGACCCGCATCCTATGTCGGGCTCTCTGTACGCTCGATTGACGGCAAACCCCACCGTGTGCAAATTTACTTTGATGTCACAGCGGAATGGTGCGTAAATTCCAGCGATCAGAAGGTGGTTTGGCGGCAGGATCAGGAAGAGGGGCTTGTCGTTCTGCAAGTGGGTCATGAAGAGCAGGCTTACTTAAACCGTTCGGGTGACGATGTCAGAATCGATTGGGGCCGGTTTTATTTTGCGGTGAACAAATCCGACGGCCTGCGAACCTACATAGATTCAGCTTCCATTCGTAAACAATTTGTGAATAGAGGAGAGATGATTTCAGCCCATCGGCTGGAGATGCCTCAAGCTGTTCGCGAAAATAATCTGGTCATGGCGTGTACCTGGGATTGCGGCGATGTGACGGCTGAAGAAAAGTCAAATGTTATCGTACTGGCTTACGATGATGTCTACTCAATCGAATATTTCGGCGATAAATTGCAGGCTTATTGGAAAAGAAACGGTATGACGGTATCCGGCCTCCTATCGGCGGCATTCGCCGAATATCCTGAAATCTTGGCGCGCTGTGCCGCATTCGATCGGCAACTGTGGGAAGATGGCGTCCAGGCCGGCGGAGTGAAATATGCCGAATTGTTGATGCTGGCCTATCGGCAGGCGATTGCCGCGCACAAGCTGGTGGCTGATCGGGATGGGAAGCTTTTGTTTTTATCCAAAGAGTGTTTCAGTAACGGTTGTATCGCAACGGTCGATGTGAGCTACCCTTCCATTCCCTTGTTTTTACTCTATCAACCCGAATTGGTGCGAGCGATGATGAGGCCCATCATGAAATATGCTGCAAGCGAAGCTTGGCCGTTCGAGTTTGCTCCGCATGATGTCGGACAATATCCGCTGGCCAACGGGCAGGTTTATTCGGACAACGCAAGGGAAGGGCAAATGCCGGTTGAGGAATGCGGTAATATGCTGATCATGGCAGCTGCAGTTTGTTCAGCGGATCGGCAAACGGACTTTACCGAAGAGGATTGGGAGCTCTTGACTCAGTGGGCGGACTATTTGATCGAGCACGGTCTCGATCCCGAAAATCAATTATGTACCGATGATTTTGCCGGCCACTTAGCTCGTAATGCCAACTTGTCCGTGAAGGCCATCATGGGTGTTGCCAGCTATTCTCTCCTGAATGGCATGCGGGGTCATTCCGATGAAGCGGAACGGTATAGGATAGCGGCTAAGAATATGGCGGCTGAGTGGGGGAAATTGGCGAATGATCAGGATCACTACAAGCTGGCCTTTGGTCAGGAAGGTACTTGGAGCCTCAAGTATAACTTGATATGGGATACTCTATTTGGCACCGACATCTTCGATCGAAAGATCGTAAATAAGGAAATCGCCTGGTATATTACGCGGCAGAATCCATATGGCGTCCCGTTGGATAGCAGAGAAGCCTACACGAAAGCCGATTGGTTGATTTGGGCCGCTTCTCTGGCGACAGAGCAACAAGATTTTATGAAATTGATGGAACCGTTGTGGAAGTTTTTGAATGAAACTCCGGATCGCGTTCCCTTTACGGATTGGTATGATACGAAGACGGCCAGACAAATGAATTTTCAACACCGCAGCGTCGTAGGTGGTATTTATATCAAGCTTCTGAAAGAAAAGTGGATTCACTAACCCCCAGCAGCATTTTTAGCATCCCTTGCTCAGCAAGGGATTTTTTGCTTACATGAGAGGAAGACCGATGGTGCCGACCGAAATAAACAGTTGCTGAAAGTTTACACATTACGCTTAAAGGAGCTGTCTCATGAATCGGGTCGCCAACGTGTACCGCGGAGGTGTGGTGGAAAGCTCTCACCTTGGCCACATTGCGGTCGTTGATGCAAGCGGTTATCTATTATATGAATATGGTGATGCCTGGTCGGCGGCAAGAGCCGTTACTGCACGGATCTGATGCGGGCTTTCTGCGGGCGAATTTTCGGCAAGGCAGGCGCGGAGTCCGTGTACTGTTTAGGCGACAGGGAGACCGGATTCGGGATCGCCGTCAAAATCGAAGACGGAGGAGCACGCGCGATCTACGCGGTGGTCAACGAAGTGCTGCGTCAGCTAGGGATCGGGGCGGGGGGAGCGCTGGATGCTTTGTCCGAGTATACGAACCCTCCGATACACAACATGGCGGGCAAAGTTGCGGGAGAAATCCGAGCGGAGTTTAAGCTGAGGAAAGCTAAAGGTTAACCGAGGAGGAGGCCATACAAATGGCGATGTGCGTCGCGTTGTTAAGAGGCATTAATGTGAGCGGGAAGAACATGATCAAAATGGCGGAATTGAAGCAGCTGTTCGAATCGATGGGATTCGGCGGGGTGCAGACTTATATTAACAGCGGGAATGTGATATTCGAGTCTGCGTCCGATGAAGCTTCGATGCAGCGGGAAATTGAAGCGGGAATCGAGTCCAAATTCGGGCTGACCATTCCGGTCATCTTAAGAACTTCGGAAGAACTGGAACGCATCATGGAAGAGTGCCCGTACAAGTCGGAAGTTGCGCCGGACGGCAAAAACGTGAATGTCGGCCTGCTCCGGCAAGCACCGCCTCCGGAAGCGATTGACCGGCTTGCACCGTATAAGGGGCCGGACGATTATCAAGTGATCGGCCGCGAAATTCATCTGCTCTTTCGCCAAGGCCAAGCGGACTCCAAGCTGGGGAACAATTTGCAAAAGCTCGGCGTTCCGGTGACCGTACGCAACTGGAACACAATGAATAAGCTTTGCGCTTTAGCTAAGGACATGCAGGGTTAACCTGCAGACGCCGTCATGCGGCCATCCACCGCAGGACGAGCGTGCACATGACGCCGAAAATCACGGTCCACAGCAAACTTTTGGTTTTCGCGGCTACGAAGAAAGTCAGGATTCCGGCCAGCAGGTCCATATGATCCGCAAGTCGGTAACTGTCTTTCACCTGCAGCAGCTCCTGCCCGACCAAGGCAGCCATAACGGCGATCGGAATATGGCTCAGCCATCTAAGCGCCCAATCCGGCAAGGAGAACCGGCTGAGGACCATCAGCGGCAGCACCCTCGGAAGCAGCGTCACGAGGGAGCAGCACACAATCAGGATGAAAATGCTCCGGCTTACCTCCATTTTTCCACCACCAATCCCAAAGTCGCTGCCGTGATCGTCGCCGCGATGATACTTACGCTTTTGCCGAAGAGGGCTTCGCAGCCTACCCCGACGATGATGGCACAGAGCGCGACTAATATATCCGACTTATATTTCTTCCGGCTGATCATCTGAAGAACGAGAAGACCGATGAACATGGCCGGCAGCGCAAAATCCAGTCCGAACCGCTCGGGATCGGAGATCCATTGCCCCAAACAAGCACCGGCCACATTGGCCGCGATCCAATTCAAATAGGCTGCCAGATTCAAGCCGTGCATCCAGCTCGGATGAATGGCGCCTTCCTTGGCCCCTTGCGCCGAAGAGACGCCGAAGGTTTCATCGGTCAGCAGCGATCCGATCAGCAAGTTTTTGAAGGGCGTCAATTTCTGAAAATAGGGCGACAGCGCCGCGCTTAGAAGTAAGTGCCGCAAATTCACAAAAAATAGGGTCGCCACTATACCCGCCGCAGAATGGTTGGAGGCGATCATTCCGGCAAAGATGAATTGGGCCGATCCGGCGTACACCAAAATGCTGAGCAGCGCGATTTCCGCCACGCTTAATCCGGCGCTTTTGGCGATGATGCCGGAAGCGAAACCGATGCTCAAATATCCCAGCAAAGTAGGAATGCAATCTCTTACACCACGGAAAAATTGTACTTTGTTCAACGTTCACGTACTCCTTGCAGCCGACCGAAGATTATGCTGATTATACCTCACGGATTCGTGTCGTTCTACCGATAAAAAAGAATAGAAATTCGTCTTTTCCATTGTTGTCGAATTTTGTTGAAATATATCGATGCAGGTGATACCTAATGATTCGACGTTCGATGACCGCCATGCAGAAGGAACTAAGCCGAGCGTTGAATCGCGGCCAATTGTCACTTTGCTATCAGCCCAAAGTGGATCTCCGCTGTGGAGTCGTAACGGGTAACGAGGCATTGCTCCGGTGGAACCATCCGAAATGGGGCACTGTGTCTCCGAATGAATTTATTCCGGTTGCCGAACAAGTCGGCTTGGAAGTCCCGATCGGCGAATGGGTGCTCCAAACCGCTTGTTTGCAAAATAAGAGATGGCAGGATCAGGGACATCCGCCGATGTCGGTATCCGTCAATCTTTCGGCGCGTCAATTTGCCCAGCCCGATTTGTTCGAGAAGATCGAAGCGGTTTTGCAGGAGACCGGCCTTGACCCTCGGTACCTGGATTTGGAGATCACCGAAAGCATGATGATGGATGTTGACCGTTCGATCGATACGCTGCAGAAGCTCAAAACAATCGGCGTGTCGATCAGCATGGACGATTTCGGCAAAGGCTACAGCTCGCTTGCGTATTTGAAAAGATTCCCGATCGATACTTTGAAGATCGACAGATCTTTCGTACAAGAATGCATGAGTGACATTCAGGATGCCACCATCGTCAAGACCATCATCTCAATGGCGCGCAATTTGAATCTCCATGTCATTGCCGAGGGGGTCGAGCACCCGGGACATCTCATGTTCCTGCAGCAGAACTTGTGCGATCAGGCGCAGGGATATTTGTTCAGCCGGCCGCTTCCGGCCGAAGAGTTGGAATGCAGATTCCCGGAGATTCCACAAGTTCTCGCGCGTAATGGAATCGAGCCGCAGTTTGCGGATCATATTTGGATGGAAGAGAAGCTTCGCATGGTCAGACGGGATTATGAATATACGATTCGGCAACAGCAGGGCATGACGCTCAGAATAACCAAAAAAGACGGCCGATTCATCCATACGTTATGCGACGGAGAATTGTTGTACCGGTTGGGACTCGTCCCTCAGCAGGTCATTGGCAAAGAGATGCACGAATTTCTGCCTGCCGCCGACGCGGCACGGATGATGGATTACTTGCAAAGGGCATGGCAGGGAGAAGAAGTGATTGATGAAGGCCAGCTAAACGGGATTTGGTATATGGCCTTTTTGCGCCCGATTCGACGAGGCGGTACCGTTGCCGAGATCATCGTGTCCTGTGTCGATATTACCGAACGAGTCCGTTCGGAGGTGGAACGGATTGCGGCCCAGGGGCAATTGTATTCCTTACTGGACTGCCTGGGGGAAGCGGTATGCATTACGGATTGGAAGCATGCCGTGCTGAGGGTGAATTCGGCTTTCGAGCATCGGTTCGGCTGGACGTTCCGAGAGCTGGCCGGCCGAACGGCACCGTTGGAGCCGGAGCTGTTCGAAGGGATCTGCAAGGATATCGTGAAGGAATATCACACTTCGCTGCGGCTCAAAAACGGGAAACAAGCGGAGATTCGGGTGACCATATCGCCGGTCCGGGATAAGAAAGGAAATACCATCGCGTATACGAACGTCATCCGTGAACAGCACGGTCAGGGAAGTGGAGAGAACAACAAACATGCAGTCAAGTAAAGGGATTACGCTTCGAACTGCTTTAAGCCTGCTCGTCATTTTTTCGGTTTTATTGACGGGACTGGTAGGCGGTTATACGAGTATGAAAGCAATCCGGAATTCATTGGCTGCCAGTTATTTGGAGAGCAACTCCCAATATGCGAAAAAACTCGCCATGGATACGAACGATATGTTGGGGATCATGCAAAAAAGCTTGGGAGATATCGCCAAAGCGGCGGCAAACCCCCATTTCGGCGAAACGGAATTCAATCTTCAATACACCCGAACCCAGCAGTATTTCAACTCGATCCTCTATGTGGATTCCAATCGGGTGGTGCGGCAGACGAGTCTGCAAAATCAGGTGACCAAAGGCACCCAATTGACTTCTGCAGCGTCCCGACTGGCGAACGAGTCCAAGGTTCCGCTGATTTCCGAGCCTTACATCGGGACGACTGGAAGGTTAATTCTTCTGATCACGAGCCCGGTTTTTCGTAAGGACGGAACGTATGCCGGTTTCGTCGGGGGAACGATCTATCTGCAGGAAGATAATGCGTTAAGCAGATTGCTAGGCCATCACTTTTACGGGAACGGCTCTTACATGTACGTCGTGGATGCGACCGGACATTTAATTTTCCATCCGGACAAAAATCGGATAAACGAAGCGGTGAAGAATAATCCCGTCATTGAAAATGTACTGCGGGGTCAGAGCGGCGCACAGGAAGTCGTTAACTCCAAGGGAGACCCTTTCTTTGCGGGGTATGCCTTCGTGCCGAAAAGCGGCTGGGGAGTTGTGTCGCAAACGCCCATTACCGTGATAGAAGGGCCGCAAAAGCGGCTGATCAACCGAATGCTGCTGGAATCGCTGCCGATGCTCGGGCTGATCTTGCTGTTCGTGTGGCTAGTCGCGCACTACATGGCAAAGCCGCTTTATCAGCTGGCCAAGTATTCGGAAGAAGCGGCCTCAGGCCGTTCGGAAACTGCGGCTTCTCCCCCTGTGGTGAAATCCAGGATTTATGAAGTCAACCAATTGAACCAGAGAATCCTTCAGCATTTAAATCAATTAAACCATGAAATTCAAATGGACGGCTTAACCCGGCTGGCGAATCGAAAAGCGTTCGACCTCACGATCCACGAATGGGTGAATGCCAAAGTTCCTTTTTCACTCCTATTGTTGGATATCGATCATTTTAAAGATGTAAACGACACTTTTGGCCATTTGACCGGCGACCATGTACTGCAGTTTCTCGCTTCCATCATGCCCACGGTCTCCAGGGAGCACGATTTATGTTTCCGTTTCGGCGGGGAGGAATTCGGCATTTTGGTGAAAAAGGCGGATGCGATAACGGCCGCGGAGATTGCGGAACGTTTAAGAGCAAAGCTTGCAGAGTCAATCTCCCCTACCGGTGCTGCGGTGACCGTATCGATCGGCATTTCCTCCTATGACGGCGGAGATCTCTTTCCCGACGAACTCATCGAAACGGCGGATGCCGCCTTATACCGTTCCAAAGCGGAAGGCAGGAACAAAGTAAATGTCGGTTGACAACGAAAAAAACGCCATCTCACCTTAGCGGTTGAGATGGCGTTTGGATTATCCGATGGACACCGCGTGATCGTTCTCCGCACATTCCGAGGAGCAATAGCCTTGGAATTCGGTTTCGCAGTCGCTGCATACGAGATGCTGCAGGTGGCAGGTATCGTCCGCACAATTGATATAGCGGTCGGTCGGCTCGCCGCAATGATGGCATTTGCCCACCAGGACATGCTCATCCGTTTGGTTGATCCGCACGGACACACGCTCGTCGAAAACATAACAGTTCCCGTCGAACAGCCGCCCCTTCACTTCCGGGTCTTTGCCGTAAGTGACGATTCCGCCGTCCAGCTGAGCCACGTCTTCAAAGCCTTCATTGCGCATAACCGCGGTGAGCATTTCGCAACGGATTCCTCCGGTGCAATAGGTCAATATTTTCTTGTCCTTATGGTCCGTAAGGTTATCCCGAATCCATTGCGGAAATTCACGGAAGGAATCGACTTCCGGCCGAATGGCGTTGCGGAAGTGGCCCAGGTCGTATTCGTAACCGCTGCGTCCGTCCAGCACAATCACGTCATCCCGCTGCAGCAGGTCGTGGAACTCCTTGGGCTTAAGCCGTGCTCCACCGTCGGTGTTCGGATTCAGCGGCTTGTCGTAACGCAGCGTGACCAGTTCTTTTTTGTAACGTACGAATATTTTCTTGAAGGCATGTTCTTCGCTATCGTCGATTTTGAACACGACATCGGAGAACAGGGGATTGCGCCGCAAATCCGTCACGTAACGTTCTGTTTGTTCCACCGTGCCGGACAACGTACCATTGATGCCTTCGTTCGCGATCAAAATTCGTCCTTTGACTCCGAGATCCTTGCAATATTGGAGATGCTCCGCCGCGAAGGCTTCGGCATCGGGAATGGCGACATATTTATAAAAAAGTAAAATACGATACAAGGTCATTATGATGGGCCACCTTTCTATCGGGAAATGGAACGTCCTATTATACCACAGAACGGCAACTTAGTAAATGTAGAGCTTTATTAAGTCACATCGGACGCACCGGAAACATATGTATTTTGGGAGTTGAAAAAAGGAGGCGATCGGATGAGTGCCGTGATTGCGGTCATCGGAACCGGCCGGTTAGCGGAGATGGTCATCCGCCAATTGTCGGAAACCTATAAGGTGGTATGCAACCGGGATTTCCGGTCCGAAATTCCGGCATCGGCGTCTTTGTGTCTCGTGATGAGCGACGAATTTCGGCCTTCCGATCATCAGGCGGCGGCAGAGGTTCTGTACAAAACGAATAAACCGTGGCTTGTCGGCTTTGTTGCTTCCAGCGAAGGAGCGGCCGGCCCTCTCGTGCGCCCGGGTATTACAGGCTGCTCGTTATGTGCGCAAAACCGGCAGATGGAAGCGGAAAGCGGCAGAGAGGAATCAATTATCCGCCTAATGGCGCTATGGAAAGACGGAGTCATCCGGCTCGATCCCACGATCTCCGATGCCGCGATATGGCAGTTGGGTTGCTTTATTCGCGACGAGGTCCGACTCTTTCTTCAAGGAAAGACGGCGCGCACCGAAAAGCGAATCTATTTACTGGACTTGCACAGCTTCACCGGTTCTCTGCACCGTTTCTTGCCGGATCCGGCATGTCCGGTATGCGGTTCACTGTCTGAGGATTCGCCGGACAGCGCTCGAATCACTCTCTTACCGAGAGCTAAAATGCATAAGGATGCCTATCGGAGCAAGTCCTCGGACGAGCTTGCGGAGACGTTAATCGAAGCGTATGAGGACGAACGAACAGGATTGCTCCACACGAAAACGAAGGATTCGCAGTCTCCGTTCTGCGATGTTCTTGTAACGCTGCCGTCAGGCACTGGCAACGAAATCACCGCCGGCCGCTCCCACTCCTACAAGAAAAGCGGGGATACGGCGATCTTGGAGGGCCTAGAACGATACTGCGGCATGATGCCGCGCGGCAAACGAATCGTGGTCAAATCCAGTTACCGCGAAGTGCGGCAACAGGCGCTCCATCTTGTCTCGGCAGGGTTGTATTCCGAGGAACAGTACGCATCGCCGGATTTTCCGTTTGAGAAATTCGATGAGGAAGCCGTCATTCCTTGGGTATGGGGACAATCGTTGACGGAGGATCGCCCGATTTTGGTCCCGCAAGAGCTCGCCTACTACGGAACTGTTTCAGGAGCCAGATTCGTGATGGAGGGATCGAACGGATGCGCCGTGGGAGGAAATATGGAGGAAGCGATATTGCACGGGCTGCTGGAGGTCGTGGAAAGAGATGCTTTTCTGCTCGCCTGGTATGCGCGGATGCCTATTCCCCGGCTCGAACCCGACACGGCGCAGGATACGGAGTTGATGCTCATGATCGAGCGCGTGAGAGCCGTTTCCGGTTTCGATGTTGCTTTATTTAACGCCACAACGGAAAACCGGATTCCGAGCATTTGGGCGGTCGCTAAGAACCGAAAAAACACCGGCGCCAATCTCATCTGCGCGGCCGGCGCCCATTTGGATCCGGTCCGCGCCGCGAAGAGCGCCATTTTCGAATTGGCCGGTCATGCCGCCTATTTGGATGATATGTATAACACCCGTGGTGAGGAATTTTCCAGGATGCTGAACGAACCGGAGCTGGTGGCGGAAATGCCGGATCATGCGTGCTTGTACACCGTTCCCGGCGCGGAAGCGCGATTCGATTTTTTGTTCGAATCCGGCCGTGAGGCCCGGTCATTCACCGAGGAGTTTAAATGGATGCCGACGCATTCGGATCTTACCGAAGATTTGAAATCCGTGCTGCAACAATTCCGTAAGCTGGGACTCGACATTATTGTCGTAGACCAAACCGCTCCTGAATTGTCTCACCTTGGGCTACGTTGTGTGAAAGTCATCATCCCGGGCATGCTGCCGATGTCGTTCGGACATCCGTTCCAACGTTTGACCGGATTGGACAGATGGCGGAAAGTTCCGGTGGAGTTGGGTTACGCGACCCGCGAGCTGACGGAAGAAGATTTGAACCCGCATCCGCATCCGTTCTTGTAAAGACAATCCCTCGCCAAACCGTTTCGGGTTGACGAGGGAGAGGAATAAGGGGAAACGTCTTAGATCCACAAGCCTGCGCTTAAAACAATGACCAGCAGGATATAAAGCACCAATACGAAAGCAGCAAAGCGGCCTATGCCGAACCCGAAACCGACTCCTGCACTCATGATCATCACCACCGGCTGAAAATTTTGTGATGGATTCATCACGCTGTCAGTTTATGTGCGATGCCCCAAGTGCGGACAGTACGAACGCACATTTTGCACAGAATCCGCAATTACCCGCACCGACAGGGAAGTTTTTATTAAGTTTGCACATGACCGGATGCCGGATCCCGCTTCTTCACCAAGAAAGAGAGGTTGGGACGGAACAACCATACGAATCCGGCGGCAATCCATTTCATCGAGAGAAGAATCGTTGCCGCAACAGCAGCGGCGACCAGCAGCCAAAGCTCCAGGCTGGTATCGATGTACTTATAGAGACCTTGTGCGATCGCATATTTCAACAGAAAGCCGTGCAGCAAGAAAGGGTACATCGTTCTCGTCCCCAGCTCGCTGACCCGCGTCTTGCCGGCCGGAGTGAGGGAGAGCACCGCAGCCGATAAAATGACCGTGACCAAGAAAACGGCAATGCGATAGACTCCGGCGTACCACTCGGGATGGCCGATCGCCTCATAGCTGTAACTGCCCCAAAGCCACTCACATTTCAGCTCCTGACCATAAGCGTAAAGGACAGTATAGGTAACGGCCGCCGTAATCGCCGAAACAATTGTTACCGAGCGCCGAAACAGCACGTTAAGAGATTCCCTGTTCATGTAGTATCCCGCCAAGAAAAAGGGAAAAAAGTTTACGGCCCTCATGATAGACAAAAAATAACCGAGTTCCGATGAAGTGTACCCCGCCAAGACGGCGATTACGACGGCGATCAACACCGGGAATCTCAACCTGGTGAAATAGGGTAATATGATTTTCCACAATACGACCGCGAGCAAGTACCAATTGACCCAATAAGGTGTAAAAAAGGTGATGTTGAACTCGGTGCGGCGGTTCACATAAAAATCGAAAATGGCGTACAACGTTTCGAAGACCACGTATAATGCGACGAGATGGCCGAGCTTGTCCAGCTTTTTGGAGAAATGCCCGGTAACGAAAACAAACAGCGGAATATGGAAAAAGTAGATGAAGTTATACATCGTATTCGCTGTGCGACTAACGGAACAGAGAGGTTCCAGCACATGCCCGACGACGACCAGCACGATCAATATAAATTTCAAATTATCGAAGAAATAATCTCTCGGCTTCGACGTCTCCACAGACCCCACCCTCTCTCTGTTTTATTAAAACAGATTGAAGCGGGATGAAAACGGAATAGCCGTTCCATTACTTGGTCATGCTTAAAGCGATAACTGACCAAGCAAAGGATGGTACCTCGGCAATGCTCGACAGCAAAACGATTGAAATGGTACAATCGACTGCCTGTTACACGTCTCCCACGGAAAGCGGAAATATGCATTATGAAGTGTTTAGCCCGACCGCGATTTTGAATGAAGAATAACAGGGGACTCCTATGAAGGTTAAAGATTTTATGATTACAGAGGTTGTCAAGGTACACCCCGAAACCACCCTGAGGCAATTGCTTGTCAAGCTGGTGGAACACAAAATCGGGGGCGTACCGGTCGTCGACGAGAACAATCGACTGGCCGGGATGGTAAGCGACGGCGATGTTTTACGTTTTGTAAAGCCCATCTCGGCCAAGCATAACGACTTTTTTCTGTATTACTTAGAGTGGGAAATTCACATGGAGGAAAAGATTCTTTCCGATTTAGAAAAGCCGGTAAAGGATTGCATGAAAAGGAAAAACCTCATTACCTTGTCTCAAGACGATGACCTGGAAGAAGCCGTTACCGTTTTGTCCAGGCATCACTTCAAAAAAGTCCCGGTCTTAGACAACGAGCAAAAAGTTGTAGGCGTAATCAGCAGAGGCGATGTCATCCGTCTTATCGTGAAGAACTGGATTATGTAACAAATTTGTGAAAATCCGCGCAATGCGGATTTTTTGGTGTGATCAATATCACAGACTGGGCCGGTTCAAAAGGGTACATTACAAGTATCAAAGAAACGGAGGGGTTAGGATGTATCAACACATTTTGGCTGCATACGACGGATCGGAGGCATCCCGGAAAGCTTTGCAACAGGCAGTTGCGATCGCGAAAGGCGCGCCGGGCACAAAACTAACGGTTGTCCACGCCCTTTATCAGCCTACGTACGCTTTCGGAGAGTTCGGTTTTATCCCGCCGGAGGACTATGACAGGAGAGTAAAGGAATATGAGGCCAAGCTGCTGGATGAAGCGAAAGATCAAGCGGCTTCCCTGTCGAATGTCGATTTTGCGGTCTTGACAGGTTACCCGGCTTCCGCGATTTTGGAATATGCCAAACAAAACAACTGTGATCTGATCGTAATGGGCAGCAGAGGGCTGGGAGCCGTCAGGGAGTGGATGCTCGGAAGCGTCAGCCATTATGTTGTCCAACGGGCGCAAATTCCCGTGTTAATCGTGAAGTAATCAAGCGAAGTCCGGACGAGTTTTCATGAATTCAAAGCCTGTTTGCGCGGAAGGAAAGCCCTTCGCGCAGCCGGGCTTTTTTCAACTATCGATTAATGGAACTGTGACGCATCTCACAGCCGGCGGCGCAAGCAGCGTATAAAATGAAATCAGCCAAGAGAAAAGGGGATGAGTTCATTGAAAATGATCATTCGCGGTAAAAACGTAGAGGTTACCGAAGCCTTAAAGGAATACGCCGAGCTGAAACTGGGCCGGTTGAACAAGGCGCCGGTCGAAGAGGCGGAAATACACGTGATCCTGTCTTTACTTGGCCATCAACCGCTTCATAAAGTGGAGGTGACTTTACTCGACGGAGGTACCGTGATTCGGGCCGAAGAGGTGACAGAGGATATGTATACTTCGATCGATCAAGCCGCCGTTAAATTGAACAGCAAGTTCCGCAGATGGAGAGAGAAGCTGAGAACCCGGCTGAAGCGGGCGGAATTCAACGATTCGGTGCAGGACTATCAAGAGGAAGAAGCGCCCGAAGAATATTTTCAAGTGGAACGCATCAAGGGTGTGCCCATCAAACGGAAGTCGTATACCGGCGCCATAACGGTACGTACGGCTTGATCAGAGCCGATTGATCGTAAGTGAGGGAGACTGGGAAAGATGAAATGTGTCACCATCCATGATTTGGTCGAGCGGTTTTCGTTGGAAGTTCTGGCAGGAAGTGCGCACCTGAATCAAGCGATTACCAAGTCCCGGGTGAATCGTCCGGGACTTGAATTTGCAGGGTATTTCGAGTTTTTTTCACATGCCCATGTGCAGATCCTGGGGCAAAAAGAGATCAATTATTTACACACTTTAAGCGAGACAGAGCGGAATAGTCGGATCGGAAACATCGTGAGGTACCATCCGCCTTGTTTTATCGTGACCCGGAATCAGGGCGGGCTGAAATATTTGATCAAATATTGTGAGGAAGAGGGGATTCCTCTTCTGCGAACGAAGGAACCGACGTCCAAGTTCATGGAACTGGTCGATGATTATTTGGCGAAACAGCTGGCGCCCGAGATGACGATCCACGGCGTTTGCGTCAATGTGTCCGGCATCGGTATTCTTCTTCGCGGGATTTCCGGCGTTGGAAAAAGCGAAACGGCGCACACGCTGATTCGCAGAGGTCATCGTCTAGTCGCCGATGACGCGGTTGTCTTGAAAAAAATAAGTCCGGACACGATTATAGGCACGCATGACGGAAAAACGAAAGAATTTCTTGCTCTGCGAAGCATCGGCCTCATCAACGTTTCCCGGCTATATGGGCGCAAGGCTTTTCAGGACGAAACGCCCATCGTTCTGGACATCGAGTTGACAAAGTGGGAGGACCAGGCGCTCAACAACCAACTGGAGATGGAGCCGATGTTTACCGAATATTTGGACATTCGAATCCCGCATCTTGAAATCCAGCTCCAGCCCGGAAGAGACGTTGCGGGATTAGTTGAAGCGGCTGCGAACAACTGGTACCTCCGGCAGCAAGGTTACAGTGCGGTGGAAGATTTCATGAAGCGGCTGGAGCAGCATTCGGAATAATAAAAATGCCCGCAACTCCCAGGAGTTTGCGGGCATTTCATTGGCGTGAGTCGGCGGATTGCGATCAGATACGGCACACTTCCTTGGGGCAGGCGGGACAAGACGGGCAGTGGCAAATTTGCTTCAAGGCGTTCAGGCTGAGAATTACAATGCGCCCTTTCCGAATGTCGATTGTGCCTTCATCCCGAAGGCCGCTCAGCATCCGATTCACACTTTCCCGCGTCGTGCCGATGAAATCGGCGAGCTCCGAGTTCGTCAGCTTCAAGCGGATGCGAATGCCGTCCGGCCCGGCGACTCCGTACGTGTTGGCGAGTCGGATCAGGGTGGAGGCCAGCGCTCCAGGTTTGCCGAAGAGCAGCAGATCTCGGAATTTGGAATCCGTCACCCGGTGCATCAAAGCCATCCAGTTCATAAACCGAACCGCGAATTCCCCGTGCCGATACAACAAAATCTCAAGGTCTTTCCACTGGATGACGCCGATATCGGCATTTTCCACTACTTCCGCGCTGAAGCTGTGGACCGCCCGCATGCCGTCCTCGGGCTCGCAAAGCAAATCGCCGGCTTGCAGAATGGACAGAATGAAGTCTTTGCCTTCCTCCGTCGATTTCCGCAGCTTCACTTTGCCCGATTTGATGTAGTAAAGCTTTCCTGTCGGCTCGCCTTCCCAAAACAAGTAGCTGCCCGCTTCGGCTTGCTTCGGATACATCAGCTCCTGCAGCCGTTCGAATTGTTCTTCCGAGAAAAAGTTATCGATCCCGAGGGGATTGTTCGTCTTCTCCGCCGCTTTGCCGTTCCGTTCGATCGCTTCCACGCTCATCGCCATGTCCGCCAACTCCTTTTGACCTTATGGGAATAGCATAATCGCTTGAGCTAAAAACCGTTATCGGGGAATTTCCTGAAAACCTCGGCGGGGATTCCCTTATTTTGTTGTGAGAAAAATCACACCGGAGAATAAAATCAGGTAATTCCCGCCGGCTTTTTCAGGGAGTTCCCTGACTGACTTGCCCGCGGTGCGGTTCTACACTAAAAGAACATGATAAGGAAGAAGGGGGGGATCCGGCGTGGATGGCGGGAAATCGGCATTTTGGCTCGAAGTGATGGAGCAGCTGCGGACCGAAATCGACTGCGACTTCTGTTGCGTAGGCCTTGTGGAGGGCGAATCGCGGTCTCTTCATTGGAAGGCGGCCTCCGGCAACGAAGGCGAACGCTATAGCAGCATATCCGATCGCCCTGGGCGGGGATTGACCGGAACCGTCGTGAAAGTGGGCAGAGCCATGCCGGTCAACTTCGCGGATCTGATCATGTCCCGAACGCTTCATGAATATCCGATTATGACCGCAGAGAGATTGCGCTCCGCCTATGCGGTTCCGTTGACGGAGGGCGCATCGGTGATGGGTGTTCTGCTCGCAGGCGACCGTTGGAAGCGCGTGTACCGGCCGGAAGAACGAAACTGCATCAAGCTGGCGGCGGAACGGATATCGCGCAAATTCGCAGAAAACTCGTCCGAAGCGGCTTCTTCCTAATCCTTTATGCTAAAATGAAAAAAGGATAGCGGCATGCTTGCGGAGGGAGACGACGGATGGTTCGAATTATGGTGGTAGACGATCATGCGGTGGTCCGTTCAGGACTGATCATGCTGCTTGATGGAAAACACGGCATGCAGGTCGTGGGAGAGGCGGCGGACGGCGACGAAGCGATCGCCAAAGCGGAAGAGCTTCAGCCGGATGTGGTGCTCATGGATTTGAGCATGCCGCACGGCAAGGACGGATTAACGGCCGCCGGGGAGCTGAAGAAGCTGCTGCCGGACATCGCCATCTTGATTTTGACGATGCATGATGATGAGGAATATTTGTTCCGCGCCATTCAAGCCGGAGCATCCGGATATATTTTGAAGAGCGCTCCCCACGATGAACTGTTGACGGCGATCCGTCACATCTCCTCGGGGAACGCCTATTTGCATCCGACAGCGACCAAGCGGCTCATGAGCGATTATCTCGAAAAAATGAAAAGCGGCGAACACGCGGGCACTTACGAGTCTTTGTCCGACCGTGAGAAAGAAATTTTGGCCAAGGTGGCGCAAGGTTACTCCAATAAAGAAATCGCCGAGCAGCTCATTATCAGCGTCAAAACAGTCGAATCCCACAAGAGCAACCTGATGGAGAAGCTGGATTTGAAGACGCGCCCGGATCTGGTCAAATTCGCCATGAAAAAGGGGTTGCTGAATTTTGAGTGACCAAAACGCCAAAGCGCGCTACCCCTCGGAAAATATTGCGTCGAATGTCGATTTGCTGCTGGAACAATTAGAGCAGCATATTACCGATTCCAGTTTTCGGGAAGCATTGCAGCGTTCGCTGAAACAGCTGGCCGACGTCAAGTTTGCGCTGGATGAGGCCTCGATTGTGGCGGTGACTGACCACAAAGGGAAGATCCAATATGTGAACGACAAATTTTGCGAAATCTCCAGCTACTCCAGAGAGGAATTGCTCGGGAAGGATCACCGGGTGGTAAACTCGGGCTATCACGGCAAAGCGTTCATGCGCGAGCTGTGGGAAACGATTTCTTCCGGACAAGTATGGCACGGAGAAATCAAAAACCGCGCCAAGGATGGCCGGGAATACTGGGTGGACACGACCATCGTTCCCTTCGTGGATGCGGAAGGAAGACCATATCAGTACTTGGCGATCCGCCATGAGGTCACGCAGCTCAAGGAGACGGAAGCCCAACTGCAGTCGATGATGGCCCAGCTGATGCAGGTGCAGGAAGAGGAGAGAAGACGATTCTCCCGGGATTTGCACGACGGCATCGGACAAAGTCTTTTTGCGCTGAAGATCACTTTGGATCGCATGATCTCGGAGGACGGAGATTCGAAGGGACTTCAGGCGCTCAGCGGGCAAGTGCAGCAGCTGATGGCGGAAGTGCGGGGCCTCGCTTGGGAGATGCGTCCATCGGTTTTGGACGATTTGGGCGTCGTTCCCGCACTCAGAACCTACGTAGAAAGCTATGAGAGCCATTACGGCATACGAGTCCGCTTCGTCAGCGAGCTTCGCAGGAGGCCGAATCTTCTGACGGAGACTGCCATTTACCGGGTTGTACAAGAGGCGCTGACCAATATCGCCAAATATGCGGGGGTGTCGGAAGCGAGCGTTACGCTTCGTGAGGTGGACTCGTTTGTGAAAGCCGTGATCGAGGATCGGGGCGTCGGCTTCACGACAGATCAAGCGGGGCGCGGAGTAGGCTTGTTCAGTATGGAAGAACGGGCGAGAGCGGTGTCCGGCCAGCTCCGGATCCGTTCCGTACCAGGAGAAGGAACGACCGTGACGCTTAGCGTGCCGACAGATCGATGATAGGAGAGCCGTTCGGGTTTTGTTCCCTGGGCGGTCTTTTTTTGTGTCCGTTTTATGGATTCTCTGCCAATGTGACGATTGTCACAGTTGACGGAAGACCGGCGCATGTATGATGAATCCGAACCTAAATCAAGGGAGGACACAAAAATGAAGAAATGGATATTGACGCTCGGTCTGCTGCTGACGGCTGCTTTGGTGATGGCGGGGTGCGGCGGCAAAAAGTCGGAGCCGGCTTCGTCTCCGGCGGCTAGTCAAGCAGCGGGGGGCGGTAAAACGATAACGGTCGACGCCAAAAACTTCGAGTTCGACCAAAAAGAAATCAAAGTCAAGAAAGGCGAAACGGTCACGATCACGCTCAAAAACAGCCAAGGCAATCATGGATTGAAAATCGAAGGCTACGATAAGGAAGTCAAGGGAAATGAGTCGGTCACTTTCACGGCCGATCAAGCGGGCGAATTCAAATTCGAATGTTCGATCATGTGCGGCGCAGGGCACAAAGACATGGTCGGAACGCTGATCGTGGAAGGTTAAGCAAATGATGCAGCCAATCGGGAAACCGGTTGGCTTTTTCTTTTTCGATGCAGTACATGTGACTATTGTTTGACAACGCCAAACATGTGATTTTATTCACATAAATGGGCCTCCCCCCGAGATACACTGAGGTCATAAAACGAGTGAGGGAGGAATGCGGGATGACAACGCATATCCACGTCGAACCGTCTCGGATGAGCGAATTCGTTTTGCAAAATGCGCTTGACCGCGCCAAACAAGAGCATGAGCTGCTGAAAGAGGAGCTTCAGGACATTTTCGGACAGGTTTGCGCCATCCGTTCCGGCCAAGACGAAATACGATTAAACCGGCAGATCGGGCAGTTAAACGACAGCGTTAAACACTTCATGAAGCACTGGGGCGACCATACATCTTGGGAGGATCGCGAGTTCTTTCCCTATGCAAGCTGGTACTTGGGAACGGAGCCGGACTGCTTCGCATTGATGGAACAAGAATACGAACTGGCCGAGCAGTATATCCGGGCATTTTTGCAGGAACTCCAGCGCTCTCATATTCCGATTCCCCGCGAGGAAGCCCGCAGAATGGCGTCCTATTTGATCCAAGCTTATGCGGTGCTGAAGAACCGGTTCCGAGAGGAAGAGGAAGTGATGGAAGAGCTAACCGACCGGTCGAATCGATAAGATTATTGATTCCCCACTATTCGAAGTTGTTGTGATGAACTTCACATCCAGCAATTCCAATCTCCTCCATACTGAGGATGTAAGGAAAACAAATCTTAATCCCTGAAGGGAGATGACCATCATGAGATGGTTCAAAGAAAACGTGTGGGCGGCTGCTGCGATTACGCTGTTGCGGATTTACGTAGGTTGGCAGTGGATAGATGCAGGTTGGCATAAATTGAGCGGCGGCTTTGACGCCGGCGGATTTTTGAAGGGAGCTGTCGGTAAGCCGGTCGCGGATCACGCCACGAATGCGGTGCTGTTCCCGAACTTCACCTACTTCCTCGAACACTTCGCTTTACCGAATGTGAAGGTGATTAACGTCATGATTCCGCTTGGCGAATTCTTGATCGGCCTCGGACTCATTCTCGGCGGACTTACGCTGACGGCGGCATTCTTCGGCATGATGCTGAACTTCATGTTCCTGATGGCCGGCACCGTAAGCACGAACCCTTGGCTGCTGCTGCTCGGCTTCATCGTCTTCACCGCCGGGGCGAACGCCGGACGGTTCGGGATTGACGCCTACTTGCTTCCGCTGCTTCGCAAAGGCTGGACGAAGCTGACCCGGAAAACCGGTACCGGCAACGGCGGTGCGCTGAACGGCAAAGTCCTGCCCCACTGAGCGGGCGGTAATGAAGGAGGAACTGTCCATGGAACGAAAGGATTCCCCGCTGCTAGAGCTCTATCTTAACTATGACGAGTGGAAAGAAGAGCATGATGCGCTGCAATCCCGCCTGCTTGAATTGTGCCGGTTGATGAAATGGAACCCGGGCAATTACGAACACGCCAATTGGGAAGCTCATCACCGCAAGGTGAAGGATCTGTGGTTTCTGCCTTTCATGCGGGACTGGAAGCGGCACTTGGCCAAAGAACGCAATGCGATCTACCCGATTGCCCAATCCGCCATTTGCGGCGGCAAGATGGGTCCGGCGGCTGTCCTGGAGCAGGACGGCCGGATAGCGGAAACGTTCTTTCAGGAGTACCTGGATGCGGTCAAAAGCGGCGCACCTCCGGAAGAAGCGCTCGCTCTGCTGCTTCAGGTGCTGATGATCGTGGCTGAGCATTTTCGAGTAGAAGACGAATCCGTCGTACCGGTCACCGAAAAATTGATGGAAGAAATCGAATATAACCGTTGTTGATCCGACTGGCGGATGACTTCGCCGGATATGGGAGGAGAGTACACATCGTACCGGCTAATTGCGAAAAGAAGAAACGCTGCGAAGGAGGGAGTACAATGGGATCGTCATCCATTACCGGAGCAATTCTCGCGGGAGGTCCGAACAGCGGAATGTCCGGCGCGTTAAAAGCGCTGCTGCCGATTGGCGGCGAGCCCCTGATCGCGCGGCAAATCCGGGAAATGAGAAAGATATGCGGGGAAATTATCGTGGTGACCAACACGCCCAGACCCTTTTTTCCGGTTCTCGATCATCAAGTGCGGCTCATTACCGATTATTTTCCCGGCTGCGGTCCGTTAGGCGGCTTTCATGCCGCTTTGCATCTGGCGCGCAATCCGCTTGTCTGGGTGGTCGGCTCCGACATGCCTTTCATCTCGGCTGAAGCGGCTCGTCGGTTGGCCGAAGATAAAACACAGATATCCGAAGCCGCCATCCCGATCATCGGAAAACAGCCGTTCCCGCTGCATGGCGTATACGACAAACGGAACGCAGACGCCGCCGCCAAGCTGCTCATGGCCGGCGACAAGAGATTAGACGCTTTCCTCGGCCGCATTCCGTGGCTGGGAATACCCGCCGACGGTTGGACGGAAGAAGACAACGTCGGAGCGTTCACGTTCACGATTCACAAACCGGAAGACTACGAGCTTGCCGGAGCAATGGCCAGACGGGAACTCCCGGCGTGAGCTTAGACCCGCAATGCTGCGGGTCACTTTTTTTGGGGATAAAAAAGCTGCCCGATCCATCGCGGAGGGCAGCTTTTGTTTGTCATTGTTTATACGCCGACAGCTTGGAGTTGGCTAAGACCAAGCGTCCGCGCTGTTGAATGATGAATTTCGTCGATCAGCTCCGGTTTTTTCAGCAGTGACACGCCATAAGAAGGAATCATTTCTTTGATTTTCGGCTCCCACGCCTTGATATGCTGCGGGAAGCATCTACTCATAACCTCAAGCATGACGGAAACAGCAGTAGAAGCGCCCGGAGAAGCGCCGAGCAATGCGGCGATCGACCCATCGGCGGCACTGATCACTTCCGTCCCGAATTGAAGCGTACCTTTGCCGGCGGCAGTATCCTTAATGACCTGCACACGTTGTCCGGCTACCACGATATCCCAATCTTCGCTTTTGGCGTTCGGAATAAAATCCCGCAGCTCTTCGATCCGCTTTTCTTTCGATAACATAAGCTGTTGAATCAAGTATTTCGTCAGGGCAACGTTCTTGGCGCCTGCCGCTAACATCGTGATGACATTATTCGGTTTTACGGAGCCTAATAAGTCAAAATTTGAACCCGTTTTTAAAAACTTAGGCGAGAAGCCGGCAAACGGTCCAAAGAGCAATGACTTTTTGTTATCGATGAATCTTGTATCCAGATGAGGAACGGACATCGGAGGAGCACCGACAGCAGCTTTGCCGTACACTTTGGCATGATGCTGCGCGACAACCTCCGGCTTGTTACATACGAGGAATAGTCCGCTTACCGGGAAACCGCCGATATGTTTGCTTTCTGGAATTCCCGTTTTTTGAAGCAACGGCAGGCTTCCGCCGCCGGCGCCGATAAATACGAATTTTGAATGGTAGCGTTGGACGGTGCCGCTGTCGATATTCCGTACTTTCAATTCCCATGATCCGTCGCTCGAACGTCTAATATCATCAACCTTATGTTTGTAATGGATATCGACGTTTTTACTCTTTAAATGGTCAAACAACATGCGCGTTAAGGCGCCAAAATTGACGTCCGTGCCAGAGTCGATTTTTGTGGCCGCTACAGGTTCATCCGATTTGCGGTCTTTCATCATGAGCGGGATCCATTCCATCAGCTTGTCCGGGTCGTCGGAAAATTCCATTCCTTGAAACAGGGGATTGTGAGACAAAGCTTCAAAACGTTTTTTCAAAAACGTGACATCTTGTTCCCCTCTTACAAAACTCAAATGAGGCAGCGGCATAATAAAGTCCTGCGGATTGCGGATCAGATTTCTCTGTACAAGATAAGACCAAAATTGTCTTGAAACCTGAAACTGTTCATTCACTTGTACAGCTTTGCTTATATCTATGGATCCGTCCGGTTTTTGCACGGTGTAGTTAAGCTCGCACAGAGCGGAATGCCCAGTTCCCGCGTTATTCCATTCGTTAGAGCTTTCCTCTCCTGCGCTCGCGAGCTTCTCAAACACGGTAATTTTCCAGTCCGGTACGAGTTCCTTCAGAAGAGAACCCAAAGTCGCACTCATGATTCCGGCACCGATTAAGATAACGTCTGTTTTCGTCGTTTCTCTGTTGCTCATTTTAACCTTCCTTATATCCTAAGATTTGCAGATTAGATGTAGGCGCGCCTGTTTGGGCGCCGCAGCAAGCCCTAGTCACACAACTTTTCTCGACAATATAATCCTATCATAGTGTATCACTATTTTCCCGATAGTAGATGAACTAATTATAGCATAATGATGGCACTTCGAAGACTAAGAGAATATGACTTTGTTTTGATCGCCTATACTTGTGCCTAATTTCACAATTTTTTCACCCCAAGTGTGATGAACTTCACATCCAGCAATTCCAATCTCCTCCATACTGAGGATGTAAGGAAAACAAATCTTAATCCCTGAAGGGAGATGACCATCATGAGATGGTTCAAAGAAAACGTGTGGGCGGCTGCTGCGATTACGCTGTTGCGGATTTACGTAGGTTGGCAGTGGATAGATGCAGGTTGGCATAAATTGAGCGGCGGCTTTGACGCCGGCGGATTTTTGAAGGGAGCTGTCGGTAAGCCGGTCGCGGATCACGCCACGAATGCGGTGCTGTTCCCGAACTTCACCTACTTCCTCGAACACTTCGCTTTACCGAATGTGAAGGTGATTAACGTAATGATTCCGCTTGGCGAATTCTTGATCGGCCTCGGACTCATTCTCGGCGGACTTACGCTGACGGCGGCATTCTTCGGCATGATGCTGAACTTCATGTTCCTGATGGCCGGCACCGTAAGCACGAACCCTTGGCTGCTGCTGCTCGGCTTCATCGTCTTCACCGCCGGGGCGAACGCCGGACGGTTCGGA
>NZ_SUPK01000007.1:276762-299033 GCF_005049045.1 Cohnella pontilimi
CGGCGGCATTCTTCGGCATGATGCTGAACTTCATGTTCCTGATGGCCGGCACCGTAAGCACGAACCCTTGGCTGCTGCTGCTCGGCTTCATCGTCTTCACCGCCGGGGCGAACGCCGGACGGTTCGGAATTGACGCCTACTTGCTTCCGCTGCTTCGCAAAGGCTGGATGAAGCTGACCCGGAAAACCGGTACCGGCAACGGCGGTGAGCTGAACGGCAAAGTCTTGCCTCATTAAAGCAACGTCGATATCCCCACAAGGAGGGTGTACGACATGACCTATCATCACATATTGGCAGCATATGACGGCTCCAAGGCAGCCAAAAAAGCGTTGGAACACGCGGTGGCGATCGCATCGATAGGCCCGAACACGAAACTGACCGTCGCCCATGTTCTGTACCGGCCCGTTTTCGACATCGGCAGCTTCGCTTACGGATCTTCCGAGGAATATATGAAGCAAGTGGAACAGTTCGAAACGTCGATCATGGAGCACGCCAGGGAAATCATCGCCCCGATCCCTTATTCCCGAATCGTCGTACTCACCGGCAATCCGGTCCCAGCCATTCTGGACTATGCAAAAGACAATCATTGCGATTTGATCGTCATGGGCAGCAGAGGATTGGGCGCGATTCAGGAATGGATGCTCGGCAGCGTCAGCCATCATGTGGTGCAAAAAGCTCAAGTGCCCGTACTGGTTGTGAAATAGCATAATCAAACTCCTGTACGAAGGCGGTCTCTCTTGCTGGGGGTCCGCCTTTCGCGCTGTCACGGAATGTACACAGGGGATTCGGCAAATTGTGATATATCTCACAGCCCGGCCTTATCGATCTTTTTACAATAAAGTCAAATCCATCGACAGGAGGGTACCGTATGTCGGACTTCCGTCCTCAATTGGGACAACAGACACCGATTCCGCAAGAACAAAAGAAGCAAGAACCCGTGTTGAAAGGAACTTTCGCCGCCGTACTGCTGCTCGGCGCGTTCATCGCGATTTCATGGATCGGCGTGTTCTTGATATTTATGACGCGAAATTAAAGGAGCGGATCAGATGCATCTTCATCGACTTGAAAAAGCTTGGCTTACGATCGGTATCGCGATGCTGGCGATTTTCCTCATCGTGCTGGGCACGATGGCTTTCAGCATGGGGGTGACGCCTCCGAGCGCTCATCATCACACCGTGGATCCGGCCAATGTGGCCAAGACCGCACCGTTCGACAATCCGGGCATCAAGCAAGTGTCCGACAAGCACTACGAAGCGGTGATGGTCGCCTATGCGTTCGGCTACACGCCGCAGACGCTGGAAGTTCCGGCCGGCTCCACCGTTGATTTCATAGTGACATCTTCCGATGTCGTTCACGGGTTTGCGATCGTGGGCACGAACGTGAACATGATGATCGAGCCTGGAGAAGTCAGCCACATCAGCCACAAATTCGATAAGCCCGGTACCTATTTGCTGCTTTGCAACGAGTACTGCGGCACCGGGCACGAATATATGAAATCCACCATCGTTGTGAAGTAAGGGGGCGTTCCTATGAAACAACTATTTGACAGAAATGACGGCAAGCTGGTGATCGCGCATATTCTGTTCGCTTTCGCCGCCTTGCTGATCGGCGGAATCGCGGGCATGCTGCAAGGAATGGTGCGCGGCGGCATGGTGACGCTGCCGGCCAACATCGGGTACTATGAACTGCTCACAGCTCACGGTGTCTTGATGGCACTCATTTTTACGACTTATTTCATCATCGGATTTTTATACTCCGGCGTGTCTCATACGCTGGGCGGACGATTGCTTCCCGCAGCGAGAAAATTAGGCTGGATCGGTTATCTGACCATGTCTGTCGGCACCGTGATCGGCGTGATCGTCATTTTGCTGGGGAAAGCGACCGTGCTCTACACTTTCTACGCACCGATGAAAGCATCGCCTTGGTTTTACATCGCATTGGCGCTGGTCGTCATCGGAAGCTGGCTCAGCGGATTCGGCATCTTCTATCAATACCGCAAATGGAGAAAAAACAACTCCGGAAAACTCTCGCCACTGTTCGCTTTCATGTCCGTCGTCACGATGCTGCTCTGGCAAATCGCGACGATCGGCGTGGCGATCGAGGTGGTCGTACAGCTGATCCCCTGGTCGTTCGGCTGGGTGGATACCGTCAACGTCGTGCTCAGCCGGACCCTGTTCTGGTATTTCGGTCACCCGCTCGTCTATTTCTGGCTGCTCCCGGCGTACATTTGCTGGTATGTCGTCATTCCGAAAATAATCGGGGGCAAAATTTTCAGCGATTCTCTTGCCCGGCTGTCGTTCCTTCTGTTCCTGCTGTTCTCCATTCCGGTCGGCTTTCATCATCAGTTAATGGAACCGGGCATCAGCAGCTTCTGGAAGTACCTGCAGGTTGTGCTCACCTTTATGGTCATCGTGCCATCCTTGATGACGGCGTTCTCGATGTTCGCCACCTTCGAAATGCACGGACGAGCTAAAGGAGCCCGGAGCTTGTTCGGCTGGTTCCGGATGCTGCCGTGGAAAGACGTCAGATTTTTTGCACCGTTCATGGGCATGCTCATCTTCATCCCGGCGGGTGCGGGCGGGATCATCAACGCCAGCAACCAGATGAACGCCGTCGTGCACAATACGCTTTGGGTTACCGGCCATTTCCATCTGACGGTGGCGACGAGCGTGGCGCTTACGTTCTTCGGCATCGCCTACTGGCTGATCCCTGCAGTTACGGGCAGAGTGCTCACGCCCAAGATGAACCGACTCGGCATCATCCAAACGATTATCTGGTGTGTCGGCATGTTCTTCATGTCGGGCTCGATGCACACCGTCGGTTTGCTCGGAGACCCGCGCCGGACCGCTTACACCACCTATGACGATCACCCGGACGCGGTGCTGTGGATGCCGTATCACGTGGCGATGGCCATTGGCGGCATGATATTGTTCGTCGGCGTGCTCCTTATCGTGTATAATGTGATTGCCCTGATGCGTGCGCCCAAAGGGGAAACCGAATATCCGATCGGCGAAGTGTCCGAGGCTTCGGAACCGACTCCCCGCTATCTGGAACGCTGGGGAATTTGGCTGGGAATCGCCGTCGCGCTTATCCTTTTCGCCTACACGATTCCGCTTATCGATATGCTGAACAACACGGTCAACTCTCCCGGATACGTGACTTGGTAACGAAATTTGAGAGAAGAACGGAAAGCTTAGGCACCAAGCCTAAGCTTTCTTATTACAAAGCCTACCCACACTAACGAAACGAAGGTGATACGATGAAAATGGGCTTGGTGAAAAAAATTGTGGCGGGAATCACGTCAGTATCCGTCGTGACCTACGGGTGCAGCGCATTCTTTATTTTCGAATTGAAACCGTTGATCGCTGCCGGAATGTCCGACTGGGTATATATGTCCATCATTTTGCTGCTCGGTGTTTTCTGGTCGGGCGTGCTCGGTTGGCTCGGAGCCGTATGGCTGATCAGGCCTTTGCTCCGGTTGGCTGCTGCAGCGGATGAAGCGGCGAAAGGCAACTTGCGGGTGGAAATCCCGATTCATAAGCCGAAAGACGAAATCCGCGTGCTGAGTTTGTCTTTCGACCAAATGATCGCGAATCTGCGCCAAATGATTTCGAATGTGTCCGAAAATGTATCCTTTACATACAATCACGCCGGTGGATTAAGCGGTGGGATGACGGAAGCGGCTCAACAAATTGAGAGCATCGCCGGGGCGACGGATACGATCTCCCAAGGAGCCGCGGAACAAGCGCAGTCTGCCCGTAACATGCTGACGGCCATTACGGTGATTAACAGCGCCGCAAGCGATATCGAAAATAAAGCCGAGCATTCTTCGACCCTCTCCCGCGACATGTTGTCAACTCTTGCGGAGAGCGAGCAAATTGTGCGATCCCTGGTTGGCGGGATGCTGGAATTGGCGCAATCGAATCGTGAATCGATGGACATCGTCGGGGATTTGCAGCAAAAGGCGGAGGAAATCCGCAGCATTTCCAGAGTCGTAGGCGAAATAGCGGACCAGACGCATCTGCTTGCCCTGAACGCTTCCATTGAAGCGGCAAGAGCCGGGGAATACGGCATGGGCTTTCAGGTGGTAGCCGGCGAAATTCGCAAGCTGGCCGAGCAAAGCTCGACAGCGGTGAAACATATCAATGAACTCATTACCGGGATGGAAGCGGGAGTCGTAAGCGTCGTTACCAAAACGACTGCGCAGGAACAGCTTGCGAGCCGCGAATCGGCCAAGGGAGACGCCGCGAATACGGCGCTCGACCGAATCAGCTCGGCCGTTCAAGAAGCAGCCGCTGCGATTCAAGATATCGCAGGCAGTATCACGGACCAGAAGAGGCAAGTGGAGCACGCTTTGATGCAGACGAACGGCGTTCAGGAAGTAGCCTCACGGATCACCGGCGACATTAAGCAGGTCGCATCGTCGGTGCAGGAACAAATGGCGTTCATGCAGGAACTGGCCTCCTCGTCGGAATTGCTCAAAGGCCGTGCGGATCTTTTGCAGTCGAATATCAGCGTATTCCGCGTATAGTGCTTGTTCGAAGAAGCTCTTCCCAACGGGACGGGCTTTTTCTTGTGGAATTTTGCGGAAAAAGTCTTGAAACGCAGGCGACGTAAACGTAGAATAACTCTGTTCATCTTTCTTCCATTTTGCTTGAGTTGAATAGGAGTGCGCCCGTTGCAAAATAGAATCATCCCATCAGGGTGGGTATCCGGCGTTTTGGCCGTTTTATCGGGATTATTGTTCGTGGGGAGCATGCCGGGGACCGGTGTCGGCCTGTTGGCATGGTTTGCGTTCGTGCCTTTGCTGCTTGCCGTTCAAGGCCGCAAAGGCCGGTCGGTATATCTGTTGGTCAACACGACCGGCCTAATCGGATCGGTAGGGATCCATATTTGGTTCCCCGATGTATTAGGTACTGGACTCGGAATCTTCCTGATGGTGGCTACCGGCTTCCTGTACGGCAGCTTCCTTCAGTTAGGTGTCGCCCTACAGCAGCGAATTCGTTCGCCTTGGAGAATATTCGCTCTTCCTGTCGCGTGGACCGCGTTGGAATGGCTGCGTTCGGTGCTTCCCGTCACCCGTGAATGGTGGATCGAGGTGCTGGCGAAAAGCCAATGGCTATCTCCGGCGCCTCTGCAGCTGTTGTCAGTGACGGGATTCGCGGGACTTACCTTTCTGATCCTGTTATCCAACAGTGCGTTGGCGGCGCTTATTGTCACTTGGTCGGCGGAGCGCAGATGGAGCAAAACCGGTATAGCGGCGTTAGGTTTGCCTATTGCGGTGGCCGTCTGGGGGTATTTCATCCTGCACACTGCAGACGATAGCCATTCGGTGAAAGCTGCCGCGAATGTAGACATGGTCAATCAAGATCCGCAAATTCAAAAACTCGGCGGCCTCACCACGGCCGGTGACGGTTACATAGCGGACACGCCCGAAATGTCCGAGGCGATATTCGAGGTGAACGCGAAGCTGACGCGTGAAGCGAAGTCAGCTGCCTCACCGGCATTCGTCGTGTGGGGCGAAAATGAATTCGCAGATTATGGCGATGAAGCGCTGATGACCCGCTTGAAGCAGCTGGCTGTTTCAACGGGTACCTATGTGGCGGCGGATGTAAGGTGGAAATCCGCAAGCGGCTTGCACGATACCGCACTGCTGATCGGACCGGACGGCAACGAAGTCGGCAAAACCGCCAAAATCAACCTGATGGATGGAGAGAAAGCGTTCGGTTTTGTGCCGGGCGACAAGCGTGGTCAAGTTTATGACACTGCTTACGGCAAGGTGGGGCTGGGCATCTGCTGGGATCGCCATGTTACCGGCATCGTCCGCGCGATGGCGGCGAACGGAGCGGGTCTTGTACTCATGCCTGCGGATGATGACTTCAATGGCAACGCCATCTTCCCCCGGTATGCCGCATCAGATTCGGTGTTCCGCGCGGTGGAGAACCGTGTCGGCATGGTCGTAGGCACGACTTCCGGCATGTCGCAGGTCATCACCCCTTACGGAGTCATGACCGCGAAAAGCGAAGTCAACGAACGAGGCTTTATTGCGGGAGAAACTTTCTTTTACAACGGGCCAAGAACGCTGTATAACCGGCTTGGCGATTGGTTCCCTATGGCCGCAGCCGCGGTATTTTTCCTGCTTCTCGGTTTTCAGACCGCAACAAAAGTACAAAATAGAAAAGAAATGAACATAGAGGATGACATAACAAGGAGGAAGCACAACTAATGAAAGAGATCGTACTGGCGCTCGTGACTGGGCTCATCGTCGGATGTCTGTTCAAGCTGCTGAAGCTGCCGATCCCCGCTCCGCCCGTTCTGCCGGGCGTGCTCGGCATCGTGGGCATTTATTTGGGCGGGATCCTGATGCAGCGGCTGTTGGACTGGTGGAAGTAGGCGTCAAACTTTTCGATTGGGCCAAAAAAGAACCTCCAACCGTTTCGTAAATGTGAGAAGGGGATCGACATCCGGCAGTCGGATGCCCAACGCCTCGGTCATCGTATTTCGTTCGGTGCGGAGCTCGGCTTTTTGCAGCTGCCAAGGCAAGTGGTGAATGTCGCCTTCCAAGATGCGTCCGTGTGCATCGGTCGTGTAAAGGCAATACCTCTCCGTCAGCCAGTGCAGAAGCGTGTCCGGCAGGGCATGAAAAGGGTGAGGGTCCGCCGCTTTGTAAGTCGCTGAGAACATGGCTGCTTGTCCGCGTGAGTCTTTCCGGCTTGAAAAGTACCGAACATTTTCTTCTGTCCGCCTGACCGTCATATTTGCTCGGAAGTAAGGCAAGCGGAACAAGACTCTCGCCGCTTCCACCGCAATCCTGTTCCCGGCGTCCAAACTGAAGAAGAAGATACCGGGTCTGCCGTTGCAAGTGACATATGTGCGCACGTTAAGTTCCGGAAACCGGCTGGTGAACGGAAGCGGCGGGAGACCTCGAAGCCTTAACCCCGTAATGTAGAATGGCGAAATGGAAATCCACGGCTCGCCCTCCCACAGATCCAAATCCAGTCCTCGGGGCAGGAGAGGCATCAGTTGATCGGCACGGACAGGCCAATGCGCGAACAAGAGATCGTGCCAGATTTGTTTCTGAATCCAACGGCTATTCGGGAGAGGGAACGGCCGGTGTCCGGTTGTTCGAATAAGCTCTTTGTTTGTCATGTTCGTATGCTCCCGATTAACTGCCGTTTTTACAATGATTACCCGCGCAGATGCATCCCATTCTGTAAGCCGCCGGTTTTCCCCCTCCAAGGAAGGGTAATGTGTTGATAGCCCACGAACGAGGAGGAATTCCAATGGAGCGAGAGCAATACTTCAAGGAAGCCAAACGAATGGCGGAAGAAGCCGGTACGATGGCCATCATTCACGATGAGAGCGGACGGATCGAAGATCAGATCAACTTCCAATAAGCGACGAAGACCTCAGCCGCAGCTGAGGTCTTTCATTATTTGCGCTGATTATGTTGGTCGATGAGCTTGTTTTGCTGATCGATCGGACCGCGTGTGCCGGCTGCCCGCTGCTCTTCCCGCTCCGGATGCCGCCAGGCATCGCCTGTGCCCTCGACGAACGCTTTGAATTGTGCGGATTTGCGGATTTTGTCTTGATGGTCCGCCTCAGATTGATGCTGGCCGGTATTCATGTTGCAGCCACCTCCTGTACTTGTAGAAGTACATCCTATTACCCTATAATTTGCCTTATCAAAAGGAAGAGAGGGATTCGTATGCCGGCTGAGGCTTTTTGGCGGGGAAATCCAAAGCAAAGCATGTGTGCGTTTACGTTTGACGACGGACCCCATGAGCTTTCTCTCGAACTGTGGCTGGACACGCTGGAGCAAGGAGGAGCGGTCGGTACCTTTTTCTTCACCGGCGAATGGATGGACCGGCATCCGGACAAAGCCAGGGACATTCTGGCCAGAGGGCATATTTTGGCTCCGCATACGTACCATCACCGGCGCATGTCGCAATTATCGAAGCCTCTTTTTCTGGAACAATTAAAATGGACGGAATTGGCCTACCAGGACGCAACCGGACTCCCTTGCCCGACATTCATGCGGTTCCCTTACTGCGCTTTCACGCAGGAAAATTTGGAGTGGCTGGCTGAGGCCGGGTACACCGACGTGGAAGGGGAAGACTCCGGAGATTGGGCCGGCATCAGTGCCGCGCAAATCGTGAGCAAGATCGAACCGGTTCTCGGCAACGGCACGATCGTGGTTCAGCACGCCAACGATATTGCGAAGGGATCGCCGGAAGCTTTGAAAATGCTCATCCGTAAAGCGTACGAAAAAGGTTTGACGCCAGTCGGCATCCCGGAAATGATGAGCTCGGCCGGCATCGACCACGGCTGCCGCGCCTGGAAATTGTCGATCGAGACGCCGGCTGCAATCGATTTTCCGGTGGACGACTGGCAGCCGGTGCAGAACGACGGCGACCTGCTGCGGCTCGCTTATGAGTCGGCCGATTGGCGAATTCCGCAATTTACGTCATCGTTCCAAACCGAGTACGCCTGGTACGATCAACTTGCCGCTCCGCTGGAATGGGAAGACGTCAAAGAAAATCGCGAGCTGTTTTTCGCACGCCGGTTTTCCGACTGTTATTGGGCCTATGCGCGGGCAGGAATTCGAGGCGACACTTTCGTGCTGATGGATTATGCCGCCAAGGAAGCCCAGGCAGATACGCTCGTGTATTTGCTGCGCTGGGCCGGCGAGCAAGCGCGGCGTTACCAATGCAGCCGAATGGAGGCGAATCGGGATATTCGCCGGATGGACGAGATGTGCAGGCAGCTCGGATGGAACTCGGAGATTGTGCTGGCATAGCGAATAGAAGTACGACTTATTCCCTATAATTGCGTTATCGAAAGGAAGAGAGGGACTCCCCATGCAAGCCGTTACCATTCCCGATTTGTCTCAAAGACCGTTCCATCTTACCGTCGAACGAGTGATGGAGGCATCTCCCGAGCTGCTGTACGACGCGTGGACCAAGCACTTTGATCAGTGGTTTGCCGCACCCGGAACCGTGATCATGCAAGGCGAGGTGAACACTACCTTCTTCTTTGAAACGGTGCATAAATTAGAAACGCAAGAGGAAGTGCAGCGCCATCCCCATTACGGACGGTTTCTTCGGCTGGAGCAGAATCGTCTGATTGAACTCACGTGGGTGACGGGGGAGGGCGGAACCAAGGGCGCGGAGACGGTCGTCACCGTAGAGCTGACGTCTCAAGGCGAAGGAACGTTGTTACGCTTGACGCACGCCGGGTTTCCGGACGAAGAGTCCAGAGACGGACACGAGTACGCCTGGCCGTTTGTGCTGGAACAGCTGGACAGCAAAATGAAGGAGCGCAAACGTTGAACAAACACTGGTGGAAAGAAGCGACGGCTTATCAAATTTACCCCCGAAGTTTCATGGACAGCAACGGGGACGGAATCGGGGATCTGCAAGGCATTCTTTCCAAGCTGGATTATTTGCGGGATTTGGGCGTCGACGTGGTCTGGATTTGTCCGATATTCGAATCTCCCAACGATGACAACGGATACGACATTTCGGATTATCAAGCGATCTTGCACGATTTCGGCACGATGGAAGATTTCGACCGGCTGCTGGAAGAAGTCCACCGGCGCGGCATGAAGCTGATTCTGGATTTGGTCATCAATCACACGTCCGACGAACATCCTTGGTTCATCGAATCCCGCTCCGGCAAAGACAGCCCCAAACGCGATTATTACATTTGGCGCGACGGGAAGACCGGACAAGAACCCAACAACTGGGAAAGCATATTCGGTGGTTCCGCATGGGAGTACGACTCCATTTCCGGACAATACTTTCTGCATATTTTCTCCAAAAAACAGCCCGATCTGAATTGGGAAAATGCCGACGTACGCCAAGCCTTGTACGCCATGGTGAACTGGTGGCTGGATAAAGGCATCGACGGATTTCGAGTGGACGCGATTTCACATATTAAAAAGGTGCCTGGTTTGCCGGATTTGCCGAACCCGAAGAACCTTCGCTACGTATCTTCGTTTGACGGCCATATGAACCGGGAAGGCATTCATGCGTTCCTCCAAGAGCTGAAACGGGAGACGTTTGACCGCTATGACATCATGACGGTCGGAGAAGCGAACGGCGTGCGGGTGCAAGACGCCGACCGGTGGGTGGGAGAATCGAGCGGCGCGTTCAACATGATTTTTCAGTTCGAACACCTGGGATTGTGGAAAAAAGGAGCCGGCGGCAGTCTGAACATTCACGCGCTCAAGAGAACGCTGACACGGTGGCAGCAAGGGCTTGAAGGGTTCGGATGGAATGCCTTGTTTCTCGAGAATCACGACCAGCCGCGTTCTGTTTCCACATGGGGGGATGACGGAGCCTACAGGGTTCAGTCGGCCAAAGCGCTCGCCACTCTCTATTTTCTGATGCAGGGAACGCCGTTTATTTACCAGGGCCAAGAAATCGGCATGACCAACGTGCAATTCTCCTCCATCGAAGATTACGATGCCGTGGACATCAAAAATATGTACCGGATCGAACGGGAAGCCGGTAAAAGCCACGACGAAATCATGCCGCTCATCTGGAAGAACGGTCGCGATAATTCGCGCACCCCGATGCAGTGGAACGACGGACATCAGGCCGGATTCACTTCCGGTACTCCTTGGATGAAGGTGAACCCGAACTATCAGAAGATTAACGTCGAACAAGCGATCCGAGATCCGGACTCCATTTACCATTACTACAAGAAATTGATCGCTTTGAGGGCCGCCAACTCGACCGCCGTGTACGGCAAATACGATCTCATCCTCGAAAGACACGACAAAATCTATGCTTACACCCGAACGCTGGAAAACGAAAAATGGGTCATCATCTGCAATCTGTTCGCGGAGGAAACGGTATTCCGCCTGCCAAGGAACATCGAATTCGCCGACTCGGAATTGCTTCTTGCGAATTATCCGGTCGAGGCGGACGAGCGCCTTCGAACCTTGAACCTGCGACCCTTCGAAGCCAGAGTGTTCCGGTTAACACTCCGGTAATCATGCTGCTTAAGCCGCGCTGCAGCGCGGCTTTTTTGTGCTGGTTTCATGAGATTTTTTTTAGGAATGCGGACCACTGTTCGACAAACATTTTAGAACCGCTTTGCTAGCATAAATATTGGGCAAACGACATAGGCCCGGTCATCATTTTTATGAAAGTGGGAGGATTCCGCTGTGGAAACGATCAGCTCCAATGAGATTGCCAGAGTCGCTGAACAGTTGGAGAGGATGAGGAAGCACCTGTTGTCCGTCTATTTGGATGTCGGCATGGAAATCGACGAAACTGTCAACAAACTATTGCGACAAGTCAATAGGTTGAATACGAAAATCGAAGAGCTGGATTTGGATTTACTGAAGTATAAAATTTTGTCCTCGATCCTGGATGAAGCGGGAATATCGGAGCTGCTCATTCAGATGGACGAGTGGCTGGAAGAAAACAAATCCAAGGGCGAGTCCAAGTTTTCCAAAGTGTTGAGTTTGCTCGATCTGGACAATTGCCGGGATATCCGACAGTATTTGAGCAGAATCGATGAGGCCGTCCAGGAGCTGAAAAGCGCATAATCCCATGACAGCAAAAAGCGATCGCATACCTGTTAAAGGAGCGATCGCTTTTTTAACGATTCGAAATACTGCAGCAACAGTCTTCCTGTCCGTGCGGAAAGCGAAACCAACGAAACGACCCACTTGGCCAGGCAATCCTCGATGGGAACCAGTTCATTCGTTTCATCTCCTGTAGTTTCGAGTTGGATGTACATGCCGAACTCATTGTAAAACGCCAAAACTTCAAATATCATCGAAGTATCGAATACAACAGGGAGAACCGTATGAAAGTGAATTTTACGCGAAGGCAGGGGAGAAGCGGATGAACGTAACCAGCATGCTTGAAACGGTCGACATACGCACCGGGGAACGCAAGACACTGGCACAATTTGATCATTTGATCGAGGCTCCGAACTGGACGCGCGACGGCAAACGTCTGATCTATAACAGCCGGGGACTGCTTTATTTTTTCGAGATCGACAACCGTAAGAGCACGGTCATTGACACGGGCAGCGCGACACAATGCAATAACGACCATGTGTTGTCTCCCCATCATACGCAGATCGCGATCAGTCACCAATCCCGTGAGGATGGCCGGTCCAGGATTTACATTTTACCGATGGAGGGCGGTGAACCGGTGCTTGTCACGCCGAGGGGGCCAAGTTATTTGCACGGCTGGTCACCGGACGGCAGCACATTGGCCTATTGTGCCGAGCGCAACGGTCAGTATGACATTTACACGATCCCGGTGGAGGGCGGTGCGGAGAAGCAATTAACCGATCTGCCGGGGCTTGATGACGGGCCCGAATACTCACCTGACGGAAAGTATATTTGGTTCAACTCGGTGCGTACCGGGCTGATGCAGATTTGGCGGATGAAGGCGGACGGTTCCGAACCGACCCGGATGACGTTCGAGGAAAGCAACAATTGGTTTCCTCACGTTTCCCCGGACGGACAACACGTCGCCTATCTGGCGTACGGCAAAGACGATGTGGCGCCCGGCGACCATCCGGCCAACCGGAACGTCGAAATCCGATTGATGCCGAGTGAGGGTGGCGAGTCTCGGACGCTCGTCAAGCTATTCGGCGGACAAGGCACGATTAACGTGAACTCTTGGTCGCCCGACAGCACACAATTTGCATTCGTGAGTTACCGGTTGAACGATTGACGGATTGCATTAGTCACTGGAGAACGGCTCCCGGAGCCGTTCTTTGAACTGTTTCGGCGAGCAATCGTTATAACGCCGGAACATGTCATAGAAGTGGCCGAGGTTGGAAATGCCCACCGACTCGGCGATTTCGGCAATGCTGTCGTTACTCGTCAGCAGCATCTGTTCCGCTTTTTTAATGCGCTTGTAAACAACGAAGTCGGTGAACGACATCCCCACCGCTTTTTTGAAGGTTTTGATGAAGTGCGTATAGCTCATATTCACGAGGCCGCTCACTTCGGATACGGAGAGCTTCTCACTTAAGCGATGTTCGACGTGATCGATCGCAGGCTGAAGCCGCTCGACCAGCAGGTTGTCGTTATAGTTCAGTTGTCTTCCGCCGTCGTGGCGGAGGAGCAGCAGCAAAATGTTTTTAATCCGGGAGGAAACGGCGAGCTCGTAGCCGATTTGCTTATCGTTCATCTCCCGGTATATTTCGCGTATGAGCGCGGCTGTCTGATCCCTGGCGCCGCGATTGTCTTTATACACATAGTTCAGTGCGCTTAAGGGACGTATAACCTCCGAAAAATGCCGCATGCTGTTCAGCGTGCTGGGATCCCAATATTTTCGAAGATCGATTTGGAATACGATATAACTCAAATGCCCGCCCTGCGTTTGGATTGTTGTATGGGGTTCAGAGGAACCGAACAGGGCGATATCTCCTTGGCGCAGCACAAGCTGCTGCTCGGTGCAGAAGGCGGTCAGCTCTCCTTGTAAAATCAGCAGAAATTCCACTTCCTCGTGGTAGTGCCATCCGGAGTATTGTTTCTGTTTCCATGCCTGTTCCGTATGAAACCGCATTTCTTCGACGGCCTGTTTGGCGGTATCGATCTGCCAGATGCGCATCGCTAGAAAAGGATTCTGGTAGACGACTTCCTCGTGTCGCATCTCGGGATACATAATCCATCTCCTTACATGAGTAGAAAGCAGGATCGCGTAACGATATTGTACCATAACGCCTCTTTTTTCGCTGATAAGAACAGAATACCGGAATAAATGAGCCGAATTTGCAATCGATTTCAGGCCCTCTCGTCCACTACAATAAAGAAGAAAACAGTCACATATAAGAGGAGCGGCATCTATGAGCCAAGCCATTAACGTTACGATTTGGAACGAATACCGTCATGAGAAGAAGAATGAGAAGGTCTCTTCGGTCTATCCGCAAGGCATGCATGCCGCGATCGCCGAAGGGTTGAATGTGAACGCCAATGTAACGATCGCCACTTTGGATGAGCCGGAGCACGGCCTGACGGAAGAAGTGCTCGCCAAAACGGACGTCCTCATTTGGTGGGGACATACGGCGCATGACGAAGTACAAGATGAGATCGTGCAGCGGGTGTATCAGCGCGTGCTGAAGGGCATGGGGCTGATCGTGCTTCACTCGGGTCATTTTTCGAAAATTTTCAAAAAGCTCATGGGGACTTCCTGCGATCTCAAATGGCGCGAGGCGGACGAGAAAGAACGCATCTGGGTTGTGAACCCGGCGCACCCGATCGCTGAGGGGATCGGTGAATATTTCGAGCTTCCGCAAGAAGAGATGTACGGCGAGCACTTCGACATTCCGCAGCCGGACGAGCTTGTCCTGGTCAGCTGGTTCGAAGGCGGAGAAGTGTTCCGCAGCGGCTGCTGCTACCACCGCGGTGCCGGCAAAGTGTTCTACTTCCGCCCGGGCCACGAGACGTATCCGACTTACTATAACGAGAACGTGCGCAAAGTGATTTCCAACGCCGTCAAGTGGGCCGCGCCGGTGAAGCGCGAATACCCTCGTTACGGCAACGCCCAACCTCTCGAAATGATCAAGGAGAAAAACTAACATGCTGAAAGTAGGAGTAGTCGGAACAGGCGGCATTTTCAAGGGTGCGCATCTTCCGGGCTGGCTGGCGAGCAAAGAAGTGGAAATCGTCGCTTTCTGCGACGCTTTCCGGCCATCTGCGGAAGCGGCGGCCAAAGATTTTCCCGGCACGAAGGTATACGACGATTACCGGGAACTGATTGCAGATCCGTCGATCGACATTATCGGGATCGGCACGCCGAATCTGTATCACTCGGAGATCGCGATCGCAGCTCTTGAACGGGGCAAGCACGTATTCTGCGAGAAACCGGATGCGATCAATGCTGTGGAAGCTCAGCGGATGGCCGACGTGGCGAAAGCATCGGGCAAAGTGCTCATGACGATGCGCAACAACCGTTTCAGCGAAGAAGCCAAATTCGTCAAGCGCTTGTCCGACCAAGGAAAGCTCGGCGAACTATACATGGGACGCTGCGGCTGGATTCGCCGTCGGGGAATTCCCGGACGCGGCGGCTGGTTCACCACGAAGGAATTGTCCGGCGGAGGTCCGTTGATTGACCTGGGCGTTCATATGATCGATTTGGCCATGTATTTGAGCGGCAATCCGAAGCCGGTTACCGTGACGGGGACCACCTACCGCAAATTCGCCGACCGTCCGGATGCATCGGGCAAAGTTCCGGCCGGCACGTTCGACGTGGAAGACTTGGCCGCCGGATTCATTCGGTTCGACAACGGCGCGTCGCTGCAAATCGAATTCAGCTGGGCGTCCAACATCGCGGAAGAACAGAAGTTTCTCGAGTGGAGAGGCACAGAGGGCGGCTTCAGCCTGATTAACGACAAACTGCAGCTATTCACCGAGTCTGAAGGAACGCTCGTGGATCAGCAGCCGAAATTCGTGAAGGCACAGATTCCTCAGCACACGGCCAACATTCTCCATTTCATCGATTGCGTGCTCGGCCGTGACAAACCGATCTTCACGCCGGATCAAGGCGTCGACATGATCAAAATTCTCTCGGCGATCTACGAGTCGGCGGAAACCGGCCGGGAGATTCAACTGTAAAACATGCGGTTTGCATCAAAAAGAGGCAGTCCCATAAGCAGAGCGACTCTGCTGGGAATGCCTCTTTTTTGATTTCTGGCCGCCGACTGCCCAGTAAGAATGTGCCACAGTCTTAATCACGACCTCCCATCCATCCAATTCCTTCCCTTACATATTCTGAACCGCCGGGGGAAAAGTAATGGGAAACGGCAGCGGGCCGGGACTTCGTATGTGAAGGATGGAGAGATGATGATGAGACGTTGGTGGATGAGTTTATTCCTTGTGTTCATTGTCGCAGCGTCGGGCTGTGCGCAGGGAAATACGCAAAAATCCGGTCAGCAAGCCGGGCAAACGAAAACGCAAGCGAAGTCGCAAAACAACAAGCAAGCGAAGTCGCAAATGAAGACCCAATCGACAAACCAGGCGAAAACGCCGCAGCTGGCAGGCGGGCCGGAGCGCAGTGTGCGGAGCCCAGGTCCGATGACTCTTGCGGATTTGCGCAGCAAATACCGCGGTATGTTTCTTCTGAACGGTCCGTCCACCAAACGGGAGGTTGCCTTAACGTTCGACGACGCGCCTGACGCCAACTTTACCCCCAAAGTGTTGGACGCCTTGAAAAAAGCGGGGGTGAAGGCGACCTTCTTCGTGGTCGGGAATCGTGTTGCCGCACATCCGGACATTGTAAACCGCATGGTCCGTGAGGGACATGTGCTGGGCAATCATTCATACACCCACGCCAACCTCCCGAAGTTGAAGGACGCAAGTTTTCGTGATGAGATTCTGAAGACGGATCGTATCATTCGAAGCCATACCGGCTATCTTCCCAGCTACGTCCGGCCTCCTTATGGCAATATTAGCGAACATCAGATCCAGTGGTTGAGAAGCGAGCATAAAACAATTGTGAACTGGAATGTCGACTCTCTGGATTGGAAAGGTCTCAGCGGAGAGCAAGTGTCTACCAACATCCTCGCGCACGTGAAGCCAGGGTCCATCATTCTGCAGCATGCCGCTGGAGGAACAGGCGAGGATTTAACGGGGACGGTCGATGCTCTTCCGAAAGTAATCAGCAAATTAAGGAAGGACGGCGTCAAGTTCGTGACCGTTCCTGAGTTATTGGGTACGCCGAAATGAAAAGAAGCGGGCGCCGGTCCAGGACCGGCGCCTCTTTTGTATCCTCACCTATAACCATCGGCAATTGGCGGAATACTTTAACGATATAGGTCATCATTGACTCATGAACGGGGGACGGAATTTGGAGCCAAGACAGAAGCTGCGGCGAACGCGAATATCACAAGCAGCGCGACATGACCATTTCGTCCGAATTTATCGCAGTGCCCGGAAAGGCGTCGTGTTTATCCGCACGGTCAAAAATAACGAGGAGAACGAGTATGAGCCCCCTTTCTCGTACTTTTTTCCAAGGGAAAGCGAGCCGAATGACACCGTTCTAGGAATCGGCACCGGCTTTGTGATCGATAAAAACGGACTCATCGTCACCAGCGAGCATGTGGTAAGAGACTCCCGTACCATTACGGTGAAGTTATATAACGGCAAACCGCATCGTGCCAAGGTCGTCTGGTCGGACGAAGATCACGACGTCGCGATATTGAAAATTGAGACGGCTTCGTCTCTCCATCCTTTACGCTTAGGATCGTCCAAAAAGAGCGAAATCGGAGAAATCGTGGTGGCGATCGGCAATCCGCTCGGGCTCGAAAGCTCCATCACATCCGGGATCATCAGCGGCAAACACGACAGCGTAGCGCTTTCCGATATCGAGTTGACCGACATTATACAGACCGATTGCGCGATTAACCCAGGCAGCAGCGGAGGCCCTTTGCTCAACTTGAAGGGCGAAGTCATCGGAATGAACGCCTTTATCGCGAAAAACAAAAACGGACTCAGCTTCGCTCTCGGCATTGACGGCATCAAGAAACGGATACGGCGTTTCCTGCCAGGGTGAAACCTACAAGAGGAATGGACGTGTGACGCTTTGTTTATAATGTTTGACCTCGGAGATTAAAAACAGTGTTTCCTTTAACAGCTCAATGGCCTGCTTCATGAACGGTCCTTTATTCAACATCAGGCAATCAAATTCACTGCCGAGGGAGACATCCGCCATTTCGGGACGTGACGGGATCCCTTTTTTGGTATAGGTGTCCAAAATTTGCGTGGCCAAAATGACCGGGGTATGGGCCGCACGGCACATGGACAATATTTCTTCCTGTACCACGGATAATTGGGGGAAGCCGATTTCGATGGCCAAATCACCCCTGGCGACCATGACGCCGAAGTTGGCGAAAGTCAGCCCCTCTATAAGAATGCTCGAGAAATGCTGAACGGCTTCCCGGGTTTCAATTTTGGCGATGATCGGAAAATCCGGTTTGCCTTGCGTATGCAGCAAATGCTTTAACACCCGCAGATCTTGGGGATGGTTCACGAAAGATAAACCCGCCAAATCTGCGTGCCGGCAAATGAAGGTGAGATCTTGGATATCTTTCTCCGTCAGGGCAGGCAGGGACAAGGAAAGCCGGGAATCTGGCAAATTCACGCCTTTGTTTTCCTTTAATGCGATGGGGACTGGGGGAGAAAGAATCTCGACATCCACGTAATCGCGGTTATGGTCCTTTACGATTCCGTGCACTTTCCCGTCATCGATGAAAACTGAGTGCCCCTGCTCAATGTGCGCGAACGCTTCGGGGAGGTTGACCGATATGCCGGCAATCTCCGCTTCGTCGGCATCATTCTCAGCCAGGGGCTTGTTCATATAGATCCTCAAGCGGTCCGAGGTTTTGACGAGTACTTTCTTCATTTTTCCTTCCAGGTTTCGAACACGCCATACAAGTTGACGTTCGGCGTTGTACAGCTTGGTGTTCTCTTCGATGCAGGCGGTGCGATCGAGACTGACGACGACTCCGTCGGGCATTACTTTTTGGATGAGGAAGGTTCTCTTTTTATTCCGGGCATCCAGAAAAGACAGTCGATCTCCCTCTTGCACAGCGGATTGTCCGTCTTCGTGGAATACCGAAATCTGAAAATCGTACGGACCGTCGGATAGCTTCGTGGAAGGCGCCGAGGAGCTGACGATCCCCCGCTTCGGTTCGGAGGGTCGCCCGTACCAGTCTTTAGGAACTGTTATTTTCAGCGGATATACCGTCTTCTGAAGCGGCTTGATTCGTATTTTCGGACCGGCCAAATCCATATAAATTTTGCAGTTTCGTTCCCCGTATTGACCTTTTCGTCTTAATCCGTTCTCCGCATTGCGTACGGTTTGAATCATTTTTTTCCAGATCGATTCATCATCATACGCGCAGTTAATACGGGCGATCGTCATTCCGCGAATTAAAAACTCCTCGATCAGGGGAGAGTCGATCATTTTCGAGTCCAACGTCAGCATGATATGGGGAGAATGAGCGGGCCTATCGCCAAGCAAATCCGTTACCCGTTTGTTGGAGATCAAGTGCGGGTCTTCGAGGGAAAAAAGCGGTGCCTGAAAAAGAATCCCCAAGTTGAAGCAAATCATATGCAAGCTCCGCACGACGTGCTGAATCGAACCCAGCTGAAGCCCTCTCAGCCGGAGAGCCGTGATCAATTCGTGAGTCACACCGTTCCGAAAGGCGAGAAAGGCGAGTAAATTGTGCGCGCTGTAACGGTGTTCTGTGGAGGGATAGTCGGCATAAAGAGGAGAGGATTGGTTGATCGCCTGCAGGTACAGCTTCCAGACTCGGTTCACAAAGTCACGATGAGACAAGCTGTTCATGACCACTCCCTCCCCGGAATCATGTTGCCGGTTTTCCCGCTTTTCTATCTTATTGTGTGGCCCTTCAAATATTTCTCTGTCAACACGGACAGCAGCTCGATGCCAACCTGATTATGGCCGCCTTCGGGAAGGATGAGGTCGGCGTATTTCTTCGACGGTTCGATGAAGGCTTCGTGCATCGGTTTCACGGTATTTAAATATTGATCGTGGATGGACTGAATGGTACGGCCGCGTTCCTCGATATCGCGGAGTACCCGGCGGAGAATGCGCACGTCGGGGTCGGTATCGACGAACACTTTGATGTTGAGCATCCCCCGTAATTGTTCATCGGACAACACATGCAGCCCTTCGACAATGACGATTTTATTCGGCTTCAGTTCGATCGTTTCTATTGCGGAACGGGCATGGACGGTGAAGTCATAAACCGGAGCGTGTACGGTGTGTCCTTCCAGCAGCTTGCGGAGGTGCGCGATGAGCAGCTCGTTATCGAATGCGAGAGGATGATCATAGTTGATCTGGGCGCGTTCGGCCATGCTGAGATGCAGGTTGTCCTTATAATAGCTGTCCTGGGATATGAACGTCACTTTATCCGATCCCATGCGGTCAATGACGGAGCGAGCAACGGTCGTCTTGCCGGAGCCGGTACCGCCTGCGATGCCGATGATGAGCATGTCGACTCAGTAAACCTCCCTGAAATAATGTTCAATTCCAGTATTGTATCACACCGTTCGACACGATACACACCATCCAAAATAACCCGGCCTTGGTGCTGCGAGGCGCTATGCAAATTGTCAAGGAAAATTCAAAGCTATTAATTGTCGTTGCATTATAAAAAAGGGGCGACTATGATAAGGAATCATTTGGAATAAGTTGCATATTACATAAATTTTGCGAATGAATTGGCCGATTCCGACATTCGCTCAGATATGGAGAGGACTTAATGGCCAGATTGATCATAGTGGATGATGCGGCTCTTATGCGAATGATGCTGAAACAGATTGTTCTTGACATGGGCCATGAGGTAGTCGGAGAAGCCGAAAATGGGGAAGAAGCCGTGCAGCGCTACATGTCGTGGAAACCGGATTTGATCATTATGGATATTACGATGCCGGTAATGGATGGACTCACCGCTTTGAAAGCGATCATCGAGTTTAACCACCGGGCCAAAGTGATCATTTGTTCGGCTTTGGGGCGGAAAAACGTGGTTGCCGAAGCTTTTCAAGCAGGAGCGAAGGAGTTTTTAGTCAAACCGTACGAGAGAGAAAGAGTAATGGATTCCATTTCGAAGGTTATCCAGATGTAACGGCTGCTTTGCATCAATGAAAAGAAGAAGCCCTCATGGTTTTATTAAGAACAGGCTTCCGATTTTGTCGGCAGTCTGGTGTGATGGAAATGGTTCCAAGATGTGGAGAATCAATAGTTAGCGATCAAGAACCGAGATGTCGAATTCTATAGCATTAAAACGATAATGCCTTTTGATCGTTTCTTTAACTTCCGAATCTGGCATTGTCTCGATATTATCAAATATAGATTTTGAGTCGTATGAGTAATTTATCAAACCTAGTCCGCCCACTGGTTCAAAGCCGTTATTGATTTTTCGAGCTTCTTCAACATGGAATACTATCGACTCTAAACGAGGATAATGTTCTTTAAGGATTACCGTAGCTTGTAAAATTGTTCTAAGTGCGTTCATTTCCCCATTTTCGTAATAGTAGAAGTACATTGCACAACTTTCTGCATTCGCTCTATCTAAATTTACTCTTGATACATATATGTCAATGGGTATTTGTTTTTGAAGTTCGAAGTCTGTTATTGGAACCTCCGTTATATTGAGATATCTATCTTCTTATTTTGCGACAGTTATTCTTCCCTCTATTGATGATAAATTTTCAACGAATCATAAGTACTTGCTGAAGTTCCTCTTTAACCGATTCGTTCTTAACGCAGTTTTGTCTGCTTAAAGAAAATGATGCTCCAATGAATTTTCTCCGCTGTAAAAATACTACATATTTCCATTAGACTCGCTGTTAAATAAAAAGTTTCATTCTATCAAAAAAACCTATTTAGTTCGTTGTGGGTTAACAAGCATTAATTGTTCCGCTAAACTGCCCGTTACTTCAATAAAACAAAAAGACAGCTTTAAGCTGCTGTCCCGATCCCCAAAACATTTTTATTTTATGTTTGTTTCATATTCCATAAGATGATTATGATTCAATGAGATCCGTTTCCGGCGGGATATACCCGAGTTGTCTGCCTATTTTTACAATTTGCCCTTTATGGTGAAACTCGTGGGTGGTGGTGTGCGTAAAAAGCCATAATGCGGTGAACTCCCCGCTACCACCACTCTGAAAAGATACTTGAATGGTGTGATCCCATTTGCCTTTAAATTCATTCAGAAATTCATGAACCAGGTCATCCGTCCTCCTAAAAACTTCGCGCATTTCCTGTACGCTATTAACCGACTCTGGTTTTATTTTAGGTAGTGATTTACCAAGAGCACGACTCCCCAACCATACACGATAACAATCGGCTACATGAGCATGCAGATTACGAATAGAATCTCCACCAAAGGTTTCAAGCTCTTTAACATAATCTGTGGGTGATAAGGTTTCGCAATAAAGAAATAATGATCCCCTAGTTCGTTGGATCCAATCATACTGGCTTACGAATAAATCCATGCTCTCACCCTCCTAATTAAATGGAATATACATTCCCTTTCAGAGAATTCGCTATTTTTAGTTAAAAACCTTTAAACAGCTAGGTAATTGTTATAAATGTTAGAGAGGACGATCTTTATTGCGTAATACTGCCCGTTAACTCCCTCGATATGATTTGGTTTTCTCACTCAAGCTCATGAATTCGCAGGATTTCACCTTTAGATTAGCGTGAGAATAAGAAGGAAACGGAGGAGCCGGTAGCCTGGAACGCTTAGAGGGCATG
>NZ_SUPK01000008.1 GCF_005049045.1 Cohnella pontilimi
GGTTGGGTTCGCGACACCATAGTTAAACGACCTTCCTCACCAGCCGTAAGAAGAGTATAAAATGCGGAGTAAAAATTTTCATTATTCTGTGGTGCCCCGTGAGGGGCATGGGCGGCTAACGGGGAACTGAGCTCAATAAACTACACCACATCATGGTTGGACAGAACCGGTGGAACGAGCATTACAAAAGGCAGAGGAAGCAAAAGTTAAATTAATTACTCCTAAAATTGGAGAAACTGTTCCATTAATCGGAGAGTTTTCTGTTCCTATTTCATCTTGGTGGAAAATTTAAGTTGGGCAAATCCGATATTTTTATCCACAACCGCATGAGGTTGTGGATTTTTTTTACATAATAGGGATAACAACTGCAATATGATTTATACACTGCGGAAGTAACGAATTACTTTCTTGCTGATGAATGTCATAGAATATAAAATCGATATAGTGATATATCGCCAATTTCCGAGATAAGGCACGTGGCTAAGATGGGGGAGTGTGTATGGTTACAAGAAAAGATGTGGCACAAAAAGCAGGAGTTTCACCATCAACAGTATCGCGCGTCATCAACAAAAACGGATATGTTGCTCTTGAAGTAAGAGAACGAATAGAAGCAGCCATTGCCGAACTAAACTATATACCGAACCGAGCGGCACAAAATTTACGGACGAGATCCTATAAACAAATTGCTTGTATCTCACCTTCTATTAGTAACTCCTTTTTTTCAGAAATGTTTATGGGGATAGAGGGAATGGCAATCGAATACGGATATTCCTTATCGTTATATAATATTACGAAGAAGAAACATCCTTATATTAAGCAAGTTTTAGAAGGTCCTTATGATGGCATTATTCTGCTGGGATCTCAGGAGTTAACCATGGTTGAAGATATTCTTGAAATTACGAAAAAAATGCCGCTGGTTACCTATTGGGATCGAATTGAAAGAATGGACATTCCCCTTAAAGCACAAATTCCTCATGTATATATCGATTTAAAGAAGGTAATGAGGCAATCCGTAGAATATTTGATAACAAATGGACATAAGGAAATTGTCTTTTTAGGCCATTATTATAACGAAGAAAGCAACAGTAATCCAAGATATAAAGGTTATGAAATGGCTATGAAGGAACATCGCTTACCGATAAAGGATTATTATAAAATATTCATTGAAATGTATGAAGATAAATTGACGACGGGTTACGATGCTATAAAAATGTTATTGGATAGAGGGTATTATTTTACTGCTGTAGCTGCGTCTAATGATTTGTTAGCAGCTGGGGCCATAAGAGCGATCATAGAAAGCGGGAAAAAAGTTCCTCAGGATGTTTCAGTAATCGGTGTTGACAATATTGAGTTGGCTAAAATCGTCACTCCAACGTTGACTACGATGAATATTCCAAAAAAGGAAATTGGCAGAATGCTGGTTCAACAGTTGATGGATCAAATTCAGAATGAAAGCACTATGGCGAAAAGTATTGAAGTTGAAGTTAGATTGAAGGAAAGGGAATCTGTAAAGAATTTAATTATTTCATAAATTGATTGACAACGGTTTCAAAATAACTTATTTTAAAACCATGATGTGGTCACGTGACCACATTATTTTTCCGCAATGTGGTCACGTGACCATATATTTGTATAAAAGGAGCGAAAAAAATGAAAAGGTTCTCGGTCTTGTTGTCTTTATTAGTCGTTTTATCTATTTTCTTGACGGCATGCAGTGGCGGAAAAGAAAAAGATGGAAAGGCAAGCTCTACTAATGAAACGGCTGGTTCTACCAATGAAAAAGCTACGATTACGGTGGCGGCTTGGAATGCCGCGGCAGACGCTTTAACTGAACAGATTGCGGGATTTAACCAAAAGTATCCCAATATAAAAGTTGAAATACTGCGCGCGGATACCGGATATACCAAAGTTACTCCGGCTTTAGCGGCGGGAACGGGAGCTCCGGATGTTATTCAAACCCAGGCAAGGGATTTTCAGGCGTTCCTTCAGAAATTCCCCGATCAATTTGTGGATATAACAGACAAAACGCAAAAATACAAAAATGATTTTGTTGAATCTTCGTGGAAAAGCGTCACAAAAGATAATAAAGTATACGCCCTGCCGTGGGACTTAGGTCCAACCGCTTTGTATTACAGAATCGATTTATTTGAAAAGGCGGGCATCGATGTTAAATCTATTCAAACATGGGACGAATATATTGAAGCTGGCAAGAAATTAAAAGAAGCAATCCCCGGCACAGCTATGACCCTCTATACCGACGATTTTAATCTTTATGAAATCTTCTTAAACCAAATGGGTGGTTCTTATGTGAAAGATGGCAAAATTAATGTGAATTCGCCGGAATCAAAAAAGGCACTCTTACTTCAAAAGAAAATGAAGGATGAGGGCATTGCCATTAATGTTCACGATGGCAATGGACGAATTCCGGCGTTAACGAACGATAAAGTTGCCAGTGTTATTTTACCTGTATGGTATGCGGGTACGTTGAGCCATTCTGTTGAAAAACAAGCCGGTAAATGGGGGATCGTTCCGATCCCGGCTTTTGAAAAGGGTGGAAATACACAAGCTAATTTAGGCGGCTCCATTTTAGCAGTGTCGAAACAGTCTAAAAATGCAGATGCAGCATTTAAATTTATTGAATATGTATTAACGACTGACGAAGGTCAAAAGATTATGCTGCAATATGGACTTTTCCCTTCCTACACTCCATTCTATAAAAGCGAAGTATTTAATACGGAAGACAAGTACTTTGGAATGGAATTGTATCCTTTCTTCGCGAAACTAACCACAACCATCAAAGGTATGGAATATGGTCCAATTATGCTGGACGCAACGAAGCCGCTTAAAGATATGATTGATGGTGTGTTAACAGGAAATGATGTAGATAAAACGATGGAAACTACCGCAGAATCTATTTCGAAATCAACCAAGCTTGATGTAAATAAATAATAGAATATAAAAAAGAGTAGGTGTTCAACTTACAAACACCTGCTCTTTTTTATGGGAGGTGGCAAAATGAACCCCAAAAAATTAACCCCATACCTGTTTCTATCGCCGTTCTTCATCGTATTTGCTGTTTTCATGGCGTATCCCATTATCGAATCGTTTTATTTGTCGTTCACTTCTGCTCAAGGAAATCAGGCGGAATGGGTTGGTTTGGAAAACTTTAAAAACATTTTGACGGACGGATTATTTTGGAAGTCCCTTTACAATGTTTTTATCATATTAATTGTTCAAGTGCCGGTAATGCTCATTTTAGGGATATTCTTAGCTGTCCTATTAAACTCTAAATTTATTAAGGGAAAGGGCATCTTTCGATTATTCATCTTTTTGCCGGTATTAATTGATTTAGTCACCTATTCCATTGTGTTTACTCTTATTTTTAATGAGCAATTCGGAATGATGAATTACGTTTTAGGACTCTTTCATATTGACCCTATTCATTGGTTTAGCGACCCGATCTGGTCAAAGGTGTTAATTGTTATCGCGGTGACATGGAGATGGACTGGTTATAATACGATTATTTTGTTGGCAGGAATTACGACGATTGATCATTCGTTGTATGAATCCGCTGAAGTGGATGGGGCCAATAAATTCACCCAATTTTTTAAGATCACCATTCCCATGTTAAAACCAATCCTGTTGTTCTGTGGAATTCTTTCTACCATTGGTACTATTCAGTTATTTACAGAGCCCTCCTTATTAACAGCGGGCGGACCGAATAATGCGACCAATACACCGATTATGTACCTTTATCAATTTGGCTTCCAAAGCTTCCAATTTGGTTACGCATCAGCCTCGGCGTATGTTATTACCATTATCGTTGGTGTTATAAGTTTCTTCCAAATCAAGATAACGAAAGGAGGAAAAATATAATGAAAGGACCATCCTTTATAACAAAATCAGCAGGATATCTATTTTTGATTATTGTGACTATCGTCTCTGTTTATCCGTTTTATTGGATGTTTGTAGGTTCTACCCTATCAGACGGTGACATTTTCCAAAGTCCTCCCAGGTTTTTTCCAAGTGTGGAATTTATGAATAACATAACAGAACTAGCGGCTACTGCACCTATTTGGAGGGCATTGGGTAATAGCTTGCTTATCTCTGTCGTTTTTACGATTGCTACCTTGTATTTGTGTGCGATCGCGGGATATACCTTTGCTAAATTTGAGTTTAAAGGGAAAAATGTCATGTTCGGTCTCGTATTAATTACGATGATGCTGCCGCACCAAGTGACCTTGATTCCTTTATTCAAAATGGTTATCGGGTTTGGCTGGCAAAATCAACCGCAGGCGGTCATTTTACCGGCGCTCGCGAATGCCTTTGGAGTCTTTTTTATGAGGCAAAATATGATGAGTATTCCGACAGAAATGATAGAAGCGGCGAGAATTGATGGGGCTATTGAGTTGTCCATTTTTCATAAAATTATTTTGCCTACTTCCTTACCGCCATTAGCTGCATTAGGCATATTGAGCTTTATCCAACAATGGGGCAATTATTTGTGGCCGCTGATTATTTTGCAGGATAGAGAAAGTACGACGTTGCCTGTTTTATTATCCCAATTAGTGGCTCCGGGCCAGGTCGTTTATTATGGCCAAGTATTAGCGGGAACGGTTATCAGTATTGTGCCGGTATTAATCTTATTCCTGTTGTTGCAGAAGTATTTTATCAGCGGAATTTATGGGGGATCTGTTAAAGGTTAATATCGAGAGGAGTATATAGATGAGTTTACAAAATGATTGGGAAAACTTGAACGTGTTATATAAGAATCGATTGCAAGTCAGGTCAACCTTTTTTAGCTATAAGAGTAAACGGGAAGCCCTTATGTACGAACGAGGAGACTCTCAAGGTTTCTTATTGCTTAATGGCAATTGGAAATTTCATTATGCGAACTCGCCGATGGAATCGCCGAGTGATTTTTACCGGGAAGAGTACTCCACAGATCATTGGGCGGATATCAGCGTTCCATCTCATTGGCAATTAAAAGGGTACGGGAAACCGCATTATACAAATGTTCAGTATCCTTTTCCAGCAGATCCTCCGTACATTCCTTCCGAGAATCCAACGGGATCGTACAGCCGAACCTTTTATATCACAGAGGAAGCTTTACAAGGGAAATGCTATCTCATGTTTGAGGGTGTTGATAGCTCTTTCCATGTTTGGATGAATGGAAAATTCGTAGGATATAGTCAAGGCAGCCGACTTCCTTCAGAGTTTGATATTACTCGTTTTGTAAGAGAAGGCGAAAATCGGATCTCGGTACGAGTCTATCAATGGGCCGAATCCTCTTATATTGAAGATCAGGATATGTGGTGGTTAAGCGGAATCTTTAGGGATGTCTATATTCTCTCGAAATCAGATGTTCATATCCGTGATTTGTTTCTGAATGGCACTTTAGAACATGACTATCAGGATGGCCGGCTTGATTATGAGATTGCTTTATCAGGAGTGTATCAAGATCATACAGTGACTGTGGAAATCCAAAAGGAGGGCACTGTTGTTGCTTTGCACAAACAAGATTTAGCGAGCGAAACAGTGACAGGTTCCATTCATCTGGGTCAGGTAAAATCGTGGAATGCTGAAACTCCTTTCTTATATGATGTGGTGGTTACTTTGCTAAATCCTGCGGGGGAAGTAGTAGAAGTTATTCCGCAAAAATGCGGATTTAGAACAGTTGAGATTAAAGACGGCCAATTGCTCGTAAATGGTGCAGCTATCATGTTTAAAGGTGTGAATCGGCATGATGCGCATCCTGATCACGGAAGGGCTGTCCCTTTACGATCTATGATTGAGGATTTAGTTTTAATGAAACAGCATAACATTAATGCCATCCGAACGGCACATTATCCGAACGACCCGAGGTTCTATGACCTTTGTGATCAATTTGGCTTTTATGTGATTGATGAAGCCGATCTTGAGTGTCATGGTTTGACCAAGATTGGGCAACCCCATTTATTAAGTAATGATCCGGCGTGGAAAAATGCCTATTTAGATCGAATGGAAAGATTGGTAGAACGAGACAAAAACCATCCTTCCGTCATTATGTGGTCATTAGGGAATGAGTCCGGTTTTGGACAAAATCATGTTGCGATGTACGAATGGGCGAAAAGGAGAGACCCTTCAAGACTGGTCCACTATGAAGGAGAGACAAGGGTGATATTGTCGGAGGATAACTTTGTCCCCACGAAGGACCCTATAGCAACAGATGTTCATACATCCATGTATACGCCAATTGAAAAATTAAAGGTAATGGGGGGATTAACCTACTTAAACAAGCCCCATATTTTATGCGAATATGCCCATGCAATGGGAAACGGCCCAGGCGGGTTTAAAGAATATTGGGAGACCTTCTATGCCTATGATCGATTACAGGGCGGTTTTGTTTGGGAATGGGTTGATCACGGTTTACGCCAATATACACAAGAGGGTAAGGAGTATTTTGCATACGGGGGTGATTTTGGCGAAGCGCCTCATGATGGAAACTTTGTGATCGATGGGTTGGTTCGGCCGGATCGTGAGCCATCACCAGCGTTAGCTGAATTTAAAAAAGTGATTGAACCCGTCGTCACATCGGATTTTAATGATAAAGAAAACACCGTACGGATCCAAAATCGATTTGATTTTTCCGATTTATCGGGGTTACAGTGCGAGTGGTTTATTGAAGCTGACGGACGAATCCTTGAAGGTGGAATTGTCGATGTTCCGGAAATTCCTGCAAACACGGCCAAGGTGGTTGACTTACCGATTCATCTACCGGCAGTGGTGGAGGAAAATACAGATTATTGGTTAAATCTCGTTTGGAAGACGAAAGAAAGAACGTTATGGGCTGATCCAGGTCATACGGTTGCGTGGTCGCAATATGAACTCCCAATCTCTCGTTATGTTCCGGTTGAACCACAACCTTCAGGTCGATTAACGATATTGGATAAAGCCTCCACGACGAAAATAGAGGGGCCAAACTTTGGATTGACCTTTAATAAACAAAATGGACGAATAGAAGATTATTATTTTGATGGTCAGCTCGTGATGCCAATAGGACCAAGGCTAAATTTCTGGAGAGCGCCAATCGATAATGATTTACTGGGGTCGGAAGAGTTTAACGCAAGCTCCGCTACAAAACGATGGAAGGAATTTGGTGTACATGCCATTCAACATCGAATGATCGGTACGGACGTCACGATTAGTGAAGACCTCAAGTCCGTTGTCATTCAGTGTGTAGCCAAGCTAGCACCGCCTGTTCTTGCGTGGGGATTCCAGGTGACCTATCTTTATACCATCTATTCGAATGGAAGAATCGCCATAGAGATCAAGGGTGTGAAATCTGGCGAGGGACCTCAGTACCTGCCGCGGATTGGTGTTGAGATGGTGGTGGAAGGAGTCTATGATCACGTACAGTGGTATGGATTAGGACCAAATGAAGCCTATAGCGATAGCAGACAGGCGGCGAGAATGAGCGTTTGGTCATCAACCGTTGATGGCCTGCATACACCGTATGTGTTCCCGCAAGAAAACGGCAACCGACATCAAACCAAATGGGCAAGTTTTACACAAGAGAATGGAAAAGGGTTGTTCATCAGTGGTTCCTCTTTTGATTTCACTGCAAGCTATTATACAGTTGAACAGTTGGAGGCGGCCAAACATACATGTGACCTATTGAAACAGCCGTATATTACTTTACATGTTGATCAACAGCAATATGGGTTGGGCTCTGCCAGCTGTGGTCAAGAAGTACAGGAACAGTATCGTTTAGAGAATAAAAATTTTGACCTTTCGTTTTCGATTCTACCATACGATGAAAATGCCCATTCTCCTGTTGCATTAAGTAAAAAGATTATTAGTATTTAAGAAAAAAATACTGCAAAATCAGTGAAGATGAGATAGAAAATGTAACACCATTCTAAACCGCGACTACGCTGTAGACGATTCTGTGTCGTTAGCAAATTCAATCAGGAATCAGATACTCCCCTCGCCACCAACAAAAAAACACTGACCGCACGAGGTCAGTGTTTTTTTTGTTGGTGGAGTAGAATGGGGAGTCATGCCGTTCCATATTGGCGTTCTTAGTCTCTAAAAATTATCGCGAAGAGAGGGAAAGTCAATGGAAATTTGCTAGGCAAGGCGCAGTTCTAGGTTCGTCCATGTATTGGTTAATAGAAAGAGTGTAGATCGGTAAAGACTTGGAGTGGCTCTCCAAGTCTTTTTAGTTGAAAATCCACAAATCGTTCAAAAGTCCATTCTTTTTCTAATTTTCTAAAAATTGATGAAAGAGCAAAAAATCGAGCTATTTACGATAGCGCTTTCATCAATCAGAGTGGAAAGAAACCCCAATATAAAGGAGGTAAGTCAAGTATGTTCAAAGCCTTTAACAAAGGCAAGGCCACGCTCAGTTGGCTACTTTCTGTCATATTGGTCTTATCCATAATGGCTGGCGTTCTACCGGCGTCAGCGGCAGATGCAGCATCACAGCCGGGATCGGGGACGGAAACAGAGGTGCAAGACTTCTTCGCTCCGGCTCAGCATGCAGGAAGCATGACCGTAAAACTCTATCCGACGGAAGCTGTGGAAACGGGAACGCCTACATTAGTCACGTTCGGTGTTCCTTTTACGCGGGGATCGGTGACAGAAGAGCAGCTTGAGCAGGTTAGGGTTATGAAGAACGGTGTGGAAATTCCCGCATTCGTTGAGCAGCTCACGCCTTGGCGTCATGTTTCGAATACCGGGATTGATCAAGCATCCGTTCGATTTGCGCGGATCCAGATCCATTACACCTTCGTCCAAACTTATCCGAGCTACGAAGAAATTACGGTGGAATGGGGCGGTCCCGCCCGCGCGCAAAATGTGAGCAGTCTCGAAGATCCCCGCAGCGCATGGCATCTCGTCACATCGGGAACCTTCGTCGCCGAAGACAACGTATATGAGCCCGACGTTTATGCGGTTTTGCCTAAAGACATCATGATCGACGGGGCCATCAGGCCGCATCTGATGACTCCGATGAACGACGATATTCCGCTTACGAGACAAGATCCGTTAAAGGTGAAATCGCAGCTGCCCATGGATCAATATTTGGCTTACGATCATTCTTCGGTCAATAACTTCTATACGGCCATTAATGAAGATGATCCGATTGAACACAGGCTGATGAATTATAAAACCGTAGGGGATGTCTGGCTCTTCGACCGCTCGTCAACGATGTTTGTGTCCTATATGCGCAGCGGTTCATTCAAAATGCTGCAAGAAGCAGTACGCAGCACGGAGTTTTATCGGACAAAATTGTTAGATAACGGAATGTTTTCTCTCAGAGCCAAGTCCATGTACAGCACGAATGAAAATTTGGCCTATACGTACTGGCTGACCGGTGATAATGTCGTGAAAGAAAGTATTCCGAAGATCGTCAATGCCTATAAAAATGACGTTCACAGATGGAGTCCGAGCCTGGGTTTCTGGACTGAGCGCATTGTTGGATTAAAGCTGCTCGCCAATATTGTCGCCTATGAGGTGTTTGGGGATGAATACAAAGCCTCGATGCTCGATATTATCGACTCCCTGATCTGGCACCAAAATGGCGCGGGTGGGCAAATTCCGGCGCAGCGGATCGATGGAGGCTTGTACCATACGGATGCGCAGCACGATGAAGGTGCTCCTAACACATGGCTAGCGTCCCCATGGATGTCGGTGTTCGTCAACGACGCGATGGTTCGGGCGTACGCCTTTACGGAAAGTGGGGATATCGCCCAGTTTATCAAGAGGTTAGCTAATGTATTCAAAGCGGCAAGCAAGCTGTCCAAGACAGGAGACATTTGGGAGGAAGAGCCGCCATTCGAGCAGGAACCGCATATTTACTCCAGTATTTATCCGGGAGCGCTTGTTTTCCCGGATTATATGTTGAATATCGATGGCTCGAGCAATATGCGCTGGAACGACGATGTTGAACATGCGATTGACGTTGCAGGCGCTGTCGCGTGGGGGGCCTATTTCTCGAAGTTGCTTGGGACGCCGGATACCGCCTTAACCAAGCTGGCAAACCGTCTGTACGATACTTTTGAAATTGGGGTCAATTACTGGATTCTGCCGCATCCATCCGATGGGAATAAATATGTGTACCGGGTAACTCCGCCGCGAAAATACAGCTGGCAATTGAGAACGACAGGCCACTTCTCGTGGGTGATGGAACAATTGGGCGGCAGAAGCACGGCTCAGCCTAACGGCGATTATTACGCTTACGTGCCGTATACGCCTAACGCTCCGGTAACGACTTATGCTTTTGCGGAGCCTAAGACGGGTGTGGTTGAAATCGAGTTTGATGTCACGCCGCTTGAGGATCGCGTAAATGGTCATATTGCCTTCAACTCGGCGAATGCCGTGATGAGCTTCTCTGCCGACAGAAGAATAAACCTGATGCTTGGAGCAAACGGCCGGTTCGCAGCCAACAACAACACGGCCACTCAGTCGGTCAATGCGATTCCGTACGCCAAGGGCGAAACGTACCATGTTGCCATGAGGATCGATGTTGATAATAAAAGGTATAGCGCTACGGTCGACGGTGTCAAGCTCGCCGAAAACTATGCGTTCCGCAGCAATGCAGCACTTGCTAAATATAACGTCGGCGTCATGGGCGTAGTTGCGGCGGAAGGAAGCTTCAAAGTGACCAACATCAGCGAGAAGCTGATCGGACTTGTCGATAACGATAAGGCTGGCATGAACGAGACGAACAATCCAGCTATCGTTAATGGGAAGAAAGTATTTTCCGTAGGCCCGACCCATAAATTTAAAAAGGTTCAGGACGTCGTGGCATTGTTGCAGCCAGGGGACGTAGTGGAAGTGGATGGAGATACGGTGTATCCGGCTCCGATCTTCATGGATGTGAACAATTCCGGAACGAAAGCGCAACCGATTACGATTAAAGGCGTATCGGCGAATGGCAACAGGCCGATTCTTAAAACATTAAACGCCGCGAATATGATGGAGATCGACGCGAATCACATTGTAATTGACAACTTTGAAGTGGCGGGTAATCTGGCCGAAGTGCTGGCAAGATTTCCGGGCGTTCATTACGGCAACATCATGTCGCAGCCGGGCGCTGTCAGAACCGATATTTCCAATCAGACGGTTTACCGGGCTATCTTCCACAAGGCCGATAATCTTGTTGTTAGAAACAGCGTGATCCACGACGCTAGAATGGGAATATTGGGTTCCGACTTCGGTTCCGGCAGCATTACGGTCGAATACAACGAGGTGTACCGCAATGGAACGAATGGAGGCCACCATAACCTGTATCTTTCGGCTGACGAGGCGGCCCATCCGGATTCCGTGGCAAGGGTGCAATATAACTACATCCACGATTCCAACACCGGAAATGGCTTGAAAACAAGGGCTGGCCGTAATGAAGTGTACTATAACTGGTTCGAAAACAATTATTATCAGAGCCTCGAGCTGATTGGACCTGACCCGGATTTCGGAATAGACGGCGGAAAATATTCGTTCTTGACTGTCGAAGAGTTAAGGAAAACGAACCCTGAGTACGGCGAGTTATTCAGAAGGGAAGATTCGGATGTCGTCGGCAACGTCATTGTTCATACGCGAGGCTCTCTCGTTCGCGTAGGCGGAGACGGCACATCCGATTTATCCGAGTATACGGGTAAAGTCGGTCCGTCCTTCGGCCAGACTTACGGTCGTTACCGTTTCGTGAATAACACGTTCGTTCATTATGCGAATGATTCCGAGGTACAAGCGATCCGTATTGAATTCGGCGTGGAAAGCGTTGAACTGTACAACAACGTATTCTATAAGCCTGATGGTAGTCCGATGAGCATTGTTGCAGAAAATACGGATCCGTCTTCCATTAACAGAGCGAACTGGGCTTCCGGCAGCAGACAGGTGAAGGGAGCGAACAACTGGGTTCAGACGAATGCGCTTGACGTGCCGGGCGGCAATGAATGGGCAGGCACGATCTTCGGCACGAACCCTGAATTTATCGATGCCCGGGCTGAGGTGAAAAACTTTAACCCTGCGGCAAATAGTCCGTTGAGAAGAGCAGGCGTACCGGTTGAGCAAACGGTGGCTGCTTGGGGCGATTGGGCAAATACGTTGTACGACTACCCGGCTCCATGGCCTGTTCAAGGATTCGATATGAGTACTTACGTGGGTAAACCTGTCCAGATGACAAATAAGGACAATGCTTTCCCGAACCCACTCTTGAGCGTTGACTATGATGCTGTCAATCCGGCAACCTTGACTGCTTCGCCTCGTATGGATGTCGGAACAACGGCTATCGGCGCCTTCGCCGGCAGCATCACTGCGGCCGACCTGGCAGCGCAGCTTAACTATTTCATTGCATCCGGCAACGTTAACGGCCCGTCGGTTAGCCAACTGACAAACGCTTTACAGCAGGTCGAGCATCACTTGAATGGAGGCCGGACGAAGCAAGCGGTTGATCATTTGGAACAATTCTTAAGACAACTGAACAAACCGCCCCAACCGGGCAATATATCCGAAGCCGCCAAGGCGATTTTGGGTGCTCGTGCGGCAAGCTTGATAGGTAGCTTGACCAACTAGGATGTGAAGAATCCCCCGCAGCGGGGGATTCTTCGTTATTTTAGTTGTTCCCCGATCGTAAAATTTTTTTGTATAAAATTGGGTCTTTCGTGCATAAATTTTTATGAATTTCAGACATCGGACTGAAATTAGGATTGACAATGTGAAGGAGGAGAAGGTGATATTAGCACCTATTGAAACGAAGGCTATCGGCGCGGTTGGGAACACAAGCTTAAAGGAAGAGAGATTTATTGACGATCTTAGAAACACGCTGACGGGTACAGTGAACGAATGCGAGGCTTATTCCTTGCTTTGCAGGAACCGGCATTTTAACCCGGATATTGATTTGACAACGATGGAGGATGCTGTTCGCATACCTTATATCACATCACAGGCATTTAAAAAATCCGTCGGACTTTTTCCAAAGCTTTTGCGTATCCCAGTGTCAGAGATTGATCTCTGGACCGCTTCGAGCAGCACAAGGGGAGACCCCAGCCTTTCCGGGCGGCGATGGGAGGATGTCGGGACTTACCAACTTGCGTATCTCAGCCTGTTCTCCCGTTTATTCGGCAACGAGCCGTTTGATACCTCTCTCGTTTTTTGGCCGGATCCGGCGGTCATGAAGGCCCGGTCGGGAAATCTTTACGGTAAACCGGTAGAACCCTTCGCCCTGTATATTATTCAATCGGAACGGGTTACACACGATCCCCAAAAGCTTCACTATTTAATGCAACCAAACAAGGAAACCCTTCGCATGGAGATTAATTTGCCCATTTTGCTAGATAGACTTCGTGAGGCGGTTCACAGCAAGGAGAGAACCCTGTTGATTGGCTCCACTCCGCTGCTTTATTTAACTCTTAAAGATCATTACGACCGTACTGGAGAGACCTTCGATCTAGGTTCCAATGGATACCTTCTGCCAGGAGCGGGTGGATGGGATGGAAAGAAGGGACAGGTGAACATCAGCAGAACGATATCCAAGGAGGCGTTTGTGTCGGATATGACCCGTATACTGGGCATTCCGCCGGAACATATAACGGATCGCTATGGTTTCTCCGAGTCCTCCACGATGCTGCCGGGTTGTTATGATGCCGATTTGCGGGATTTTGTGTATGAGGTGCCTCCGTGGGCGCATGCGCTCGTGCGAGACCCAAACACACTGGAGCCGATATCCGAGTATGGAAAAGAGGGGCTTCTGGAACTCATTACGCCTTACGGTATGAGTACGCATGCCGGCGCAGCTGTGTTGGTCGATGATTTAGTGAGCCTGGTCGAACCTACTAATTCCAAAATATCTGGGACGGCAATTCGAATTCACGGTCGAGTCCCTCATTCTCATAAAGCAGGATGCGGGGTGATGTTCGAATGACATTTGCTAACTTACCGGAAATACCTCGTCGTATCGGGTGCGACGATGCAGTTGCTGCAGCGGAACGGCTTCGTCCAGGGATAACAGCGGCAAGAGCCCGTCCCGTTGCCTATTACCTGAACCTTTTAGATGAAGTTGGAAAGCTATGGTCAAACCCTGGCTATCGTGCACCGATTGTACCCATGCTCGCCGCCTCTACCGGTCACTCGCCGGAGCTTGTGGAATATGAAATTGACACTTTGAGTCGATTGCTAACGCGGGATTATCTGGCATCAATGGTGGAGCAGGAACTTGGCAGCATCAATATATTAGACAGCTGGATTCAAGCGCCGGGGTTGCGACTGCGCCGCCAATCACGCGGATTGTTATTGCATAATTTGGCGGGGAACGCGCTAATCGTGGCTCCCCTCAGCCTTGCTTACGGGCTCATCACCAAAAATGTCAATCTGGTAAAAATACCGACGGATGAGCCGATATTCGCAGCAGCCTTTGCTCAATCCATCTTATCGGTATCACCGGAGCTTGCCGATGAACTTGCTGTTTTGCAGTGGTCTGGGTCTGATCAGTCAGTTTACCGCGCACTATTTCCACTTCTGGATGGAGTCATTCACTGGGGGGGCGAACAGTCACAACGTTCGATTGCACATTTGGCTGCCGAGCATGATGTGCCCCTGCTTGCACATGGACCCAAATTCAGTTTTACGTATTTGGACGGACCATTGCCGTGCGATCTTGCGGACTTGGCAGAAGGTATAGCCTCAGACCTAGTGTTGTGGGAGCAGAAGGCGTGCTCATCGCCCAGATTCATCCTTGTACGTGCGGATACTGGATATTCAGATGCGGAGGCTATTGCCGAAGCACTAGCATTGTCACTTCAAAAGGCGACTGTCAGATGGCCGGTTACGCCTAGTGATGTAGGAAGAGGAGTGCGAGTTGCCGCACACCGGCATCAGTATGAACTCCAGTTGGGATTGAGCGGCCAAGGCAAGGTTTTGGCATCTGCCGACTCCCAAAGTTGGACCGTTGTGCTGTCGAAGATACTGCCCGATCATGCTGCGATAAATGCGTCTACCGATCGTTTTGTGTTCGTGTGTCCAGTAGCCTCAAACGAAGAGGTACTCGCTTATTTGTCGTCGTTCGGTCGGCATCAGCGGCGGCTTTTTCAGGTAATGGCCTATGAAGGTAACGATTCGGATTTTCTTGATACCGCCACGCAGCTTGGGGTCGCCCGAATTTCCCGGATTGGGGAGATGAGCTGTCCTGCGCCGGGAGCTTCACACGACGGTGGATACAACTTGACTGCGTTGACCACACTTCATTCTTGTCCGGATACTACTACAAATATAAAGTGATTTAATTAAAAAACGCCCCAAGCGAATGTGAGTTTACATTCATATGATAGATGAATCATCATCAATCCTATGGGGGCAAACGTGGTTAAACAAGCGAATCGGAAGCGATATATCACTGCGCACATATTACAAAGCGTGTCGACAGCCATGGTGCCTTTTTACACCGCGATTGCTCTTAAACCGCAATATGCTGCCCGATGGAGCAAGGCGGTTATCAAAGCCGATCTTACGAAGATGCAGAAGATGCTGCGTCAAGTTTCGCCTCGGGCCGGCAATCAGCTCGGTTCCAATGGAATCGGATACTTCGTCACGTTCTCGTTATCGAATAGTACCATCAACTATACGAACGGAACGACCATCCCGCCTGGAAGCGTTCAGTTCAATTTCGACACACGCGTACACCGTTCAATCGCTCATAGTGTATTGCCTTTTTACCGCAGAATCGCGGAGTTCAGACCGTTTGCCTCGACGTTAGCGAAAGCGATTCGCAAAGGTGATACTAAAGCCGTAACCTGTATGACCCGTTCTTGCATCAGAACGCCAGCTTTAAAATCGGTTTCGATTGAAGGTTCCGGATTCGCGTTATTATTCGAGTATTCGTTCAGCAAATATCCATACCGCAATCTTCTATTAAACGAGTCCGACTAAGTACGGAGGGCAACAATGTAAAAGAAAACGATTGAACCGGGAGAACAGATCGCGGAGGATGTCCTCTGTGATGACTGTTCTTTTTTTTAATCGAGCTCCTTGATTCGTCCCACGCATACATGAGCGAGATTTCCTGCAAAGATCCCGCTCGAAATCAGATACTCCCTTCGACTCAAACATGAATCCTCAAGATTCCGTTCCAAGTTCTGGAACATGCATGTTTAAGAACGTGATATGATGGGACTAGGACCAGGCCCTTCGGCCTGTGGCCTATATCCTACAGCTTAGAGGAGATTACAGCATCATGAAGCGCATCAGCAAAAGAAGGATTAGCGAAGTTGCTCTGTCAGTTTTGCTCGCCGGTTCTCTTATCCCCGCTGGGGATGCCCTGGCGGCCAAGCAGGGATTCACCGATGTACCCGCCGGCCATTGGGCGAATGCCGCCATTACTCGATTAGCCGATTTAGACGTCGTTCACGGGTATCCAGACGGCTCCTTCAAGCCGAATGCGTATATTACGCAGGAAGAATTCATCGCCATGGCTGCCCAGATTCTATACGGCAAGTCTGCTGCAACTCCTGTGGCTGAGGAGGACATAGACGTGCCGCCGAGATGGTCGGATTGGGCCTACGAGTCGCTGGCGAAGCAGGGTGTCACCTCATTGGAAGATTTCTGGCCCAGGGACAGCGATAAGAGACTCGTCCAGATTACCCGGGCGGAAGCGGCTAGGATCATCTACATGCTGCTCAACGGCAATGTCGAGAACCTGTCATCGAAAGTGGCCGTGAAATTTTTATACCAACAAAACCTGACTTCCGGTACATACAGCAACCGAGGGGATTACTTCACCAATTACGGTCCGACGGAACTGCTTACTCGCGCTCAGGCCGCTCTCTTCTTAACGAAGATCAAGGATTATAAGGCGGGAGCCATCAAGCCGCCAAGCAAACCGGCTAAAGTTGACGACTCTCTCGCCAGCCGGATCAAGGCGATTGCTCAGAATGCCGGCGTCAAAGTCACCGCTTCCTTGAATGCCGAACGGTATCAGACGCGGGTAGAGGGCAGCGGGATTACCCTGGATTTCCAATTTGATGAGTTCGCCTATGGAGATGTGGGCGAGAATTGGCATATGACCATTATCAAGTTGGATAAAAACAGGATCGGACTGATGACCTCTATTCTAACGGAGCTTGGTCTGCCGATGAGCGCGAAGGAAACGAGCGCACTTCTGAAGGATTTGCTGGCGCTCGAATACGGCCAGGTAGGCAAGACTTACAAGAAAGGAAATATCTCAATCCAAACCTCGTACTACTACGGCTACCACGTCCAGTGGGGGGAGCATAGGAACAATGACCCGCAGAACGCCACGAACTCGAAGCCTTATGCGCTCTTCGTCAACGGCGAGGAGAAGCGGGGGCCGGGGTTCAATACGTTCTTGGAGCCGGTATTCGATAAGAATGGAACGATCTACGTGCCTGTGAGCGACGTCTTGCCCGGCATTGGCGGCTCCTGGGACATGAGCGATGATTGGAACGTCGTGACCGTCGTCTTGAAACGGGGTTACCAGTGGAAATTCGAATGGGACGGGGTTCCGAAGAAGAACGGCGCCACTTTCATCGGAACCTCCATCGGGATGGACGATTCGGATCTTACGGTCAAAGCGATTTCCAAGGATGGCTCTCTTTTCGTTCCGCTGGATTTCGTCTCTCAATATTATCCGGTGACGACGCGGATGGATGGGAAGACAACCATGATTCTGATCGGTACCGTGCCTGAGCATCCGACCGCGAACTATTTCGGAACCAAGGGCCAGTACCCTTCCACCTTCGATTTCAATCCGTTGGATCCGAACATGAAATATCCAGGGGGTTGGAAGGCGCCGCAGCTCACTTCGAAGTGGTCGTCCAAGCCGGCAGACAATTTCAAAGCTTTCGAGGAAGAGCTAGGTTTTAAGGACGGTGGACGTTACTACAGCATTACCGGCGCTTCTCGTGCGATTACCGTCATGCAGGGCGATTCCAAGGACACGGAGGTAACACTCAGATTTACGGGATGGGGGACGCCTCCCGGACAGCTGGAACCTACGTTGTCGGAATCGTTCAAGATCCCGGTTGTCTCGGCGCAGCTGTTCCGATTCTATTTCGAGGACAATTGGAAGACGGTCTGGGACTACTTCAACCGCAACGATATTCCCGATCAGTTCAAGTTGAACGGAAGAACGGTGAAGGTGTCCTATAACCATGTTAGCGGCATATTGACTCTTGAAATCGGGCCCAAGACGAAATAACGGTAATAACCGGAAGCAAGAGCCCCTTGACGATGGAGGTTTACTGCAATAAACTTATCATCATGAGGTTTATCGCAGTAAACTTACCGGGGGGGGGAGCGATCCCAATGGAACCGTACAAATTGTTCGATGCCGAATACAAATTCGCCTGCCTGATTTGGGAACATGAACCCATCAATTCCACGGATTTGGTGAAGCTCAGCGAAACCAAGCTGGGTTGGAAGAAGTCCACGACCTATACCGTTCTAAGAAAGCTGTGCGAGCGCGGAATCCTTCGTAACGAGAATGCAACGGTAACGGCCGTCGTGAAAAAAAAGGATGCGCAGAAATACGAAAGCCAGACGGTCGTCGAAAAAGCTTTCAACGGGTCGTTGCCGCAGTTCTTAACCGCTTTTCTGGGGGGGAAGAAGCTTTCCAATCAGGAAGCCGAAGAATTGAAAAGGATCATTGAGGAGGCGACCCAGTGACGAGCCTGTTCCTCTTGATCCTGAATATGAGCGTTACGGCAAGCTATGTGGCGCTTGCGGTTATGCTTGCGAGAATTCCACTCCGACGCGCGCCTAAAATTTTTTCCTATCTCTTATGGTTGGCCGTAGCGATCAGACTGGTCATTCCCGTGAGTTTCACTTCTTCTTTCAGCATTCTGCGGCTGGTGCAGCCTCAGGCCGATAAAACGGATACAGGCTCTATGGTATTCGTGCCCCAGGACATCGGAATGATGAAAAATCCGGTTGTGGACACCGGAATCAGGGGGATCAGCCGAATCGTCAATACGTCCTTTCCTGCAGCGAAACCGTTGGCCAGCGTGAATCCGATGCAAATCGTCGTTTGGATCGGAAGTGCGGTCTGGATCGCCGGCGTGGCCGTTTTGCTTCTCTACAGCATCTTTTCCTACTTGAAAATGCGGGCCAGCGTGCGAACGGCTACCCTCGTGAAGGACAACCTTTTCGAGACCGACCGGATCGCCACTCCTTTCGTGTTCGGGTTTCTGAAGCCGAAAATCTACGTTCCCACCGGCCTGAGCGAGCAAGAACTGTCTTGCGTTTTGCTGCATGAGCAGACGCATATTCGAAGACGGGATTACCTCATCAAGCCTTTGGCATATCTGACGCTGATCGTCCACTGGTTTAATCCGCTGATGTGGTTGTCCTATGCGCTGATGAGCAAAGACATGGAAATGTCCTGCGATGAGCAGGTGATGAGCAAGATGGGCGACCGGATGAAAGGAAGCTACTCCCAAACCTTGCTGTCCCTTTCGGTCAGTAGAAGCGGGCTAAGTACCGGCAGTCCGCTGGCCTTTGGAGAGAGCCATATCAAGTCGAGAATCCAAAACGTACTCGCTTACCGTAAGGCTTCCTCTTGGACGGTTGCAGTCTCGGCGGTCGTAATTGCAGCCGTGGTTATGGGATGTACGGCGAATCCCAAGCCCATACTGGAATCGCCGCAACTTTCTTCCCAGCCCTCTGCGCAGTCTGACTATTTGGGATATCGTTTGGATTTGCTGTTGAAAAACAAAACGCCGTATATCGGCAGCGCGAGCAAGGTGGGCGGACTGATCAGCGGATTGCCGCGGCCCGAAGGTTTGGAGAGCAATGGGATAGAGCTTCAGACAACGGCTCAGCCGTACGGATTGACCATCCGTTATATCAAGAACGACTCCGCGATGGGGATTCACGAGGGGACGATCAACACCGAAGCTCTTTATTATCGCAATTCCATACTGCTCTTCAGCCTGATCGATAACGTCGATCGCGTGACCTATTCGATTGCAGATCACACGGGTCAAAATGCCGGAGCAACGGATCGCTTTACGTTCACCAGAGAACAGGCCGAGAAGCTGCTCGGAGGGGATGTTCGGCAATATTCTGCGGATGAAGAAAGCTTGCGACAACTGATCGATCGGACACAAAAACTCTGACCCTCGAGGGTCAGAGTTTTGACGTGGATGGAAAAGATGATTTTTATGCCTGGGCCTGGCTTTCGAACGCTTTCATGTCCATGTGCCCGATTTCCCAAATGTGGCCGTCCAGGTCCTGGAAGCCCCACTGATACATGAATCCGTGATCTGCCGGATCACTGTACAACTTCCCGCCCGCGGATACCGCAGCGTTGACGATTTCATCGACCTTCTCCCGGCTTTCGGCGGCCAACGCGATGGTCAATTGGGCATATTTGTCGGTGTCGACGATTTCCTTTTTCGTAAACGACTTAAAGTAATCTTCCGTCAGCAACATAGCATACATGTTGTCACCGATCACGAGGCAAGCCGCTTTTTCTTCGTCTGTGAACTGCATGTTGAACTCGAAGCCGAGCCCCGTGAAAAACGTCATTGATTTTTTCACGTCTTTCACATGCAAGTTCACATAAATGTGGGTGGACGTCAATGCCATTTTGATCACCTCAAATGTATTTTATTTGAAAATTGCACTCTTCAAAGTTACAAAATAAGGGTACAATCCGTATTGTAAGAATCGGAAGTTTCAGTTTCATGCCCCTACTTGTTACGATACTTGCATGAAATCTTGGAGGAGATTCCATGAATAACCTTGCCATCAGGCGCTTATCACCGCGCGTGATATTGAAAGATTTCATCAAAGATATCTGGGTGTTTGAGAGCAACGGGGGGCTTTCCGAAGAAGAGATGCAGATCATCGCGCCTAACGGCTCGGTAAAGTTGTTCTATTACTATGAGGGGCATGTTTCTGCGATCCGGGTTGGCGAGAATGCATTTCTGATGCCGAAACATCGGCTATTCGTCGCGGGGGTATCCGACTGCCGCATTATTGCCGATTTCGATCAAGGCAAGCCATTTGGGTGTATAAGTATGGAACTCAATCCCGCGGCCGCCTATCGCCTGCTCGCCGTTCCGCAACACGAATTGCGCAATATAATCGTGCCGTTTGGCGAGCTTACCGGCACATCGGCCGCCGGCATCCTGGAAGAGCGGATGTATCTGGCGTCGAATCCGGCGCATAAGGCAGACCTGCTTCAAGAATACCTGATTGGGACGCTCACCCGGACAGTGAGGGACGCGAGGTTCGAACATGGGGCGGCCGCGATCATGGCTTCGTGCGGTCTGGTCTCGATGGAGTCGCTTTCGAACGAGATGGGACTAAGCGATCGGTGGCTTCGCGTTAAGTTTGAGGAGCGGCTGGGCATCAGTCCCAAAACATTCGCTTCGATCATCCGCTTCCAATCGTGTTACCAAGCGTTACTCCAAGATAAGCGCGGCTTCCTGCAAAGCGGACGTTTCAACGATCACTACTACGATCAGGCGCATTTCATAAAGGAATTCAAACGATTCATGGGGCACTCGCCAGCCAAGTACACCTCGCTGCAAAACGAGGTGGGCGAGATCATTTACGTATAAGGCGTTCAACGGCGGAGGATCGAGGATTCTCCATATCACGGTTCGCCTCCACCATAAAAACACTGACCGCACAAGGTCAGTGTTTTTTATTTGTGTACGCCCAGCATGGGCGTCATGTATACGGAGAAAGACCGGCATGGGGGCTGGCGAGCGCCTACCTTTGAGGCGCCCATGGCCCGCCATCGGTGATTCAGGTTGAAAACATGTGTAATACCCGAATAATATGGAGGGTAGTCGGAAGAAAGCGAGGCGGCGCGTGTGTGGCGTATGATCTGGGGAGATTCCAGATGGCAGATGTTCGTCATTGCATTAGTTACCGCGGCGGCGGGGGAACTGAAGGTTACTCCCTTTCACGAGGAAAGCTTTCGGATTGCGCTGGGGAGCATCACGTTTTTGTTTCTGCTGCTGTTCTCAAGAAGCTTGTCCCATGTACGGATCGGATTGCTGACCGGGATTGTCGTACTGTTGTTTCGAATGCTGCAAGACCTGCTTTTCGGGACGGGCATCGCGCTAGACGTAAGCTTGCTGAATCATTTGCCGGCTTCTTTCTTCTATATTTTGTATGGGGCCGGTATGAGCTTGATCCGCCGCAGGCTCGACGATTTCAATCCGCTGCGGGTCGGTGCGCTGGTGGCCGCGATCGACTTCGTCTCCAATTCGACGGAGTTGTTGATCCGTAAGCTTCCGGCATATCCGATTGCGTTCTGGACAAGCGAGTGGTTGTATTTGTTAGTGATTGCTGTAGTTCGAAGTTATTTCGTCATCGGCTTGTACAGCACCCTTAGTCTTCGTCAGCTTCAACTCGTGCATGCTGAGCAGAATAAGCGAATGGAGCAGATGCTGTCGATTGGCGCGGGCTTGTATGGGGAAGTATTTTACCTGAAGAAGTCAATCGAGGCTACAGAAGGCATTATGGCTAAAAGCTACAAGCTTTATCAACAGCTGAAAGGCTCCGACCTGAAAGAGCAGAGCAATCAGGCGCTTCGCATCGCTCAGGAAATTCATGAGGTGAAAAAAGATTCGCAGAGGATTCTGGCTGGGCTAATCAAGCTGTTCGATAAGGAAATCGCCGTAGATTTGCGGCTCTCGGAGCTTATGGATCATGCGGTCCGCGCGAATGAGAAGTATAGCGAGATGCTGGGCAAGGAGGTTGTGTTCCGTCGGGATTCGGATGTTGATTTTCCGGTCATGCACGAGATCCCTCTGCTAACCATGCTCAATAATTTGCTGGCGAATGCGGTGGAGGCGATCGACGGGAATGGGGTCGTAATGATCCGAGTTTACCAGACAAGCGGTGACGACACGGTATTTCAGATTACGGATTCGGGACACGGAATTCCGGAGGAGGAGCGGCCGCTCATTTTCAAACCGGGGTTTACGACCAAGTTCGATAAGCTCGGTTCGGCTTCAACCGGCATAGGACTTTCGCACGTACGGGATATCGTAGATTACTTCGGCGGGATCATCCATGTTGATACAGGGCTCGGGGGAAAGGGAAGTGCTTTCGAGATTCGCTTGCCGACGCGGTCGATAAGATTGGAGGAGTGACGACGCTGACCTACTTCATTATTGACGATGATGACGTAAGCAGGAGGATGCTGCAGTCTATTGTAGAATCTAGCGGGCTGGGAGAGGTGATCGGGACGGCCGACAACGGCACAGAGGGCGTTGCCGAGATCCTTCGTGTGAAGCCGGACGTTGTGCTGATTGATCTGCTGATGGGCGACCAGGACGGCATGGAATCGATCGCCCAGCTCCGAGCCGGCGGTTTTCATGGCAAATTCATCATGATCTCACAGGTTGTCGACAAAGAGATGGTCGGTCAAGCCTATCAGACGGGCATCGAGTTCTTCATTCACAAACCGATCAACAAGCTGGAAATTCAAGCGGTACTGGAGAAGGTGAACGGGCAGCTGAAGTTGGACCGCTCGCTTCTTGAAATCCGGAAATCCCTGGCCTACCTTGAGCAAGGGAAAGCGCAAGCGAAGCCGGTCGTTAAGGAGCGGACCGCGAGGGACGCTGCCTATCATATGATGCTGGACATGGGCATCACCGGCGAAAGCGGAAGCAAAGATATCGTAGCGATCATGGAGTACTTGGTTGACCGGCGGGAGCAGGAGATGCCCCCGCTGCAGGAACTGTATGAAGCGATTGCGGCCAAATACAGGCAGAGCGACAAGGAAATCGCCAAAGAGAGTAAAGCTATCGAGCAGCGGATTCGGCGGACGGCGCTGGCGGCGCTAACCCATCTGTCCTGTCTGGGCTTAACCGATTACAGCAATCCGAAGTTCGAACATTATGCGCCGATGTTCTTCGATTTTCAGGAGGTGCGTCTGCGTATGAAGGAAATCGACGAGGAAGCCCCGACGTGCAAAGGAAAAGTGAGTATTAAAAAGTTTCTACAGGCGTTCTATTGGGACCTATCCAGAAAAATGGAATAAGGAACATTCGCGTATTAGAAAAGTGTGGCTTTGAGATAGAAGGGGAAGACAGGGGATACTCCAATTCACGAGCTGAGGAAGTTGAAGAATATATCCTGAAACTATCACTATAAAAATTCATTGTGGACTCAACAAACGGAAATTGCTGTCTCATTAACATAAAAGAAAAATGGTGGCCAATTCGGTCGCCATTTTTTTATAAATCCGTTTTTGCAGCTTACAACGGAACCCGTTAGAAGCACGGCTGCCGTTCTTTTTTTTCTTAAAAAGAACAATAAATTTATATTTCTGTAGGATTGTGTAGGATGGCGTAGTTGTGTCGATATGATGACAATGCATCAGGAAGTAAGCGCTTACAGATTCTATTTTCTGTGAGAGGAGGAGTGCGCAGGTGATTGAGTTTCGCCAAGTGAACAAGTACTTTGGCTCGTTCCATGTACTGAAGAACATCAACTTGACCGTCAAGCAAGGCGAAAAGGTCGTCATCGTCGGTCCTTCCGGCTCGGGCAAAAGTACTTTACTGCGGTGTATCAATCGTCTTGAACCGATCACGAGCGGTGAATTGACGGTGGACGGAATAGCCGTAAACGACAAGAAGACTGATATCAACAAGCTGCGCCGTGACTTCGGGATGGTGTTTCAGCAATTCAATCTTTATCCGCACAAGAAGGTGATTGATAACATCACGCTTGCGCCGATCAAGGTGCTCGGCGTCGAGCCGAAGACCGCGAGGGAAACGGCGATGTTTTATCTGGAGAAGGTGGGAATTGCCGAGAAAGCCGACCAGTATCCGTCGCAGCTTTCCGGCGGCCAGCAGCAGCGGGTCGCCATTGCCCGCGGTCTCGCGATGAAGCCGAAGATCATGCTGTTCGACGAGCCGACCTCTGCGCTGGATCCGGAGCTGGTCGGAGAGGTGCTGGATGTCATGAAAACGCTGGCGAGAGAAGGCATGACGATGGTTGTTGTCACGCATGAGATGGGCTTCGCCAAGGAAGTGGCGGATCGCGTCGTCTTTATGGACCAAGGTCAGATCGTGGAGGAATCCGCACCGGCCGAGTTTTTCGCCAATCCCCGCGAGGAGCGCGCACGCGTATTCCTTCGCCGGGTGCTTAACCACTAATTAAAAATTTGGGAGGCTTACACGACATGAATGCTTTCAAACGGTTAGCTGTTATAATCACGGCAGTTCTGCTTGTCATGACGGTTCTGGCCGCTTGCGGCAAATCTGAAGCAGGCGGGATTAAGGACATCAAAAAGCGCGGCAAGTTTGTCGCAGGCGTGAAGTACGATACGTTTCTTTTCGGCTTCAAGAATCCGTCGAACGGCCAGGTAGAGGGCTTCGACGTCGATATGGCCAAGGCGATCAGCAAGAAGATTTTCGGTGACGAGAACAAGCTGGAGCTGAAGGAAGTAACGTCGAAGACGCGAATTCCAATGTTGCAAAATGGCGAAATCGACGCGATCATCGCGACGATGACGATTACCGACGAGCGCAAGCAGCAGGTCGACTTTTCGGACGTGTACTTCAAGGCGGGCCAATCCTTGCTCGTCAAGAAGGGCAGCCCGATCCAGTCAATCGCGGATATCAAGAAGGGAACGAAGGTGCTGGGCGCCAAGGGCTCTACGTCTGTGAATAACATTCGCGAGAAGGCTCCTGATGCGACAGTGTTGGAATTCGACAACTATCAGGACGCATTCGCCGCTCTGAAGGCAGGCCAAGGCGATGCGCTGACAACGGATAATGCCATCCTCTTCGGCATGGCGAAGCAGGATCCGAACTTCGCGGTAGTGGGCGGCATCTTTACGGATGAGCCTTATGGCATTGCGGTGAAGAAGGGCAATACCGAGCTGCAGAAATTGATTAACGACGTTATCAAATCGATGCAAGAGAGCGGTGAATACGACACGCTTTATGAACACTGGATGGGCGAGAAGCCGAGCAAGTAAGAGGAACGGATCCGGGATGAGCGGCGCGAATGTCCGCTCATCCCGTTTACTTCCGGGAGAGGAGGAACGCCCGTGTTGGATTTTCACATTTTGACGAAGTATTTCGATTGGTATATGGAAGGGCTGGGCAATGTCGCCTTGGCGTGCTTGCTGGCAATTGCGGGCAGCTTCGTGCTGGGGACGGTTATCGCCGTCTTTCGGATTTCATCGATTCGGTTGTTAAATGTGGTGGGGGTTACGTATGTGGAAGTGATACGGAACATCCCTTTGCTGCTAGTGGTCTATGGCTTCTACCTGCTCCCGCCGGTGTTCGGCCTGTCTGCCGTCGACGGATTCAAATCCGGTACGCTGGGACTCACGGTTTACACCGCAGCGTTCATCGCGGAAGCGGTGCGTGCGGGCATTATTTCGGTCCCGAAGGGGCAGTCGGAGGCGGCAAGGGCTTCCGGCCTGACGTATCTGCAAACGATGCGGCATATCATTTTGCCGCAAGCGTTTCGCATCGTGGTTCCACCGATCGGCAACCAATTCTTGAACATTGTGAAGAACTCGGCGATTCTCGGCGTAGTAGCCGGATTCGACCTGATGTATTATGCGGATAAAATTTCGAGCAAGACTTACATTACGTTCACTCCATACTTGTTTGTCGGGATGTTCTACCTCGTGCTCACCGTGCCGATCAGTATCGGATTGAAATTGCTTGAGCGCCGATTGTCCCAGTCCAATTAACAGCAGAACGGAGGTGAGCCGAGTTGGATTTTGTCGGAGCGTATGAATGGCCGAATATCAGATTTATTCTGCAGGGTCTTCTGGTGACGCTGGAGGTTGCATTATACTCGATTGTGCTAAGCTTCGTACTGGGCTGCATTCTTGCTACCATTCGTTACTCCAAGATGCCGGGGCTCTCGCATGCCGTCGGTCTATGGGTGGAGACAATTCGTAACTTGCCGCTGCTGCTTATTATTTTCTTCACGCATTTTGCCCTGCCTGAGGTAGGGTTCAAGATGAATGTCTTTGTTTCTGCGGTGGTGGCCTTGACGGTATTCGAGTCTGCGATGATTGCCGAAATTGTGCGCGGCGGTCTTCTTTCGATCGACAAGGGGCAAACGGAAGCCGGGCGCGCTTCCGGGCTTACGTATTTGCAGACGCTATGGCATATCGTGCTGCCTCAAGCGCTTCGAAAGATGGTTCCGCCGACGGTCAGCCAGTTTATCGCCTTGCTGAAAGATACTTCGCTAGCGGTCATTATTGCGCTGCCCGAGGTCGTTCACAACATGAACATTGTGAAGAGCCAGAACGTGAATTATACGATGCCGGCGTTTTTGTTGGTGGCCGTACTGTATTTTCTGGTGAATTTCTCGTTATCCCGGTTGGCGAAGCGCTTGGAACTGAAGACCCATTGATCCGATGAATAGTGTGAATCTTGTGAAATTAATGGCATGCCGGGAATACGGTCGCTTAAAGTAAGCCAGCCGCATGAGGCTGGCTTTTTTGCGGTGCGCACGAATGTAAATAGCCTACCGATCCCGGTTGCTGGTTTTATGGATTGCCTTTCATGTTCACGGCCGGCACTTTCAGGGTTTCTTTGGTGATCGTATAGGGATTGCTGTAGACGGCTGTGATCTGCTCTTCCGTATTGTTTTGCATCAGCAGGTTGCCCCACTCCAGGAAATACGCCCATTTGGGCTGGTTCTGCTTGAGAAAATCGATGTCCGGCAGGTTTCCGCATTCCGAGATTACGATGGGCTTTCCGTTCGCCAGCTTCAGGAGACCATCGTAGAAGGATTGCTTATACGGATCGTAAATGTCCATTCCCAAAATGTCTACCTTATCGTCTCCCGGATAGAAAGGCTCCATCGGCAGCGACCAGTCGTTGGGGTTGGCGGCCGACCATACCCATATCAGATTGTTAAGCTTGAAGTGGTTCGTATAACGGTCATACATGTTGGCCCACAGCTTCTTGAAGAGGTCCGCCCGGCCGCCCCACCAGAACCAGGAAGCATTGTTCTCATGGTAAGGCCTCCACAGTACGGGAACCCCCGCATCCTGAAGCTGCTTGAGATACCCGGCGATCGCATCGACTTTCACCAGCCATTGGTTATAAAGCTCGGTGCCGGGTGTAACGAGCTGCTGCATTTCCTCTTCCGTGTACCAGCCTTGTACGCTCGACCAGCCCGTTTCGGGCGGATCGTTCGGCTTGTTCTGATGGAAGCTCAAGGTGACCAGGGATCCGCTGTTCCACATCTCGATCGCCTTGTCTACCACGCCTTGACGATAGGAGGCCACTTCGTCCCAGGAGAAGTCGTTGCCCCAGACGGCTGGAGCTTTTCCCGATATTTCCTGTGCCCAATTGGCGTTCGGTTCGACCGAATAATAGTGCTGTCCGGCTAAAATGTTTTTGCCGGAGATGGTATAGAGATATTTGAGAACGTTGCGGGCTTCCTTCGTCATGTTGGGGTTCCATCGCGTATCCGCAAGGGTGACGGATTTGTAACTGAATGATACGGCCAGCAGACAAAGTGTGAGCAGCAGCATCGCAACTTTTTTAAGCTTCATCGTAAACAGGCAAGGTACCTCCTTCAATTCAAAATCTCGAAAGTGTTTTCAAAAGAATTTTAACAGCGCAGCCCTAACTGGGAGTAGTTGACGGATAATTAATTCTCTACTAGTATATCTTTAGCTATATCTGGAAGGGCTTACATACATTCTGATTATCGGGGGGTTGTCTAAATGAAAAAGGCTTTTCGTCTATTCATGTTGCTTGCATTGGTTATGGTACCGCTGCTGAGCGCATGTGGAAAAAGTACGAGTAACGATGCAGGTAACAGCCCAAGCAACAGCGCAAGCACTACACCAAGCAGCAGTGCCAGCAGCAGCCCAAGCGGCGACACAACGAAAAAATTCAAAGTGGGCATTCTGGCACCGGCCGTCACACATGGTTGGGTAGCCGCTGTTGCCTATCATGCAGAAAACCGCGCAAAAGAATTGTCCAATGAGATAGAGTACAAGCTCCAAACAAGCAATAACGCCGAAGAAATGACTGCACAACTGGATGATTTAATGACATGGGGCGCACAGGCCATCGTTGCATTCCCGCAGTGGGAAGGCATGGAAGTGCCGATCAAGAGAGCGCTGGATGCCGGGATTAAGGTGGTAAACTTTGATATCGTCATCAACGCGGACGGCGTCTATCGTGTTGCCGGAAATAATGAGGACATGGGCGTTCAAGGCGCCAATTATATTGTCAACAAGATTGGCAAGGAAGGTAACGTTGTGATGCTGGAAGTTCCTTCTTCGGGTTCCGTTTCTGAATTGAGAAAGAAGGGCTTTGTAGATACCCTAAAACAAATAGCGCCGAATATGAAAGTTCAGACTTATGCTACCAAGTTTACACGTGAGGACGGCTTGAAGGATTTCGCCGATATCCTGACCAAAAATAAAAAGATTGATGCCGTTTACTCTATGGATGACGAAACATCCATCGGTGTTCTGCAAGCGATCAAAGAAGCAGGCAGAACGGATATCAAGGTGGTAACCGGTGGCGGCGGTATGCAAGAGTACTTTAAAATGATGCCGGAAAATAAGGATATCTGGATTCAGTCCGCACTTTACAGCCCGGCTATGGTTAAGGATGCCGTCGATGTAGCCCTGAAGGTTTTAAAAGGTGAAGACGCTCCAAAAGAGACGATTATCCCGACAACCATTGTAGACAGAGACAATTATACGCAGTTCATTGACGACAAATCGCCTTATTAAGTCTAGGCACTTTTCAATCGCATACACAAAGAAGGAGAGGTTATAGCCTAACTATAGCCTCTCCTTTTAATCAAAGGCGCGGAAGTGAATGACATGATCATTGAGATGAAAAACATTCGAAAGTCCTTTGGCAGCAATGAAGTGCTCAAAGGTGTATCGCTTGCGCTGCAAGGCGGCGAAATATGCGCATTGCTTGGCGAAAATGGTGCGGGAAAATCCACATTAATGAACATTTTAGGTGGAGTCCATCAACTGGACTTTGGTTCAATCACGGTGGATGGGAAGTCAGTAGAATTTCGTACGCCTGTGCAATCACAGGAGGCCGGAATTGCCTTCATCCATCAGGAATTGAACCTCATTAATGATTTGCCGATTTATGAAAATATGTTTCTAGGCAGGGAACGGAAAACCAAGAGAGGCAGCTTGGACCTGGAAAGAATGTATGAAGAAACAGAAGAGATGTTTAAGAGAATGAACGTGCATCTGGATCCCGGAACGATGGTCCGCGACCTTGACGCTTCCTACAAACAGATCGTGGAAATTTGCCGGGCGATGATGACCAACGCATCGGTCATCATTATGGACGAGCCTACCACCTCACTAACGGATCCCGAAATCGAGCGCGTGTTTTCGATGATGAGAACGTTGAAAGAGCACAATGTCGGCATTATTTTTATCTCTCACAAATTGAATGAGGTTATGCAAGTTTGCGATCGCTACTTTGTGCTTCGGGACGGAAATCTGGTGGCAGATGGGAATGTCAGCGATGTAACAACGAACGACCTTGCACGGTACATGGTAGGTCATGATGTGAGAACGGAACCGTTACGGAGAGAGAAAAAACAAGGTGCCGAGATTTTGCGTGTAGAGGGACTTACATCCCATCATACCTTTCGAGATATCAGCTTTTCCATCAAGGCCGGTGAAATCGTTGGTTTTACCGGGCTTCTGGGTGACGGTCGAAGTGAACTCTTCGAATCTATTTTCGGAGCAGTCCAAATTTTATCAGGCAGAATATCCTTAAACGGCAAAGAAGTGAAAATCAAGAATACGACACAGGCGATTGATGAAGGTATTGCCTATCTTCCGCGTAATCGGAAAGAAAATGCCATCATCAAAGACATGAACATTATGGAGAACGCATCGATCGCGACATGGCCTAAATTTTCAAGAGTGGGTATTATCAACGCGCAAAAGCATCAGGAGATCTTTGAAGAACAGCGGAAAGCATTAAAAATCAAGATGGAAAACCTTACGGACAGCATTACGAGTCTATCCGGCGGAAACCAGCAAAAAGTGGTCCTAGGTAAATGGCTGGCAGCGGGTCCTAAACTTCTGATCCTGGACAACCCGACCCAAGGCGTGGATGTAGGAGCCAAGGAAGATATCTATGATATCATCTTGAAACTTGCGGATGACAACATTGCCGTCATCGTGCTCAGCAGCGAACCGCAGGAAATCATACGCGTGTGTGACAGGGCATATGTCATGTATCACGGGGTCATTCAAGGGGACGTTGCTGGAGAGACCATGAACGAGCATAACATCATGAGTCTGGCTACGGGTGGCCAACTGACTTAGGCGAGGGAGAGGAAAGCCGATTATGAAACCAGCTCTAGATTATACGCATGTACGAAAAAATCGAAATCTACTGCAATGGTTTACCTATAAATGGTCGAGCGAACCGCTGTTTAGCACTGCCATAGCGCTCGTTATTATGGTGATATTACAGACCTTGGTTTTGGGATTCGATTATGAATCATTCGGCAGCTGGCTGCAAGCCTGGACCAACAACTGGATCAATATCCTGCGAAATAATGCGGGGACGGGAATAATAGCCTTAGGCATGACGTTCGTCATCATGACGGGAGGCATTGATTTAGCGGTCGGTTCCACATTGGTGCTCACAGGTGCTTTTGCGATGATGTTGCTCGATACAGGCACCAAAGGGTTTTTAGGCGGGATAGGGATAACAGGTTTTCCGGCATTTGCGGTGGCTGTTATTTTCGCGATACTAGCCGGTTATTTATTAGGAGCATTAATAGGCGCAACCGTTACAAAAGGAAAAGTGCCTCCCTTTATTGCGACATTGGGTGCGATGATGATTTTTAGAAGCGTTACCCAGCACTTCATGCAGGGGTACAATCCGAGAGTACCTATGGAATTTTTAGAGATTGCAAGTTTCAGAATCGGCAATTATATGATCATGCCGATTATCTATTGGGCCTTTATCGCTTACATCCTGTACTACGTTTCCAAGCGAACCACCTTTGGAAGGCAAATCATTGCCGTGGGATCCAATGAACGAGCCGCAAGGCTTTCCGGCGTCCATGTGGAAAAGGTCAAGCTGCGTGTATACTCCCTGATGGGAGTCCTTGTTTCGATTGCGGCGATCATTCAAGTTTCTCGCATCGGTTCGATGGACTTTTCCAATGCCGGAAGAGGCGTTGAAATGGATGCCATTGCCGCAGCTGTGGTGGGAGGAACCAGTCTGAGCGGCGGAAGAGGATTCATCATGGGCACCATTTATGGCATGCTAATTATTGCCGTGATGAACAACTTATTGAATCTCTTTGGCGTGCCGCCGTTCTTAAGGGAAGCCTTCAAGGGGTTAATCGTGATTGGCGCAGTATTATTGCAGAAAAAGGAAAAGACTTCATAGTCCAGTCTACAGAATGTGATTTTTGTTAAAGGTTTGCCCTCCACCGTGGCGGCGGAGGGCAAACCTTTTTCTATTTTTCTCAACATTTAATTCTCCCTTAATCCAAACAAAACACACAGCGATTGCTGCCCTGCTTAAATTATAGTTGGTAGTTTAAGAGAGGGGGATGGATGTCCGGGACAAAACGGCTGAAACAGGCAGCAAGCGTTGTTGAGACAGTCGGACCATTTTCAAATAGAACACAACGAGATGGGGAAGCGAATGAAATGGGAACTGTAATCAGCAAGAAAAAAGTGACGGCGATTGCGCTGGCATTTGCGGCGGCGTTCAACTTGGCCTGGGGGTCCTTGCCTGCAAGAGCCGAAACGGCGCAGGGAGCCAACCTTAACATTTTGGCCGAAGAAAAGATCTCCAGCGGCATTCAATATACGGAAGAGGATATCAGCAATTACTATAATACGGGCAAACGGGTTCGCCTGAACAAACTGGAAGTTATTCCTGCGGACGGCAATACCCAGATCATTTCCGGCAAAGCGGCGGAGACCGTCAATGCGATTGAAACGATTGGCGACCAAGCGCAGCGGGAAATGTTGAAAGGCAATCAGGTCGTGGCCGGCATTAATGCCGATATGTATGACATGAGCACGGGGATGCCGAACGGGTTGATGGTGAAAGACGGCCAGTTGGTGACCAGCCAGGGCCCTGATGAAAGAAACGGTTCCTACCGAACCAGTTTCTATATGGATCAAAACAATAAACCGGGGATCGCTTCCGTACATACCGAAGGAAAGTTAACGGTAGGCGAAACCGTTTATGACGTGAATTTGTTGAATCGCAATCAAGGCGTTTCCGACGGTTTGGTCATCGATACGAGCAACATTACGAGAAATCACAAGCTGACGCATTTCTATAAGGGAACGGTAGGCAATTCCGCATTTGCACTCATTCGCGTCGATCATTTTAACGGTGTTAATCCTGGAAAAGACTACATCGGTACGATCGAAGAAATCTATACGGCCGACGGCTTCGACATTCCTGCAGGGTATGTCGTACTCGCCGGTTACGGGACGATGAAATCGGTTGTCGAGTCTTTGCCCAAAGGGGATAAAGTGAGCTTCCGCTACGACCTGTATGTGGGCGCTGACCAGAACAACAATATCGCAACGTCTGTGGCATTCAACACATGGCTGGTGCGTGACGGCCATGCATTGACGGCCAGTGAAATGCCCGACAAGTCTACGTTTACGACCGGTCCGAACGCGCGTACGGCGCTGGGCATCAAAGCGGACGGAAGCGTCATTGTCGTTACCGTGGACAAGCCCAGCACCGCCTTCAGCGAGAGCATCGGGGCATCGCTTCCCGATCTCGCGAAGTATTTGCAGGAAGCAGGAGCCGTGAACGCCCTCAATCTGGACGGCGGCGGTTCGACGGAGATGATCGTCCGCAAAGCGGGCAGCGATCGTCCGGTGACCGTTAACCATCCGAGCGACGGCAATTCTCGGCAAGTCACGAATTCCTTGCTGTTCGTCAGCACGGCAGCCAAAACCGGTGTTGTCGGCCATGTGGTAGTCGATAAGAACGTTACGCTGTATCAAGGATCGAGCTATGATTTTTCCTACAGGATGACGGATGAATTCGGCAATGCCATCAAAAATGCCGCGAGCACCGTTCAATGGGAAACGACGTTCGGCAGCATCGATGCCAACGGTCAATACACCGCTCCGAAGCAGCCGGGAAGCGGAAACGTAACGGCCACCGTGAACGGCGTCAAAGGCAGCGCCAAAGTGACGGTCGTCGACTCGTTCGCATCGATCGCTTTCACGGCCAACAATAGCGTGGTCATGCAGCAAAATGAAACCAAGCCATTTGATTTTAAAGCCCTGGATGCTTCGGGCAATCAGGTGATCGTCGATCCTTCACAGGCCGTATGGAGCCTTACCGGCAATATCGGCACGGTTAGTGAGAGCGGCCTTGTCACGGCTGCGGCGGAACATGGAACGGGCACCTTGACGGCGACGATCGGCGGCCAGACGATCACGGCTTCCATTACGGTCGGGCTGAAAGAACAGGTCATCGACGATTTCGAGACGTATCCGATCGAAGGCTATCATCTCAGCGGCTACGGATACGGCAACGTCACCCAATACGCAGGCGCCGCAGGGACCAGCAAGATGCTGAGCATTTCTACGGACATCAAGCATTCGGGCAACTCCAGTTTCAAAATGGACTATGACTTTTCCAAATGGACGAAACAGCTGAACGGAACCTTGAACTGGATTCCGCACTGGTACACGGGAAGCAAATGGCCGAACGAACTTGCGGCGCAGATGGATACGACTTATAAAACAGACGTCTATCCGAAGAAGTTTGGGATGTGGGTCTATGGTGACGGTAAAGCCCCGTGGCTGAGAGCGATTTTCGTGGATGGCAACAACGCCAACAAAACGATCGATCTGACGAGCGATAAAGACGACATCAACTGGACCGGTTGGAAGTACATCGAGGTGCCGATTCCCCAAGGCTGGCAGCTGCCGATCCGGTTGAACTACCTCTACATGGTGGAGACGGACAAATCGAAAGTACCTTACTCCGGATCGGTCTATTTTGACGATCTGAAATTCCTGTATACCGATGACGTGACGGATTTCAGCGGTCCCGAATTTACCGAAACTACGCCTTCGTCCAATAATGTATACGGCAGCACGCTTGATTTCTCGACGGTGATCAAAGACAACATGTCCGGAGTGGACAAGAACCGGATTGCCGTCAAGGTGAATCATGCGGATCAAGCTTACACGTATGATGAAAGCACGGGCCGCCTCAGCTTCAAATTGGAGAATCTGACCGAAGGTGACTACAACGTATTCGTGGAAGCTTATGACCTGGCCTCCAACCAGTCGGTTCCATGGATTAACAAAACCTATCACGTGGATTTGTCTGCGGATACGGAAGCACCGGTGATTTCGAAAGTGACGCCGACTTCGGACGTGACGGTGAAAATTCCGACGCCCAGGGTGACGTTCAAACTGGTGGATGAAAAGTCGAAAGTGGATGCCGCGAGCATCTCGGTGAAGCTTAACGACGCATCGCTGCCCGTCTACTATGACGACAGCACGGGCTGGGGCTATGCCGAACCGGTGAAGAATCTGAAGGACGGCGTTTATACGCTGACGATCAATGCCAAAGACAACGTAGGCAACGCAATGCCGACTTATACGGATAAGCTGAATGTCACCGCGATCCCGCAGCCGAAGAACAAGAATAACTACAGCATCACGGTCATTCCGGATACGCATCTGTCCCCGTTCGCCGAGCCGATCTTCAAACGGGCGGCAGCGGATGATTCCTCGCTGATCATCCATCTGGGCGATATCGTTGATAACGGAACGCAGGAACAGTATGACAGCGCGGCAGAATCCACCAAGTGGTTCGGATCCAAACCGTTCTTCGTCATGGCGGGGAATCACGAGGCATTCCAAAACACGCTGGACATTTACTTCAAAACCTTTGGATCCCCGACGATGCAATTCGAATACGGGGATACGCAGATTATCATTTTGAATTCGGCTTTCGGACAAAGCATCTCGGCATCCGACTCCACGCAGTTCCACTATTTGGAGGAAGTTCTGGCCAAGAACACCAAGCCGAATGTGCTCGTCTTTAACCATGTCGTCTCCCGGGACGGTTTCGGCACGATGCATGAAATGAATCCCTCGGATGTCGCCAAGTTCGAGTCCATCTTGGGCAGCTACAAAGCTAAGCATCCCAAAGTAGATGTATACGCGTTGTTCGGGCATCTGCATACGCTGCAATCCTGGGAAGCGGACGGCGTGAAATACATCATCGGCGGCAACGCGGCCAATAAGACTTACGTTTCGCATGGTGACGGCGATTTGCTGGGAAGCGGGAAAATTACCGTGACCAAGGGCACAATGAACTACGCTTTTGAACCGCTGCTGACGAGCGTGTATATCCGGAACGATGCGGTCATGAACGGCAAAATGAAGGCGGTGGCCGGCTCCGACGTTCAACTGGATCTGTACGGAGATTTCAGGGAGTATCCAAGCCAGTACATCGCTCAGCTGAACAATCATGAACTGGTCGATATTGACTGGAGCTCCAGCAACGAGAAAGTGGCTTCCGTGGACGAGAACGGCGTTGTCACCTTCAACGCTGTGGGGTCGGCGACGATTACTGCAACATCTGGCGGCAAGAGCCATTCCATCACCGTCGAAGCGGTGGATCCGGCGGATGTGCATCCTGTCAAACTGGAGCTGGGCGTGAGCCCTGAAGTGAAGATCAACAAAGAGATCATTCCGACGATTAAAGCAACCGACGCTTACGGCGCGGTCTATGCGCTCAATCCGAAATATGTGACCTTCAGCTTCCAAAACGGATTGATCACGCAAGCCAAAAACGGCAAATTGCGGGCGAACGCGGCCGGCGATGAAGTGATCACAGCGCAATTCGGCGGTTTACAAGCTGCTGCGAATGTGACGGTCGTTTCGAAGTCTGAGAAACAAAAATAAAAAATCCCGGATCCGGAGTTTGCAATAGCACGAAAACTGCACGTCCTCTCCCGGCGTTCGCCGAGGAAAGGGCGTGTTTTTTTGCTGGCTGCCATAACGAGGGTCATGCTTTAATCGGCACGGTACGGCGCACGCAGCATCTTTACATTTTCAGGCCGTGCATCTGTTTGAACTGTTCGGGGCTGATGCCCTCGAGCTTTTTGAACAGGGCGCTGAAATAACTCGGGTTGCCCATGCCAACCTTGGCCGCAATGTCCCGTATCGGAGTGACGCTTTCACGAAACATCAGCTCTTTGCTGCGCTTGATCCGCTCCCGATTGACATATTCCATCGGCCGCATATGCAGCGTCTTTCGAAAGAGCGTGCATAAGTGCTGGGGGCTCATCCCGACGGCCTCCGCCAGCTCCGCGATGCCGATCGGACGATGAAGCTCCTGCTCCACCAAGCTCAGCGCCGGTTGAAGCCGGTGCCGAAACCGGCCGGCGGCCGGCGCTCCCTCCTGAATCACCTTGTGCAAATCCAGCAGAAAGCTGTACAGCATTTTCGAATATTCGAAGCCGGAGTATGGCTGTCCGGATTGAGCCGCCATAAGCAATTGATGCATATCGCTTACCGGAAGGTCCGGCTGCGCGACAGGGTAGACGCCGGAGCGAACAATGCCGGCCTGTCCCAGCAGCGAGGCGGACAAGCCGCCGTCGAACGAAATCCAGTAGAGCCGCCAAGGCTCCTTGACCGGCAAGTAATGATGGGGGACGCCCGGAAACAAGCAGAAGCCCTGCCCCGGTCTGACTTGAAAGCGCCGGTTGCCGACTTCCAGCTCCCCTTCCCCGGATAACACCTGCAGCCACTGATAAGAGGGAAAACCGTCAGGCCGCCGAACGGCTTCCTGGTGATCCCAGTGCCCGATGCTGGTCAGGTAGAGGGGCAGCAGGGCGTCTTGACTCGTAACGACAGGAAATACAGCGGCATCCATTACTGTTCAGCCTTTCAGATTTTGATATCGATCCGAAAATGATTGGATTGGAATGCGCATGCCACGATAATATAATTTGAATATAGTTATATTATGATAGGGAGTGGCGTATTTGTCCAAAACCAAATTCACCTACGTTCCGCCTGCCAACGGGTATCCGGAATGGAACAACAACCCGGACATTTTTCAAGTCAACCGCATGGATGCACATGCGACCCTTATCTCGTACAATTCGCTGGAAGAAGCGTTGAAAGGTGATCGGGAAGCGTCCCCCTATCGCATGTCGTTGAACGGAACATGGAAATTCGCATGGGCGAAAAATCCGGATTCGCGAATCGTCAACTTTTATGAAAGGGATTTCGACACGTCCGGATGGGCCGACATGCCGGTGCCATCCCAGTGGCAGCTGCAGGGATATGACTATCCGCAATATTCGAACGTTCGTTACCCCTGGATCGAGCATGACGACATTCGCGCTCCGTTTGCGCCTGTAAATTATAACCCCGTCGGCTCTTATGTCCGAACCTTTACCGTTCCGAAGGTGTGGGAGGACAAGCCGATATTTATCAGCTTTCAGGGTGTCGAATCCGCGTTTTACGTGTGGTTGAACGGAGAACTCGTCGGCTACAGCGAAGATACGTTCACCCCTGCCGAATTTGACCTGACGCCGTATCTGGTGGAAGGGGAAAACAAGCTCGCAGTCGAAGTGTACCGCTGGTGCGATGGAAGCTGGATGGAGGACCAAGACTTTTGGCGGATGAGCGGCATTTTCCGGGAAGTGTATTTGTTTACGGCTCCGGGTGTGCATGTCTACGATTTCCATGTGAATACCGACCTGGATGAGCCATGCAAAGATGCCGATCTGCGTGTCCAGGCCAAGATCGTCAATTATGATGGGCGGGAAGCCGGAGCTGTTACGCTCGAAGCCCAGTTATATGATCGCGGGGGCCGCGAAGTGTTGAAGCAGCCAATCCAAATGGCAGGCGCCTTCGATGATGCGGACAGTTGTGAAGTGGCTGGCGCAGTCCAAGTGCTCAATCCGCTGAAATGGAGCGCGGAGAAGCCGAACTTGTACACGCTCGTACTCCGCTTGAAGGATGGCTTCGGCCAAACGCTGCAGTTTGTGAGCTGCCGCGTCGGTTTCCGCAAGTTTGAAATCGAAGAAGGCCTGATGAAAATCAACGGCAAGCGGATTCTGCTCAAAGGTGTGAACCGCCACGAATTTTCATGCGATACTGGCCGGGCATTGGGGTATGAGGATATGTTGCACGATATTCTATTGATGAAGACGCACAACATTAATGCGGTTCGAACGTCCCATTACCCGAACCATCCCCGTTGGTACGATCTGTGCGATGAGTACGGCTTGTACGTGATCGACGAAACGAACTTGGAGACACACGGAGCTTGGGCGTTCGGCCAACCGGAAGCAGAGATTGTGCCGGCAAGCCGGCCGGAATGGACCGCCAACGTCATCGATCGCTGCAACTCGATGATGCAGCGCGACAAGAACCACCCCTCCGTCATCATCTGGTCGCTCGGCAATGAAGCATGGGGCGGGGACAATTTTGTCAAGATGCACGACTATTTGCGCGAGCAAGACCCTTCCCGGCCCGTCCATTACGAAGGTGTTACGATGTGGCGCAAATCCGACGCGGCTTCGGACATCGAGAGCCGGATGTACTCCCCGCCGCGGGTGCTGGAAGAATACGCCTTGCAGCAAGGGCCGAAGAAGCCGTTCATTCTGTGCGAGTACAGCCACGCCATGGGCAATTCTTGCGGCGGGTTGACCGAGTATTTGGCGCTGTTTGAGAAATATCCGGTGCTGCAGGGCGGATTTATTTGGGACTGGGTTGACCAGGCGATCCGTGTCAAGCAAGAAGACGGAACCTCCTATATGGCTTACGGCGGTGACTTCGGAGAATCTCCGCACGACGGCAACTTCTGCGGCAACGGCCTGATCTTTGCCGATCGCAGCGTTTCGCCGAAGCTGTTGGAAGTGAAGAAATGCTACCAGAACGTTAAGATTACCGCGGAAGACTTAGCTCGTGGAACGTTCCGGATTTCCAACGGACATTTGTTCACGGATCTCGGCGAATATGATTGTAAGTGGACGCTTTCCAGGAACGGAGAGCCTGTTCATCAAGGGCGATTGGCCGTGGAAGCTGCGCCTGGAGAGACCGTGGTTGTGGATTTGTCGGAGGCGTATCCGAATGAAGCTATGCTAGCGGAAGAGTACGTGCTGACTTTCAGTATGACCTTGAAGGAGACGACCGCGTGGGCGGAGGCTGGCCATGAGACGGCCTTCGAACAATTCGTGCTTCCGGTGAAGACTTCAACTAGCGAAGCCCTCTCCGTTGAAGTTGCTGCGGCTCCACAAGCAGAAAAACGAGGCAACGTTCTGCATGTGGAAGGACAACGCTTCGCGGTGGAATTTGATCTCACAACCGGAGATTTGTCATCTTATCGTGTAGGGGGAACTGAGCTGCTTCAGCAGCCGATGGCGCCGAACTTCTGGCGGCCCAGCACCGACAACGACCGGGGCAATCGCCATCCTGAGCGGTGTGCCCCGTGGCGCGAAGCGGGCAGCCAACGGAAGCTGGCCGGATTGGAATGGCAAACGAACCTGGAAGAGGTACGAGTGTCCTTACGCTATGCGCTTCCGACTTCGCCGGATTCATTGCTGGACTTGCATTATTCCGTTTCCGGGGATGGGGCAGTGGAAGTCCGAGGCTGTCTGACTCCCGGACTCGGTTTGCCGGAAATTCCGGAAATCGGCATGATGTTTACGATGGACCCATCGTTTAATCGGATTACTTGGTACGGCAAAGGTCCGCGCGAAAGCTACTGGGACCGCAAAGCCGGCGCCAAGCTTGCACTTCACAGCGGACGGGTCGAGGATCAGTTCGTCCCTTATCTCCGTCCCCAGGAGTGCGGCAATAAAACGGACGTGCGCTTCGCGACTGTGACCAATGCCGCCGGGGCAGGATTCCGAATCGAGGGTGAGCCGACGTTCGAGTACAACGTTCTGCCGTACACGCCTAGTGAGATTGAGCGCTGCGACCATTATCACCTGCTGCCGAAACCGGAAAAAAGCGTCGTTCGCATCATTCACAAGCAAATGGGCGTCGGCGGAGATGACAGTTGGGGTGCTCGTACCCATCCGGAATATACGATCTATGCCAACCAAACCTATTCCTTTGCATTCAAACTTATCGCCATCGAAGGCTGATTCAAACGAACGCCAACTTACTTTTAATGTAAATATTATGAATAGTTGAATTATGCTGGCAATTGTGCTATATGTTAAGTTATAGAAGGCATCTCGTCGAAGGGGCGAGGTGTCTTCGTTCTATATTCGAACAACTAACAATTAATGGATAATGGGGTGATGCCAAGGTTGTATTTACGCACGGACAGCAAAACTATTCGGCTGGAAAATAACAAAACCGAGGAGCGAGATACATGGAAATTACGAATGCAGCAGACTTCGAGTATCAGGGATTGAGGTTCGGAGGTGAGATCTACGATGAACCATAGTCTTAACGTCAGCTTCAAGGAAAGCCTGGTGAAACAGCTGGTTTACTTCGATGAAAACATCAACGAACTGTTGAATGCTTTTCCGAATTTCGGGGACAGAAAACCGTTCAAGGATGTTGTGAGCAGGTATTGTCATCAGGTGGAACACTGTCTCAACGGGCATAGCGGCGAGGGGCCGGATACCTTGGTATGGATCGGTTCAAACGTAACCGTTCGAAACGAGACAGATCAGGCGGATGAGAGCTTATCGATTGTGCTGCCTATGGATGTAGATCCGTACTCGGGACGTATTTCATTTTTGTCACCGGTCGGTCAGCGTCTCCTGCTCTCAAGAGCCGGACACAGCACGGAGATCGACAGCCCGGGAGGAAAATACCGAATTACGGTCAAGGGACATTCTTTCGGTAACCGATAAGCAGAAAATGGAGGAGCGGAGTTGGATAACAATAACAAGGAACCGGATCTATTTTTAGCGTTTGCCAAGTTCGTATCTTACTCCTCAATTGTCGTCATTATCGCGGGGATTATCGCGTACTGTCTATATCAACTTTTTAAGTGAACATACATTTTAAAAGCGGGTTAGGAAAAGAATCAAACAAAAAACACTGAACCCGAGAGGTCAGTGTTTTTTGTTACGGACATGTTTAAAGCTGTTCCCGAGCGAGCTCCTTATGAACGATAGGCGCAACCTTGGTGCCGAGCAGTTCGATCGTGCGCAGCAGATCGCTATGCGGCAACGAGCTGACATCGACGTGCAGGAGGAACCGTGTCAGCCCGAGGTTTTTGCGCAGCAGCACGATCTTCTCTGCTACGTATTCGGGGTCTCCTACATAGAGAGCGCCGCGAAGGCTGCGGGCCGCATCGAACGAGTCACGCGTGTAAGGAGGCCAACCGCGTTCTCGTCCGAGCTGGTTCATTTGCTCGGCCGTAGCCGGGAAGAACCGTTCCGCCGCCTCTTCGGTCGTATCCGCAATAAAGCCGTGCGAATGCGTCGCGATCTGCAGCTTGCTGGGATCGTGCCCCGCACTCGCAGCCGCATCCTTATACAGCTTCACCAACGGGGCGAACCGCTCCGGCATCCCGCCGATAATGGCGAAGACGACAGGCAGTCCCAGCAAGCCGGCCCGAATCGCCGAGTCCGGATTGCCGCCCGTACCGATCCAAACCGGCAGCGGATTCTGCTCCGCTCGCGGGTAGACGCCCATGTTTTGGATGGCCGGACGATGGCCGCCGCGCCAAGTCACCTTCTCTGAAGCCCGAATCTTCAGCAATAACTCCAGCTTCTCTTCGAAAAGCTTGTCATAATCGTTCAGGTCATAGCCGAACAACGGGAACGATTCGATGAAAGAGCCGCGTCCTGCCATGATTTCGGCTCGACCGTTCGACAGGCCGTCCAACGTGGCGAAGTCCTGATACACACGCACAGGATCGTCCGAGGACAGTACTGTTACGGCGCTGGACAGTCGAATCCGCTTCGTTGTGGACGCCGCGGCGGCCAAAATGACGGCGGGCGACGAGCTGGCATAATCGATGCGATGATGCTCGCCGATCGCGTACACATCTAGGCCCGCCTGTTCGGCAAGTTGGATCTCCTCCACCGCTTGGCGCAGCCTCTGGGTGTGTGTGACGCCCCCTTCACGAGGCCTCGCCTCGAGGAAGGTGCTGATTCCTATTTCCATCGATTTCGATTGATCGGTCATTAGAATTCTCTCCCCTCTTGATAGGGACATTATACTATTTTATTTAGTGGTACTCAACAAAAGTAAGTGAAACATATTCCTTACATCAATGATTGGGATTTACTGTTATAATAGGAGTCGGATTTCCTATTTGGGAGGGAAAAAGAGTGTCCGAAATTACATCCGTAAAGTTTTATTCCGACACCATGAATCTGAAGGACTTGGAAACGCTGGAATCAAGATTGCAGCAGATGCTTCGGCAGGAAATCAATTCCGCCGCCGATTTGGAGAATTGGCTCGACGAGGAAAGAAAGCTCCGGGAAGAAATCGGAGAAGCGATGTACGGCCACCAGATCGACTTCTACCGCGATACCGCCAATACGGTCAAACGGGACATTTTTACCCATGACCAAACCGCTGTGCAGCCCATGCTGATGAAATATGGAGTTGAATTCGACAAAAAGCTGTTGAACAGTCCTTATCACGAACAGTTGGACGACAAGAAATACGGCTTGATGCTTAAGGTTCGGCGAACGAAGGTGGAACTATTCCGCGAAGAGAACATTTCGCTTACCGTACGGGAGCAGGAGCTGGTCACCCAGTACAATGAGATCATGGGCGGTCTGAGCATTGAATGGAATGGCGAATCGAAGCCTTACTCATTCGTGCAAGGGCAATTGGACAGTCCGGACAGAACGGTACGTGAGCGTGCTTGGCGTGCATTGGCCGATGCCCGCAGCCGCGTGAAACCGCAAATGGATGCGATGATGGACGAACTGGTGAAGCTTCGGCACCAGATGGCCGTCAACGCCGGGTTCGAGAATTTCCGCGACTACATGTTCACGATGAAGAATCGCGAGTACAGCATCCAGGACTGCTATGACTTCCATGACTCTGTGGAGAAGCACGTCGTTCCCGCATGGGACCGTCTGGCCGGCGTCATTCAAGCCAAGCTGGGCGTGGATATGTACCGCCCATGGGATACCAGCTCATGCTCGATGCAAGGTGCGCCGTTCCAAACCTTCACCGAGTTGATGGACGGCGTAGATCGGATGCTGGGCATGACCGATACTTATTTCCAGGAAAGATTCCGCCACATGCGCGACAATGGGCTGCTCGATCTTGAGGTTCGCCCGGGCAAGGCGCCGGGCGGATTCTGCGAAGGATTGCCAACGAGCCAAAATGCCTTTATATTTTGCAATTTCAGTCCGTCGTTCTTCGCACTCATTGCCCTCATTCACGAGATGGGTCATGCGGTGAACGCCTATCTTCAGTTCGAAGCCGGGAACGGCATGGAAGAACACAACCTCCGTGCGGAAGCGGCTGAACTTTACTCCCATGCCATGGAGCTGCTCCTGCTCGACAAGCTGCATATATTCTACACCGATGAGCAGCAATTTAAGATTGCACAGCGCGAAGAGCTTCGCCGCGCGTTCAACATGCTGATCGGTCCCTTGTCCGGCGACCTGTTCCAGCATTGGCTCTATACGAATCCGGATCATACGCCGGAAGAGAGGGATGCGAAGTTCCTCGAAATCCACAAGCGCTTCCCTTATCACCCTGTAAATATCGAGGGACTTGAGGCAGAAGTCTCGACCTTGTGGACGGCTGTCATTCATTATTTTGGTTATCCGTTCTACAATATCGAATATTCCATGTCGATGCTGGGCGCTTTGCAGCTGTTGGAAATCTATCGGGACAACCCGGCTAAAGCGACGGCGCTTTACAAGCAAGGGGCAGGTTCGGATCCCAATCAATCGATTGCCGGCATTTATCGGGATACCGGCGTTGAATTTGACTTCTCGGAGCCTTGTGTGGAGAAGACCTCCAAATTCGTGTCGAGCGTGATCGATGAGCTGAAATAAATAGATCCATCCCTTAAACACTGACCTCATGCGGTCAGTGTTTTTTTGTATTTGCGACATCATCTAACAAAATATTTATTTTCTCTCTGATAGAATAGAAACGCGTTTTAGGCCGTTCATCCAAAATGATAGAAAGGAGTTAATGAAGCGCAGACGCAATAGTTTCTGAAAACGATTTCAATCTACGTTGACAAGGAGGATCCGGAGCATGTTGAAACGAAAAATTTCATTCGCCATGGCCGTTGTACTTGTCTGTTCGACGATGACGGGATTGATGCCGGCAGCAACAGCTGCGCCAATTCCGAAAACCGCAATGCTTCCCTACTACGACACCTCCCTCACGGTTGAAACCCGTGTGGCCGACCTGCTGTCCCGCATGACGCTGGATGAGAAAGTCGGGCAAATGATACAGGCGGAGAGGGCGTCCGTTACACCGGAGGATGTCTATACGTACAAGCTCGGTTCCGTTCTGAGCGGGGGAGGATCTTTCCCGAACGGCAAGCAGGCAGACAGCACACGGGAAAAGTGGACCGAGCTGGTCGATGCTTATCAAGGCGCCGCTTTGTCCACGAATCTGGGCATCCCGATCCTGTACGGCGTAGACGGCGTTCACGGGAACAACAACCTCATCGGTGCCACCTTGTTCCCGCATAATATCGGGCTCGGCGCAACACGCGATCCGGAGTTGGTCCGGAAAGTGGGCGAAGCCGCCGCGAAGGAAATCAAGGCGGCCGGCACGAATTGGACGTTCGCTCCCACGATCGCGGATCCGCAGGATGTCCGTTGGGGCCGTTCCTACGAAGGCTTCGGCGATAACCAGTCTCTCGCGGCACAAATGGGCAGCGCATACATACAAGGGCTGCAGGGCCAGACGCCCGGAGAACTGAAGAACAGCGATAAAGTGGTGGCCACGGCGAAGCACTTTCTCGGAGAGGGCTTGACCGACAACGGAGCTAACCAGGGCAACGTGTCCGGCATGACGGAGCAAGAGGTGCTGGACCTGGATCTGCCGATGTACAAGGCTGCGATTGACGCCGGTGCCAGAACCGTTATGGTTTCTTACAGCAGCATCCAAGGATTGAAAATGCATGCTAACAAACGGCTGCTCACAGATGCCCTTAAAGGCAACGGCCCTGGGCAGCTCGGCTTTACCGGCTTTATCATTTCGGATTACAACGGGGTCCATCAGATTTCGAAAGACTGGAACGGCAACTCCGTAAGCGGGTTGAAGAACCAAATTGCCGTCGCGGTTAACGCGGGAATGGATATGCTGATGGAACCGCAGGACTGGAAGATCAGTCTGACGTACTTGAAGCAGCTGGCCGAGGAAGGCAAAATCCCGATGTCCCGGATCGACGACGCGGTGACACGGATTTTGAGAGTCAAATTCGAATCCGGCGTGTTCGAGCACCCGTTGACCGACGAGCGGTTGGCGGCTTCCTTCGGTTCGGAATCGAACCGCGCGATTGCCCGCCAAGCGGTACGGGAATCGCTCGTGCTGCTGAAGAACGACAAAGTGAACGGACAGCCGATTCTTTCCCAACTGAAAAATATGAAGAAGATTTTTGTGGCCGGCAAAAGTGCGGACAATATCGGCATTCAATCGGGCGGCTGGTCGATCACCTGGCAGGGCGCCTCAGGGAACATTACGCCGGGAACGACCATTCTGAAGGGGATCCGGAACGCGGCCGGCGATTCGAAGACCGTCACCTATAACAAGCACGGACGCGGAGCCGCTGGCCATGACGCCGCCATCGTCGTCATCGGCGAGACGCCGTATGCGGAAGGGAACGGCGATAATCTGGGCGGATTGAAGCTGGACGAGGAAGATCTGGCAACACTGCAGAACGTCCGGGATGCCGGCATTCCGGCGGTTGTCGTGCTCGTCTCCGGTCGGCCGATGATCCTTAACGATCAGCTCGGCGATATGGCTGGCCTCGTGGCCGCTTGGCTGCCGGGAACCGAGGGGCAAGGCGTGGCCGACGTCCTGTTCGGCAGCTATGATTTTACGGGCAAGCTGCCCGTCCGCTGGCCGATGTACACCGAAGCCTACACGATCCCGAAGGCTGGGCAACGGAACTTGGATCCGAAATATATTTTGTTCGACTACGGTTACGGGCTGACCAAGAACCAGGAAACACCCGCCCTTCCGGCAATTCCGGAGAAGCCGGGGACACCTCTCTACGTCAAAGTGGAGGCGGAAAACTTCATCGCCCAACAGGGTATTCAGACGGAAAATACGGCGGATGCCGGCGGCGGTCAGAACGTCGGTTGGACGGACCCCGGCGATTGGATGGAGTACTTAATTAACGTCCCCGTTTCCGGTTCGTTCGATATCGATTTCCGTCACGCCGGCGAAGGCGACAATACAGGCGTCGATATCTTTAACGCTTCCGGAGCTAAAATCGGGGAGCTGTCGGTGAATAAAACCGGAGGTTGGCAAAATTGGCAAACGACCACGGTGAAAAACGTCCCGCTGACGCAGGGAGTGCAGAAAATCAAACTGGTGTTCAAAGCGGGGGGCATCAACCTCAACTGGTTCGGTTCCGCCGGCTTCTCCCCTGCAGCATTGCCGGGCGGAGGAGGCGGAGCGATTGCTGAACAGCCGGTCTTGGCGGCCGGCGCCGTTGAAAGCTGGGTGACCACGGAACGCGATTCGAAGAGCAAGAAGTGGTACTACGGACCCCGCTGGCAAGAAGGCGACAAGAAGCTGGAACAACAGGCCAATCTGGATATTACGGCCGTAGGCAACGATCCCGGCGCCACGATGATCAAAATCAATCCGCGCAAGGAATATCAGTCGGTGCTGGGCTTCGGGACGTCGATGGAAGAGTCCACGGTCTATAATCTGGTCAAGATGTCGCCGGACAAGCAGGATGAATGGCTCAGGAAAATGGCAAGCAAAACGGAAGGCATCGGCATGAGCCTGGTCCGCGTCACGATCGGAACGGCCGATTTCACGGCACAGAAGTTCTATACGTATGACGACATGCCGCCTGGACAGACCGATCCGACGCTGGAGCATTTTTCGATTCAAAAGGATATCGATTTCGGCATCGTCGGCGCTTTGAAGAAAATGAAGGCGATCAATCCGGACATTCAGTTTTTCGCATCGCCTTGGAGTCCTCCGGGCTGGATGAAGACGACGGACAGCATGATCCGCGGCCAGGTGAAGGACGAATATTTGCCGGTGTTGGCCGACTATTACGTCAAATTCATCCAGGCTTATAAAGCCCAAGGAATCGACATCGAAGCGATGACGCTGCAGAACGAGCCGCTTCTAGAGATCGATTATCCCAGCACGAAAATTCCGTGGCAGCAGGAAGCCGAACTGGCCAAGCTTCTGAAGGCGAAGCTGGCGGCTGCGGGCTTGGACGTGAAGCTGTGGATCTTCGACCATAACCCGAGTGATACGATGAGCTATCCTGCTCCGCTCCTCGCCGTGCCGGAGAACCGGGACGCCGTGGACGGAACCGCCTTCCACGATTATGGCGGAGACCTTGCGATGATGACCCAATTGCACGATATGTACCCCGACAAAAACGTGTATTTGACGGAACGCGCGGTATGGGGAACGGAAGGAGCCGACCGGATCGCCCAATATTTCCGTAACTGGGCTAGAAGCTACAATTCTTGGGTCGCCATGCTCGACAGCGACATCGCCTCGCATCAGTGGGTCGGCACGCCGGATCCGACGCTGCTCGTCCAGGATTCGTCCGACCGCAACCATTATTGGATGACTTCTGAATATTACTTTTTGGGCAACTTCTCGAAATTCGTGGAGCCGGGGTATGTCCGGATCGACAGCGATTACGGCTCCAAGGACAACGTGACCAACGTTTCGTTCCTGAGTCCCGATCAGAAAACGATCGTTACGGTCGTGATTAATCAGACGAACTCGGAACAGACATTCAAGCTGGTAAGCGAAGGAACGCAAATTGCCGCCAAGCTGCCGGCCAAATCGGTTGCTACGTATCGGTGGAACCGAAACGGAGATAACTCCGAACCTGGCCAAACGCCGGTGCTGACCGCAGATCCGGAATCTCTGGATTACGATGTGGACGGCAAATCAATTCTGCTCAAGCTTGCTGGAGGCACTTTCGTTGAGGACCAATTGAGCGGGATCACGGTTTCAGGGGAAGCGGCGGCTATGGGAGTTACCGTGACCGGCGTGACCTATGGGAAACCGGATGAAGTTACGGTTACGTTGGGTTGGAATAAGACGCCATACTATGGCAACTCGAAGCTGACCCTCAACGTTCCGCCTTCGGCTTATACGGATTCGACCGGAGGCGAGACGTTGTCGGTGAATGTGAACTTGCAAGGAACCGTCTACAAGACGGAGCCCAAGCCGCTTCCGGGCACGATTACCGCTGACGATTACTATCAGCTGTCGGGTGTGTCGGCTGGAGCGGGAAGCATCTCCGGCTTCGGTCCGGGAGATTGGGCGGATTACAAAATCAACGTACCGAAGGACGGCAAATATGCTTTCACGGTGAAAGCGAAATCGCCGAACGGAAGCAGCTTCCGGATTTCCCCGGAAGGCGTGTCGGCGGTTACAGTCACCATCCCTTCTCTATTCGGATCGACCGCCTGGATAGGGGCTAGGACGGCCGTTGATCTGAAAGCGGGAGTCCAGACGCTTCGAATCGTCGGCAGTGTCGGGTCGTTCGACTTGCAGGAGATCGCCGTCGAAGAGGTGGTGCCGCAAACGGCCGGAGTGGACGGGATCTTGAAGATCGAGGCGGAAAGCTTTACCCAGGGCGGCCAAAATGTGATCCAGTATGAGGGAGGCGTCGTCAACCTGGGTTACACCGTGGCGGGCACTTATCTGGATTATTTGATCACGGTCCCTGAGGACGGATACTATGTGGTAAAATACCGCTATTCGACGACACAAGGCGGAGTCTCCATGTCTCTGGTGTCCGGCGGGCAAACGAAAGCGGTGACCGCACTGCCGAGCACGGGCGGCTGGGGAACCTATTCCCAAGTCACGGATACCGTGAAGTTGAACGGCGGCGTGCAGACGATTCGGCTCACGATTCTCGGTGACGGCGCCAACTTGGATTGGATCCAGCTGGAGAAAACGGTTCCCGGATCCGCACCAGGCGGACGAGCCGCAGCGCCTGTCATAGACGGCGACCGCGGGCATCAAGGCAAACCGCATGCGATCAAGCTGTCGACCAACACCGAAGGAGCCGTCATCCATTACACGACAGACGGCTCGCTGCCGACCAAGGAGAGCCCTATCTATTCAGGGCCAATCAACGTGAAGAGCGGTTCCGTCATTCGTGCGATTTCGGTCAAAGAAGGAATGGAGAACAGCTTCGTCGTCCTCTATTCCAACAATGAAATTTACTACTCGACGGATAATTCCAAGCGGTAATCGGAACGTGAACGACAAAAGGTGCAGACCCCAGCGGGGCTGCACCTTTCTTTTAACCGTTAAACGATCACACTGCATTTTCCCGACCCGCCCGCGGCAAGGCCGCCACAAGCAGAACCAGCACCACACTAATCACCGCGCAAATCCAGGCCATACTGTGCAGATGCTCCGTCGTGATGTTTTTGCCGAACAGGGCTGCCAGCAGGCTGGAGGAGAGAATCGTCCCCATAAATCTGGACGTCATGAACATGCCGGAAGCGATGCCTGTCTCTTCTTTGGAGACATAATCGTACAGCGCGGTTTGCGAGCCGAGATTGCTGACCCCGTTGCTGATGCCGAGTACCGAAAGAATGGCAAACAGCACAAAGGGATTCATGCCGTCTTGAATGAACAGAAGCAGCAGTGTGCCGGCCACGAATGCCGAAGCGCCGAGCAAGAGAGCCGGTTTGGAACCGCTCCTGTCAATCCAACGGCTGACCAGAGGTGTCGTCAGTACTCCAAATCCCGCCACCGAGAGCATGATGATGCCGGCTTGCTGCGTATCCATATGCTGGACTCGCATCAGGTAGGACGGGATGCCGAAGATAATGGAATAAAACACGATGTTGATCAAAATAAAGCCCGAGTAGATGAGTCTAACATTCCGATTTTTCCGCAGGAATGTCATATCGATGAAAGGTTTGCTTTTACGAAGCTCGAAACGGTAAAACCCGAAGGTCAGTACGATGCTGACCGCCATCATCCACCACTGGATTCCATTTTCGAAAGACAAGAAGAACAGCAGCCACATAAAGATCATAACCGAGAAGAACAAAACTCCCCACCAGTCCATTTCGGGCTTCGGGCCGCCGCGCGCGGCATCCTTGGGGAACAGTCTCCAGGCGAGCACGAAGGAAGCGAGAATAAACGGAAAATTGAACAGGAAAATAAGCGGCCAATCCCCGTAATGCACGAGAAACCCGCCCAAAGACGGCCCCAAAGCGGCTGAAGTTCCGGAGAACACGGAGAGAATGCCGAGAGCCCTCGCCTGATTGGTTGTGATTTGGCTGCGGATCATGCCCATGCCGGCCGGATACAGGGAGGAAGAGCCGACCGCTTGAATGATTCGGAAGCCGATCAGCCATCCGAATCCGGGTGACAGGGGAGCCAGGCATGAAGATAGGGTGACCAAAAACAAGCCGAGCATGAACACTCTTTTGCGTCCGAACAAATCGCTGAGCTTACCCATGACAGGCTGGGCGATCGCGCTCGCCAGATAGTAGGTGGAAATCAGCCAGGATACGTCCGCGAACGTGAGATGGAAGTCCTCTTGCAGGCGTGTCAAAGCGACCGAAATCATGGTGGTGTTCAGTGGGTTGAGCAGCGTGCCGAGTGCGACGGCTGCGATCAATAGCGTTTCTTTTCGTATAGCGCGCATGTGTGAACTCTCCCAATATTCCGTAACAATTATTTATCCATTATAACTCTTCACAAAAGATGTATTTGCCGAAAATCCGGGAGCCATTGGGATGTACCGCCGGGCCGGGTATGAGGAAGTCGGGACGATCCGGTTTCCGATGCGGAAGACACCTTACTTATGCTTCGAGAAACAGCTGCTTATGTAATGAAGGAGCATATCCCCACATACGTTAGAGCAACATTTCCCATGACTTTATCCGTTCCCTGCCATCCAGAACCGTTCCGGTCGTGTTGGAATGTGCGGGCAATAAACGTTCATTTTTCGAGCCGAAAACATTCGGTGAACAGTGGGAAAGAGGCGCTATAGCACAAGGATTCTGGAAGGGAGTATCTCTATCTCATTTGCTTCGATTAGCGGATTTGAAGCCGTCGGCTCAGGAAGTCATCGTGGAAGGCTGGGATGCCGGAAGCCGTGAGGATATGCCGGGAATATTCCCTTATGCACGCAGCCTTCCGATAACGAAAGCGATGCATCCCGATACCCTCCTGGCCTACGAATATAATGGACAGCCCTTAACGTGGAGGCACGGATTTCCTTTTAGACTCATCGTTCCGCATTGGTACGCCATGGCGTCGGTGAAGTGGGTAAGAAGAATTGTTGCGGTCGATGCCCTGTTTCAGGGTCCTTTTCAGAGCGTGGATTACCAGTACTATCCGGATAATGAGAACGAACAAGTAAAATATCCGGTGACGATTCTGAATGTAAATTCCTCGATTCTGCAGCCGCTTGACCGGTCTGTTCTGAGGAAGGGCAAGCATGCCATTCAGGGGATTGCTTGGACAGGCTTGGGACAAATCAGCCGGGTGGAGCTCAGTTTGGATGAGGGGAATACATGGGTTGCGGCAACGATCGGAAGAACTTCTTTCGAGCCGCCTTCTTGGGTGCACTGGAGTTATGAATGGGAGATCAATCAATCCGGGGAGTTCACGATACTCTCAAGATCCTCAGATATCTATGGCAGAGCTCAGCCTCTGGAAGCCTATTGGAATCGAAAAGGTTACGGTTATCATGCGGCGGACCGAGTGAAAGTAGTTGTATAGAGTAGAAATGATTCCGCGATCGCTTTAACACGAAAATCCACAACCTCATGAGGTTGTGGATTTTTCCATTGCACTTTCTTTCAGTTTGTCGCTCAACATTCGCAGGGCCAGCTTCATCCGATCCTCGGGTACATCGGCATAGGCGTCACCCAGACTGAGTTCAAAGAAGCAGCCCGCTGCATCGTTATCCCGCAAATAGGAGGTGAAGCCGATTCCCGTTGACTCATAAACGCCGATGAGCAAAGGTTCCACCGTCTCTTTCGGAAGCTGGAAATGAACGTGAAACATATTGGACACGGGCACCTCAGGCAGGGTGGCAACGCCATTGCATTGATTGAACAAACCGGCCAGTTGTTTCGCGTCGCGATAGTATGGGTCCATCTTATCGATTCTTTGCTGAAAATAATAATCCGAGCTCACGATGTAAGGATACAAGCTGATCAAATCGCCGCCGTGACGTCTTTTCCATACCTTCGCTTCCTGCACGAACGGCTCGTCCCCGGCCAGAATCGCCCCAGCTATGCCGCCGATCCCTTTATAGAAGGAGATATATACCGAATCGAACAACCGGCAGATTTCTGCAGCGGACTTCCGGTAATACGGCAAAATTTCAAACAGCCTCGCCCCGTCCAGATGCAGCTTGATCCCCTTGTCCCGGCACCAGGCCGAGATCGCTTCCAGCTCTTCGTAGGCCGGCAACTGCCCGCCAATTTCCCGCTGAGGCAATTCCAGCAAGAGACAGGAAATGTCCTCCTGCAGCCTCATGACATCTTCCAGCGTGATCAACCGATGCTTGTCGGCCAGCAGAACCGGCTCGATTCGATGCAATTTTTTGAGGCCGTCTTCTTCATGAATTTCCAAATGGCACAAAGGATGATAGGCGACGCGCGGCAGCCCATTGGCATCGCACCAGATGCGCAGCGCAATTTGTTGGGCCATCGTCCCGCTCGGGAAAAAGACGGCCGCCTCTTTGCCTAGCACATCCGCCATTCGCGCCTGAAAGTCTTCGATGATTTCTCCTTTGCCATACATATCGCTTGGCAGGCTGCCATCGATTTCGCGAAACGCTTCTTTCAATATTTGAATGTTTCGCTTCCCGTGTCCGCCTAAAGGATACGGTGCTTGTTTAAAAGCTTCCATAAGCGTCTTGTTGTCATCCATGCTGATCCTCTCCCATTCCGGACACGAAAATATGTAAAGTATACCGCTTCCGGCGTCTCTAAGCCAGATAGGCCTCCTTGACTTGCTCGTTGCTGAGCAGCGATTGGGCCTCGTCTTCCATGAGAATTTCGCCGGTTTGGATCACATAGCCCCGATGCGCGATCTGGAGCGCTTGATAGGCGTTCTGCTCGACGAGCAGAATGGTCATTCCGCCGCGGTTCAGCTCCTGAATGATTTCAAAAATGAGCTCGACGAGGACGGGAGCCAGACCCATGGACGGTTCGTCCAGAAGAAGGATTTTGGGCTGCATCATCAAGGCGCGGCCAATGGCCAGCATTTGCTGCTCACCGCCGCTCATCGTCCCGCCCTGCTGATGATAGCGTTCCTTCAGTCGGGGAAAGTAGGCAAAAGCCCGTTCTGTTCGTTCCCGGATCACCTTTTTGTCTTTGACCGAGAATGCGCCCATCTCCAGATTTTCCTTGACGGTGAGCCTGGGGAAGATCCGCCGTCCTTCCGGCACATGGGCGATGCCTTCCAACGCGGTCAGATGCGGGGGACGGGCCGAAATATCTTTCCCGTTGAATACAACCGAGCCTTGAATTTTGACCTGGCCGCAGATCGATTTGAGCGTTGTGGATTTCCCGGCGCCGTTCGAACCGATCAACGTGACAATCTCTCCTTCATTAACCGTAAGGGAGATTCCCTTCAACGCTTCGATTCCACCGTAGTAAGCATGCAACCCGCGAAGCTGCAGCAAGCTCATGAGACCACCTCTTGTCCGACAGCGCTTTTGCCTAAATAAGCTTCAATCACTTTGGGATTCGAACGGATATCGGCGGGAGAGCCTTCCGCGATCTTCATACCGTGATCGAGCACGATGATATGTTCCGACAGATCCATGACCAATTTCATGTCATGTTCGATGAGAATCACCGTCATGTCCAAATCCTGCTGTATTCGCTTGATCAGTCGGATGAGCTCTGCCGTTTCGCGAGGATTCATCCCCGCCGCCGGCTCGTCAAGCAGCAACACTCTCGGCTTCGTCGCCAGCGCCCTGGCCAGTTCTAACCGTCGTTGGGCGCCATAGGGGAGGCTGTCTGCCTGCTCGTTCAACAAGGCCTCCAAGCCGACATAAACAAGCAGCCGGTAGGCTTCTTCCTTCGCTTTCTCTTCTTCCCGGCGAATCCGGGGCAGTGACAGCAAGGTGCCGAACAAACCCGCTTTCAAATGAAGGTGCATCCCGACCAACACGTTTTCCAAAACGGTCATGCTCCCGAACAGCCGAATATTCTGAAAAGTCCGGGCGATTCCCCGCCTCGTAATTTGATCGGGCTTCAAATTCACGATCGATTTGCCGTCCAGATCAATCTCGCCTTCATCCGGCTTGTAAATTCCGGTTATCACATTGAAAACCGTCGTTTTCCCGGCACCGTTGGGACCGATGACAGCCGAAATTTTCCCTCTCTCAAACGCAAAATCCACCTTGCTCAGACATACCAATCCGCCGAACCGTTTCGTCAATCTCGTCACCTTCAAAACCGTCATGGGGTCACCCCTCCGCTCGGACCGTTCGTGCTATTGACGGATATGGCCGCAGAAGAACGGCGCTCCTTCAGTTTTTCGACGTCTTCTTTCCGATTTCTGGACGCAATCAAGCCATAAGGTCGGAATACTGCAATCAACACCAAAATGGCGCCAAAGATGAAACGCTGCATTTTCGCGGGAGACAATGCACTCGGGACGTTAATAACGCCTTGTGCGGTCAATTCGTTCAGCCATTGTGTCACATCCGTCAATACTTGGATATTGAGGAGAGTGACGAGAGAGGCTCCGAGAATGACGCCGGGAACGCTGCCCATACCGCCCAATATAACCATGGCCAGAATCGTAATGGATTCCAGCAGCGTAAAGCTGGTCGGATCGACATAGGTTTGTTTGGCGGCGAAGACGACGCCCATCATCCCGGAGAAGGAAGCGCCGACGGCAAAAGCGGACAGCTTAGTAAGCGTCAAGGGCACGCCCATGGCCTGAGCCGCGATTTCATTATCGCGAATCGCTTTCCAGGAGCGCCCCAAGCGGGAATGCTCCAATCTGCGTACGCCGAAAAGGACAAGAAGCAAGATCGCGAGCACGATAAAGTAGATTTGATGCGGGAATATAAAATCCATTCCGAATAGATCGGGCGGTTTGATCGAAGAGAGACCCATGGCTCCGTTCGTGATGTTCACGGGCTTCTCCAGGTTGTTGAAAATAATTCGGATAATTTCGCCGAAACCGAGCGTCACGATGGCCAAATAATCCCCTTTTACCCGTAGCACGGGCAGCCCGAGCAGGATGCCGAACAACGCGGCGATAAACCCGCCGATGAAGATGAACAACCAGAACGTGGACCCGGAAACGGGAAAAAGATGACCGGAAATAAAGTTATTCGCCTGGGGGGTGGCAAAAATGGCGTAGGTGTACGCTCCGATGGCGAAAAAAGCGACGAATCCCAAATCCAGCAGTCCGGCGAATCCGACGACGATGTTGAGACCGAGCGCCATAGCGATATAGATGCCGCATTGCGTGGCGACTTCCATATACGATTCGTGGGAGGGGCCGCCTGAGGTGGCGAACGGAATCACAATAACGAGGAGGAGGCCGGCTGCCGCCCACTTCAGCTTGACCGGAAAAGATGTGTAATACAGCAGCAGCAGAGAGGCGAGCAGCAGCAAAAAGGCGATCGCCGATTTATCCATGAGATAGACGCTTAGTGAGGTGGCGAGCACAAACAGCGTGTACAACGAAGCTTGCGCCCATAGACTCGACTTTACGTGCTCCATCCATTTTTTCATGTGCGCTCACCTACACTTTCTCTTTGACGGCTTTGCCGAGGAGCCCTTGCGGTTTGAAGATCAGAACCAGAATCAAAATGAGGAACGTGAAGACGTCTTTATACTCGGCTCCAAAATTGCCGTGGGTGATCAATCCCAAATTGGCGGCGGCGAACATTTCCAACAAACCGATGAGCAGTCCGCCGAACATTGCGCCGCGGATATTGCCGATCCCGCCGAGCACGGCGGCGGTGAAAGCTTTCAAGCCGAGAATATAGCCGATGAAAGGATCGATCGTGGCATATTGCTGCGCGAAGAGTACCCCGGTGGCGCCGCCCAGCGCCGAACCGATAAAAAAGGTTAACGCGATCACTTTGTTCACGTTGATGGACATCAGCGAGGCGGTTTCGCGGTCCTGCGCCACCGCGCGCATGGCGACTCCCCATTTGCTTCGCTTCGAGAACATATCCAAACCGACCATCATGAGCACGGCGACGATGAACACGATGATCGTATTCGTTTTCAAAAATGCGTCACCAAACACGCCCGACACCGAAGAGGTCGCGATTTTGTGATTGTCGTTGTAGAGCGTAATGCCCGTCACGATATAGTTTCCGGTCCTCAGTTCGGCAATGAAACGCACGAAATCTTGGAGAAGAAAAGAAACTCCGATGGCGGAGATGAGGGAGATGAGCTTGGGGGCTTTCCTTAAAGGCCGGTAAGCGACGCGTTCGATGCCTACGCCCAGCAGCCCTGTAAACAGCATCGCCGCCGCTAGAATCAGCATATAGGCGATCCACCCCGCGCCTTCGAACCAGCCCAAGGCATGAAAACCGAACAGCACAGCGGTGCCCACGTAGGCGCCGGTCATGAATATTTCGCCGTGCGCAAAATTAATGAGCTCAAGGATTCCGTAGACCATGGTATAGCCCAAGGCGACGACGGCGTAAACGGCGCCCAGGGTGAGTCCGTCGACCAAAACTTGAGGCAGGGAGTGAAGAATGCTGGAGACCATGGAATTGCTCCTTTATTTGATTATAAAAATGGCAAAAGAGGCAGAGCGGTCCGCACTTACCTCTTTTGCAATTTGGAAGATCGGGGATTGCCGGTCACGGCTCTTTACTTGCTGATATCGGAGATCATCGAACCCGGGTAAGCAGCCTTTTCAAACTTGTAAATGAACACTTTGGCGTAGTCGTTGTCGCCTTTGTCGTCGAAGGTGACTTTCGTGGCGACGCCTTGAAAATCTTTGGTGGCCCGGACCGCATCGCGAACCTGTTCGCGGGAAGGCAGCTTGCCTCCGTTGTCGTTGATCGCTTTTTTCAGTGCCTCCAGAATGACGCTCATGCAGTCATAGGCATAGGCCGAATATCCGTCGACGTTTTTACCGAATTTTTGTTTATACTTGTCGGCCCATGCTTTGCCATCTGCGGTTTTCGTAATATCCGTCGAGATGGAAGTATAGAGAACGCCCGTTACTTTGTCTCCGGCGACGTCCACGATCCCTTGCGTGTCGATGCCGTCAGCGCCCATGAAAGGAACGTCAAGTCCCTTTTCCTTCGCTTGTTTTACCAGCAGGCCGGCTTCCGCATATAAGCCGCCGAAGAAGATGAAATCCGGCTTTTTGGTGAGCGCTTGGTTCAGGATGCCGTTGAAGTCTTTTTCGCCGATCGTAATGGATTCATAGCCGGCGATCTTGGCGCCCTGCTTCTCGGCCTCGGTCTTAAACGCCTCCGCCAAGCCTTGGCCGTATGCGGTCTTGTCCTGAATGACAAATATATTCTTGGCGCCTGCCGTTTGCACCGCATACTGGGCGGCGGCGGGACCTTGGAAATCGTCGCGGGCGACGATCCGGTTCACGACCTTGAGCTTGCGGTCGGTCACTTGCGTTGCCGTATTGGAGGGTGACACCATGGGGATATTGTATTTCTCGTAAACGACGGAGGAAGGGATGGCGACGCCTGAGTTCATATGCCCGACCACAGCCAGGATCTGCTTGTCGGCGGCGACCAATTCGGCGTTGGCTACCCCTTTTTTGGGATCCGCTTGGTCGTCATATGGCGCCAGCTGAATATCGAAGCCCAGTTTGGCAAACTCGTCTTTATGGTCGTCGAGCGACAATTGGGCCCCAAGCTTGATAGCTTCGCCTTGAACCGCGCTTCCGCCGGACAGCGGCGATTGTGTTGCGATCTTGATCACGGTTTTATTGGAGCCGCCGCCTCCGGACGACGCCTCGGAGTTGGATTTTTTACCACATGCTGCGAGCAAGCTGCCCGCTAACACAAAGATAAGAAGCGCAACGAAACTTTTTTTCATGCTCATATCCATCCTCCATAGACTAGTGTGTTTTACGTTCACATCTCATCCATTCATAAATATGTAAGCCGATCCGGTGTACCGCCACCACTCCTTTCCGTTCAACAGCCGCGCTTTATGCGTGAATCCGCCTGCTCGAGCTTTTTTTGGCGGCTTTTATACAACGTCATTTGTTGGTTTGATAGAATGAAAGAAAGAGAAGACTAATGAGGTTGGGAAGCAGCATTGGAAATGGATCTTTATCTGAACACGGAGAGGAGCAAAACGATGATCACGCTGAACGAAATACCTGTGGTTAAGGCCGAGATGTTGATTCGCAAACCGGTGGAAGAGGTTTTTGAAGCATTCGTCGATCCGGCTGTAACGACGAAATTCTGGTTTACCAAGAGCAGCGGAAGATTGGAAGCGGGAAAACGCGTTCGATGGGATTGGGAGATGTACGGCGTCGGAGATGACATTAATGTTGAAGCTGTCGAGCCCAACGAGCGGATTCAGATCAAATTGTCGGACGGCACTAGCGTCGAGTGGATCTTCAGTCCCCGGGAAAATACGGGCACCATGGTCACCATTGTCATTTCAGGATTTTCGGGAAGCGGAGACGATATTGTAAACCAAGCCATTGACTCTATGGGAGGTTATACGATGGTGCTTTGCGGGCTGAAGGCGCTTCTGGAACATAATATCTCATTGAATCTTGTCGCGGACAAAGCTCCGGATGCGAATGTGAAATATTAAAGATAATGCCGGCTTAAATTTGAGGTCTTAACTTTAGGAAGGTTCGTGGCTGGGATGCGCCGATAGGTGGAAGGGGACTTCATTGTATGCGGTTGCAAAAGTTCGCATAATCAGATTATCACACCTTAAGGGGGATACACAATGTAGCCAGCAAAAAATGAGCTGGCAGCCACCACTGACCGCATGAGTCAGTGGTTTTTTCTACAACTTTCCTTGATTAGGGAGGTGAGTTCTTCAAAGGCAAACGCATGATTGACCATGTCCACAGTAAAATTTTCAGCGGCTTTCGGTTCCATTTCAAAAGAAAAACCGTTATATCGCAGGAAAATGACGAGTGCGGTAAAAGCGGTTCTTTTGTTGGCGTTATGAAAAGGATGGTTTTGGCCTAACGATTCAAATAGTGCGGCAGCCTTTTCAAAAACGGAAAGGTAAGCGTCTTTGCTGAAAGCCGAGGACTGGGGGCGCATAACGGCGGATTGAAGCATATTGTCGTCTTTTACGCCGACTTGCTCACCCGGACTATATTTCTGAATCACAGCGACATTAATGCCGATAACTTCTTGCGCCTGGAGATAACGAACATCTGGCATTTTAACGATCCTTCAAGCCTTTTAAAGTTTCATCGTACTGAACCATGACGTCTGACAACGTTTTTAAAAAGTCGGCGCTTATCCCGGGCGGCAGAGTGACCTTGTTGGCTTTACGGATTACGATTTCATCGCTGTTGCTGCGGACATCTACAACCACAGTATCTCCTGAATCAAGGCCGATTTGCTTTAAAGCTTCCGTCATCGTAATGCCCAGACTATTGCCGAACTTGGCAACCTTGCGTTCCATTTTCATCACCTCGGTCACGAAATTCCCTCCTTATTATACTATTCAATCGTTATAACAATTATACACTGTAAAAGTTAGGAATAACATGGTATACTTTGCTCAATCGAATGATGTATTTACGGAAGCACCGTAACTGCAGGAGGAATTCCTGCAGTTACGGTGTTTTTTATTTTCAACAGATCCAAGAGGAGGATGGGCTATGTATCCGAAAGTTTCACTTCCGAAGAAGGGCAATCCGTCACAAGAATGGCTGAAGGGGGCTTTTGCTCCGCTTCAAGACTATCTTGACCGCCATCACCGGGAGCAGGCGGATTGCATGATCGGTTATTTGATGTTCATGGGCAACGAGAACGAGCGGTTTGTTTATAAAAATTCGATTACTAGTGCGACTATTATATTCGATCAATCGGGAGAACTCGTATCCTTGACGGACGGCGCGCTGGATTTTGAATTCGACTGGCTTCGTTTGCCCGAACGAAAGAAACCGCAGACAAGCTTGGAGCATACTCATCCGAATGTGATTCGCTGGATCGAGAGCAAGCTTCGCACGAGCACGGCCAAGAAACACTTTGAAGAATTGAGACTGTTCCTGCAAGAACTGTGGGGACCGATATGCAACTACGATTTCAGCGACCTGAAGGTCGGGTTTCCGATTCCGGGGAAGCGTGTTCCTCACTGTCTGTATATTTATCCGGCCAAGTTCGAGAAGCTGATCGCGTTTCAATTTCCCGGAGACGAAATTGTGGAGAAAAGATGCAGCTATCAGGAATACAAGGATTATAGGATGACGGAACAAGAACTGCGGGTTCGCGGCTGGCAGGTCGAAAGCTATTGGAAAGAATACCTGGAGGCGGATTTGTCCGTCCTGACCGAGTATTTGATGAAATTCATCGAATTGGCGGATTGGCGGATCAGGCTTGCAAAATAAAAAGAGCAGGGAGATAGCGTCACTGCTCAATTTTGTGTTGGATTCTCTATTGGGATTGTGCAAATAAGATAGAATTTTAGAAGAAGAATGGAAAAAATCCCTCGAATCGCTCGAAAAAGGGGGATTCAAATCGTTCGAACGGATCGAACGGGAAGAAAGCTTTCGTGCGAACGGCTTTTGCTTTCCTATGCCCTTTCTTTGCTTTCGCCAATTTGTGTCTCACCTCCACAAGAAAGCGGTCAACTTCCGATTACCAGGATCTCAAAATAATGACCAGCAGAATGAAAAGAACAAGTACGATGGCTGCCATTCTACCGATACCAACGTGATGAGTCATATGAATCACCTCCAAGCTTGAATTTGTGATTTTTCATCACATTAATAGGATATGCTTGGATAAGCCTGCTGACAGTGTGAATATACAAATCAAGCAAAATACCGCGCATGCATAAGAAATCCCCTCTTGGCCGTCCTGCTGGGCGGGGATTTCCTGTTAGACAGAATCAGTTCCCAATCTATGACTGCTTGCTAGGTGGAGAAAAGAGCGCTTCGACTGGAGAATTGCATCATGTTGGCGATAGTAGGCTCGTGATATATTGAAAACGGTTTCACCAAATTATTGGGGGAGGTTTGTCATGTCAGCCACCAAGCCACGATCGCTGCGTCGTATTCTGTCCGTCACGCTTTCCGCCGCATTGACCGTCAGCGCATGCATGACCGGTGTTACCGGTTTTGCAGGCACGGTCCGAGCGGCCTCCGGCTTTGTGCCGCCGCAGGCCGTACTCGATCATCTGCACAAGGATGATTGGGGCGAATTGCGAAACATTCTGTCAGGTATTTACGGCACGATCACCACGCCGCTTAAGATTACCGACGTCAACTCAGGAAAATACACCATGGGTCAGCTGGTCGGCAACGGGGACATCGGCGCGATTGCCGCCGGCATTTCGACGACGTCCCAGCAGTTTTACTTTGCCAAGCAGGATTTCTGGGGAACGCTTCATGCGCAAAGCAATGCAGTGAAGGATAACCAAGGGATTTTGTCGGGAGGCGGTCTTTCCATCGGACCGACAGGCGCCGCAGGCAGCAAGGCCGCTTCGGTGTTTAACATGAAACAGGACCTTCTTAACGCGCAAGTGATCACAACGCTTCAGCTTAAGGATACCGCCGGCAGTGATGCTACCATCACGATGAATTCATGGACGGCGGACACCGACAACGTGTTCGTCACGGAAATCACGAACGAAGGGACAAGTCCCGTGACGCTGAGCGCCAAGCAGTGGGTGCCGGCTATGGCGTATGCTTCGGGTTCGGCGACAGACCTGACGGATGCCCAAAGCACGTATCCCTACACGGGAGGAATCGATTCCAAGGGAAACAATCCTGTGCTGTGGACCACGCGGGACACAAATGCGGGTGCGAACGGCAACACTTCGAATTTCCGCAGCCGCATGGCTACGGCAACAACAGTGGTCGGTTCACAGCTGGAGAATGCACGTCAAAAAATAGAGGCAACCGACTACTACGATAGCAACAAGGGGAAATATTACAATTCTCTCGGGGAAGCCGGCGATTTCACGGTGAACGCCGGGTCGAAGGTTTATGTCCTCAGTTATTTTGCCAGCAGCAGCGGTCCGTACAATGCCATCAAATCCGTATCTCAAGTGCAGGCGGACGCGGTATCCGGAATTGCCTCCTACACGACGGAAGAGGCGATTAATCGTCTGAAGCAAGAGCATTCGGACTGGTGGAAGAACTATTGGCTGAAAAGCTATGTACAATTCAACGACGCCGACCTGAATCAGTATTATTACGGCTCGCTCTATGTGCTCGGAAGCTCCAACCGGCCTACGAGCGCAAACGGTAAAGTGAACAAGTACAATCTTCCCGCTTCCATGTACGGCCCTTGGATTCCGGCAGATAACATGGGCTGGGGAGGGCGATACTTCCTGAACTACAACCAGCAGGCGCATTACTACGCCTCAGGTTCCACGAATCGGATCGAAACGGCCGTTCCTTATAACCGGGTCATTGCCTACGACAAACCATGGCAAATCAACAATGCCGCAGCCCAAGGGCATGACGGAGCGGTTCATGTACGAACGCTCTCCCCCTTCCATCTGATGGCAAGCGCGCAGCCCGCCTTGAATCCGAAGACATCAACGAAGGTGTACGGCTTTAATGCCAGTTCCACGGACCAGAAGTCGAACGGCATGTTTGCCGTCGTTCCGATGGTGTTCTATTACGAATACACCTTGGACGAGGAGTATTTGCGCAACGTCCTGTATCCATATCTCAAGGAGCTCATGAAATTTTACGATTCCTATGTGCTCCGACAGGACGACGGAAACGGACTATATCACTACTCGGTGATCGGATCATCGATTCATGAGGGTGACGCCGCGGACATCAATCCCGATCTCGATATCGGCGCGATTAAATTTTTGTCCAATTTCCTCAGCTTGCACGCGTTCAAAATGAACGAAGATCCGGCCAGCCTCACGCGTTGGAAGGATATTGCCGACCACACCTCTTTCCCGGAAGCGATGCTTCCGAAAGGGATTTTCAACGCCGCAAATACGGACAATTACGTTCCTACATTGCTCGCGGTCGACTATATGTCGCCCAACCAGGCGCATGTCGATTTGATCGAACCCGGAGATCAGCCGGTAGAGCTCGAGGGAGTCGTGTTCCCTTTTGAAAATGCACAGTTGCTCGATGGCGATCCGGAACTTTTGCAAAAGGTGCGGAACACGCTGGAGTATATGAACGGCTGGGCGGCGGGAAGCTTTGCCGGCTGGAGCAGCCAGAACAACGGATTCCCGAAAGTGTATCCGATCGCAGCTCGAGCGGGCTGGCCGGCGGCCGATCTTCTTGCCAAGTTCAGAATCGCACTTAACGCCAAAGTGCGAACCAGCAATCTCACCTACTACGGCAGCGGAGGGGCCATCGAGACGGTTGCGTCGATGGAAGCGCTGAATTCCATGCTGATGCAGAGCAGCACAACGCCGGAATTGCCGACCACCGTCTGGGCGTTCCCGAACTGGGACAAATCCCGTTCCGTCACCTACGAACGTCTGGGTGCGATGGGCAACGTCGAAATATCAAGTGCCTACGATGCGCAAACGCAGAACGTTCCCTATGTGGACCTGAAGAGCAAGCGTAACGGCAAAATCGCGTTGGTCAATCCATGGACCCAAGGAACACCGGTCATCCGCGAGGTATCTGCGGACGGAACGTTGGGCGCGGATGTCAGCTATGAAATTCGTGCCGGCAAAATCATTTTTGATGCGCGTCAGAATACCCGCTACATGGTCATGAACGATTCTTCCGACCCTGCCGTCCATACATCGGGCATTACGCTAAACCGTTACTCCGCGGATTTGATTCTCGGCGGAACGGGCGAGACGAATACTATAGCCGTTCAAGCTACGGTAGAGGGCAATCCGGGCGATACGGTAACGTGGAGTTCCTCCGACCCGGCAGTAGCTAGTGTCACGGCCAACGGCGCAACGGCGACCGTGACGGCGGTCGGAACCGGCTCCGGCAAAGTGGCGCAAGCCACGATCACCGCTGCGAGCGCTCAGGATCCGGGCATTAAACGCACCTTTAAGGTCAGGGTAGCGGACGTGAGCACAGTTCCGACAAGCCTTACTTTGATTAGTCCAAGCACAGCCACGATTTACGGACCGGCCAGCACGGGCGCTTCCACGGCCAAAGTAACCGGGACCAACAGGCTGCAGCTCACGGCGGCCATCCAGCCTTCCAATGTGTTCGATAAGCGAATCATGTGGAAATCCAGTAACAACAATGTGGCCATGGTCGATAAGAACGGTCTGGTGATCGCCCGCGGAGCGGGAACGGCAACGATTACCGGAACGAGCATGGCGAACCCGGCGCTGCCACCGGTGACCACAACCGTTACCGTCACCGCAGCGGGAGTCGACTACTCCAATGAGGGCAATCTTGCCGCCGTGCTTGAGAATGCCAAAGCCATCTCCATCTATTCCGGCAACAAAACGTCCAGCGGAGGCTTCCGGCGTGTGTCTTCCAGCCCGGATTGGGAGGGTAAGCAGGAGATTTTCCAGATGGCACATATCAACGCCCTGGGTGTGAAAGACAAATATTCCGGCTATTCGACGGTTAACATCAGCCGGGACACCGCCTATTTTGCCGCAGTCGCGCTGAATGAAGCCATCCGGGTTATCGATCCTTCCAAGGCAATTGAGTTGAACGGTATCGATAAAACCTCGCTGGCGGCCGCCATTCAATCCGCCTCGAAATTGACGGATTCCAACTTCGATACCGAGCAGCAGTGGAACGAACTGCAAGCGGCGCTGGCCGCGGCCATTTCGGTCAATGACAATGCAGAAGCAACCCAGGAAGAAGTGGATGCGGCATTGACAGCCCTGCAGGCTGCCATGGCGAAAGCCAAGATTTCGGTATCTGCCGGCCGGGTGCCGGTGGTGGACATATCTGCGGGTACCGCCTCAATCTATGGCAGTCACCTGGTGCAGTTCCTGGCGAGCGGCGTTGCGGCCCGGACTTGGACTGTCACAAATCCGGACGGCTCCGCAACCGCGGATGCCAAGATCGATTCGACGGGACTGCTGTACGCAACGGCAGAAGAAACTTACTTGATCACCTCTACGCCGGCCGGAGGTGAAGCGGAAACGGTCTCCGTCACCGTGAGCAATTTAGCAGCGATGCCTAACCTGGCTTCCAGCACGACAGGTTTCGGCACCTATTTCGGCTCGACGAGCGGCGGCAGCTATCCGCCGAAAAACGCGTTCGACGGCAATGCAAGCACCTTCTACGATCACAGCGCCACCGTTCCTTATGTAGGCTGGGATTTCGGTAAGCCGGCAGCGATGAACATGCTGCGGTTCCTGCCGCGTTCGGGCACGAACGCCGCACGTATTTACCAAGCGAAGCTGCAAGGATCTAACGAATCGCCTACCGCGGGATACGTAGATTTGGTCACGATTACCGATCAGCCGAGCACGGCCAACGCTTCTTCGTGGTATGTCAAAGCGCTGAACAATACGACGGCTTACCGCTATTACCGCTGGCTCGGAACCAACGGCAGCCATGCGAACATTGCTGAAATGGAGCTCTATATCAACGTGGATAAGACCGACTTGGCAGAGACCATTACGGCAGCAGAGGCATTGATCGAAGAGAAGTACACACCGGATTCCTGGGCTGCCCTGCAGTCCGCGGTTCAACGCGCGGCAGCGGTAAACGAGGATCCGAACGCGCCGCAGGAGCGCATCGACTCAGCCGAGCAAGCGGTCAAAACCGCAGTGGCGAATCTCGTCCCCGATACGGAGGCTCCGGTAACCCGGGCTGAGACCGATCCGGCGTACACCGACGGCTGGTTCCGCAGTCCGGTGACGGTGACCCTGACCGCCGAGGACGACGTTTCGGGTATTGCCATGACCGAATACAAGCTGTCCGCAGATGCAGAGTGGCAAACCTACGAGTCACCTGTTGTCCTCAGCGAGGACGGCATCTACGAATTGTTCTACCGCTCGACGGATCGCGCAGGCAACGAGGAGTCGGCCAAGTCACTCACCGTTCGCATCGATCAAACGCCGGCTTCTTTTGAGCTGACGGTGAACGGAGCTCCTTTTGCGGATCAGGCCGTGTTCACGGATGATAAGATCATTTCCTTCGAACTGACCGCTGTAGACGCGACGTCCGGAGCAGCCGACAAGCAGATGTTCTTGGATGGAAAGCCGTACACCGGAGGATCGGCTGTCGATTTAGCAGGCAAGCTCGGAAAACACGAACTTCGGGTCGTTGTCCGCGATGAAGCGGGCAATGTCACAGACCGCACGATTTCGTTCGAAGTGAAGACCGAGATCGGGTCGCTGAAAAAGCTGATCGAGCGGTATATCGCATCGGGCGACATTACAGGCATGTTTGCTGCGAAGCTCACAGAAATCTTGGATAAAGCGCTCTCGCTTCTTCAAAAAGGCGAGGTAAACGATGCGCTGGAAGTGCTGCCGCAAGTCATGCAGCATATCAACCACAACCCGAAACAAGTTACCGTGAGCGAGAAGGCGAAAGCCGTGATCGAAAAGGATCTCGACACGATCATGCGCTCCTTGTCCAAGAAATAACCTTACACAAAAAACCGCACGCCAGCGCCTCGATATGAGCCGCATGGCGTGCGGTACATTGTTTTCAATAGATAGAGGGTAACCGAATGTTTTCGGTTACCCTCTATGTTTACATCGTTACGAAGACTGCGCCGCTTTGTCGCGGAAATCCGAAGGATACACGCCAAAATGCTCGACGAACAATTTGGTGAAATGCCTCGTGCTGAAGTAGCCGACGGCTTCGGCCACTTGATTCACCTTGAGGCTGGGCTGGGTAAGCAGCAGCTGCTTCGCCTTGAGCATCCTTGTGGAAGTCAAATACTTGACGAACGTGACGCCTTGCTTCTTATGAAATACGGAGCTCAAGTAATTGGGCGTCAAGCCGAACTCTTCGGCCAGCTTGCCGATCCCGATTTCCTCCATGTAGTGCAGGTCGACATACCGGATCACGCGCTGCACAATGCTTTCCTGGGAAGCAGAGCCTCCCGCCTCGCTTGCCAGCATCTTGTCTCCAACGGCGGAGAGGGCGTGAAACCATTCGTCGACCTGCATGCTTTCCTGCACCCGGGCGCCGACTGTTGTCCGGACGAAGCGGGTCAGCGCACGGCACGAGGGCGAATCGGGATGCCAGTCCCGCGATTCTTGTTTCCGAAGCTCTCCGAGACGCTTGGCGTATTCGATGAAATCCCGCCGGCTGCACGAATCGGTGAGCAGCATCCAGGCTTTGGAACGTTCGAGCCGACCGGCGATTGAGGCTTCCGCACGCAATATCGAAGGCGTAAGAACGGTGTCTTCGGGCCGGAATATCCGCAAAGGCGCAAGCGAGTGAAGCTCTTCCGCCTGTCGGAGCAAGGTCCGGATGTCACCACATGAATCTGTGAGCAGAGCGGTCACGGAAAAGCCGTCATCCTCCGAACCGCGCAGAACGTGTTCCGCCGATTCCCGCCAAGGAAACCGCGTGCCTGACCTTGCAATTCCTTCGATTGCCGGCCACGCCCAATAACAAGACATCCGGTGCGGATCGTCGCCTGAGCTGCAAAACCTTACTTGGGTACGGAACTCGGCGGGAACGGTTACGTCGAGAAGCTTTCCGACAACCTTCTGCAACCGGGATTGCGTGTCATCCGCCGCGCGTCGGCTATCCGCCACCACTTCCATCGCCGCAAAGGAATATTCGGGAAAAGGATTCTGCGATCCGCCCGCTAAACGAGTATGAAGCTCCCGGATCTGCAGGCTTATCCAATGCTCGAATTCGCAGTTGAGGGAATGCGCCTGCCTCTGCACTTCCCGGAGGGTATGCTGCACACACGAGGCAAGCTCGGCCGGGTCGGCCGGCTTTAGCAAATAATTCGTGGCTCCAAGCCGAATGGCCTCCTGGGCATACTCAAATTCGGTGAAGCCGGTCAAAATAATCCAATGCGCTCCCGGCGCTTTTTCCTTGCCCAATCTTATGGCATCGAGCCCGCTCAGCTTCGGCATCCGGATATCGACGAAGACGAGGTCCGGAGATTCCGAATCCAGAAGGGCCAGCAGTTCTTCGCCGTTTCGCGCTTCTCCCGCGATCCGGATGGGGAGGTCCAGCTCTTCCAGCATGCTTCTCAGGCTGGAACGAACGAGAATTTCGTCGTCTGCAATGAGGATGTTCATGAGGCGGCAGCTCCTATCGGAATTCGGATGACGGCTTTCGTCCCGTGCCCTGGACGGCTGGTGACGGTGAAAGTCGCGTCCGGATCGTTCATGAGAAGGCGGCTTCGGACGTTCGACAGCCCGACATGTCCTTGCGACGAGGCTTGTATGGAGTCGAAACCCAATCCATCGTCTTGCACCGTGATTTCCACGTATTTCTTTCCATTCTCCTGTACGGCATGTGCCGTCACCAGAAGGACATTTTGTTTCTCGTCCGGCTCGATGCCGTGGATGACAGCGTTCTCCACCAACGGTTGAATGAGCAGCTTCGGGATGGGTACGCCCGCAAGTTCTTCCTCCCACTCCACGTGCGCCGTGAAACTTTCATCGAACCGGGTTTGCTGCAGCAGGCAATATTTTTGTAAGAATTGGAACTCTTTTTCGATGGTCGTAGTCTGATTGTCTTCGAGCGTGTATCTCATCATGGAGCTCAAGGAGAGGATGGCGTTTTCCAGTTCCTTGGTTCTGCCTTGGCGGTTCAATCCGATAAAGCCGTTCAGCGTATTGAAAAGGAAATGGGGACGAATCTGCGACTGCAGCGCCCGATACTCGGCGTTTTGCGTGGCCAGCTTGGCGCGGTATTCCTGGTTGATCAGCTCATCCAGACGAGAAACCATGCTGTTAAGGGAAATACCGAGCTGGGCGATTTCGTCTTGTCCTCGAGCGACGAATCTTTCGGACATGTCTCCCATTTTGGCTTTGCTCATGATCAGGTTCATTTTTTTGAAGGGTTTGACGATCCATCGGGAGAAATAGAGAAATACGCCGAATGTTACCGTAAGCGCTCCTGCCGAAAGCGTCAAGGCGAGGACATATATCCAGCGCACCTTGGAATCGAACTCCTGATTGGAAAGAAAGACGGCGATCCGCCAACCGAACCGGCCGACCTTATCCGACACCGCCGTGTACGCGTCCGTTTGCCATTCGTTCTCCTGATGAAATTTCGGCAGCATCGACGTCAGTTCCTGGGGCAGCTTGGAGCTGGAATAGAGAACGCTTTCATTTTGATCTAAAATAACGATCGTAGACGAGACGTTAAAGCGGGTGTCTTTGGCGATTCTCCGCAAAATCTGGGTATCGGCATCGGCCAAAATGACGGCTAACGGCTGTCTGGAGTCGGGATCCTTGATCAGCCGGGCTACGGAGAACACTTGGCGGGCCGGACTCGCCGTGAAATAGTTCTGCGGATGCGAGCTGACAATGACGCCGCGGCCGTCCGCTTCCACCGCTTGCCGGTACCATTCCTGCTCCTGAAAAGGAAACTCCCGTACCAGCTCGAACTGTCCGCCCTTGGCCGTCAAATAGGCGGGGCCGGTTCTCGGAATGATGATGGTGTTGAGGATGTCGGGGCGTGTGTTGATCAAGTATTGCGGCAGCGTTCCGCTCAGCGCGCGGTCGGTTTTCAGCTTCGTATACTCGTTCGCCGTCCGGTACCGGTCGTTGGCTTTCAGCTTCAGGGCGTACATCACCTCATCGCTGAGATAAGGAGAGGTTGACAGCCGGTCCAAATCGTCCAAGTAAGTCTCGATATTCCTCGACATCGCGGCTACGGTGCCCGCGGTGAGCTGTCGGGTTTCCCGGGTCAACATGCCTTGGATATAGTAGGGCAGCGCAAACGCCGAAATGACGAACGGAGTGACGATAAAGAGAACGTAAAAAATGGTCAGTTTGAAGCGCAGCGTATGGAACAGTCTCATGTCGGATATCGACCCCTCTATTTATTAAGGTATCCTTTGCGGGTGCCGGGGGTCAATAACGATTGTTCGCCAGTGTAGAAAATAGCGCTCTCATCGTAGATAAGTTACATATGAAAGCGTTCGCATCATGAGGTAGATTAAAGGCAGCAGGGCGTTCCCGCCCTCAATCCACATACCAGGGGGACATAGCATGAAAAGATCGAAATGGTTGCTGCTGCTGAGCAGTTTGCTTCTGTTAAGCTTCACACTGGCGGCATGCGGCTCCGGAAGCAAGGGCAATAACGCTTCTTCAAGCGCTCCGGCATCCTCGCCGGCGGCCTCATCTGCAAGCCCGTCCGCAAGTTCTTCCGCGTCAGACAAAGAAGTGACGTTGACCGTCATGACGAACATTGTCGGCGAACCGTCGAAAGTGCTCGAGGAAATCGCAAAAGCTTTCGAATCCGAAAATCCGAACATTAAAGTCGAATTCAGCGCTCCCGGCGCCGAATACGAGAATATCATGAAAGTCAAAATGGCCTCCAACGCCATGCCTGACGTGTTCTCCACGCACGGATGGGCCAAAATCCGTTACGGTCAATACCTGGCCGATCTGAAAGACGAAGCGTGGGCTTCCCAGATCGACGACGCCATCAAGCCGGCCGTCACGGACGAATCCGGCAAAGTGTACGTGCTGCCGATCGACCAGGATAAGTCCGGTCCGGTCTACAACAAAGAGGTGCTGGACAAATACGGCGTGCAGGTGCCGACCACATGGGACGAATTCATGAAAGCCTGCGAAGAAATCAAGACGAAAAGCAAAGGCGCAGTGACTCCGATTCATATCGGCGGCGCGGATTCCTGGCCGATCGGACAATTCTTTGACTTCATGGCGACGCCTTCGTTCATCAGCGCGCCGACGAACAATGCTTCCCAGCTGCTTGACGGTTCCTTCGATTGGAAGAACTTCGACAAGCTGCCGCAAATGTTCCTCGACCTTCAGAAGAAGGGCTACCTGAATAAAGACGTCCTGACCGCCAAATACAGCGACAGTGCTAAAGCGTTCGGCGAAGGCAAAACGGCTTTCGGCTTCTACGGACCGTTCCTGATCGAAGAAGCCAAGAAAACGAATCCGAACGTCAAAGGCGGCTTGATGCCGATTCCTTCTGTCGTTGCGGGCGATCAGCCTACGCTTGCCGGCGGCGAGAAAGCAACTTGGGGCGTATGGAAAGATTCGCCGAACCAGGAAGCCGCCAAAAAATTCGTCGCTTATTATGCGAAGCCTGAAAATGTCGCCAAATTTGCCAAGGCGGACGCTCTGCCTCCGGGCATCAAAGGCGTGGACATCGATGCGGGCGACATGACTGCCGACTTCCAAAAGTACGCTTCGACTCCGGTAATCCCTTACTTCGACCGTGTCTATCTGCCGAACGGCATGTGGGACGTGATGTGTAAGAACGGACAGGATCTGCTTGCGGGCGGCATCAACGTCAGCCAGTTCTCGGAAAATATGAAGCAAGAGTATGAGCGCCTTCGTGCCGCTTCCAAATAAGGCGGACTGACGAGGGGAATGGAGGCGGCCTGCCTGCAGAGAGACTGCAGCGGGCTGCCGTTTCCATTCGCAAGAGCGAACAGAGAGAGAGGAGGAAGAGAACCGATGCAGTCAGCGCAACCTCTGCCGCAGAACAACCGGAGGCCGGCTAAACCGCCTTCATGGATTCGCAAATTTTTTCAATCGCCCACGGCTTTGAATCTCATGTACGTCCCCGCACTCCTTCTGTTCGGGGTATTCATTCTATATCCGCTTGCCAAAGGCATCCGAATCTCTTTCACCAACTGGGACGGCTATTCGCAGCAATCGACCTGGGCCGGCCTCAAAAAGTATTCCTTGATGTTCCATGATAAGAAAATCGCGACAACGGTGAAAAATACGCTGATTTACGGGCTCGGCAGCACCTTGCTTCAAAACTTGTTCGGGCTCGCCTACGCTTTATTTCTCGATCGGAATATCCGGGGCAAGGGACTGATCCGGACGGTCGTATACCTGCCGGTGATTATCAGCCCGCTCATTATGGGATATATTTTTTACTTCTTTTTTCAATATGACGGGGGAGCGCTCAACGACATCATGATTTGGCTGGGCAAAGAGCCCCTCGACTGGCTGTCCAACGGACCTCGCGCCGTCAATATCATCACCCTCGTGAATACCTTTCAGTATATGGGCATTGCGATGATTATTTATTTGGGAGGATTGCAGTCGATCCCGAAGGATTATTATGAAGCGGCGCAAATCGACGGGGCGAGCTGGGGCTCGCAGTTCCGCAATATCACTTGGCCGATGCTCGCGCCCGCCATCACGGTGAACATCGTCATCAACATCATCGGCGGGTTGAAGCTGTTCGACGTCATCGTCGCCATGACGAACGGCGGACCCGGCTATGCCTCTCAGTCGCTGTCCACAATGATGTACAATCTCTATTTCGCCAGACAGGATGCCGGCTATGCCGCAGCGCTCGGCAATCTGATGTTCGTGATTATCCTGATCATCAGCATGGCCGCGCTGATTATGCTCCGCCGAAAGGAGCTGCGGTTATGAGCAAGGCCGTTTCCCGTACTCTTTCGGTGTTGATCGTTCTCTTTCATTTAATCCCGTTCTATTTGCTGGTGAATCTCTCTTTCAAGCCGTCCAACGATACGAGCAGCAAATGGCTGCCTCCCCACACGATATACGGGGGGAATTTCAAAAACGCGTGGGTGAACGCGCATATCGACAGAGCGCTCATGAGCAATTTGATCGTCACCATAAGCTCAGTCGCGCTTGTTGTACTGCTCGGCGCATTCGCTTCGTATCCGCTCGCTCGTCATCGCACCCGCTGGAACAATTTCGTTTACGGACTCAGCATTTCGTGCTTGATCGTTCCTGCACTCACCATTCTGGTGCCGCTCTACAAGTTTGTGGTGGACATCGGCGGAATGAATCACTACTGGGCCACAATCCTGATTCAGGTCACCTTCTCGCTTCCGCTGACCATCTTCCTGCTGACGGGATTCATGGGCACGGTGCCCAAGGAGCTGGATGAAGCCGGCCTGATTGACGGGTGCAGCCGGTATGCGATTTTTTTCCGGATCATTTTGCCTTTGCTGAAGCCGATCGTCGCCACTATTATCATCGTCATCGGAGTTCAGGTTTGGAACGATTATCAATTTTCCGTGTTTTTCTTGCAGAAGCCGCAGGTGAATACGATTCCGGTCGCCTTATCCATGTTTATCTCGCAGTTCTCCAACAATATCAACTGGGTGGCCGCGGGGTGTTTGATCGGAATGCTGCCGCTGACCGTGCTCTACCTGTTCCTGCAAAAGTATTTCATCAAAGGAATGGCGGACGGCGCGATCAAAGGGTAAGCGCGATTCGCGGTCCGTCCGTTCAGACAACCGGGGGAATGAACCGATGCCCATCCATTACGACGCCTTGAACGGCGTCTTTCATTTGCAGACACCGAACACGAGCTACATCATCCGGTTGATCCGCGGAAACGCGGCGCACGTTTACTGGGGACCCAGGCTTCGTACAGCCGTCTGGCCCGGTATGCTCACCTTTGAAGAAAGGACCGGCTTTTCGCCCAATCCTTTCCCGGACGACAAAAGCATCGCTTATGACACGCTGCCTCAAGAGTACCCGGGCTACGGAACCGGAGATTACCGGACGCCGGCTTATCAAGTGCAGTTTACCGATGGTACGACCGTAACGGAGCTTCTCTACGAATCTCACCGGATTCTCTCCGGAAAGTCGCGGCTCGATGGGCTCCCGGCCACTTATGTGGAGGAGGATGGGGAAGCGGAGACGCTGGAGCTGACGTTGGCGGATGCGAGAACGGGCTTACGTGTGGAGCTGCTCTACTCGGTTTTCCGGGAGCACGATGCCGTTGCCCGATCGGCTCGGATCGTCAATGCCGGCGGGCAGACGGTCTCGCTGCTTCGGGCATTGAGCGCGAGCGTCGATTTTCGTCATGCCGATTATGAGTTGCTGCATCTGTCGGGTTCTTGGTCGCGGGAGCGGCATATCGAACGGCGTCGGCTCGCGTCCGGCGTGCAAGGCGTGAGCAGCAGCAGGGGGGCAAGCAGCCACCAGCACAACCCGTTCGTGGCGTTGCTGTCGCCGAACGCCAGTGAGGACGCGGGTGAAGTTTACGGCTTTAGCCTGGTGTACAGCGGAAACTTCACCGCGAAGGCGGAGGTGGACCAGTTCCGCACCGCGCGCGTATCGCTGGGCATCCATTCGTTTGATTTCAGCTGGCGGCTCGAGCCGGGGGAAGCATTCCAGACGCCGGAGGCAGTGCTGGTGTATTCCGGTGAAGGGCTCGGAGGCATGTCCCGCGTCTATCACCGGTTGTACCGCGAAAGACTGTGCCGCGGGGAGTACCGGAACCGTCCGCGTCCCATCTTGGTCAACAACTGGGAAGCGACGTATTTCGATTTCGACCCGGATAAGCTGACGGCGATTGCCGAGGAAGCGGCCGGCCTGGGCATCGAGCTGTTCGTACTCGACGACGGCTGGTTCGGCAAGCGAAACGACGACACCAGCTCGCTCGGAGATTGGTTCGTGAACCGGAACAAGCTGCCGCAGGGGCTGGATGCGCTCGCGAGCCGGATGAACGGCATGGGCTTGCGGTTCGGTTTGTGGTTCGAGCCCGAGATGGTATCCCCGGACAGCGAGCTGTACCGCAAGCATCCCGACTGGTGCCTGCACGTGCCCGAAGCGCGGCGCACTCAGGGAAGAAACCAGCTCATCTTGGATTTGTCCCGGGAAGATGTCCGCTCCTATATTGTCGAGACAGTCGGCGAAGTGCTCGCTTCCGCGCCGATCGATTACGTGAAGTGGGACATGAACCGGCACATGACGGAGATCGGCTCCGCGAAGCTTCCGCCGGAACGTCAGCGGGAGACGGCGCATCGTTATATTCTGGGCTTGTACGAAGTGTTGGAAGCGATCACCGCCCGGTTTCCGAATGTGCTGTTCGAATGCTGCTCGGGAGGCGGCGGCCGTTTCGATCCCGGGATGCTGTACTACATGCCGCAAACCTGGACGAGCGACAATTCGGATGCGGTCAGCCGGCTGTATATCCAGTACGGAACCAGCCTCGTCTATCCGATTAGCGCGATGGGCGCCCACGTCACGGCCGTTCCAAATCATCAGGTTCACCGCACGACTTCATTGCGCATGCGCGGCGATGTGGCCATGTTCGGCAATTTCGGGTATGAGCTCGATTTGTCGCAGCTTACCTCGGAGGAGAAGAAAATAGCTGCCGGGCAGGTGATGGAATATAAAGCGTTGCGCAGCCTGATTCAATTCGGTGAATTTTATCGTTTGCGGAACCCGTTTGAAGGGAACGACGCAGCCTGGATGGTCGTATCCGAGGATCGCTCGGAAGCGTTCGTCGCGTATTTCCGGGTGTTATCGGAATCCTATGCTCCGACGGGTTGGTTGAAGCTGAAGGGCTTGGATCCGGAAGCCGAATATGTCGTCGAAGGCAGCGGAGAGCGTTACGGAGGGGATCAGCTGCTGCATGCGGGTGTCGCAATCCCGTCTTTGCAAGGGGATTTTCAAAGCGCAACCTGGTGGTTGAAACAGCGTGCTTAACAGCTCGCGATACTAAATGATTCATGGGAGGTTATGAGCATGACGCATGAAAACTATCGGTGGGCGGGCGGGTTCCCGAAAATCGGCATTCGGCCTGCCATTGACGGACGGCGCAAGGGTGTTCGCGAATCGCTCGAAGAGCAGACAATGAACATGGCGAAGGCGACGGCCAAGCTGCTGTCGGAAAGCCTGCGTTATCCGGACGGCTCGTCCGTCGAATGTGTCATTGCCGATACGTGCATCGGCGGTGTGGCGGAATCGGCGGCTTGCGCGGATAAGTTCGCCAAGGCGGGGGTGGGCGTATCGATTACGGTTACGCCTTGTTGGTGTTACGGAACCGAAACGATGGATACGGATCCGACAATACCGAAGGCGGTGTGGGGCTTTAACGGAACGGAGAGGCCCGGTGCGGTCTACTTGGCGGCGGTGCTGTCGGGATACGCGCAAAAAGGTCTTCCGGCGTTTGGAATCTACGGCGAGCATGTACAGGATGCCGGCGACACTTCGGTTCCGAAAGATGTGCAAGGGAAACTGATCGCTTTCGCGAAAGCGGGCTTGGCCGTGGCAATCATGAGGGGGAAATCGTATCTCTCCATGGGTTCCGTATCGATGGGGATCGCCGGCTCGGTCGTGAACGATTCCTTTTTCCAAGATTATTTGGGGATGCGCAACGAATATATCGATATGACGGAGTTCGTACGCCGGATGGACGAAGGCATTTACGATCCTGCAGAATTTGAGGCCGCGCTGAAATGGGTGAAGGAGAACTGCAAAGAAGGACCCGACAACAATCCGCCGCATCTGCAAACCTCCCGAGAGCAGAAGGACAAGGATTGGGAGACGGTCGTCAAGATGACGATGATCGCCCGGGACCTCATGGCCGGCAATCCGCGTTTGGCGGAGCTCGGCTTCGGGGAAGAGGCGCTGGGGCACCATGCCATATTGTCCGGATTCCAAGGGCAGCGGCAATGGACGGACCATTTTCCGAACGGAGATTTCCTGGAGTCGATCCTGAACTCCTCGTTCGACTGGAACGGGATCCGAGCCCCATACCTCGTGGCCACGGAAAACGACAGTCTCAACGGAACGGTTATGCTGATGGGCTACCTGCTGACGAATACGGCGCAAATTTTCGCCGACGTCCGGACCTACTGGAGCCCGGAATCGGTCAAACGGGTGACCGGTCACGAACTGACAGGGCCTGCAGCCGGCGGATTGCTTCATCTGATCAATTCCGGCTCCGCGGCTTTGGACGGCACCGGAGAGCAGACGAAGGACGGCAAACCTGCGATGAAGCCGTTCTGGGAGATCAGCGAGGAAGAGGCGGACAAATGTCTGCAGGCAACCTCTTGGCGTCCGGCATCGGTGGAATATTTCCGGGGAGGCGGCTTCTCGTCCGATTTCCTGACACGCGGAGGCATGCCGATGACGATGTCCAGAATCAATCTCATCAAAGGCATCGGACCCGTGCTTCAAATCGCGGAGGGCTACTCGGTCGAATTGCCGGAACACGTGCACGATGCGCTCGACAAGCGGACGGATCCGACCTGGCCGACGACCTGGTTCGCTCCGATTTTGACCAGACGCGGGGCATTCCGTTCGGTGTACGACGTGATGGATAACTGGGGAGCCAACCACGGTTCCGTTAGCTATGGTCATATCGGTGCCGATCTGATCACGCTCGCTTCGATGCTTCGCATCCCGGTGAACATGCACAATGTGGCGCCTGAGCGAATTTTCCGCCCTCGTGCATGGAGCTTGTTCGGCACGGACGATATGGAAAGCGCTGATTATCGCGCCTGTTCGAATTATGGGCCGCTTTACGGGCGTTGACGAAGGGGGCATTCAGCATGAGCGGCAACGGCCGAATTCGCGAGGAACTGTGCAAGTACGCGCAGAAGACCGTCGCAAACAAACTTGTCGTCGGTCCCGGCGGCAACATCAGCGCTCGTCACGAAGGAAAAATGTATTTGTCTCCAAGCGGATTCGCCTTGGATGAAATCGCTCCGGAGCAATGGGTCGAGGTCGACATCGCTTCCGGAAGCGTCATCGATATCGGCTTGCGTCCCTCTTCCGAGGTCCTCATGCACTTGTACGCTTACCGGGCGAATCCCGGGATCGGGGCCATTGTGCATACACATCCGCCCTTTTGCATCGCTTTCTCGCTGGTGGAGCGGGAGCTGCCGATCATGTTCCCGGATCAGGCCGCCCTTGTCGGAAGAACGACGTACGTTCCCTACGTGCTTCCGACGACGGACATACTCGCGGAAGCTGTCGCGGAGAAGGTGAACGAAGCCAGTACCATCGTGCTCGGCAATCATGGACTCGTGACGACCGGCCGCAATTTGAGAGAGGCGTATTACCGGACGGAAGTTGTGGAAGAGAGCGCGAAAATTTATTTGATCGCCAAATCCGTCCGGGAACCGAAAGTGCTCAGCGACGAGGAAGTGGATGAAATCGCCTCCTTGGAGAGCGAGGCCTATCGAATCCAGCTGCTTCAGAAAATGAAGTAGGCAGCCGCGATAAGAGGTGAACGCCCATGTGGGAAATACCCGCCGCCCTGGCATTCGATCTCGGCGCGTCCAGCGGGCGCGCTTTGATCGGCCGGCTGACGGTAGAGGCTGACGGCCGGCGAAAGCTCGAAGTGTCGGAATTGCACCGCTTCCCGAACTATGCCGTTCAGGTCGGACGCCATTTGCATTGGGACATTTTGAGACTGCTTCATGAAATCAAAATTTCCATTCGAAAGACCTTTCGGGAAGGTTATCAACCGGCTACTTTCGGCATCGACTCCTGGGGAGTCGACTTCGGACTGCTGGATGCGGATGGAGAGCTGCTCGGCAATCCGTATCATTACCGGGACCCTCAAACCGAGGGACTGATCGAGGAAGTGAACGGGCTGATCGGCAGTGAGGCTTTATATCGGCAAAGCGGCTTGCAATTTATGCCGTTTAACACCCTCTATCAACTTTTAGCAATGAAAAAGGCCGGTTCGCCGAAGCTGCAAATTGCCGACACGCTTTTGCTTACCCCCGATCTCTTGATGTATTTGCTGACAGGTGTGCGAGTATGCGAGTTTAGTATGGCGACGACCACCCAGTTGTTCCATCCGGTGGACAGAGCTTGGAACACCGGCTTGATGGAGCAGCTCGGCATTCCGCCGCATCTGTTTTTGAAGCCCGTTCTACCCGGTCATTCGGTCGGACCTTTGGCCCCGGAAGTATGCCGCGAACTCGGAGTGCCGGCGGTAACCGGGGTTGCCGTCGGCTCACACGACACGGAATCCGCCGTAGCGGCCATTCCGGCCGAGGCGGGTCCGTTCGCTTATCTCGTATGCGGAACCTGGTCGCTGCTCGGCACGGAAATGGATTCCCCCTTGCTGACGCCGGAGGCGATGGAGCTTCAGTTCTCGAACGAAGGCGGCGTGGGCGGGACTTACCAGCTTCTCAAAAATATTATGGGATTATGGCTGCTCCAAGAGTGCAAAAGAGAGTGGGAGGAAGCGGGCAACGAAATCGGTTATCCCCAACTGGTAGCCGCCGCGGAAGCAGCGGAGCCGTTCCGGTCTCTCGTTAATCCAGATGACCCGAGGTTCTACGGGCCCGGCGGGATGACAGACAAAATCCGGGCCGTTTGCCGTGAAACCGCCCAGCCGGAGCCTCGAAACGAAGGGGATTTCGTGCGATGCATCCTCGAAAGTTTGGCCCTTCGCTATCGCCAGGCGCTGGACCAAGCCGAAAGGCTGACCGGCTACAGCTTTGAGCGGTTGCATATGGTGGGAGGAGGCATCCAAAATCGGCTCTTGTGCCGGTTCACAGCGAATGCGCTCGGGCGTCCCGTATGGGCCGGACCCGTGGAAGCCAGTGCCATCGGCAACCTGCTGGTGCAATTTATCGCGCAGGGGCTGTGCACGGATTTGAATGACGCCCGCCGGTTGTCGGCCGCATCGTTTCCGGTTGAAGTGTACGATCCGCCGGAAGACGCTTCCGAGTGGGAGGATGAGTATGAACGGTTCTGCCGCGCATGGCGTTAAAAGAAGGGGGTATGCAAAATGTTGATCGGCGTGCCGGCCATCCTGTCGCCTGATCTTCTGAAGGTACTGATGGAAATGGGCCACGGAGATGAGATCGTGCTGGCGGACGGGAATTTCCCTTCCGCCAGCCACGCGCGGCGACTGATTCGCTGCGACGGACACGGAATCCCCGAACTGCTCGACGCGATATTGAAGCTGTTTCCCCTCGATACTTACGTGCTGCGGCCGGCTGCCCTTATGCAGGTCGTACCTGGGGACACGGTTGAAACACCGATCTGGGATCGTTATGCCGACATTATCCGAAGCCGTACTGGACGTACCGATCCGTTCGACCCTATCGAAAGGTTCGCGTTTTACGACAAGGCAAAGCAGGCATACGCCATTGTCGCCACGGGAGAACAAGCGCTGTACGCCAACGTGATCCTGAAAAAGGGAGTCATCTCGGAATAGGCCTTGAATAAGACTCGCACACGGTGCGGGTCTTTCCATTTTCAAATTTATACAAAATTGGTATTCTTATAGAGGGTAAACATAGCGCCGTACATATGGCGAGGTAGGAGGGTGACATGGCAAGCGAGAAAGTAAAATTCGAGACGGTAGATGACTACATAGCGAGCTTTCCGCCGGAAGTGCAACACGTTCTGCGGCAAATGCAGAGCGCGATCCGAGAGGCTATACCTGAAGCAGAGGAAGTGATCAGCTACCAGCTGCCGGCCTTTTCTTACCAAGGAATGGTGATTTACTACTCCGCGTATAAGGATCACTATTCGATTTCGGTTCCGCCGCCCTTCACCGTTTTCGAAGCCTTTAAGGAAGAACTGTCCGGCTATGAGATGTCCAAAACGGCGGTCAAGTTTCCGGCGAGCCAACCGGTACCTTTGGAGCTCATCCAGAAGATCGCCGCGTTCAAAGCGAATGAAAATCTTCAAAAAGCTCTGAGCAAGAAAAAGAAAAAATAGATGCAACAGTAACAAAATCGAAAAGCTTCGGCAGATGCGCCGAGGCTTTTGTGTATTTGCGTTTCCTTTCGTTTCCGCAAGGCTAAAATAAGGGTGGCAGTTGATTCGTGCTGTCGGCTTTTAAATCCATACTAACATAGTAGGTATTGTAGGAATTTGGCGTTGACAGAAACAAGTACACTCAAATAATATGATAATTAATTCAAATGAATTATCACTATATGATGGAGGGTCACCCGAATGAGAAAAGGCAAAGCGATTTTGCTATCGGCTTTAAGCTTGATCCTGCTTTTCGTGCTGAGCGCTTGCGGCGGCAGCAAATCGAACGGAAAAACGATTGCTGTCGGTTCGAAAGACTTCACGGAGTCTTTCATCCTGGCTGAATTGTACAGCTTGGCTCTTGAGGACCAGGGCTTTAAGGTAGACAGGAAGTTCAACCTGGGCGGAACCGCCGTTGCACAAGCGGCGATGGAGAAAGGCGACATCCAGATGTACCCGGAATATACGGGCACCGGTCTTCTCCAGGTTCTGAAGCTGCCGATGATGACGGACGCGCAGCAAGTGTATGACACGGTAGCGGCAGAGTATAAGAAGAAATTCAATATGGTATGGCTGAGCCAAACCGAAGCCAATGACTCGCAAGGTCTTGTCATCACCAAAGCGGCTTCTGACAAGTACGGCATCAAGACGATCTCCGACTTGCAGAAGCAGGCGTCCAACATCCGCTTTGCGGCGACGCCGATTTTCGCAGAAGTGGCGGACGGACTGCCGGCGCTGGAGAAAACATACGGCAAGTTCGACTTTAAAGAGCTTAAAGCGTTCGACAACGGTTTGAGATACTCGGTTCTGGAAAACGGACAAATGGATTTGGCCGTCGCGTTCACCACCGAGGGACAATTGACCGACCCGAAATATGTGCTGCTCGAAGACGACAAGCATGTATGGCCGCCTTACAACATTGCGCCGATCGTAAAGCAAGAGACGCTGGACAAGTATCCGGAGATCAAAGACGTGCTGAACAAAATTTCCGCGAAGCTGGATACTCCGACCATGCAGAAGCTGAACGGCGAAGTCGACTTGAAGAAACGCGAGTATGCGGAAGTGGCGAAAGAGTTTTACGACAATAATTTCAAAAAATAAGACGTTGTCTTGTTTTCCCGGGAGGAATCGCCTTGGCGAATGAATTCATGATTCAATTCGAAAACGTATCGAAGCAGTACAAAAACAGCCAGAATCCTGCCGTGAAGAATTTGAGCGTCGGGATTTTGCCGGGAGAATTCATTACCATTCTCGGCGGTTCCGGTTCCGGGAAAACGACCGTTTTGAAAATGATCAACCGCATCATCGAGCCTTCCGGCGGAACGATTTTCTTCAAAGGCCAAGACATCATGACTCTCGAGCCGGACAAGCTCCGCCGGGAGATCGGGTACGTCATTCAGCAGAGCGGCTTGTTTCCCCACATGACCGTGGAGGATAATATCGCTTTGCTGCCGGATTGCCTGAAACAGGATCGCAAAAAAACCCGGGAGCGGGTGCGGGAGCTTCTGCGCCTTGTCCGTCTCGAGCCCGGCCAGTACAAAGACCGATATCCGCGTCAACTCTCCGGCGGTCAGCAGCAGCGGGTGAGCATTGCGCGCGCGCTGGTCGCCGACCCGGATGTCATGCTGATGGACGAGCCGTTCGGCGCCATCGATGCGCTAATCCGGATTGAGCTGCAAGAGGAATTGAAAGATATCCATAAGCAATTCGGCAAAACGATTCTCTTCGTAACCCATGACGTGCATGAAGCCATGCGCCTTGGAACTCGGGTCATGGTGATGAAGGAAGGCGTGCTTCAGCAGTTTGATACGCCGGCTAATGTTCTGTTGAACAAAGAAAATCAGTATGTGGCGGACATCGTCGGCAACCGGGGCGAAATTCAGCGTCTCTTAATGCTGAACGCCAGGGATTTGGCCAAGCCTTATGCACCCGGCGATCAGGGTCCGCAAATCGAGATCGACGCCGAAATGGAGCAAGCGTTCGATCTTTTTATGAGTGACAAAAATGTCGACAAGATCATTCTGGTGGAGAACGCCAAGCCGGTGCTGACCTTATCGCGTGACGATATCCTAATCAAGAGGTAAAAAAGCATGCTGGAATACATCGGAAAGTACTACGACCAAATTTTCACGATGTTGGTCGATCACTGCAAACTGGTATTTGTGAGCATACTGATCTCGTTTGTACTTGCTTTCGCCCTAAGCATTGTGGCGCGCAGGTTCAAGGCGATGTCAGGTGTGTTGCTGGCCTTGTTTATCGGTGTTTATTGTATTCCAAGTCTTGCGCTGTTCGCTTTCCTCATTCCCTTCTTCGGATTGGGCCAACCGACAGCTATTTTAGCGCTCGTCCTTTATAATCAGGTGCTCTTGATCCGCAGTATTCTCGCCGCTTTTAAATCGGTGCCCTCGTCGGTATCGGAAGCGGCCAAGGGCATGGGCATCGGGTTCTTAAACGGGCTGCGGAAAGTGGAATTGCCTCTTGCGTTGCCTGCGATCCTAGGCGGACTTCGGGTGGCAACGATCAGCACATCGGGCATTGTGACGGTGGCCGCCTTGATCAACGCAGGCGGGTTAGGCGTACTTCTGTTTGACGGAATCCGCACCAACAATTTCGATAAAATTTGGCTGGGTGTCATTCTCGTGTGCAGTTTCACCCTCCTGTTGAACTGGGGGCTTTCCGTGCTTGAAAAACGCTCGCTGCGTATCGCGCGGGGAGAACGATAAGGATAAGGCGGAAGATAACCCAAGGGAAACGGGAGGTGCGCGGCATTGATTCATGACATGTGGCAATACGTAATGGATCATCGGGAAGAGTTTACTTTGGCCATCCGGGAGCATGTCTTGCTCAGCTTGGTGTCCCTGATTGCGGCGGTTTTGGTCGGGGTGCTGATCGGCATTCTGTGTGCGAAATACGATAAGCTGGCCAACCCGATTATCGGAGTGTTTACCTTTTTGCGGTTGATTCCGAGCATCGCCCTGCTCATCGTGTTTATGCCGATCCTGAAGACCGGCTTTATGCCCACGGCTTTCGCGCTGACGATTCTCGCGCTGCCGGCGATCTGCATCAATACGTATTCGGGATTAACCGGCGTCGACCGGTTCGCCATCGAATCGGCAACCGGGCTGGGGCTCAGCAAGAGAGATATTTTTACGAAAGTGGAATTTCCTTTGGCCATGCCGCTCATTCTCGTCGGAATTCGCTCCGCTTTTATCGATGTAATTTCCAGCGCCACTTTGGCGGCGATCGTGGGCGGAGGCGGCCTCGGCATTTACATTTTCCGGGGCATGATGATGAACGACATGGTGAAGCTGGTGCTTGGCGGGATTTCGATTGCCGTCATTGCGCTGTTGGCGGAAGTGATTCTTTCTCTGGTTCAGAGAAGGTACAGCCGATTTATATAAGAATGACGACGAGGACTAGACTGAATTTCAGTCTAGTTTGTGTCATAAATGGGCGAAAAGGGTGGTAACGTGGAATTGATCAAAGCGGCTCGAGGCACGGAGCTCCGCTGCAAAGGCTGGAGACAGGAAGCGCTGCTTCGCATGCTGGAGAATGTGCTGGAAAACGGCGAAAATCAAAAAGAGCTGATCGTTTACGCGGCGCTCGGCAAAGCGGCGAGAAACTGGGGATCGTATCACGCGATCGTGGACACCCTGACAAACTTGGAAGATGACGAAACGCTGGTTATCCAATCCGGCAAACCGATCGGCATCATGAAGACGCACGCGTTGGCGCCGATCGTCATTATGGCGAACTGCAATATGGTCGGCAAATGGGCGACAAGCGAAAACTTCTACGATCTGCAGGAGAAAGGGCTGATCATCTGGGGCGGCCTGACGGCAGCCGCTTGGCAATATATCGGCTCCCAAGGCGTGATTCAAGGAACGTACGAAATTTTCTCGACGATCCGAAGCCAGCATTTCGGCGGAAGCCTGGCCGGACGCTTCATCCTTACCGCCGGTTTGGGCGGCATGGGTGGCGCACAGCCTTTGGCCGGCGTCATGGTCGGCGCCGCGATTCTTTGCGTTGAAGCCGACGAATCGCGTGTCGACAAGCGCATTGAAGTCGGCTATTTGCAAAAGAAGACCCGGAGCTTGGACGAAGCGCTGGCCTGGATCCGGGAGGCGATGGAGCGCAAAGAAAGTGTCTCGGTCGGGCTCGTGGGCAATGCTGCGGAAATTTATCCCGAGCTCGTGGAAAGAGGCATTACACCGGATATCGTCACCGATCAGACATCGGCTCACGATCTGATGTACGGTTATATCCCGGTCGGCTTAAGTCAAGAAGAGGTTCGCAGCATGAGGGGACAACATCCCGAGGAACTCCAATCGAAGGCGGGAGCTTCCATCGCCCGTCAAGTCGAAGCGATGCTCGCCTTCAAGCGCAAAGGGGCCATCGTGTTCGACAACGGCAACAACATTCGGACGCAAGCGCAACAGTATGGCGTGAAGGACGCTTTCGACATCGATATTTTCACGGAAGCCTTCTTGCGTCCGCTGTTTGCCAGAGCGATCGGACCGTTCCGGTGGGTGGCCTTGACCGGCGATCCGGAGGACATTCGCAAAATCGACCAGTATATTCTGAAACATTTTGCGGATAACGAAATTGTGACCAATTGGATCTCCCTCGCCAACAAGTATGTTCCTTTCCAGGGGCTGCCTGCGCGGATCGGCTGGTTCGGGCACGGAGAGCGCACGAAGCTGGCGCTTGCCGTGAACCAAATGGTAAGGGAGGGCGTCCTGAGCGGACCGGTCGCTTTCTCGCGCGATCACTTGGATGCCGGTGCGATGACCCATCCGAATATTATGACGGAACGCATGAAAGACGGCAGCGACGCGATATCCGACTGGCCGCTGCTAAATGCGATGTTGAATTGCTCGTCGATGGCCGACCTTGTCGCGATCCATTCCGGCGGCGGCGGGTATTCCGGTTACATGACCAGCGCAGGCGTGACAATCGTGGCCGACGGCACCGAGATGTCAGATCTACGATTGAAGACTGCGCTCGATAACGATACCGGCATCGGCGTGTTGCGCTATGCCGATGCGGGATATGAAGAATCGTTCGATGAAATTGATAAAAAAGGCATTCGCCGGATTGAAACCGAAGGAGTGAAATGAAATGCGGACATTAACGATGGATGATGTAAAAGCGGCAGTAAAAGGCGGTTCCGTATACGCTTGCGGAGGCGGCGGCTGGGTCGATCACGGGTTGGAAATCGGCGGCGCGGCGGTCACGATCGGGCAGCCGAAGCTCGCCTCGGTGGATGAAATTCCCGACGACGCGATCATCATTACGACAACGGCGATCGGCGCCCCGGCAGGGAACGAGTGGGAAATGCTCGGCAGCGATTATATTAAAGCCGTTAAACTGTTAATGGATAATTTCGACGGTAAGGTATACGGCGTGATGACGCCGCAAAACGGTATGTCCAGCTCCATCAACGGCTGGCTGCCTGCGGCGGCTCTGGATTTGGTTGTCGTCGACGCCACCGGCGATATCCGCGCGCATCCGACCGGTAAGATGGGATCGATGGGCATGGCGAGCCGTTTGGATTACCAGACAATTCAGGTAGTCGTCGGGGGCAAGCGCTCGACCGGTTCTTATCTCGAGCTCGTGGTGAAAGGAACTCCCGCCAAAACCTCGAATATTTTACGCACTGCGTCGGACATGTCCGGCGGATTTATCGCGTCGGCGAGACATCCGCTTCCGGCCAGCTACATTAAGAAGCACGCGGCGATCGGAGGCATCTCTAAGGCGATCGACCTGGGCAACGCGATTATAGAAGTGGAGTCCAAGGGCGGAGACGCGATCATTCAAACGATTTGCAATAAAACAAACGGACAAGTGCTGGGTGTGGGAGAAGTTTCTTCGATTGACGTACACTACTCCGGCGCTTTCGATATCGGCACGATCACGATCGACGTACCTGGCAATCCATTCAAGATTCATGTCATGAATGAACATATGGCGATAGAGGACAGCAAGGGGAACCGCCTCGCGACCTTCCCGGACGTCATCACGACGATCAATGCCGAAACAGGGGCGCCCGTCAGCGTAGGGCATTTGAAAAAAGGGATGAAAATCGCCGTGTTCCACATCCACAAAAATTATATTCCGCTCAGTTCCAGCGTGACGGACCGGAGCGTGTATCCGGAAGTCGAGAAAGCGCTCGGCATCGATTTGGTTTCCTACGCTTTCGCGTGAAAAGGGAAGGATGAGTTCGTTTGGAGCATCGACACGAGGATGCCGTTCTTTTAACAGGCAAAACATTATCACTCTTACAAATCGAGGCGGTTGCGCTACATCGCCGGCAAGTAGCAATTGATCCTTCCCAGTCTGCGATCGTGGCCAATGCGAATGAAGTGGTGCTGTCCTACCTTCATGGCAACGAAGCGGTGTACGGATTAAACCGCGGCGTCGGGCTGAATAAGGACAGGCTTGTTTTAGCCGATGCGATGGCGGATTTCAACCGAAACCTGATTCGCTCCCATTGCGCCGGAACCGGGCCGGATGCGTCTGAGGAAACGGTGCGTGCCGCCATGCTGATCCGGCTGAACGCCGCGCTGAACGGACATGCCGGATTATCGCCGGATGTCGTGAAAAGGTACATGCAATTCCTCAATCTGGGCATCCACCCCATCATTCCGGAGCTCGGTTCCGTGGGAGAGGCGGATATTACGCTTCTCTCCCATATCGGGCTTGCGATGATCGGTGAAGGCGATGTCATCTATCGGGGACAACGCATGCCTGCGGGCGAAGCGCTGCAGCATGCGGGCCTGGAGCCGCTTCGGCTTGGACCTAAAGACGGACTCGGGATCGTCAGTTCCAACGCCTTCTCGGCGGGTAAGGCCGGTTTGGCGCTTCTCGATTGTGTTGACTTGCTCGACAACTTCGACATGGTGCTGGCTTTGTCGCTCGAAGGAATCCGGGGCAATGTATCTTCGATTGATCCGAGAGTGGTCGCGGTGCGGACCGAAGAGGGTTGCACCGCAACGGCTTCAAGAATTCGAGGGCTGCTAGAGGGCAGCGATCTCTGGAACCCGGAGCTCAGCCGCCCGCTTCAAGATCCGATCAGCTTCCGCAGCGCCCCGCATATTCATGGCGCGGCACGTTCGGCATTGCAAGCCAGCCTGCGGCAATTCTTGTTTCATATCAATCACTCGGACGATAATCCGTGTGTGCTGCCGGAAGAAGGAGTCATCATCCCTTCTGCGCATTTTGAAATCATTCATTGGATTCTGCCTCTGGAAGGACTGGCGATTGCGCTGGCGCACGTGGCCAAAGCTTCCGTTCAGCGGACACTACGGCTCGGGACGCCTGCGTTCACGGGTCTTCCGCGTTTTTTGTCCCCGGATGATCAGAGTGTCATTGGCTTTTCTACGCTGCAGAAGACGATTTCTTCGCTAGAGTCGGAGATTCGTTTGCTGGCCCAGCCTTCTTCCTTGGATTCCGCCGTCCTTGCGGGGGATATGGAGGATCTCGCGGTTAACGCGCCCCTTGCCGTCCGCAAACTGGAACGAATCATCGATCTGTCGAGGCATATTGCGGCAATTGAGATGCTTCATGCCGCCCAAGCTATCCACTTGAGAGGGGAGATACGCCTCGGCGATGGGGTTGAAAAAGCGTACTCCCGCTTCCGTGAACAGATCGAACCGCTGGAGCTGGACAAAGTGTTGTCGGACGAAATTCGTTTAGCTTACGAGATGATTCTCGATCGCTCGCTGATCCGTTCCTGTTCCTATTCGACGAGAGAGGGATGATGGTATGAGCAAAATCCCGTATGTGATAGATTGTGACACGGGTACGGACGATGCGATCGCAATCATTTGTGCGCTGCTTGCCCAAGACAGGCTGGATATCAAAGCCTTCACAACCGTTGCCGGCAACGTTGAGGTCACAAAGACGAGCGCGAACACACTAAACATTGTCGACCAATTGGGCTTTGACATCCCGGTAGCGAAAGGCGCAGCGGCACCGCTCCGAAGAGAACTTTATACCGCCATCAGCCACGGCACCACCGGTCTCGGGAATGTCGTTCTGCCGTCGTCGCCGCGTGGTTTATACGATAAGGACGGCGCCGACACCCTCTATCATTTTGCGAAAGAGTGTGAGGGGGAGTTGTGTGTCCTGGCCGTCGGCCCTCTTACCAATTTGGCGCTGGCGTTGACCCGTTATCCGGAAATCAAGCACATGATCAAGCAGATTACAATTATGGGCGGCGCTCTGGTGGGCGGCAACATGACGCCGACGTCCGAATTCAATATGTGGGTCGATCCGGATGCGGCCAAAATCGTGTTCGACAGCGGCATTCCGCTCACCATGATCGGACTCGACGTTACGCTGAAGTGCAAAGTCCCTTTGCCGGTGTATGAGCGGATTTGCTCCATTTCAAACCCTTTTGCCGAACTGGCCGCTCGAATTTTTCGATACATGTTGCATAGAAACGAAACGACCGGAGTTTCGTTGTACGGGACCGTAGAATTGAACGAGGCTTTTGTGCATGATGCATTGGCTCTCGCGGTTACTGTGCGCCCCGATCTCGTAAAGACTCGCAAGTACTTTATGACAGTAGAAACGCAAGGGGATATTACCCGCGGTATGACTGTAGCCGATTTTAACGACGTGATGCAAAAAGAACCGAATGTCGATGCGGCGGTTGAAGTGGATGTCGAGGCTTTTTGGGCATGGATGGTTGAGCTGCTCGAGAACGGCCCTAATCGCGTCGGGAGGGAGAGATGAATGAACGGAACGCAAGTGCTGGGCCGTGCGCTTGATATTTTGTTTGTGCTCGGGGAATCGGAGAGGACGTTATCGGTATGTGAAATTGCGGAGAAAGTCGCGATTCCCGAAAGTACCGCGTACCGATTGCTGCAAACACTCGAGCAGAACGGGATCGTCGAGCGCAAAGCGAAAGGGCAGATTGGGCTCGGACTCCGCATTTTGGATCTGGCCAGAAACTTGCACCAGCAAATCGACCATGAGCTGATCATAGCCGCACGTGAGGTGATGGAGCAGCTGACCGAAAAGACGAACGAGACCTCTTTGTTGGCTTTCCGAACAGGTCTTCAGGCGATTTGTATCGACTGTGTCGAATCTCCTCGTTTCATTCGGTTCACCATACCGAAAGGGAAAATACTCCCTCTTCATAAAGGAGCTTCAGGGAAAGCGATTCTGGCATATGAAAACAAGCGAATTCTAGAGCAGCTTACGCATGCAAGCAAGGATTCGCAGGTGAGCGGGCAGTTGGACAAAGAGCTGGGCGATATCGTGCAGAACGGCTACAGCATGACGATCGGCGAGGTGGATATGGACGTGTGCGGCATTGCCGCCCCGATCTATGATGGTTACCGGCGCGTCATCGCCAGTCTCACCGTTGTCGGACCGATTGACCGCTTTCCGAAGGAAGCCAGGGATCAAGCGATCGTACTCGTTATGGAGTCCGCCCGGGAAATCTCCGAGAAGCTGGCCAAATTGAAGCGATAAGACAGGGAAGCGGGGGCGTACAATTAACATGAAAAACTTCGATCTGATTGTAAAAGGGAATGCCGTTTTGCCCGATCGTGTGTTGTACGATGCTGTAATCGGGATCCGCGCAGGCAAAATTGAGCAGGTATTGGAGACGGATGAAGGCGTCACAGCCGGCGAAGTCGTGGACGCGTCCGGGTGTTATATTTTGCCTGGAGCAATTGATGCCCACGTGCATTGCTACAGCTCGCTGGACGAGGGATTCGCGACCGCGAGCCGCTCCGCGGCGGCAGGCGGCGTTACGACGATTATTGAGATGCCTTATGATGCGACGGGCATGATTTGTACGGAAGAGCTGTTTGTCGAGAAAGCCGCCAAGCTGGAGCGCGAATCGGTCGTGGACATGGCGCTGCTGGCCACTATTCATAAAGAGAACGGACTGGATGAGATCCCTAAACTGGCTCGTGCTGGCGCGTGCGGATTCAAGGTTTCGATGTTTAACACGGATTCGTTCAGGTTTCCCCGCATCGACGACGCGCAATTGTTGGAAGCTTTCGGCGTCATCGCGGAAACGGGCTGTCCGGTAGGCGTGCATGCGGAGAACGACGAGATTGTGCGCCGGTACATCCGAAAATTTGAGCATCAGGGCACGGAAGACCCGCGCTCTCATGCCTGGAGCCGGCCCAAGGTCGCGGAATCGGCCGCCGCTCTGCTGGTGATGGAGCTGGCTTACTACACACAGGTCAAGCTGCATCTCTACCACTCGACATTTCCCCGCGTGTTCGAGCTCGTCGAATATTACAAGTCCCAAGGTGCGGACATTACGGCGGAAACGTGCACCCATTACCTCACGCTCAGCGAGGATGACATGCTCACCTTGCACGCAAAGGCGAAAATCAACCCGCCGTTACGGTCGAAGAGTGATGTAGAGGAGCTGTGGCGGCTTATCGCTAAGGGGCAGGTGGACATGATTACGTCCGACCACGCTCCTTGGCTGCTGGAAAAGAAAACAAATCCGGATATTTTCAAAAATTCGTCCGGCGCTCCGGGTGTGGAGAACTTGCTGCCGGTGATCTATAGCGAAGGCGTCGCAAAAGGCAGAATGACCATTCTGGATCTGGTACGTCTCCTAAGCGAGAATCCGGCCCGGAGATTCGGCCTCGAAGACCGCAAAGGCAAAATTGAAGCGGGACTGGACGCCGACCTGGTCATTCTCGATCCGAATGACCGTTACGTCCTGGATGAATCCACGCTGCATTCCAGCGCCGGCTGGAGCCCGTACAACGGCATGCTCCATTATGGGAAAATCCGTTCGACCTACGTAAGAGGCACGGCCGTCTATAACGGTGAGGTCGTGGGGCAAGAAGGTTATGGGCGGTTTGTCCGTGCGAACCATAAGTAAAGTTCCGGAGGTGTCGGAAAATGAGCACATTCCCGCTAAAACCGGATGCGGAGCGAGTGCGGAGCAATATTGAATCGTTGGCTGCATTCGTGGATGAGAGCAAGCCCGGTTGGACGCGCCGTCCATTCACCGGCTGGTATCAACAGGGAAGAGACTGGCTGCGGGAAGAAATGGCGGCTTGCGGCTTGGATGTCAGCATCGATGCGGCATCCAACCTGATTGGCCGGATCGCGGGAAGCGAGCCGGGGCTGCCCCCGATTATGATCGGCTCTCATACCGATACCGTAACGGGAGGCGGAAGATACGACGGGATCATTGGTGTGATCGCCGGGATCGAGATAGCCCGCCGCCTCCGCGAAACGGGCACCGTGCTGCGGCATCCGTTAGAAATCGTGGATTTTACCGCGGAGGAACCGAGCGAATTCGGCATCTCGACGATCGGAAGCAGGGGGATGGTGAACAACCTGTCCGCGGAAATGATGGACAGGCAAGATTTGACCGGCTTGCTGCTGAAAGACGGAATCCGTATGGCGGGAGGACGCCCAGAGCTCATCGCCGGGGAAGCCAGGAACAAAGGCGATGTGTCGCTCTATTTGGAGCTGCACATTGAGCAAGGTCCCGTGCTGGAGCAGACCGGGAACAAGCTGGGTGTCGTGACCGGCATCGTCGGTATTCACCGCTACCGCGTCACGGTCGAAGGAAAGCCGAATCATGCCGGGACGACACCGATGAACATGCGCTTTGACGCTTTAACCGGCGCTTCCCAAATGGTGCTGGAGCTAGAATCGATCTGCCGGGAAACATACGCCGAACAGGTGGTCGGCACCATCGGCAAGCTGCATGTAGAACCGAACGGCGCGAACGTTATTCCCGGTAGAACGGTGTTTGAGCTGGAGGTTCGATCTCTGGATGCGGACATTCTCGAAGGCATCATGCGCCGGTTCCAAGAGAGCGTTCATCGGATTGCGGGCGAGAGAAAGCTGCAGGCTCATGTCGATTGCTTGTCCAAATCGGAAGCGATCCGAGTAGCCGACGACGTGCAGCAAACGATCCGAGCCGCTTGCCGGGAGACCGCTCCATCGTTCGATCTGCCCAGCGGCGCCGGACACGACGCCAATCAGCTGGCACGAATTGCACCGGTCGGCATGATCTTCGTCCCCAGCCGTGACGGCAGAAGCCACTGTCCCGAGGAATGGACGGAATATGAAGATGTGGCGCTGGGAGTCGAGGCGGTAGCGAGGGCGCTGCTGCTGTTCGACCAGAAATTATAATGTACAACCATAGCACCCCTTCTCGTGGATATTGGCCAAACGCCACTCTGGCGATTCACCCATGATACGAGAGGGGGTTTTTCATGCACGCACTTACCATATTCTTAATAAAGTGATATCATAAATATATCAAAATGATTTGAGGAGTGTGCCGGGATGAAGGAACGTATCGCATGGCATGTGAACGGTTTTTTGGTACTGCTGCTCTCCTTCGTGATGCTCGCCGGTTCGATTGCGAGCTTCGTCGCCGGAGGGTCCGAAACGAATCCGAACGGGTGGCTCATCACTTTGGGCATTATTTTGATTATCCTGTTTATTGTGGCGTTGACATCGCTCACCATCGTTCAGCCTAACGAAGCGAAAGTGCTCACTTTTTTCGGCCGGTATATGGGGACCGTGCTGGATAGCGGCATCTGGCTGGTCGTTCCGTTCACGAGCAAATCGAAGGTGTCGCTAAAGGTACGTAACTTTAACAGCCAAACGCTGAAAGTGAATGACGCCGAGGGTAACCCGGTCGAAATCGCTGCCGTCGTCGTGTTCAAAGTCGTCGACACGGCAAAAGCGAAGTTTGATGTGGACAATTACGAGAAGTTTGTAGAAATACAAAGTGAAACCGCCATTCGCCATATCGCGGCGCAATATCCTTACGATACCTATGCGGACGATCAGCGTCATTCATTGCGAGGCAATGCCGACGAAGTGGCGTCCGAGCTTATGGCGGAGCTGCAAAACCGCCTCGTGGTAGCCGGCGTTGAGATCATTGAGACGCGCCTCACCCATCTGGCTTACGCTCCGGAGATCGCCAGCGCGATGCTGCAGAGACAACAAGCATCCGCCATCGTATCGGCCCGGCAAATCATCGTTGAGGGTGCGGTGGGCATGGTGGATATGGCCCTGACCCGGCTGGCGGAAAAAGGGATCGAGCTGGACAGCGAACGTCGGGCGTCTATGGTGAACAATCTGATGGTCTCGATCGTCTCCGATCGCGCGGCAACACCGGTCATCAATACGGGAACGCTCTACAGCTAGGACCGAGCCCATGCCTAAAGAGAAGAAAGCATTTCCGCTCCGGCTCGATCCTGAATTATATCAAGTACTCGAAAAATGGGCTTCCGACGAGTTTCGCAGCGTGAACGCCCATATCGAATATTTGCTTCGTGAAACGGCGAATAAGGCCGGTCGTCTCCGCAAATCTCAGGATAAAAACTGACCGTCAATTCTTACTCATAAGTCACTTGCAAAGATTTCACCGCAATGCTCTCCACAACATCGCCTTTAGAATCGTAAAGTTCCATTTTTAACACCATGCTCGTTTCGTCATCCAACCACAGCTTAAATGTCTCCGCCTGCCATTGCTGTGCTTTCGCCAATGGCAGTTTGCCTTCTAGTACATGGGCGTTGCGGCCCAGATACGTTTCCGGCTTTTCAATCGACCACAGGTTAATATCAGAAGCCAGCCACGAAAGAGTCGTCATAGGTGCAATAAAAGTACGAGTAGCTTTCTCTTCAAAAGGGGTAGGAGGACTTGTCGCACCCGGGCTCGTAAATGAGAACTGCGTTCCATTTGAACTCTTGGTCCTTTGGAACTCAACTTTTTGGGATAACGATTGATTTTGGATGACTGCTGTTCCTGTCAAAGTTTTAACGTTTTCGTATGGGTGGGCGATTCTTTCTATCCATTGCGCTTTGCTTCCAGAAACAGTTGACCAGTTAATAGTAAGCTTTTCTTTTTTCTCGGCGAGCAGTTTCTTCTGGAATTCCCCGAACTCCGACCCATCCCCACTCTTGATCGTTCCGTCCTGAATGAGTTTTGTATAAAGTTTCCCCTTCAAAATCGATTCTTCATATTTTCTTCTGATGAGTTCGCTTCTCCAGAATTCATCCTCGGTAAGACCGCTTTGTTCAATACGTTTTGCCATCACCTGTTTTACTGGGTTATCATTCGAAGCTTGTTTTAGGGAGTCTCTCTGAAAAGAAATTTCCTTATCCAATTCTTTCGGCGATACGGTGAGACCCAATTTTTTAGCGTATCGTACAGTTAATTGCCCCATAATCAAATTTTCTACAATTTGCTCGTCGGTAACGTTGATTTTACTGAGACCGGGCTGCTGATTACCTAACGCAACACCGCTTTTATAGAGAAAAAACTCCTCCGGCATGATCCGAATGCCGTCACCTTCGACCAAAGGCGTTTCAGCTGTGTTTGCAGTCTTTGTATGAAAAAAAGTTTCGGAAAGGGGACCGAGAGCTAGGAGTGCGATAACACCAATCAATAATAATGCCGTAAAGCTAATGGTAAGCAAGGCCCTTCTTTTCGATTTTTCTAGGTGTTTATTGTGGCGAGCTGTAACCTTTTCAATACTCGAGAAAATGGCGCTATCGTCAATGGGCGACTGCTTTAACTCGTTTTCCAGATCTAAGCGGTACTGAGCCATTAGTCGTCACCCCTTTGGTAATGCTCCGCAAATCTTATCCGTGCATGATGCAGTCGCGATTTCACCGTTCCTTCGGGAATACGGATCGTCTCCGCGATCTCCTTTTGCGTCATGCCGTGATACGCGAACAAAATCAGAACTTCTCGAAATTTCACCGGCAGCTTCATCACATGGGTCCAAGCCTCATTTAATTGAATGCGCTCCAATGCCTTTGTCTCTGCTGATGGAAACTCAGATTTATTGCCGTGCTCAAGCCACTTATCGATTGGAACGACCTTTCGAATAAACCATGTTGTTTTATGGTTTAGGGCTGTGTTTCGTGTTATTTTCAATAGCCACGTTTTCATCGAGGACTCACCGCGAAAAGTGTCCAGATGCTTAAGTGCTTTGAAGAACACGTCCTGCATAATATCGTCGGCCATGTCCCGTGTGCCTGATAAGGCGAATGCGTAGTTCCAGACGTCCTTGCCGTATGATCGCATGATATCGGTTAATATTTCATTTTTCGAATATTCTCCGGTCATAACCCGAAGGTAATCATATTCCACTGAGCGCATCCCCCCTTAAACATAGACAACGATCACCATGAAAGAGTTCAATTATTTTCCAACATTTTTTTTGAACCCTTTACTTGTTATTATTGAAGCAAAGCTTACCGAGGAGAGCCATAGATGAACATTAGACCGATTGAAGTTGATGATGCGGAAAACTTTTTGAATTTAAACAAAGAACTCGATGAGTCCGGTTTTATGTTGTACGATCCTGGAGAACGACAGACCACCGTTGAACAACAAAAACAATATATTCAAAAAATTCTAGCCGAACCGACCACAATTTTCTTTGTAGCCGAAATGGAAAACAATCTTGTAGGCTTTATTGCTGCGTTGGGCGGCAATCTGATCCGGAATCGACATTCCGCACATCTCGTTGTAGGAGTGCTTGAAGACTATCGAGGGCAAGGTATTGCGACAAAATTGTTCCATAAAGTGTTCGAATGGGCAAAAGAAGCTGGATTATTAAGAATAGGACTCACGGTGATGAAAGACAACCATAAAGCATTTAACTTATATAGGAAGATGGGATTCATCCTAGAGGGAGAAAAAGTACATTCCTTGAAAGTGAACGGTGAATATGTAAACGAGTACTACCTTTATAAGCTGTTATAATAATGGTTTCTACTTAAATTCACTTGCACTGAACAAGAGTCCTGTCCAACAAAACGCCATGAACATACGCAGCAGGCATGACGATCTAAGGAAGTAGAAAAAAAGAGGGTACTTGGCCGCCGGAGGCGATCCGGCGGCTTTTTCGTCTTACACGGCTTTGGAATGATTCGACTGACCGCGAACCAACCGGGCAAGATTCAAAAAAGAAGCCAGTACGCGGTGAAGGCGGTCATCGATTTCCGGCCTCTCGTATTCGTCTTGTCCGCTCTCGAACGATCTCCGCTGAGAGCCGCCGATCGAGATCCAATCCGGGCAGTTGATGCCGTGAAGGTTTCGGACGATCGCCTGCATTTGCTGGAGAGAACTGACGCCGACGGCTCCGCCCGCAGAACTCATGCTCAGCACGACCTTGCCGCTGAAATGGTCTTGGCCTAGATGATCGAGAGCATTTTTGAGTACGCCCGACATGCCGCCATGATACTCGGGAGTCGACAAAATGACCGCGTCCGCTTCGAGCATCGCCTTTTTAAATTGTTGGAGCGTCGCGTGCTCCACATAAGATTCGTCCGGTGAATAAAACGGAAGAGGCGAGACGTGCAAATCGAATAAGGCGGCCTGATGGCCCTGCTGACGGATAAGACGCCCCATATATTCGGCCAGTCGGGTGCTGGTCGAGTCTTTCCGGTTGCTGCCTGCGATAATGACAATGTTCATGCGCGATCTTCCTTTCTGGTTGCTCTTCTATGATTTTATTGTAGAGCAGCTCCCGGGCCGAGACGTCGGCGAAACGGCTGATTTCACGAAAAAAAATGTTCAACCTTCGGCTGAACATTTCTACGACTTTGGTATGAGGCGGAGTGTGCTTACATTTCAAATCCGTTCTTGACGGCAAGTATGGCCGCCTGAGTCCGGTCCGCCAATCCGAGCTTGTCGAGTACATGGCTGACGTGGGTTTTCACCGTTTTCTCGGTAATGAACAAAGCGCTGCCGATTTCCTTGTTGCTTTTGCCGGCCGCCAGAAGACGGAGCACATCCTGCTCGCGTTTGGTCAGCAAAGAGAACGGAGAAGCGTCTCGCGATTCCGGGGGTGGTTCCGGTGCCGACACGAGGTTCACCAATTGGCCCGCTGCCTCCGGATGCAGCTCGATTTTTCCTTCCTGCACCCTGTGGATGGCGCGTACCAGCTCCTCCGGTTCCACGTCCTTGAGCAAATAACCCCTGGCTCCGGCGCGGATAGCGGGCAGTACATGCGCCTGATCGGCGAAGGAGGTCAACACGATGACCTTCACGGAAGGCTGTACTTCCTTGAGCCGCTTCGTCGTTTCCATTCCGTCCAAAACGGGCATTTGTAAATCCATGAGAATAATATCCGGTAATAAGAGCGCCGCTTTTTCCAGCACTTCCATTCCGTTCGAAGCTTCACCGACCAGCTCCAGGTCGGGCTGCGTGGATAAAAAGACTTGCAATCCTTTACGGACCATCGCGTGGTCGTCGGCCAACAATAATTTGATCGTCACGGGTTTGCCACCTCGAGCGGGAGTGTAATTTCAACCACCGTTCCTTTACGGTGCAGGCTTGTCAACGCAAATCGGCCGCCCAGCGCTTCGCACCGTTCCCGCATCGTGGATAGGCCAATCGATTGTCCGGACCGGCGGCTTCTAGTGGTCATGCCCCGGCCCTTGTCGGTAATGCGCAGAACCACTTTTTCGGCCTCCATCTCCAGCTCCACCTTCGCTTCAAGGACACCGGCGTGTTTGATGACGTTATTCAGCGCTTCTTGGCCGATGCGCCATAGCGCCTCTTCTACGTGGCGCGGCAGCTGCCGGACGCCCGTCATGCTTGCGTCAATCGTTAAGCCGAGCTGGCTGCCATATGCTTTCAGGGCTGTGAGAAGCCCGGCTTCCAGGCCCGCTGGGCGCAGCTGCATGATCAGGGCGCGCATTTCTTTCAAAGCATTCTGAGAGAGCGATTGGATATCCCGTATGCTGTCCCGCGCGGCATCCAATTGCCCGGAAGCGATCAGGCTTTCCACGCCTTTGGCCGTCATGGAGAGTGAGAACAGCATCTGAGAGACCGAATCGTGCAAATCTCTCGCGAGCCGGTTGCGCTCTTCCATACGCGCGCGCTGCTGCTGCGCTTCAAACAGACGAACTCTTTCGATGGCGCTGCCGATCTGCAAGGCGACCGCTTCCAGCAGGGCGAGCTCCTCATCGGTGAATTTGCTTTTGCCGGGCGAGGCCACATTCATGACGCCTAATCGGCGATTGCCGGCTTTCAGCGGAACGGTAGCATGATGCGTAATCCCGTATGTATCACCCGTCCGATGCTCGATCGCATCTTCTATCCGTTTGCAATTCAGAATGTTGACCGCGTTTTTCAGCCTTCCGGCCCAATAGCGGTCCATACACCAGCAGTCGCCGCAGCGCATGGGCTGCTTGTCGTCGATTTGCAGGGCGGGAGGAAGATGGTGATCGGCTACGAAACGATAATGACGCGGTCCGTCCTCCAGAAAGATCCAACCGGTGGTCAATCCCGTCAGTTCCAGCAGTTTTTTCAGCACGCTGTTCAACATAGGGGTTAAATCGTTGGATTGATTTAAGGATTCGGCGATCGTTTTGAGCGTCACCAGCTCCTGCACATGCCGATCCATCGTCACGGGCGTTCTCTCCTTTGCTTTCTATCTTACCGCAACGGAATTGAACATGGCAGACCATTTCCCGTATGAGGCTGTGGTTTTTGCTTTATAATGTGTTCATATGCGGGGAGGGACGAACATGAGTAATAAAACGAAGAATACCGACACGCTTACGTTGGGCATGGGTTGCTTCTGGAGTCCGGACGCCTTGTTCGGGTCATTGCCGGGTGTTCTTCGTACACGCGTCGGTTATGCGGGCGGTCATTCTCCGGATCCTACTTATCGTGAGATGGGCGACCATTCCGAGACGGTCGAAATCGATTTTGATCCCGGTATTGTCTCGATAGATGAGATCTTGAACGTGTTCTGGAACAACCACAATCCCTTGAATATTAACGGTTATAAAGGACGTCAATATATGTCCCTATTGTTTTATCGCGATCGCGAGCAACAAGAGGCCATGCATCGCGTGAAGCAGCGGATGGAGCAAGAAAAGGGGAAGCTGGATACGGAGATTCTGCCATTCACGCAATTTTACATAGCCGAAGACAGGCACCAAAAATATTATTTGAAACGTTATCCGAATGCCGTGGAGAAGATGAACATACTCTATTGTTCTGAGGACGAGATCACGAATTCTACTTTGGCGGCCCGCTTGAACGGATTGGCTAAAGGTTATACCAATTTGCAACAGATCAAGGAAGAGATCGAACAATGGCCAATAACTCCGGAGAATCAGTCTCGATGCATGGACCTGATCCGTCAAATCCGGTGGTAAACGGCAGTTTCAGCCGTCGCATTTTGTGTTTACAGATGAGGCAGGTGTGTAGAGAGGAGGCAAGCATTAATGAATGCGGTTACAATTGTGATTGCGGCGGCTTGTGTGTTGATGATTGCGTATCGTCTGTACGGGACGTTCATGGCGGTGAAGGTTCTTCGAATCGAAGAGACGCGCCCGACACCGGCTCATGCGCTGGAGGACGGCAAAGATTATGTCCCGACGAACAAATGGGTGGCATTCGGCCATCATTTTGCGGCCATTGCGGCTGCCGGACCCCTCGTGGGACCGGTGCTGGCGGCGCAGTTCGGTTTTTTGCCCGGCCTGCTGTGGATCCTGATCGGTGCCGTGCTCGGCGGCGCTGTGCATGATATGGTTGTCCTGTTCGCCTCGATGAGGCAGGAAGGAAAGTCCCTCTCCGAAGTGGCCAAAGAGCAATTGGGCCCGGTTGCGGGGTTTTGTACGGGTCTCGCGATGCTGTTCATCATCACGATTACGATGGCCGGTCTTTCCATGGTCGTACTCAATGCTTTGGCCCAAAATCCGTGGGGTACGTTCGCGGTCGCGATGACGATTCCGATCGCCATCCTGATCGGTTTGTATCATCGGAAAACCGGCGATTTGAAAAAGGCGTCCGTCGTCGGGATTCTATTGCTTGCAGGCGCTGTGATTGCCGGTCCCTACATCAAGGATACGGCCATCGGTGATCTGCTCACGCTGGATATCAAGACATTGGCGATCATTTTGCCGATTTACGCCTTTTTTGCTGCGGCGCTTCCGGTTTGGCTGCTGCTCGCCCCGCGCGACTACTTGAGCAGCTTTATGAAAATCGGCGTATTCGTCGCTTTGATTGCCGGCGTGTTCGTGGTAAATCCGGCGATTCAGTTCCCGGCGTTCACCCAGTTCGTTAACGGCGGTGGACCGATCATCGGAGGCCCGGTGTGGCCGTTTGTTTCGATCACGATCGCGTGCGGAGCGATTTCCGGTTTTCACGCGTTTATCGGCTCCGGCACGACACCGAAGATGCTGAACCGATGGAAGGATATCAAAATGGTCGGTTTCGGCGCGATGCTGGTCGAGAGCATGGTCGCCGTTATGGCTCTTGTGGCCGCTACGGTACTGATGCCGGGCGATTATTTCGCCATCAATTCGACGCCGGAGAAGTTCCAAACGCTCGGCATGACGGTCCATCACCTGCCGGCATTGAGCCAAGAAATCGGATTAAATCTGGAAGGCAGACCCGGCGGCGCCGTGAGCTTGGCGGTGGGTATGACCGACATTTTTCGCAGCGTCCCTTGGTTTAACCACTTGGCCTCGTATTTCTTCCAGTTCGTCATTATGTTCGAAGCTGTGTTCATTTTGACGGCGATCGATGCCGGTACACGCGTCTCCCGCTATATTATTCAGGACTTTTTCGGTTCCCTATATAAGCCGCTTCGCAAGTCGGACTGGATGCCCGGCGTCATTATTTCAAGCGTGTTAGCCTGCTTCATGTGGGGATACCTGCTCTACTCGGGCGATATCAGTTCGATTTGGGTGCTGTTCGGGGTGTCCAACCAGCTGATGGCGGCCATCGGGCTGATCGTCGGCACGACGGTGATTCTGAAAATGGCGAGTCACCGCATGTACGCCTTAACCTGTCTCGTTCCGCTCATTTATCTGTATGCCACGGTAATGTACGCCGGGATCTGGATGATCACCAAAGTATATCTCGGTTCCGGTCCGGGACACAGTGTACTGAACGCGGTACTGTCGATCATTATGCTGGCGCTCGGTGTGGTCATCATCGTCACCGCGATAGGCAAATGGCGTCAGCTGTGGAAGCGGCCCAGACTCCGGTTGGAACGCCCCGTACGTTCGAAAACGGCTTAATGTATAAAATAGGTTATATGATAAACGGGTTGCGTTAAACGCAGCCCGTTTATATTTGTAAGAAAGGCGATTTGATCGCCGGCTGTGAAAATGGGTAGAATGGAGTGCGTAAAGGAGGGATGCGGCATGCGTTCAAAATATTTAGCCGGGTTGTCATTGGCGATCATGGCATGCGGCTTTCTGGTCACGTTATGGATGCCGCAGACTGCTCTCGTTTTTTTGCTGAGAGGAGCCTTTGAAGCCGGTTTGGTCGGGGGCATCGCGGACTGGTTCGCCGTCACCGCCCTGTTTCGCCATCCGTTCGGTATTCCCATTCCGCACACTTCGCTGCTGCTCAAGAACCGGGACAAAATTGTGCGTTCGCTCATATCGGCCATGGAAAACGAGTTGCTCAACAAAGAGAGCATTGAAAATAAATTGCGTCAGCTTCACTTGCTGCGGGCTGTTGGCTCTATTTCCGTCAAGCTGCTTCGCAAACGTACGGTTAGGACAAGCATCGTCGACTTCCTCATGACCATCGTGCGCCGGCTGCCGTTGGAACAATCGCTTCCCGTGCTGCAATCCGGTATTTCGGATTACATTCGCCGTGTAGATGCCGCGGCGGCCGCCGAATCGGCGCTGACGAAAGCGATGTATGCCCGGCTGGATCAAAAAGCGTTCGATTATGTCATCACCGAAGCGCTTCAATGGGCGGCGCGGCCGGAAACCGGAAGCTTGCTCGGCAGAATGGCGCTCGGGAAGTTGTCCGAAGCGAGAGCGAAAGGCCTGATGGGATTTGCGATCCAGGCTTTTGCCGGATTTATGGATGAAAATAAGCTGGGCTCTATGATTCAAAATATGCTGATCTCCGCCGGTGAGGAGTTATTGGATCAGGACAATGAATACAGGGAAAGGATCATGCAGGAAATCCGGATTCAACTGTTTCAAATCGCGGGCGACGAAAATCGGCTCGGTCAAATCAAGGAGTGGGCGGTGAGCAGGCTGAACAGTGAAGAAGGCCAAGCTTTCCTGAAAGTGCGGCTGGAAGAAATGCGAAGCATGCTGCTGGATAAGCTGGCGTTGGAACGCTCACGAGGGGGGCGCGCCGTATTTTCGTTTTATCGGAATGTGGTACGAAGCCTGAGCAAGGAATCGGAATGGCTGGAGACCGCCGAGAACCGGCTGCTAGATTATGTCGTCAATTTGGTGGAGTCGAACCATTACCGGATCGGCCAACTGGTGAAAGAGAATCTCGACCGCATGGACGACGCTTCTCTGGTTCGGATGCTCGAGGAGAAAATCGGCAAAGACCTGCAGTGGATCCGCGTGAACGGGGCGATTTGCGGCTTTGTGATCGGACTGGTGCTCTCCGCGATCGAACTGTTACGCCACTAGGAATGGAGCGATCCATTCCTTTTCATTTGTCTTTAGGAGGCTTTATGAAAAATTTATAAGAATATTCCACTTATTGTCCTATATAAAAATAAACACTCTTGCTATACTGTGCTCTAGCCGTCCGTCGGCACTACATACAGCAGGAGGAAACCACATTGAATTTCGGCAGCTGGGATTTGGGCAAAAAAGTCATTATCGGCTCTACGATTCTCGCATTTCTTTCGTTCTTTTTTAAGTGGGTGGATGTCGGGTTTATTTCCCAAACCGGCTTCGGGCAAGGTGCGATCTATTTGATCCTCGCTTTCGCATATCCGGCGATCATGGTGTGGACGGGGAAACCGCTCAATAAAATGATAGGTTTTATCTCGGCTGTGATCGGCGTTATTTTGGGCATCGTGTACATCAATTCGAAAACGATCGAATTCTTCGGCTCATCCGTGAATGCGGCGGCAAGCGGTCCGTATGTCTACATTGCTTCCTGTGTCATTCTGATGTTCGGCATCTTTAAATCGAAATCGAAAGCATAAGCAAGGGAGTTATCCAACGATACGCCGGCCGCAAGGCCGGTTTTTTTGTTTGTTTGATGGGGTAAAATATTCGGATGGTAGTCCTGTAAGATAAAGGAGTGAGCAGAATGCTGGAAACGTTAAAGGATGGCAATCGTTTCGTCATGAAGGACGATGGAGAGGCGGTCGCCGAAATCACTTTCGTGCCGCAAGGGGAAGCAACGCTCGTAATCGATCATACCTACGTGGATCCGGCCTGGCGGGGTCAGAAGCTCGCGGAAGAGCTGGTGATGCGGGTGGTGGAACATGCGCGGGAAACGAACCGCAAAATTATTCCGGCTTGTTCCTATGCGCACGCGCTGTTCAGGCGAAAAAAAGAATACCAGGATGTTTGGCAGCAGGATTGACATGCAGGCGGTAAAACCGCCTGCAGCATACACTAATCTGCACCGTCAGTCAGCGAGACTGACTAACAGACAGCCACCCTGCGGACCTATCTGTTGGTAGCATAGCCGGATTACTGGCGGCTCAGCATGAACTGTACAATAGCGACAGTGACCAAAAAGATCACCATATAAAAGACAACATTCCGAAGCCATCGGGACTTGCCCTTTTTGCGGCTTTCTTTCGGAATATACTGCTGGATCATCGTATAAATCTCCGGATGTCCCGTCAAATATCTCCGCGGGAGAATATGCGCGGCGTTGCTGGCGATAAACAATAATACCGTGTTTTTCGTCATCTGCACTTTCTGAACATCCGTCCACAGCGTGTTTACCGACGTCGACGCAGAGGTTGCAGTAAATCCTTCAGGGGTAAAAACATATGTCTTTTTCTCTTGGAGAAACTTGTTGTTGAAGCTTCTTTTCGCGCTGAAATACATGAGAAAGGGCATCAGGATAATAATCAGCAGGAAAACGAGAAAAGATACGTAATCCTGAAATGGACGTCCGTCCGCAATTTCAGCCATCACGGCCAACAGGATCACGAACCCGAAAAACAGCATGATCCATAGCGTTCCGTTTTTACGCCAGAACGAGAAATTAAAATCCAAAATATCTTTTTTGGTCAATTCAATTCCAACGGTAGAAGCCTGCACGGTTTCGCTCATGTCATCACCCTCAGTAATATAAGTAGTTTCTGTAACGATCCAAAATTTCGGTTTCCATTGGCTGAAATAACGTGGAAACTTCATTGAGAAGTCGCCGGTGGGTCTCATTGGTCATTTGGTATAGCGGCTCATAGAGTCTTAACGAATCGATATACTTCATCCGGTGTCCGGTCGGAGGATGAGTGGCGTCGAGTCTTCCATCCGTCAATAAAGCTTTTCTTCGGATTCGTTCCAACTCGTTCCCCTCCATGATGCACTGGTTTTTCTTATTCTACCAAGGAATTGCAAAATATGCTGAAAAAAATATGATACAAAGTGTGTCACCAACCAAGCATTCGGGTAATCTACCTATAATGTGATGAAATACGGTAGCGGGAGAATTAATCGATGTCAGATACGAACGCGTCCTCCAATACATTGGAGCAATTAACCGTCTCGGAAAAGCTCGTTTACCACGCTTTAGCCGATGAAAAGGGCAGGCCGGTAGACATCGCGCAAATCGCCAAGAAGTGCCATTTGACCGATTTGCAAGTCATTGTGGCCATTCAACTCTTGATGCATAAAAAAATGCTCCCCACCGACCGGATTTTATTTTAAAGCGGCATTAGGCTGAGGCGCAGGGATATCCAAGCTGGGCACTTCACGTGTCCGGCTTTTTGTTTTGGCCCATTGACCTTCGGAAACCGTTGGGATAAAATGAGACCGATCGGTTTGTTTTTGGATTGTGAGTGGGGAGGTCAGCATGCGAAAAGGGCAACAAACGAGGGAGTACATAATCGGCAAAGCGGCTCGGCTGTTCAATCGGCAAGGGTACCGCGGATCCGCGATCTCGGACATTATGGAAGAGACGGGCCTGCGCAAAGGCGGGATCTATAATCATTTTTCTTCCAAAGACGAGCTGGCTTTCGAGGCGTTCGATTACGCCGTTAACGTGTTGAAAGAACGCTATATGAAAGCGATCGAAGGCAAGGAATCAAGGGTGGATCAATTGATTTCCTTGTTCTCCATCTACAACAACATCGTAGAGGATCCGCCGCTTGAAGGGGGCTGCCCGTTGTTGAACACAGCGGTCGATTCCGACGATACACACCCCGAACTGAAGCAGAAAGCGCAAGCTGCCATGAACCGATGGTACGACTTGGTACGAATGATCATACGCTCAGGCATAAAAAAAGGCGAATTCCGGGATGATCTGGATATCGAGCCCGTCGTTACTTATCTTACCGCGACCTTCGAGGGCGGTGTGATGCTGAGCAAGTTATACGGTGACAGCGGGTATATGCAGCAGACCTTCCGGCAGATGAAGGCTTATATACTGAAAGAATTAGTGAAATAAGAAACTTAAGAACTCACGGATCGCCGTTGCTTGTAATTCCTCAGGGGAGCTCTTACGACATTTCGCCAAATTGCAGCAGCAAACTTACCCAGAATATTTCCGCAGTGATATTTTGCGAAATTGGAAAGGTGTTGGGTGGAGTTGCGTGCTCACATAGCTTCTGTAAGCTCGTAAATTGTCGTTACAGCATGCGTTGGTCCCTAAGTCTGCTCTGCAATTTGGCAAAATATAGTTACACAAGAAAGTTTCAAGTTGGTGATACGGCCATAACGATGTGATTCTCTTCAAATCCATGAAGACGCAATGGCGTCTTCTCTTTTGACACAAAAAAAGACCGATCGGTCTTAACCGGCAATTGAAAAGAAAGGTTATGAGATCGTGGTCTGGGAAGCTTTTGTAGCCAAAAAATCCAATCTACCTTGTGAGCAAGGGAAGGAGACGTTCGTATGCAATTGATGTGGATCATTATCGGGGTGCTGTTCGCAGCAGGGGCAGTTGCGGGCCTATCGTTGTGGTATCTTACCGTGAAGAGTCAGTCGCCCAAAAGATTGGCGGGAGGGGAGCAGCCGGCTTACCCGTATGAGAAAGTGTTATTTTCCAGCGAAGGAACATCGATCGCGGGTTGGTTCATTCCGAATCAACCGGAGAACAGTGTACATAAAAGACCGGTGGTCATTTTGGCTCACGGTTGGGGATCCGGTAAATCCAGAATGCTTCGATACGTTACGCCTTTATATGAGGCGGGTTATGCGATCCTCATGTTCGATGCCAGAGGTCATGGGGAAAGCGGGCCGATCGACGCGCCTACAGTGAAGTCATTCCGGGACGATGTGTTAGCCGCACTCGAATATGCTTCGCGAAGGGATGAGGTGGATTCGGACTGTATCGCAATATTGGCGCATTCGTTCGGAGGCTTCGGCAGTGTGCTGGCATTGAAGAAAACGCAAAAAATCCGGGCATTGGTGACAGATTCGATGCCTGCACGTTTTGACTCCATCATGAAAGCATACTTATCAAAATCCAAGCTGAGACGCTTGCCGCTGCCGTATTTTCTGTTACGAATCGGAATGTGGAGAGCCGGAATCAGCAGCCAAGAGGCAGCCGGTTTCGATCTCGTGCCGATTATCCAAAGTACAACCACGCCGCTTCTCATGATGCATTCGTTAAACGACGATTATGTCCCAGTGAGTGAATTACAGTATCTGATGGATCACGCACCCCGAACCCGGCACCGGTATCTCCATACACCCGGTCATCGGAATTCCCACAAAGATCCACACTTTTGGAGCGAGTTGCTTCCATTCCTCAGAGAGGGCCTGGCTTAAACCCAGGGCAGCTTGCACTCTTCGGGGGCTGTTTTGACGAAGGATTGGATGGAGGGCTGTCGCAGCGCGCGGCCTTCCTGCCATCTCCATTCGCTGTACTGCACTTTTACGGTTAGCTTCGGTGTAACCCAATAAGCATCCCGATGTCGGTCAGGCCGATTGGCGAACGGGGATTTGTTCAACCTCATGGGCGTCAAAATCTCCGTCAGATCCCGCCATTCGGCCTTCGACAGCTTGCCGGTTCCGGTATGGCCGATATACCACAGCTTCCCCTCTTGATCGTATTGCCCCAGCAGCACGGCGTTTACGAATCCACCGCTTAACGTAAAACCGCCTATGACCGCGATCACATCTCCGTAGTTTTTGACTTTTTTCCACCGATCGTCCTTCCCTCCGAGGGAATAGGAACTACGCAAATCTTTGCATACGATCCCTTCCATGCCTTGCTGCCGCATCACCTCGAAAAGCTTATCGCCGTCATGGTGGAACGCGGCAAGCTGGACGTTCTCGTTCGGCGTGACGATATCCTGCAGCAAGGCCAATCTTTCGGACAAAGGCCGGCTGTTCACCCACTCGCCGTTGAAATAGACAATATCGAAAATCATATAGCTGACCGGCACGAGCCGCTGCATTTCTTGGACGCGGTCGAGCTTCTGAATGAGATCGCGGCGCATCACTTCATGAAAAGAAGGCTTGCCGTCCCCGGCCAAAGCGATGACCTCTCCGTCCAGAATGACGGAAGAGGCCCGGCAGTAGGAGGGGGTGTCCAGCAGCTCGGGATAATGGCGGGTACGTTCATTTTGCTTGCGGTTATACAGTTTGGTACTTTCCTCATCATGGTAAGTAAGGATACGCGTGCCGTCCCACTTGATCTCGTACCTCCAATAAGGTTCCGCCGGGATCGTGTCGCTGATCACCGGTTCGAACGGATAAATCGGCTCCATGGCTGCTCCTCTCATCTTTCCTTCTTACATATTCTGAACAGCCGGACGCAAAATAATGACCAGCTTGTACCCAGTAAGGAGATTTTCCTATGGAGAAGCAGATCGTCGCGATAGAAGGCAAAGAAGTCGAAATCTCTCATCCGGAACGCGTCATATGGCCGGAAGCGGGCATTACCAAGCTGGATTATTTAAAATACCTCATTCAAGCTGCGCCCTTTCTTCTGCCTTATACGAGAGACCGCATGCTGATGGTATGGCGATATCCCAACGGCATCCAGGGAAGGAGGGTCGAGGAGCGATCCATTCACGGCCATGCCCCGGATTGGGTTCCCCGAGTCGAGTATGCGGATAAGGAAAGGATTTTGCTTAACGATACCGCAACGCTGGTATGGGTGGCCAACCGAGGCGGGATCGAACTCCATGTGCCTTTCGACCGGCATGACCGCAAGGATTATCCGACCGAGCTGGTATTCGACCTGGATCCGGCGGACAGCATGCCTTTCGACGCGGTGCGCGAGGTGGCGCTGAAGCTGAGAGACGTGCTGGAAGGACTGTCCCTGCAGAGCTTTCCGAAAACATCCGGCGCGACAGGGCTGCAGATTTTCGTGCCCATCGAACCGAAATATACATTCGAGGAAACTCGCCGCATCAATACGTTCATCGCCAGGTACATGCTGCAGCAAATGCCGCGCCTCATCACGTTAGAGCGGGTGGTGGAGAAGCGCGGGGACAAGCTTTATTTTGACTACTTGCAGCTGTGGCGCGGCCGCACGATGGCGGCCGCTTATTCGGTTCGTGCGAAACCGCGGGCTACCGTCTCCACGCCTGTCACCTGGAACGAAGTAGACCAAGGATTCCATCCGTCCGATTTTACGATCGTCACAGTGCCGCAGCGCCTCCAAAAGGTTGGGGACTTGTTTCGAGCGATATCTTCATCAGAGTTCCGAACGGAGCAGCCGGTGGAGGAAATATTGAAGTTTATTGAGCGGACATCATAAACGGGATTTTATTTTCGACAAAATGTTTATTTTTCTTTACATAGGGTTAATAAAGAGTAGAAACAAATGACGCTTCAGCCCAACGATTTTAGTCAGACTCAGGCGTTCACGGGTGACAACAACAGGTCCTGCATTCCGAGGGACGGGTCACCGAAAGAATCGACGCCGCCTCGAGCTGATTAAAATACATTCCATAGACAAAGGGGATAGTCCAATGGAAAAGGGATAGGCGAAGCATGCGGAAAGCAGATTGCACAGTGAAAAAGCCGGTGACAACTTTTTCGTAATCTGTGGGCATGCGGGTACCGAGAGCAAGAGCAAGAGCAAGCATACGGTTGGATTAACATGCTGAACATGTCCCCATGAAAGGCAATGGAAATCCGAAAATTCATGAATATCCAGGACATGTCGTGCATGTCAGTGAAAGGGCAGGGAACAATCAAAAATGAATAGTAGGTTCGGCAAGCGATAGCCTTCGTTTATGCAGTATATAAACGGAGGCTATTTGTTTTTTTTCCACACCTGATTGGGGGAGCGCCCATACAATAATTTGTAACGATGGAGTTGGGAGGTACGTCATGATCCTGATCGGGAATAGCGATTCGGTCGATATCGGCGCACTGCCGTTGTCCCAAACGGAAAGAGCCGTGGCCATGAAAAAACAGCGCAGTCCGGTTACTTACCGTTATGAATCGACCGACGCCTTGCTGTTTGAGCTCAGAATGAGAAGCCGGATCGTGGACTCGGCTTATGCATTGCTGGCCAGCGGAATCCGGTTTACCACTTTCGAATATTCCGAGGGCCGTGAGCCGTATTGGTTTCGAATGGTGAACGGGGGCCTCCGTCTGAATCCGGACATACAGCCATCCGAGGCCATTCTCGATATTTTCTACAATGGAAGAGCATACGCCGTAGAATGCGCAACCGCGATCGTGATCGTTTTGTATCGAGCGGTACTGGAGTCGATCGGACGGGGGCCGTTTAACCTCTATTTCCGGGATCTGCTGTTGTACGATTGGCACTATGATGAAGATTTGCGGATGAAATCGATCGACAATATTGAGGAAGCCAATGTGGGAGATGTTTTGTACTTCAAAAATCCCGATCATGCCCCGGACCAGCCGCAATGGCAAGGCGAGAATACGGTTCTGCTCCCGGGCGGCGTACATTACGGCCACGGTATTGGAATCAAGAGTACGGAAGGGATTATCGCCGGTTTGAACCGAAGGAGGAGACCGGGAAGCCAGATTTCCGCCTACCTGACGGACCGGGTGGTGTTTCCGGATTTTGCGTATTTGCGCAGATTATCCGGCATTGTGGGGAGGATCGGATCGAGCATTTACATCCAGAACTTGTGAACTTCTTAGGTTAGCATGGGCTGCAGTTCGCCGATCTGTCCCCCACCTCGGACAGGTAATGGCGAATTTTTTTGTGCAGAAGTTCTCATGAATGCCGGAAAACGGGGCATACTGACATCAGCCTGAGTGAAGGAGGTTAGTCAAGTGTTCGTTTACGGACAAGATATCCCATTGGATGACGTCGTGCCCCAGGATCGGAAGGATCCGATTCCAACCGAGCCGGCAAGTCCGATGCAGTACCCGTTCGAATATGGAAAAGACATCTATCCTGAGACGTCTTCCGATTCCTCAATCACGTAACGAAATACTCAATTCCAGGAGAGGTGGAGCGAAAGTGGCAAAAGTGCTCTATATCACGGCGAACCCGAAAGCGGAAGAACAATCGTTCAGCCTTTCCGTGGGACGGGCTTTTTTGGACGCCTACCGGAAAGAAAAACCGGAAGACGAAATCGTCCATTTGGATCTTTATCAAATCGACATCCCCTATATCGATACCGATGTGTTCAGCGGTTGGGGCAAGCTGCAACAAGGCAAAGCCTTCGACCAATTGTCGGCGGACGAGAAGGCCAAGGTGGCGAGAATCAACGAACTGACGGATCAGTTTGTCGCAGCCGACAAATATGTGTTCGTGACGCCGATGTGGAACTTCAGCTTCCCTCCGCGCGTCAAAGCCTACATCGATAATATTTGTATTGCCGGCAAAACCTTCAAGTACACGGCGAACGGCGCGGTGGGTCTGCTGACGGACAAAAAAGCGCTGCATATCCAGGCACGAGGCGGCGTATACTCGGAAGGTCCCGCCAAAGAGATCGAATTCGGCGACCGGTTCTTGAGGGCAATTTTCCAATTCATCGGGATTACGGATGCCGACACGCTCGTCATCGAAGGCATGGCGCAAATGCCGGATAAGGCCCAGCAAATCAAAGAGAAGGCCATCAGCGGTGCGGCAGATAAAGCGAAATGGTTTGCGAAAGAGCCGGTTCGGGTATAGTCGGGCGCTGTTTCGGTTACGCTGATCTTTGAAAGTTGAATACAATTGCCCATCCGCTTGCAATTCCACGATTGATCGGGTATTATGGAGGTAATTCAAATTCTTGACCTGAACTCGCATATTGTAGAGGGTTATGATTTGGAAATAACCTTGTACAATATGTGAATTTTTTATTTCTCACGAAATAAAGAGGTCGCGTAACTATAAAGGAGGTGTTTTACACATGCAACAAGGAACAGTGAAATGGTTCAACGCTGAGAAAGGCTTCGGTTTCATCGAAGTTGAAGGCGGCAACGACGTATTCGTGCACTACAGTGCAATCACTGGCGATGGTTTCAAAACGTTGGACGAAGGACAACGCGTTGAATTCAATGTGGTTCAGGGCAACCGCGGACCGCAAGCCGAGAACGTCGTAAAACTGTAATCCACAGCAAAGTACCCCGAGCCTTGCGGTTCGGGGTACTTTTGTTTTTCTAATACGGAATGAGCCAGGACTTTCAAGGAGGGACGTTCATGTATAACTCACGGAAAAAACCGGTGGAAGAAATACCTGAAGAACTTACCGCAATTTGGTCCTGCACCAACGATGCATGCAACGGCTGGACGCGGGCGAACTTCACGTTTTCTGATCAGCCCGTCTGTCCGCTATGCCGATCCGAGATGGAGAAAGGCGAGAGAATGCTCGCCGTTATCGTCAACTCCAGTCCTGCTCAGTACAAAACGGACGCTCACTAAGCGTCCCCGTTTATGAAGGGCCAGCCGGATCATTCTGGCGGGCCTTTTTATTTTGTTTGGAGTATAATTTTCTGCTGGTGCTGACCGCGTTTTTTACGTTATGTACGGTGTCCTTGGTCATGGGCTTTATTTTGTAATCCCAATTGATATGAAATCAACGAATAATTATATAATCATTTAATGTCATATGTGCTGATTAAACTGCCGGAAGGAAACGCCAGCTGCATGTCGAATGCAAAACGAAGAGAAACGGTTGGAACTGCCGGAATCGGATAGAGGAGGTGCAGGGATGCCGGAAGCAAGTTTGAGCGATCCGATGTCGATTTCGGATGTGGAACTAGGCACAACACGCCTGACCCCTAATTACCGTATCGATTTGCGGAATCCCGGGAATGAGCAATTGGACCGCTTCATCAACGCCAACCTGGTATCGGACTGGTCGCAGCTGACTTGGAAAACAGTCGGGAAGCCTTATGAAGTCAAGACGATGGCGAAGTCCAAGCAAGAATGGGAACAACAGAACGGACACATGTCGGTGAAAACCTCGTGGGAATTTTTCAATCGTTCTTTTCATGAGTGGTTTGTGAAAGATGTGCCGGAGGAACTGTCCGAAGCGAAAAAGAAACTTTATAAACATTTGGCGCGGTTTCAAGTTCACGAGGTGAAGGAAGCGCTGGGCGAAACCGCCCGCTTGTCTCTGTGGAACTATGCGCACCGGATTCAGGACGGGATTTGGGATCCGCGCGGCAAACGGGCGTTATTCCAAGGACTCGACATTCGTAAGCCCCGCATTCTGTTCTTGGGAGCAGCGGAAGGGTACGAGGCAATGCAGCTGCATGCGATGTATCCGGAAGGCGAAGTCGTGATGGTCGACTACGACGATTTTTGCCGCACGGACCGGTTCGGGCACTTCCCGGACAGCTATCCTTTTCTAGGCGCGAATCCAGCCACCGGCCAATCGCAGGTTTGGCATAAATCGCAAATGAATATCCATTACCTGGTGGACGATATCCGCAATCTGCCTTTCGGCAAAGAGTTTGATATCGTGCTCAGCGTCGGGCTGCTGGAGCATTTCCCGGACGAGTTCAAGCCCGAAGTGATGGACTGGCACCGCAAATTTCTGAAGCCGGGCGGCTATGCCGTCATGACGACACCGAGAGTGCAGCTCAGGTCACGGTTGTTTTACACCATCATGGCCGATGTTATGAATCATACGTATAGAGAACTCATGGACGTGCGGCAAATGGGCTTGTATGTGTATGAGTCGGGGTTCGATATTTTACGGCACGGGTACATCAAGGTGCATAACGGGATTGTCGCGAAGCCGAGATAAACAGGAAGAGCCGCTCATCCGAGCGGCTCCTTCTATTTGGTATCGAGTTCCGGCAGCAGAAGGACGCTCTCTTGTTCATTCGGGTCCGTGCGAGCGATCAAAGCGGTGCAAGGTTCGGTGCATGAACGCGTCATGCTCATGAGTTGCGGGCACCTCCGATTCGAATGGGTTGTTTATTCGTCAAACAAATGATATGAGATGATGATGGAGGAGATGACGTTATGGAAGTGAAACCGGTCGTTTTAACGGGGAACAGGGTCGAATTACTGCCTATGGAAGAAGGGCATGCCGAAGGGCTGTATGAAGCGGGGAATTTCCCTGACATCTGGACGGTAACCCAGGGCTGGATCGCGTCGATGGAAGATGCGGGGGCTTATGTGCGCAAAGCGCTGGACCAGCCCGCAGCCGTCCCATTTGTCATCAAAGACCGGCTGACCGGCAAATTGATCGGAAGCACGCGGTTTTTCGATATTTCGGCGGCAAACCGGAATTTGGAGATCGGATCGACTTGGCTGACGCCTTCGGTCTGGAGAAGCGAGGTTAATACCGAGTGCAAATATTTGCTGCTCAAGCATGGCTTCGAAACGTTGGGCACAATACGGGTGCAGTTGAAGACGGACACCCGCAACACGCGGTCCCAACGGGCGATTGAGCGGCTGGGTGCTGTGAAGGAAGGCATTCATCGCAACCATATGATTTTGCCGGACGGTTACATACGCGATACCGTTTATTACAGCATTATCGACCGGGAGTGGCCGGAGGTGAAAGCGCGGCTGGAGCGCTTCATGACGCAGCACAAGGAGGCATAGAAGTTGGATATCGAGCTGCTGAAAGGGATGTGGCCGAAGAAGGAGTGATCAAAGTAAAACAACCGTTGAAGCTGAGTGTTCTGGATCTGGTTCCCGTATTCGAAGGACGGGAAGATACTTACGCATTGGCCCAGGCGGCAGAGCTAGCGCAGGCGGCGGAGCTTCTCGGCTATACCCGCTATTGGGCGGCCGAGCATCATGACATGCCGAAGCTGGCTTGTCCCGCTCCGGAAGTGCTTCTCGCCTATATCGGTGCGAAAACGGAACGCATCCGCATCGGATCGGGCGCCGTGTTGCTGCCGCATTATTCGCCGCTGAAGGTGGCCGAGTGCTTCCAGCTGCTGGCGGGCTTATTTCCGGGGCGCGTCGATTTGGGTTTGGGACGTGCTCCCGGAGGCTCCGCGCACGTGAGTATGGCGCTGAGCGGAAATTTCCTGGAAAATGTCCGGCAGACGCCGGATAAGTTAAAAAATATTACGGAGCTGCTGATGGGCAGCTATATGTATGAAGGTGAACCCGTCGGCGCCCGCCCGAACCCACCCGTTCCGCCGGAAATTTGGATGCTGGGCACCAACCGGAAAAGTGCGGAGTACGCAGCGAAATTCGGTACGGGCTACGTATTCGGCCAGTTTATGAGTGATACAGCAGGCGATGAAGTTTTGAAAGCGTACAGGGAAGCATTTGTTCCTTCGCCGCTCTTCCCGGAACCGAAGTCGATCGTCACGATGGGAGCGGTATGTGCGGAAACGGAGGAGGAGGCCAGACGCCTGGCATCCTCCGGTGCTGCATTATTTAGGAAGGACGCGCAGGATGGGGAGGCCGCACCTTACTTCGAAACCAAGCTGCTGATCGGTACGCCGGCTTCCATCGCAAACCGTTTGCAGGAATTATCCGATTTATACGGTGTTGACGAGTTTATGCTGGTGACGATGATCCCGGATTACCGCGCGCGTATTCATTCCTATGAGCTGATCGCGAGAGAAGTGTGGTAGGCTTAAACGAACAACACTTACCTGAGATGACGCATCAGTTTCAGCCGGTCTGCCGCCGGCTGTTTTTTATGCTATACTTTTGGAAGCGATTGCATAATGGGGATGCAGGACCCAGCGAAGGGGGACCTCATGTTTTCGTTGTCCAAGCCGATATCGATCCGCACCTTGCTGCTTGCGGTTTTTTTGCTGCTCATGATTTTCCCGATGGTCGTCATTACCTTCGTAATCTATACGAAAGAAAACCAAATCTTCCAAAGCCAGGTCAGCCAATACCTGTCCCAAACCGTTCAGCAAACCGAGAGAGCGCTTGACGCCAACCTGACGGAGATCGACCGCCTTACGTGGCCGCTTCTGTACCAGCAGCAGCTGGATTTCCTAGAGGGTCCTCTTCATACGCCGTACCAACTGCAAGAGGCCAACCGCAAATTTCAGCAGATGGTGTATTTCGATCTATTCCGCGGCCGGCTGGATCATATCCGCGCTGTGTATTTCGTCACGCCCGAACGGATCGTACTGTCCACCGACAATACCTATCAATGGGCTAAGCAAATGGACAAAGAAAATTACCGGTACATCATCCAACAAATCGCCAGCAGGCCGCTCAAAATGAACTGGTTCAGCGACCGGAGAGCCGCTTTTCGTTCCGACAGCGGGTTTGAAACGTCGGTCCGCGATTCGGTCGTGGCCGCCCGCAGGCTGATCGACAGCAACTTCTCCACGCTGCGGGGCCATTTGTTCGTACAGTTCAACGACCGGTTCCTCGCGGATTCGCTGAAGAACGTACATATCGGCTCGACAGGCGCGCTGTTGGTCACGAACCCGCAGGGCGACATCATTTATGAGCAGGAATCCGCTTTGCTGCAAAACCGGCAAATCCGCGACGCCGTCAAGTCATTGCCCTCACAAGGGAGCGGCAGTGTCAAGCTGCAGGGGAAGTGGCTGCTGTCTTACGTCACATCCGATATCAGCGGCTGGAAAATGACGGCGGTCGTGCCGATGGGCGAGCTTCTCGGCGCCAACCAAAAAATATTGCAATATTTGCTGATTATGGCGGTGCTCGGAACGGTCATTTTTATCATCATTTCCGTTTTGCTGGCGACTGCCTTGTCCAAGCCCGTCATTCAACTCGCCCGCTTAATGTCCTACTCGTCCATCGGCCACCTGCAGGTGCGGGACATTCAAGGATCCATCCACGAAATCGGCATCCTGCAGCGGAATTTCAACCGGATGATGGAGCGGATCCAGCAGCTGATGCAGGAGAACGAACGGAAGGAAAAAGAAAAGCGGGAAGCGCTTCTTCAGGCGCTGCAGATGCAGATTCATCCCCATTTCTTGTATAACACGCTCGACACGATGTATTGGATGTCCAAAAAGCACAAAGCGGAGCCGATCAGCAAGCTGGTGGCTGCACTCGGCAAGTTTTTCCGGTTTACGCTGAGTTCAGGGCAGGAATGGACGACGCTTGAAAAAGAGCTGGAGCATGTGGAGAATTATTTGCAGATCCAATCGTTCCGATACCGAGATCGGGTGCGGCATACGATCCTTATCGATCCGCCTGCCCGAGATACAGCGATTATTCCTCTCCTTTTGCAGCCGCTGGTCGAAAATGCACTGGAACATGGGATTTCCAACCTCCCCGAAGGCGGAGATATTACAATTACCGCGAGCCGGGAAGGTGAACGGGTTACCATTCGGATCTACAATTCGGGAGTTCCCGTCGATGTACGGCGGATAGCAAGTCTGCTTCAGGACGAGACCCAGCGCGCTCACGTCGGATTGCGGAATGTGCAGAACCGGATTCAGATGGCCTTCGGGCCGGAGTTCGGCCTATCCGTGGAACAAGCCCCCGAAGGAGGAACCTTGGTCATCGTGAGTATTCCGTACCAAAGTTTAGCCACGAAAGAGGCGGCCGGATGAAAAACCGATTCAAACTACATGTGTGGCTGGCGTTGGCTTTCGGATTAATGCTGGTCTGGGCGCTTGGCGGCATTGTGTTTTTGGACCGTAACTCGGTCGAGGCGGAAACGCCGGGCACCCCGCCGCCTTCCATCAAAGTCCTGATTCGTACCGGAACGGAATCCGCCGCCCTTCGGCAGCTTCTAGGGCCGTTCGAGGAGGAGACGGGCATCCGAGTAGATCTCATCGAGGTCGGCCGGGACGGTTACTTTACGACGGTGGGCACCCAACTGTTGGCCGGATCGGAGACGTTCGATTTGGTTTTCGTGCCGAATACGTCTATCGCGGAGTTGGCTTCCGCAGGCGCGATCGCGCCGCTCGATCCGTACATCGACAACCCCGCCCTGACGGATCGGCCATCGTTCGATTTGGATGATTTTCTGTCCGTTTATCGTTACCAAGATGCCATCTATGCCTTGCCTACCGACATCAGCACGCATTTTCTGTTTTATCGAGGCGACCTGATTCCGGAACCTCCTCAAACCTGGGATGAAGTGTATGCGCTCGCAGAGAAGTTTTCCAAAATCCGGAATACCGCGTCCCCGACCAAATGGGGATTGGCCATGCCGGCAGTCGTGCCGGAAGAAAGAACGAAAATATTCGCTTCGCTGCTCTGGACGTTCGGAGGCGATTTCCTGAGCGAAGGGAATAGCCGTTCGATGCTGAGCGAGGCCAAATCGATTGAAGCGGCGCAATACATCCAACGGCTGGTGAAGAATAGGCTCGTACCGGGAGATTTGGTGTATTGGGATTTCGTGCGAACTCGGGACGCACTCTTGTCCGGTGAGATCGCCATGGCCGCTCCCTACTGGAACGCCGCCTATCCAATGATCCGTTCCGACACGGAGAGCCCTTATCGCGATCAGATCAAGGCGGCGCTCCTTCCGGGCGTGAAGGGCCCCAACGGGAAAATTCGAAGAGTTCCGTTCCAGCATGCATGGACTTTTGCCATGAATGCCAGCTCCACCCGCAAGGAATGGGCCTGGAAATTTCTCGCCTATGCCACCGGCAAGAAGGGAGGAGCCCTCTATGCCCAAGCCGGAGGCGTACCAGCGCGGCGGTCGATTCTTGCCGATCCTGCATATCGTGAAACCCGCCCTGATTTTCAGCTGATTCTGGAGAGCATGAAATACGCCAAATCGGAGCCGGCCGTCACGTATTACCCTTCAATGGTGGAGATTGTGGAGGATGCCTTGGCGAAAGTGTTTACCGTGAACAATAAACCGAGTGACGCGTTCATACAGGCCACGAACGAGCTGAATCGGCTAACGGCGAGATGAAGGAGTGGAAGGTGATCAAAATGGAGAATCATCGGCAGTGCCGGGCGATCATCATCGACGATGAAGAGTGGATCCGAGAAGGATTGAGCGAGCATATCGACTGGGACAAGCTCGGCATCGAACTGGTACGTGCATTCAAGGACGGTACGGAGGCCTTTTCCTATTTGGAGAAGGAAACGGCGGATATCATTTTGTCGGACATCCGGATGCCGAACATGAGCGGCTTGGAATTGCTGTCGCGGCTGCGTGAACGGGGGGCCGGCAGGCCGGATTTGACGCAGGTGAAGGTGATTTTCCTCAGCGGGTTCGGCGATTTCAAGTACGCGCAAGAAGCGCTAAGACTAGGCGCCATCGACTACTTGCTCAAACCGACGGAGGTCGAAGAAATTGAAGCTTCGCTGTTGAAAGCCAAAAGACGGCACGAAGAGAGCTTCGAACGGACCGCTCCCGCTGCCGAACCGGCCGAAGAGCCGAGTTCCTACCTCATCAAGAAAGCTCTTCAGCTGCTTTCCGACCGCTACCACGAAGATCTGCACCTTTCAGACCTGGCCGCCGAGTTGTTTATTACACCGAACTATTTAAGCCGGTTATTCAGGCAAGAGACCGGCAAATCGTTCGTCGAGCTGCTGATGGAAATCCGGCTGGAGAAAGCCCGCGCGATGCTGACGCAGGATATGGTCAAAATTTATGAAGTCGGACTGGCGGTCGGGTATCCGAATCCCCGCTATTTCAGCGAATGGTTTCAGAAAAATACGGGAATGTCGCCGGGCGAGTACCGGAATCTTTATTTTCGCGGCTGACCGATTTGTGCAAAAAATCGGAAGAAAAGATAGACCCGCTGCGTTTTCTGCATAACCCTTTTCATTTTATGATTGTAGTGTAAAACGCTTTCATAAAAGGAAGATCGAAAGGGGTATGGAAGTGAAACGTAAAGCGGGTCTTGTAATTTCCGCAGTTGCCTTGACGGGCATGCTGCTGGCCGGATGCGGCGGCAAAAGCAACAGCGACGCATCGTCGTCGCCGTCCGCTTCGAACTCGCCCTCTGCTTCGCCTTCGGCGAGCGCGAGTGCGCCGGCTTCTCAAGCGGCAAGCGGCGGTAAAGTCGAAATTTTCAGCTGGTGGACGGGAGCGGGGGAAGAAGCGGGTCTGAAAGGCCTGATTCAGTTATTCTCCGGCAAGCACCCGGAAATTGAAGTCATCAACGCTGCGGTGGCAGGCGGCGCAGGCACGAACGCCAAAGCTGTACTGGCAAGCCGCATGCAGGGCGGAGATCCGCCGGATGCGTTCCAGGTACACGGCGGAGCCGAGCTGAACACCGGCTGGGTGGCGGCGGATAAAGTTATCGACGTCAATGATTTGTATGAGTCCGAAGGCTGGAAAGATAAGTTCCCGAAAGACCTGATCGATCTTGTCAGCAAAGACGGCAAAGCTTACTCGGTGCCGGTCAACATTCACCGCGGCAACGTGATTTTCTACAATAAGAAAATTTTTGACGACAACGGCTTGAAAGCTCCGACGACTTTCGATGAGTTCTTCAAGGTGGCTGACGCACTGAAAGCGAAAGGCATCACTCCTCTCGCGCTTGGCGACAAAGAGCCCTGGACGGCGACCATGGTATTCGAGAACGTCCTTCTCGGCGAACTGGGTCCTGACGATTATAAGAAGCTCTGGAACAACCAATTGCCCTTTGATGACGCGAAAGTGAAAAAATCGCTGGAAACGTTTAAGAAAATGCTCGGCTACATCAATCAGGACCACGCGGCCCGCAACTGGCAAGACGCGGCTCAACTGGTGGCCAAAGGCGAAGCGGCCATGAACATCATGGGCGACTGGGCGAAGGGCTACTTTACGACGGATCTTAAGCTTGAAGCGAACAAAGACTTCGGATGGGTTCCGACGCCGAACACGACCGGCATGTTCATGGTCATTACGGACACGTTCGCGATTCCGAAAGGTGCCAAGAACGAATCCAACGCCAAAGAATGGCTGAAGGTGCTCGGTTCCGTGGAAGGTCAAGACGTATTTAACCCGCTGAAAGGCTCGATCCCGGCCCGCATCGATGCGGACAAATCGAAATACGACGTGTACGGGCAGCAGACGATCGAAGACTTCAAAACGGCGAAACTGGCGCCTTCCATGGCGCACGGCTCCGCCGCTCCGGAAGGCTTCACGACGCAGGCGAACCAGGCGATCAACATTTTCGTGACCAACGGCGATGTGGATCAAGCGTTGAAAGCGTTGAAAGCTGCACAATCTTCCAGCATCCAATAACGAATCATAGGGCCAGATGAGGACGTTCGCATCTGGCCCTGCTTCACCTACGGGAGTGTGGGCCATGGTGCAAAAATCCGAAAAAGCGATTCCGATTCTGATGGTGCTGCCTTCTGTGATCGCAATTGCGATTTTCGTCTACGGTTTTATTTCCTGGACGGGATATGTGTCGCTCACCAACTGGAACACGCTGGTGAAATCGATGCATATCGTCGGCTTTGACAACTACAAGTTCCTGTTTCAAGATTTCCGGTTCCAATCGGACCTTCGGAATACGCTCGCTTTCACGATCTTGTTTATCGGACTTACGATGCTTTGCGGGTTATTTCTTGCCCGAATGGTGGATGCGAAAATTAAGGGAGAGTCATTTTTCCGGAACGTGTTCATCTTTCCGATGGCGCTCTCTTTTATCGTTACGGGTGTCGTCTGGCAGTGGGTGCTCAACCCCACGACCGGCGTGAACCTGGTCTTGAAATCGCTGGGCGTGTCCCATTTGCCCAAATGGTTTACCAGCACCGATATCGTGCCCAAAGTGCATCTGGGGGCCATCGACTTCGGTCTGCCGGTCGCCATCATCGCCGTGGTGCTCGCCGCCGTCTGGCAAATGTCCGGATTCGCCATGGCCATGTATCTTGCGGGTTTGCGTTCGATTTCCGACGACCTGCGGGAAGCGGCGCGTGTCGACGGCGCGACGGAGGGGCAAATTTTCCGCAAAGTGATCCTGCCCCAGCTGAAGCCGATTTCGATGAGCTTGATCATCATACTTGCGCATATCTCGCTTAAAATTTTCGATTTGATATACGCGATGACGGGACCCGGCGCCATGTTCGTCACCGACGTTCCGGGCGTGTACATGTTCGAGACCACATTCCGCGGCAACCATTATGCACAGGGTGCAGGCATCGCGATGATCATGCTGCTGCTCGTGTCGCTGCTCATCGTACCGTATTTGGTATCGAGCTTCCGAAAGGAGAGGAGCTAGATGCCGAAAGGAACCGTATCGCGCTATTTGCTCTATTCGCTGCTTGTCGTGTTGGCCGCCTTATTTTTGGTGCCCGTCTATGTCATGTTGATCACCAGCTTAAAAGGTGTCAAAGAAATCACGCTCGATCAAATGTGGCGGCTGCCGAGCGCGCTGGATTTCTCGGGTTATAAGGAAGCCTATACGAAGCTTGTCCCGAACTTACGAAACAGCTTCCTCCTTGCCATTCCGGCGACCGTGCTCTCGTCTCTGCTTGGATCCATGAATGGTTACGTATTGTCCAAGTGGACTTTCCGAGGTTCCAATTTACTGTTTGCGCTAATGCTGTTCGGGATGTTCATTCCCTACCAAAGCGTGCTGATTCCGCTGATCCAGTTCATGCAGTCGATCCGACTGTATAATTCGATTCCGGGATTGGTTCTTGTCCATATCGTTTACGGCTTGCCGATCTGTACACTCATGTTCCGGAATTTCTACGTCGGGATCCCGACGGAGATGCTGGAAGCGGCGCGGATCGACGGAACCGGATTTTTCGGGATCTATCGTAGAATTATGCTGCCGTTGTCCATGACGGGTTTCGTGGTGGTCGGCATCTGGCAGTTCACCAGCGTGTGGAACGAGTTCCTGTTCGCGGTCACTTTAACCACGCAGAAGCAGCAGCCGATCATGGTCGCTCTGCAAAACTTGTCCGGCAGCCAGATCGTTCAGTGGAACGTCCAGATGGCCGGAGCGCTTCTCGCAGCGCTGCCGACACTGCTCGTGTACGTGCTGCTCAGCCGCTACTTCGTGCGAGGTTTGCTGGCAGGCTCGATTAAGGGGTAAAAAAAACGCCCGTCCGTTATTGAATGAGGACGGGCGTTCCGGTTTTAATCTGATCATAAAGCCAGTGAACATCTTTGTTGTACATCCGGATGCAGCCTTTCGAAACGTATTTACCGATGGATTTTTCGTTATTCGTGCCGTGGATACCATAGGCGTAGGATACTTTCCCGTTGATGGTGACTTTGAGCCCGAGCCAGCGGTCTCCCAGCGGATTTCTCGGATCGCCCCCCGGAATCTTTTCTTTGTACCACGGTCTGTTCTTCACTTTCTCGTGAACGGTGAACAGCCCTTTGGGTGTGTAAGAGGACTTCAGCCCGGTGGCGACCTTGAACGATTTCACAAGCTTGCCTTGCTCGTAGTAGTAGAGTCGGTTCAGGTCTTTCCGGATGACGATGAATTGCTTGAATTCGGCATATTTGCCGGATAATTGCTTGGCTTGTACAGCTGTTGCGGAGTAGGCGGCGGTGACGGGAACGAGCAGCAGCAGGGATAACATCATGACGGCGATTCTCAGGAATGCGAGTTTCATTTTCATGTCGGCTGTTTTCTCCCCCTTTGAATCTTATCTATATGCCGGGTTTGCAAGAAAAGGCACTTCCCATAGCCTGGGACTGTGCTTTTTTTCATACAGTTGCCGGAAGCAGGGTTATAATGGAGAAAGCACGAGTTATCGTATCGGGAGGGATCTAGGGTGATGATGGAATCGTTCGAAGCGCTGGTTGCCGACCAGTCCGAAAATCAATTTACAGTCGGAATCCGGAGACTAACGTTGGAAGATTTGCCGGCGGGCGAGCTGTTGATCGAGGTCGCGTATTCCAGTGTGAATTACAAGGACGCGCTGGCTTGTATCCCGAACGGCAACATCGTCAAAACGTATCCTTTCGTACCGGGTATCGATTTGGCGGGTATTGTGGTATCTAGTGAGGACGGACGGTTCCAAAAAGGGGACGAAGTGATCGTAACGAGCTACGAGCTCGGCGTGTCGCGCTTCGGCGGGTTCAGCCAATATGCCAGAGTTCCGTCCGCTTGGGCGGTCAAACGTCCAGCTGGGCTTTCGCTTAAGGAGTCGATGATTCTTGGGACTGCAGGGTTCACGGCAGCCTTGTCTGTGCATGAGCTGGAACGGAACGGTGTTGCGCCGGACGCCGGACCAGTGCTTGTTACCGGCGCATCGGGCGGGGTGGGCAGCATGGCGGTGGCGATTTTGTCCAGGCTAGGGTATGAGGTGACGGCAAGTACCGGCAAAACGGACATGAGAGACGAGCTCGTGCGATGGGGAGCGGCACAAGTGGTGTCGAGAGACGAGTGGATTCCGGAAAAGCCGCGTCCGCTGGACAAACAACGGTGGGCCGCCGCGGTCGACTGTGTAGGAGGAAAAACGCTGTCCGCCATTCTGAGCAGCATTCGCTGTGGAGGGGCGGTCGCGGCCAGCGGATTAACGGGCGGCGCCGAGCTTGCAACAACGGTGTTCCCTTTTATCTTGAGAGCGGTGAAGCTGATCGGCATTGATTCGGCGAATACGCCGATGGATCTGCGTCGGACGGTCTGGGAGCGATTGGCCGCGGAGTGGAAGCCGGGGGTATTGGAGAGTATGTACTCGGAGATTTCGCTGGATCGGATACCGGAAACGGTTACGGCACTATTGCAAGGTCAATCCCGCGGCAGATTTCTGGTGAAGGTGTGAATGCAAGCTCGGGGGGCGCGATAAGCTCCTCTTGTTATTCTTTAACCCTGCTTTTAGGCGTACGATACCAAGCGATAGAATAGAGCTGCAAAACAAAAAAAGGAGCCCGGGGCTCCTTTTTTTGTTTCCTATTACAGTACGCGTCTTGCTGTGATATAGCGTTTACTGTATTTGCTCAAATCGCTGATGATAACACCGTTGACGTTGGATCCGATCGTATTGTGAATGAATTTGCCGTTTCCGATATAGATGCCGACATGATTCACTTTACCCGGAGTACCGACGCTGAAGAACACGAGGTCGCCCGGCTTCAAATTGCTTTTCGAGACGTACTTGCCTGTCGTGCTCTGAGCCCGGGAACTCCATGGCAGTTTAACCCCTTGAGAAGCGAATACATACTTCGTAAACGAGGAACAGTCGAAAATCAATTTTTGCGGATTGTTCACGCCAAATTTGTAACGCACTTTGCCTTGAACGGATTTGGCTGCGCCTATAATGTCGTACGCCTTCTGCATGGACGAAGTAGTCGAAGCGGACGTGGCAGCGAATGCCGTGCCGGAACCGGCGATCTCAACCGTAATAAGGGACAAGCCCAGCACTGCGGCTGCAATGACTTTCTTGACAAGAGATGTGAATTTCATGTTTGTCCTCCTAACGTGAGATTGTTGTTCGAGGACAAGGATAACATGCTTGGTAGCTTATATGGGGAATCTAAGCCGATTCTCATACTTCCAAATTACTTGCGGGTTTGCCTGATTTCGCTAAAAAGCTGGTGCTTATTGCCATCCGAAGACGGCATTTTCATGTTCAACTGCGCTAATAATTGTTCCGCCTCGCCGCGGGTTAACGGCATTGCGGAGTCTACCAATTCATAGCCGAGCCGGCCGTCTACCTCGATGACAGCCGTCCTCACGTCGGAGAGTCTGGCAATGCCCTTCCGCCGGAGTCTCAGTTCCATTTGTTCCATCGTCATGCGCATTTTGTGCAGATTTTCTTTCAGAATTTGTCCGTCGCGTATAACAAGCATCGGCCGACCGATGACGAGCCGCTCAATCCAGTGGTATTTCATGGCTAAATATTGAAAGAGAAACAAGATCAAAACGAAAATGACGATGCAAACGAGGGTCTTCCATAATGCATTCTCCGAGACGGCGTGTCCAATGAGAGTGCCGATCGCTAACACGGTGACCATCTCCAGAGGGGTCATTTCCGCCATGACCTTTTTGCCCGCGATCCGGAGCAGGATGAAACCGCTCAATATGATGGTCACTGCTTCATATGCAAACTGAAACATGGTCCGACCGCTCCTTTCGAAGCTGTTTCCGGTATTATGCCCCAAAAGGATACGATTTCCGCACGGCAAAAACCCCCGGCCTCCCTGAAGTCGGGGGGCCGGGGGTTGTGTTAGCATCTATCTTGGCCTTGAACCGGCTTGCGGTTCATCGGTTTGGAGCCTGTATCCTCCGCCAGCTTGCCGCCGAATTGGTCCAACCGGGAGGGAGTCGCTGCCGGCCCGTCGTTATCGGGCTTGTTATTGCGGCCTGTCATCTCATCACCTCCAAGCACGGGCATTTCGTTCACACAGGTATCATGAGATGAAATGACCGGGCCTATTCAGCAACCGAAGCGGCGGCCGTTTACGCTTAGCGTTTGAGCGCGGCCGCGATTTGGCCGGCTACCTCGGCATTATGATAAACCAGCGCAATATTCGTTTCCAAGCTTTGGCCGCCCGTTAACTGCTTAATGCGGTCCAGCAGGAAAGGTGTTACTTTTTTGCCCGTAATTCTCCGTTCCTTCGCTTCATCCAGCGCTTGCCGAATCACACCTTCGATTTCGCCGTGCTGTAACGCGGAGGCTTCTGGAACGGGGTTCGCGATCACTGCTCCTCCGTCGATGCCGAGCTCCCATTTGCGTTGGAGCATCAGGGCGACCTCTTCGGGGCTGTCCAGGCGGAAATCTACGCCATAGCCGCTTTGCCGCGAATAAAACGAAGGAAATTCGTCGGTGCGGTAGCCTACGACCGGTACTCCGTGCGTTTCCAAATACTCCAGCGTACGGCCGATATCCAGAATCGATTTGGCCCCTGCGCAGACGACAGCCACGTTCGTTTGTGCAAGTTCCGTCAAATCCGCCGATACGTCCATCGTGACTTCACCTTCGCGGTGAACGCCGCCTATGCCGCCGGTCGCGAACACTTGGATGCCCGCAAGGGACGCGCCGATCATGGTGGCGGCCACGGTGGTGGCGCCGATTTTGCCTGAAGTGAGCATGTACGCGAAATCCCGCCGGCTCACTTTCTCGATGTCGCGGCGGGTGGCGAACAGTTCCAGTTCGTTCTCCGTCAGGCCGATTTTGATTTTGCCTTCCATGATGCCGATCGTGGCCGGAACCGCGCCTTGATCGCGAATGATTTGTTCGACCTTGCGGGCCATGTCGATATTTTGCGGGTACGGCATACCGTGCGAAATGATCGTGGTTTCCAGCGCGACGACCGGTTTGTTCGTTTCCAGCGCGTCGCGGACTTCTTCTGTAAATGTAAGATGTGCGGATTTCATTCGAATTTCTCCTTCACGGTTTGATGCAAAAGCTGTTCATTCAGGCGGTCCGCTACGGAATGGGACGTCTGGAGGGCCAAGTGGGCGGCCGCGATGCCGAACCGGCATGACTCCTGGAAGCCGCGTTCGTGCAGCATTCCAAATGCAATCCCGGCGGCGAACGCATCTCCGGCTCCCGTTACCTCGACGACTCGGGTGGGGATCGCCGGGAAGTGCCGGCTGCCCTCTTGTCCGAAATACCATACTCCTCGACCCCCGAGCGTCAGAAATACGTTGCGGACGCCGCGTGCTGCCAAAGCTTCCGCCAGCTTCTCGGGATTATGGGAATCGCCGTACCGGAATCCCGTCATCTCGCATGCTTCTTCCTCATTGGGAAAAATGGCGGTAATTCCGTCCAGTTTCTCGGGCAGTTTCTTCGATTTTTCCGATGACACGGGGTCGACCAGAAGAGGGATGCCGTGTTCGCCGCAACGGCCGATAAGTTCCGCTAGTGTGTCGGCGGGCAAATTCGTATCGGCAATGACCAGTTTGGATGCGGCGACGTGCGCCCAACGCTCGCGAAGCATCGCGGGAGTGAACCGGTCGTATATGTCCATATCGGCAAAAGCCAGCACCATCTCGCCGTCGTGATCGATGACCGCCGTGTAGGAGCCGGTTTTATCACCGGGCATGACCATCGACGAGCCGGTGTCCACACCCCGGTTCTTCGTCTCCTCCAACACCCAGGCTCCGGCATTGTCGTCCCCGACCATCGTCATCAGAGAAACTTTCGCCGACATGCGGGCCAGCGTCTCGGCAATATTCCGGGCGACTCCGCCGCAGGACTGCGTGACGTTCACCGGATTTGAGCTCGCCATCCGGATCGGCTGCTTCGCCGCGGCTTTGCTGTCGAGATTGGCGCCGCCAATACACAGCACGGAGGCGGTATCCGAGGGGATGTATGCCCGTCCGCGGATGATCCCCTTCTTCGTCAGTGCAGCGATGTAACCGGCGACGGCGGAGCGCGAAATCCCGATACTCTCAGCGATTTCTTGCTGCGTGACGAAAGGATTCCGACGAATCAACTCCATAATTTGCTCTTCGCGATCCATAAACTGCTCCTTTCCTTGTTCAGCATCTCCAATGTCTTCATGGATCATGAAGCTTATTATAGGAAACCATCGGACACTTGTCTATGAAATGGACAAAAGTTATGAACTCCAAATTGTTCCTACTTGCCTGCAGGTTGACTTATCCGGCCTGTTTGAGCTGAGCCTCGGCTTGCGCGATAATGTCCGCAATTCGAACCTCCAAGCCGTGCATCTGCTGCAGCTTTCCGAGCAGCTGGACAGTGAGTCCGTTCACGGCGGCGAAACGCTCCGAAGCGGCCTTAGCATCGCGTTTCTTGACCGCTTGGGTCAAGGTTTTCCAAGTCAACGAGCGGTTGTCTTGTAAAACCGACACGGATTCTTTCAGGGCTTTGTACTGTTTCTTGAGCGGATCGATCCCGGACAGCGTGGTGCGCACTTTCTTCATCCAAGCATTTGCGGCATCACGGGCGGAAGCCAAAGCCAGCTGTTTCCCCTTGATATCCGCCCGCGCCGCCTCGACCGAAAGCTTCAAGCTTTCCGCCTGCGCCGACAAAACGGAGGTCAGGGTTTTGTTTTTAAGCTTCCTTGCAGCGGTCAATTGCTTATTCACCGAGGTATATAAATCGAATAAAGGCTGATAGCGCTTTTTGGCGTTCTCGACCGAGAGCTTTAGCGTGTTGATTTTGGCGGAGTTGATTTGCATGATCCGCTTACGGACATCTGCCGAACGATCCTCGTTGCGATAATGAAGAGCGCCGGTTTGCTGCTCCCACGAGCGACTTTGCTCGGCGAGGGAGAGATAGTCCCGATATTGGCCGGTCAGCCTCTCCGCCAGCTGGCTGTCGGCGCCGGCAGCGGTCTTTTCGAACTCGTGCTTCTGCAAAGCGGTAAACTCGGGAGCCGCGGCTAACGCCATAACCGGCACCCATAACGCCATCACCAGCATAAGCACCGTCGCTATTGCGACTTTACACGTTTTTAAATTCATTTATAATCCTCCCCGGAACGGCCGCCCGCATAAAAAAAGCACCCGCAAGACAGGCGCCATCGCCTCTCTTACGGGTGCTTCCCGAACAGCCGTTCGTTTATTTGCATTCAATATAACCGACTTCGTCCAGCGATGTCAAGGGCAATTCCGTGATCGAGAATAGGACATAAGACAGGGGTGGATTAGGCCTATTGGCTCGAATACCCATTGAAAAGGCATTTTTCCCAACAAAGCTATATTTTCCTTTTTATGGTACGAAAATAAACATCCATACCCACACTCAATTTGCCATACCCCATCGATACGTCCCGAAAACAGGCCTTTAGACCTAATAGCCTTTTGTGTCGATTGTGTGTCGCTGTTCTTATATTGAATGTTCAGAAAATTGATTATTTCGACGGATTCTAGGAAGATTATTCCACGGCTTATGATGAAAGCGTCGAACCGCAGAGCCCAAAGCTCCGCCGGATCACGACAAAGGCAAACCCGGTGAAAACCGGTGACGCAAAGCTACAGGGGCTAACGGCGCGAGTGAGCGCGCCTATGCCAGCCAGCCGCCGAAAGATCAGGGGAGCTTTTTTTCGTACCCTCCTTTCGGGAAAAAGGTGGGTTTTTTCCATTTCAATAGGGGGTGAAATCTTCGAATGAGGCTGGTCATTCGGGAAAGCGGACGCCAGCTGGCCGACCGGATCGAATTGGCTGACACGTTCTTCCGTCGATTCCGGGGGCTGATGCTGACGAAATCGCTGCCGAAAGGAACCGGCTTGCACATTCGACCTTGCCGATCGGTGCATTCCTTCTTTATGAAGTATTCGATCGACGTACTCCACTTGGACGAATTCGGTCGGATCGTCGGCATGGAGCCGAGATTACGTCCCGGCAGAATCGGGCAGTCGTTTCAAGGTACGCATTCCATCATCGAGCTGCCGGCGGGATCGCTGGAAGAAGCCGATGTGCGTGTCGGTCAAACGGCGGATATTATCGCAAGCAAGCAAACAACGATTTTAGAACCCAAATCTAGGAGGAAAAAAACATGATGAACAAACTCGTACGTCTGGTAAAAGAAGAGCAAGGTCAAGGTATGACGGAATATGGTCTCGTACTCGGTCTGATTGCGGTTGCGGTCGTGGGCATTCTGGTCGCTCTGAGAGGACAAATTGTTGCCCTGTTCTCGAAAGCGAACAATACGGTATCTACCGGCGTCAACGGTTTGGGCTAATCTTTGCGGTTACCCTGGAGAAGGCCGTACGTTGATTCAACGTACGGCCTCATTTAATCCGCAAGCGTTTTTTGAAACGGAGGCACCGTCGTGTGGGCTGATATTTTGCTGCTGTTCGTCCTGGCCGTCTGCGTCGTCACCGATCTGAGAAGCCGGAAAATCTACAACCTCGTCATTTTTCCATCTCTCATATTCGCCATCGGCGTACACGCTTTAACCGAAGGATGGACGGGCCTGGGGCAAGCGCTGCTCGGCTTTGCCGCGGGTCTGGGCATTTTGCTCCTTCCTTACCTGCTGGGCGGAATGGGAGCGGGCGACGTGAAGCTTCTGGCGTTGGTCGGAGCGCTAAAGGGAGTCGGGTTCGTATTTGCTACCTCTATCTACATGGCGTTACTGGGAGCGATCATGGCTGTCTTCGTCGTGTTATTCAAAAATGGAATCAGAGAACGTCTTCGCTACATCGGATTCGTGCTGCTCTGCCTTCGGGTCGGGGTGAAGCCGTCTTTGCGGGGACATTGGACTTCCGGCGCCTATCCTTATGGCGTCGCGATTGCGGGTGGATCTGTCGCCTGTTTGGTTCTGAAAGGATGGGGAGCGGGATGATCAAGGAACAGAAAGGGCAGTCGCTGGTCGAGTTCGCCCTGCTGCTTCCGCTGCTGTTGCTGCTCATATGCGGCATCGTCGATTTGGGCCGCCTGTTGTTCGGCTTCGTGAGCCTCAACATGACGGCACAGGAATCGGTAAGACTCGGAGGATTGGGCAAAACAGACGCGGAAATCGTCGCTTATGCGAAAAGTCATGTGCGCATAGGGGATGCTTCCACGATGAATGTGACCATTACTCCGACACAGTCGGCAAGGAAAGCGGGTCAGAACGTCACGGTCAAGCTCACTTATTCCTTGCCCTTCATTACGCCGATTATGACGAAAATCATACCGGCCCCCGTCCTTTCAGCCGATTCGACGATTCGGGTGGAATAAAGCTCGGCAGCGAAGGAGTGGTAGCATGATTCGGCTATGTAAAAGGTTGATCCGGGAACAGCAGGGGAGCACGATCGTGCTGGCCGGCTTCGCGCTGATCCTTCTGCTCACCGTCGCCGGGCTGGTCGTGGACGGCGGTACGATGTATGCGGCCAAAAGCCACTTACAAAAGGCGGCGAACGCGGCAGCATTGTCCGGCGCCCAAGAGTTGACGAGCGACCGGTCGAAGGTGGAAGCGGTCTTGAACGATATTCTGTCACGGCATAAAGAGCAATCCAGTTTAACCGGCGCGGATATTGAAATGAAGTCCTCCGTCCGCGTGCATTTAAGCAAAAAGGTGCCACTCGCTTTCAGCCGGCTGCTGGGCAAACAGAGCGTAACCGTACAAGTGGAGGCCGCCGCTCAAATTTTGCCAATGGGAAGCGCGGTTGGAGCCGCGCCGCTCGGAATCGACGAATCGATCGAGCTGAAGTACAACACCCCGTATAACCTAAAAGTAGACAGCGGGAACTCCAACACCGGTTATTTCGGAGTACTGGCGCTAGGCGGACCCGGAGCTTCCACCTACGAGGAAAATTTGAAATACGGTTATGCCAACGAGATTACAATCGGCAACATTATCGATACGCAGACAGGCAACATCGCCGGCAAGACGCGGGAAGGCGTCAAGCTTCGCATCGATTCGGATCCTTATCCTCCCGGCGACTATTCTCACAGGGATTCTCCACGCGTGATTTTAATCCCGGTTTATAGGCCTTATAACCAGACTTCGAATCAGATGAAACAGATTGAAGTTACGGGTTTCGCTTTTTTTTACATTTTAGAGCCAATGTCCAGCAACGACGATTCAATCAGGGGCATGTTCATCGAAAGGCCCGACACCGGGTTCTACAAGCCCGGCGCTGTGGACAAAGGCGCTTTCGCCATCCGGTTAGTCGAATAATTCCATATCTCTCCTAGGACAGGTGACCCCGATGAGATCGAAAATCATTTTGTTTGCGGCATTGTTGATGGGTATTGCAACGACCGTGCTTTTCTTCGATTACATGCAAAAGTTCAAAGAAGCCCCGGCAGCAGCGAACGGAAAGCTCAAAAGCGTGCTGGCCGCGAAGCAGGACATACCCGAAAATACGATAATCACAACGGGCATGCTGGAAGTCGTGCAAGTGCCGGACACCGGCGCCCAGTCGTCCGCGCTGGCGAATCCGGCGGCCGCCGAGGGGAAAGTGGCCGCGGTACATTTGGTGCCCGGTGAAGTCGTTCTCCCGCATCACTTGAAAGAGCAAAAAGAAGAAGCGCTGTTCGTCTCCAAAAAAGTACGGGAAGGATACCGGGCGGTATCGGTCGGGGTCAATATCGTACAGTCGGTTTCGAACTTGATCGAACCGGGCGATCACGTTGACCTCGTGTACTCCAAAAAAGATAAAGCGACGGAGTCGCTCCTTTCCCAAGTATTGCTCGAGGACGTGCCGGTGCTCGCCATCGGAAGACGGATGGTGGAAGCCCAAGCGGACACCCCTTACACGGAATATGCGCAGGTTACGCTGGAGCTAAAGCCGGCGGACGCGGTTAAAGCGATTAACGCCGATGAAGACGCTGACGCATTCGTCAGCTTGATGCTGCACAGCCGGATTGTCGACGGACAGGGGACGAAGCAGGAGCAAAAGAAACCGTAAGCAGGTTTGGAAATATGCAATGGGGTACGGGAGGATCAAGCGATGAACCACGCGGAGAAGACGGAAGACGGGCGGCAAGGCGGGAAGCGGGGAGAGATGATCGCCGTCTGCAGCGCCAAGGGCGGCGTCGGGCGAACGGCACTTACCGTCAATTTGGCGGTTGCCCTGACCAAAAAGAATATTAAAGTCAGTGTGCTGGACGGGAATTTTCAATTCGGAGACATCGCGCTTGCGCTCGATCTTCACCCGACCTTCACGATCAAGGATGTCGTGGAAGACATCGAATCGATGGATCCTTTCGCGCTGTCCGGCTTTCTGATCCATCACAGCAGCGGGGTCAAGGTGCTGGCGGCGCCCGAGCGTCCGGAATTCGCCGATTTGATCAAACCGGGCGTGATCGACCGCGCGTGCGACCTGCTCACGGCGCAGCACGACTGTCTGATCGTGGACACCGGCACCGGGCTTCAGGAGCAGACGCTTCAATTCATTGAAAAAGCGGATCAAATCTTTATTCTCACGACACTCGAAATGACGGCCATCAAGAACACGAGACTGATGCTCGAGACGCTCGAGGTGCTCGGATACAGAGAGAAAATTCAGCTGGTCATCAACCGTTCGACGATGGAAAGCGTCATCAAGGCGTCGGACGTGTCGGACATTCTCGGCTTTGAGACTTCCATTTTCGTACCCAACGAATATCAATTGGTGTCCCAGTCGCTGAACATCGGCATCCCGTTCGTCTCCAACCATGCGAGAACGGATTTGGCGAAAGCCGTGTTCAAAATGGCGGAGCAGCTCATTTCCCGCCGTGAAATTTCGGTGTTCATGCCAAAGCCGAATACGTTCCTGCAGCGGCTGTTCACGAAGCACAGCACCGCACCATGACCCCCGAGGAGGAGAGTTCCGATGAGTCTTCTGGATAAGGTTCAAGCCAAAACGGTTCAATCGGGCGCCGACGTCCCCGAGGGCGAATCGGCGGAAAGCGCGCAACAGAGGACGCCGAAGAAAGATCTGATCACGACGTTCCGGCAAATTCGCGGCACCGATACGAGACCCAAAGAGCCCGCTCAAATCTCCAAGTATCAAGAGCTCAAGAACAAGCTGCACAAACAAATCCTGAACGACCTCAAGGACGAAGACGTCGAGTCCATCATTCCGAAAATCGACGCCATGGCCATTCAGCTCATGTCGGAGGACGAATCGTTCCGCGGCAAAGTGGACCGTAAAAAAGTGGTGGAAGAGCTGACCCACGATTTGACCGGTTTCGGCCCGATTAACCCGCTGCTGCTCGATCCGGACATCACCGAGGTTATGGTCAACGGTCCCAACCAGGTATACGTGGAGCGGGGCGGCAAAATCGAGCTGTCCTACGTGCAGTTCCGGGATGATGAGCATGTCATGAATATCATCGAGAAAATCGTTTCTCCCATCGGCCGCCGAGTCGACGAAAGCTCTCCGATGGTCGACGCGCGCCTGCCGGACGGATCGCGGGTGAACGTCATCATCCCTCCGCTGGCGCTCAAAGGCCCTACGGTCACGATCCGTAAGTTTTCCAAAGATCCGTTCACGATCGAGAACTTGATCGACTTCGGCACGGTGACCCGCGATATGGCGATCTTCCTGGAAGCCTGCGTCAAGGCGAAGCTCAACATTTTCGTCAGCGGCGGTACCGGCTCGGGAAAAACGACCACGCTGAACGTGCTGTCCTCGTTCATCCCGAGCGACGAGCGGATCGTTACGATCGAAGACGCCGCCGAGCTTCAGCTGTGGCAGGAGCACGTCGTCTCGCTGGAATCGCGCCCGGCCAACATTGAAGGCAAAGGGGCCATTACCATCCGCGATCTGGTCCGCAACTCGCTCCGGATGCGCCCCGAGCGCATCGTCATCGGGGAGGTTCGCGGCGGCGAGGCGCTGGATATGCTGCAAGCCATGAACACCGGTCACGACGGGTCGCTGGCCACCGGTCACTCCAACAGTCCCCGCGACATGATATCCCGTCTGGAGACGATGGTGCTCATGGCCGGCATCGACCTTCCGGTTAAAGCCATCCGCGAACAAATTGCGGGAGCGGTCGATGTCATTATCCAGCAGTCCAGACTCAAGGACGGAACCCGTAAAATTACGAACATTACCGAAGTGCAAGGAATGGAAGGGGACGTCATCGTCCTGCAGGATATTTTCAGCTTCCGGCAGACCGGCGTGGACGAACGGGGCAAAATCATCGGCAAGCTGGTGCCGACGGGCGTCCGTCCGAAATTTTACGAGCGGCTGGAAACCTCGGGCATTCACATCCCGGCTTCCGTGTTCATCGAAGAGGAGTGAAGCCATGATCTGGATTCTTGTGGCCATGTTCGCGCTGAGCAGCTTTCTGTTGTTCTGCGCGGTGCTGCAGCTGCTGTTCCTGTCCGACAGACGACTGAAGAATCGGATGAACCGGCTGCTTGAGCTGAACGACAAGAAGAAGCTCGGCCGTAAAAAATTCAACCTGCTCGTTCGCATGAGTCTCTATAAGCAGACCGTCCGCGAACGCGTGCTGACCAAGAAAAAGAGCGCACGGATCGAGACGATGCTGGCCATGTCCGGCGTCCCGCTGAAACCCGAAGAATATGTGATGTTTCAGTGGATCTGCACCGCGTTCTGCGGAGGTTTCTGCTATTTGTTATTCAGTCAGATCTTCCTCGTGCCGGTCGGCGCTGTGGTCGGCTTCATGCTTCCCCGTCTCTGGATCGGGAAGAAGCGGAAGGAACGGGTCAAGGCGTTCAACGAAGGTCTTCTGGATATGCTGACAACCGTGATCGGCTCGCTGCGGGCCGGCTTCAGCTTCGCCCAGGCCTTGAAGACGGTCGTCGACGAGTCCGACGGACCGATCCGCGATGAAGCGGAAACGGTGCTTAAGGAGATGCAGTACGGGACCACGATGGAAGATGCGCTGAACGATTGGAAGGAAAGGATGCCGAGCGAGGATTTGGATCTCATGATTCAGGCGATCCTCATTCAGCGCCAAATCGGAGGAAATCTGGCGACCATACTCGAGACGATCGTCCAGACGATCCGCGACCGCGGACGAATCCAGCGCCAGATCACGACGCTGACCTCGCAAGGACGGCTCTCCGGCATCGTCATCGGGCTGCTGCCCATCGCACTCGGCTTCGTGCTTTTTCTGATCGACCCCCATTACATCGGGTCGCTGTTCCAGCATCCGATCGGGATCGGGATGGTCGTGGCCGGATTCATATCCGGCATGATCGGCTTTGTGCTCATCCGAAAAATTACGACGATCGAGGTGTGATCTTCCATGGTGTACGCAACGTTTTGCCTTACGGTTACACTGCTTGTTTATGCGTTCTTCGCTATGCGGGAAGAGCGCACCACCGCGATGAAGAGGCGGCTTGCCCATATCACGGGAGGCGTGGAGACCGCACAGACGGTGGCTTCGCATCCGGAAGAGGGGCGGGAACCGTCGTTGATGCGCCGGCTGCTCCATCCGGTATGGAAGGAGTTTCGCCGCGGCTTCAGCCGGACGCTGGAGGAGAGGCAGGCGGCCAAGCTGGAAATCCGGCTGCTGCAGGCCGGACAGCCGTTCGGTATGTCCCCGGTCGACTTCCGGATCGCGCAATTGACGGTGTTTATCGCGCTTCCGGGCGTGTTTCTCTTCTATGCTTCCATACTGAAAATCGGCTTGAGCGGCACGATCGCGTTTTTGCTCGCGGCGATCGTGATCGCCGCGGTTCTCCCGGGTTATTATTTGAAGCTGAAAACGAGAAGCCGGAGCAGGCTGGCGCTTCGGGAGCTGCCCGACGTGCTGGACCTGCTGACCGTCAGCCTGGAAGCCGGGCTTGGCTTCGATGCCGCGCTGAGCAAGCTGATCTCTAAGAAGGAAGGCGTGCTGGCAACCGAATTCCGCCGCTGCCTCGAGGAGATCCGCCTCGGCAAAACGAGGCGCGAAGCGCTCACCGGAGTCAAGGAGCGGGTCGTGGTCGATGAGCTTCGCGTGGTCATCAGCAGTATTTTGCAGGCGGAGAAGCTCGGGATCGGCATGGTGCAGGTGCTGCGGATCCAATCCGAGGAAGTACGCGATCAGCGCAAGCAGCGGGCGGAAGAGGCGGCCATGAAGGCGCCGATCAAGATGCTGTTCCCGCTCGTGTTGTTCATTTTCCCCAGCCTGTTCATCGTCCTGCTCGGACCGGTAGCGATTCAGTTCATCCAGACGTTCAGCGAATAGCAGTCATCGCAACAGCAAAGCGGGGGTGACGGTATGAAAAAAACGGCGAAGGGATCTCTCGTTTCGATTCTTGTGCCTGTCTATAACGAAAGCCCGAACATCCTGGAATTTTATTTCCGAATGACGCGGGTCATGAGCCAGACCGGTTACCGATATGAAATGGTGTTCATTAATGACGGAAGCCGGGACGATACGCTGGACAAGCTTTACAGCCTCCGTGACAAAGATCAGCGGGTGAAAATCATCGATCTGTCCCGCAATTTCGGCAAGGAAATCGCGATGACGGCCGGACTCGACCATTGCCGCGGCGATGCGGTCATCCCGATCGACGCGGATTTGCAGGATCCGCCGGAAGTGATTCCGGAGCTTATCGCCAAATGGGAAGAAGGCTACGAAGTCGTGTACGCCACCCGGACACGGCGGGACGGCGAAACTCTGCTCAAGAAAGCGACCGCACACCTGTTTTACCGGTTTGTCAAACGACTGACGCCGATTCCGATTCCTAAGGATACGGGCGATTTCCGCCTCATGTCCCGCAAGGTCGTCGACGCCCTGAAGCAGCTTCGGGAGCAGCACCGGTTCATGAAGGGGCTGTTCAGCTGGGTCGGCTTTCGTCAAACCAGCGTCACTTACCGGAGAGAGCCGCGATACGCGGGCCGAACCAAGTTCAACTATTGGAAGCTGTGGAATTTCGCCGTCGAAGGGATCACCTCCTTCAGCTTCATGCCGCTGCAGGTGGCGACTTATTTAGGCTTCGGCATCTCGCTGTTCGCGATCGCTTTTGCGCTTTATCTGTTCACCTCCACGCTGCTGTACGGCAATCCGGTGCCCGGCTATCCTTCTTTGATGGTAACCGTTCTGTTCCTGGGCGGCGTCCAGCTCACCACATTGGGAGTCATCGGGGAGTACATCGGGCGGATCTATAATGAGTCGAAGCGCCGGCCGCTGTATTTTGTTCAAGGCAAGGCCGGTCTCGAAGACGGGAAAGAAATATCCCGTCTGGAGGGGGTCAACTAAATGGAGCAAACGATCTATTGGAAAATGGACCGATTGGAGCAGGATCACTGGTGGTTTGTCGGCCGGCGGAACGTTATCGAAAGCGTCATGCGTACGCATATCGACTCGCTCGGGCCGGAATCCCGAATCCTTGATGCGGGCTGCGGAACCGGAGGCAACCTGGAGCTGCTGTCCCGTATGGGCTGCGAGGTCATGGGGCTCGAAATGGAGCAGGGTGCGGCGGAAATCGCCCAGTCCAAAAGCGGTAAAGCGGTCTATCTCGGCAGCTTGCCCGACCAGGTTCCTTTTGCCGATGAATCGTTCGACCTGATCGTGCTGCTTGATGTACTTGAGCATATCGAAGACGACTTGGGGGCTCTTGAAACGTTGACGGCAAAGTTAAAGCCCGGAGGGAGTTTGCTCATCACCGTTCCGGCTTTCCAATTCCTATGGAGCAGCCACGACGAATCGCACCATCACAAAAGAAGATACCGCTTAAATGAACTGACCGGGAAAATGAAACAGTGCAATCTTCAGCCGAAGTACGCGAGCTATTTCAATACTTGGCTGTTTCCTGCCATCGCGGCTGTACGGATATTACATAAGAAGTTGAGAATTTCGGGTAAAACCGACGACTTGTCCATGCCGTCCACTTTCCTCAACAAACTGCTTGCCGGGATCATGTCCAGCGAGAGGCATCTATTGAAGCGTGCGAAGCTGCCGTTCGGCGTCTCCATTGTGGCGATCGGTCAAAAAGTATAGCCGGATTGAAGGGGCCGTCCATGCAAACTTTGAGCAGACAGCAAAATATCGTCTTTCTTCTTTTCGCCGTCGTCTTTGTTTCCGTGTTTATTTTTCTGGACGCCGGTTCCTCCCGCAATGATCCCGACACTTTCTGGCACATCGAGCTCGGAAAAGAAATGCTGCGTCAGGGGAAGGTGCTCGACACGGCGATCCATACGTTCGCCGGAGACAACCTCCCGTATGTGCCGCATGAAGCCGGGTTTCAGCTGATCGCCGGAGCATTGTACGAAGCGGGGGGCTGGGCCGGCCTTCATTTGTTGACGCTGTTGTCGGTATTTATGCTCACGTGGGGGCTGTATCGGCTGATGGAGGTTTCGCGACAAGAGGCGGATCTCCCTCGCATGCACCCTCTTTTGGGTTTTTTGGTGCTTCCTTGTCTCGTTTTTTTCGTTTACTACGCGTATTTCAATATTCGTCCCCAAATGATATCTGCCGGGCTGGTCGTATGGTTCGCCGTCTGGCTCAGACGGTTCGCCATGGGTGCCGATGTGAGGAAGGCTGCGGCGCTCGGGATCATCTCGCTTATTCTCGCGAATGTCCATACGGGGGTATGGCCGGTGATCGCAGTTCTTCTCGGTATGCAGACAGCGGAAAGAATTTGGCTCAAAAAGCTGAACCGATATGACGCGATCGCCATGTTGTTGGTGGTCCTCGGCGGGCTTGCAAATTTCGGCGGATGGAAGAGCCTGACGTATTTCGTGACGTTGTCGGACAGCCCGTTTACGGCTCTGATTCTCGAGTGGCGGCCCGTCGCTTTCTCCAGCAATTTCCCCGCGTTTGCGATCGTGGTCCTTTTTATCCTGTGCGCAATGTACAGCTTAAGAGACAAGCCGCTGCGTCCGTTTCGGCTCATGCTTTTTATCGGAATGATGTACCTCGGTCTCGCCAGCTACAAACAGTTCTTATTTTTGATCTTGTTCCTTCCGTACTATTTGGCTGTTGTCGTCGACCGATTTAAGCGGCTGGCCGTGTTCCGGAATCCTGAAGCTTACACGCGGATCAAAGTCGTACTGCCATTGCTCGCGCTGGGCTTGATGATCAATTTCTCGACGGAGATGTTCGCCAAGTATGAGCAGCCCGTGACCCAGTATCCGGTTGAAGAGATGGATTACATTTTGAAAATGAACGACTCCGGAAAGCGCCCGAAAGTGCTCTCTACGTATGATGCTTCGGGATATGTGATGTTCAGGGGTGGAGATGTGCTCGCGGACGGCCGATTCGACCCTTTCATCTTGGATTCGACCAAAGGCGTGCAAGGGTGGACGGCGTTCGAACGCTCCTATAACGGCTTCCGCTCCGGTTATTTGATGGATGTGATTCGAGCGGACCGGCCTGATTTTCTGATTCTTCCGCTGTCGGATCCGAAGGAGACTGTCAATTCCTTGAAGAAGGTGGAGCAGGAGGACGTGAGAAAGCAGCTTCGTGAGCCCGATTTTACGGGCAGTTTCGGCGAGGTTTGGGATCTGCGGGCGTTCGGGGGAGACCGATGAAAGCATTCAAGAAGGTTCTCGTTTTATTTTTGGCCAGCCGGTTGCTGATTTCTTTGTTCTTGCTTGTCGGTCAACCGGAACACATGAACTACATGGATAACCAGATCCAGATGCAAAATCCGATATTAGACCATTTCATCATTTATGATTCCTATAACTATAAGCAAATCGCTTTGGAAGGTTATGCAGAAGACCGGTTAACCGCCTTCTTCCCGCTGTTTCCGCTGCTTGTCCGGGGAGTTCACGAAGTAACGGGAATCGGCATTTATTGGGCGGGATTCCTGTTGTCAAACCTATTCTTTCTCGGCTCGCTTTGGCTGCTGGACCAGTTAATGGAGAAGAGAGGGATTGGGCAAAGAACCAGGGTTTTGGCACAGGCGATTCTGGTGTTTTTTCCGTCGACGTATTTTTTCAGCGCTTTCTACACGGAAAGCTTCTTTCTGTTCTTGGCGCTGCTGGCTTTTCGGTTTTGGGGCGAGGAGAAGCGAGAAGCGGCGTACTTGATTGGAGGGCTGGCGGCTCTTTCCAGAATGGTCGGAGTATGGGTGCCGCTCGCTTTTTTTCTGGAAAGATTGATCCGTCGAAAACTGGATCTTAAGGATGTTGTTTGGGCGTTCGCGAGCAGTCTGATGTTTTTTATGTATCCCGGTTATCTCTGGCTGACCAGAGGAGATCCGCTGCTGTTCTTGAAGGTCATGGGACCGCATTACGGACGCCATTCGGCGCTTCCTTTTTTTCCAATCTACCAAGACATCGTATGGTCCATCGAGAAATGGCATGAAATACGGTACATTGACTACATCACGATTTTGCATTTCATTTTGTTTACGATTTTTGTCGGTTATATCATCTCCAATATTCGTTTATGGCGTAAAGGTGCAAACGTGATCTGGTCCGAGGTTATTTTTACGTCAGGCGTCATTACGATGGCGCTGTCCTCTCAACTGAACCTATCCTTTGAAATTGCCACACACGGTTTTATGCGATATTTTTTACCGGCGTTTCCGATTTTCATCTTCATGGGACAACAATCGGACCGTGCCGTGATGCGCGCAGATCTGCGTTCGGGTTCCCGTTTTATCCTGGCTCGCAAATTTGTAAACTATTTAACGCTCCTCGTATGGGTAATTTTTTCGGTAATTGTTCTTTTAGGGCTGCGAGTAAAGGGTTTCGTGGCCTAGCGGCGGCTATCGCTTCTTCAGCTCGTAAAATTCGCAGGCGGTTCGAGTGAAGTAGGATAGGTCGCTGACGCCGGCTTGGATGACGACGGATCGTTCGTCGAACCGAAGAATCGCGCCTCCCGAATGGACGATGTGATCGCGCTCGAATACCCGGATGCCGATTTGGCGCTCCATGGCGTCTTGAAAATCGGCGTCGGTGAGCAGCTTGCGATTGACGGCGGGCATTAAGTGAGCCTCCTTGCTGGAATTTGCATTTTGATATTGTACCATTTTCTCGCTTCGAAGGCAGGCGAGTGACCTCGATAGGGTGACGGCGTTATGCTGAAAGCCGGAAGCCGCTGATGCGGTTCCCGGCTTTCATTGTGAGCACTCCCGCCGCGCCGCAAGTGTAAGTCACTCTGACTGACTAACAATCGACGTACTCTCGTTTGTCTGTGCTCTTTAGTCACTCTGACTGACTAACAATCGACGCAAAAAGTAGCACACAGCTACCAAACAACGAGCGGACCCACCCGATCGGCGCAAATAGGTAGCACACGGCTACTACGCAACTGGTGGATCCGCTCCATCGCCATGATTATAACTTCTCTACGGTAACTCTGGTGGAGAAGAACGTGGCTCCGCCGCCCATGTCGGCGAGGCGCTGGGAGGTCAGCGTGTTGATGGCTTGGACGCCTTCGTTGCCTTCCTCCCACCACAGGCCTTGCGTGACAAGCACGCCGGGAAGCACATTTTCCGCCGCGTCTACCGTGATCAGCACTTCTCCGCGCCCGTTACATACGCGCACACGATCACCGGAAACGACACCTAATGCTGCCGCGTCGTTCACATGCATATGGAGCAGCGGCCGTTTCTCGATCCGCTTCAGCTTCTCTTGATTCGCAAAAGTAGAGTTGAGGAAGTTGTGGTTCGGACCGGTCACCAGCAGGAACGGCAGCGTGTCATCGTCATCCCGGACAGGGGTGTACGTCGGAACCGGCGACATGCCGGAGAGCCGCATCCGCTCGGAAGCGAGCTCGATTTTGCCCGACGGCGTCGGAATCCGCTCCTCGAATATTGAGCCGCCCGAAAGCGCCGCCTTCATCCAGCCCTTTTCCTGAAGCGCTTCGTACGTGATGCCTTCCAAATACGGATTCGCCGGATTGTCCAGCGCTTCCCGGATCATCTGTTCCACCGTGATATCGAATGCTTCGGCTTCGAAGCCCATGCGAAGTCCGAGCTCCTTGAACAAGGTGAAGTTGGATTTGCATTCGCCCATCGGCTTCAAAATCGGCTCGTGAAGCTGCAAATACAAGTGCCAGTATGAGCCGAATATATCCAAGTTTTCAAAATGGCTCGTAGCAGGCAGCACGATGTCGGCATACCGGCACGTGTCCGTCAAAAATAAGTCGTGTACGACCGTGAACAAGTCATCCCGCATGAGGCCGCGCCGAACCTGGTTTTGGTCAGGAGCGACCGTGGCGGGGTTGCAGTTGTAGACGAACAAGAATTTCACCGGCTTATCTTCGATCGCCAAAGCTTGCCCGAGCTGGTTCATGTTGACCGTGCGGGTCGCGGGATTCTGCAGCAAGTCCGGCCGTTCTACCCGTTCGGCGTTCAAACCTGTATACATACTGTTGCTCTTGATGGCGCCGCCGCCTTTAACGGCCCATTGACCGGTCAACGCCGGAAGGCAGGCGATTGTGCGGACGGCCATGCCGCCGTTGTCGTGATGCTGCAGGCCGTTGCCGATTCGGATGTAGGCAGGAGACGTCGTGCCGTATTCGCGAGCCAGACGCACGACGTCTTCCGCCGGCACGCCGGTGATTTCCGCCACCCGCTCGGGCGAGTATTGTGCGGCTTCCGCAGCCAGCTCGTCGAACCCGATCGTGTGTTCAGCCAAGTATGCCGAATCCGTCAAACCTTCCCGGATCAGCACGTGCATGATGCCGAGCGCCAGCGCGGCATCCGTCCCCGGCCGCACGGCGATGAATTCGTCCGCCCATGCCGAAGTGCGGTTGCGGTGCACGTCGATGTGTACGATCCGCGCACCGCGCTTGCGCGCCTCTGTCGCGTACACGACCTGATGCATATTGGTCGACACCACATTGGCGCCCCAAATCCAAATCAGCTTCGAATGCACGGTGTCTTCCGCGTCGATGCCCGCGCTTGTGCCCATCGTATAGTTGTATCCGACGTTGCCCGCTACGCTGCAAATCGTCCGGTCCAGCCGGGTCGCTCCGAGACGATGGAAAAACCGGCGGTCCATCCCCTCCGCGTTGAGTACACCCATATTGCCATAGAAGCTGTAAGGCATGATCGATTCGGGGCCGTGCTGCTCGATCAACTGCTTCATCCGGCTCGTGATCTCGTCATATGCCTCTTCCCAACTGATCCGCTCGAACGGCCCCATGGTGCCTTTCGGCCCTACCCGCCGCAGCGGATACATCAATCGGTCCGGATGGTTGACGCGATCCGGTATATTTCGTACTTTATTGCAAATGGCGCCTTGCGTGACGGGATGATCCGGGTTACCGTCCACCGCCACGATGCGGTCATTTTCGAATTTTACCCTCAAGCTGCACGTGTCCGGACAATCCAGCGGACATACCGATCTAGCGTATCGCACCGTGGTAGGCTCCAAATCTCTCACTCTCCGTCTGCCATTTTTCGAACTTCATATCATAATCAAAGTACCACAGCCCACGAAATCATGCATTAAAAAAGGGATGGGACGGATATTGAAAGCTAATAGAATTTTCTGGTTGACGATATGGGTAACGTGGCATTACAATACAAACATCAATTGAAAGCGCTTCAGGTAAAAGGGGGGTTAATGGCCTGCCGTTTTTTTTCAGCCAAATTTGAACCGGTTCAATTTTTTTTCAATCAAATTTGAACCGGTTCAAACGGAAGTGTTGTTGTTCTGGAAGGTTTTTAACCAAACAAGGGGAGTGTTTTTTGCATGAGAACCAAAAAAATGATTCTCGCTGCATTTATCGGTGTATTGACGATCGCAATGCTCTTGACGGGATGCGGCAACAAGTCCGGGGAGTCATCCACAGGCTCCGATTCTTCCAAGTCCGTCAAGCTGTCTTTCTGGACCGGTTATTCCGAACTGGACCCGTGGGTGAAGAAAGCCGCGGAAGATTTCAAAAAGACGAATCCGAATGTCACGATTGAAGTCACGTCCTATCCGCTCCGCGATTTCGAGAAAAAACTGGCGGCGTCTCTTCCTTCTAAAAGCGCTGCTGATATCGTCACCATGAACCATTCGTTGTCTTACCGCTACATAGATGCGAATTTGCTGCAGCAAGCTCCGGACAATGTTGGCCAGTTCGCCCATTCCGGCGCATTCCCGGATCTGTATGTCAAAAACCTGGGTCCGGACGGTAAAACCTACGGCTTGCCGGTGTTCAAAAACGCAAACGCTATTTTCTATAACAAAGATATGTTCAATGAAGCCGGTTTGACCGAACCGCCGAAAAGTATAGATCAATTTTTAGAATACGCCCAGAAGCTCGCGAAATCCGACGCGTCCGGCAACCTGGTTCGCTCGGGACAAAGCCTTCGTATAAGCGGAGGCGGAAGCGGTGTCACGGAAAAGTTCTGGATCTTGCTGGCGCAGCGAGGCGGCAGCATCATCAAAGAAGTTTCGCCCGGCAAATATAAAGCGAACTACAATACCGAAGAAGGCTATCAAACTTTAAAAATGTATGTCGATATGTTGTTTAAGTATCATACGGACGATGCCAAAATCAAGCATGACACCGAGGCGTTCCAAACCGGAGCTACAGCCTTCTTCCTTCGGGAATCCAATGTCGTCATCGATACGGCGGCGAAAGCACCCAACTTGAATTACGGTACCGCTCCGCTGGCGGCCAACGTCGAACAGCAAGACAATTTTTATGTCACCACGGCGGACAAAGACAAGCAAGAAATGGCGTGGAAGTTCCTTCAATTCCTGATGGAGCCGGAAAGTCAGAAAAATCTGATGACGATGACGGGCTGGCTGCCGGTTCGCAAAGACCTGGATCTGAAAGACGTGTTCGTGAAGTATCCGCAGTTCGAAGCGTTCTTCCCGGCGCATCAAGACGCGCAAATGTATCCTTCTCTCCCTGAATACGATGAAATCCAAACCAAATTGGCCGATCGACTGATGACGAAAGGCTATACGGATGCCAGCTTCGTGGATAACCCGCAAAAAATAAAGGATTTCCTGGATGAATGTGCGAAAGAAACGAATGAGATTTTGAAAAAGTCAGGAGATCTGGCCGAATAAGGCAATTGAATCTCCTCCATGAGAGTTGATCGTATCCCCTCTTGTTGAGGGGATACATACTCTCATAGATGATTGGGGGGAGAATCTGTTTTGAACACGACGATCGCCGATCTAGCGAGAATAACAGGACTGGCTAAAAGCACCATATCCGGAATCTTAAATGGAAAAACCGGATTTTCTGAAAAAACCCGAAAAAAAGTGATGCAACTCGCTCAGGAACACGGGTACATCCCCAACGAAATCGCCAAAGGATTGTCCTCCCGTTCGACGAAATCAATCGGCCTGATCATTAAAGATATTACGAACCCTTTTTACAATCATATTACGAAAGGTGTTCAAGAGGTAGCGATCGAGCACGGCTACACGGTTTTCCTTTGCAGCAGCGGGGAGAATCAGGAACTGGAAATCGACCATATCGAAGCGATGGTTCGGAAACGGGTAGACGGGCTAGTCATTGTCCCTTTGCTGGAGGAAGTGTCTTTCGATCATATTTTCGATTTGAAGCGAAAGCGCATGCCGTTTGTTACGCTGGGCCAAATCCCCGGCTTGTCGTGCGACACGTTCGAATTTGACGATTACGACGGTGGCTGCCAAGTGACCCAGCATTTAATTTCCAAAGGACATGAACGGATCGGGTTCGTCTGTGGCCTTAAGACATCGAAGGCGTCGAAGCAGCGGTTGACCGGATTCCTGGACACGATGAAACAACACGGTCTTGTGCCGGACGAAGCCTTGATTTTCAAAGAAACAGGCAGCATGGCGGAAGCCCAGGAGATTGGGAGGCGTCTGGCTGCATCAGACGATCGCCCGACTGCGCTCATTTGTTTTGACGACGTCATCGCAATCGGCGTTATCAAAGCGTTCATGGCTGCCGGTTTGAATGTGCCGAATGATATGTCCGTTATCGGGTTTGACGATATCGATACGACGGCGTTTCCGCTTTCCAGCGTATCGATTCCGACTTACGAAGCGGGAAAAGCGATGGGTACGAGGCTGTTCGATCGGATTTTTCAGCGGGATGACAGCGATTTTAGGTACGTTAAGTACGACTTGAAGCTGGTGGAACGTGCATCAGTGAAAAACTTGTTTTCGCCATAACAGGAGGCCCTATTCATGAAACAACTAACCATTGACCATCTAACTGTTCTTTCCTATCCGACTCGCCGGGAAATGGGAGACGCGGTCGCCGCGGACGTAAAAGCGCAATTAAAGAAACTGCTCCAGGAAAAAGAAACGGTAACGTTGGTGCTCGCATCAGCGCCTTCGCAGAATGATTTTCTCGACTCGCTCCGCAGCCAGTCGGACGATATTCCATGGGACCGTATCGTATGCTTTCATTTGGATGAGTATGTCGGCTTGCCGCAGAACGCTCCCCAGAGTTTTTCCACCTACTTGCAAAATCGTATTTTCAGCGTCCATACACCGAAACTGTTTCACCGGATTAACGGGTTGAATGATGCCGATCGCGAATGCTTACGGTATTCGGAGCTGCTGGCCGCACAACCGATCGATATTGCCTGCATTGGGATTGGGGAAAACGGCCATATCGCGTTTAACGACCCCCACGTGGCCGACTTCCAGGACCCGTTCCTGGTGAAAAAAGTAGAGCTGGACGAAACGAGCCGGGTACAGCAAGTGAACGACGGCTGCTTCGACAAGCTGGAGCAAGTGCCGACGACGGCCATAACCTTGACGATTCCCGCCATTCTATCCGCCTCTGCGATTTTTTGCACAGTGCCGGGCGACAGAAAGAAGAAGGCGGTCAAAGATACTGTGCATGGCCCCATTTCCGTAGAATGTCCCGCGTCGATTCTTCGCAATGCCCGGGAGTGCCGCATGTATCTGGACGAAGAAAGTGCATCCTTGCTGTAATTGGGGCATTCAGGGGGAATAAAAGCATGGAGAAAGTTCGCAGGAAGCCTCGGCTGAAGTCCGGGCATTGGTTCGTCATCCTCGCGCTGGCGCCGATCATCATCCTGTATGCCGTTTTGCGATTTATACCGATCGTGCAAACGATGTATATCAGTTTTTTCGAGTGGGATTTGATTTCCGCCCATAAGCCGTTCGTTTGGCTGGACAACTTTAAGGAGTTATTTTCAAGCGATACGTTTATCCAATCCATTCGGAATACATCGCTGATTGCGTTCGGCGTACTCATTTTCAGCGTACCGTTCGCCGTCATCATCGCGGCGATGCTGGACCGGGGCGTTCGTTTCAAATCATGGTTCGAATCGCTGTACTTCTTGCCGTATATTATGCCGATGGTGCCGGTTGCCGTAGCCTGGAGATGGATTCTCGATTCCAACCACGGGCTGCTCAATTACTTCCTGTCGTTCTTCGGCGTGCCGGCGCAAGCCTGGCTCATCGACACGAATCTGGCGATTTTTTCGGTCGTCATGCTGACAGTATGGAAAATGGTCGGCTATAACATGATCATTTTCCTCGTCGGGATGAAAGGGATTTCCAAAGAAAACTATGAAGCGGCCTCCATCGACGGAGCAACGGGCATTAAGGCCTTCTGGCATATTACCCTGCCGTTACTTAAGCCGATTACTGTGTTCGTTTCTACGGTCACATTGATCCAGGGGTACAATGTATTCAGCCAGGTGTACATTTTGGCGTCGGATATTCAGGGCGCGCCGGGCCACTTGGTGCGCGTACTCGTGTACGATATGATCGAGAGCGGATTCCGCTTTTACAAAATGGGATATGCGGCTGCCGAAGCCGTCATTCTGTTCCTGATTGTCCTCGTGCTGACTGCGCTGCAGCTGATGCTGCTTCGGGATAAAAAGACATCCAGAAAGGGGATGAAACGATGAAGCGCAAACAGAAGCTCACGAATGCTCTGGTGTTTACGGTGCTGCTCATCGGGGCGCTCATCATGATCATTCCTTTTCTATGGATGATTTCGACGGCGTTCAAATCGGTGAACGAATTGAACACGTGGCCCCCTTCGTTTATTCCGAAGCATTTCAACTTCGACAATTTCACGAAAGTGTTTCAAGCGGCACCGTTCCATCTGTATTTTCTGAACAGCGTCAAGATGGCCGTGCTGTCATCCCTGGCGATCGTGTTTACCTCACTTATTTCCGGCTATATATTCGCGAAGTACCGTTACTTCGGACTTGCCTTCCTGTTCGCCGTCATTTTGGCGACGGCCATCGTTCCGTTCGAAATTTATATGATTCCGCTGTATCTGGAGATGCAGAAGCTTGATTTGCTGAACAAATTCGGCGGTCTGGTGCTGCCTTACCTCGTCCTCAGCTTCGGGATTTTCTTCATCCGGCAAAATGTCGTGCAGCAAATTCCGGACGAAGTGATGGAGGCGGCCAGAATCGACGGGCTGTCGGATTGGGGCATTTTCTTCAAAATCGTCATTCCGCTGATGATCGGACCGATGAGCGCTCTCGGCATTTTCGCCTTTATCGAAGCGTGGAACGCATTTACTTGGCCGCTGCTGGTCGTCGGCGACCAGTCGAAGTTTACGATGGAACTGGGACTTGCCGTGTTTCAATCCTCGTTCACGGTCGATATGACGATGATTTCGGCGGCGTCGCTGATTTCGATCATTCCGATTCTCGCTGTGTACCTTCTGCTTCGCCGGCACATTATCGAGAGCATCAGCATGACGGGCGGTAAATGACGGACTCGGCCGCAGACGCGGGAATTTATGGGATCAAAGGGGCGGAAGCATCATGGACTTTCCGATTCATTCGTTAAGCCGCGCCCGGGATGTTGACGGAGAAGCGGCGGAAGCTTACCTTAAGTATTTGGACATTCGGGCGGCATTTTTAATCGGCCGGTTCCGCAAGCATCCCGATTTCCCCGGCGTGCATACCGGTTATAATTCGATTACGGGCATCGAGTTTGCGGAAGAAGACAATCTTCCGTACGGCTGGATCAACGGCAGAGGCGTGAGCGCCTTCTGCCGCTTTGCCGATGCGTTCCCGCATGCCAAAGACGAGCTGATGGCGTTCGCCGGCCATACGGTCAGCTGGCTGGAGAAGCATCTGGCGCTGAACGACGGGCATATTCCGTTTCTGGCTGAACGCAGCGGGATGGAGAAACAGACGCAATGTCCTTGTCCGAAAGGCTATAAAAGCTACAGCGACTTGTACGGCGCGCTGGCATTCGTGGAATATGGGGCGAGGGTTCAGGACAAGCGGCTGGTCGCACTCGGAGTGAACTTGTTCGATCAAGCGATCGATGCGCTGAAAGCCAACCGGTTTGTGCCCGAACCGGACCCCATCTTCGAGGATCGTTTGTTCGAAAATCCGTATTCGATCGCGCTGGATACCGCCAACGATTTCTACAAACTGCTGGGCGACGCCCGCTATTTGCAGATGGCGGCTGATTTGACCGAGCATTTGCTGGATGCGCACTATGCCGAAGAGGCCGGGGCTTTCGTGGAATTCGCTTCGCTGGACGGCAAACCGCTGCGTGGTGAGAACGGCGACTATATCGTCGATCCCGGACATTCCGTGGAATTTTGCAGCTTCGCCCTGGAATTCGCAAGGCTCGCCGTCCAGGCGGGGCAGTTCGGCAGCCTGGCGGAACGAATCCGCCGATTGGCCCCTAAGCTGCTGCTATGGAATGTGGAGAAAGGCTGGAACCGCAAGCATCCGGGCATGTTCAAATCGTTCGAAGCCGTTTCCGGACAACCCGTCAACCGCACCATGCCTTGGTGGATTTTGCCTGAAACGATGCTTGGGCTTCTGCTTGGCTACGAATGCACGAAGGAAGAACTGTTTCTGGAGAAGTACGTCGATGCGCACAATGCGTATTTCGGTATGTATATGAACGAAAAAACGAATTTCGGACCGTTTCAGAACATCGACGGAGATACAGGTTTGCCGGTTGACATCGTTCCAGCCTGCAAATTTCAGGATCCGGAATTTCATGCCGGGAAAAATATTTTAACTTGCACTCAGGTCATGGAGCGGATCGGTCTGGGCGCGCTTTAACGGACGGAAGTAGTTTTCGAACTATTGACAGCCAAAAGACAACTGTCTCATAATAAGAGCAACTGTAAACCGGGGAAGCACCTCACAAAGGCCAAACACGCGAAGTGTTGCTTTGATGAGGTGCTCTTCATTTCGGGAGACGGTTGTGCCGAACGGACAAGGACAACAAATCAGTTAATGGGGTAAACCAACTTGAAAACGCTCGTTATCGCCGAAAAACCGGATATGGGACGCAATATCGCGGCCGTTATCGAACCTAAGGCGGTGAACAGACGGTCCTACCTCGAAGGGGAGCGTTACGTCATCACTTGGGCGATCGGCCACTTGATCGGATTGGCCGAGCCGGATCACTATGACGAGAAGTACAAGAAATGGCGGCTTGACGATTTGCCTATCATTCCGGAATCGTTCCGACTGCTTCCCAATCCCCGCACGAAGGATCAGCTGGGCGTCATCAAAGAGCTGGCAACCCGCTGCGGCGAACTGGTGAACGCTTGCGACGCCGGGCGCGAGGGACAGCATATTTTCTCGTTGATCCGGGAGTATTTGCGGCTGAGGCAGCCGGTGAAGCGCCTCTGGATCTCCGACCTGACACCCGAGACGATTCGCAAAGGGTTCGACGAGCTGAAGGACGACGCCGAGTACGGCAACCTCACGACGGCCGCCCGCGCCAGAAGCGAAGCGGATTGGCTGATCGGCATGAACGGTTCCCGCGCTTTTACGACCAAACACGGGGAGCTGCTGTCCGTCGGGCGCGTGCAGACGCCGGTTCTTGCCTTGATTTATGACCGGCAGCTGCAGATCGAATCTTTTGATTCCCTTAAATACTATGAAGTGTCCGGCGTATTTACGCAGCATGCGACGGTCTATAAAGGCTTGTGGCAGGGCGACCGCATCACGGACCCGGACAAAGCGGAGAGCATCGCCGCCAAAGTGAAGGGTGTCCCTGCCAAGGTAGAATCCTATGAGCAAAAAGAAACGAAAGAGTATCCGTGGAAGCTGTACGATCTAACATTGCTGCAGCGGGACGCGAACGGCAAGTTCGGATTCTCGGCCAAGAAAACGCTCGACATCGCCCAAGCGCTGTACGAGAAACATAAGGTCATTTCGTATCCGCGGACGAACTCAAACTACGTAACGGAGCAAAATATCCCGGAAATGCACCGTGTACTCGGGTCGCTTCGCGGCTCGGCGTACAACGCACTCGTGGAAGGCGCGAATAAAAGTCTGGTGCACACCGGCAACCGCAACTTGTGCAATCCTTCCAAGGTGGAAGACCACCACGCCATCATGCCTACGTATAAGCGACCCGGGACGTTAAGTCCTGAGGAACAAAAGCTGTACGACCTGATCGTCCGGCGGTTTTTATCGCATTTCTATCCTCCGGCGGAGTATAAAGTGCATACGGTGATGACCGAGGCGGCGGGCGAGCGGTTCAAGACGACCATCAAGGAGCGGCTGGCGGCCGGCTGGAAAGTCGTTTATGCGGACCAGGCGGACAGCGGCGGCGGAAAGGGCGGCAAAAAGAACGCAAAGGATGACGGGGATTCGGCCAAAGAACGAGAGGAAGAAGCCGAGGAGACGGAGACGCCTTTCGTGCTGGACGCGAGCCTTCCGGTCACCTGTACGGATGCCGAGGTGAAGGCGAAAGAGACGCAGCCGCCCAAGCATTACACCGAAGGTACTTTGCTGAAGGCGATGGAAAGCGCAGGCAAGCAGATCGAGGATGAAGAGCTGCGGGATGCGATGAAGGATTCCGGCCTCGGCACCCCGGCCACCCGGGCGGCAACGATCGAACGGCTGAAGCAGGTCGGCTATATCGAGATGCAAGGCAAGAAGCTCATGCTCACCCGCAAAGGCCGGACGGCCATCGAGCTGATCCGCGGAGCGGGTGTGGAGCTGCTCGCATCGCCGGAAATGACCGGACAATGGGAGCGCCGGCTGAACGAGATTTCCCGCGGACAAGCTTCGGCCGACACGTTCATGACAAATGTGAAGAAGTTCGCGTCTCTGATTGTGGACCGGGTGCGCAATCAGCGGCAGGCGGCGAAAGCGGCGTTCGCTCCTGCGGAAGCAGCTGCGGGCGGTAAGGGCAAAGCGGGTTCCCGCAAGCGAAGCGGCGGCAGCACCTCCCCATCCAAGCCTGCGCCGCAGAAGGCGACAACCGCCGCGCCCGGCCCGGCCGGAACGATTGCACCTTGTCCGCGGCCCGGGTGCGGAGGCCATATCTTCATGGGGCGCAAAGGCTATGGCTGCAGCGAATATAAAGCCGGCTGCAAATTCGTCATCTGGAAAAACAGCTTCGGCCGGGACTTGACCGATGCGATGATCCGCAGCCTGATCGACAAAGGCAAAACCGCCAAGCTCAAGCTGCAGGACGAGGCGGGCAACCCCGTGGAAGGACGAGTGCTGCTGAAGGATCCGGCGACAGGCGAATTGACGTGGGAACGCGTATAGTCAGGCATTCACACAAAACCACTCTCAGAAAACTGCCCGCGAAGGAGTTTTGAGAGTGGTTTTTATACGTTAGAGTCAGGCTGCAGAAAATCCTGCTCGGATCTGTTCAATATCTTCGGGCTTCAGATCAAACCATTGCTCAAGAGTACCATCCTGAATTTCAACTTTTCCGTCGTATAGGTTCATTTGAATTTCTTTGCCAAAATAATAAAACGTCATTTTCATCCGTGCCTGCGATAATGTTTTCGGCTTTTTAATTTCGGTTTTATGAGCATCATAGAAAGCTAAAGCGATCAGACGTATACGTCCGGCCGCCCACACATCATACTTGTCATCGACTTTTAGAAGTCCGCTGTTTACCATTTTTTCAACCGTGGATTCTTTGCCCAAATAAGAAGGCCTGCTCATGAATGCTTTTGCGAGTTGATAGGCGTCGTTCTCAACTCTATAAATTTCGCCGGGATAAAGATCGTCGAAGGATACAATCCCCATTTTTACGAGGCTTACCTTTACCGTCCCATTAGCAGTCGTGAGCAAATAATCGACCGGTTCGATGTCCGCAATCGGCGGGCTGCCAAGAGGGGCTGTATCCTTGATCACAAACAGATTCGATACGCTGTTAAGCAAGTCGGGATCTGTAATGGTTTTCGAGCCTTTGGCGTCTCTGATTTCAATCTTCTGAAGCTGTGGTACGGAAGTCAGGTCGGCAATATCCGGATACTGGGTGGCGAGCGGTTGTTGTGCGGCCATGCTGGACTGTACACTCATTTGCAGATCGTTGTATTTTTGTTGGGTGGCCTGCAGTTGTTCTTGAAGTTGGATGACTTGATCATGAAGGGCCTTATTCTCGCTTTGAATCCTCGATAAGTCCGGGTTTTTAAGTTCTTGCGCTATTGTGGGCTTATCTTCCGTGCATCCGCTCAAAATGCCGATAAACAGGATGACGATACACAACGTTATTCTCACCGTATTCCCTCCAGCTCGGGATTGAGATACGCGCAACCTCGACGTCTGTGTCACAAGCTTGCTTAAGCGCTATCATGAATATAGACTCGTTAGACGAGATCCGGGTTGCAAAGTCCAGCATTTTTTAAGATAAAAGGGTGTGTTCATCTCTTGAGACTGAGGCTCTCGTTATGGTTGCCACTAATCCAATTCATTTTGGTTATCTTTTCGGTGTTTATCGACTTGAGTTCCCAACATGGAGCCGGTGAAGGGAACAACCAGGTTGCTGCTAATCTGGTTTCAAACGTCGAGTACGGCATCAAAGCAGCTATGGGGTTAACGGACATCGTCAACTTCAGATTTATTTTTGTAACTGCGCTTTTAGGGATATTGTTTTGGTTTTGTGTGGGCGTCCTTCTGGATTTGCCATTCACTCTTTCGATCGCGAGGTTAAGTCCCGGAGCATCATTTCCAGCCTATTGAGCTTCCGATTATAGTGTCTGTAGGTAAGATATGCGGCGACCGTCTTCACCCCAAAAAATAAAACCGCCGCAATCGAAATGAGCAAATAATCGTGCGACAGTTGATGTAACAGCGCGTTTATTTTTTGCATTTTCATGAGCACACCCCTAGGACAGGATCCCGCCTGTCCACGGAATTAATCTTCAGGCGTGCGGTCGAGATGAAGCGTCGTCACCTCAGTGTAATCGCCGCGTTTTCTTTCTTTCTCGGTGGGTTCGGCCTCCAAGGTTTGGGCTTCATCCACGCCGGGGGCAATCGTGGGCTGCTCTGCGTCTGTTCGGTCTACCACATAGAACACTCCTTCGGCCGGAATGTTCCTATCGTTCCCGGGGCAGGATGATTTATGCAAACGGAAAAAGTTCGATTGACATACCCCATGGGGGTATATTAAAATGGAGGCACAGAGGTGAGAGGGATGGAGCAAACACAATCGGCGTGCCATATTCACGGCGGTGAAGGCGGGGGCCAGCCGGTCAGAAAAAGCCATCATTCCGATGAGATGAAGGCCAACCTAATCAACCGACTGAACCGGATCGAAGGTCAGGTGCGGGGCGTCAAAGGGTTAATTGAGAAAGATACTTACTGCGACGACGTACTGAACCAAATCGCGTCCATTCAATCCGCCTTGAACAGTGTCGGCAAACTGCTGTTGGAAGGCCATATGAGAAGCTGCATTGTGGAGCGTATCCAGTCCGGCGAAACCGAAGTGGTCGACGAACTGCTGACGACGGTCCATAAGCTGATGAAATAAATCGGAGAGGGAGGAATTGGACATGCAAAGCGTGACGCTGCAAGTAAAAGGAATGTCCTGCGGGCATTGCGTGAAATCGGTGGAGGGCGCGGTAAAGAACCTCGGAGGCACCGCCGAAGTGGATTTGGCAAGCGGACAAGTGGCGGTTCGCTACGATGATTCCCAAGTGAAGCTCGAAGCGATCAAGGAAGCGATCGAAGATCAAGGCTACGACGTAGTTTGAAGTGAGCCTTTCGATCAGTGAAACAGGCCGATGCCTTCAGGGCATCGGCTTTTTTAATACGCCAGAATGGCCACGACGTGTCGCTGTAAGATAGTGTGACTGACTTAGGGATGTGCGTAGTCGGGTCGGGTGCCGCTGTAAGATAGTGTGACTAACTAAGGGATTTGCGTGGTCGGGTCAGGTGCCGCTGTAAGAAAGTGTGAGTGACTTATGGATGTACGTGGTCGGGTCGGGTGCCGCTGTAAGATAGTGTGAGTGACTTAGGGATGTGCGTGGCCACGACGTGCCGCTGTAAGATAGTGTGAGTGACTTAGGGATGTGCGTAGTCGGGTCGGGTGCCGCTGTAAGATAGTGTGACTGACTTAGGGATGTGCGTGGTCGGGTCGGGAGTCGCTGTAAGATTGAGGAGAGAAGGATAACGGCCGCTCCTCAATTCAGACCGAAATCCAAATCCGGATACACGTATGGGTCGTCGGCGGGTTTGATTTTCACGGCTTTCTCCAGCTTCAGGTTCATGATTTCACGGCCATTGTAGGTTGTTTTCCCCAGCGTTCCGGTTATGGTCAGCCAAGTGTCTTTCGCGTATTGTGCGTCTTCTGTACCAACCACCATGACGCCGTACGGCAAAGCGTCCGCCGTGCAGCATTGTACGGCGAACCGGCCGAGAATGAACCGGTCGCTGCCGGTTGACTCGTCCCGGTAGACGAATCCGCTGATGGTCAGCTTTTTACCGACGAAATGGTCGAGGAACATATCGAGCGTCGTCAAAATTTCCATGTAGCTTTTTTCCGTGACGATGATCTCTTGCTGCCCATAAATTTTCTTCCCATAATTCGCGTAGGACTCGGAAAACTGATCGGCCGGGAACAGAGCATCAAGCCCGGTCGGCGCGGGTGTGGAAGGTTCGGCAGGAGCGGGAGAAGGAGAGGGCTCCTTGACCTGCTGCTTGAACGCCGAGGAAGCGGACAGATTGATGCCTTTCTTGCCGGCCATCGAGCTTCCGATAATCGTGTCGGGCGTTACGAACGCTGTGAGCAGAGGGACGACAAACAATGCGTACATCCCGGCGCTCCGCCATACCGGGCCGGAAGAAGGGTGCGCGCAATCGCAGGAAACCTCGTCCCGGTTACCGTTCCATGCACGGATTGCCTCATACAATTGAACGGCGGCAATCACATACATGCCCATGGCGGCGAGTTTGACGTAAATTGTCATGCGCGGCGCGATATACAAGGTCAAATTGTCATTCTGCACAAGACGGATGATATAGAAAGCGAAGCCGCCCAATATCAGTGCGCGGATTAAATGATGCAAAGTATGACGCAGGTTGATCGACGGTAGCATCGGCTTCACCTCAAGTTCAGGATGGCAGGAACAGCTTTTCCAGCAGGATGGACGCAGCCAGCACCAACACGACGATGAGCACGGTCAGCTTGGCGACGAAGCGGGTACGGAAGACGGCCAGCATCATGAGCGTGTTTTTGAAATCGACCATCGGGCCGAGCACCAGGAAGCTGAGAAGCGCGCCCTTGGAAAAAGTTCCGGCGAAGGAGGCGGCGACGAAGGCGTCGGATGTGGAACAAAGCGAGATGATATAGGCAAATCCCATCATGAGCAAATGGGAGCCGATCAAACCGCCGCCCATCGAGACCAATTCACCCCGGCTGACGAACGTCTGGATGACGGCGGTCAGGAAACAGCCGATGACCAGGTATTTGCCCATTTCGAAAAATTCGTCGGAGGCGTGCGTGAACATTTGCAGTACTTTGTTTCCGCCTCGATGATGGTGTTCATGGTCGTGGCTATGTCCGTGGTGATGATCATGGTGATGGCCGTCATGCGCATGCGCGGGAGGTTCCGCTTTCAACGGGTCCCGCTTCAGGAATAGATAAAGAACCCAACCGACCGCGGCGGCTACGACAAAGGCAAGGCCCATGCGGTAGTACGCCATTTCGTGCTGCGTCCGGAAAGCCATGTATGTAGCGGCGTAGGTGACCGGATTCAAAATCGGAGCGGCGAGTATGTAGGCGATGCCGAGATAGGCCGGCATTCCTTTACGGATTAAACCGCGCACGATCGGAATCATGCCGCATTCGCACACCGGCAGCAATACGCCGAGCAGACAGGCGAGAAGGACGCCGGGAATCGGGTGGTTCGGGATGATCCGGCGAATCAAGGAATCGGAGACGAACAAATGAAGAGCCGAGGACACGACGACTCCGAGCAGTATGAACGGAAGCGCCTCGAGGAAAATGCTGACGAATACGGTCTTGACGCTCTGCCACTGTTCCGGCTGGAAAGCGGCAAGCCAAGACAAAGACGGAACCGCGCGGTTCGTGAAAATCAGGTACAGGAAAATCAGACACCCTGCGGTAAGCAGGTTTAACGTCCAGCGGTACACAGATTGAGGCAAGATCGCGGCCCTCCCTGATCGAACTGCTTAGGAATCAGTATACGATATTCAAGGGGACCGGTATATAGACAAGTTATTTGGGGCGGATCGTGAATAAGACGAGCAGGCAGGCGAGCGCGCAAGAGGCAGCCAGTACGAAAAACAGCGTCTCCATCGAGGATTTCATCAGCAGAGCGCCGGCAGGCGGGCCGGAGGCAACCCCGATAAACCGCATGCTGCTATAGATGGACGTCACGGTCCCCCGCTGCTCCTTGCCGATGCTCTCGGTAAGCAGTGCGTCCAGGCAGGGAAGCGCCGCGCCGAGTCCAAGCACGCAGACGGCCAGCATGCCGATCAGCCACCACGTCGATTGGCTCGCGGCAACGGCAATGACGACGAGCGCTCCGGTCGCGATCGCCAGCCCGATTGTGCTGATCCATTTCATGCGCACCTTGCTGTCGCCGATCCATCTTCCCGTCAAGTAGGCAGCCGTGCAAAGGACGGCCAGCGGAACCGCGAGGACCAAGCCTTTGGTCACGCCATGCATCCCCCGGTCTTCCAGCGATTCGGACAAATAAAACAACGCGCCGAAAAGGAGAAACATACTGATGCCGCCGATGACCAGTATTCCGTACAGCCAGCGGCCGCGTTTGCGGAATAGGTCACCGATGGACTTCAAAAATTGCCGTGGATGCAGGGGTTCCCGTTCATCGTCTACTTTCGGCTTTTTCACCAGAAACGCTACCATGACAAAGGACAGCAGACTGAATACCGGAATTGCCCAAAAGGGCATATACCAAGCCCATAAACCGAGCAAGGAACCGAGAATGGGGCTGAGCACTTTGCCGAACGTGTTGGACGTCTCCACGATCCCCAGGCCGCTGCTTACGTCCTCCTCCCGTTTGAACAAATCGCCCACAAGGGGAAAAACCACGGGAAAGCATCCCGCTGCTCCGAGTCCCTGGAGTAAACGGGCGCCTATAATCACCGGGTACGGTTTATCCATGGCGACGGAGGCCCAGCCCGCTGCCCCTCCAGCAATCGCGACGATCATAAGTCCGGGAAGAATGACGATTTTCCGGCCGTAGCGGTCGGACAAGTAACCGGCGACGGGAATGAAAAAAATGGAGACTGCGGCGTATACGGTGATGATCAGGCTGGCTTGAAAAGGGGAAATCAGAAGCTTTTTTTGGATCTCCGGCAAGACGGGGATCAGCATCGAATTCGCCAGCGTCATGGTCAGAGGGATCGTGGAGATGGAGGCAAGATCCCATTTTTTGCTCGATTCCACTTGGATTCCTCCTGATAAAAAAGACAGGCTTCCGCTTCTGGAAGCCTGTTTCCGGTGCTCCGGTCAACAAAGGCATACTTTCCGAGTATGACCCGAACGCCCGCTGATTAGTCGCGGGTGCGTCAAAGATGGCATGAAAGGTACAAAAACAATAAGACTTTCTTTTCAGGGAAACATACCAATGGAGGGATCATCATGAACGATACGGGCATGAGAGGCCAAGTGGCGGCGGTAACCGGCGGAGGTTCGGGAATCGGACGGGGAGCGGCCAAGCGTCTCGCCCGGGAGGGCGTCAAGGTTTGCCTGCTGGACCGGAACCTGGAGGAAGCGGAGCAGGTGCGCAAGGAAATCGAGCAAGAAGGCGGAGAAGCGATGGTGGTCGAAACCGACGTGGCTGTCGCTGAGTCTGTGGAAGCCGGCATGCGGCAGTTGATCGAGCGTTGGGGCCGGCTGGATATCGTGTTTGCCAACGCGGGCATCAACGGTACTTGGACGACGCTTGAAGATCTTTCGGTCGAGGATTGGGACCAAACGCTGGGGATCAACTTGCGGGGTACATTTTTGACGGTCAAATATGCGGTTCCGCATTTGAAACGGCAGGGAGGCAGCGTCATCATCACGAGCTCGGTCAACGGGACGCGGGTTTTCTCCAATACGGGGGCGAGCGCGTACAGCTCCAGCAAAGCGGGGCAAGTCGCGTTCATGAAAATGGCGGCTCTCGAGCTCGCCGAATACAAAATCAGAGTGAACGCGATATGTCCGGGCGCGATCCGGACGAATATCGGACGGAACACCCAAATTACCGATGAAGCCAACGAAGCTAAAATTCCGGTGGAATATCCCGAAGGGCAGATGCCGCTTCAGCACGGACCGGGTTCGCCGGAGCAGGTCGCGGAGCTGGTGCTGTTCCTCGCGTCGCCGCGGTCTTCGCTTGTGACCGGCACCGCTGTGTACATCGACGGCGCCGAATCCCTGCTCGTCGGGTAATGTCGGTTCTATTCCGCGTCTCCGCCGAATATCGTGGATTTATTCGCGCAAAGAGACGACGTGAACGAGCTGCGGTCCGGCCGTCACCTTGATGACGCCGTGGCCGGCATCATACTCGGCGGATCCGGTGCTTACGGCTGCGGAGGGCTCGGCGCCCAGCAGATAGAATACGTCGTCGGCCAGCGTGCGGATGCAGACGTCTTTTTCGTTATCGTCCAATTCGTTCCAGTCCGTATCATTCATTTCGAACGCTTCATAAAATTTAGGGATCGTTGCCAAAGCATTCGACAAGTCGTCCAAAATCCGGTCATAGGCTCGTGTGTAGCGGATGGTCAACACGGTCACTCCTTTTCATTTTGCTTCATTATATGCCGTGCTCTCGCTTTAGCCAACCTTTAGGTGCCTTCCAGGCAGTTTCCCTTCCTTGCCGGTGCCGCTTCATATATAATAGATAAGGCTTGGAAGGTCGGCTGAAGACAAAGAGAGAGGGGGAGACCGGCACGGTACGACAGCAAGGATGGAGATACTGGCTTGCGAAGCCGTTTATCTTCTTCACCATCATCATGCTTCTCAAAATATACTTAGCCAAATTCGTGATCTACAACGGGGGCTCCCCATGGCTTCCTCTTATAACGGGTCTTCCGTCCTTATGGGTGGTGTTCGCGCTGATCGAATGGTTGGCGCCGAGACGGAAATTCGGCGTATATGTGGCAGCCAACCTCGTCATGACCTGTATCTATTTCGCGGTAATTATGTATTACAAATACTTCGGCGTCATTGTGACGTACCATGCTTTGCAGCAGGTCGGTCAAGTGACCGAAGTCCGCGGCAGCGTCTTTTCGCTTTTGCATCCGTATTTTCTTCTTATTTTTATCGATAACGCGGCGTTCCTGATTTTAATGGCGTTTAGCCGGCGCTTCCGCCAATGGAGCAAGAAGTTCGCGGTGCGGGAGCCGAAAAAGGTTGCCGTTGCCGTCTTTGCTTTGTCTCTCGTCGCTTGCTTGGCCATTGTGTGGCAAAACCGGGACAGCGTCAATGAGCTGAAGCAGGCGGAACAAATGGGCATTCTCAATTACGAAGCCTACGCGGTTTACGCCAGCTCGAAGGATTCCGCCGTGGATGCCAAAGACGTAACCCCGGAAGCGGTCGCCAAGGCGAAAGGCATCAAGGAGCCTGCCGCGCCGGCTTACATGGGGACGGCCAAAGGGAAAAACCTCATCGTCATTCAAGTGGAAGCTCTCCAGAAATTTCTCCTGAATACGGAAATCGACGGAGTGGAACTTACGCCGAACCTGAACAAGCTGGTCAAGGAGTCGCTGTATTTTCCGCATTTCTATCAAATGGTCGGGCAGGGCAATACGGCGGACGCCGAGTTCGTAGTGAACACGTCGTTTTTGATTCCGCCGTACGGAGCGGCTTCGCAGGATTACGGCGGCTTGAAGCTTCCCAGCATGCCGAGAGTATTGGCAGCCAACGGTTATGAAACGGCGACGTTCCATACGAACGACGTCAAGTTCTGGAACCGCAATGAGCTTTACAAAGCGCTCGGCTTCGGCCGATATTATGACAAAGAGTATTTCGGAGACGATGACCTGGTGTTTTTCGGTTCCTCCGACGAAGTGCTGTACCGCAAAACGTCCGATAAATTGCTAGAGATGAGCGAGTCCGGCAAACCTTTTTACGCTCAACTGATCACCATGTCGTCCCATCATCCGTTTAATATTCCGGAAGGCAAAGTCAAGCTCCAGCTGCCCGACCGCTTTCAAGGCACATTGGTCGGCGATTACATTACGGCCCAGAACTATGCGGACTATGCGCTCGGCCAGTTCATCGCCCGGCTTAAAGAGACCGGCCTTTGGGACAAGAGCGTGATCGTGCTCTACGGCGATCACATGGGGCTTCCGATTTACTCGCTTGACGGGCACGAGCGGGATTTGATGCAAGAAATTTGCGGCCGCGAGTACCGGTTCACGGAGATGATGAACATCCCGCTGCTGATGTCTGTTCCGAGCATGGAACCGCAGGTATTGACGCAGTTGGGCGGGCAGGCGGATATTTTTCCGACGGTGGCCAACCTGCTCGGCATCTCACTTAAGGATCACATTCATTTCGGTCAGGATTTGCTCAATCAGCCGTCCAACCTGCTGCCACAGCGTTACTATCTGCCGTCCGGATCCTTCGTTTATGACAAAGGAATATTCGTACCGGGAGAAAACTTCCGGGACGGCACGAAGTATCCGTTCGACGGAGCGTCCGCGGCTTCCTCCGACGTGACGGAGGACCAATACCGCAGAGCCTTGCAGCTGCTCCGGATGTCCGACAGCTATGTCAACAGTTTACCCAAGCACGATTAACTACCATACAGAGAGAGATTGAAGAGGGGAAGAAACTGAAGTGAGTTTGCGTAACATCGATTGGAGGAAATTCGCCCCGCTGGCGTTGATGCTGGTATTCCCGTTTCTCGGGCTGATGTATCAATGGATCAACAAGCCCGACCAGGAAGTGTACATGCTGGTCACGGCACTTGACCGCGCGACGCCGTTCGTGAAGTTTTTCGCCGCTCCGTATGCAGTGTGGATTTTCTACATTTATGTGTGTCTCGTATACTTTTTCCGGAAGAACATCACCGTCTACTACCGGGGGCTCCTCACTTATATCGTTTGTGCGCTGACCTGTTATCTCATCTATTCGGTGTTTCAAACGACGGTGCCGCGCCCGTTGGTGACCGTCGACGATCCGTTCACCTGGTTGGTGAGCTATATTTACAACCGGGATTTGCCGTTTAACTGCTTCCCAAGCATTCACTGCTTCTCCAGCTACATGGTCATGAGGCTCGTATGGACCAGCTCGTTCCGCAACAAATGGAACGTCACGCTGATCACGACCATGTCCACGCTGATCATCCTGTCCACTTTGTTCGTGAAGCAGCATGTCATTTTGGACGCGGTGGCCGGTATCTTGTTAGTCGAAGTGTGGCTGGCCGTGATGATGCTGATCGAGGTGTCCGTCAGAGAATCGCGGGCGCGTCAACATCGGCAGGAAAAGAGAACGTATGGCGCCTGAGGCGCGACAGAGGGCTGTCCTTCACAGTTGAAGGACAGCCCTCTTTTTAGGGATTTGAATATCCATTTACCTCAGGACGCCTTTTTCGCAGGAATCGGAGAAATAACATTTAGCAATCTAAAAGAAATGCAATCTCAACTGAGATGTTAAACTACCATTATAGTGATATTGGCTATTGATATTTGACCTTTACGAACGTATGTTCTATAATTGGGGAGGAATACGGCAAAGACGCCGAAAATTTTGTTTCATTTGGTCCGTCGAATAATTTTTTTCCTGCTTCATATGAAAATAACCGTGTGGCGCCAAGGCGCAGATCAGCGCATGAGCCGTTAAAGTCGGGTCGGCCTGCGCACCGGATTCGGAGGCCGCGATTTCCGCCAGCAGCTCCGACATCCGCTGCCTTACATAAGAATAAAGCGGCGATTGGAAGAAGGTAGCCGCCCGGCTTTCCTCCGCCTCCATCATCTGATGAGCTTGAACCGTCATGATCAGCTCCGCCTTCTTCTCGATCATGTCGATCCAGAGGTCGAGGATGGCTCCGAGCCGTTCTTGCGGACTCAGGTTTTCATTTTTCTTCAAATAACGCTCGATCTGTTCCATGAACTCCCGGCTGAAGTCTTGGATCAGATCCAGACACAGATCTCCTTTGTGGGCGTATCGTCTATATAGCGTACCTTGCCCGACACCGGCGGTTTTGGCGATTTGATGCATGCTCACGGCGTTCACGCCATGTTCGTCGAACAGCTTTTCGGCTGTTTGCAATATTTTTCTTCGATGTTCCGCCGCGTCTTTTCGTTCTTGACGAACTGTCATGATTCCCACCTCTCGATTCCAAAATTAGCTTGTTTTCGGATTGACAACCGGACAATTGTCCGGTAACATCAAAATGAAAACGGACAATTGTCCGTTTATCTCATTCGTTTCTCCTGGCAGCGCCCATATATGTCCTTATTGTACCCTCGCACCTGCAGGCGGTCAATTCGGACGGCAGAGAGGCTGCGCGAGGGGAAAGCGGTATTTAGGATAGGAGGATATCCATGTCGTCAACATCCGGTAATACCCCCGCTGGAGGCACGTTATCCATGCGGGAAATCATGGGCCCGTTGGTTGCGATCATCATCGGGATCTTCATGGTAATTTTGGACGGTACCGCGGTGAATGTCGCGCTGCCGAAGTTAATGGAGGAATTCCATTTAACCAACATGTCGTTGGTGCAGTGGACGGTAACCGGCTATGCGCTCGCTCAAGCGGCCGTTATTCCGCTCGCCGGCTGGCTGTCGGACCGGTTCGGAGCGAAGCGTGTTTTTCTCATTTCCATCGGCCTGTTTACGATCGGCTCCGGCCTGTGCGCCTTGGCCAACTCCGTGGAAATGCTTGTCGTCTTCCGCGTGCTGCAAGGACTGGGCGGCGGAGTGGTGGCACCGATTGCTATGGCTTTCATCTACCGGCTCTCTCCGCCTGACAAAGTCGGCCAAGTGATGGGCATGATGGGCGTTCCGATTTTGCTTGCACCGGCGCTTGGCCCGGTGCTGGGCGGCTGGCTCGTGCAGAACGCCTCGTGGGAGTGGATTTTTCTGCTGAATCTTCCGATCGGCGTCATCGGAATTCTGCTTGGATTGCGCACGCTGCCCAACATTGCCCGTCAATCGGTTCCCGGACTCGATATGCTCGGCATCGTGCTGGCTCCCATCGCGTTCGCCGCGCTGGTGTACGGCGTTTCCAGGGGAGGAACACCGAATCCGGTCACCCATAAACCGATGTGGACGGACAGCTTGACCATTACCGGCATGATTGTCGGAGCCGTGGCGCTCATCCTGTTTATTATAGTCGAGCTCAGACGCCAAAATCCGCTGCTGGAGCTTCGCGTATTCCGTTCGGGTAATTTCACCAAAGGCATCGTCGTACAATGGATTTCCCAAATGGCGATGTTCGGCACATTGTTCATGGTTCCGCTGTTCCTGCAGCAATCCCAAGGCTATTCGCCGATCAAGACCGGCTTGCTCATGCTGCCGCAGGCGCTGGCTTCCGGACTCTTCATGCCGCTCGGCGGCAAACTCTCCGACAAATTCGGCGCTCGTCCGCTTGTATTTGCCGGTATGGCGATTACCACCGTTGCCGCCATTCTCCTGTCGAATATATCGGCAGACTCTAGCGATCTGGCGATTATGCTGCCGCTCGCCATGCTGGGTGCTGGCATGGGTCTGTTCATGATGCCGCTCAATACGCATCTGATCCAGTCCGCGCCACAAAACCTTGTCGGCCGGGTTACCTCACTTACAAACGCGGCGCAACAAGTGGTCATGTCTTTTGCCGTCGCAGGTCTGACCACGCTAATGACGACTCGCATGAATGATCTGATCGCGGCACAAAAAGCGCCGGTTAAGGACATTCGGCCGTTTTACGCAGATGCGTTCGGCCATACGTTCGGGATTCTGGTTTATGTAGCGATCGTGGGCGGTCTCCTTGGCTTCATGCTGTCCCGGCCCAAGCGGGCCGCTTCCGAAGGAAAGGACGGTGCGGAAGGCGCCGAGGCTCATCTTATGGTATGACTAAAGTGCCGCAATAATGGACGACCCCCGATGAGCAAGCTCTCGGGGGTCTTTTGTATGGTAGCGCAACCGCGTGATTTTTCCTTTTATCACTTGCACGAAAACAACGATAGCCCTGCCTCTCCATCGTTCTTGCGGCTCCTAGGCCGCGCCAGTGAGAGTTCGTGTTCCTTCCAGCAGCCGTCTGATCATGAGATAGTTTAAGGAATGTGCTCGAGTAACGGAGGAATATTGCTCGTACGAGGAAAAATCTGTGGGTTACTTTCTACGAATAGCTATTATATAATATAAAAGCTGATTATGTCAACTCTCATTTAAATCAAGAGATATATTATACAGAAAACAGGCGTATCTTACACAATGAATAGGAAAATGAATCAACAAAATAAAATTTGGCTTGTTTTGTGATAACTATGCATTTTTATTCACATAATGAATATTCGCTCGGTTGCTTGGAATAGAGAGTGTCGTTCAACTAAGGTTTTTCGACAATTCGCTAGGGTACTTCAAAATCAAAGTATTCGAAGATATTTATAAAATTTCGCTTATGTAACCGCTTACGGTTAGATTATGGTAAATTTCCATCTCTTTACTACGTGAGATAAGGTGACATCTAAAAAATACATGATTGCGGATCATTCGTATTGATAGTAGTATTGAATTATTGTTCGGTGACCTACAAAAAGACAGCGCGAAAATCGACATGAAGCTCGCGACTGCCATCGAACGAAATTGATGAGAGGGGTTTAGGGGATGAAGTTAAGAAAGATTTTCAGCACCGCACTTGTCATTTCCTTAATCGGCGCTTCCCTTGCGGCTTGTGGCGGCAAAAGCGGCTCCGGTAAAGACGAACTGGTGTCGAACTATCGCGCCGATCCGCCTGCATTGGACGTATCGATCGCGGAGAGCTCCGCAGCGTTCACGCTGCTGGGTGCCATCAGCGAAGGTCTGTATCGTTTGGACAAAGACATGAAACCTCAACCGGCTCTCGCGGCGGATTTCCCGAAAGTTTCGGATGACGGCCTTGTTTATACGATTAAACTGCGCGACGGCATCACTTGGTCCGACGGCACGCCGGTAACGGCGAACGATTTCGTCTACTCCTTCCAGCGCACGCTGGATCCGAACACGAAAGCGACTTATGCGTTCGTTGTGGCCTGGATTAAGGGCGGCGAAGCGATTATGAGTGCCAAAGACAACGCCGCTATCGAAGAAGCGAAGAAAAATCTCGGCGCGAAGGCGATCGACGAGAAAACACTGGAAATCACGCTGGACCACCCGGTTCCGTTCTTTACTTCCATGCTCTCGTTCTTGACTTTCTACCCGCAGAAGAAAGACTTCGTAGACCCGCTGGGCGACAAGAGCGGCGCAGACGCCGACAAAGTTATCGGCGCCGGTCCGTTCAAGCTGACGAAGTGGGAGCACGACCAAACGCTCGTCCTCGAGAAGAACGACAAGTACTGGGACAAAGACAACGTGAAGCTGAAAAAAATCACGCTGAACGTTGTGAAAGACACCGGCACCGGTCTGAACCTGTATGAAACGGGCGCTACCGACGTTGCCGAAGTCAAAGGCGACCAAATGGCTGCTTACAAAGGCAAACCGGACCTGCAAATCAGAAGCGAACTCGTAAACGGCTATCTGAACTTCCAGTTCAAGAAAGTTCCGGCGTTCGCCAACAAGAAAGTCCGCGAAGCGTTCTCCATGGCCATCGACCGTCAAGGTCTCGTAGACACCGCACTGCGCAACGGTTCTGTAGCTGCTACCGGTTACGTTCCGAACGGCAACCTCGACGGCAACGGCGAAGAGTTCCGTAAACTCGCAGGCGACCTGGCGCCGAAGTTCGATCCGGCGAAAGCGAAGCAATTGCTGGCCGAAGGATTGGCGGAAGCCGGCATCTCGTCGATGCCGAAGCTGTCCATCATCGGCGACGATAACGAGAACGACAAGAAAATTTTGGAGTTCGTCGTTTCCCAGTGGAAAGAAAACCTGGGCGTAACGGTAGAGGCAAGCCCGATGCCGCACAAAAACCGCCTGGAAAAAGAGTTGGCTAAAGAATATCAGATCGTCAGCACCCGTTGGGGCGCCGACTATAACGATCCGATGACCTGGCTTGATATGTACCTCAAGGGCGGTCCGTTCAACACCCAAGATTGGGAAGGACCGGAGAACGACAAATACACTGAGCTCGTAAAAGCCGCTTCAACCGAGCAAGATCTGAAGAAACGTTCGGATATGCTTGTAGAAGCCGAGAAGATTCTCATGGGCGAAGCTGCTGTTACACCGATTTACTTCCGCTCCACTCCGTTCGTCGTCAATCCGAAGCTGAAGGACATGATCATGCCTCCTTACGGACCGGACTTCGAGTGGAAATGGGCTCACTTCGAATAAGCTTAAGCTGAAGAAACGCTTGAAATAATTAAGCTAATGCATTGCATGAAGAGGGCCGTTCTTGTTTGCTCGGGACGGTCTCTTTTCATGTTAATGGGAAGGGAGGATTTTCTTTGTGTTAACATATACGTTGCGCCGGTTGCTGTATATGGTGATCACCTTGTGGATCATCGTGTCCCTCACCTTTTTCCTGATGAAATTGCTGCCGGGAGATCCTTTCGGTGAAGCGATAACCAAACTGCCTCCCGAGAGCATGCAGATTCTGATCAAGCAATACGGCTTGGACAGACCGGTTTGGGAACAGTATTTGACTTATATGGGCCACGTTCTGCAAGGAGACCTCGGGGTGTCCTATCAGTATCCGACGCGTTCTGTGGTGAACGTCATTCAAACCGCATTTCCGGCTTCTTTCGAACTCGGAATTGAGTCCTTGATTATAGCTCTTATTGTAGGTTTGTTTTTGGGTATCGTCGCCGCACTGAAGCACAACAAAGCCGGGGACTATACGGCTTCCATCGTCGCCTTGATCGGGATTTCGATTCCTTCGTTCGTCATTGGACCGCTGCTCTCGTACTATATCGGGGTGAAATTACGCCTGCTGCCTGCGGGATTGTGGCTGGGGCCCGAATACCGCATTTTGCCGGCCCTGGCGTTGTCTTTGGGAACCATTGCGATTTTGACCCGTATGATGCGGGCATCCATGCTCGAAGTGATGAACCAGGATTTTATCAAAACGGCTAAATCCAAAGGCCTATCCAGAAAAACGATTGTTGGAAAACACATGATTCGAAACGCGATTTTACCGGTGGTCACCATTCTGGGACCGATCGCCGTTAACGTCCTGACCGGCACGCTGGTCGTGGAGAAAATTTTCTCGGTTCCCGGTCTCGGCAACCAGTTTGCAACTTCCGTTCTCTCCAACGATTACACGTTGATTACCGGATTGACCTTGTTCTATGCCGGAGTCCTCGTCGTCGTGATGTTCTTGACCGATATCGCGTACAACCTCATCGATCCGAGAATTCGCTTAGGAAAGGGGAAGTAAAGCGATGGAATCCATTTCTAAAGAGATGTTTCAACCGGCTCAGAAAACGACAAACGCCGAAGCCATTGTCCGGCCTTCCCTGAACTATTGGGCCGACGCTTGGCGGCGCTTGAGAAAAAATAAACTGGCGATGGGCGGATTGATCATTTTGGTCATCCTGTTCCTCCTCGCCATTATCGGTCCGATGCTTACCCCGTTCTCTTACGCGACACAGCACCTCAAGGAAACGAATCTTGCGCCGTCCTCGAAGTACTGGCTCGGAACGGACGACTTCGGACGGGATATGTGGGCGCGCATCTGGTGGGGGACACGGATCTCGCTCTTTATCGGCCTTGTGGCCGCCGCGCTCGATCTCGTGGTCGGCGTGCTTTACGGCAGTATTTCCGCCTATTTCGGCGGCAAAGTGGACGCCTTCATGCAGCGGTTTATCGAAATCATCTATTCGATTCCTTATCTGCTGATTGCGATTCTGCTGATGATGGTGCTCGGTTCGGGCGTCACCTCCATCATATTGGCGTATGCCATTACCGGATGGGTCACAATGGCGCGGCTTGTCCGCGGACAAATGCTCGTGCTCAAGGAGCAGGAATTCGTGCTTGCGGCTCGTTCCCTTGGCGCGAAATCCTGGCGTATTATTGCAAAGCATTTGATCCCGAACGTGCTGGGTGTTGTGGTCGTTCAAATTACGTTCGTCGTTCCGACGGCGATTTTCGTAGAGGCGTTCCTGAGCTTCATCGGCCTCGGCGTCAAGCCGCCGCTGGCATCGCTCGGCAACCTGCTGAACGACGGAGCCGGCGTCATGCGGTACCACCCGCACCGGCTGCTGTTTCCTACGGTGATCTTCAGCTTGATTTTGCTTAGCTTTAACTTGTTGGGCGACGGACTTCGCGACGCCCTCGATCCGAAAATGAGAAAATAAGGAGGCTGACGAATGAGCAAGCCGATCCTCGAAGTCGACAATTTGCAAGTGTCCTTCAAGATGTCCGCTGGTGAAGTGCAGGCCGTTCGCGGCGTCTCTTTCACTTTGAACAAAGGGGAAGTGCTCGCCATCGTGGGGGAATCCGGCTGCGGCAAATCCGTAACCGCCCAAACGATCATGCGGCTTGTTCCGACACCTCCAAGCTATATCAAGAACGGTTCCGTTATGTTTGACGGCAAGCATGACATTACGAAGCTCAGCGAATCGGATATGGAAAAGCTCCGCGGGCAAGAGATGGGGATGATTTTCCAGGATCCGATGACTTCCTTGAATCCGACGATGACCATCGGCGAACAAATTATGGAAGGCGTTCGCAAGCATCAAGGAAGCAGCAAGGAAAAAGCGCGCGAGCGCGCCATTGAGCTGCTCAACTTGGTCGGCATGTCCAATCCGGTTGAACGGCTGAGCCAGTATCCGCATGAATTATCTGGCGGTATGCGCCAGCGCGTTATGATCGCGATCTCGCTCGCCTGCAATCCGAAGCTTCTGATCGCGGACGAGCCGACCACCGCGCTCGATGTGACGATTCAGGCACAAATCATGGATCTTCTGAAAGACATTCAGGAGAAAACCGGAACCTCGATCATTCTGATTACGCACGATCTCGGCGTGGTAGCCGAGATGGCGCAGAGAGTCATCGTGATGTACGCTGGGAAAGTAATCGAGCAGGGAACGTTGAACGAGATCTTCTATGATCCCCGCCATCCTTACACTTGGGGCCTGCTGCGTTCCGTTCCTCGTCTCGACAGCGATTCGAACAGCGATCTGGCTTCCATTCCGGGCACGCCGCCCGATCTATTCGCGCCGCCGAAAGGATGCGCGTTCGCGGCTCGCTGCCCGTATGCTATGAAAGTATGCCTGGAGAAGGATCCCGAGCATTTCACGGCATCCGACACGCACAGTGCCGCCTGCTGGCTTCAGCATCCCGATGCGCCGAAGGTAGAACGTCCGATTGAAGTGGGGGTGCGCTCCAATGGCTGAACAAGAAAATATTCTGGAGGTCCGAAACCTCAAGAAGCATTTTAACTTGAGCGGCGGCCGCGTGCTCAAAGCCGTCGACGGCCTGAACTTCGCCGTGAAACGCGGCGAAACGTTCGGTCTGGTCGGTGAATCCGGCTGCGGCAAATCGACGGCCGGCCGCACGATCATTCGTCTGTATGAGGCGACAGGCGGGGAAATCATTTTTAACGGGAAGAACGTCCAGAAGCTGACCGGCAAAGAACAAAGCAAGTTTAACCGGGAAATGCAGATGGTGTTCCAAGATCCGTACGCATCGCTTAACCCGCGGATGACGGTCGGTAAAATTATCGGCGAAGGCCTCGATATTCACGGCCTTCATACCGGCACCAAGCGGCGGAAAGCGCGCGTTGCCGAGCTGCTGGACGCCGTAGGCTTGAACGAGGAGCATGCGAACCGCTTCCCGCACGAATTCTCCGGCGGTCAACGCCAGCGGATCGGGATTGCGCGCGCGCTGGCCATCGAGCCGCAATTCATTATCGCGGACGAGCCGATTTCCGCGCTCGACGTGTCGGTTCAGGCGCAGGTCGTCAACCTGTTCAAGAAGCTGCAAAAAGAACACGGCCTGACGTATTTGTTCATCGCGCACGATTTGGCGATGGTGAAGCACATTTCCGATCGCATCGGGGTTATGTATCTCGGGAAGCTGGTGGAAGTCGCCACTTCGGAGAAGCTTAACGCGAAGCCCCTGCATCCGTACACGCAATCGCTGCTGTCGGCGATTCCGATTCCGGATCCGGAGCTGCAAAAATCGCGCGAGCGAATTATTGTGCAGGGCGAGATTCCGAGCCCGCTCAACCCGCCGAGCGGTTGTCCGTTCCGCACCCGCTGCCCGGCTGCGATGCCGCAGTGCGCGGAAGCGATGCCGGAGTTCAAGGAAGTAGAACCCGGACATTTTACCGCTTGCCATTTGTATAACTGATTCGATTGCAAAATAGGCATGATGCGAGGCGATTCCAACCTCGTGTCGTGCCTATTTTTTTGCCGCATAAGTAAAAAAGGCATAACAAAAAGTAAAAATGACTTTACTTTTTGTACGAATTGTTTTACCCTATGCATGAGGTGATTTACGATTGGGTGTTGATCCTAAAAAGAGATTACAGAATCGGCTGGTTGTTTTGCGGGCGGAAAAAGGCTGGACGCAAAAAGATGTGGCGGAAAAAATCGGGGTAAGCCGTCAAACGATCATCTCATTGGAAAAAAACAAGTACACACCGACGCTTGTGCTTGCTTTTGAACTCGCGAACCTATTTGGCAAGGACATCAATGAGGTTTTTCAGTATACGCGTACAGAGGGAGAGGAATAGCATGGACATGAATGTGCTGAACGGCACGATCTCCGTAATTGTATTGGCACTTACCTTCGCATCCGCTTGTCTTCAATGGTGGTGGTATAAAAGAGAAGGCGGAGATGAGAGAGGGAAATTGATTTCGTTAAAATGCACGAATATCATGTTCGGCACCTTGGTGATCGGGATTGCCGTTTTGTTGAGTCTTGACGGTTCTCTGTATTTTACGAAGCAGTGGTTTAAAATCATGCTGGTGTCGATCATAGGCTTGTCGATGGTTGCAGGAACGCTGTCATTGCTCGTGCTCAGAAGAAAATATTGATCGGTAACGGTTCGGGACCGCCCTCTTGGGGCGGTTTTTTGCGTTTGGACGGTTCTTCAACAGTCCGGGAGCAGCGGATTTAATTTTTTCGTGCCGTGTAATAAGGAGTAGCTTGTTTTATTTCGCCAAGAGCAAGGAGGGGTGCAAAGATGAGCGCTGCAAACAGGACTGAAGAGGGGATGCCCCGTTTCCCCGTGTCGTTCTGGCTGGCTTCTTCCCAGCGGCCGGCTTTCGGAAAGCTGGAGCAAGACTTGACGGTAGACGTTGCGGTGGTGGGAGCCGGCATAACCGGCATTACGACCGCTTATTTGCTCGCCAGAGAGGGCAAACGGGTCGCGCTGGTCGAGGCGGGACGGCTGCTGAACGGCACCACCGGGCATACGACGGCCAAAATTACCGCACAGCACGGATTGATCTACGATGAGTTGATGGATCGGTTCGGTCAGGATCTCGTCTACTTCTATTATGCGGCCAACCGTGACGGAGCGGAATTTATTCGCAGCATGGTGCAGGGGATGAATATCGACTGCGATTACACGGAAGAAGATGCTTATTTATATACGATAGAAGAAGACAACATCCGCGCGATTCAACGGGAATATGAGGCGTATAAGAAGCTAGGCATTCCCGGCAGGCTGGAAGACGGCATTCCGCTGCCTGTGACCGCCAGTTCCGCTGTGGTCATGCCGGGCCAAGCCAGGTTCCATCCGGTCAAATATTTGACCCGCCTGTTGGAAGAATTCATTCGTTGGGGCGGTCTCGTCTACGAGAACACGGTTGTCGAAACGGTGGAGGAAGGCGAGCCTTCCGTTGTCGTCACCCAGAACGGTCCCAAGATCACTTGTCTGCATGTCGTCTCGTGTTCCCATTTTCCCATTTTCGAAACCGGGCTGTATTTCGCAAGATTGCACGCAGAGAGCTCCTATGCGTTGGCGGTTCGAGTACGTAGAGATGTGCCGACCGGTATGTATCTGAGCGTAGATGATCCGAACCGGTCCGTCCGCACCATCGACAACGACGGCGAAAAGCTTCTGTTGATCGGAGGAGAATCGCACAAGACGGGGCAAGGCGAATGCACGAGCGGACGGTACGAAAGTTTGATCCGTTTCGCGCAGGAACATTTTGATGTCTCGGATGTTCTGTACCGCTGGTCCGCGCACGATCTCGTCACATTGGACAAGCTGCCGTATGTCGGCCGGGCGACTTCCAAATATCCGAACAGTTACGTGGCGACCGGGTTCCGCAAATGGGGGATGACGAACGGCACAGCTGCAGCTATGCTGCTCAAGGATTTGATTCTGGGAGCAGACAATCCGTACGCCAAACTGTTCGATCCGAACCGATCCGTCTCCGCTGGAGGCGTGAAATCTTTTGTCTCGCAAAACGCGGACGTTGCGAAGCAATATGTACAGGGGAAACTGGACTGGATGCTGAAGAAACCGGAGCATCTTGAGCCGGGAGAAGGCGCATGGATTCGATATAACGGCAAAAAAGCCGCCGCCTATCGCGATCCGGCAGGACGGTTAACCGTGCTTGACGCGACTTGTACGCATATGGGCTGCGAAGTGAATTGGAATGACGGCGACAAGTCTTGGGACTGTCCTTGTCATGGCTCCCGGTTTAACGCCAATGGAGAAGTGATGGCAGGACCGGCGGTCGAGCCGCTGAAAATGCTGCAGGAAACGAAGGAGGCTGCGAAACGATGAGTGAAGAGCGACTGGAGCCGAAAAAACCGAAAATATGGCCGACGGGCAGCCGGGACAACCCGGAACAGTACCCGACGGAGAACCAAAGCTTGTTCGATATGTACGAAAGCGAACGAAATGTGGATCCGATTCCAGTGGAAGATGTGAAGATGGAGCAGCATGAGGAACAGGATAAAGACGCGACGAAACACCGTTCCTCGAGCGAGGAAAAGTATGAATCGGCAGAGGATATGTAATCCCAGGAAAGGAGCGCACCCCGGCGGGTGCGCTCCTTTCCTTTTTTTAAGATCCGGTAGAAATATGAAGCTCCGCGGTCAGCGTATCACCGGGCTGGACCATGAGCAGATCCTTCTTGTCGTTCAACGCTTCGTTCAAGGCCGTCCAAGGCTCGACGCAGACGAACGGTTTGCCCTGTACCGACCAGATGACGACGAACCGGAACAGATGGCTGTAGCGCAAACGCACCTGCGTATCCCCGGCGAGCGGGAATGCGATCTCCGGCTTGGCCGGATCAAGAAGCGCCACCGATTCTTTCAAGGGGCCGAGATCCACGCTCCCTTGGAATGTTTTCGTTTGCCCGTCATTATAGTCGAGGTAACGGGTGGCGTCCGTTTCATACGGCAGGTGTTTGTTCCCGGTGGCGAAATAGGGATGAAACCCGGTAACCATCGGCATCGGCTGACCGGAACGGTTGCTGTAGCTCTGCTCGATGGACAACTGCTCGTCTTGCAGCCGGTAAGTAAAGCGTAGTTCAAAATCGAACGGATACGAGATCTTCGTTTCTTCATTACTTCTGAGCACCAAGGTGATCCACGCGGATGTGTGATTGGCCCCGGTTTGCTCCACTTCCCAAACGGAAGTCCGCGCCACTCCATGATTTTTCATGGGGTAAACGTGCCCTTCCCACTCATACCGTCCCTCCCGGAGCTGGCCGCAGATCGGGAACAAGACGGGGATGCCCCCGCGAATGTTGGCATTCGGGTCATTGAAAGTTTCGCGGTCCAGATACAGCAGCTCGCGGCCGTTCAGGCGGCAGCCGATGACGATCCCTCCCCGTTCCGGGCATAGCTGTACACGGGAATCGGTGTGACGGTCGATCAATTCGTAAATCGTATATCGATCGTCGAAAGAAGTAACTTCATAACGCGGGGCTGCACCCATCCATAACCACTCCTCCGGCTGGAACTTTTTTTCTAAGTATATCATGAAGAAATAAGGTCTCAACCGGAACCGCTATCCGATGTGGGCGAATTTCCTCATTTCCTGGGAAATGATGTCGTACATTCGGAACCTTTGACGATCCCCAATATTTACCGCAACTTGGTGGCGTTTTCACCCGTATAATGGGGGTAAGAACAAGCTGGCAAGCTAGCAAAATGGGGAGTGTGAAACTATTGCCGTCCTATACAACACAGACCACACCCTCTCGGAACAGAAGAACGGGCGGCGTCCCCGTCAGAGCTCCGAGAAAGAAAGCTTCCCGTCGTAAACCGCGCCGGTCAGGCTTGTGGCGGTTGGTGAAAACATTGTTTTGGTTAGGATTCACAGCAGCGGTCTTGTTCGCCGGCTGGTTTTTCCTGACCCCATCGGGGACGACTTTCCGATACATGATCGCCGACACGATTATCACGACTCAACACCGCGATTGGGCCAAATATATTATCGGAGAAGAAGGATTAAAGGAGCGGGTCGCCGACTATCAGCAATCGTTTGACAAGATGGGCGACGAGCGCGATAACCATCAAATCCAGACGCCTCCCGCTGTACCGGACAATGAGGAGCTCCCGCTTACTTCCATCGAAGAAGTGAGCGGACAAGGATTCCGCGGCTATTTGCTGACCGTCCGCGATCCGCGTAAAATCCGGCTTGTCGTGCCGCTGAAACCCGGCAAAGGCGAGAAAGTTACCAGCATGGTGAAGCGGACGGGGGCACTCGCGGGTGTGAACGCCGGAGGATTCGCGGATCCGAACTGGAAAGGTAACGGATTCCAGCCGATCGGCATTGTGATCAGCCAGGGGGAAATTTATTACGATGGACTTGGCGGCGCCAAAAGCACGCAAATTGTAGGTCTCGATAAAAACGGCAAAATGATCGCCGGACGTTATACGATTCAGGAGCTGATGGATCTCGGCATTTCGGAAGCGGTCAGCTTTTCGCCCCGCATTATCGTGAATGGAAAAGGCCTTATTAAAAATCGGAATCAGGGTTGGGGTATCGCTCCACGCTCGGTGATGGGGCAAAAAGAGGACGGAACGATTTTGTTCCTCCTGATCGACGGCCGGCAGCCGGGTTACAGCATCGGCGCAACTTTGTACGACGCACAGGAAATCATGCTGGAGCACGGGGCAGTCATCGCCGCCAACTTGGACGGCGGATCGTCCACCGTGCTGGTTGACGAACGCGGCGAAATCGTGAACCAACCTTCCTCCAAGTATGGAGAAAGGTACTTGCCTACCGCATTTCTCGTGTTCGAAGACCCTACAACCGTTAACGTGCCGAACATCTGGGCAGGTTTAAAACCGTCGGACATCGACCCCGGCAAGTGGTAGAATCCTACGCAAAGAGGAGCTTCTTTCAGGAGGCTCTTTTTTGTATAGTAGTCCTGTGCTACCTATTCTTGCGAATCATCCTCAGAACAACGTAAGCTGTACCGGGGCACATGGGGCGGCAGCTTCGGGCTTCGACTTCGCCGGCGGCTCGGGCTGCTTGCTTCTTGCCTTCTCTCGATACTTCTCGGGGTCGCCGGAGAATTCGCTGAGTTTCCTCGCCGCGAGCTGCCCGCGGATCCGTTGCAATAGCGGCCGCTTATAGGAATCCGGAACGTAGCCGGAACGCCAGTAGAGCTCGCCGTATTTCTCAGTCAGTTCCGGATAATTCTCCCGCAGAACCGAGAAAAACCAATGTTTCACTTCAGGCGTGGCCAGGCGAAGAATCGAAGGCATCACGTGTGCGGCTCCGGCTTCCGCACAAGAAGCGATCAGCTTCTCCGCGGATTCTTCATCGTCCGATAAATACGGCAATATAGGGGCCATGAATACGCCTGCCCGTATACCGGCATCGTTCAGCTTACGAACCGTGTCCAGCCGGAGACGGGGAGCGGGCGTAGAGGGTTCGAACGTGCGCCAGATGTCCGGGTTCATCGTGTGCACGCTGAAGTTGACCGACGAACCGGGCATTTGCTTCAGCAGATCGAGATCCCGCAAGACGAGCGGCGAGCGGGTCGTAATGCTGGCGGGCACCCCGAACTCGGCGAGTACTTCTAGACAGCGGCGCGTCAGCATTTGTTTGCCCTCCAGCTGCTGATAGGGATCGGTGGCCGTACCGATTTGGACATGCGCGGGCAGACGTCCGGCCATTCTTTTCAGGTCGCTCCTTAAAATCGAGGGAGCGTCTTCTTTCCAAAAAATATGATTTTGAAAAGCGTCATCCGCGGATTCTCCGATAAACGTATGCGTGCTTCGGGCATAGCAAAAGCTGCAGCCGTGCTGACAGCCCCGATACGGATTCAAGGACCAGTCGAAAGGCATGGAAGGTGCCTTTACCGGATTGAGCACCGATTTCGAACGGATCGGTTCATATGTGATCTTTCGCATGATGGAAAGTATACCTCCCGCGGGAACAAGAAACGAACATTTGTTCTTGTTTCAGTATACCCAAGGGATCGAATAGGTGCAATGTCAAAACCCGCCAGTCCCGGATCGCTCCGGAAAGGCGGGTTTTGACATTGCACCTTCGGTTATTCCTTCACCACTAAGACCGGACATGGGGCATGCCGGAGCACATATTCACTGACGCTGCCGAGGAAAAACCTCTCGAAACCGGACAAACCGCGATGGCCGATCACGATCAGATCACAGCCGATCTGCTCCGCACGTGACACGATCGCTGCTCCGGGCGGTCCCTGAAGAAGATTGGCGCCGCCGTCCGCCGTCGAACCGACAAGTCTGTGGCCTTCTTCCATGATGGCTTTGCCGGCCTCCCGGAACTCCGATTCCAACTGCGGGGGAACGGTAACCGGTGTTTCGACAGTGAGCACAGGCCGAGGCAGCTCCAGTACATGCACCGTTTCGACCTTGGACGCCATTCGCCCTGCAAGTTCCCCGGCGACCGCGGCCGCACGTTTCGACATATCGGACCCATCGTAAGCAAGCAGGATGGTTTGCATCGACATGGAAACCCCTCCTTCGTTGAGACCCTTTACCCATTCGAAAACAAGTCTGAAACGAAGAGGCGGAGGAGAACGGCATTAAGCCCGATTAGGCCGGAAATTCAACTGTCAAAACGGATCCTGGTTCGGAGTCGTACCAGCGCAGCTCTCCTTCCAGACGGTGCACTTTTTCGCGTCAGCTGCATTTGATGATCAGCGGCTTTGGCTTCTCGACTTCGGCTGACAGCGACCGCGTCCCGAGCGTCATGGCGAGCTTGCTGCCCGGTGAAAAGGACAAAGCTCAAGTCATCTAATCTCCACAAAAAACCAGCCGGTATATTCTTGACTTTTGCCCGCGAAATCTCTATTATATGAAAGGTGACTTGCTGATGTAGCTCAGCTGGTAGAGCAACGCATTCGTAATGCGTAGGTCGGGGGTTCGAATCCCTTCATCAGCACCACTTACATAATAAAAAAGCAACGCGGCCTCCAGGGGCCGCGTTTTTTGTATGTTACCGCTACGTTCTTGGGCTGACCGGACCGTCAAGGTGTTTGTCGTATCCGGGATCGAGAGGATCCTTGCCGTTCTTCGCGCGTTCCGTTTCCGGTATACCCGGTTTAGACGGACCTTCCATTGCCGTATCATAGTCGTTGGTGAATGCATGGTTGCTCGTGGGATTGTTTTCCGGCATTCCGCAGCCTCCTTTGGTTTCTACACGATTATTGTGAGGAGGAACGCCTTCAGCTATTCATTTCGTTGCGTCATACTGGCACGAAAAAACCCGCGCTGCGGCTGCAGGCGGGTTCCACTTACGGTTTGATCCATTCTTCAAAGGTGAGCGGAGACCAACCGAGAAGCGGGGTTCCCGGGATCGGCGGGTTCGGCAGAAGGGGGCGGAGCACGCCGGCAGGCTCCGGGGGCTGTTTCGGGACGTATTTGGGTTTCTTCTGGATCGAAGGGTCGCCTGCGATTTTTTGTCCGACTCCCCACGCGACCACTTTCCCTTCCTGATCTAAGCAGATGACTCCGTTGATCGTGCCAGCCCACCTCACGGTACCTTTCGTCCAAACCTGATGTTTGTTATGAATGAAAGCCAGCCAATTCATATCCGTGTCGTATATATACCGGTTCCGCTCGAGCCAGGCAACATGCGTGCAATACCGGTCATACAATGCTTGGAGCATGGGAGTAAGCCTCCGTATAAAAGTCTAAACTAAGAATATACGGAGTTGGGCGGATATTCAAGAAATCTGTATTATTTTGTAGGATCGATGACGAAAGTGTCGGGTTTCAGGATATACCGGTGGATGATCCACTCCATTAAGCCCAATATAGCGGAAATCATCAAAATTTCTCCGGCACTGAGGTCCCAGCCGAGAAAGTAGCGCAGCATCCAAAGATACAGAATCGACAACCCGGCGTCCGCGAGTGTCGCCACCGTATTGTTGGAGGCCCTGAGAATGAGTTGGTCCCCCACAAAATAGGCGACGACGGTAAAGATGGTGGATACGAGAAGCGCGGTCAATAATGTGATTCCGGCCACGTAATGATACAGTAATAGCGCCACCACGCTGGCATTGAGCACCCACTTGGCGAGAAACTTCAACATGATCCCTCCTCTTGCGGCGACCGAACGAATCCCCGGCGTTACATTAGAATGAACGCACCTCCATGAAAATATTCCTGCGCATAAGTTTAGGGCGGAGGGACACCTTAGAGGAGGGATAAAATCTATCGTTCAAAAGGTGGGTACAACATGAAAAAGCAGATCACAAGCGGTTTGTTGGTCGCAAGTATCTCGCTGATGCTGGCGGTTCCGGCCTTTGCGGAAGGGACTACCACCGGCATGGGCGGGAACACCGGCACCACCCGCGGCTATACCGCCGGAACGACGACCGGAACGACGACGGGCACGGCATATGGCACCAACAACTACGGCACGTACGGGAACAATAATAACCGTCATGGAACCAACACTTACTCGGGTTATGGCAACACGGACAACAACATGAATTATGGCGGCAACCGCTATCGCACCACTGCCGCGGACAATAACCGGGGAAACAATTGGGGCTGGCTCGGTCTGCTCGGCTTGATCGGTCTTGCCGGCATGCGGAACAGAAATCCGGAAAGACGCTGACGACTTCAACGAAGCAGCAGCATACGGAAACCCGCCGGATACCCGGCGGGTTACTTATTTTTGCATAATCCCTGCGGTCGATTGTCACCTTCCGAGAAGTACAAGCGTTAGTTATAGGAGGAAGACAATGTGAAAGCGGGGGATCATGATGACTTCCGGAATAGACTGCGCCATGCCGCTCACCGCCAAATCCGCCCAAGCGCTGGCAGCGCACGGATATCGATTTGCCGCCCGGTATCTGGTTCCTGCCGGCTATGATTGGAAACGGCTGACGCGCGCGGAAGCGGAGGCGATTACCGCGGCCGGCATGCAAATCGTATCTGTCTTCGAGACCGCGGCACGCCGTTCTGCCGGCGGAGCCTTGGCCGGCCACGCGGACGGCGCGTTGGCCTGCCGGGAAGCCCACACGGTCGGACAGCCGGCCGGGAGCGCTATTTATTTCGCCGTTGATTACGATGCCGGGCCGGAACAGTATGACGAAATTGAAGCGTACTTGAGAGCGGCCGCGGCCGAAGTGCCCGATTATCGAATCGGCGTCTACGGCTCCTATGCGGTCGTCGAGCAGATGGCCAAACGCAAGGTATGCAGTCATTTTTGGCAAACGCACGCCTGGAGCCGGGGGCGGAAGAGCCCTTTTGCGAATATTCATCAATACAAAACGAATGTCAGCGTAGACGGCATTGCGATGGATCTCAATCAGTCTTTCGGTCAAGAAGGATGGTGGAACACGAAAGCCGCCGCGTCCGACAACCGGCTGGACAAGGCGGACGCCGATGCCCTTGTCCGGATTTTGCAGGCGACATGGGCGGCTGCGAAGACACAGACGGACAAGGACGAGATTCATAGGCTCGCCAACGTCGTCCGCCGAGTCTCCGGTCAACCGGAAGTGAAGCCGTGACGTTGCTCAGTCGTTCTGCGGCTGCTCCGCCAATTTAAGTAAAAATCCAAACACGCCGACATAATACCCATAATCCCGCGATACGAATTCGGACGCCGTGACCGTTACGGTGTCCGGTTTTATTTTACCGCCCTCCAGAAGAACTCCCCTGGCTTCTACCGTCGTCCCCAAACCTTCCATCATGGCGATCAGACGAAGCGCATCCGCTTCGTACAACCCGCTCACTTCCTCTTCCTGCAGCCGGAACTGTCGCGGCTCCAACTCCGTAACCGCACCGAAAACGTGGCTGACCTCCCGGTCGATATAATGTTTGCCGCCGGCTTCTCCCGCAGCTTCTTCCCGGATCGTTCCGTAGGAGACAAGCTTCTCGAACGGAATGCGGACGCCGAGCTCCTCCTCCAACTCCCTAGAGGCTTCCCGCGGCGTTTCGCCTGCGGAAAGATGACCGGCCGCCGTGATGTCGTAGCCGCCCGGATTCGTATCCTTAGAGGCGGAACGCCGCTGAAACAAGATGCGGGCCCTGCCGTCCTCACCGCGCCTTACGAGCCAGCAATGAACGGTATGATGCCATAATCCTTTGGCATGCGTTTCTTCCCGCGTAGCCGTGCCGATCGGGTTGCCTAATTTGTCGTATACGTCGAATCGTTCCTCCGTGTGTTGATTCATGTCGGGAAGTCTCCTTTTTTGGTCGATACTGGAAAGGAATTTGACCGAAACCGTCGAATGTACAATAGCAAACCGATTCTGTCATTTGAATTGCGAGGGATGAACAATGTTTGGATCCGTGACATGGTGGACCGCGTTTTTCTTTATGTTGGCGCTGCTCATCAGCACACTCGCATCTTATACCATGTTCAACTTCCTGGGCAATTTGAAGCGGACGAACGGAACCTTCCGCCAGTTTTGGCTGAGCGGCGGAGCATTGGTATTCGGTGTGGGTATGTGGGCGAAGCATTTCGTGCTTGTGATCGCGGGCGACCAACCGCTATATTTTGGCTGGAATATGCCGATCAGCTTGTTTTTCATTATTTTCTTCTCCCTGATGGCCTTCGTCATGCTGACGTTTCACGAGGTATTCCGCTATCGTCTTCCGCTCGGCAGCGCCATTCTGGCGTTCGGGATCGGATTTATGACCTATTTCAGCTTTTTCGCCCAGCCGATCGATCACCTCTCTTTTCGGCCAGGCTATGTTCTGCTGTCGCTTTTCGCCTTGTTCACCGGCACTTTCGGTTCGTTCGTGACCGCGGAATGCCGGTTCCGGCTGCATTTGTGGGCTTCGAGCCTGCTGCTCGGTTTATCGGCCGTCATGGTCCAACTGCTGGGTATGAAAGCCATGGTCGCCGATTATTATTCGGAGCATTCGTCGGATGGGGTCAATCAGGATATCAATCTGCTTGCGTTAATTGTCGGTATTGGAGCCCTGTTCATCCTGATGCTCACGCTCGTCACGTGGTACGTGGATAAAAGACTCAATCAACTGGATGAACGATATCGGCTCGTGGTGGAAAATTCGTTGGACACGATCGCGATTTTCAAAGGGGACCGCTGGCGTTTCGTGAACGAGGCGGGCTTGAGAATGTTCGAGGCGGAAGAACCGCGGGATATGCTTGGCAAATCCATCTATTCCTTTCTTCCGGACGAAGGCCATGATACGGTTCGCATGAGGTTGAGCAGCCTGATTTTTACGGGAAGCGGCCGTCCGGTCGAACAGCAATGGCTTACGCTGAAGGGGAATATCATACATACCGAAGTGGTGGAAACGATCTCCACGCTCGATAACGAGCCGGCCATCCAGGTCATCATCCGGGACATTTCGGAACGTAAAAAAAATGAAGAGCTGCTCGTCAACTCCGAGAAGCTCTATGTAGCCGGCCAGCTGGCCGCAGGCATCGCGCACGAAATCCGCAATCCGCTGACTTCCCTGAAAGGTTTCCTACAGCTCATCGCCTCCGGCCGCAAAAACAACGGCACTTATTACGACATCATGAATTCGGAGCTCGACCGCATCGAAGACATCGTAAGCGAGCTGTTAATGCTGTCCAAGCCGCAGGTATACCAGCTTTCTTACCACGATCTGAGGGTCATGATGCGGGATACGGTGACGCTGCTGGAGACGCAGGCCATCCTGCATAATATTATGATCGAGGCCGAGTACGGCACGGAGCCGCTCTGGATTTACGGGGTCGAAAATCAAGTAAAGCAAGTTTTCATTAACGTCATCAAAAACGCCATCGAAGCGATGATCGACGGAGGGGCTATCCGGATCAAGCTCACGCGACAACTCGACACGGTGTCCGTCCGCTTTCAGGATGAAGGACCAGGCATCGACGAAGAGCATTTGGCCAAAATCGGACAACCTTTCTATACCACGAAGGAGAAAGGCACAGGTCTCGGTCTCATGGTCAGCTATAAAATCGTGGATAATCATCAAGGACGCATCCAGGTGAAGAGCGAGATCGGCCAAGGTACGCTGTTCGAAGTGATTCTCCCTTACCGTTATCCGGAGGAAGTGAGAAAAAGCAGCTGACCCGGGACAATCTCGGCTCTAAGCGGTGTAGTGCCTGCCGGTTCCCCGTCACCGTAAGCGAGCAGTGGTTCGGGGGCTTCCACAGTCACCTCTTGTCCGCTCAGCATCGTGACAAACCGGGAACGGACATGGCTGCCTCGCAGCACCGTGGGAAAAACGCGCAGAAGCTGCAGCACCGTACAATCGTGAACCACGCATACATGAAGCAGCCCGTCGTCTGACCGAGCATCCGGACAAATCTTGAGTCCTCCGCCGTAGGTGGGAAGATTCGCCACGGCAGTCAGCCAGGCGTTCGGGATTTCCCGGCGAACGCCGTCTATCGTAATCGTCATCGTTTGGGGCCGATACACCGCGAGCATGCGGATCAGACCGATGATGTACGCCAGCGGCCCGGCGCCCAAGCGGTTGCACCATTTTTTATAGCGCGATCCGTTCACGTCTTCGGCAACCGCGCCGTCCAAGCCGATGGCAACGGAGATCAAAGAAGGGTGGGAGTCGCTGTCGTCCCGCCATGTTTTCATGTAATCCGCCGGCTGGGCGTCACCCGCCAAGAGGACATCGAGCGCGGCGACCGGATCTTTCGGCAGCCGGAACGCGAGAGCCGTATCGTTGCCCGAACCGCAGGGGATGACGCCGATCGGCAGATTATACTCGATGGCCAGCGGCAAAATGCTGTGCAGCGTGCCGTCTCCGCCGACGGCGGCGACTGCCCGGACAGGCTGGTTCCGAATGATGTCCTCCGCCTGCCGAAGCGCTTCCTCCGAAGAAGCCCCGACAATTTTCGCAAATGTGATATTGCGCCGGTTCAGCTCATTTTCCACCGTGCGCCAAACCCGTTCCCCCCGGCCGTTGCCGGACCTTAAATTCACCACAAATAAGATCAAGCGCCTATGTTCCTCCTTGATGCCCATGACTTGATTACATTATAAGGACTGGAGTCGCATTGGGGAAGCGGATTCATGACACATCGTGTTATAATGAGTGGCAACCGACAGCCGGCTAGGAGGAACGCGTGTGTCCCATCTGCTGAAAAACTTAGACTCGTACACGCGCTGGGACGCCGAGGAGGTGGTGTCGCCATGACGGTTGGAGCGCGCGTGTTGAAAACAGGCCTCGCGGTGGCGGTCGCCCTATGGGTGGCCACCACGATTGCCGGATTTAATTCTCCGATCATATCCGCGGTGGCGGCGATTTTTACGATACAGCCTTCCATTTACCGGTCTTGGAAAGAGCTCCTCCAGCAGGTGCAAAGCAACATGCTGGGAGCGGCGGTCGCGGTGGCCGCCGTATGGTTGATCGGCAACAAGCCGATCGCGGTAGGGCTCGTATGCATTTGCGTTATCCTTCTGTGCCTCCGGTTGAAAGCCGAGGAAACGATCGGGCTGACGCTCGTGACGGTCGTCGTCATTATGGAAGCCCGCGGCCAGACCGGCTGGAACGTCGCGCTCGACCGGTTCGCGGCCATTATGACCGGGATGCTCTCCGCGTTCGCCGTCAATGTGGCGGTGGCGCCGCCGCGTCATCGCGAGCGGTTCGTTAAGCTCGTGCAGGATGCGCAGTCGTCACTGTCCCGCCTGCTGAGAACGGCCATATCGAACGAGCTCAAGGAAAACGTGTTCCGCGACGAGCTGAAACGTGTCAGAAAGCAGCTGCGGCAGCTGCAGGAATATTACGAGCTGTTTGCCGAGGAACGGGTTTGGAGAGCCGAAGCACGTGTGGCGCGGGGAAGGCTGCTCGTCGTTTATAAAGGCATGATGGCAGCTTTGGAACAAGGCCTCGCGCTGCTTGAGGCGGTCGAACAGCATTACTTCGCGATTCCCACGGCACAAGCGTGGAACCGTCTGATCGACCGGCAGATCGAGGCGCTGTGCGGATATCATGAACTGCTGATGTGGAAGTGGGAGGGGCAGTTGAAACCGGGCGCCAACGCTTCCGCACCTCCGGATGAGGCGACGGCGCTGCTGACCGACATGATCGCCGAGCGCTCCGAGCAGACGGACGCCGTCTCCCGCGCCAGGCTGCTTGTGTTGACGAGTTCCTTATTCTCGTACGAAGACCGGCTGCGCCGGCTGGACAAGCTCATCGAACGGTGGCTCCAACGAGAAGAGCCGGTGTCGATCGGCGAAATCGACCCAAGGGCATCCGACTGATGGATGCCCTTGCTTGTGTGGCAACGATTCACGGGATGAGCGGGCAATTAAGCTGTCGCACAGCCTTACTCACACGAACCTCTGCTCACCGTCGCCAATAACGGCAAAAAAGAAACCGACCGGCATCCCGGTCGGTTTAAGAGCGGTTCAAACGGCGGCGCGGGTGGGTGATTTTGCCTTCCGCCTTTTCCTCGCTGTCTTTTTGCGGCACGAGGCGCGGGTCGGTGCGGCCGTCGTGGTGGTTTTCGAAGCTGTATTCGATCAGCTGCCACTCGGTGTCGCCGAGCACCGGGTCCGCGGGAAACACGTCGCCTCGGGCCATCTCCATCTCGTAGCCCCACTCGTTCTTATAGACGCCGTCCACTTCCACATGTTCGCCGGACATCGGAAACATTTGACGCTTTTCTTCGCTCATCTATCAGCGCCTCCCGTCCTTATAATCCATGCTTCGGATAAGCGGCACGGTCGGCCCTGGACTGCATCTTGCTCGCTCGCTCTTTGCCGGCGCCGGTTTCGTCGGCGCGGGATTGGGCTGCGCTGGCCTTCTTCTGGCCTGCGGACGGCTGCTCGTCGGACATGATGCTGCCTCCTCACTTTCGGTTGCTTCCCGGATAGGGTGCCACACCGCCGCGCCGGTTATGCCGCAAGTCCGTTCCCGCAGCTCAGCCTCAGCCCAGCAGCCTCAATCCGCACGAAGGACATTCGACGTTCTCGTGCGTCACTTTTTCCCGGCACGCGGGACATTCGTCTTCGAAAGGCTCGTGCATGGCGCTCGCCGCGGCCGCTTCGTTACGGGTTGGTTCAGCCCCTTGTTCAGAACCGTTCGGGCGCAGAAAGGCGGGGGTATTAAACATCGCGTCCATCATTTCTTTCACTTCTTGAAAACGGCCCGACGGGTCGGACATCGCCCGAATGAGCACGAACATGCCGACAAGCAGAAACAGCAGAACTACGGAGGTGATCCCATATCCCCATATCGCGACAGCGGACATTTCCGCACCTCCTCAATCGGCTCCGTAACGGGCCTCCAGCTTTTTGCCGCCAAACCACATCACAAATAACAAGACAACCGCCACACCGATGCGCCAAGGCTGCTCGACCATCGCCTTCAGATCATAGCCGAGGAACGACAAAGTAAAGATCATGACGGCTTTGCCGAGTATAATGGCCGTCATAAATGTGTGAAGCGGCATTTTGGACAAGCCTGCCGATACGTTGACTAACGCCGAAGGAGAGAACGGGAAGCAGGACAGCAGAAAAATCGGCGTAAAGCCTTTCTGTTCCACCCACGTAAAGAAACGTTCTGTTTTCGGAAAACGCTGCCGAATGCGCTCCCCGTAACGGCGGCCGAACCACCGGGAAATCATGAATACCGCCATGGCGCCCAGACAGACGCCGATCCAGGAATAGAAAAAGCCGGGCCACAAGCCGTAGGCGGCGGAATTTCCGATGACGATCACAATTAACGGCAAAAAAGGCAGCAGCGCCTCCAAAAAGGGCAGAAAAATGCCGGGAAGTGGCCCCAAGGCGGAGTAGCGGTCCATCAGCGCCTGAATGTCTTCGAGTTTCAAATTTTTCAAATAGGCGCCCCAATGTTCCCAGTTCAGGGACAGCCAATCCGCCATATTCATCCGTTCTTCTCCTTCCCCGTTACGGAACAACCGGTTTCTCCCCCCGGAACAGCCGGAAAGGGAAAAACACGTAAAACAAGCTGATCAAAACGAACAACGTGCCCGCCACGCGCACGACCCAGGATTCACTGAACTGTGTGGCCAGCATTCCGCCCAGGTAAGGGCCGATCATGCCGCCTACTCCCTCCACGGTGGAGAACACGCCCCATCCGAGCCCTTGCTGCCCGGCCGGCACATAAGCCGCCAACAGTGCGTTCCAAGCCGGCAGCACGGCGGCGTAGGAGAGGCCCAAGATCAGCGCGCAGACCAATGCCAGGCCGATCGACGGCTGCCGGGTCATGGAATACAGCACGATGCCGAAAATGAGAAATCCGACGACCAGGAACCATTTTTTCCCCAAGCGGTCGGCCAACCGTCCCATCGGAATCAGACCGATCACCGTAAAAGCGCCGCCCACGGTGAGCAGCAATGAATATTGGCTGGGCGTCATGCCCAGACTGTGCGAGGCGAAAGTCGGCAAAATCGGAAGCAGCATGCCGGCGCCGAGCGTTTGCAGCACCATGCCCGGAAGCAGCACCTTCATCTCCCGAAGCCGCGAGCCCAGGATGGACAGCTGCTCTCGGAAAGGCACGCGGTCGATGTGCATCTCCCGGACGGAGACGAGCAAAAACGACAACACCCAAGCGGCGATCGAAATGCCGAGCAGCGTCCAATACGCCCAGCTGTAGCTGTAATCCAAAATAAAATTGATGACGACCGGCCCAGAGCCCATGCCTACCAGCCAGATCGTGTAGAGAAAGCCCATTTGCACGCCGCGGCTTTCTTCTTTAATGCGGGTCAGACAAACGATCCAAATCGGTGAAATCCCGATTCCGTACACAGCAGCTGCGGTGATAAACAGCCATGGCGTCTGCGCGTAGCCCAAAACGGCGATGCCGGCGAGCGAACATAACAGTCCGCCGTTCACGACCGTTCTCACTGAGAGCTTGTCCAGCAAATACCCGATTGCCAGCTTGAGCGCCGTGTCGGTTAAATAAGCGGCGGTGATCGCGGCGCCAATCACGTCCAGGTTCAGGCCCAGCGCCTTATGTCCGTAAATGGACAAGAAGCTGATCAACGCCGCGCCGCGGACAAATTCGACCAAAAAAAGAATGACGATATACAAAAGCATATGCGATTCGCGCAGTTGTTTGACCGGAGCTGTGTTCATGGACGGTACTCCTTCAAATGCATTACGTTATCAGCCCAATATCGTTTCGGAAGCCTCTGCTCATTATAGACAATCGCCGAATATTCGCCAAACAAAACCTGCTTGTCGTGTTTGGCGGCGATCCTTTTTCGGGTAGATACCGACCAGAGGGATGAGAAGGAGGACTTGGCATATGCAGTATACGAGGCTTGGACGTTCCGGCATGCGGGTATCCCGGCTATGCTTGGGTACGATGAATTTCGGCGTGGATACGGAAGAGCGGGAAGCTCACCGGATACTGGATGCGGCGCTTGATGCGGGTATTAACTTCATAGACACCGCGAACGGGTACGGGGGGATCAACTCGGGGTTGACGGAGGAAATTATCGGCCGCTGGTTCCGCCAAGGCAACGGCCGCCGCGAGCGCACCGTATTGGCGACCAAAGTGTACGGCCGGATGAACGATCCGCTCGATGGGCCGAACGCGGAAGCCGGGCTTTCGGCGTATAAAATCCGCCGTCATCTGGAAGGTTCTCTCCGGCGGTTGGGCACCGACCATGTCGAGCTGTATCAAATGCATCACATTGATCGCAGCGTAAGCTGGGATGAGATTTGGAGCGCGCTGCAACTGGCGCAGCAGCAGGGGAAGGTGGGTTATCTTGGCTCCAGCAACTTCGCCGCTTGGGACTTGGCCGTCGCCCAGGGAGAAGCGAAGGCTCGTGGCATGGTGGGGCTCGTCTCCGAGCAGCACAAGTACAACCTGCTGTGCCGTCTGCCGGAGCTGGAGGTGCTTCCCGCGTGCGAGGCACTGGGAATCGGGCTCATGGTGTGGGCGCCGCTCGAAGCCGGCTTGCTGGGCGGCAATGCGCTTCGTCCGGACGTGGGCTTACGCAGCGTACAGCAGCGGGAGCGCATTGAGCGGCACCGGGATCAGCTCATGGCGTTCACGAAGTTATGCGCGGAAATCGGCGAGAAGGAAGATGTCATCGCCATGGCCTGGCTCCTGCATCAACCGGCCGTGACCACGCCGATTCTCGGCTGCCGGACGCTCGAGCAATTCGAACGCAGCCTGCGCGCATTGGAAGTGAATCTGGATGCCGGCATAATGGCGCGCTTGGACGAAATCTTCCCCGGACCCGGGGGAGCCGCGCCGAAGGCGTACGCATGGTGACGGTCAGATCAACACGTTAAACAACAACGGATCCTTGTTCAGTTCCATGAACCGGAATCCTTTGGCCGTCATCCGGCCGATCAGCGGCTCGTAGTCCTCCCGGCTCTTCAATTCGATGCCGACGAGGGCCGGGCCGTTCTCTTTGTTATGCTTCTTGGTATATTCGAATTGAACGATGTCGTCGTTCGGACCGAGCACATCGTCGAGAAATTCCCGCAAGGCGCCAGCCCGCTGAGGGAAGTTAATCATAAAATAATGCTTGAGCCCTTCGTAGATCAAAGACCGCTCCTTGATCTCCTGCATCCGGTCATAATCGTTGTTCCCGCCGCTAATGAGGCAGACGACGTTTTTGCCTTTCAGCCGGTCCGGATCGATGCGCGACAGCGCGGCCACGGGCAAGGAGCCGGCCGGTTCGGCCACGATCGCATGTTCGTTGTACAGCTCCAAAATCGTAGAGCAGGCCAGCCCTTCCGGTACGGTGAGCACTTCATCGAGCAAGTCGCGGCAAATAGAGAACGTGAGCTCGCCGACTCGCTTGACCGCGGCGCCGTCCACGAACTTGTCGATCTCGTCGAGCGTCACGACTTCGCCTTGTTCAAAGGCGCGCAGCATGGAAGGCGCGCCTTCCGGCTCGACGCCGATAATTTCGGTGGAGGGGCTGACCTCTTTGACGTAGGAAGCTACGCCGGCCGCCAAGCCTCCGCCGCCGAGGCTCACAATCAGCATGTCCACCGGATGGACGCCGGCTTCGATAATTTCCTTGCCGACGGTGGCGTTGCCTGCGACGATGCGCGGGTCGTCGAACGGGTGGACGAACGGCAATCCTTCGCTTTCGCTGAGCCGGATGGCTTCCGCATAGGCGTCGTCGAAAGTGTCGCCGGTCAGACGCACTTCCACATAGTCGCCGCCGAACAGCTTCACCTGGTTAATTTTCTGCCTGGGCGTGGTGGCCGGCATGTAGATAATGCCGGGAATGCCCATCGCATGGCAAGAGAAGGCTACACCCTGAGCATGGTTGCCCGCACTCGCACAGACGACGCCGCGACGGCGTTCCTCTTCCGGCAGCGAAGAGATCAAGTTGTAGGCGCCGCGGATTTTGAACGATCGAACCACCTGCAAGTCCTCACGTTTCAGAAATACGTTACAATCATATTTAGCGGATAAGCCGCGGTTGGCTTGCAAAGGAGTCGGAACGATCACTTCCTGCAAAATCCGGTGAGCGTTCAGCACATCGGCAAGAGGAATTCGGGAATTGGATTCGGGGAACGGCATCGGATGCACCTTCCTTCGTGGCGTTAAACAATCATCGGGCGAAAATTTAAGGATATGAAAAAAGCTACTATTTCCTGATTAGGGTGTCAATCCGCCATTTGCGCCCAATTGTGAAAAATGGGGGTTTTATGTTTTGAAAAAGCTGTTCATCGGTCTGTTTCTGCTCCTCTTCTTCTGCGTTGCCGGGGCCGTAGGCACCCTGTATTATATCCGCCCGGACATCGGCCTGAACCTTGAGCACCGTCCGGTTCCGGTCAAGCAACGGGTACTGAGCATGGTCGAGAGAAGGTCCCTTGAGCTGGTGCTAACCGAAGAAGATATCAACAACGTGATCAAGGAATCTCTGTCCCGAAACCCGCGGAGAAGCAAAGACATTGAGGTTCAGGGAGCGCAGTTCAGCTTGTCCGGAAACATCCTCACGGCGGACTACAGCCTGAAATGGAAGCAGCGGGTGACCGCGGCTCTGCGCGTCACTTATCTTCTGTCGTGGAACGACCCGGATATTATAGGAACCGTAACGGATGTGAGGGTGAAGGACATCAGCCTGCCGACTTCCTTGGCGGAGAACATTGCCTTGCCGATCGGCGAACAGCTCCCGAAGCCGCTTAAAATCAAAAATGTGGCGTTCGGGGATCATGAGGTGAAAATCGCCTTCCAAAAGCCGACTCTTGAGGACTTAAGGCAACTGATCCGATAGCACGATCCAAACTTAAATTTTACTCAAAATTTGCTCGGCTTTCGTTGCCGGTTACCGGCAATTTCGCTATACTTATTGAAAGGTGAAGTAACGAAGCCTTTCTTTTTTTAAACAGTTCGGAAAGCGTTTACAACCACATATAATCCGTTGCGGGGAAAGCCGGGGTGCTCACGTTGCCGAGCGATGATTCATTTCAAAGGGAGAGGGGGAAAAAGATGACATGGTCGATAACTCGCCGTCTGTTTCGGACAGGAACGATTTTTGTTTTGTTCCTGGGCTGCAGCGCACTGCTGCAGCAGTCCGTCGAGGCGGCGGGAGGCATCGCACGGCCGGCCTCCGCGCAAGCGACCGTGGGCCCTTTTTCCTTGGCGGCCGCGTTAGGCATCGGGATCGCGATCGCCGTAGGAGCGGTAATCGCCTTCCTGCAAATGACGGCGAGAGGACGAGACCAGAAGGCCGCGGCCGTATGGACCGAAGCCGAACCTGCCATGTTGGCGGGGGCGGTCGCGGAGCCTCGGGATGAACCGTCGAGTTACACGATCCCCCTCGACATCGTGGGCCTGAAGCCGGCGTCTCCCGAGCCGGAAATTGCGGGGGAGCCGAGGGTATGCGGCGTGGACGGCGTCTTCGCCGGCAGCTGCTTTCGGCTTACGGGCGGGGGAGTGTCGATCGGCCGGGATCCGGCGGCATGCTCAGTGGTCTTCCCGGTTGAAATCGGAGAAGTAAGCCGCAGGCATTGCACGCTGACGTTCGAAGAAAGCCGCCGCTTGTTCCTGCTGGAGGATCACGGCTCCTCCAACGGTACGTATCTCCCGGGGGGCCGGCGTCTTGAGCCCGGGAAGCGTTACGAACTGCGCTCGGGAGAGCGCTTCTCGCTGTCCGGTTCGGTGCATTGGTTCGAGGTGCGGGAATGAGTTTTTCTTTTACCCCCGTCCGAAAAATGGTATACTGGGAAAGAGCAGGCAAAGATGATGTTCTGCCCCCTGTGGCGGAGAAATCGAAACTTGCAAGGGCGAACCGTATTCATGGGGTTCTCCGGGTGGCGTAATCGCCTCCGTGCCGGGCTTCTTTGCCGGGTGCCGGTGCGGAATCCATTCCACTGGGAGGGAATAGCATGGCCAAACGTAGCCACAACGAAGTTCAAGAAAGTTTGAGAGAACTGACGAGAATTTTTCGCCCTAAAGATCCGCGCAAGTTTGTAAAAGATTACATCCGGAAATATCGCATCACAGGTGGATATGAAGACGAATTGACCATGCTCGTGGAACGCGAGCTGGTTAAGTTAAACTCCCCGGCTTCCTAAGCCGAGGGCGGAGCCGACAAGAACCGGACGGGATCCGGCGCTGTGTCGGCTCTTTTTTTACTTTGATAACAGATGCGGGACGCAGTATGATGAGACCGGGTGAGATAACGTGAAAACATTGTTGCAGCTGAATACCATTTTTCTGAGCATGGTCATGGAGGCCATACCATTCATCCTGGTCGGCGTGCTCATTTCGGGGTTGATCCAGACGTTCGTGACCGAGCGATGGATTGCCCGGCTGATGCCGCGGAACCGCATCGTTTCGTCCTTGTTCGGCTGCGGTATCGGGGTGTTTTTTCCGTCCTGCGAATGCGGGATCGTTCCGATTACGAAACGGTTGATGAACAAAGGGGTTCCGCTGAATGCCGGCATCGCCTTCATGCTGACCGGACCGGTCATTAACCCGATCGTACTGTTCTCGACCTACGTGGCGTTCGGGAACGACTGGAACGTTGTGGCGATTCGTGCCGGAATGGCCGTGGCGGTCGCTTTCCTCGTATCCGTCATCGTCGGCTTCCTATTTCCCGATTTGCCGTTGCGCCAGCCGAAGGCGCAGTTGGAAGCCGCGGCGGCCATAGAGCCCGGTTACATGCCCGAGCCGGCGGCCAGACGGCCGGTCGGGACGCAAATCGCCGACGTATTCCGGCATGCAATCGACGAGTTTTTCTCCGTGGGTAAATATCTTGTGTTCGGAGCCTTCATCGCCGCGAGCATGCAGACGTTCATTCCGACTTCTTCGCTGCTTCATTTGGGAAACAATGAGATCACCGCGTCGCTGGTCATGCTGGGACTGGCATTTACGATGTCGCTATGTTCGGAAGCGGACGCGTTCATCGCTTCGTCTTTCCGCAGCACTTTCTCGATGGGAGCACTGTCCGCGTTTCTGGTGTACGGGCCGATGATCGACATTAAAAATACTTTGATGCTTATGGCGGCTTTCAAGGGTAAATTCGTCGCCGTGCTGATTGCCCTCGTCACCGTGTTCACGCTGATCGGATCTTTGATCGTCGGGAGGTTGGTCGGATGAGCCGATTTCTGATCCTGTTCGGGTTCGCATTGATGTTCACACTCATCCATGTAGAAGGTAACCTGAACAAATACATCAACACGAAATACGCCTACCTGTCGTTTACGGCCATTGCGCTGCTGTTTATTTTGAGCGCGTTCGAATTCGTTCGTTTCTATCGTCAGGAGAAAGAAGCGGAGGCCCGCAAACAAGCGGCCGTCGGGGAAATGGGCAGCGAGCACGAGCATGACCATGCGCATCATGATCACGCGCAACACGACCATGTGCATCACGTGCACTCGCTTCACGCACATGAGCATCATGGCCACGAGCACGCCGATCCTTACGGGCACGACCATGGGCATTCTCACGATGGCGGCCCCAGGTGGCAAAAGATGCTGAGTGTCGTCATTTTGATCGTCCCGATTTTCACCGGCATTTTCCTGCCTGTGCAGACGCTGGATTCCAGCTTTGTGAAAGCCAAAGGCTTCGCCTTCAAAGGGATCGACGTCTCGGCCGACAACCCCGGACAGCACCAGTTCCTCAAGCCGGACACGAGCGTGTATTACGGAAGCGACGGTTACGAAGAGGTGAAAAACCAGGAGCATTCCGAGTTTGCCGGCCTCAAGGAAATTCAACTGACGGATCAAAACTATTTGAAGGGCCTGGAGGTCATCTACAACTATCCCGGCGAATTTATGGGGCGGACGGTTTCATTCGACGGATTTGCGTACATCGGAGAACAAGCGGACGACCGCCACTATTTCGTTTTCCGATTCGGTTTCATTCATTGTGCCGCAGATTCGGGGGTTTTCGGGATGCTTGCCGAGTTTCCGAAAAATACGGTGTTGCAGAACGATGAATGGGTGCATGTTTCGGGTACGCTGACTTCGCAGTTATATCCACCCTTCAAACAAACGATTCCGGTCCTGAAAGTGACGGATTGGCACACCATTCCGGCGCCGAAAGATCCTTACGTATATCGCAATTACTAATATATATGGAAGAAAAAAGCTTAACGCGCCTGCGGTTCCGGTCCGACGCCTCCCGGCGAATCGCCGTCATGCTCGTAAAGCGGAACGGGTATTTCATGGCCCATCCCGAACATATACCGAACGAGCTGGTTAAATTGAGGCGTCACCTCGTTCAGCGAGCGGCCCGCCCAGGACAATTTGGCGAACTCCACCAGCTGGTTCACAAATTCGCGATTGCCCGAGACGTGAACCTCCTGTACGGTCGGATGCGCCCGGCGGATCGTGTCCCCGATCGTTTGCCGGAGCTCGCTGGATAAGTCGGAAACGTCTTTATGGGTAAAATAAGAATTGTAAGGGGTCGCGAGCTGGCGGTTATCCCATTTGGAGCTGCCGCTGTTGATGTCATATACGCCTTCCATCGTCCCGCTGTTGTCCTGCTCCGTGAGATTCCGGCCCCCGCGGGCTTTCGTTCCGGTAGCGGACCAGTCGGTCATGATGCCCACATAGGCGTTGCGGTCCGTGACGAAGACGAGCGCCGTGTAGATGCCGGGAAGCCCGGACACTCTCCGGGATAAATCCGCGCTGTATTCGAAGTACTGATTTTCGTGGCGGCCCGGATCGGCGGAGTAGTTGCCGAACGAGCGGACGCGCGCCGTTTTGGGATCGTCGCGCTGCCGGCTTCCGTAGTCCTGCAAGCTTTTTGAATGATAATCTTGGTAATTGCAGGCGGACATACAGCCGATCAGAACGAGTGCGCCGGTGAGGCGGGCAAGCCGGGACAAGAACATCGGACAACCCTCCTTGGGGGAATGAGCGAATGCGGTTGTTTGTAGCGTTTGCCCCCGGCGCGATTGTATGCGTCCTGTCCGGTACATAAAACGCTCCTCGTTTGGTAAAAAGATGAGAAAGGGAATGGAGGGTACTGTTCTCGGACGATGAGAGGAGCAGGTGGTTCCGACCGAAGGGTACAAGGCCTCGCCGGAAGCTCCGTGAAGCGGGAAATCCTTAGAACGGCGTGGATTTGACAGTTTTGAGAACAATTTGTGAACTCGGTTGTGAACATTGACAAACAGATGACCGAATCTTTATATTTGATTAGAGTGATTTAGGGTTCCGCGAAAACGTCAAATGGGGTTGATAAGATGAATCTGAAGTACGTTATGAAGCGCATCCTTCCGCTTTTGACGGGTTTGGCGCTGCTTTTGTCGGGTTGCGGACGGGCCGACCTTTCCGCACTGAATCCGCAAGGGCCGGTAGCGCAAAAGCAATACGATCTGATTAAACTTTCCATCAGTATCATGACGCTCGTCGTTGTGGTCGTATTTGCGATCTTGATTTATGTATTGATCAAATACCGTCGCCGGAAGGGCGACAAATCGATACCGAAGCAGGTGGAAGGAAACCACACGCTGGAAATTATCTGGACGGTTATTCCGCTCGTCCTTCTGCTCATCCTGGGCGTACCTACGATCCAAACAGTATTCGGCTTGGCCAAAGATTACTCTCACGACAAGAATGCCGTTCACGTGAAAGTGACGTCCCATCTTTACTGGTGGGAATTCGAATACACCGATTATGGCGTAACGACGGCACAAGAGCTGGTCGTTCCGACCAACAAGAAAATCTCTTTCGATCTGGTCTCGGCCGACGTGAAGCACTCCTTCTGGATCCCTTCGATCGGCGGTAAAATGGACACCAACCCGGGCCTGACCAACCGCATGTATCTGGAGTTCCCTAAGGAAGGCATCTACCGGGGCAAATGCGCGGAGCTTTGCGGACCTTCCCATTCCCTGATGGATTTCAAAGCGAAATCGGTCAGTCCCGAATCGTTCGATCGCTGGATTGCGGCTATGAAAGCTCCGGCTCAAGTTGCCGCAGACGCGCACATCCAGGAAACTTTCCGCGCCAAATGCTTGACCTGCCACGCGGTGGGCGATCAAGGCGCACATGCCGCTCCGAACTTGACGGGTGTCGGAGGCCGCGAAACGTTCGGCGGCATTCTGTACAACGACTCGGATCCGAATAACCGGGAACAAGTAACGGTTGACAACCTGAAAACGTGGATCACCGATCCGCAAAAGGTGAAGCCGGGCAACACGATGCCAAGCGCGAAAGACAACCAATTGACGCCCGAGGAAATCGACGGCATCGCCAAATATTTGGCGGGATATAAACTTAACTACTAATCAGGCGGGTAACGAAGGGGGTCCGAGAAGTTGTCTACACACGCTGCAAACACGGCACACGATGCCCATGCGCACACGCATACGGTCAAGCGTTACCGCGGCTTGATGGATTGGCTTACGACCGTAGACCATAAGAAGATCGGCATATTGTATTTGATCGCGGGATTTTTCTTTTTCCTCGTTGGCGGAGCGGAAGCGATCATGATCCGGATTCAGCTGCTTAAGCCGATGAACGATTTCGTCGCAGCCGATACGTTTAACGAATTACTTACGATGCACGGAACTACGATGATCTTCCTTGCGGCGATGCCGATGCTGTTCGCGCTCATGAATGCGGTCGTACCGCTTCAACTCGGCGCGCGCGACGTCGCCTTCCCGTTCCTGAACTCGCTCGGGTTCTGGACGTTCTTCGCCGGTGGTATTTTGCTGAATCTCGGCTGGTTCGACGCATCGGCTCCGGACGCCGGCTGGACGGCTTACGCTCCGCTGTCGGGTCCGACGTTTAATGGTTCACGGGCCATGGATTACTACGTTATCGGCTTGCAGATTGCAGGTATCGGTACGCTGCTCGGCGGCATCAACTTCATGGCGACGATCATCAACATGCGGGCGCCGGGCATGTCGTTCATGCGGATGCCGATGTTCACCTGGGCGATCTTCATTACGTCCGTGCTGATCGTATTCGCTTTCCCGGTACTTACGGTAGGATTGGTCGCATTGATGTTCGACCGGTTGTTCGGGGCGAATTTCTTCGAATCCGGCACCGGCGGTAACGAAGTGCTTTGGGAGCATATCTTCTGGATATTCGGTCACCCTGAGGTGTATATCTTGATCCTGCCGGCATTCGGTGTCATCTCCGAAGTCGTCAGCACATTCTCCCGTAAACGTTTGTTCGGTTACAGCTCCATGGTGTTCGCCCTCGTGCTGATCGCCTTCCTGGGCTTCATGGTATGGGCTCACCACATGTTCGCCACAGGCCTCGGCCCGGTTGCGAACGCGTTGTTCTCCATCGGTACGATGCTGATTGCGGTGCCGACAGGGGTCAAGATTTTCAACTGGCTGTTCACGTTGTGGGGCGGTTCGATCAGATATACGACCGCGATGCTGTTCGCCGTCGGCTTCATTCCGACCTTCGTCATGGGCGGCGTTACGGGCGTTATGCTCGCATCAGCGCCGGCCGACTACCAGTATCATGACAGTTATTTTGTCGTCGCTCACTTCCACTACGTTATCGTGGGCGGTTTGATTCTCGGTATTTTCGCCGGTCTTCATTACTGGTGGCCGAAAATGTTCGGCCGTCATCTCAACGAAGGTCTCGGCAAACTCACGTTCTGGACGTTCTTTATCGGTTTCCATTTGACTTTCTTCGTGCAGCATTTCCTCGGCTTGCTGGGGATGCCGCGCCGGGTTTGGACTTATTTGCCGAACCAGGGTCTGGACAATATGAACCTCATCAGCTCGATCGGCGCGTTCCTCATGGGGATCGGCACCATCGTATTCGTAACGAACGTCATTATCACTTGGCTGAAACCGCGCAACGCGGAAGCCGACGCATGGGAAGACGGACGTTCTTTGGAATGGACGATCCCGTCGCCGCCGCCGGAGTATAACTTCAAGCAAACCCCGCTCGTACGCGGCGCTGATGCCTGGTGGAAAGAGAAGATGGACGGCAAAACGGAAATGACGCCTGCCGAGCCGGTCGGTCCGATCCATATGCCTTCTCCGTCGATTCTTCCGCTGATTATGAGTATCGGATTGTTTATCGCCGGTTTCGGATTCATGTACGACAATCTGCTGGCGACGATCGGCGGTCTTGCGGTCACGTTCGCCTGCATGTTCCTCCGCTCGGTGTTTGACGATCACGGCTTCCACATCGACCCGGAACATGAGGAGGTGCACGCATGAGCGCACATCAACACGCAGAAGGCCATCTTCCGCACGAACCGGAGAAAGCCACATTAGAAGGCCGCAATAAAATTTTGGGCTTCTGGATTTTCCTCGGAGCGGAAACCGTACTGTTCGGAACGCTGTTCTCCGCATTCATCGCCCTTCGCCACCAGGTGCTCGACGGTCCGCATCCGTCGCACCTGTTCGAACTGCCGATGATATTCGCGGCCACGATGATCCTGCTCACATCCAGCCTAATGAGTGTGTTCGCCGTTCAGGCCATGCACAATAATAAGGTGAAGGCCATGATCGGATGGCTGCTCGTGACGATTTTGCTCGGCCTCGCGTTCTTGGGCTTGGAGATTACCGAGTTCAACACTTACGTGTCCGAAGGACATAACATGAAGACGAGCGCCTTCAGCTCATCGTTCTATACGCTGGTCGGCTTCCACGGGGCACACGTCGCTTTCGGCGTTCTGTGGATCGGACTGCTGATTACGCAGATTTTCAAAAAAGGTTTGACGGTCGTAACCGCGCCGAAAATTTATTTGTCCGCCATCTACTGGCACTTTATCGACGTCGTATGGGTGTTCATCTTCACCGTAGTGTACTTGATGGGAAAGGTGGGATAATCTCATGGCGAGTAACCATTCGTCTTCGGAAGAAGTGAAACGTCATCGGGTGGAAGGTCCGCAGAAGCACATCGTCGCTTTCGTGCTGTCCCTCGCGTTGACGATTATCGCCTTCGCAGCCGTAGCTGCGGGAGATATTAACACGACGTTCACTTACATTATTTTGGTGGCCATGGCCATCATTCAAGTGTTCGTGCAATTGGCTTTCTGGATGCATATGAAGGACCGGGGGCATCTGTTCCCGATCATCGCGATCGTAGCCGGTGTATTTGTCGTCTTCACGGCTGTCATCACTGCAGTGTACTGGGTTTGGTGGTAATTCCGCGGTTTTAACGAACTGAAGAGAGGCGGGCCTGTTCCGCCTCTCTTTTGAATTTTGCGGAACATGATTGGAAAGGTGGTGTCACGATTAGATGTGGGGATTGGAATATTTCTCTTTCCGCGATTTATGGAGCCCGGTGCTCATGGTCTTCATGATGGCGGCAGGAGTTCTCTATACATTTGTCGTCGGTCCTTGGCGGACGCACTTCGCGGGCAGTTCGCCGGTACCGATGAAAAAACAGATCACTTTTTTGCTGGCCGTCCTGTTGCTGTACCTGGCCCAAGGCGGTCCGCTCAGCATGCTCGGTCATATGATGTTTACGTTTCACATGACCGACATGGCGATTTCATACTTCATCGTGCCCTCAATGCTGTTGTACGGCATTCCGGATTGGCTGTGGAGATGGGCGTTCGCCCGTTCCTTCTGGCGTCCGTTGCGCTTCTTGATGAATCCGCTGTTCGGGCTGTTTTTCTTTAACCTGCTGTTCTCGTTCTACCACATGCCGAATATTCACGATTGGATCATGGTCCACTACACCGCGCACGCTTTCTTTTATGTCTTGCTCCTGATTGCGGCCATGATGAACTGGTGGCATATCGCTTGCCCAGTGCCGGAATGGTCGCGGCTCAGCTCGCTGCGGCGGCTCGGATTCGTGTTTCTTAACGGATTGCTGCTGACGCCCGCATGCGTGTTGATCATCTTTGCCGGGGAGCCTCTGTTTTCCGTGTATAGCGATCCCAACGTATGGGCGAAGGCGATGGGATATTGCGTCTCCGGAGATCCGTCGGCTTTGCTGGCGAAGTTCGAAGGCCCGGCGTTCTTCAACCTGATGTCGGTGGAGGCGGATCAGCAGCTTGGCGGGATCGTCATGAAGTTCCTGCAGGAGTTCATCAACATCGGTGCGTTGTTCGTCATTTTCATGGGCTGGTATAAACGGGATCGCGCTGCGGAAGACGATCCGTCATTGGACGATGCGGCGGAGATCGTATAAAATATAAACAGTTTGCGTGTGTATTTACATGTCAATTGGACGGGTGGTTCTTTCATGTCTTGGTATGACGTTTTGCCGGCCATCAGCACCAGCTTTATCGCCATCAGCGCCATTCTCGTGGCGATCGGCTGGGCGTTGATCATTCGCAAGAAAAGGGACGCTCATCGCAACACGATGATTGCGGCCGCAATCGCCGCTTTGATTTTCTTCATCATCTATATGTCCCGTACGATATTCGTAGGAAACACCGAATGGGGCGGACCGGAAAGCCTGAAGACCATCTATCTCATCTTCCTGCTGTTCCATATCACGCTCGCCACGATTGCCGCAGTATTCGGTATTACAACGCTGGTGCTGGCCTTCCGCGAGCGGTTCGCCAAGCACCGCAAATGGGGACGGATCACCGCCGTGATCTGGTTCGCAACAGCGATAACGGGCATCACGGTTTACATTCTGCTCTACCAGCTGTACCCCGGCGGTCATACGAAGCCGCTCATAGATGCGATATTCTGATTGGATGAGAAGGAAGCCAACTCTGAGGTAATTCGGGGTTGGCTTTTTTTCGTGCTTTGGACAATTGGACACGCAGTTCCGCATGTTCGCCAAGGTTGCCTAATATATTAGCAATAGTAGCCTAGGAACCGAATCGGGAATGGGGGATGCCGGAATGCTGCATATCGTCGCCTGCATCAAGCAGGTGCCGGATACGAAGATCATCAAGATGAATCCGAAAACGAACACAATGGACCGGTCGAGTGCACCTGCGATTTTGAATCCGTACGATTCGCACGCGGTGGAGGAGGCGGTGAGGCTGCGGGCGAGGTACGGCGGTGTCGTTTCCGTGCTCACGATGGGTCCTCCGCCTGCTGTGAAGGCAATCAAAAAATGTATCGAAATCGGAGCGGACGACGGCTATATGATTACCGACCGTGCATTCGCCGGTGCGGATACGCTCGCCACCAGCTATGCGTTGACCAAAGCAATTGAGAAAATTGCCGCCATCCGTCCGATCGACCTGATTATTTGCGGCAAAATGACGATCGACGGAGATACCGGCCAAGTCGGCCCCGGGATTGCCCGCAGGCTCGACATTCCGCCGCTGACGTCGGTCAAGAAGGTAGCCGAGGTCAACAAAGAAGAAGGGTACGTCATTGTCCATCGCAAGCTGGAAGACGGCTACGAAGTGATTCGCTCTACGCTGCCCTGCCTGTTTTCAGTTGAGAAAGAGATCAATGAAGTGCCTTACTCGTCTATGCCTAACGTGCTGCGAGCCGCTCGTTACCAGCCGCATATTTGGTCGGTGAACGATCTGCCGGATATCGACCGGACGCAGCTGGGATTGAAGGGCTCACCCACAATCGTCAGCTCGGTCTGGGCGCCGGCCAAACCGCAAGGGGGCACGATGCTCGAAGGTCCGCCGCCGCAGCAAGTTCAACAATTGCTTGATGTTGTACTCCAGCGCAAAGAATTGTTCGAATCGAGAGGGGGCGCCTCATGAATTTCGACGATTATCGCGGCGTGTGGGTGTTCCTGGAGGAGAAGGACGGCGGCATCGCTCCCGTATCGCTGGAGCTGCTGGGTGCGGGAAGGCAACTGGCCGATAAACGGAAGACGCTGCTGTCCGGCGTTCTGATCGGAGAAGGCATTACGGACCTGGCGGAAACGGCTTTCGAATATGGCGCGGACCAAGTGTTTGTCTATGATGACCCCATTTATCGTCATTACCGGACAGAAGCTTTCATGCGGGCCATGCTCGCTTGTGTGGAGAAGCATAAACCGGAAATATTGCTGTACGGCGCCACCTCGACCGGAAAAGATTTGGCCAGCGCAGTGGCGACCGATTTGCCGACAGGATTGACCGCCGACACGACCCAGTTGGACGTCGAACAGGATACGGGACTGCTGCTGGCAAGCCGGCCGGCGTTCGGCGGCAACATTATGGCGACGATTCTCTGCAAAAAGTACCGTCCCCAGATGGCGACCGTCAGGCCCAAGGTGATGAAGGCACTTCCCCGTGAACCGGGCCGCACCGGCACAATTATTGCCGAGAGCATTCCCTTGAAGGAAACCGATGTGCGGACCAAAGTGTTGGAGATCGTGCGGGCGACCACCCGGAGGGTGCGCATTGACGAAGCCGACATCATCGTCTCCGGCGGCAAAGGACTCGGCAGTCCCCAAGGCTTCCAGCTCATACATACCCTCGCCGAAACGCTCGGAGCGGCGGTCGGCGCGAGCCGCGACGTGGTGGAAGCCGGCTGGATCGGCCACCATCACCAGGTCGGGCAGACCGGTGTAACCGTGACGCCTAAAATTTATTTCGCTATCGGCATCTCTGGAGCAATCCAGCATCTTGTCGGCATGCAGAACTCCGGACTTATTATCGCCATCAACAAGGATCCGAAAGCGCCCATTTTCCAATCGTGCCATTACGGAATCGTCGGAGACGCCATGGAGATCGTCCCCATGCTCATCGAAGGGTTCCAATCCGCGTTGGGGAGAAAGGAAGAGGTCAATGCCGGAAAAGTTTGACGCGATCGTGGTCGGAGCCGGCCCCGCGGGAACCGCGTGCGCCTATGAGCTCGCCAAAGCGGGGGTGAAGGTACTGCTGCTGGAGAGGGGAGAGTACCCCGGCTCCAAAAATGTGATGGGCGGCGTCCTCTATCGTCAAATGATGGAGGACATCATCCCGGACTTCCACAAGGAAGCGCCAATTGAGCGTCCGATCGTGGAGCAGCGGTTCATGATGATGGATAAGACGTCGGCCGTCACCTTTTCGTACAAAGGCATGGAGTGGGCGCAAGAGCCCTACAACAATTTCACGGTACTGCGGGCCAAGTTCGACCAATGGTTCGCCCAAAAAGCGGTGGAACTAGGGACACTGTTGATCTGCGAAACGGTGGCGCTCGAGTGTATCGTGCAGAACGGCAAAGTCGTCGGCGTGAGCACCGATCGCCCGGATGGCGACCTGTACGCGGATGTCGTCGTGCTGGCGGACGGCGTGAACTCTCTGCTTGCCAAGTCGCTCGGTTTCCACAAGGAATTCCGGCCCGACGAAGTGGCGCTGGCCACGATGGAGATTCTGAAGCTGGACAAAAAGATCATCGAGGACCGGTTTAATTTGGAGGAAGGCCAAGGCTGCACGATCGAGCTGTTCGGAGACGCGACCAAGGGCATACTCGGCACCGGCTTTCTCTACACCAATAAAGACACGCTCAGCCTCGGGGTCGGAACGTTACTTTCCGGTCTCATCAAGCATAAAATAAAGCCTTACGAACTCCTCGAATATGTGAAAAATCATCCGATGATTCGTCCGTATGTTCAAGGCGCGGAGCCGCAGGAGTATTTGGCGCATCTCATTCCGGAAGGCGGTTACCGGTCCATGCCTAAAGTGGCCGGCGACGGCGTGCTCGTGGTCGGGGATGCGGCGCAGCTCGTGAATGCGATCCATCGCGAAGGCTCTAATTTGGCGATGACTTCCGGCAGGCTGGCGGCGGAGACGATCATCGCCGCGCGGGAGAGAGGGGACTACTCCGAGCAGGCACTTGATGCCTACCGGCAGAAGCTGATGGACAGTTTCGTAGGACAGGACATGAAAAAGTACAAGGACGCTACGCACCATTTTGATAAGTTCCCGCAATATTTCGAGCAGTACATTCCGATGATGAACCGGGCAGCCAGCAAAATGCTTACGGTCGACGGCACACCCAAACGCGAAAAGCAAAAACAGATTTGGCGCGAGATCGGACCGGCGAAGGAGAAGTTCAAAATTGCCCGGGACGTGTACCGGGCCTGGAAGGTGATGAAATGAGCGAGACGCAGGCGGCGCCCGCTAAAGCGGCGACCATCGAAGAGAAGCAGTACTTGCTGCGCTTTAACGCGGATACGCAGTCTCACCTCCACGTCATGGATCCCCAAGTGTGCCTCACCAGCTGCCCCGATAAAATATGCACCATTTTTTGCCCGGCGGAAGTGTACAAATGGGAGGATATCCGCATGCACGTCGGCTACGAAGGCTGTCACGAATGCGGAAGCTGCCGGATCGGCTGTCCTCATCAGAACATCAAATGGGTATATCCCAAAGGCGGTCACGGGATCGTGTTTCGACTCGGCTAACGGGGGTGACGGGCATGGCGTTGCTAAATGTCGGCGATCAGGTGGTGTACGTACCGGACGGCTCCAAAGGCATCATTCTTGAAGTACAGGAGAACCTGTATCACATCGTGTGGGAGGACCATTTCAGCAGCTGGGAGCGGGGCGAATCGCTGCTCAAGCAAGAAGCTCCGCCGTGAAATGGAACGAGGCAAAGAAAGAAGCGGTCCCGTGAGTTCACGAGAACGCTTCTTTTTTTGCCGCTATGCGGGATAACGGCGATAGGGCCATCCGGCACACGCTCACGGCCGCGTAGGCAGAGAAGAGGATGATCAGCGGCATGACGGTGAAATTGTACCGGTATTCCGGTATGAACAACAGCCGAACGCATGACATGACTGCCACGACAACGAACAGCAGCGTCAACGGTTCCCGCCATTTGCGGAGACTGAGCAGCATGCCTAGCAGTCCCGAGAAAATCAGGAAAAGATGATAAAAGTTTCGCTTAGAAAGAACATCATATTGGGGACGATGTCCGGCGCCAAAGAACGGTTTCCCGTACGTATATTCCAGCTTGCCGATCGTAAACCACTTGAGGAACAGTCCCGTGTGCTCCGTAAATCCGACTCTCAGTCTTTCAATAGCCACCTGCTTCTGGGTTTTGCCGTGCCGGTCGACGAGCCCGTCATCCCAGTTTTTGTACGGATACGTTCCGGCCGCGAAAGGGTTGGTCTGCGTAGCCGTCAAGACGACCCGATCCAGGCTGACGAGATTACGAATCCACCAGGGAGACATGATAAGGGCGAGTCCGGCCAGGGTGACAGCTAGAGGCTTCCAAAAGCGGCGGTCCTTCGTCTGAAGCCAGTAAAACAAATATAATGGCACGAATAACGGCATGAACTCCGGACGGATCAGCGCCGTGGCGCCGAGCAGCAAACCTGCAAGGAGTGCGTGTCTGAGTTTGCGGGATTCAAACGCGATCAATTGAACATATAAATAGGCGGTGAGCATGAATGTCGCGGGAACCTCGGTAAGGATTGCGCCGTTCGTCCATACGAAAGAAGGATACACGGCGGCGAACAAAGCAGTCAGCAACGCCGTAAGATCGCCCGCCCAGCGCCTGGCCATCAGGAAGAGCAGAACGAGGGTGCCCATGCTGAGCGCTGCATTTAAGTATCTTAAATACGGAAATGGATCGTGTATGCGGTAATCGACCATTTTGTACACCGCAGCCATAATGAGCGGATAGCCGGGCGTCACTTGGGCGTTCGGCTTCGTATCTTTATAGGCGTATGTGCCGGTCTCGATCCATTGGCGTACCATGATGTCATAGTTATACGTATCGTGTGGGATGACATGTTGAACGGACCGGAGGAAATCGATGCGTAAAAAGGCGGCAAGCAGCAAAACGAGTGCAAAAGCAGCCCAAAGCCATTTTTTATTCATGAAGGTTGACCTCCAACATCCAAAGGGGCGTTATTTCCAACTGAGCACGGTGATGCCGGCCAGAATCACGAGAGCGCCGAACCAACGATTCGGCGGAATGGTTTCATGAAACAGCAGCAGAGCGGCCAGAAGCGCAATAATGAAGGCAAAGCTCTGCAGAGGATAGGCAATGCTCAGCGGAAGCCGCGATAAAACAAAAAGCCACACCACGGTGGCGATGCCGTAAATGACAATGCCCAGTAAAATGAGCGGGGAGAACATCACCTGCAGCCAGTTGTCCGCTTGCAGACCGCCCGCTTTGGAAAGACCGATTTTCCAAACGATTTGACCGGTCACGAGAAGCACGATATTCAGCAGCAGGGCGGAATATATCATCATGGCCGGTCGGCTCCTTGCTCATATTTCTCCAGATCATGCTTCATGATTCCAAGCTCCTGGGTCAACCGGACAATGCGTTCCGCCAGCCGGGAAACGACCACCGTCAGATGAAGGATAAGCAGCAGACAAAGCGTAATGCCCACAAGGAAAAGCAAGGAAGGCGCATATTTGAAGCCCAACAGGGCGGCAGTCGTATCGAGCAATTTCGTGTTCAGGGAAAAAACGAGGATGATGGCACAAAAAAACAGCCACAGCAGCGAGTATTGTTCTCTTAAATACCGCCTGCGAATTAGCTGCAGCACGAGTACCAACAGCGCTAGGCTAAGCGCCATGGTAACGATTTGAACCTTCTCCACCCGGAATCCTCCTTTGTCTAGCGAAAGCTTTTCATCATGATGGAGAGCGAAACTTTGACCATATAATATACCGACTTCAAAGAAGTGATGGACGAGCGGCCGGATTGGCGCTGTTCCATCTCGACGGGTACCTCCTTGATGCGGAACTTCTCTTTTTTGACCAGGATCAGAGAATCGACCTCCGGATAATCGGTGGAATAATCCTCTGCAAACATCTCGATCACTTTACGGTTGATCGCCCGGAAGCCGGAAGTGACATCTTTGAGCGGCTGGCGCGCGAATAAGGTGACGAGAGAAGACAGAATGACGATGCCGGTACGGCGGCCGGCGGAAGAACGGTAGCCTGTTCGTTCGACGAACCGCGAGCCTACGACCATATCCGCTTCGCCGAGACGAATCGGCTCCAAAACTTTGTCCAGTTCCTCCGGTTTATGCTGTCCGTCGGCATCCACTTGAACCGCCGCGTCGTAGCCTCTGGCGGCCGCATAGCGATAGCCGGTCTGTACCGCTCCTCCGATGCCCAGGTTTTGCGGGAGGGTGATGACATGCGCGCCTGCGGATTTGGCCACTTGCTCCGTGCGGTCGGACGATCCGTCGTTCACGACGAGGACGGTAAAGTCGGGGTGGAGCTGCAGAATTCGGCGAATGACTTGAAAAATGCTGCGTTCTTCGTTATAAGCTGGGATAATAATACATACGTTCATCTTTTCCGAGTTCAAGAACACTGCCTCCTTCGACCCACTACCTTTCACTATGTACCTTAATCGTCAGAGCATTGTTCTCCAGTTATTTTTTTTATGTTAAGTTCCTGATTGGAATTTCTCGAAAAATGTACGGAGAAAGGTACATAAACATTTAACCTTATTTTGAGGGAGTAGAAACCTAAAATGCCGCTCACATTGGAGAAGGAGGTTGATCATGATATGTTCAGAGGCCGGATAAGAGGGGTAATCCCGATGATTATGCTTGCGGCGGCGGTCTTGGTGTCATGCGAGAAACCGGTCGACAGGGATGTGCCGGCATCGGCGAAAGTAACCGCGTCTTCGGCGGTTTCGGTTGCATCCGCCGCCCACAATTGCCGCAAGAGTGCTTGGTTCAATTATGGAGTAGTGCGCTCGCGAAGCTGTCGAGAACCAACGGAAAAAGCCGGAATTAAGACTGGTGAAATGAACGGTAATAGGAGCAAGAGCGGTGGCGTTCCGATTCTGGTGAATGTGAATAACCAAGCAAGACAGAAGAAACGGGAGATCGTCTTTTGATCAGAACGTACGGTTTTTTCGAATGTTCCACGAACACAAAAACGCTCTTCAGGGCGTTTTTTTGCGTGAATATGGGGATCGGGCGCTCGGACTTTCGGTTGAAAACCTGAGGGATAAAACAGCCCTAAATCATCGACTGAATCCGACAGGATTATCTGACAATTATAGACTAAATTGCTATTGTTAATATTTTCAATTGAGAGCAATATGGAGCTGTAGCCGGCAAGTTACTTAAAATTTAATACTAGACAAGAGGTGGTAGGAAAACGTTTTAAGATAGCAATACCCGAGAGTATTTGTGTCGAGCGAGGTCGGTCGTGCAGAAATGTTCGCGGTACAATAAAATATTGGAGGGATTAATAATGAAATTTATGAAACAGAAGTTACTCGCCATGGTTGTGCTAGCGATAATGACTGTGCTTTCCCCATTATCTGTATTTGCGTCCACTATAACTCCGCAGACAGTCAACCCTGGTGCTGTCGCTGAATTGACCATTTATGCTGTTTCTGATTCACCAGCTGGGAATCCAGCTAGCGATGATGGACATGCTTGGGTAACTATTACCAACTACAAAACAACAAGTATTACTGTTGGCACGTTACCAGGTATTGCGCAATATAAAACGGTTTCGGTTGGAACATGGGGTAATAAGAGTGAACATAGTGGGGTATGGTATAATTTAGAATCCAAATTCAATTTCCAAGCGCATTCAACTTACAGCGGCCGTGTATCTCTTTCAATGGACCTAGATTCTGGTCAATTGAGTACTGTAAATAATTACATTGCTAGCCATGATTATTATACTGGTTTACTTAACTGTTCATCCTTTGCGCAGGATGTTTGGAACTCAGTGGCCCCTTCAAATATGCAAGTTAGTAACGGCGCACCGCTTAATACACCAACAGCATTGCGAGATTCCATCAAGTCAAAGTCTGGATACATCACGAACCGTTCCATTTCGTATGACTATCTCGTTTATTATGGCAATGGATATGCATCTCCGATTCGCAGCACACAATATTAATCAATGTTAGCTAGTAAGACATCTAAACTGAATTGTGGCGCAACTTTAAAAAATTAAGATTTTGAGACACCTCAGGCTGGTACGATCGCGATGCGATATACCATATAGAGGTGTCCTTAATCTTTTTAATTGGATCAGAGGTGAAAATATATGCCTATATACAAGAGAAGGATCATTTTAGCAGTTATTTTAGCTCTGTTAGTGTTAGTACTTGGATTTGTTTTTTTATCGTTTGTCTCGAAGGTAATAAATCCAAACTATGTGGTTATAAGAAACATTCATGTGAGTGCTAAGGAAACTGTTATAGCAGGAAACTTTGCCGAGAGTGCCGCAAAATACACTGGTTATACCGTTAGTAAAAAAGACAAAAAACTATATATTAAAATAAAAGCAAGCTCCTTCGCTTTCGGTAATAAAAGCGATACTTTTAACATCACTATAGATAGAACGAAATATGGAGAAGTAAACGAAGTTTATCTGAGTAATGGATCCATACAACGAAAAATATGGCCGAGTTAATTTGGTTCAAATTTAGTATAAGGGAGGTACGATTAACATCGTATCTCCCTATTTTTATTTGCATGAAGATCATGGACATGTCCATTCATTCAAGACGAATTCGCACGCTTGTTCATAAAATAAGTCATTAGGTATGAATGGCATACGTAACATCGGACTCGACAACGAGATCGACTGCGTGGACTTCTATAAACCAAAATGCAGGGGATATCGGGTATAAAAGGTGCTTTCGTGTGGGAGTTACAGAAAAAGATAGAAGGCGGGACAGGAAACCCGTTAGAAAACAACACGTGAGTTTTCTAATGATGAGGGTCTGATCGGTAATATTCATCGATCTTTGGATGTAGCAATCCCCAGAGGGGATAATCGCGGAGGAGCCGGATGCGACGATCCGCACGTCCGGTTCTGTGAGAGGCCCATGTAATTGCGCATGAGCCTACTCGATTTCTTTAAAACACACTCAAAAAGGCTTTCGGCACCGGAGACTCGAACCGCATCAGTTGCCCGGTCGACGGGTGCACGAAGGCGAGCACGCTGGCGTGGAGGCCGAGCCGGCCGATCGGCTTCGTCTTGGCTCCGTATTTCTTATCTCCCGCGATCGGATGGCCGATGTCCTGCATATGCACGCGGATCTGATTTTTGCGGCCGGTTTCCAGCCGGACCTCAAGCAGCGAGTACGTCTTGCTCGAACGCAGCACCTTGTAATGTGTCACCGCATGCTGACCGTCGCCCGGTGTCGGACTGGAGTACACCTTCAACGCCGCGTTGGCCTTCAGCCAGGATTCGACAGTGCCTTCCGGCTTGCGAACCTGACCTTCCACCAGCGCCGTGTAGGTGCGTTCGCGGACAACCTCATGCCAATCTGCCTGCATTTTTTGCTGAACCTGCTCGCTTCGCGCGAACATCATGACGCCGGAGGTATCACGGTCCAGCCGGTGCAGGACGAAAATCCGGCTGCGCGGATCCTGCTTGCGCACGTAGTCCGTCAGCTGCCGGTATGCGGTCAGCTCTTTCTCCTCGGCCGTGGCGATCGACAGCAGCCCGGCGTCCTTGCGGATGACGATGACGTCCTCATCCTCATGCAAAATCGCCATCCCGACGAATCGCACCGTCTCAGGCGGCTTTCCCTTGCGCACCGTGACCTCGTCGCCGGGCTGAAGCGGATGATTGTAGGCGGTGACGTTTTTGCCGCCCACCGACACTTGCCCGCGGGAGAGCATCGCCTTGACGGCGTTTCGTCCTTGGCCGGGATGTACGCTGAACAGAAAGGACAGCAGCTCCGCCGGTTCCCGTACCGTGAAGGAGCGGGAAGCTGGAGCTCCGCCTGGCGGCGTTCGGCCGGCGGAAGTTTTCGTGCTGGGATTTCGGCGTTTCAAGTGGCGTCCATTCCTCTCACACAGGTAAAGTAAATTTCGCGTCGAGCGCGTTCTTGATAAATTGCACCGCTTCCGCCCTCGTCAAGTTATCCGAGCCTTTATAGCCTTCCACCGTGGCGGCGGTTTTGCCTTTGGAGTAGCCTTTGTCCAGTATGTACTGAATCGCGGCATTCCCTTTCAGGGGGTTGCCTGCTGCCGAAGCAAGCAACTCGGCGACGGAGGTGCGGTTGATCGGCAGCGACTTGGACTTGGCTTGGATCAGGCCCTTCAAGCTGAATCCATGCAGCAAAGCGAAATTGTAATAGCCATCCGACCATACGGAGGTTCCTGCGGTGTCGACTTTGGCTCCGTTCGCTTTACTGAACATGGCGAGAAATTCCTCTTCGCTCACCTTGTTCTCGGGTTTGAAAGTTCCATCCGGGTATCCGCTCACAAAGCCGGCTTCTGCCGCCCAATCGATCGTGCTTCGCGCCCAATGGCGCGACGTGTCGGTGAACTTAGACGCCGGTTGTTGCGGGTCCGCTTTGGCGCTCATGAACCGAACGGTGTAAGCGATCCGCTTGGAGGAGCCGTCTATCCCCTTCAGACCTTCAATCTGCACCTGATAGGTGTCACCCGCGCTATACTTACCTACTCCGTCGGGACGGAAAATGACCGCAGGGCCGGTGCCATAATTACTGTTCTCTACGTTAAAATAAGCGCCTTTGGCGGTGACATTGCGGTTGGCCGCGCCAAGCTTCCATGTTTTGCGGTCGCTAAGACGTAAGACCGTTACCGATACGGAGTCCGGCGAAAGCTTGCCGTACTCTTTCGGATTCAGGCTCACGGACCAGGCATGATCCGCTTCGAATACCTCGACGGGAAACGGTCCCTGCGCAGGGTAGGCGATATAGTGATAGTCTACCGTTTCCGTACGGCTCTTGTCGAAAATTTTCAGCGCCGTATAACTGAATTCGTCCTTCCCTTTCGCCAGTCCCATTCCCACCTTCTTAAGCGGCGGATTAAGGATCCAGCGCCGGTGTCCGACCCGATCGAGGTTCGTCGTATCGGAGTCGTCCATATACGATTGAACCGAATGGAACAAGATATGATCATTATATCCATAGGAAGCGTAAATATTGGAGGTGCTCGTCGCTTCGTAGCCTTTTTGATAGAATTCGTCCGTCATATTTTTCGGCTGCGGCGGTGTATGGCCGAAGTTGCCCTCGGACGCCAGCAGCACCGCCCCGTATTGCGCCTTCAGATTGAGGTCGCCATCCGCCGACAAATCCGCGGGCAATCCACTGATAAAGCGGTAAAAGTTGAGCGCGTTGACGCCGTCCTGCACATACTCGGGACGAAGGGACCCCGGGGTATACGGACTGGCCACCGAAGGCGCCGTTATGTACGGCTTGTTGAAATCGGCTTTCGGGTTCATCGTTTGCTTCCATAAAGAGGCGATCTGCTGCGCGGTACGGACGGGGAGTCCGCTATCCGTTTCGTCAGCTGCGGCCGAGGCCGGATTCAAATTCGGTAACGCCAGAATCGAAAATATCATCGTGAAGATGGCAGTTCTAGCGGCGAAATTTCGAATCATGCTGTTTCACTCACCTTTCTTGTGGGTAAAGCGTGCTGTGATTCTTCTATTCTACTATTTTTCGACTTCCACCCTACCCATTCGTGATAGAATTGACGATTAAAAAAGTTTAATGTATAGTGTGTATATCTACATACACACCTGAACAATTTTGTGCCGACACGAGAACGAGCGGCATAGAGGAAAGGAGCCCTATGACCGGTTGGAAAGCGGTATGGACGATTGCCCGATTCGGTTGGAAAAGAGATTGGATCGGCGTGATGATCACCTTCCTGTTCGCCATGTACGTGGGAGGATCCATTGCGTTCAACCTGCAGTATCTGCTTACGGAGAACGAGCCCCTATGGGCGATGAACATGCTGGTCGATTGGCTTTACCTGATGACGTTTCCCGCTTTCGGGTGCTTGATGAACCGCACTTCTTTCGCGATTTGGCGCGATGACGTCTATACGAGGAGAATCGCTCATTGGCGCACGATGCCCATTCCACTCGCGTCAATCGTGCAAGCGCGGTTGCTCCAATCCGTGTTTCAGCTTCCGCTGATCGGCTTTCCGTTCTTGTTCTTACAATATGCTCTTTCGCCGGGGCTGCAGGAACTGGTTTCTCCGATGCAGTTGGCTGCGGTGGGTGTCATCTGGATTTGCTATTCCGTTGTGGTGAATACCGTCTTGGTATGGCTGGAGTTGAGCACCAGTGGTAAGCGGTATGTCCAAGGCTACCTGATGTTTATCCTCCTATGCGTCGCTGCCGCTGTGATTTGCAGATTGGCGGATGTGCAATTGTTTCGCGAAACCTTAAAACTGATCGAGTCCGGGCAATACGGCTGGCTGCCGGTGTTTGCCGTGATAGCGGGCGCTTGCGGGTATGCCGGTTATCGGATGACATTGAGAACAATGCGGAACAGACCTTACGTTTTTTAAGGGAATGCCGTAGTGAAGAGAGGAGGTGGCCCTGTGCGGCTGCCGATCCGCATTGACGAACAACGGCCGGAACCCCTCTATCATCAGATCGAAGTGCAGCTGCGCGGGCTCATCCTGGGCGGAGAGCTGCAGGAAGGGACGGCGCTTCCGTCCATCCGGGAGCTGGCGGTTTCCTTAAAATGCAGTGCGATTACGATACGGCGGGTGTACCAGGATCTGGAGCATGAAGGCTTGATCCGTACGCGTCAAGGAGCGGGTACATTCGTGGCCCGGGTCGAGACGGCCGAATTGGACCGTCATCGCGTAACCCGCGTGATGGAAGAGCTTGAGAAGGCGGTAGAAGCGGGTCTCGCGCTCCATTGCACGATCGAAGAGATCGAGGATGCTTTTCGACAGATTATGAGGACCAAATCTTCTGAGCAAAGGGGAGATTCCGAAGATGACCGGGAATAAAGATCAGCGGGCGATCCGTCTGGAAGGTGTGAGAACACAGGGAGCCGGCCATCCGCTCGGCCCACTGGATGCCGAGATCCCAAGCGGTCTCGTCACGGCGGTTGTCGGTCCGAACGGATCCGGCAAAAGCACGCTGTTCCGCACGCTGCTCGGATTGGAGCCGATCCGGGAAGGGGCGGCCTTTGTACTGGAGTCTCCGGTGCTTCCGGATTCGTCCGAAACCTATAAAGCGAGAATTGGCTTTCTGGCGGAAAATCCTCACCCCGGAGACGATCGCCTGACGACGCGGGAGAAAGCGAGTTTTGCTTCCTTGTGGTACCCGGACTGGAACGAAATCCGTTACCGGGAGCTGCTCAGCCGGTTCGGCATTGACGACACCGTGACGTTGTCCAAGTTGTCCAAAGGCATGCGCCGCAAAGCAGAGCTGGCAGTGGCGATGGCGCATGAGCCGGAGCTGCTTCTATTGGATGAACCGTCATCCGGTCTTGATCCGTTCGCCTGGAAGATCATGCTGGAGGAGCTTCAACGTTACATGGAACCCGGCGATCGCACCTTGCTCCTATCTAGTCACGTAACGGAGGAAGTGAAGCGGATGGCAGACTGTATTTTGTTTATGAACGGCGGCCGGATTCTCGGATTGTTCGAGAAAGACCGGTTGTTCGACGAATGGCGGTCGCTGCTCATTCGCGGACCGGCCGGGGGCGAGAAGGACTTGGAGCTGCTCGCCAAGCTCCCCGGGTGGCGTCAGGCTTCCTACGCCGGTTCAGGCCTTTGCCGGGTCGAAACCGACGCGATGGGGAAGGAAGACGGGTATTTGCAGTCTTGCGGATTCCATGTGCTCGAAAGCCGGCGCATGGAATTGGAAGATATATTGAACTGTTTGATTGTAAAGGAGGACAACAACAGTGAATCCGCTTAAAGTGGAACAGGTCGTCAAGCAGTACGGCGACAAAACGGCTGTAAACGGACTGAGCTTCGAAGTGTCGGAAGGCGAAATTTATGGCCTGCTCGGCGCGAACGGAGCCGGCAAAACGACCACGATGCGCATGATCCTCGGACTCATTTTCCCGGATGACGGGGACATTCGGTATTTCGGCAACATCTACAGCCAGGAACAGCTTTCCATGCTCGGCTATTTGCCGGAAGAAAGAGGCATGTATCCGAAAATCAAGGTGAGCGACCAAATCATCTACTTGGCCCAGCTTCGGGGCATGTCCCGCAAAGATGCGGAGACCAATTTGAAGCATTGGCTCGACAAATTTCAAGTGCCCGAATATTACGACAAGAAGATCGAAGAACTGTCCAAGGGCAATCAGCAAAAGATCCAGTTCATCGCCGCAGTCATTCATAAACCGCGCATACTCATTTTGGACGAAGCATTCAGCGGGTTGGACCCGGTTAACGTGGAGCTGCTGAAATCAACGGTGAAAGAGCTGCGCGACAACGGCACGAGTATCGTATTTTCGACTCATCGTATGGAACATGTGGAAGAGCTGTGCCGCAACATCACGATCATGCATAAATCGAAACCGGTTCTTCAGGGACCAATTCGGGAGATCAAGAAACAATTCCCGCAGGAGCGTGTGATTCTATCCGCAGAAGGTGAAGTTACCGGACTGGAAGCCATCACCGGTGTCACCCAAGTGGTGCGGCAGGAGAACAGCTATGAATGCACGGTGCAGTCGCCTGACGTTGCCCAGCATATTTTGAAGCACGCGCTCGCACAAGGGCCTGTCCGCCGGTTCGAGTTGATGGAGCCGACATTGAATGAAATTTTCATCCGAACGGTAGGTGAGCGCCATGAATAAACTCGGGACGGTTATTTCGTTTACGCTGCGGAACAAGTTGCGAAGCAAAGCATTTATCATCTCGACTGTGGTCCTTATGCTTCTCGTCATCGTCGGCGGCAACGTGCCGTATCTGATCAACAAGCTGGGCGGAGAAGACAAGGCCAGCCAAGTCGGTTATGTAGCAGGACAGTACCCGGACATCATTCAAAAGCTGCAAATCCAATACGCTGCCCAACCAGAGCCGGATGTGGTGCTGCAGAACTCTGCGGACGAAGCTCAACTCAAACAATGGGTGGAAGATGGTACGCTGACCGGCTACCTCACGTTCCAAGAGAATAAGGAAGCTGGGTTCCCGGATGTGACTTACCACGCGAAGAGCGCTCTGGGCTCCGGCACTTCACGGTCTTTGTCGGCCACGCTTCAAGCGGTGAAAGCGCAAATGGTCGTGGAGGACGCCGGATTGACCGAAGCGCAAATCAAGATGCTTCAGACGCCGGTTCAGTTAAAGAATGAGCAAATCAGCCTGACGAACGGCACAGGCAAAACGGAAGAAGAGCAAAATACCGCCATCGGTTTGACCTACGTCGTCGTCATTCTGCTCTTCATGTCGGTCATGATCACGGGACAGCTCATTGCCACGGAAATTACCGCGGAGAAGAGCTCCCGGGTCATGGAGATCATCGTGACGAGCGTATCGCCGCTTACCCAGATGTGGGGCAAAATTATCGGCATGTTCGTCGTTGCCGTACTGCAAATTGCGGTCATTCTAGGCGCCTTGACGGTCAACATTAACTTGCCTCACAACGCAGAGGCATTTCGAGCGATGGGGATCCGGTTGGATACGATTGATCCGACGATGATCGTCTATGCGATTTTGTTCTTCCTGGCCGGATTTTTCATGTACGCCACGCTGTTCGCAGCCGTCGGCTCGATCGTCAGCCGCACGGAAGACCTCGGCCAGGCGGTTCTGCCGATTACTATGTTGACGCTCGTCGGATTCTATGTCGCCATGTTCGGCCTGACACATCCGGAAAGTCCGCTTATCGTGATATGTTCGTTCATCCCGTTCTTCTCGCCATTCTTAATGGTGTTAAGGGTAGGGCTGGCGAATCCGGGTTGGTGGGAAGTCATTCTGGCATTCGTCATCCTGATCGTCTCCACTTTGGCGATTGGCTGGCTTTCCGCCAAGATCTACCGCGCAGGCGTGCTCATGTACGGCAAACGGCCGTCGCTGAAAGAGCTTGTGAAAGCGATGAAGGCTTATAAGGTGTAGTTGCGTGATTAACCTGGACCGTAAAGCTTCTGTAGCTATAATCCGGGACCGGGGTCGTCAAGCACAAAAGGCAGGTACACGCATTCGCGTACCTGCCTTTTCGATCGTCCCGGCTTTCCCCGGTTCCATTCTTCAGGTCTTCCCAACCAGTGCCAAACCATGTACCTCCCCCACATGCAAATGCCGTGACGCCTAGTGAATCGCGTCTCTTCATAAGCATTACGCACATCCGCCGTCGGCCAACCCTGTATCACAAAAAAAGGGGGCTGTCCCAAAAAGTCATAAACTGGCCTAGAGGGACGGCTCCGTTTTTTTGTTCCGGAAACAAAAGAGACCATCTTTTGGTAAAATGTATATAAAACATTTCCGCACATTGGTGGAATTGTGCATACCCGCAGGCGCGTACTATGGCCAAACCAAATAGCTAGGGAGGGATCCTCTTGAGTCATGACGTGATAAACGAAATTCAAAACGGAAGAACCACGCTTGGAATCGAGTTCGGTTCCACTCGAATTAAAGCCGTCCTTATTGGCAATAATCATATCCCCCTCGCATCTGGCAGCCATGATTGGAAAAATAGCTACTCGAATCAAATATGGACTTATACATTAGAGGATATCTGGAAGGGCTTACAAGATAGTTATCGGAAGATGGCTAGCGATGTAAAGCAGCAATACGGAATCACTTTACGGACAGTCGGAGCAATAGGGTTCAGCGGAATGATGCATGGTTATATGGTTTTCGACGAAGCCGGCGAACTTCTTACTCCATTCCGTACCTGGCGAAATAACATTACTGAGCAAGCGTCGAAAGTGCTCAGCGGTTTATTCCATTTCCATATCCCTCAACGTTGGAGTATTGCCCATCTTTATCAATCGATCTTGAACGAGGAAAAGCATGTAGCCGATATTCGATTCTTAACCACGTTGGCGGGATACATCCATTGGAAATTATCAGGCCAGAAGGTAATAGGCGTCGGCGAAGCTTCCGGCGTTTTTCCGATCCATACTCATACCAAGGATTACCATTCCGCGATGGCGGAACAATTCAATAAGCTAATTGCATCTTACAAGCTTCCGTGGAAGCTTGAGGATATCCTCCCTAGCGTATTGGTTGCCGGCGAGATCGCAGGCTCGCTTACCGAAGAAGGCGCTAAGTTGCTAGACGTAACGGGCGAACTGCAAGCGGGAATTCCGCTTTGTCCGCCGGAAGGAGATGCCGGAACAGGAATGGTCTCAACCAACAGCGTCGCGAGGCGAACTGGTAATGTATCGGCAGGAACATCCGTATTTGCTATGGTTGTCCTCGAGAAAGAATTATCCAAGGCTTACGAAGAGATCGATCTCGTGACAACTCCGTCGGGCAACCTGGTTGCGATGGCGCATTCCAATAACTGCACCTCCGACTTAAATGAGTGGGTCGGCTTGTTCGGCCAGTTCGCCAAAGTCATGGGGATGGAAGTCGACGCGAATAAGCTTTTTGGCACGTTGTACAACCTGGCGCTTCAAGGCGACCCGGATTGTGGCGGACTGTTAGCATATGGCTATCTTTCAGGGGAACACATGACTCATTTTGAAGAAGGTCGTCCGTTGTTCGTGCGTTCGTCGGAAAGCCATTTCAATCTGCCTAATTTCATGCGCGTTCATTTGTTTACGGCCCTCGGAGCCTTAAAAACGGGCATGGATATCCTTCTCAAACAAGAAGCCGTGAAGCTGGACGAAATTTTAGGACATGGCGGATTTTTCAAAACCGTCGGCGTAGGGCAAAAGATTATGGCTGCAGCACTTGATGTTCCAGTGTCCGTTATGGAAACAGCAGGAGAAGGCGGAGCATGGGGAATAGCTTTGTTAGCTTCTTTCATGCTTAATCGGACAGACAATGAAACGTTGGAAGAGTATTTGAACAACAAAGTGTTCTCAGGAAAAGCCGGAGTTACAATTCAACCAGAACCTAAAGACGTACAAGGATTTGAAACGTTCATGCAGCGTTACACCAGGGGGCTCGCCATTGAGAGAGCCGCAGTTGAATATTTGAACTAGTTTTTGTCAATGTTGCTCATATCGCTAGGATAGAGGTTTTTTAATGGACCTATACTCGAGTTAAAGACACTTGAAAACATAAATAACCATGCCATAAAACCAATAATCAAAGGAGCACTTATTCCAAATAGTATTTTGGTTCTCATCCGATGCTTCGCTCCTTTTTGGAATTCCCTTTATTGAATATTGCATATCATTCTTTTACGACCGTTCCCCGTCACTCCACGGGTGAACGGTCGTTTTGCCATGGGTGCCTTTAATCCATACGATGCAAGTTACCGTTTCCAGCCGGCAACCGCCATTTTCCTGCGGACATATGCTAATTGGCCTTGCAAAGGGATTCCGATCGGGCAATTATCGTCACACGCCATAAGGCCGATGCAGCCGAAAATGCCATCCTCGGAGCCGACGACATCGAAGTATTGCTGCTCGTCTCTTTCGTCGCGGGGATCGATCATGAATCGGGATACACGGTTGACACCCGCCGCTCCGATAAAGTCTGGTTTGATATTCGCCGTGGCGCAGCCTCCGATACAACATCCGCATTCGATACATCTTTCCACTTCATAAATGTTTAATGCCGTTTCATTGTCCATTCTTTCTTCTTGAGCTTTCGGCTCGAATACTTTCTCCGTATGTATCCACGCTTCCGTTCGCAGAGACACGTCCCTGAACCATGTGCCCGTGTCCACCGACAAATCTCCAAGAAGCTTAAACACCGGGAGCGGCATGAGGGAAATATCCCTCGGCAAATCTTTGGTCAATGTCCTGCAGGCAAGTGTAGGACGGCCGTTGATCAGCATGCCGCACGAGCCGCATATACCTGCCCGGCATACAAAATCGAATTTCAATGAGGGATCCTGTTCTTCCCGGATTTTATTCAGAGCGATGAACAGCGTCATTCCCATTTCTTCTTGCAGCTCGAAGGTTTGCATCGTTGGTGCTTGCTTTGGAGTGTCCGGATTATATCGAAGTATATGAAAAGTCAATTGACGCGGATTCATGTGAGTTCCTCGCTTTCCAACCCTAGGATTTAGCCTTTACCGCTTGCGTGCTCGCTTCGCCATATCCCCGATCGCCAGGCGGCAATTCGGTAATTTTCACGGGTTCGTACTCCAAGACGGGTTCACCCGCTCCAACCGGCCAGTAAGCTAACGTTCGTTTCAACCATTTCCCGTCATCCCGCTTGGGGTAATCCTCCCGGAAGTGGCTGCCGCGGCTTTCTTGGCGGGCCAGCGCTCCAGCGGCGATGCAATAAGCGAGCCGGATCATGCCGGTAATTCGGAGCGCCGATGCCAACTCCGGGTCTCCCCCTTGGCCGCCGCTGCGAAGGCCCACATGATGGGATCGTTGATGCAATTCATGCAGTTGGCCCACCGCTTTCGTTAAGGCTTCTTCCGAACGGAAAATCCCCACATGCTCGCTTAAAATTCGTTCCATCTCCCGGCGAAGCTGATAGACGTTTTCTTTGCCGTTGCGCTGATGAATGAAAGCGTCAATCCGGTCCTCCTGGAATTTCACATGGTCTTCGATGAGACTCGAGGAAACATGGAGGGAGGCTTCCTTGGTGTAATTCGCGATTTTATCTCCAACGATCATCCCGGCGACGACGGTTTCAGCCAGAGAATTTCCGCCCAAGCGATTAAAACCGTGCAGATCCCAACAAGCGGCTTCACCAAGTGCGAATAATCCTTCAAGCCCATAGGCCATACCGTCAATATGGGTGCGGATGCCGCCCATGCTGTAATGCTGAGTCGGACGAACGGGGATCAAATCATGGATCGGATCGATTCCGGTGAAATTTCGGCTGATATTGGCGATTTCTCGCAAATTCGTGTTGATGTGCTTGGCGCCGAGATGTCGGATATCAAGCCAGACATGCGCACCGTAAGGACTTTCTACACCATATCCTTTGCGGATGTGCTGCATAATACGGCGTGAAACGACGTCCCTGGACGCCAGTTCTTTTTTGTTCGGCTCGTAATCGGGCATAAAACGGTGGTGATCTTTATCCAGCAAATATCCGCCGTCACCGCGAGCGCCCTCGGTAATCAGAATCCAACTGGGCACGATACCGGTGGGATGGAATTGCACGGCTTCCATATTTCCTAAGGGAACCTTACCTGTTTCCAATGCGACAAACATCCCGCTGCCTTCATTGATAATCGCGTTGGTGGACGCTCCATAGACCCGGCCATATCCGCCGGTGGCGATGACGGTAGATTTCGCGGTATACACTCGGAGTTTCCCGGTTCTCAAACATCGGGCCACCACTCCGCTGCACCTGATGCCGTCATGGATTAAGGACAGAACTTCGGTTCGATCATGAACGGTAATGCCCAGTTTAATGACAACACTGTCCATGGTATACAGCAAGGTATGACCGGTTCCGTCCGCGGTATAACATGTACGCCACTTGGCTGTTCCGCCAAAGTTCCGTGCCGCGATCAACCCTTCCTTTTCGGCATCTTCCTGAATTTCCTTTCCGTCATACATGCGCTTTCCTGCCACAACCCGATTCCACGGAACGCCCCAAAAAGCCATCTGCCGGACGGCTACCGGTGCGGTCTCCGCAAAGAGCCGAGCCACGTCCTGGTCGCAGCCCCAATCGGAGCCTTTGACCGTATCGGCAAAATGGACATCGGCACTGTCCCCTTCGCCCATGGCGCTGTTCCCGAGTGATGCCTGCATGCCGCCTTGTGCCGCCGAACTATGGGAACGCCTAGGGGGTACCAAGCTCAATAGGATGACGTCGAGTCCTTGAGAGGCCGCTTCAATCGCCGCGCGTTCGCCTGCCAACCCGGCCCCGACGATGACTACATCTGAAGTGAAGCTGTCAAATCGGCTCATACGGAATCCCCCAGCGATAAAAATAACCACAGACTGACAAGTCCCAATCCGATCGTGCAGACGGTGATGAAGGTCAGAACTTTTTTCAGGCTTTTTCTTTTGACAACCCCCCATTTGACAAGAGCCCGATAAAGCCCGACGCTGGCATGATACTCCGCTAATAATAGAAGAACGATATAGAACCCAAGCATCCATGAGTGAACGCGATCCGCGCTTAACTTCGCATTGATACCGGCATAAACAACGATGAACACGTGGATGATGATCAGAACGAGCATCGCGCTGCCGGTGACAGCCTGGAACAGCCATGACCAAGTATCCGCGTGTTTGATTGTTTTGGCATGCTTCCATACAATCTTTTGTTCCTGCCATCGGCCGGGGATGCGGCGAAAAACGGCCGCGACATGAGCTCCTGCCGTGAGAATGATGAACACCACAGCAACATCCAACAGCCGAAATTGTTCCATGAACTGGGCGAGACGGTTAAAGGCTTCCACTCCTAATAGAATCGAGCCGACGAAAAGCATATGCGTCCACAAAAATCCGACCAATAACAAGCCGCTCACCGTCTGGACCAATTCCGTCATGAGGTCGGCTTTGCGACTTCGGGTCAAGGTCCTCTGCAACTGCATAACCATTCTCCTTTGCATAGATTTTCATTCGGATGATTTTGCCGAATCCTCAGGGGGCTTGTTTGAATCCAACCCGACGGCAGTTCCGCATTTGGTGCATACCAATACCGGAACCAACAACTCATAGGGGTCGTCATAAACAAAAGGATGATCCGACCGATATTCAACTTTCGTCTCGGCGCCACAGCAATCGGAAATGGTCATCGACATTCCGTCCTTTCCAATCGGGTGTTTGCTGTGCGGGGATAACAATAAAATTTATTCCAAATCAGCGGCAAACATGTAGCGTTTCAATTGGAACTTACTTCTTGATTGAAGCGTCTAACGAGTAAGGTGTGAAGATCTACATAGGATGAATGGTGGTCCCAAAATGAACAGGCGGGTGGTGGATAGATTTGATAAAAGCCCCGGTAAAACGTTCATCCGTACGGCTAATGCTCGGCAAGCAATATTACATGCTAAGACGATATGCTGCATGGATGTTTAGAGGAACACGCTTCACTCGTTTTAAGGATACTAGGCCGTTGCGGCATCCAGCTTTCACCCATAGCACGCCATTGTATCGCCAGTTGAAGGACGTCGATATGTGGCTGCAGGAAAACAAAGTAACGAACCTCCGCTTGGCGACGGAAAAATTGAACGGATTGGTGATTCGACCGGGCGAGACGTTCTCATATTGGGTGAGTATCGGGAAACCGACGAAGGCCAAAGGCTACAAGGATCGTATGGTGCTATTTTACGGCGGCTTTAAGGCCGGGGTAGGCGGAGGATTGTGCCAGCTGTCTAATTTGATCTATTGGATGACGCTGCACACTCCGCTCACGGTGACGGAGCGGCACCGGCACAGTTATGACGTATTTCCGGATTCCAATCGTACACAGCCGTTCGGAAGCGGGGCGACGTGCTCTTATAACTATTTGGATTTACAAATCCGCAATGATACGGAGAGAACGTATCAATTGCTCGTCGGTTTGACGGACGAAGAACTTGTCGGCGAATGGAGGACGGACGCTCCACAGCTTGAAAGTTACGAAGTGTTTGAGCGTGACCATCGCATGAGTCAGGAGCATTGGGGCGGGTATACGCGTCATAACCGCATATTTCGGAACGTGTACAACGTCCGGGGCGAATGGATCCGAGAAGAATATGTGACCGAAAATCATTCACTTATGATGTATTCTCCGCTGCTCCAAGAGCCAGGTGTGTCGAGAACTTCATGAGGAACCGCGTTTAATCTAGTGGTCAACGCTCATTGACTTAGTCTTTGGGTGTTTTTGTTGTGGTAATGGAACTAACTTCCTGTTTAATGTGTCTAAAGGTTAGGGGTGAGAGCATTGGAGTCGGAATATTGGAAAGTCATTGAGCGGTTTGACGCGGAGGCCTTTCGGGAGTTGATGCTTACTTATGGGCAAGAGATCTGGAACTATGCCTTCTTTCTCACCAAAAATCCCGATTACGCGGACGACATTACGCAAGAGGTATTTCTGAAGGTCTATGGACAGATCGGTTCTTTTCGCGGGGAATCGTCAATTCGTACGTGGCTTTTAGCGATCACTCGGAATATGACCTTCAACTACCGCCGGTCCACATTTTTGCGAAGAGTCGTGTTAGTCGGGGCGGTCAGTCGCCGCGACTCCCACCCGTCGGCTGAACAAGAAGCTCTCACCAATACGCTCTCTAACGAATTGTGGGAGATCATCATGAATCTGCCCGTTAAGTTTCGGGAAGTGCTGGTGCTTAATGCTAGGTATGAGTTAAGTCAACGGGAGATCGCGGGCCTGCTCGGCTTGTCGGAAGGAACCGTGAAATCAAGGTTATCTCGTGCTCGGCAGAAAGTAAGCGTTGCTTGGAAGGAGGGGACTGTGTATGACAGAGCAACAACCTGATTGGTATTCGTTGATGAGAGATGCCCCGCTAAAAACAAAAACTTTTACCATGAGAAACATAGAGCGGATTGAGCAGCGTGTTGCGGAGACACGACGAGGAAGTAAAAATGGGATGATCATCATAGCAGCAATAGCTGCAGCTTCCGCATTAGCTGTCATCATCACGGTGTTCGCCCTGTCCATTTCTTCAGCGCCAATTCAAGTAGTCAAATCGACGGCACAACCCCCAATCGCTTCTCAAACAGAAACACAGCAGCCTGCCGACACGTTGAATGAGCATCCATACAAGCTGAAAGGTCAAGTCGGTGCCGTTGAGAAACCAGACTTTATATATGGTGCGATGCCGCCGAAATTCATGGCTGATCCCAATCAGGATTACAAGATCACCGCAGCGGATGGCGAGTTTGTGCAAATTGTTCCCGTTGTCGCTCCAGATCAAGCGCATACCGGATGGGTACCGAGATGGTATCTGCTATTGGATTCATCTGAAGGTGCCGTTAGAATCAAAGACGTCCCGACATATGAAATGATCGTGAATACACGTGTTTTTTTTCGTCTCTATCCCGATCAGCCGAAGCCGTCTGGATTTGAATTGGAACCAGGGAAAGTTGTCCAAGTTACGGGGCAATTCGAACAGTGGGTAAGGGTGAATATCATCACCTACGATTCGCCGAATAACGGGGATAAATGGGTGCCGAAATCCGCGCTTACGGATTGGGATCCGTCGAAAGCTCGTGAAGGGTTCCTTAGACCGGGGGCCAAAATTTACGACGAACAAGGAAATGCTATTGGCGATGTCCCGGGTAACAACCCGATACAGATCAACCCGGTGTATTCCGGTAACAGGTATCCCATGAGTTCAGCAGGCGGATTTTCGGGTTATATCAACAACAAGGATTTCGTCCCCAATCCATTCAGGTATGATAATGGTAAATTCCCTAAGAATGCGAACGGACAGACATACGGATCCGCATCGGACGCCTCTACGCCGGAAACGGAACCGGACTTAATCAGAGCATACGGAGTGGACGGCACAGTTGGATATGTTTTGAAAAAAGATTTAGACGGTGAGATGCCAAAGACGCCTGAGGAAGCGTTGGCTATGCAAAAAAATCGGCATCCAGGTGGTCGTGATATCCCCTTATATGATGTGGATGGTCAAACGGTGATTGGGGTATTTCATATTGATGGTTGAACTACGAGGCCAGTTAGATCAAATGTTGATCTAGCTGGCTTTTTCGTTATGGCGCTGTTTTGGACATGATTACGAGAAGCCATTGTTGTAAATCCGTGTCATTAATTTATCTTCCAATGGTTGTAATATATGACAAACATCGCACAATTCAACTGTTAGTATTATTCTTGTTGCTCTCATTTCCTCATTATTATTTTTAGGAGGCTGAAAAATGCAAGTAGGCAGGAAAAGGCCGCTGCTGACTGTTCTTCTGATCATGGTGATGTTGTTCTCACTTGCAACGCCGGTATTTGCAGCCTATGAACAGGATCAGTACATCAAACTGACACGGTCGCTCAATCCGAACCAAACTACCGTGGAAGCCGGCACCGAGCAGGATATCATCTATCAATTGTCTGGGGATGAATTCAGTCTGGACCCCGCGCAGGTAGATACGCAATACCTGCTCCAGAAGAACATTGCACTCGTGCTGGATGTATCCGGAAGTATGGGTAATTTTTTGGGCGGGGGGAAAACGAGCTTAACGGTGCTTAAGGAAAGCGCCAATAAATTTCTAGATCACTTTGAAGGTACCAACACGAAAATCAGTATTGTTCCGTATTCCGAAAATGCGAACAATTTAACTACATTGCGTTCTATGAACTCGACCGACCCGATTACCGGCGACGTTACCTATTTGAGAACCTTTATTAACGCGTTAGTAGCAAACGGAAACACGAATATCGGCGACGGGATGCGCAGAGCTTATTGGCAGCTCAAGAACACACCGCAAAATTCGGTCAATTATATTATTGTCATGACAGACGGCGAACCGAATATATATACTCGGGGCGCTGGCACCCAATTTAAACTGGATGACGGCAATGCTACTATCACTGGAAACGATTTAACTACAGCCCTTAATTACGCCAAAAACATAGGAAATTTAATCAAAACTGCGAATATGACATCTTACTTTATCGGGTTAACCCCTGTGTTCTCCTCTTCTTTGGAGCAAATCGCGGTCTCTGCAGCTGCAGCTGAAACCTCACTCAATAGACATTACTACCAGGTTACGAACAGCTTGCAAGTGGATAATGTCTACAACAATATTTTGATCAATGAAATCGGTTCGACCTTACCGATGAACGTTACTTTTAACGAGACATTCCCTGCGGGTGTTGAGATCGTCAGCCTTCCTGCCGGGTTCACCCAGTCCGTGCTGGGAGACGGCAGAGTGCAGGTAACCGGGCAAATCGCAAATATCGCCTTACAGAAAAATAACGCAACCGGCAAATACAGCATTACGCCATGGAACGAAACCATTCGAGTGAAATATAGAACAGCGGGAGCCAAAGATTTTGACGGCGTGCAGATCACGTACACCGACCCGTTCGGAAACAACAAGACGGCACAAAACATGAACGGCGTAACGGTTCAAGTCAACGATACGGAGGCGCCTTCGGTACCAGTACTGTCTCTTGTCCAGGCGGGCGGTGAGAGTGTCGATCTGGCTTGGACGGCTTCGACGGATAATGCCGGGGTGGCCGGCTATCATGTCTACAGAGATGGAACGATGATCGGTACGACCACCGACACCTCGTACACGGCTTCCGGGCTTACTCAGAACACGAATTACTCTTTCACTGTTTCGGCTTTCGACGCGGTCGGCAACGAATCCGGACAAAGCAATGTCGTTACTGTGTTGACTCCGGATATCAGCCCGCCGACTGTTCCCGCCAATGTACAGGTGACCTCCAAAACGTCTACCTCCGTCACTCTGTCCTGGTCCGATTCAACGGATAATGTCGGGGTAAAAGGCTACAACGTATACCGAGATGGAGTATTTGTAACGCAGGTCACCTCTCCGGGTTATACGGACACGAGTTTGGTGAAGGGCAAATCCTACGAGTATACGATAACGGCGATCGATAACGCAGGCAACGAATCTGCGCCGAGCGGTGCAATTGTCGTCAATGCGAACACCGCGCCGACAGCTGACGCGGGACCTGATATTGTAGTAGAAGCGACTTCGCCTGCTGGAGCAACCGTCACGTTGGACGGTTCCGGTTCCACGGACGCTGATCTCGACCCTCTGACGTACACATGGACCGGCGATTTCGGAACGGTGAGCGGAATGAAACCTTCCGTCCAGTTGTCTATCGGCTCGCACACGGTAACTTTAACGGTAAGCGACGGAGATCTGAGCTCGTCCGAAACGGTGCAAGTTCAGGTGGTCGACACGACGCCTCCGACCATTACGGGCAGCAAATCGCCGGATCCGAATGCGAACGGCTGGTATAACGCTGACGTCACCGTCCATTTCTCGGCAAACGATTCCGCATCCGGTATTCAGAGCGTGACACCGGACACCGTTGTATCGACGGAAGGCGCGAATCAGTCCGTGACAGGCACAGCCGTAGACGTTGCAGGTAATTCGGCTTCCGCCACAGTCGGCGGGATTAACATCGACAAAACTGGGCCTGTGATCGTCGATTCGACGTTAACCTCAAGCCAATATAAGACGACCGACACGATCACAGTCGGTTATGAAGCGACAGACGCCCTGTCCGGACTTGCATCGGTGCAAGCCAAGCTGAACGGCACGGTTGTGTCGAATGGTCAGACGATCGACCTGAAGTCTAAAGTCGGATCGAACGTGCTGGAAATCACCGCGACGGATAAAGCGGGGAATGTAACGGTACGATCAATTCCTTTCACGGTGGACATCAACGTAACGGTGGATATTAAACCCGAAACCTTGAATCCGAAGAGTAACGGGGGAGACAACTCCATAACCGTCAAGATTGATTTTCCGTCCGGGTTCGGCGGATCTTCCATTGATACGGTTAAATTATGGTTCAACGGTTCCTCCATCGATGCCGTGCCGTCCAACAACGGCGGCAAGCTCTCGTTTACGGTCAAGTTTGACCGGCAGAGCCTCATCGCCTTGTTGGGCAATCAGACTGGAACGGTGCAGCTTACGATCAAAGGAAATGCCGGCGGCGCCGGGTTCGTCGGCAGCGACACGATCAACGTGCTCGACAAGTAGAAACGGCGCGCCAAATGTACGAAGGTTTCCGGAACCGGGAATAAAACAAAAAGCCGTTCGGACGACGAGGATTTCCCTCTTCGTTCGAACGGCTTTTTTCTATGTTTACAGATAGGGCTCCACGATGCGTTGAATCCGTTCCAGCCCTTCGAACATGTCGCCCTGTCCGTCGTAAATCAGCACGATCGCGCCGTTATAACCGGAAGCTTTCATTACATCCAAACAGTGCCGGTATTCGGTTACGTCCGGTATCCCGTCCTCGTTGTATTGGGCTTTGGCGTGGACGGAGACGCTGTGCGGCAAGGTTACTGCGAATTCCTCATATTTGGAAGGCGGCTTGAAATTGCCGAAATCCGTAATCATGCCGACTTTGTCTCCGGTTTCCTGCAAGAGGCGCGCGCAGCTTTCCCCTGTCGACGTGAGGGAACCGAAATTTTCCGTGATGACTCGAACTCCGCGGCCAGAGGCATATTCAGCCAACTCGCAAAGCGCTGTGGCCGAAACGCGGATGGCATTCTCGTCCGAAGGCGGAGCTTCGCCGGCCATCACGCGAATTTGCTTGGCGCCTGCCCATGCCGCAATATCGATCCATCGACGGATGAAGTGAAGATCGGCCTCATATCTCAGCTCATCGGCGGCCGTCAAATCCCCGTAATCCAGCAGCAGTGTATCGAAGGCAATACCGGCGGTGGAAAAAGACTCGCGAAGCTGCTCCAGATAAGCGTTCTCGGTAGAAGGGAAGTGAAAATGGCACACCTCCACCGCCCGATATCCCCGTCTTGCCGCTTCGGCCGGAAGCTCAAGCAACGTTAGCAGCTGCGGCTGAGCCTCTTCTCTCGTTTTCTGCGTACCTGCTGCCTCATCCCACTCCGTCCAACGGAGAGGTCCTAGCAAGCGATGAAGACTCCAGGTGCTTATGGATAAATAAGACATACGATTCCTCCTTGAATCGTGATATGGCTTTGTATCTTTTAATTATAACCGATTGCTAGGGTGGCAGCGCGACACCAAATCTACGACATTCTTCGCCGGCAACGCTGTCGAATCTGGGATGTCGCAATCGCTTACAACGAAACGTTTCGATCTGATAAGTTAGGGATAAGTATTGTATAAAAGTAGACTATTGACGAGGTAATGAAATTATCATAAGCTAATGTCGTAACGATAATCGAAACGTTTCGAGAAATCGTTTACAGGAAAATTCGACATTGATTGGAGTCAAGCTATGGCCACAATCAAAGATGTAGCGAAGCTGGCCGGCGTGGCTGTATCGACCGCATCAATCGCTTTAAATGGGGACAGCAAGGTGACTCCCTCTACCCGCCAGAAAGTGCTGGAAGCGGCGCTCCGGCTGAACTACCAGAAGAACGGTTTCGCAATGGACTTGAAGCGAAGCCAGACGAGGACAATCGCTCTCATTCTCAGCGACTTGTCGGGTCCGTATTACTCGGAGCTGATCAGAAGCGTGCAGGAGGTGACGCTGTCCAAAGGTTACGATCTCATCGCCTGCAGTTCAGTAGGCGGACGTGACTCCACCGCGGTGAAATTTTTGCGGGAGAAGCGCGTGGACGGAGCCATCGTACTGGCGCACAACATTTCCGACGAGGACATCTTGGACGCGGCGCGCGAACGATTTCCGATCGTGGTGCTGGACCGTGTTCTCCAAGGCGAGTTCATTATCCAGGTGCTGGTTGACGGCATGCAAGGCGGTTACTCGGCGGCGGATTACTTGATCCGCAAAGGACACCGCAGCATCGCGTTCATCAGCGGTCCGCCGAACTCGTACGATAACCGGCAGCGCTATGAGGGTTTTCGCAAAGCGTTGGAAGAGCATGGAATCGCGGAGATGCCGAAATGGAATTTGTCGGGGGGCTTTCAGCAGGAAGGCGGCTATCAAGCTACCAAAATGCTGGTCATGCAAGGGGATTTGCCGTCGGCTGTGTTTTACGCCAACGACGAGATGGCTTTGGGCGGTCTGAAAGCGTTCGCAGAAGCGGGCATCCGTGTGCCGGAGGACGTATCGGTAATCGGTTACGACGATATCCAGCTGGCGGAATACACCCGGCCGGGGTTGACGACGATCCGGCAGCCCAAGTACGAAGCGGGGGCATTGTCCGCGCACATCTTGTTCCAATGCGTGGAAAAGCACACCGTCGACAACAAAGATTACAAACTTGCGGTAGAGCTCGTGGAACGGGGTTCCTGTCGCGCGGTCAACTGACCGGCAACAGCAGTCAAGATCATCGTACCCAAACGGGAGGACACAATCGTAAAAAAAACTTGGAGTTTTGCTCTGGCACTTGTAATCGCTTTCTCTTTCATCCTTACCGCGTGCGGCGGCAAAAGCAAAAATGACGCGGCAAGCACGGACTCTGCATCCCCTTCTGCCAGTGCATCCGGATCTCCGAGCGCAAGCGATGCTGCATTGAGCGGCGAAGTCAAAGTCATGGTTCCTGGCGGCGGCAACTATCTGAAGTACGTGCAAGACACGATCGCCAAGCAATATATGGAGAAGAACCCGGGCGTTACGGTGAAAGTCGAGCAAGAGCCGGAAGGCGGACAGCTGACGGCGCGTATCGCAGCCGGTGACCTGCCGGACGTATATGTCGGCGTGTTCGGCTACCAGCCTGCTAAGTTCGCGAAGGACAAGCTGATCGTGATCTCAAGGACATGCCGGGAGCTGCCGAGCTGTTCGACCGTATCGCGCCTGTCGGTTTTGTTCGTACTGTCGGACGCGGAGACGGAATATCATTTTAACCAACAACCTTAATCTGGGAAGGAGAAACGCAGCATGAGCCACAACACATTCCCGGATGGTTTTATCTGGGGCACGGCAACATCCGCCTTTCAAATCGAAGGTGCGCCGTACCAAGGCGGCAAGGGCGAATCGATTTGGGACCGCTTTTGTCATACGCCGGGCAAGGTAGCGGGCGGAGACACGGGTGACACGGCATGCGATCACTACCACCGTTATAAGGAGGACATCGCGCTCCTCGCGGAGCTCGGCATTCCGAATTACCGGTTCTCGATCGCCTGGCCCCGCATTTTTCCGGAGAAGGGCAAAGTGAATCCGGAGGGTGTGAAGTTTTATCACAACTTGCTCGACGAGCTGGCCAATTACGGGATCGAGCCGATGGCGACCATTTTCCATTGGGACCTCCCGCAATGGATGCAGGACGAAGGCGGCTGGGCGAGCCGGGAGATCGTACCGCAGTTTCTCGAATACGCCGAACTGCTGTTCCGTGAGTACGGAGGTCGCGTGAACAAGTGGAACACGATCAACGAACCGTGGGTCGTGTCGATGCTCGGACATGGCACCGGCGACAACGCGCCCGGCCATACCGATTGGTACGAGGCGCTGACCGTCGCGCACCATGTGCTTTTGTGTCATGGGCTGACCGTTCGCCGCTACAAGGAAATGGGCTTCAAGGGCGACATCGGCGTCGTGCTGAATTTTACGCCGGCTTATGCGGCTACCGATTCGGAGGAAGACAGGGCGGCGGCAGCTCGATATGACGGCTATTTCAACACTTGGTTTTTGGATCCGGTTTTCAAGGGTGCCTATCCGGCGAATATGGTGGCATGGTACGAGTCCAAGCTGGGTCCGCTGCGGTTTATCCAGGACGGCGATCTGGAGATCATGAACACGCCGGGCGATTTCCTCGCGTTTAACTATTATTCCCGAAATGTGCTGAAAGCCGGCAACGCTTTTCCGTTGATCGACGTGGATTTCGTGGAGACGGATTTGGATAAGACCGATATGGGCTGGGACATCCATCCGGAATCGCTGTACCGGCTGCTTACCCGTTTGAAGGAAGAGTATACGCAGCTGCCGTTGTACATTACGGAGAACGGCGCCGCATACGATTTACCCGTCGTCGACGGCGAGGTGCGGGACGACATCCGCATCAAGTATATCCACGAGCATCTCGAAGCCTGCCACCGGTTCATCCGGGAGGGCGGCAACCTGCAGGGCTATTATGTCTGGTCCTTCATGGATAACTTCGAGTGGGCACTCGGCTACCAGAAGCGGTTCGGCATCGTGCACGTCGATTACGACACACTGGTGCGCACGCCGAAGCAAAGCGCGAAGTGGTACTCCGAAGTCATTCGCCGCAACGGCTTGCCCGAGCGGGTATGAATCACAAAAAAGGTCAGCTGCCATCGGCAGCTGACCTTTTTTTGCATGCTGGCGGTGGACTTAACCATTCATGGGAGATAAAGAAACACATTTCACTGTTCATTTTGACAAATAATTATTGTGTTGACTGCCGTCATGGGAGCCGAGCGGTGAAATCAACGTGCTGATCCCCGGGAGAACCAACTGATCACCCGAATCACGACCCAATTAAAGTGCCGAAGCCGCAAAAGAAGGCCTCATTATACGCAACACTCAGAAAATGCGAAGCCGAACCGATACTCCACCGATAAGGAGAAGAGCGATGCCGAATAATAAAAAGAAAAAGCTGACGCCGGTACAACAGGAATATCAGCAGCTCGCGAAAAAGCGGGAGCCGTCGAGACCGGTCTTCGCCAACTGCCTCCGCGCTTTCCTTGTCGGAGGCATCATCTGTGTCATCGGGCAGGGCATTCAGGAGATGTTCGTCCATTGGGCCGGGTTCGATGAGAAAAAAGCGAGCAGTCCGACTGTGGCTGTTTTGATTATTTTGTCGATCGTCCTCACTAGTTTCGGCATCTACGACAAAATCGGGCAGTGGGCTGGTGCAGGCTCAGCGGTTCCCGTGACGGGCTTCGCCAACTCCATGTCTTCAGCAGCCATCGAACACAGAAGTGAAGGGCTCGTATACGGTGTCGGCGCCAAAATGTTCAAAATTGCCGGACCGGTTATCGTATTCGGAACGGTGGCGGCTTTCATCATTGCCCTGTTGCACATGATCTTCAATCCCGACATTGTAGGAGGATCCTGATCATGTTGAAAGGACATCAAAGCTGGATATTTGAAAAAAAACCGGTTATACGTGCAGCAGCCACCGTAGTCGGTCCTTTCGAAGGACAAGGTCCGCTGTCGAACGATTTCGACATCGTGCACGGAGATTTGATGGCCGGTCAAGACAGCTGGGAAAAAGCGGAGCGCACCCTGATGGAGGAAGCCGGGAAGCTGGCCATTGAGAACGCGGGCTTGACCAAAGAGCAAGTGAACTTCTACATCGGCGGCGACCTGATGAATCAGATCATCAGCACCAGCTTCGCCGCCCGTACGTTAACCATTCCTTATATCGGGGTGTTCGGAGCCTGCTCCACCTCGATGGAAAGTTTGGCTTTAGCCGCCATGATCGTCAACTCAGGATCGGCACAATTTGCGCTTGCCGGAGCGTGCAGCCACAATGCTTCGGCGGAGAAGCAATTCCGTTATCCCACCGAATACGGATCGCAGAAGCCTCCTACCGCACAATTCACCGTTACCGGAGCCGGAGCGTGCGTGTTGTCGCAGGAAGGGCAAGGCCTCCATGTCACTTCCGCCACGATCGGCAGGATCGTCGACATGGGGATCAAAGACCCTTTCAATATGGGGGCGGCGATGGCACCGGCGGCGGTGGATACGATTGAAGCCCATTTTCGGGACATGCAGCTCGAACCCGGTTATTATGATCTGATTGTGACGGGTGATTTATCCAAAATCGGGTATGCGATCGCCAACGATTTGTTCAACAAGCATAAATTTCCGATCGAACAAACCCAATATCAAGATTGCGGCATGCTGATCTACGATTACCAAAAACAACAGGTACAAGCCGGAGCGAGCGGTTGCGCATGTTCCGCGGTCGTGACTTACGGACACTTGCTCAAACGGATGAGGAAAGGGGAATTGAGACGGATTTTGGTTGTCGCCACGGGCGCGCTGCTCTCCCCGATTTCGTATCAACAAGGGGAAAGCATTCCATGCATCGCACATGCCGTATCCATCGAAGGCGAGGTGGAGCCGAAATGATTTTTCTTTGGGCTTTTCTCCTAGGCGGATTGATTTGCGTGATCGGACAAATATGCTTTGACGTGTTCAAAATGACGCCCGCGCATACGATGACCTCATTGGTCGTGCTGGGTGCCGTTTTGGACGGGCTCGGCCTTTACGACCCGCTCATTAAGTTCGCGGGCGCCGGAGCCTCAGTGCCGATTACAAGCTTCGGCAACTCGCTGGTGCACGGAGCGCTGCAGGAGTTGCGGAGCGACGGCTGGATTGGCGCTATAACGGGCATTTTCGAAGTGACGAGCGCCGGGATCTCCGCCGCGATCATCTTTTCTTTCCTGGCCGCGGTATTGGTGAGGCCTAAGGGCTGATCGTATGAATCCTTCATGAAAAGAAGCCGGAGCTCCCTCGAAGCCGGCTTTCTTTGTTTTATCTAAAGTCGAAAGAAAACCTTTTTAAAAGCCCCGATGATTTTCACTTTCTCGGTTCCGTTATGGACAGTGAAAATGGTGAAAATTTTATAGTCGTCTGCTGTGGTCATCAGTTTAATCGCTTCGGCTCCGAAACTATCCGTGAAGAAACCGAGCAGACCGCTGTTTGTTTCAGGGTTAGCCTCCCGGTATTTCTCAACCGCGTAATCGGCGAAATTGTCCAAAGTAGGATTCGTCGCCCACATCGCAAATAAAAGCAAGAAGAGAAGAAAATAACGCTTCACACCATCACTCCAAGGCAGAATGTCATGTCAATTCAGTTTCAGGTGTTATCGTACCATCTGCTCTCTTCGTTGCAAATACTTACTTGCTCACTGCATTTCCAAGATGGCTGATGTATGATAAAGGCGTGCAGCATCTTACCTCGGCAGGGGACGATTCCTATGCTCATCCTTTACTTATTGTTCGCGGCGATCTTGATTGATCTTCTATTTATCGTTCCGACCCAGTGGCTCAAGGTGGAGAGGATTCATTACCCTTGCGGCTTGGGTATCCGAATCTTGCAAATCAGCGACCTTCACGTGGAGAGGCTTCGGATCGGCTGCGGAAGACTGAAACGATTGATCCGACAGGAAAAACCGGACTACATTTTTCTCACCGGCGACTTTACGAGGAATTCCAAATACTTGTCCAAAGTGAGGCAATACGCGGAAGCGATTTGTTCCCTAGGCATCCCCGTGTTCGCCGTATTGGGCAACCATGATTACAAGCTGTCCGCCATGGGTTTGCAGCGACTTGTGCAGATGTTGGAAAATGCCGGTGTGAAGGTTTTGAGGAACGAATCCACCGAGACAGCCAGTGTTCAAATCATCGGGATAGACGATTTCACGAGCAAGAAAAGCAAAGTCGATGAAGCTTATCGTCTGGTCGATTCCCGCAAACCTTCAATTGTGTTAACCCACACGCCTGAACTGGTGCTTCATATGAAGCGCAAGTATACCTACTTGATGGCCGGCCATCTCCACGGCAAGCAGTTCAACATCCCCTTCTTCTTTCGATTCGTCAACAAGGGCGTGCTCGCAGCCAGCGGGATTTACAAAGGATTGCATCAAGGAGAGTATGGCCCGTTCTATATCTCTGCAGGGATTGGCCAAGCCGGCTTCAACGCCCGGTTGTTCATTCGGAGTGAAGTTTCGATTCATTACTTGTAATCTATTAAAACTTATGCGGTTATTCTTAGGAGAATCTATGGACAGCTATTTTCAGAGTTACGATAAGCTAGTGGAAGAAGCGACGATTCCCGAGTTGCAGGCCGCCATGGACAACGGGACCCTAACGTCGAAGGAGCTGGTCCTGTATTATCTTTATCGCATTGCTACATACGATCAAAGTGGACCTATGTTAAATTCCGTCATCGAATTGAATCCAGATGCGGTGTTTATCGCGGAAGCATTGGATGAGGAACGCAAAGCCAAAGGAGCCCGCAGTCCATTACACGGGATTCCGGTTTTGCTCAAAGACAACATCGAAACGGGCGACAAAATGCGCACAACGGCCGGGGCGTTGGCTTTACAGAACCATGTCAGCTCCCGAGACGCTTTTCTTGTTCAAAAGCTGCGGGCGGCCGGCGCCGTCATTCTGGGTAAAACCAACTTGACCGAATGGGCGAACGGAATGTCGTCGGAGATGTGGGCCGGATACAGCGCACACGGCGGACAAACGCGTAATCCGTACGGTGAATTTTTTGTCGGCGGATCCAGCTCGGGCTCGGCGGTTTCGGTTGCCTCTAATTTGACGTCGGTGTCGGTTGGAACGGAGACATCGGCTTCCATTCTCAGCCCCGCAATTCAAAACTCCATCGTCGGAATCAAGCCGACCGTAGGCTTAATCAGCCGCGCAGGTGTCATTCCGTTCTCCTACTCGCAAGATACTGCAGGACCGATGGGCAGGACCGTAACGGATGCGGCGATCCTATTAGGCGTACTGGCCGGAAAAGACGATAACGACCCGGCGACCTGGAGAATGAACGGTTCGGTAATGGACTATCGTGCTTTTTTGGATTCGGAAGGACTAAGATCCGCGAGAATAGGAGTCTATCGGAATTTCACGCTCGAGATGTTCAACGATGAGGAAGAATATGATGAGCGCTTGTTCCAGCAGGCCGTAGATGAACTGAAGCAAGCTGGTGCCCAAGTCATCGATTCGATTGAAATTCCATCGTTTCACAGAGAGTGGGGTTGGACCAAAGTAAGACACGAGTTCGCGCATGGCGTGGAGAATTATTTGCGGGCCCTTCCGCCGGCGTCGCCGGTCCATTCTTTACAGGAGCTTGTGGAGTGGAACGAGTCCAGTGCCGACAAGGCTCTCAAGTATGGACAGGACAAATTAAAGCACAGAGCAGTGCTGAATCACCCGCTTAGGAACCCGGAATCTATATTGGAATGGGTTTCCGACCTCTATTACGCACGAAAAGAAGGCCTCGATTATGCCCTGGAAAAGTACGAACTCGACGCCACTCTTTTTCCTTCCTATATTGGAGCCGATATTTCTGCCAGAGCCGGTTATCCGTCCGTAGCGGTACCTGCAGGATTTAAGCCAAGCGGCAGGCCATTCGGGATCACGTTTGCCGGAAAAGCGTTCAGTGAGCCTGCCCTCATCCGGATGGCATATGCCTTCGAGCAGCGCACCAAACACAGGAGAAAGCCGATTTTCAAATAGATGAAAACCGATGCGGGGTTCGGAATTTGCGGATGCCCGCTATTTTTTTGCGCGTTAACGCTTTCCGGATGAATTATAATGATTACAGCGGTTACATTTTGCGGCGTTCAACCTGACCATGGGAGAAGAACGGATGAACAATTACCAGGACCAAACGGAAATGTACAAAATTATTGCGGATAATACGCTGGATACGATTGTGGTGGTCGAGCCTGACGGGCTCGTCCGCTACGTAACACCTTCCATCTCCTCGCTGGCCGGATACAACCTGACGGACTATGAAGGCGTCGATGCCTTCAGCATTATTCATCCGGACGACAGGGATCGTGTATGGGTATCGCATACCACGGCTGTACGAAGTAAAATGCCGGTAGATGTCCATTATCGCGTGTGCCACGCGGACGGCCATTTGGTTTATGTGGAAACCCGGGTAAACCCGGTTTTGGACGAACAAGGCGAAGTGAAGTATGTGGTGGCCGTCGTGCGCGACGTGACGGAACGCAAACAGGCGGAGCAGCTGCTGGAGAACATTATGGACAATTTGAACGCCGCGGTCATGTCGACGGACAAAGATTTCACGCGTATCACCTTTTGTTCCGACAGTTTGGCGAAGATGTCCGGCATTCCCAAGCAGGAACTGATGGCCCGGCCGATTCTGATGCATCAACATATGCACCCGGAAGACGACAGCTTTCTCATGAATGAAGTGAAGCAGCAGCTGGATCAAGGGCTTCGCGTCGTTCATACTTTCCGGCACACCCGTCCCGGACAGGAAACCCGATGGGTGAAAATGACGATGCACCCTTTGCTTGATCATACCGGTGAGGTGATCCGCTTGGACGCCATTTTGATGGATGTGACGGACAAAAAGCTTTCCGAGCTGGCTCTGGAAGAGAGCGAGCAGCGATATAAATCGATATTCGACAACAATTTGGACGGCGTGTTCTCCATCGATTTAAACGGATATTTCGTCAATGCGAACCTGGCTTTCGAGGAGAGCACGGGCATTCAAATCGACAAACTGCCCGATCGGTGTTTCATCGGGTTGGTGTTCGACGAGGATCACGCTTCGGTTCAGCAGGCCATGTTTGAAGTGATGCATTTCCGTGAGTCAAGGGATATCGAATGCCGGTTCACCCACTCGGGGAAGGGTGAAAGGATCGTCCACATCACGTTTGTTCCGATTTTTATGTACGGTGAGCTGAGCGGCATTCACGGCATCGTTCAAGATATTACGGAACGCAAGCTGGAAGAAAGACAATTGATCCAAAGCGAAGAGAGATATAAGTATTTGCAGCAAAGCTTGAACCGGTTTTCGAATGACCTGGCCAATGTGATGAAGGTATCGGAGCTGGAGCGGCGCTTAATTGCCGAGGTGAAGGATGTCCTGCAAGTGGAGGATGTGTCCATTCAGGAAGTGCCCAGGGGGCAAGAACACACCTTGACGAACTCGAAGCTTACCTGGGTCAAAATCGGAGAGAAACAACAGCCGGTGTACCTGCGGATCGCGCTCCGCCACTCCATGCTCAAGATCGAGGAAGAATGGCTGGAAACGGCAGTTCACTACGTCACGATCCTTTATGACAACCTTCAACTGATTGAAGACTTGATGCAGCGCCTCGAAGGTTTGGTTTCCCAAAATGAAACGCCGAAATGGATGCTCAGGCTTCTGTTCAAGCTGTCGGAGAAGGAACGATCATCGCTTTCCAGCGATCTGCACGATTCCGTGCTGCAGGATTTGATCATTTGGTATCGCAAGCTCGAATCGCTGCGTTCCACCCGTCAGTTCCAAGAAGACACCCGGGAAGAGCTGATGCGTATCGAGGAGGGGATTCTGGATGCCATTCATCAGATCCGGATTACGTGCAACGAGCTGCGGCCTCCGTTCCTGCTCAAGATGGGACTGATCGAATCGTTAAAAAGCCTTTTATCGTATACGAGAATGTTTGCCAACTATGAAATCGAATTTACGCCGGACGCATTCGACCATCCGCTGGACGAAGAACAAATCCTTGGCATGTATCGCGTCGTGCAAGAGCTGTTAAACAATGCTTCCAAGCACTCGGAGGCGACGAAAGTGCGAATGGTACTCGGCAGCAGCGGCGATCGGGTCGAATTTGCTTATTCGGATGACGGCAAAGGGATGGATTTATCCTCCTTTGAAGGGTCATTTCAGAATATGGGCCTTACCGGGATTGAGAAGAGGGTGTTCAGCCTGGGTGGGCATGTGAAATTCCAGTCTTCGCTGGGCCAAGGCTTTCATGTGAACATCTCATTTTCTAAAAACGATTAAAGAATAAAGGTGAATACTATGGAAATCTTGCTGGTGGACGATCACCGCTCCGTCGTAGAGGGAACGAAAATGTTAATTGAATCCGAACCGGACATGAACGTCACCATTGAGACGGACGTGTTCAAGGTTCCGGATCTCGTGCGCGTCCAACATTTTGACGTCATGCTGTTGGATTTGTACATGCCGAATATTAACGGGGCGGATTTGGCCCGTAAAGTGCTTCATTATGTGCCGGATGCGGTCATCCTTATTTATTCCGGGTTCGAAATTGCGCCGCATTTTAATTTGCTGATGGAGTCCGGCATTTCGGGGTTTGTGGCCAAGACGTCGACGCGCGAGCAATTGATCCAGACGATCCGTTTTGCGGCCCGGAAGGAAGCCGTTATTCCGATGCAGCTTCTGAAGCAGCTGAGGCGCCAGGAGATTGTGGTGACGGGTGCAACGGAGAATGATAGAACGACGATCACCGCGGAAGAAGACAAGCTGCTCCGGGAATTGGCCAAAGGGAAGAGCAATAAGGAAATCTCGCAAACGCTGATGATCAGCCAACGGTCGCTGGAATACAGCTTGACGGAGCTGTTCCAGAAGCTCCACGTCGGCTCGCGCGTCGAGGTTATCAAAAAAGCGAAAGCGCTCGGCATCCTTCCGGCGGAAGATTTGTATTAGGGGGACGTTCCCAGGGCATTTGGTCGACCGTCATGTAGTACACAACGCGCGCTGGGAGCTGGGCTTTGTGCGACAGAGTTTGTCTGCAATTATACTTTGCCAAATTACAGAGGGAGGTTGTGAGGAAGAACACTCTCTAACTCTATTTCGAGAAATTACAGAGCCTGTTTCGTTGCCCCGGGCACGTTTTAGGTGCTGCAGTTTCGCAAAATGAAGCTACAGCTCTCTCTCAAATTTTGGCGAATCTGCAAGTTGGCAAAATGTAGTTACGGTGCTATAATGGTCCGAATCCGACGCAAAGCATGCGCCGAATCGCGAATATCGCGATCGGCGCTTTTTTGCGTTCAAGAGGAGAGTGGCGAAATGGTGGTGGACGTGCGCTTTGAGAAGGAGCATCGGGAATGGTTGGAGAAAGAACTTAAAAGCCTGAAAGGAGAGGCGCGAAGGAGATTCCTGAAGGCACATGGTCACGCGGAAAAGGCCTTTGCGGAGCGAGTGTGGTTTCCGGCCTTCGGACATTTTGAATATCTGCACCCGGAATACGAGGTTTGGGACTATTTCGGCGGTCGAAGGTATCTCGATTTTGCCTACATACGAGCCGGTCTCTTCATTGCCATCGAAGTCGATCCATTCGGCACCCATTATGAAAAGTTGGACAAAAGGCAGTTCAGTGACCAATGGGTCCGTCAGATGCATCTTTTTAACGACAGCTGGCAATTTATTCGATTAAGTTACTATGATGTGATGGAGCGTCCCCGCATTTGGCAGCAACTGCTTCAGCAAATGGTCGGCCGCTTGTTTGGCGATAATCAAACTTATGAGCTGAATGCGTTCGAAAGAGACATATACCGCAAGGCTCTCATGCTGAACCGTCCCATTAAACTTCCGGATATTCAGCAATTGTTGGATTGCGTGTATGTCACCGCCAGAAAGCATGTCACGTCGTTGGAAAATAAAGGGTGGCTGGTACCTGAAGGCAAAGGGGAGGAAAGAACGCATTCCTGGACGGTCGACCCGACCCGCAGATTGCCCCCCTTGTGAGCTGTAGAAAGCATTCCTGGACGGTCGACCCGACCCGCAGATTGCCCCCCCTTGTGAGCTGTAATTGCATTTCACGAAATTGCAGAGCCGACTCTGCCGGGTGAACGTTCTGCAATTGTATTTTGCAAAACTACAGCGCCATTTTCTCTAGGCGCTCCGCGGAAAATGCTCTGCAATTTTGCAAAATAAAACTAGAGAAGGCGCCATACGTTAGGTATGGGCTGCAATTTAGCAAAATAAAGTTACAGCGAGAATGGCGCGAATATGGGATATTTCCTGCTCTGTTGAGCAGGATTTTTTATTTTCCACGTTTTGCGTGAGGGGCGCAAATATTTGCGCGGAGGGGTCGTTCGTTTGCGGGTGGCGGGTCATCTTTTGCGCGTTGGTGCGGGGCGCTCCGTTTTATGATGGTGGCATACCAGAAAAACGGAGGAACAAAACAAATGATCTGTCTCGAGAAAGTATCCAAGTTTTACCCTACGGAAGCAGGAAACTATGCGGCATTGAAAGAGAACGATATCCACATTCGGAAGGGTGAATTTATCGCAATCATGGGTCCGAGCGGATCCGGCAAAAGCACGCTGCTGCAACTGATCGGGGGGCTCGACGAGCCGAGCTTCGGCAGCATCTCCGTTGACGGTATCCAGCTGAACGAATTGAACGAGAAACAAAGAACGTTGTTCCGGCGCGAGAAAGTCGGCTTCGTCTTTCAAAACTATCAACTGCTTCCGATGATGACCGTTGCGGAGAATGTCGGCCTTTCCCTAGCCGCCAACAAAGCGCCTAAATCCGAAATCAAAGCGATCGTACAGCGTTTGCTGGAGGATGTGAATCTTGAAGGCAAAGCGTCTCAATTTCCGTCGCAATTAAGCGGCGGCCAGCAGCAGCGCGTGGCGATCGCCAGAGCGCTTGCGATGAAGCCGAGCCTGATTTTGGCGGATGAGCCGACCGGCAATCTCGACCGGAAGAACGGGGAGGATGTGCTGAAGCTCCTCTCCCGATTAAACAAGGAAGAACAAATCACCATCGTCATGGTGACACATGATCCGCAAGCAGCGAAAGCGGCGGATCGCATCATCCGGATTGAGGATGGAGAAGTCGTAGGAGAAGAAACGAACGGAGGGAACCGGCAATGAAACTTTGGCAAATGGCATGGCGCAATTTAATGCGCCGCAAGCTTCGAACCTGGCTCACCATTTTGTCGATTGTGATCGGAGTTGCCTCTACGTTCGCCGTGATTGCATCCATCGATACCGCAAAAAAGGCGTTTCCGCTGTACCTGAAAGAGGCCTTCGGCAAAGCAGACTACCAAATTAACGGTACGGATGCGTACTTCCCACAAGAAGTGCAACATGCGGTCGAGAAAGTCGACCATGCGATTTCTGTTGCCGTGTTGAAGCAAAACACGAAGCTCCATTATGAGCAAGAGGGAATCACCGCAATCTCCAAGAGAGTAGACTTGACCGGTTACAGCAGCCTCGATACGAAACTGACCGGCTTCAGAGTCATCGACGGAAACTTAACGTCTGGCGGCGCCGTCATCACGGATCGCACCGCGAAAGCTTGGAAAACCAAAGTGGGCGATACGATCGCCTTTGACACCGAAAATGGGCTCCGTGAAATTAAAGTAGCCGCTATCGTGAAGTACACGATGGAGCTCATGGGCCCGAGCAGCTGGATGATGGCAAAGTACCATCCATGGTCGGTGGCGGTTCCGCTGTCCGTCATGCAGGATTGGTTCGGCCTCTCGGGTAAAATCCAGAGCGTCCAGGTGAAGGCCGATCAGGAATCCGAGCTGCCTTCGGTCGGGCAGCAGCTCGATGAACTGGTCAAAAGGTACGGAAATGTATACACGCAGCCGGTCGTCATCGATTTCGATTCACTCGACCAGGCGGATCCGTTCTTCCTCGCTCTGTATCTCGCCGGATTTCTCGGAATCGCTTTGAGCGCGTTTATCATTTTCAACACCCTTTACGTCAGCATTAAAGAGCGAAAGAAAGAATTTGCCGCGATGAAGACGATCGGATTTACGCCGGAACAGCTGCAGGGGATGGTCTTGTACGAAGTGATCCTGCTTTCCGTGGTCGGAACGGCCGTCGGGTTGCTGCTCGGATACGGATTCGCCGGATTGCTGAAATCGCTGATCTTCTTAATTTTCAATATACAAGACGAAGTGGGCACGGTTCTCGCCAAAGGTGCCGCCGTCGCCCTTCTGGCCGGGTTGCTCATTCCAGCCGCCGCCGCCTTGTACCCGATCCGTCAAGCGGGGAAAGTCAGCGTGATCGAGGTATTGAAGGTCAGCCGTTCCGAGAAGGTTTCGCGCAAAAAATGGCCGGCCGTACTCGGTGCGCTGCTCATCCTATCCGGATTTTTCATCAAGCATCTGCTGCTCATCGTGCCTTTACTGATTGGAATCGCTTTGGTATTCCCGTATCTGTTCCGGATGTTCGCCGCCTGGTTGAAGCCGGTTTACAACCGGATGTTCGGATTCAGCGGAGCCATGGCTGCACGCAATCTGAACCGCAATCAGGGTCGTACGGCCATGACCTCGGTGGTGCTCTGCTTGGGCATCGCAATGATTGTCCTGATGGCCTCCTTGAATTCCGCGATCGTCCAGAGCTTTGAAAGAGTCATTTATTCATCCTACGGCGGCAATTTGGATATCCATCTTCACCACATCGAAAAAACAGATTTGGAACAGCTGAAGAACATCCCCGGCGTGGCGGATGCGCAAACGTATCCTGTGAATTCCGCCGTCTGGACTTTGAACGGCCTGAAGCGCAACCTTCCCGTGTTCGGTGTGGGGGCGGAATGGATCGACCGCTTCCCTCTTTTCTCGGTTAGCGGAACCAAGCACAGTACGCTGATTGGGCAGCTGGCTCCCAATGAAATCATTTTAAGCAAAATCTCATTCGGCGTCTGGGGCGGAAAGATCGGCGACAGCATCGAGCTGGCGACCCTCCACGGCAAGCAGAACTTCAAAGTGGTCGCGGTAGTCGACACGATGAAAAATGGCGGTTACGGGGCTTTCATGCGCAAGGATTACTTTACCGACGTATTTGGAATCAAGTATGAAAAGAACGCTTTGGTCATCAAGGATGAGGCCACAACTCCCCTGCAGCTCAGGGAGAGGGTGTTCGACAAGTTCGGGGCCAGAATGATGGAAATGTTCGGACCGGAAGACTGGGTATCGATCGTGGGCGCCACCTACACCGGATCGTTCTCCATCGTCAACCTTCTCATCATTTTGTCGATCGTGATTTCGGGCATCGGCATTACGAACACTTTACTCATGAACATTATGGAGCGGATTCGCGAACTCGGAATGATGCGCGCGGTCGGCGTTACCCGGCGCCAAGTGATCCGGATGGTCCGGCTTGAAGGCTTAGGAATGGGAATCGCAGCGACCGTCATCGGATGTCTATTCGGAATCATGCTGATCTATATTACGTCAACCTTTTTGGAGATTAACTCCTTGACCTACGAGTTTGGGGTTTCTTGGATCATTCTCACGGCGATCGGTTTGTTCGGCTTGTTGATCAGCTGGTTCTCCAGCTTCTCGCCGGCGTCCCGAGCCGCGAAAACCCGTTTAAGCGAGGCGCTTCGATATGAGTAAACGACTGTTGTTCATCGTGCTGCCGACTCTTCTGCTGGCCATGATGTTATCCGCGTGCGGATCCCAAACTTCATGGGAAGACGAAAAAATCGCGGAAGTGAGTAACAGAATTGATGCGGACAACGTGAATACGATTTGGACGATTGCCGATGGGCAATCGTCTGGAACCGGCGGAGGAAAGCTCATCCGGCTGGAGATCAAGAAGCAAGACGGCACGGCGATCGACCGGTTCGACATCAATCATGAGAAGCTGCTGCATCTCATCGTGATCAGCAAAGACTTGTCCTACTTCAATCACATCCATCCTGAGTACAAAGGGAACGGTGTGTTTGAGATTCAGAATGATTTTCCCGCTGGCGGTGAATATCGGCTGATCGCTGATTTCAAGCCCGCCGATGGCGATTCCATGACGAAGATGACATGGGCTCAGCTCGACGGTAAAACCGCGCAGCCGGTTCCGGTTAAACCCGATTCGAAGCTGGAACAAGTCGTACAGGGGAATCGGGTGCAGTTGACGATCGACCGACTGGCGGCGAACCAAGATACGAAACTTCAGTTTTCGATTGCCGATGAACGAACGAATCGGCCGGTTACAGACTTGCAGCCATACTTAGGCGCGATCGGCCATGTCGTGATCTTGTCCGAGGATGGAGAGCGCTACTTGCACGTTCATGCGGAGGAAGGGCAAGGATCGGGGCCGGACGCGGTGTTCGAAACGCAGTTTCCGAAGAGCGGGATTTATAAAATTTGGGGACAGTTCAGGCGGAATAACGAAGTGTTTACGTCGTCGTTCGTCGTCAACGTTTCATAAGAAAAGTGACTTTGTCAAAATGGATCACTTAAAAGAAAGCGAGGTGACCGTGCATGCGTGAAGTCGATGTTCTCGTCATTGGGGCCGGCCAAGCCGGGCTGGCGATGGGATACTATTTAAAACAGCATAATAAAAGCTTCGTGATCCTCGGGAAAGAGGATCGAGCGGGGGAAGCCTGGAGAAAACGGTACGATTCATTGGTATTGTTTACTCCGAGATGGTTCAGCGGGCTTCCCGGTCTTCCGTTGAAGGGCAATCGAAACGGCTACGCCGCGAAGGATGAAATCGCGGATTACCTGGAGAATTATATGCAATTTCATCAATTACCGGTCGAACTTCAGACTGCCGTATATTCTTTAGAGCAGCACGGTAACATGTACGTTGCGGCAACCAGTCGCGGAGACTATCGGGCGAAGAAGGTTGTGGTCGCCACAGGGCCTTTCCATAAGCCGTTCGTCCCTGAGATGGCGAAGGCCGTTTCTCCGGAAGTGTATCAGGTGCACACCTCTCAATATCGCAATTCGTCTCAGCTGAAACCGGGTTCGGTGCTCGTTGTCGGCGGAGGGAATTCAGGAGCGCAAATTGCGGTAGAATTGAGCCAAGACAGAGAAGTATATTTGTCCATCGGATATCCACTTAAGTTTTACCCGTTGCAGAAGCTCGGGATGAGCATTTTCTGGTGGTTCAAGAAGCTGGGGATGCTGAAGGCGGATGTGGAGAGCCGAATGGGCGGCTGGATGAAAAAGCAGAACGATCCGATTTTCGGATTGGAATTGCGGGAGCTTCTGAGGCAAGGGAAAATCGGCTTGAAATCCCGAACCGCCGATATGTTTGATAAAACCGTTACCTTCAAGGGAGATGTGTACTTCCTTAAAGTCACGCACGACTTGAAGGGCAGCATTTCGCCGGTTTCGGTGGATAATATCGTTTGGGCGACAGGTTTTCGATCGAATTACAGCTGGATTCGGGTCCCCTATGTAATAGACGGCAATGGAAAGCCGATTCATCAAAGGGGAGTGACGGCCGTGGACGGGTTGTATTTCATAGGCCTTCCCTGGCAGCAAACAAGAGGCTCCGCCCTGCTCGGAGGCGTCGGTAAAGATGCGAAATGGCTGGCGGAGAGAATGTGACCAACTGGAGGCTTACTGCATGTCAATGCCAAGTCAGGATGTAGAAATTGTATATGAAGTCCCTGCGCCTGAGGAGTATGTCGCAATCAGAGATCGTGCCGGCATGAGCGGCAAAGAAGTGGCGGCGGCCGAAATCGGTCTCCGTCATTCCCTGCATTGCGTTGCACTAAGAAAAGAGGGTCGACTGATCGGAATGGGCAGAGTCATTGGAGATGGCGGCTGCTTTTTTCAAGTCGTCGATGTGGTTGTCGACCCCGATCACCAAGGCCGCGGGCTTGGAAAGTTGATCATGTCCGAAATCAACAAGTATTTGAACGAGCATGCACCGAAAAGTGCTTATGTGAGCCTAATCGCGGACGTTCCCGCAGATAAGCTATACCAACAATTCGGTTTTTTATATACTGCACCCAAGTCGTTGGGCATGTATAAGCGGTATTGATTAACCGTAAATAGTTGCATTTTCAAATTTCTCCCGGGTTTTTTTGCCAATACCCCCCTAAACCTGCCCAGCTCATTCGAATGTATATGGTAAAGTCTTCAAACCATATGAAAGGCAGGTAAATCGAATGAAGAAGATCCATTTTGCACTCGCATCCGTATTGGCTTTATCTCTTGCAGCTACGAATACCGCCATGGCGAAACATAATGAGCACGGCAAGCAAGTCAAGAAGACCGGACTGGAAAACGCATTGGACCACGTGAAAAACGAGAAAGCGCGCGAAGCGATCAAACGCGCCATGGAGAGGCAGAAGCAGAAGCGGGAGGATAAAGATGAAGATCGTGTGAAAACGGATGTGCAAATCGTCGCAGCCGACAAAGCCGCGCTGAAGATCGGATTCAGCGGTAACGACACGATTTCGTCCGTAACGCAAGCGTTGATTTTACCGACGAAGGGCAAATACGGTTCCACGATCGCCTGGACATCCAGCAACACCGCGGTGATTTCGAACGACGGCAAGACAGTGGTGCGTCCGGCCGGCGCAGACGTGAAGGTCGTGTTGACCGCAACCCTTACGAAGAATGCGGTCACCGCAAAGGTTACATTTGAAGTGACCGTGAAAGCCCAGCTTATAGACGCGCAAATCGTCGCAGCCGATAAGGCAGCGCTCGCCATCGGATTCAGCGGCAGCGACAGTGCAACAACTGTGACTTCTCCGTTGACGCTTGCGGTTAAAGGCGCTAACGGCTCCTCGATCACCTGGGTGTCCAGCGTACCTGCCGTGATCTCGAACGACGGTAAAACAGTGAACCGCCCGGCTGTCGGGCAAGGCGATGTTACCGTAACGCTCGTGGCGACGATCACCAGCAACGGTGTGATCGACTCGAAAGCGTTCACGTTGATCGTGAAGGCGCAGTTGACGGACGCGGAGAAAGTGGCGGCCGATAAAGCGGCGCTTTCGATCGGCTTCGTTACGGGCGACTCTGCGAGCAGCGTAACGGGCAAACTGACGCTGCCGACGGCAGGGCCGAACGGATCGGCTGTTACCTGGGTTTCGAGCTCTCCCGCTGTCGTGTCCAATAACGGAACGGTGAACCGTCCGGCGGCCGGCCAAGGCGATGTGACCGTAACGCTCGTGGCGACGATTGCCAGCAGCACGGTATCGGATGTCAAAACGTACACCGTTGTCGTGAAGCAGCAGCTTACCGACGCGCAAAAAGTCGCCGCCGACAAAGCCATCCTTCAAATCGGCTTCAGCGGTACCGATACGGCGGGCAGCGTTACGTCGAAGCTGACGCTTCCGGCTCTCGGCGCCAATGGTTCCACGATCGTATGGTACAGCAGCAACAGCGCGGTCATTACGGATAACGGCACCGTCATTCGCCCGGCGGCAGGTACAGGCGACAAGACGGTAACATTGACGGCCATCATTATCAACAATACGGCGTTTGAATCGAAAGCCTTTACGCTGACGGTTAAACAACTGCCTTAAATCGGTAATCCAAATAAGATCGCCCCTCACCGGCCTCTACGGCCGGGAGGGGCGATTGTCGTGTTAACGGTCCGAAGCCTGCAAGTCTTCCCAAGACTGAAAGCAGCTGTTCCCTGCAATATATCGATCCCAAGCCTGATCGTGCGCTTGATGGAGGTCTTCCACCGATTTCATCTCCGCGGGGCTCTTCTCGAGAAATTCGCTGCCGCTGTCTTGTCCGCCAAGTTCCTTCCTCACCGATTGGTGAAAAAACTCGCCGAGCGAGACGGTTTCCGGATACTCGAATGCTTCGAATTTCATGTTATCGCCTCCCACTATCATTTACACTTTTCGAGTGGGGGTGTATCAACTGTACCGCCTGAAAATTATGTCAATGTAAAGGAAACCAGGCAACGAAACGAACCGGTTTAAACCGTGAAAACATGATTTCCGATCTTCTTGATGGCGATCTTCTTGGTGGCGAGTCGATTTTTGAACCATTTGGACTTGCTGATCGCTGGGTTACAGTAGTAAAGCGCATTGCCGGTCGGGTCATCGCCTTTAACCGCCGCCTTCGCGGCTTGATAAGCCGTGGCGCTCGGCTTCAGCTTGATCTGTCCGTCTTGCACGGCTGTGAAAGCGTTCCGCTGCATAATGACGCCTTGGAGCGTCTTAGGGAAGGATGGCGACTGCAGCCGGTTCAGCACCACCGCACCCACAGCTACCTGCCCTTTGTAAGTTTCGCCCCGAGCTTCGGCATGGATGACGCGGGCGAGTAAAATGACTTCTTTTTTGCTCAATGATTTCCGCTTCAGCTTCTTCCAGGTTTTCAGGTCGGTGACGCCGGTACTCGGCAGCCTGTTTGCTTTTTGAAATTGTTGTACGGCTTTGCGCGTCAAAGCTCCGTAATGCGCGGTCGGGTTGACTTTCAAATATCCGAGTGTGTGCAGTCTAAATTGAAGATTCCCCACTTCTGCACCTTTACTTCCTTGCTTTAGCACAGGGGGATTCTTGGCTGCGGCTTCATGCGCTGCGGTGGCGGCGGCAATCAGCATGAGAAGTGTGAATAAGGTGAGAATTCGGTACATGATGATACATCCCTCCGACAAGTTAGCGATAAAAATTTTGTGCGGCCGACTTTTCGATTCTATCACGGGAGCCCGCCGGACGAATCTTTCATGACCGAATTGTAATTTGCTTCTCCGTTTTCTCATGAAAACATCAGGCCTGTCTTTCGGTAGTATGGGACTTGCCTCCATATGTTAAGATGAGAAGACAGACGAAGGCGGGAGCCGGTATCAGGAGTGATGGAACAATGCACGAAGGCCGTAATCTGACGCTGCACACGGATAAATATGAAATCAATATGATGTACGCGCATTGGGTGCAAGGGACTTGGAAAGAAAAAGCCGTGTTCGAAGCTTATTTCCGCAAGCTTCCTTTCGGCAACGGATTTGCGGTGGCCGCGGGACTGGAGCGAATTGTGGAATACATACGGACACTGCGTTTCGGAGATGAGGAAATCGCCTTTTTGCGCGAGCAGCCGGAAAATTACAAGGAAGAATTCCTCGAGGAGCTGCGCCGTTTCCGGTTTACGGGCGACCTGTATATCGTTCCGGAAGGAACGCTGGTGTTTCCGAACGAGCCGCTGATCCGCGTGGAAGCTACGGTATTCGAGGGCATGCTCATTGAGACGGCAATGCTCAATTTCATGAACTTCCAGACGCTGATCGCCACCAAGGCGGCGCGCGTCAAGCAGGCGGCCGAAGGTGATACGCTGCTGGAGTTCGGAACGCGCAGGGCGCAGGAAGCCGATGCGGCGATTTGGGGGTCGAGAGCGGCTTATATTGCAGGTTTTCACGCCACGTCTAACATGCGCGCAGGGATGCTGTTCGGCATCCCGGTATCCGGCACGCACGCTCATTCTTGGGTGCAGGGCCACGACTCGGAAGAGGATGCGTTTCGCGAATACGCCGAGGCGCTGCCGGATCAGGTGACGCTGCTCGTCGACACGTACGACACACTGCGAACCGGCGTTCCGAACGCGATCCGAACCGCCAAAATGCTGCAAGAACGCGGCAAGCGGCTGAACGCCATCCGGCTGGACAGCGGCGACTTGGCATATTTGTCGATACGCGCGCGGGCGATGCTGGACGAAGCCGGGCTGCACGACGTCAAGATCGTGGCATCGAACGACCTGGACGAGAACATCATTTTCAGTTTGAAAGCGCAAGGCGCCAAAATCGACGTATGGGGCGTGGGGACACAACTCATTACAGCCGCGGACCAACCGGCGCTGGGCGGTGTGTACAAGCTGGTCGCACGTGAGAAAGACGGCAGAATGGAACCGGTCATTAAAATTTCCGGCAACCCGGAAAAGGTGTCGAACCCGGGCATCAAGGAAGTGTACCGGATCATCAACCGCAAAACGGGCAAAGCGGAGTCCGGTTATTTGGCGCTGCAAGAGGAAGAGGACGTTCGGCGCGGAGAAAGAATCCGGATTTTCGATCCGATCCATCCCTATATTTCCAAATACATCAAAGACTTCGAGGCGGTTCCGCTGCTCAAGCCGGTATTCGTGAAGGGGGAGCTGGTATATTCGCTGCCTTCGCTCACGGAGATTCAGCAGTATCACGAACAACAGCTGAAGCTGTTTTGGCCGGAATATTTGCGGAGGCTGAATCCCGAAGTCTTCCGTGTGACGTTAAGCCAGAAAGCTTGGCAATTGAAGGCAGATTTGATTCATCAGCATCAGGCAGAAGACCAAGCGTAATTGACCGGTTTTTCATTTCACGGAGGAAGGAAGGCCATTCTACCTGTGTCCAAAACAACCAACATTAACATGGTCGTCGCCGGGCTTCTGGCCGCGCTGTTCATCGGCGCGCTGGATGTGACGGTTGTGGCGACGGCCACCAAAAGTATTACCGATGAATTGCATGGGCTGAGCTCGATCAGCTGGGTATTCGCGATTTATACGCTGACCACATGTATCACAACCCCGATCTTCGGCAAGCTCACCGATTTGTTCGGACGTAAAATTGTGTTTGTAATCGGGGTGTCGTTGTTTGTCCTGAGCTCCGTATTATGCGGATTCGCAACGTCGATGACCGCGCTGATCTTCTTCCGGGCGCTGCAGGGTATCGGGGCGGGGGCGCTCAATCCGGTATGCTTTACGCTTGTCGGAGACTTGTTCCCAGGAGAAAAACGGGGCAAAATGATGGGCGTCTTCGGTTCCGTATGGTCGGTGGCCGGCCTGCTCGGACCGCTAATCGGCGGTTATTTCGTCGATTACGTGTCCTGGCGCTGGATCTTTTTCATTAACATTCCGATCGGTATCATCGCGCTTATTCTCGTAGTCGGATTTCTTCATCAAAATGTGGAGCGCCAGCGCAAAAAGATCGACTACTGGGGTGCGCTGACGTTTACCGTAGCGCTGTCGGCTTTCATGTATGCGCTGCTCAGCGGCGGCAAAGATCATCCCTGGAATTCGGGGCTGATCATCGGATTGTTCATCGTGGCGGCCGTATTCCTCGCGTTGTTCCTGTGGGTTGAACAACGGGCAGTAGAGCCGATGATCCCCCTGTCCATCTTCAAAAGCCGCGTGTTGAACGTGTCCAACATCAGCGGGTTCCTCGCCTTCAGCATTACGGCGGGGCTGAGCATTTATACCGCGATTTGGATACAATCCGTGCTCGGCAAGAGTGCTACGACTTCGGGACTTACGGCGATGTGGATGTCGCTCGCCTGGCCCCTTGCCGCTAATATTGTCGGCCGGCTGATGTACCGGATGGGGATCAAGGCATCCGTTGTAATCGGCTCCGCAATCGTGCTGATTGGTGCGGCCTGGCTGGTGGCTCTCACCATTGGATCTCCTAATGCGTACTGGGTCGGCATTATGATCGTCATCGGATTCGGCATGGGCTTTGTGTCTACCCCTACAACGGTCATCGTACAATCGGTCGTCGGCTGGGAAATGAGAGGCGTCGCCAACGCATCCAATTCGCTTATGCGTTCGCTTGGTCAAACCGTTGGGGTAGCGTTATTTGGAACCATTTTCAATCAGCACGTCATCGATCCGCATAACAAGACGCAGCTCGTCGGCGGCATGCATGCGATCTTCATTGTGATGGTTGTGATCGCGGCTGCGAACCTGGCGGCGGCTTTATTCCTGCCCGGACACAGCAAAGTGATGGCACAGCAGAAGTCGGCTTGAACCGAGAAGTGCGATTTCCTTGGCAAGCACACAATCAGGGGGGATGATGGATGGAACAGGTAACGATCGCCTTGATCGGAGCCGGCGGGCGGGGCACCGTATATACCAACTACGCCTTGGTGAACGGCGGCGAGGCGAAAGTCGTCGCGGTCGCCGATCCAAACCCGGCAAGAGTGGACAAAATCAAGAGCCTGCATGGACTCGGCGATGACGGGTGTTTCACGGATTGGCGCGATCTGTTGTCCCGACCGAAGCTGGCGGATGCGGTACTGATCTGCACGATGGACAAGATGCATTTCGAACCGGCCATGCTGGCGTTGGAGAAAGGCTACCACGTGCTGCTGGAGAAGCCGATGTCCCCGGATCTACGAGAGTGTATCCTGCTGGAGCGGCAAGCTCAGAAATACGGACGGATTTTGACGATTTGCCATGTGCTGAGATATACGCCTTTTTTTCAAACGTTGAAGCAACTGTTGGACGAGGGTGCCATCGGCAGGCTCATGACGATTCAGCATAACGAAAATGTCGGCTATTGGCATCAGGCGCACAGCTTCGTACGCGGCAATTGGCGCAACTCGCAGGAATCCAGTCCGATGATCCTGCAGAAATCATGCCACGATTTGGACATTTTGCTATGGCTGGCGGGGGACGACTGCGTCAGCTTGTCCTCGTTCGGCACGCTGTCTCATTTTCGACCGGATCAAGCTCCTCCCGGTGCGCCGAAACGTTGTCTCGACGGCTGTCCGGTAGCGGATACGTGTCCATATTACGCGCCAAAATGGTATTTGACCCCGGAACCGAACTGGATGACGACGGCGGCGAGCGACGACCCGAGCTATGAGCGCCGGTATAAGGCGCTTCAAGAAGGGCCTTACGGGAGGTGCGTGTATCATTGCGACAACGACGTAGTCGATCATCAGGTGGTCAACCTGGAGTTCGCCAACGAAGTGACGGCGATGTTCACGATGACCGCCTTCACCGAGCAGAGCAACCGCACGTTGAAGCTGATGGGGACGGCCGGCGAAATTCGCGGGCACATGGAGAAGAATGAGATCGAGATCATCCGTTTCGGCTCCGGTCGGCGCGACATTATTCAGCTCGGAGATCCGGGCGGACACGCCGGACATGGCGGAGGCGATCATGCGCTGATGAAGGACTTCCTCCGCATCGTGCGCACCGGCGGCCAATCCGAAGGATTGACCTCGGCCTCAAAGTCCGTGCAAAGTCATCTCATGGCTTTCGCAGCTGAGCGTTCCCGTTTGGAGAAGCGGGTCATCCATTTAAAGGAGTTTGCGCAATTATAATTTTATTGTGAGCGGCGGATCTGCGGATCCGCCGTTTTGATTTGTTCGCTAGTCTAGCAACGGTGACTTTTACAGCTATCCCCTTGGCTCAGAAGCCGTAACGATGCGGTTTCTTTTACCGCTATCCCTTTGGCTCAGAAGCGATAACAATGCGGCTTCCGGGTTCCTGAGCGAGAGGGATATCGATAAAGTTCCAATTCCAACGGGGCACCCCGTCAGCTCGAACGAAGAAATTGGCAGCACACATCTGCTAAACAGCGAGCGGACCCACCCGTTCGGCGCAAATAGGTAGCACACATCTGCTAAACAGCGAGCGGACCCACCCGTTCGGCGCCAATAGGTAGCACACAGCTACTAAACATCGAGCGGACCCACCCGTTCGGCGCCAATAGGTAGCACACTGCTACTAAACAGCGAGTGGACCCACACGTTCGGCGCCAATAAGTAGCACACAGCTACTAAACAGCGAGCGGACCCACCCAGTTGGCGCAAATAGGTAGCACACAGCTACTAAACATCGAGCGGACCCACCCAGTTGGCGCCAATAAGTAGCACACAGCTTCTATCCCGACTGCCATGCCCATCCCTTGGCAGAGAAAACTTTTTTCTCAGCACGCCCCTAAGTCGGTTGACGGCGCTTTCGGGCGGTGAGATAATGTACGCGCGTACATTACCATACAAGACAGATGGGAAGGATCGGATGACAACACGCAAAGAGGTGGCGGATCTCGCCGGCGTCTCCGAGGCGACGGTGTCGCGGGTGCTGAACGGCGTCGGGCCGATGAAGGAATCGACGCGCGCACGGGTGCTGGAGGCGGCTGAGCGGCTGGGATACCATCTGAACGCCGTGGCGTCGAGCTTTGCCCGCGGAAGAAGCGGCAACCTGGGCGTTATCCTGCCGCACGTTCCGAAAGTCCACTTGTTCTCGACGTACTACTTCTCCGAAATTTTGAGCGGAATCGGAGAAGCCGTTCACCGCAGAGGTTACGGCTTGCTGCTCTTGTTTCGAAATCCCGAGGAAGTTTATGACTATGTATCGCTCTATCGAACTTTGCGCATCGACGCCGGCATTATTCTGGGCGCGAGTTCGCTGCCGGCTGAAGTGGAAGGCATCCGGCGCCTCGCCGGGGAGAAGCTGCCCTGCTTCGTGATGGATCAGCATTTTGCGGACATCCGGATCGGCACGGTTGCGACCGACCATGTGGAAGGCGCGTATTTGGCGGTTCGCCATTTGCTGGGCTTGGGATATCGGCGCATCGGTTTTCTCAACGGTTCGCCGCAATATTCGAACAGCTCGGACCGGACTGCGGGTTACCGCAAAGCGCTGGAGGAAGCGGGCATTCCATTGGATGACGGCATCCTCTACGAAGGCAACTACAGCCGCAAAAGCGGATATTCGGCGGCGGAGCGGATTTATGCCGACCTCGGAAAGCTGGACGCGCTGTTTGTGGCCAACGACAGAATGGCCATCGGGCTGATGCAAGGGCTCAGAGAGAAGGGCTGCTCGCTCCCGGGCGATCTGCCCATCGTCGGTTACGACGACTCCGATGCCGCGAGATTTACCGAACCTCCATTAACGACAGTCCAGGTGCCTTTTTACGAAATGGGTCGATTGGCGGCCGATAAAGTGTTGGACCGGCTTTCCGCCGAACCCGGACAGGGTGGAACTTACTTAGAAATTTTAAAGCCCAAACTTATTATTCGAAAATCATGCGGAGGAGGATCACGATGAAAAAAGCGCTGATCGTATGGGGAGGATGGGAAGGCCATCAACCGAGACAGGTGGCGGAAATTTTCCGAGACACCTTACAAAAAGAAAATTTTGAGGTGGAGGTTGCCGACAGCCTTCAAGCGTTCGCGGATGCGGACAAGCTCAAGTCCCTCGACCTGATCATTCCCGTGTGGACGATGGATCGGATCGAACAGCAGCTGGTGAACAACGTATCGGCGGCGGTACAAAGCGGAGTAGGACTGGCCGGCTGCCATGGCGGCATGTGCGATGCGTTCCGGGAAAACGTCGACTGGCAGTTCATGACCGGCGGCCAATGGGTGGCGCACCCGGGCAACGATGGCGTGGAATATGTGGTCAATATCAAAAACAGCTCCAGCCGGCTGGTCGAAGGTATCGAAGACTTCACCGTGAAGAGCGAACAGTACTATTTGCACGTCGACCCGGCGGTGGAAGTGCTGGCCACCACACGGTTCCCGCTTGTACCGGGACCGCATTCGCTGAACAAGCCGGTGGATATGCCGGTGATTTGGTCGAAACGTTGGGGTGTCGGGCGCGTCTATTACAACTCGCTCGGCCATCAGGCGAATATTATGGAAATTCCGACGGTCAAAGAGCTGATGCGGCGGGGTTTCCTGTGGTGTGCGGAAGGCAAGGCTGTGGCGCAAGCGGCCGGAGCATCCCAGGCGGCGTATACAGGAATGCAGGACAATCAACTGTGAATCTGCGAAAATGAGAGGTTTAACATCATGGAGAAATTAAAGGTCGGCATTATCGGAACCGGGAATATCAGCGGCATTTATTTGCAAAACGGCAAACGCTTCGATTCCATGGAAATCGTCGCCTGTGCGGACATCGACGTTGAGCGGGCCAAAGCCAAAGCGGCGGAATTCGGCATCCGGGGCTGTTCGGTGGAGGAGCTGCTGACGGACCCGGAGATCCGGCTCGTGATCAATTTGACGATTCCGGCCGCTCACGCCTCGGTTTGCCTGCAGGCGCTGGAAGCGGGCAAACACGTCTATGTGGAGAAACCCCTTGCCGTTACGCGCGAAGAAGGCCGTCAGGTGTTGGAGTTGGCGGAACGCAAAGGACTGCTGGTTGGCAGTTCTCCGGACACCTTCCTCGGCGCGGGGATTCAGACGAGCGTCAAACTGATTGAAGACGGCTGGATCGGCACCCCGATCGGCGCCACCGCGTTCATGGTCGGAGGAGGCCACGAAAGCTGGCATCCTGCTCCGGAGTTCTATTATCAAGCCGGCGGCGGCCCGATGTTCGATATGGGGCCGTATTATTTGACAGCTCTCATCGCCATGCTAGGCCCAATTTCCCGCGTTACGGGATCCACCCGTATCTCTTACCCGGAACGGACCATTACGAGCCAACCCAAGTTCGGGCAAAAGGTCAAGGTTGAAGTGCCGACGCATATCGCGGGCATCATGGACTTTGCATCCGGTCCGATCGGCACGATCCTGACCAGCTTCGATGTGAAGGGCGGCTCGACGCTGCCGCGCATAGAGGTGTACGGAAGCCAAGGCACGCTGCAAGTGCCGGATCCGAATACGTTCGGCGGCCCGGTATCGATTTGGCGCGCGGGCGCCAAAGAATGGACCGCGATCCCGCTCACGCACGGCAAAGCCGAGAATGCGCGGGGCGTCGGCGCGGCCGACATGGCGAAGGCGATCCTGACCGGTCGTAACCATCGCGCGAACGGACAAATGGCGTATCATGTACTGGAAGCGATGCATGGCTTCCACGACGCGTCCGAACAAGGCGCGCATTACACGATGCACAGCACGTGCGAGAAGCCGGCGCCGCTTCCGCTCGGCTTGCCGGACTTCAGCGTCGATTGAAGCGAACGCAAACCAGCTCTTTCCTCTTAAGGGGGAACGGAAATGAACAAAACTTGGATTTATTATACCGGACTGCTGATGGCGGGTGTCTCCTGGGGCGTTAATTTCGGCGTTTCGAAAATGGCTTTGGACACCTTTGATCCCGTGTTGTTCGCATTTTTACGGTTCGGCATGGCCGTTCCGTTCTTCTTCCTTTTGCTCAAAACAACGGAGGGAAGCATCGGCGTCCCCTGGAAAACAGCGCTCCAATTCGCGTTAATCGGCCTCGTCGGAGTCACCGGACTTGAAATCGCGGTTTTGTATTCCATCAAGTATACGACGCTGGCCAATGCTTCTCTGCTCAACGTAGCCCCGTGGCCGGTCTTTGCATCGCTATTCGCGCCGTTGGTGACCGGGGAAAAGTTGACATCCCGCTTATTGACGGGCGGAGGCGCGTCAATGGCCGGCGTTTGTCTTGTCATTCTTGGCGGCGGCAGCGGCCTCAGTTTCTCGTCGGAACATCTGATTGGTGACTTGCTCGCCTTTGGCATCAGCATTGTGGGCGCTTTGTACAACGTGGTCTGTATGCCGCTCATGATGCGTTTTTCCGCTGTGCGCGTGAGTGCTTGGACGAGTCTGTTCGGCGCATTGTTCATGTTTCCGTTCACTCTGGGCGCTTGGGGTAAGGTGGACTGGAGCGGCTTAAATGCCGTGCATTACTCGGCTGTGGGCTATAATGTGCTGATCTGCACGGTGGCGGCTTTGGCGGTTTGGAACGGCTCCATGTACAAAGTAGGCGCTGCCCGCGCGAATTTTTTCCGTTACGTCGTTCCCGCGGCGGCTATGATGACCGGATATTTGTTTTTCAGCGAGTCCGTTTCCGTCTGGCAAATCGCCGGCACATTATGTATGGCGGCCGGATTGATATGGATTAGTTTGGAACGCACTGAGGGTAGCCAACCGGCGCGGTCTGTGTTATCCTAACCGATGACAACTGAAGAAGAAAATCCGGGCCGTCCGTTATACGCGGTGCCTGGGAGAGGTTCGCGAACTCCCTCTATAAAAAACTAAGGAGCCGGTCGCAACTCCGCATGCGTGCCTTTTTGGTGCGCGCTCAGGAGGCTGCGAATCTTTATTTTTTTACGCGAATCTCTTTCTTCTTTCTCAGGAATGGCCCGAGCGGCCGCGAGAAAAAAGGAGGAGTTTTTTATGTCTCATGCTGGACGCAGCCGTGACGAGCTGCAGGATATTACCCTGCTCGGCAACCAGGGGACGAAGTATCCGTTCGACTATGCCCCGGAGGTGCTCGAAACGTTCGAGAACAAACACCCGGGACGCGACTATTTCGTCAAGTTCAATTGTCCCGAGTTTACGAGCCTGTGCCCGATTACGGGTCAGCCCGACTTCGCCACGATTTACATTTCGTATATTCCGGATGTGAAAATGGTGGAGAGCAAGTCGCTCAAGCTGTATCTGTTCAGTTTCCGGAATCATGGGGATTTCCACGAAGATTGCATGAACATCATCATGAACGATCTCATCTCCCTCATGCAGCCCCATTATATCGAGGTTTGGGGCAAATTCACGCCGCGCGGCGGCATTTCGATCGACCCTTACTGCAACTGGGGTCAGCCCGGCACGAAGTACGAGCGAATGGCCGAACACCGGCTTTTGAATCACGATTTGTATCCTGAGAAAGTCGATAACCGGTAAGGAGGGACGACGTCATGAAAATGGTATTGATCGCTTTGTACTTGCTCGCCATTGCGCTGGCCAACGTGATTACCGCAAGCAACGATCCGATTCTGTGGGGCAAGCTGATCATTCCGGCAGGCTCGTTCCTCATCGGGGCGACGTTCATTCTGCGGGACTTGGTACAAAACGCGTTAGGCCGCAAAAACACTTACCTGGCGATCGGCGGGGCTATGGTGCTGTCTGCGGTGACTTCCTACGCTTTGGGAGACACGTTGTGGATCGTGGTTGCGTCAGCGGCGACTTTCCTCTGTTCCGAGACGGCGGATACGGAAATTTACACGCGTCTGAAACTTCCGATGTCGCTCAGGGTAATGTATAGCGGCGTGGTGGGCGGAGTTCTGGACAGCGTCATTTTCGTCATCGTTGGTCTGTCGCCGCTAGGTGCGGGAATTCTGCCCTGGAGCCTTGTCGGTTACGCCATCGCCGGGCAAATTATAGTGAAGCTGGTGCTGCAGTTCGCCGGTGCGCTTATCGTGCAATTCATGCCGAAAAGCAAAAACGCCATACAAGCGTAATAAAACGAAACAGCCTCTTCCCGAAACGGGAAAAGGCTGTTTTTTTGTACGCGTGATTACTGCTGAGGCTTATCGAAGGTGTACACGAGCTTCCAATGCCGCCCGCCATCAGAGGTGAAGTACATGCGGGAAGGTTCCTGGCTGTCGGTGCAGATCCACCAGGCATGGTCGGCGTCCACGGCCGCGATTTGCTGCTGTTCGTAGCCCGGATATTCGCCCTTCAGGTTGACCCAGGTTTTGCCGCCGTCCGTCGTTTTCCCGATCGTATTCGGCAGGTCACACGCCTGGCACCGACCGCCGAGGAAAGCGACTTTCTGATTCACCACGTACAGCGTGCCGGGGGAGCTGCCTGTGTTGCGCGGCACTTTTTTCTCGTCCATGGAGAATCCAGGAGCGGGACCGGATCCTGCGCCGGAATTGGCCAGCACCGGCTGCCAGTGCTTGCCTCCGTCCACGGTGTGAAACAGCGAATAAGAGGTCTGCGTCATGCCGGAACCGCCGACGACCTCGACCCAGGCGTCTTTCACGCCGGCGGAACGAATGACCGCGTAGGTTGGCACTACTTCCGACTTTCGGGTCATCACGACGGACCACGTTTTGCCGCCGTCGGTCGTTTTGCGGATCTGGAACCCGCCGGTTGCTTTGGTTACCGCCCAGCCATTCAGCCGGTCGTGGAAATAGATTTCGCCGATCAACGAAGTCGGAGCCGGTGACGGCAGCTTCTTCCACGTTTTGCCGCCGTCCGTCGTCATGGCGTTGCCGCTGAACGCTTCAGTGTCCGACACGAAATGGAAGAAGCCATAGCTGGGAACAGCTCCGGCATCGGTCCAATGCTTGCCGCCGTCCGTCGATCGAATCAGCTTCACGCCCCGCTTGTCGCCGATATCGAGCGCAGCCCAAACTTTGTTCGCGTTCAAGGCGAAAATTTGCGTGACCACATACGGGTGCTGCAGAGTGACGGACCAATGCTTACCCCCGTCGGCCGTGCGCGCAATCCAGCCGTCTCCGCCCGCCCAGCCGACAGAGGAGTCGGCGGCCCGGACGGCCGTCACTTTACCCGTCCTTTTGGGTGCGGACTGTTCGAATGTGGATACAGACGGCGGCTTCACCGGAACCGTTAGCAAGGAAGACGAGTCGCTTGTCGGCGTAATGGGCGGCTCCTTGGCGGTGGGCATGACAGCGGCGTCTTGATGGCCGGAAACGTCGGACGTATTCCCGCCTGCAGCGCAGCCGGCCGTGGCGAGCAGCAGCGACAGGAACATCAGCCATACAGCACGTTTAGGGTACCTATTCATGTTGTCATCTCCTTTTTGACCTTATATCCGTTAGACGAAGCGATTTTGCAAAAGGTTGTAGGTATCGAGCATTGACGGGCGGTACATTTTGGCATACGATAATGCCGATCTCATAACATTGTCCGGATGAACAGCGATAAGGGAGAGGCTTGGTATGACGATGGAATCGGCATTCGCCGGGATCGACCTCGGCGGCACCAAAATGCTTGGCGTCATTGTGGATCAGAATGGCCGCGTTCTGGTTTCAGAGGAACAGCCGACATTGGCGGCGGAAGGGCCGGACGCCGTGATCACCCGCATGGCGAGCTTGGTTCGGCGTTTGATCGAAGAAAGCGGAAGGCTGGTGTCCGGAGTCGGCGTCGCCACCGCGGGTACCTTGGATCCGAAGGACGGGACGGTTCAGTTCGCGGGCAATCTCGGTTGGACGCAAGTGCCGCTTGGGCGCACGCTTGAGCGAGACCTTGGATTGCGAGTGACCGTGGAAAATGACGCGAACGCCGCAGCCTACGGGGAGTGGAAAGCCGGAGCGGGGCGGGGGACGAGGGATTGCGTGTTCGTCACCGTGTCTACCGGGATCGGCGGCGGAATCGTCAGCGACGGGAAGCTGATCCGGGGACGTTCCTCCAGCGCGGGAGAACTCGGCCATATTACGATCGATTGGAACGGACCGCTCTGTCCTTGCGGCAATGTGGGCTGCCTCGAATTGTACGCTTCAGGCACCGCCATCGGGAAAGCGGCGGCGGCCGCGGCAGCCGCCGGCGAGGCGGAAGGTCTAGCCTTGCTGCAGCTTGCCGGCGGGCAGGCGGATCGGATCACCTCCCGTGAGGTGGCGCAAGCTGCCGCATCGGGCGATCCGTTGTCACAGCGTATATTGCGCGAAGCAGGGCGGGCGCTCGGCATCGGACTGGTCAGCCTGGTGCATGTGGCGAATCCGGAGCTGATAATTTTGGGCGGCGGCGCTTCCCGGATCGGAGAGCCTTTGCTGGGTCCGATGGAAGAGACGTTCCGCAAGTATGCCATCGCTTCCTTGGGAGAGGGAGTGCGGATCGTGCCGCCGCAGCTCGGCGCGCAGGCCGGCGCGATCGGCGCTGCTTTGATTTCGGAGCAGCATCATTGACGGGGGACCCGCCAACGGCGGGTTTTTTCTGCTTTCTCCCCAAAAAGTGACGAATGCCTTCGTAGATTATTCCGATTACTTTTTGGGGACCCCTGGCTGGATGAGCGTCACTTTTGGGGGATATGAGATACTTCAGGGGGAAACAGGATGTCCACGATCGCGGAAACGCGCAAGACGGCGGCCGCCGCGGCCGTCGTGCTGCCGGTGTTGCTCGCAGTCAGCGCCGTACACTTATTGAACGACTCTATGCAGGCGGTCGTGCCTGCCATGTTCACCATTCTCGAAGAATCGCTGCATTTGTCGTACACGCAGGTCGGCTGGATGTTGTTTGCGCTCAATATGACTTCTTCCGTCATGCAGCCTGTCGTCGGTTCGTACACCGATAAGCGCTCATCTCCGTATATGATGCCAGTGGGCATGTTTCTGAGCCTCATCGGCATGGTGGGCATCGCGTACGCCGGGAACTTCTGGCATTTGGTGTTCGCCGTCGTGTTCATCGGGCTCGGATCCGCCATTTTTCATCCCGAAGGCTCGAGGATCGTTTATTTGGCGGCCGGAGGACGGCGCGGCTTCGCCCAATCGGTATACCAGGTCGGCGGGAATGCGGGCAGCTCGCTGGCGCCGCTGATGACGGTTTATATTTTCGCTCCGCTTGGCCAAGTCGGCGCGGTCTGGGGAACGCTGTTCGCGGCAGCTGCCATTGTGATTCTACTGGTTCTCGCACCTTGGTACAAAAGGCGGCTGGCGGACTGGGAGGAACTCCGGGCTCAGCGGCGCTCGGCTGCCAAGCCCGGAGCGTCTCTTCTGGAAGAAGCGAATCATCCGCGCGTCAAGTTCGCGATGGGCATGCTGATTTTCCTTGTGTTTGCCCGCTCTTGGTACCACGCGTCCATCAGCGGCTTTTACCAGTTTTATCTAAAGGCGCATTACGGCCTGACCACGCAGGAAGCGCAAATTCCGCTGTTTCTGTTTTTGGCGGCTGGGGTTTTCGGTACGTTTTTCGGCGGTGTGATGGCGGATCGGTTCGGCATGAAAAACATGATCGTTTTCTCGATCTGCGGAGCATCTCCATTGGCGCTTCTGCTCCCCCACTTGCCGCTCGTTTGGGTGTATCCGGTCATCACGCTGCTCGGCTTCATCATTTTGTCCGGCTTCTCGGTTACTGTGGTGTATGCGCAGTATCTGATGCCTGCCAAAGTCGGCATGGCTTCCGGCTTGACGACCGGTCTGGCATTCGGCATGGGCGCCATCGGAGCCGTAGCGCTCGGAAAGGCGGCCGATCTGTTCGGTCTGGCCGATGTCATGCGGTTTTGCAGCGGTTTGCCGTTATTCGGATTGCTGGCAATGCTGCTCCCGACCGATCGTCCGAAAGCATGAAAAATAACTCATAAAGTCAGCCGCAGTCGCGGTAATCCTGTCGATTTTGACCGGATTGCCGCGATTTTTTTTCGTAAGAAACATGAAAATTTTATAAAGTTTAAGTTTAAACCATCGATTGCAAGGTGAATAAATTGGCAGAAAGCCCAATATATATTTCCCCGGTGAGGGGAGGAGGATGTGGAGTATGAAAAAGTGGGTTTCTTTGCCGCTGGCCTGCGCGTTGGCGATGGCGGCGCCTGTAAGCGCTTTTGCTACGGGGGTGGATGCAACAGGAGGCTTGCAATTCAAGCTGAACGGTCAAAACGTTGTTTTCAACAGCGCAGACGACAAGGACTTTGAGTACCACGGCAATGTATTTAAAATTTTGAACGGCAATCAATTGCTAATAAACGGAAAAGTTCTGCAGCTCGGCGACACGGTAATCGATCTCGGCAAGGCGGGTACCGTCGAACTCAATGGAGACGTACTCATCGTAAACGGAGTGTCCTACAACATCGGCGACTTGCTCAATGCGAAAGTTAAAGTCTTCGTGAACGGCCAACCGGTGGAGGTCAAAAACAACACGTTCACGATCGGCGGTAATGTCTTTGTTGTCGTCGGCAAGCATTTGCTGGTCAACGGCAAGCTGCTGAAGCTGGGAGACGTCGATCTGCAGCTAAGCGACGATATCAGCCTCGAACTGATTGGCAACATGCTCAAAGTGGGCGGCAAAACGATCGACATCGGCGACTTGCTCAATACGACGGTCAAAGTGACGATCAACGGCCAACCGGTTGAGATCAAGAACAACACGTTCACGATCGACGGCAACGTATTCGTCATCGCCGGAAACCGCTTATTGGTCAACGGCAGTGTCGTGAAAGTGGGGGACGCCGTTCTGCAGTTGAATGCGGACGACACCCTGGAATTGAATGGCAGCCTGATCAAGATCGCGGGCAAAACGATCCATATCGGCGGCTACCTCAATGCCATCCTTAAGGTGAAGGTCAACGGCAAACCGATCAACTTGAACGGCAACAGCTTCAAAATCGGCAAAAATGTTTTTGTCATCAAAGGGCATGAGCTCTGGATCAACGGTCAATTGCTCATGGTAAACGGCCAACCGGTGGTTGTGGCCGACGGCACGCTGGAAGTGAACGGCAACGTGCTGAAGCTCGGCGATTTGAACCTGGATTTAGCGAAAAGAGTGCTGGTCAAACTGGACGGCAAAGTGGACGATATCTGGGATAACGCGAAATTGGAATTTTTCAAGGATGCCAAGACCGGCCTGGAAGGTTCTTACCGGCTCTTGTACGACGAGGATAACCTGTACGCATTGGTTACCGTAAACGGAGCGGCGAAGCTCTGGAAAGACAACAAAGAAGCCTTCCTTCTTTCGCTGTTCTACAAAGGAGACGACCAAGGTGAAAACGGCAAGGGCGTTGGTTATGTCGTGATCAGCTGGCCGGATCTGAAGGTTTATGTGAACGGCGAACATAAGGGAGCTCTGAAGGCCGATAAGCTTGTCAAAGCTGTTTCGGTCAACGGAGACGACGTCGTCCTGGAACTCAAGCTGCCTTACGAGAACTTAGAAGGCAAATTCCTGACCGACCTGGATAAACTGGGTCTCTATCTCGGACTGAACGGCCTGCAAGCCGGAGTTGACGTGAACGGCCAAGTGGTGATTCCCACTGTCGATCTCGGAAGTCTCACACCGGCCCAATTGAACGACATTATTCTCAACTGGCTGGGAACGTTGGGGCTGAATATTCAAGTCGACACGAATAACGGCGGCACCGGCGGCACGGGTGGCACTGGCGGAACCGGAGGCACCGGCGGCGGCGTTACAGTCACTCCATCTCCCGCACCGGGCGGAACGGGCAACGGAGGAACGGCGGTCGGAGGAGTATCCGACAGCGACAACTCCGGCGTAATCCCGTCGGATATGCCGAGGACGGGTGAAGGCGGCGCCAGCGAGTGGACGGACTGAGATGAAACGCAGACTCTTTCTCGTCCCGATCCTCTGCTCGCTGCTGTTGGCCGGCTGCGGACAGGGACTGAAGGAGTCCCCTGCGGAAGCCCGGCAGGCGGCGCCGGCGGAAAGTTCGGCGACGCAGTCCGCAACTCCGGCTTCATCCGGGAACGAGGCGGCTCCCGCTGAGCCCGAAGCTGCCAGCTCGGCAGCAGCCGGTCAAGACCGCTCTGGTGCCGGCCAAGTTGCCGCCAAGGACAGCCCGGTCAAAGCAGGAATTATGCCGGAGCAATTAGAAATTCCCGCGATCGGGGTCAAAGCCAAAGTGCAGTCTCTTGGGCTGACCAAAGACGGGGCGATGGACGTCCCTCACAACGGAGACGACGTCGGATGGTTCAAGCCCGGCTACCGGCCCGGCGCCCCAGGGCATGCCGTAATTGCCGGACATGTAGACACAAAAACATCGGTAGCCGTTTTCTTTAAACTGAAGAATTTGAAAAAGGGGAATAAAGTGATCGTACGAGGGCGGGACGGCGAAGAGATTGTTTTCGAGGTGACCGGATCCGAGACGTATCCATACGACAAAGCTCCTCTAGAAAAAATATTCGGACCGTCCGACCGGCCGCTGTTGAATCTGATCACTTGCACCGGCCTGTACAGCAAATCCAAAGGGACTCACCAGCAGCGTCTGGTCGTCACGGCGGAACTGGTATCGTGAATAGATAGAACGGCGAAGCACAAAAAAGCGACTAACCTTCGAAGGGTAACTTCATAGGTTAGTCGCTTTTATTTGTACGCGAAAGAGACAGCGATCTCCAATAATCTTGCTAATACTTATTATCGGAGCAAGCCCATTCAGTAACATGCAAGTACAATGAAGGGTGCCTAACATCTACAGGTGGTTACTCCGCTATTAAGCAGGACAGATTATTTTACTTCGCGAATACCTTAAATATGGAAAATTAGCGAAGTTCGCAAATAAGACGTTATAGGAAATCAACGCAAATCAAAATAATAACATTCATCCCTACGAATGAAATCGGTATCTCCAGTGCCATTTTCTTGAGTTATTAAAGCGTTTGATGCATGATGTTTAACTCAATACATTAATAAAAGGGTGAATAGCGAAATGGAATTGCAACTTATAATTGGATTTATTTTAATGATTTTAGGTGCGATTATTATCTCGTGTCCGGATAATAATCAAAGATTATTTTCAATTAGCCATGAGCATGGCCCATCTTTACTGGATTTTATAGGAATATTGATTCTTTTATTTGGATATTTCTTTATCATCATAAGAATTTGGAAATATCAAAAAAATTTAAGAAAATATTTTGAAACGAAGATCTTTAGAATTTTACTCTTTATGAGTGGCTTAGGGACAGGTTTGTTAATTGCTTCGGTTGCAGGGGATTTTAAGCAATGGTGGATTATTGGATGTTCTATACTAACACTAATACAGATTTTAGCTATTTACGCCATCATAAATAATAAGGGTAGAAATTAAGAAAAGATTGTAGTTAGGCAAGAAAACCAACCACAAAAATACATAAATAAAGAACGTGAGTAGTAATCTCGAGGAAGTCGTTGACATCCTATAACAATGTGTTCACGCATCGGGGCATACGCCCCTCGGTCCGCCAGAAGCGAAGCATATTCGATTGAGGAAGCTCAGAGTTCGGCGAGGCAGATTCAGCGGACATATCCGCACCGACTAACCGCATCGCGGCCGCTCACTTTCGTTCGCTTAAGTCGGTGGGACGTCGTGAACACGGAAACGTTATAAGAAATCCCCGCAGAACAAAAAGAAAGGAGAAAATGATGAACCGAAAATTCGTTAGTTTATTCATGCTAATTCTATTAGTAGGCAGTTCTTTAAGTAGTAAGGTAGAAACCTTTTCTTTACGAACATATACATCAGAACACGAAGCGTTAAAAAATTTGATTAGTGAATATCAAATAAAAGGTCCACTATATCAATTAGTCTTAGAAAGAGACAATACTTTACTCCTATTAACGGTAGTCAAAAAAGGCGTGTACTCTGTTGGTGAAATTGTAGAAGAAGAAGGTAAATATTCGGCTTATAAGTTGTCCAGTGATGTTAATATAAGTACTTCATTAAGTGCGAGATGGGAATTTAGAACCTTGGAAGGAGAATTCTTTACAATATCAATTTCAAAAGACAAACAAAGTGATACCCAAGTGTTTTTCGAGAACCTCCCTATATATGCATCCATTTTTCAGGGTCAAGTGCTAAATAAAAGAGAAGCTGAATTAACGAACATATTAAGATCCTACATTCTTAAAAATGTAATTTAGGTGTAATGCTTCGAAGGCGGGGACATCTTATAACATCGTATTCACGCATCTCAGCCTGGCGGCTGCTCGGTCCGCGCGAGGCATTTTCGTAGGAGCAGAATCAGCGGACAACCCTGCGAACCTAACCGCGTTGCGGCCGGCTCCTCCGGAGCCTTAAGATTCTCGGGTTCGTGAATACGAAGAACGTTATATGAAAGATGTCAAAATTCGAAAAACAATAGGAGACAAGGCATGTATGAATTCCATGGTTGGGCAGTATTACGGTATCACACACACGATACAGATTTTGAAAAGCAAGAGGCTCATTTGAAAATCTTACTTAATTTCATCTTTGACATTGACACTGAAAAAGTCGTGTCAATTAAACAGAGGAATGGATTGGATTCCTTTTTAATCTCAGGACTTCATAATCATAAAGCCGAATACGTCTTAGAAATCTTCACACGAATTGCTGAATTGATGCCTGGTTCTTACGGTCTGCTGTACATTCATGACAATGAAGAATTCACTGATGAGAAGAACAATAAATTTATAGTTTGGAAATTGGCAAGAGGACAGGTCATTGAACAAGAAGATAATTATTTGTCTCCGTATATTCCAACAGTTGAAGATCCCTATGATAAAGATAGATTCGATTGATTTTAGTTTTTCGAAGAAGCGACATCCTTCATATAACACCGTATTCACGCATCGCAGCCGCCCCTTTGGGGCTTAAGGTTCTCGGGTTCGTGAATACGAGAGACGTTATCGGACAGTACGGCAGAAAGGGTGCAAACTTAATAATGAAGAAGATAGTGGTAATCTCATCACTTGTTCTATGTTCAGTAATAATAGTATTAATATTAATTTTAACTAAAAGGACAAGTATAAATACATTTGAGAATAAACAATTTGGTATTTATTTTGAATACCCCAAGGAATGGAAATTGAATAAATCATCTTATTCATCTGATTCACTAATTATTTCGCTGTGTCCAGACAATAAAAACACAACAATAGATATCTTAATAAAAATGCCACAAGACTCTGAGTGGATTGATTTAATGTTGGACAATTTTAAAGAAAATGATGAAGTTGAGTCTGAAGTGAATTTCGGTAATTATACGGCAAGAAAAATAGATCGGATAATGGGAGATAATCATATAATCTCTTATGGTTTAAATACTACTGACAAATCAGTATGGTTATTACAATCCACACAAGGAGATCAACAGAACGTTCGTGTAATAGATGATGTATTAAAATCCATGGAAATAAGTAACTCATAGTAGGCCATACCATCCGATAACACCGTATTCACGCATCGCAGCCTGTTGGCTGCTCGGTCCGCCCGAGGCATTTCTAGGAGCGGATCCAGGCGGACAACCCTGCGAACCTAACCGCTTCGCGACCGCCCCGTTGGGGCTTAAGGTTCTCGGGTTCGTGAACACGAGGGACGTTATCTGAAACTGCTGAAATCATTTTTGAAAATCTAATCCAAAAGAGATTTAAGGGAGTGATGACGTGCCCACTATTCAGTCAGAAATAATAATCAGTGGGAACTGTCAGTCGCTTTATG
>NZ_SUPK01000009.1 GCF_005049045.1 Cohnella pontilimi
AGGAGTCTGGGCCGTGTCTCAGTCCCAGTGTGGCCGTTCACCCTCTCAGGTCGGCTACGCATCGTCGCCTTGGTGAGCCGTTACCTCACCAACTAGCTAATGCGCCGCAGGCCCATCTGTAAGCGACAGATTGCTCCGTCTTTCCCAGTCTCCCCATGCGGGGAAACTGCGTATCCGGTCTTAGCATCCGTTTCCGAATGTTATCCCGGTCTTGCAGGCAGGTTGCCTACGTGTTACTCACCCGTCCGCCGCTAATCTCATCAGGAGCAAGCTCCTTCAGAGATCCGCTCGACTTGCATGTATTAGGCACGCCGCCAGCGTTCGTCCTGAGCCAGGATCAAACTCTCCATAAAGGTGAAACTTTATTAGAGAGCCATGATGGCTCAATTTTAAATCGTTGTCCATCGTCTCAAATGAAACGACAGGGTCCGTATTACGCTCGATGTTCAGTTTTCAAGGAGCAACACTGCAACCCGCTACCCAGCGGCGTTAGCCGCGGTCGGTTGTCAGAACTTCTATTCTTGCTCTTCCGCGTCGTTTCCGGCGCAGGAATTACATCATACCGCGATGGCCGCTCGCTTGCAACCATCAATTATTTCCATCTCGCAAACTTTCTTGCGATGTCCCGGCCGTGTCCGGCGCAGGAATAACATCATACCTCGCGGAGAAGCAGCTTGCAACCGCTAGATTATTCCATTGGTATATACGCCATCATATTGGGACAAAAGAAGGATACTTCAATTTGGCGGGAGGACCTTGCATGCCCGTTGTGATCAATGTGGTGGGTATTGTCGTCGTGTTCGTGCTTGCCTACTTCAGCTCGCTGGATCGCAAAAAAATCGACCTCAAGTCGATTATCATTATGCTGGTGCTGCAGTTTCTGATCACATGGATCATGCTTTCAACCGCTGTGGGTGAGCAGGTTATCCAGGCGGTGGCGCGTTTTTTCCTGTGGCTGATCGATTGTTCCATGGCCGGTATTCGGTTCGTATTCGGAAACCTGGTTCCCAAGACCGGTCAAGCGCCTTTCTTTATCTCCGTGCTGATGCCCATCATTTTTATTGTCGTGTTCTTTGACATCCTGACGTTTTTCGGGATCCTCCCGGCCATTATCAATACGGTGGGTTGGCTGTTATCCAAGCTGACGCGAACGCCGCGCTTTGAGAGCTTTTTTGCCACACAAGTCATGTTTCTCGGAAACAACGAAGTACTTGCCATCACGCGGGATCAACTTGTCAGAATGGACAACAAGCGGCTTCTCACCGCTTGCATGCTGGGTATGTCGTGTATCAGCGTGGGCGTGCTCGGCGGCTACATGCAGTTGATCAATCCGACCTACGTCCTGATCGCGATCCCCTTGAACGCAGTCGGCGCGCTCATGATGACTTCCATAATCAACCCCTACAAAGTGACGAAGCAGGAAGATATCGTGTACAAACCGTCAGCGGAGGAAAAACGGAATTTCTTTGACGTGATCACAACAAGCATGCTGACCGGGGGCAAAATGGCGCTCATTATCGCCGCAGCTCTGATGGGCTTTACCGCTCTGATCGAATGTTTCAATAGCATCCTCAATCTGATCGACCATCGGGTTTCACTCGAGAATGCTTTCGCCCTCTTGTTCTCTCCGTTTGCCTATCTGATGGGCGTGCCGCCTCTTCATGTGTTTACTGTGGCTCAGTTTATGGGCGAGAAGCTGGCGACTAACGAATTTGTCGCGATGGCGCGTTTGAATCCGATTTTGCCCCGGCTGGATAAGCATACCGAGGCGGTAATCTCCTCGTTCCTTGTCTCTTTTTGCAACTTCACTACCGTCGGCATCATCCTCGGCAGCGTAAAGGCGCTGTTCAACCAAGACAAAACCGCTTATATCGCCGCCCATACATGGCGCCTTCTGGCTTCAGGGTTGCTGGTGTCCTTCCTCACGGCCATGGTGGTCGGTCTGTTCGTTTGGTGAGCTCATGCCCCGAATATAGTTCCGCAAGATATATCGGATATCGTTCTCGCTGAGTCCGATATCCTCGGCTTTTTTTGTAATGATGAACGGGCCTTTAATCAGTCCTTGCGAGAAATGGGGATTCACAGGTAAACCCTGCTCGTTGCTGTCTTGATTGCAATATAAAATAAAGTCGTTTCCCAACTCCACACATTCGAGCGATCCCCCGAGCATTTCATGCAATGCCTGTTGGCCCTCGGATATGGTTTGAACGGCCACTTTCTGACCGGGAATCGCCACCAATATGTTCGGCATTGATGTTTTGCTCCTTTCTAATCCATTAAATATAGTCTTTCCATGTGGATAAATTTTTTACCCGACGGCACACTAACAGGTGAACCGCTGAATCTGGAAAGGAGCAATCGGCGACAATGCAAACCCAGACTCAAGCCCAATCTCAATCACAAGGTCAACAGCAGGCGATCATGCAGCAGCCTCCCAAAGTCATCACGACTAAGGACTTCCTTTATTTAAAGGATCAGCTATCTTGGGAGATCCTAGCGATGAAAAAATGCCGTCATTTTGCGCAAGAGTGCACCGATCCGGAAATCAGCCAAGCGATCGATAAGGCCGGTCGAATGCATCAACGGCATTACGAGCTGTTGTTGAAGCATTTGCAAATCAATAATGCGTCCGGAATGGAAACCGTCCATTCCATGCAGCATTAAGGAGCGATCGGAATGAGCCAAAATCGAAGCCCCCAAACGATTAAAAACCCGAAACCTCTGAACGAACCTAAAGTAAAAGGGCCGGAAATGAACGACCGCGACCGCGTGAACGACATTTTAGCATTTGAGAAATATTTGACCGACAGCTTTAACGTCTCTGCCAGAGAGGCCAGCCATCCGGATTACCACCAAGATGTCATGACGATTTTGAACGAGACCCATCAGTGCCAGTACGAAATGTACGAGTTAATGTTCCGAAAAGGACATTATAAGCTGGAAGCCGAACAGCAAACCAAACTCGATCAGGCCTACCAGCAATTCAGCAACTACGCTTCCCAATTCCCTTATTCCTAAACCGGTAGATCGGCCGGCCGGAACCTGAACGATTCAGGATCCGGCTTTTTTTGTTATCGACGGCCGGAACCGCGAATATACTCTACAGAAAAACTGCGGCTGTAGTAGAGCGGGGAGGACGGTGGCTTATGCCCATTGCACCGCCGATTTTGCGAGCGGGCGATACCGTCGGCGTTGTCACTTTAGGCAGCCCGTTGGACGCCAATACGATAAATGCACGAATTCAATATTTGAGATCTTTAGGATTGAATGTGATACTAGGGCGGCATGTCTATGATCAAACCGGGTTTCTTGCCGGAACGGACGCGGATCGGGCCTCCGATTTGATGATGATGTTCGCAAACCCACAGGTCAAAATGATCCTTCCGACCCGGGGTGGTACCGGAGTGGCCGGCATCCTACCCTACCTTGACTATTCGGTGATCCGCAACAACCCGAAAATCGTAACCGGCTACAGCGATATCACGATCTTGTTAAATGTTCTTCATCAAGCTGTAGATTTGATCACGTTCCAAAGTCTGCTCCTCATTGACTTCAGATCCGATACGCCCGCCTATAATTTCAACCAGTTTTTCTCGGCGACGTCCATGTACTCGCCGTTACGGCAAATCTTAAATCCCCCCGGAATTCCTCTAATCAGCAGAGTTCCAGGCAACGTCACGGGAATACTTGTCGGAGGCAATCTTACTTCGTTCGTCGATACGCTGGGAACGCCGTTCGAAATCGATGTACGGGGTAAAATTCTTCTTCTAGAAGAAACACACGAGCCCATCAATACGGTCTACCGGTACCTGGAGCATTTAAGGCTGTCCGGCAAATTTCGGGACTGCGCCGGCATTATTATGGGAGAATGCACGGGATGCCTTGAAGCATACGGCGTGAGCTACCAGAATTTAATCGACAATTTCATGGTCCCGCTCGGCAAGCCGTTGATGACGAACCTCACAACCGCGCACGGAACCTATAAAGCGGCACTGCCGATCGGCGCGGCGGTCAATTTGAATACGATCAACAATACGTTGACTGTCGCTCAACCCACCGTTACCATATAAAAACGAAAAACGCAGCCGTCATCGGCTGCGCTTTTCGTTATTCACGGTGCCACCAGGATTCGACGATCCGGTGGGCGGTTTGCGGGTAGTACCCTCTTCCGATCAAGTAAGTGATTGCCGCTGCCTCTCTTAAGGCGTGTTCCGTCGATATGGCTTGAGCTTCCCACATCCCATGTTGAACCCAAGGTTCAACCACCGTTAACGTTTCCTGCATCAAATTTGAAACCGGAGAATATACGGGATACGAATAATAAGGATTTGTCAGTGCCAAGCCGCCCTCATCCCTTCGCTATTGTGAATTTCTCTTCAGCGTATGCCCATATCCCGGTTTTGTTGAGCCCAAATCGCCTGCCGTTCACGGAACCGATGCATGCCCAATTTTACAAGGACGAGTGCCCTTCTTTCCACCGCTGAATAGGATGAATCACCCGGTTAGGAAAGGAGAGCATGCATGAGTCAACCACGATTAAGGCAGCCTATCGCTCCGCTCTATTACGGTGGTCCCGGATATCTTCCTTCGCCGTACGGACATCAATTCTATCATTACCCTGAGCATCATTATACGGCTTTATACCATCACTATCCGCACTATTATCATCACTACCACTTTATTCCGATGCATTATTATGGGTAATTATCACTTTAAGTTATTTAAAGCGCAGCCTCTGTGGCTGCGCTTTTTTTATGGCAAATCTCCTGCATTGAAAAACATCATGGCGAGAAAAACGTCCTCATGAGGTGAACGCAGTACGTAGTCAAACATCAATAAAAGACAATCATAAGGGGTAGCCATTCGTTGGATTATTGCGTTATAGGGAGAGTGTATCGTACAGGCTATGTCAGTTTTACATACTATGAAGCTATGAGGACAAGACAGATGAGAGGGGGGAGCTTAGCAGAATAACAGCCTATCGATAAGGTTTGACGCAGGCACAGCATCTTAGAAAAAGCAAAGGAGGTTTGGCAAGGATGCAAGACATCATGGTTGTGACAACGATTGCCGCCTTTTTATGCACGATCGCTTTTATTTTCTGGAGGCCCCATATCAATGAAGCGATCCCGGCGACGATCGGCGCGGTCATTGTGCTGTTGAGCGGCAGCGTCTCGCTGGCCGATCTTGGAACTATAGCAGAAACAATCGGGGGAGCAGCCATAACCATTATGGCAACGATCGTCATGGCGATCGTGCTGGAAAGCTTCGGATTCTTCCAGTGGGCGGCCGAGGAACTGATTAAACGGTCCAAAGGCTCAGGAATCAGGCTATTCTGGTACACCAACCTTCTCTGTTTTCTTATGACCCTGTTCGTGAACAATGACGGCAGCATTCTGATCACAACGCCGATTTTGTTAATGCTGCTGAAGCGGATGAACCTCAGAAACCATCAAAAAATTCCTTACCTTCTGTCCGGAGCGTTAATCGCAACGGCATCCAGCGCACCGATCGGAGTAAGCAATATCGTCAATCTCATCGCGCTTAAGATCGTTCACATGGATCTTTACATGCACACGGCAATGATGTTTATTCCGGCTTCCTTGGGACTTGTCCTTCTGGCTCTCCTGTTGTACGTCAACTTTTACCGCGTCATTCCTCGCAAATTGCCGGCGTTTCGTCCGGAACATCGGCATCCGGAGGGTAGATATCACCCGTTAAAAGATGACTCCTCACTGATCCCGGCAGATAAAAGAGTCCGGTTCATGCGCAATATCCTGATTTTCGTCTTTTGCGTCCGTATCAGTCTTTTCGCCGCGTCCTACCTTCACTTTCCCGTGTCGGCTATGGCGGTGATCGGTTCCGTTTCATTGTTGGCGTGGCGTTGGTACTTCCTGAAGATCTCGCCCCGCGATATGATTCAGAAAACACCTTGGTATATTCTCGTGTTCGCATTCTCCATGTATGTGATCGTATATGGTTTGAATAACATCGGATTAACCGTGTGGCTGGTCCACACCCTGCAGCCGATCGTTTCCGGCGGTTTACTGCAAGCCAGCGTAGGGATGGGCTTCCTGCTCTCCATCTTGTCCAACATCTTTAACAATCATCCTGCGTTAATGGTCGGTACGCTGACCTTGACCGATATGGATCTTAGTCCCATTACGTTGAAGATTTCGTACTTGGCAAGCGTCATCGGAAGTGATGTAGGGTCTCTTCTTCTGCCTATTGGGACATTAGCGACCTTAATGTGGATGCACATCGTCAAGAAGGGACATGTCCACATTACTTGGGGTGAATATCTCAAAGTGACATTCCGCGTCATTCCGATAAGTGCATGTTTTACCTTGGTGATTCTCGCTTATTGGGTGGAATGGATTTTTTGAATCATCTTAGCCAAAATATGATTTACCTTCTTCAACGAACTGCTCGATACGGCTTTTAATCGAATCGCGTACTTCGCGAAACTTGTTCATGATCTCCGCTTCGGAGCCGGTTGCTTTCGCCGGGTCATCAAAGCCCCAGTGCCATTTGATCACGTTGGGGTTGGAAATCACCGGGCAGTGCTCGTCGGCGTGGCCGCAAAGCGTGATGACATAATCAGCACGGTTCAAAATATCCGGATCGATCGTGTTGGATGTGTTTGTGGAGATATCAACGTCCGCTTCATTCATCACCTGCACCGCTCTTGGGTTAAGTCCATGTGCCTCCAACCCTGCGCTTTGAACTTCATATTTATCGCCGCCCAGAGCTTTTAAAAACCCGTCGGCGATTTGGCTTCGGCAAGAGTTTCCGGTGCATAAAAAGTAAACAATCGGCTTCTTTCCCATTTTGATATTCTCCTTTTAATTTATTGCTCAAGCTCCTTGATGGTCTGCCGCTTTATTGGCCCTGATGGACTTAACAAGCATGGCGATCAGGAAAATGACAAGCGCAACCGCGACGATGGATATCCAGACATTGATGCTGCTGTTTGAAACAAAAGCAAGCCACAAGTAAAGTCCGGCCAGCGTCAAGAAAAGCGTCGGGACCGTGAGCAGAATACCGACTTTAAAGTAGTACCCCCAGCTGATTTTGACGCCCTTTTTGGAAAGCACATGAAGCCAGAGAAGCGTGGCAAGCGATCCGATCGGTGTGATTTTCGGTCCCAGGTCAGATCCGATTACATTCGCATATACCAGCGCTTCGCGAATGACCCCATGTGTATCGGTGCCTTTAATGGCGAGGGCATCGATAATGACGGTTGGCATATTGTTCATAACCGACGACAGAATTGCCGCAATAAATCCGGTTCCCACTGTTGCAGCAAACAGCCCCTGATCGGCAACGAATTGTATGAAGCCGCCAAGCATATCTGTAAGACCGACATTACGCAGACCATACACGACGACATACATACCGATCGAGAAAATAACAACCGCCCAAGGAGCTCCCTTGATCAGCTTTGTCGTGTGGATCTCCGGGCTTTTTCTCGCTGCAAGAAGGAACGCAATGGCTGCAATTCCTGCAATTAAGGAAACGGGAATGGTGAACCACTCGCTTAAAAAGTAAGCGACAAGCAGTACCACAAGAATAACCCACGACAGTTTGAACAGCCTCATATCTTTTATAGCTTCATGCGGTTGTTTGAGTTGTGCGAAATTGTATTTCTGCGGAACGTTTTTACGGAAATACAGAAACAGCACCAGAAGGCTTGCGGCTATCGAGCAGAAGGTCGGTACAATCATTCGGCTTGCGTACTCGGCAAATCCCACTCCAAAAAAGTCGGCCGATACGATGTTCACAAGGTTACTTACCACAAGCGGAAGAGACGCGGTATCCGATATAAAGCCGCTCGCCATAATGAACGGCAGTACCATTTTCTCATCAAATTTAAGCGACCGGACCATGGCCAGAACAATTGGCGTCATAATCAGCGCTGCGCCGTCGTTTGCAAAAAAGGCAGCTACTCCCGCGCCCAGCAAGATGATATAGACAAACATCAGCCTCCCACTTCCGTCGGCAAGACGCGCCATATGAAGGGCAGCCCATTCAAAAAATCCGATTTCATCTAGAACAAGCGAGATCAGGATGATCGCAACAAAGGCTAGGGTGGCGTTCCAAACAATACCGGTTACGGTGCCTACATCCGAAAAACTAACAACACCAAACAGTAATGCAAGGATCGCTCCTCCCGCGGCAGACCAGCCGATATTCAGTCCCTTGGGCTGCCAGATAACGAAAGTGAGCGTAAGTAAAAAGATCAAAGAAGCTGTAATAACCATGGTGCCTCCTATATCGCAGCTGTGACGGTGTGTAACTTAGTTAAATATATCAAGTGTATGTCGAATTAGCAGCATGAGCTTTTTGCCCGAAAATCTGTCATTTCAATCGTTTCGGGAGCGGGTGTGGCACAACAAACACTTGGCATGGCCATACGGTCTTCCGCCGCTTCAAATTCGCTGTCTTGTTTGGTGTAGAACACTTCCCAAGGGTTGCCTTCCGGATCCGTCACCCAAATTTTATCCTGCACCGCATAACAGCATGTGGTGTTCATTTCATCGAAGGATACGAGGCCCGCTTCTTGCAGCCGCGTTTTTGCCGCCAGCACTTCTTCTGTATTCTTCACTTGAAAACCGAAATGGTTTAACACCCCTTTATTGTCGTAAGGACGCACGTTTAGCGAAAAGTGAAGCGACGGGTTATCGAGCTCAAATTTTGCGTAGTTGTCTTTTACTTTCGCAGGCTCCGCGTTAAACAGCTTTTTGTAAAACTCGAGAGACTGCTCCAGGTTTCTAACGTTAATGGCGACATGCATTCTCATGTTAAACACTCCTCAATAAATCAATTTTTTTTGATATTACGGTTAAAAAAAATCAGCAGCAGCTGGTATTGCCTCCTGCCGGTCTGAAGATGCAGCAGAGCTTTTCGGACAGAATGCCATTGATTTCTTCTTGGTTGAGCTCGTAATAACTCCAGGTGCCCTTCGTTTCTTTCATAATAAGCCCGGCGTCCAGCAAAATTTTGAGATGATAAGAGAGCTTGGATTGCGGCATTTCCACAATCTCTGTGAGATCGCATACGCACGTATTGCCCCGTTGGCAGAGTTCATATAGAATCTGCAGCCTCTTTTCATCGGCTAACGCTTTAAATTTTTGCTCGTATGCCGCGAAAGAAACGGCAGGTGCCTTGGTCTCGTTTACTGGGATTTCTTTGATCAACTTCCGTCACCACCTTCTTTATGGAGTCACTGTACAGCCGATTCATCAAATTTTCTTGATTATTTGCCTGAAAACAAGTTACCATGATTTTTCCAAACGGTCAATAACTAAATCAAAAAAAATTGATTTTGGCAATGTTACGATTGATCATGCTGAATAACTTCGCGGAAAAGATTGTTTTCTTCGTTTGTGTTAAGCGATTGGCTCAAATTCTGCTGAGAAAGAATTTTCTCCAACTCACCGATAGTCACCGGCTTTGCATGTCTCATCAATTCGTAACCGATTTGTCCGCTGATCTCCATGGTTCCGGTCTTTACTTCTGTGAAGGAGGAAATTCCTTTTTCCCTCAACTTCGCCTCCAACTGATCTACCGACATACGCAGCTTTTTTAAATTTTCTTCGATAATTTCACCATCTTGAATGATAAGGGTTGCTTTGCCTATAAATAGCTTCTCAACCGGTTCATATTTTTGCGAAAGGGATTGAATGCTCATTAACAGAGCAACAAAAACACAAAGTACCGCCACCGTGATCCACAAACCTTTTTGCCCGATGGCATGTGAAATAACGGATGCCATGGCCAGGAGGGTAATGGTCTCGAGACCGGTCATTTCCACCACCGTTTTTTTGCCGACAATTCGCATCAACAAGAACCCGACGAACAACACCACGAAAGCTTCCCATATGAAACTCAAATCCAAGTCCAGACCCTCACCATCATTCAAAATCCAATGTTCTCCTTAACATTCGGCACCCGGCCGAAGAATATTCAATTCTGACACATGCCCACGGAGAACAGGTGATGAGGACATTTTGTATAAGAATATATTAGCCAAAAAGTGATGAGGCGGGTGCTGATTTGGAACCCCAAATTTTGCTATAATATACCTATGATAGGATTTGATCAACGTGAATTTTACAAAGGAGGAAAATGAAATTGAGCGATGCCAAAACGGGTAAGCCGCTGATTCAACCCATCACACCGCATTTGTGGTTTGACAAGGAGGCGCAAGAAGCCGCGGAGTTTTATTGCTCTGTATTCCCGGATTCCAAAATCACGAGTTCGACGACCTTGCATAATACGCCCTCCGGCGATTGCGATCTCGTTTCGTTCAACGTCTGGGGACATCCGTTTATGGCGATCTCCGCCGGGCCGTTCTTTAAGTTGAATCCTTCCATCTCGTTTATGGTGAATTTTGATCCGTCCCGTGAAAAGAACGCGAGAGAACAGATAGACGAGGTATGGAATAAGTTGTCCGACGGCGGCACCGCCCTTATGCCGCTTGACAAGTACCCGTTTAGCGAACGGTATGGCTGGATCCAGGACAAATTTGGCGTCACATGGCAGCTCATTCTCACGAACCCGGATGGAGAACCGCGGCCCACCATTGTCCCCTCCTTGATGTTTGTGGGCAGCAACTTCGGCAAGGCGGAAGAGGCACGGGAATTCTACCTTTCGATTTTCCGTAACGCCAGACCCGGCACCCTCTTTCGGTATGGGCCAGGCCAAGAGCCGAACGCAGAGGGGACGGTTATGTTCACCGACTTTATGCTGGAGAACACCTGGTTTGCGGCAATGGACAGCGCACTGGAACACCGGTTCAACTTCAACGAGGCGATTTCCCTTCTAATCCGTTGCGAGACGCAGGAGGAAATTGATTACTACTGGGATAAGCTTTCCGCCGTTCCCGAGGCCGAGCAATGCGGCTGGCTTAAAGACAAGTACGGCATCTCTTGGCAGATCACCCCCGCCGCTATGGATGAAATGATCACTACAGGCACGCCAAAACAACGTGATCGCGTGACACAGAAATTTTTGAAGATGAAAAAGTTTAACATTGCCGAATTGCAAACCGCGTTTGAAGAAAAGTAACCATTTCAAAATTAGCGACAAAAACCACGTCCAGGGGATGTGGTTTTTTCTTGTTACGATTTGTCATTCATAATGCTCTTTGGGATGGGGACAATAATTTACGTGTAAAGGTTACGTGTAAAGGTTACGTGTAAAGGTTACGTGTAAAGGTTACGTGTAAAGGTTATATATAATGCTGGGAGGGATTATAAAATGGGAAAACTATCAGGTAAAGTTGCCGTCATTACGGGTGGAGCTTCAGGAATTGGTGCTGCAACAGCCAGATTATTCGTTGAGGAAGGCGCAAAAGTCGTACTTGTAGACTTAAATGAAGAAAAAGGTAAAGCCTTTGAAGCAGAACTAAAGGGCAAACAGGCAGAAGCCCTCTTTGTAAAGGCAAATATCACCATTGAAGAAGAAGTAAAAAATATCTTTAAAGAGACTGCTAACGCCTTCGCAAAAGTAGATATCGTTTTTAATAACGCCGGGATTGGCCGTGTAACCCCAACAGAGGAGCTTCCCTATGAAGAATGGCGCAACACCGTCAATGTTGACTTAGACGGTGTATTTTTAGTCGCGCGTGAAGCGATTCGTGAAATGTTAAAATCAGGCGGAGGCTCTATTGTCAATACAGCTTCGATGTATGGTTGGGTCGGTTCGCCTGGATCTGCAGCCTATAATGCTGCAAAAGGCGGGGTTCTCAATTTAACTCGTTCGCTTGCGCTGGAATATGCAACAAAAAATATTCGTGTGAATTCCTTAGCACCTGGCTTTATTGATACACCTATTATTCCTGAAGAAAGTAAAAAGACACTGGCTTCGATGACGCCAATGCAACGTCTGGGGAAAGCAGAAGAAATGGCAAAAGCTGTATTATTTATGGCTTCCGATGATTCATCTTTTATGACAGGGAATACATTAACCGTTGACGGTGGATATACAGCTCAATAAGGGAATCGAACCCTTGACCGAATGCCGGGACATAATGTCCCGGCATCACCGGCAATTGCCGAGCGCCTCGTGATTAGTCCCAAGACCGTTAGAAATCACGTTTCAACCATATTCAGCAAGTTTTTCCTCAATGACCACCCGAGCTAATGGCAGACTACAAATCGTAGCCGTAGGTAACCAACCTGACAGAAGAGCTCCTTTATCCGGATGGTTGCTTGCGATAAGTTCACCTCCATGCCGCCTTAAAATTCTCTGCGAAATGGTTAACCTCAATCCCGCTCCGCCTGTTGAACGATTTCTCGATACTTCGCCGCGGTAAAGCGGTTCAAATACGCACCCCAATTCCTCTGGAACGAAACCCGGCCCCGTATCCCGGATTGGGAAAAATAAGCAGCATGGGGTTCAATGCGCTGAATATATTATGGCTGCTCATCACCATTACGGCGTTTGTCCAAATCAAAAAGAAACGGATATCCCGGCATCGGAGCTGATGATACGAAGTTACGCTTTTTGTTTCACGAACCTGTTGATTCATCTGACGACTTTTCTTTTTTTTCACGGATTCGGTTTCAATTACAACAACAGCTACACGATCGGCGTTTACGGCTCTATTGTGCTGCTATTGATTATTCCTAACGTCATCATCAAAAATGGCGGTCAACTGAGCCAGGTTCATCCGTTTCGCTTCCAAGCCTCCATATTCAGTTTATTGTTTATGGCCGCGGCGGCAAATGCACCCATAGAGGCGGCGGCAATGGACTGATGCATTCTCGATGCCGCATCCCCAGCGCTATAGACGCCCGGAACGTTCGTTTCCCCGAATTCGTCGACGACGACCGTTCCCGAATCCGTGATTTGGCAACCTATGGCTCGTGGCAAGTCCGATCCCGTAACCAGTTCCGGTTTAAAAAAGAGCCCCATACATGGAATGGTTGTCCCGTCCTCGAGAACAACATGCCGCACGATCCCATCGTTTGAGTCGATGGACCGGATCGGTGATTCGAATACGGGGACACGATGCCGGCGGAGCTCCTCGCGTTGCGCGTCCGTCAGCTCAGCGGGACCGTTCGTGCAGATTGTAAAACGGTTCGTCCATCCGGAAATCAATGGAGCGAAGTGCATGACCTCAGCCCCCTTATTAATGATAACAAGAGGCTCGTCCCTTAATTCCCAGCCATCACAATACGGGCAGACGAAGGCACTTTTCCCATAAACCTCCGCCAGCCCTGGAATGTTCAGCGGCCGATCCTTCATTCCGACGGCAAAAAGCAGTTTTTTGCTTCCAAAGGTTTTGCCTTGCGCAGTCGCAATTTGAAAATGACCGTCCGTACCCACAACCGACACGGCCGTATCCGCCACAAAAGAAACTGACGGATAGGCGCCGATCTCTTCCTTCGCAATCCGCCGAAATTCGCTTGGACTGATCCCGTCGCGGGTAAGAAACCCGTGGGCCTCGTGAGTCACTGCATTGCGGGGACGGCTTTCATCGATCACCGCCACATTTTTCCTTGCCCGTCCCAACACGAGGGCGGCATTCAAACCTGCCGGGCCTCCGCCAATAATCGCCACATCGAGAAGTTGTTTTTCCATTTATTTTAGGCACCTCCATGGATCTTCAATATCCATAATTAAAATACAAGAAGTGTATCACTTCTTGTTTCCAGCGTGGTTGCAGTCCTTCGAAGCCGCGTCCAGCACCGACTGGATCGTATGCTCCTGCAAGTATTGATACAAATGCTGTTCGGCGCCGTCCATCACCCTTTTAACCAAACATTCGCTCTTTCCTTGACAATCCTGATTCCGTTCCGAAGCTGTCTCTTCAGCTAATAGCCGATGCTGCTGCGAATTCAAATTCGAGCATTCAAACAAATGCTGTCTTCCTTCGATTACTTGGATAACTTCAAGAAATGTAATCTGCTCGGCCGGCCGTACAAGCTCGTAACCGCCGTTCACTCCCGGCATAGCGCGTACGATTCCATCCTGCCTCAGCTTGGACATGATTTTGGATAAGTAGCTTTCCGAAACGCCAAGTGTCGCAGATAATTCCTTGATTCCAATGTTGTGGCGACGCTCCGAGTGAGCCAAATGAATTAAGGCGTGTAGGGCGTAATCAGTACTTTTGGAAAACTGTATTTTTGCTTCCTCCCTTTCGATTGGATTGTTTCTATTATAGACCCGCGATGTCCATTATAAACAATTCGTCCCCAGTCTGCAATGACAGCAGGTGAAAATGAACGAGAAAAAGGCAATCCATAAGAAATCCCGACTTATTTTTTATGCGCTTTAATTGGCACACCAAACAAAAAACGCAGCCTCTATTTGGCTGCGTTAAGTTTATGTATGGTGGAGAATAGGGGGATCGAACCCCTGACCTCATCGCTGCCAGCGATGCGCTCTCCCAGCTGAGCTAATTCCCCGTATCGGACGACAAAATTGAGTTTATCACAGCCAAACCAGCGGTGTCAATGGCATTTACCGGCAGCTTAGCGTAGTCGCTGCTGTCCACCGAATTCACGCACCCAATCGGCGAATTTAAGCAGCTCACGGCTACTGTCCACCGCTTAGCCCCAACCGGAAGGCCCCTCCTGAGCGATGGGGATAAGGGCCAAAGGCTCTCGCCGGAACCCATGTCCCGGCGAAAGCGCCGCCTCCTTGCGTATCAAATAAAATGGCTCAAGAAATGCATATTTTGGCCTTGGCTACAGCAGATGCATTTCCGGGCGGTCGAAGCGCCAGCGGCATGGTGTCAGCTCTCTTAGGCTGCTATCTCGAGCCTTCTCTTTTTGCGCAGGGCGAAGAAAACTAATGCCGCTATGGTGACGACATATGGAATCATTTGGATGAACTGACTTGGAACGGGACTTCCCGGAATCGTTTGGACGATGGTCGTTAATGCGCTGGCCAAGCCGAAAATGAGCGATCCGATCAAAATGCCCGCCGGATTGCGATTGCCGAGCAGCACGACCGCTAATGCCAAAAATCCCGTACCCGCCGTCATATCTTTCACGAACATATTCGTGAGCCCGTTGGAGAGAAACGCACCGGCTAGTCCCGCAAACACGCCGCTCCAAGCCAGCGCAGAATACTGCACACGCTCGACCGGAATGCCGAGCGATCTCGCGGCCTGAGGCGCTTCCCCCACCGCTCGCAAATGGACGCCGTACGGTGTGCGGTAAATTAATACGATGCAGAAAACGACGGACAGAAACGCGATCCACTCCATCAAGCTGTGGCCGCTCAACAATTTCCCCAGCACCGGTACATCCTGAACGAAGGGGATATCGACCAAAGGAATTTTCGGCGCGCCTGTGGGGTTGTAATTCCCGGTCAATCCGTATATTTTACTCATCAGGAAAATGGTAAAACCGGAGCCGAAAATATTGACTGCGAATCCCGCGATAATGATATCGACTTTCAATCGAATCGCAAAGAATCCCATGCCGTAACAAATGAGCACGGATGCGGCCACACCCGCCAGTACGCCCAGCAACCAGCTGTCCGTCCCCGATGCCACGGCGATCGAGGTAAACGCGGACAGCAGCATCAGGCCCTCCAGCCCGATATTGATCACACCTCCGATATCCGAAATCAATCCGCCTAGTGCGGTGAGAAGGATTGGCGTCATGAACCGGAGCAGCACCACGATCAACGTCAAATCCATGATTTGGCTCCATATCGTTTGCCATACGACCACTCAGCCCACCGCCTTTTGACCGGATACGAATTTTTGTTTGATGTAGGCAAAAATCGCTTGCGACGAAACGAAAAGCACGAGCAGCACTTGAATAATGACGGCGACCTCGCGCGGCATGTCGCTTCCGACCTGCATCGTCTGCGCTCCGACCTGCAGATAGGCGTAAAACAGCGAGGCCGCGAGTACACCGATCGGATGGTTGCGGGCCAGCAGCGCGATAATGATGCCGTCGAACCCAAGGCCAGCCGAGAAGTTATCTTTGTACGTGCTATGGATGCCGAGAATCTCCACGATCCCGGCAAGACCGGCCAGCGCTCCGCTGATGACGATGCTGAGCACGATTACGCGCGGCGTCGCGATCCCGCCATATTTGGCAAACTGCGGATTTTTCCCCACCAACCTGAGCTCATATCCGATCGAGGTATGATAAAGCAGCATATAAACGACCGCTACCGCACCCAACGCAACCAGCAAACCGGCATGCGCCGAAAATCCCGGAACGATTTTACCGAGCAGCAAGCCAGGATCGATGTAAGGCATTCGGGCATAGCCGCCGCTCTCCGGGTCTTTGAACACATTGTTCACCAAATAGGAAGTGGTCAGAATCGCGATAAAATTTAACATGAGCGTAGTGACGATCTCGTCGGCGTTCCAATAGGCTTTCAACGCGCCGGGAATTGCCCCGAACAACGCTCCTCCCAGCACCGCACACGCCAGAATCAACGGCAAATGCACCCAAACCGGCAATCCCGGCACATATACGGCAGCCAGCGAGCCGAGAAACCCGCCGACATAAAGCTGGCCCTCCGCGCCCATGCTGAACACGCCGGCTTGGAACACGACCGAAATCGCGAGACCTGTCAACATTAACGGAACCGCCTTGTTCAAAATCGTTCCGATATTGAAGCTGTTAGCCAATGGATCCATAACGAGCGCACTGATCGCGGACAACGGTTCTTTGCTCGTCAACAAGATCACGATAAATCCGCACAGGAGAGCAGCGAACACGGCGGCAGCGATGCCAGCCAGTTCGAGATACAGCGCCTTGCCGGTTTTCATTGCGACGCCACCTCCTGTGTCTTGATGCCGAGCATGTAGTAGCCGAGTTCCTGTTCCGTCAGATCGGGGGTGTTGTCCAGCAGTGCGACGATTTCGCCGTTATAAAGCACCGCGATCCGGTCGCTCAGCGCCATGATCTCCGAGAGCTCGGCGGATACGAGCAGCACCGCAGCCCCGGCATCCCGCCGTTTGATGATTTCACGATGAATAAACTCGATCGCTCCGATGTCCACTCCCCGGGTCGGTTGGGAGGCCACGAGCAGCTTCGGGTTTTTGGACAATTCACGGGCCACGACGACCTTCTGCAGGTTACCGCCGGACAATGCGCCGGCCATCGTCTGTTCACTGGCCGCACGTACATCGAACATTTCCATGGCCGACTTGGCGAATTGCCGAATTTTCTTTTTCCGCAATAAAGGTCCGATCTTGAATCCGGGGTTGCGATAATGATCGAGCATTAAATTGTCTGCGATGGTCGAAGTCAGGCAGGCGCCGGACGTTTGACGGTCCTCCGGAATGTGGCCGATTTGAAACGCTCGGATTTGGGCAACGCTTAAATTCCTTAACTCCTGGTCGAGATAACGAATTTCGCCCGATACGGCACGGCGGAGCCCGGTGATCGTCTCCACTAATTGTGTCTGGCCGTTGCCCTCGACACCTGCAATGCCCAATATTTCGCCGGCTCGAACGCGGAATGACACCTGACGGATGGCCGGAACGCCTTTGTCGTCCAAGGCCGCCAATCCGCGCACGGAGAGCACCGTTTCCTCGGGCCTGGCCGGCGTTTTTTGAACACGGAACAGAACTTCCCGTCCCACCATCAGCCTGGAGATTTCCTCTTGATGCGTTTCTTTCGTGACGAGCGTCGCGATGGATTGACCCCCGCGCAGAACGGTCACGCGATGGGAAATCTGCATCACCTCGCGCAGCTTGTGGGTGATGAAAATGATCGTATGGCCTTGCCGCACAAGCGATTTCAAAGAATCGAACAGCTCGTCCGTTTCCTGCGGCGTCAAGACGGCGGTCGGCTCGTCCAATATGATAAGCTTAGCTCCCCGGTACAGCACTTTTAAAATTTCAACGCGCTGCTTTTGTCCGACCGGAATCGTGTCCGCGCGCGCTTCAGGATCGACTTTCAGTCCATAATCGCGGATCAGCCCGGCCACCCGTTCTTGTTCTTTCGCGCGGTCCCGGAACAGGGAAAGAACGCCCTTGGCCGGTTCCTCTCCGAGGACGATATTTTCGGATACCGTAAGGGACGGCGCGAGCATGAAATGCTGATGTACCATGCCCATACCGTGCTTAATCGCATCTCGAGGTCCTTGAAAACTGACACTTTGTCCCTTAAACGAGATTGAGCCTCTTGTGGGAGCCTCCAGACCGAACAATATTTTCATGAGCGTCGATTTGCCGGCGCCGTTCTCTCCGACAAGCGCATGAATTTCCCCTTCCTCCACGCTAAAGTCGACACCCCGGTTCGCGACGGTACCATTGGGATAAACCTTATGAATGCTTTTCATTTCGAGTAATGCCGGCATGTCATCCCTCCGTGCCATGGCCAAAAAAAGAGAAGCGAGCAACACCCGCTCCTCACGTTCGGCTTATAACGTCGATTCCACTTTGATTTCTCCGGTGGAAAGCTTCTTCTCAATCTCCGCTATTTTATCTTGTATCGATTTCGGCACATATTGGGCATAAAGATCGTCCTTCGCGATGCCTACACCGCCTTCTTTGAGCCCGAGCACCTCGGTTTTCCCCAGCGGCAGCTTGCCTTGCTGCAGAAGCTGAAACGCGCGGAAAACGGAGGTGTCGATGTTTTTCAGCATCGAGGTCAGGACGCTTCCCGGATACAGAGGATTTTGATTGGCGTCCACGCCGATCGAATATTTGCCCGCTTCGTTGCCGGCTTCCAGCGTGCCGAGTCCGGCTCCCCCGGCTACCTGATACACAATATCGGCTTTTTGCGTATTATATTGGGCAAGCGTCAATTCTTTCGCTTTCGGGGCGTTCGACCAATCCCCGACATAGGACGTGATGATCTTGACGTCCTTGTCGATGTATTGCGCTCCTTGCTCATAACCGGACTTGAAATCGTTGACGATCGGATCGTCCACCCCGCCGACAAATCCGATAACCTTGTCCGGATTTGCTCCCTTGAGCTCCGTGCTGGTGGTCACCAGCGCCGCGAACGCGCCGGCGAGAAAAGAGCCTTCGCTTTGCGAGTACAGCATGGAATAAACATTCGGAATATCGTTGATGACTTCATCGAAAAAAATGAACTTTTGATCCGGATACCGCTTGGCCAAATCTTTGACGATATCCACCATTTGGATCGTGCCGGTCAGCACGACGTCATATTTTTTGCTGGCTACAAGCGATTCGAGGCTGGAAGCCCAATCCGCCTGGTTGTTACCGCCTTCCACCGTCTTGATGTCGATTCCGAGATCCGTACCCGCCTTTTGAAACCCAGCTTGCGCAGAATCGAAAAACCCTTTGTCTCCCAGCGTTCCGTTGACGTAATAAACAGCGCTCTTAATGTCGCCTCCGCCCGATGAGTTACTGCTTTTTTCGGAATCCCCGGATTTCCCGCCGCAGCCAGCTGTGATAACCGCAATCGACAGCAGCAGCAAGCATGCGCTCCACAACTTTTTCAATTTCATTGACGCTCCCCCACGATTTAATTTGTGAAAAGAATCACTATGTAAGAAACAATCTCCCATTGGAAACGCTTCTTAGAGAGAATATAGCACAAAATAAAAAAGCCGGGAATCCGGCTTTTTGGAATTTATGATCGAATTCGGACGAATCGACGTCCAGCCTTCCGGACATGCTATCGTTACGGAACGTTACATGCCGTGTTTGTTGATGAGCCCGTTCAGTTCTTTGAGGAACATGTTGATGTCCCGGAACTGGCGGTAAACGGACGCAAAGCGAACATAAGCCACCTCGTCAACCGGATACAGCCGTTCCATGAGCAGCTCCCCGATCACGCCGCTTTCGACCTCGGACAATGCCGTATTGCGCACTTCCCGCTCCACGTCCGATACGATAATCTCCAACTGATCCATCGATACGGGGCGTTTTTCGCAGGCGCGGAGCAGCCCGCGCAATATTTTGTCACGGTTAAATTCTTCCCGGCTGCCGTCCTTCTTGATCACGACGAGCGGGGTTTCCTCCACCGTCTCGAACGTCGTGAACCGCCGGCTGCATTTCTCGCACTCGCGGCGGCGGCGAATCGACTTGTTGTCGTTCGCCGGTCTGGAATCCAACACTTTAGTTCCGTTGTAGTCGCAGTAAGGACATTTCATCGAATGATCTCGACCCCCAGCTCAAATGATTCCGGCAATTCTTCGCATTTCCACCTATTTCCGCACATGAACCCGTCCAAAAGGGACAAAATACGACTACCAACCGCAAGGAGGTGAAGATCAATGCCAGGACGCAGACAGAATCTTGTTCCTCAAGCACGTCAGGGACTGGACCAACTCAAGTATGAAGTAGCTCAGTCCATCGGTGTCACCCTTCCGCAGGACGGTTACTACGGTTTTCTGCAAACGCGGGACGCCGGTGCTATCGGGGGTAACATGGTTCGCCAAATGATCACCCTCGCCGAGCAGCAACTCGCCGGCCAAGCTGGTGGCGCTGCTTTGGGAGCACAAGCCGGTCGGTAATGAGTTGCCAGCATGCAAGCACTCAATAAAGGGAAGCTTTGAAGCCACCGCTTCAAAGCTTCCTCTTCATTTTGTCGGCGAAGAAGCTTCACAAAGCGTTGTATAACGATTGATATTTCTTATAATAATACATCACACGCTGGACGTAATGTCTAGTCTCGCCGTACGGAATATCGCGGAGCTTGGCCTCCGTGCCATCCCACGTTCGATCTTGGAGCCATTTCTTAACCCGGTTGGGACCGGCGTTGTAAGCGGCCAGCATGGCCGCGAGATTTCCGTCGAACTGCCGCTCCAGTTCCTTCACATACCAGGTGCCCAGACGAATTCCGGCATCCGCCCGGTTCCCGGCGTCCTTTACCGAAATGTCTCCGAAGCTGCCCTGGCTCAGGATCCAGGATGCCGTACTCGGCATCAATTGCATGATGCCTACCGCCCCCTTCGGGGAAACCGCATCCGGACGGTAGTTCGACTCCACCCGAATGATCGCCGCGATAAGCAGCGGGTCCAGCCCATATCTCTCGGAGTTTTGTTTGATTTCTTGGGTGTACGATACGGGATAAACCCATCGGCCGAGCCAGTCCGACCGAAAAAAAAGGGCGCTGAGCACAAGCAGCAATAGCAGCAGAATCCATCGTTTTCGCTTTCTCGATTTCAGCTTCGTTCTCGGTTTTGGCTTCGTTCTCGCTTTGACCTGTGTCTTCATGCTTGCCCTGAGTGCTCCGTTTGTTGCCAGAAACGGTCGATTTGCGCTTGCGTTTCTTCCAAGGTTCCGCTGTTGTCGATCAAGATGTCCGCCCTCCGCTTTTTCTCCTCGATGTCCATTTGCGCCGCCAGTCTTCTTTCTGCTTCCTCCGCCGACAGCTTGTCCCTTGTCATTAACCGTTTCAGCTGCTCTTCACGAGGCACATAAACGACCATGACTCTTTCAAAGTATTCGGTGAGCCCGGACTCGTACAAAAGAGGCACGTCCACGACGCAGAGCCGCTGAGGGTATTTACGCGCATAATCCGCCATCCTCTGTTTCATCACGGCTCTGATCGCCGGATGGGTAATGGCTTCCAGCGCTTTGCGCTCCTGATCATCCGCAAATACGATTTGACCCAGCTTTTTGCGATCAAGGGATCCGTCTTCCTGAAGCACTTCACGCCCGAAACGCTCGGCAATGCGATTTAGAGCCGGTTGCCCCGGCTCTACAATTTCCCGGGCAATTTTGTCCAAGTCGATGAGAAGAGCTCCCCGCTCGGTTAGTAACTTCGCGACTGTGCTTTTGCCCGTGGCGATGCCCCCGGTGAGTCCGATATTCATGCAACGACTTCCTTTATAACAGTCTAAGTAGTCCCATGGCGATCAAAATCAGCCCCGGCAAAGCCGAAAGTTGTCTCACCCAACGCCAGCCGGCCACACGAAATCCAACTTGAGTTCCTGTCCAAAGGAAGGATCCGCTGGCGGCCATGATCACGACTGCGGTGATGATCGGAGGGAAGCCGATCAGTCCGGCTCCGATGCCGGCGCCGAACGCGTCCAGTGACAGAGCGGCACCCAGCAGAAGTGCCTCGCCGGTCGTAATGATGCCGGAACGGTCTACGTCCGCCGCAGATGGCGTGCGTAAAATCTGAATGATAATGCCCAATTGCCGGATTTCCAATCGCAGCACCGTGGAAGGAGCGTCAGCCACTTCTTTTTTTCCGGTGTTACGGCTCTCGGCTTCTCCATTCCGGATAAACTGGATGAATGTCCATAGGCCGATCCCGATCAAGATCACCGCGCCTGCAGCCGATGCGCCGTGCGGAGACATCCACGCCATCAATAGCTTTCCGACAAGCATAGAAACAAAAATCACGAGTCCCGAACACGCGGAAATGATCAAAACGGACCCGGCCGGTATTTTGATTTTGCGGACTCCGTAGGTGATGCCCACACCGAAACCGTCAATGCTTACAGCAAAAGAAAGGAAAAGCAGCGAAGCGATGGAAGCCAGCATTCGGTTTCCCCCCGGATGATTTTTACTTCACCATCCTATGCGGGGGGCTGGGTGAATGCCCCGTTTTTTCTCCGAATCCTGCCTTTCACCGGGTTGTTACTGTGCGGTGCCGTCGAGCCGGCGCTTCACGGCATTTCCCTTGGCGGCTTTCGCCCTTTGTGACCTCGCCGTCTTCCTGGGCCCTATCTGGCAGCTCGGACAAGTGTGCGTTCCCCGCCCGCCGACCACGGACTTCTCGATCGGAGATCCGCATGTTGCGCACGGTTGGCCAGTGCGGCCGTAGGCTCTCAACTGATGCTGGAACATGCCCATCTCGCCCTGCCCATTCACATATGATTTGACGGAAGAACCGCCGGCGTCGACCGCCGCTTGCAGCGTGTCGACGATCGCCTGATACAGTCGCAGCTTCTCGGCTTTCGTCAGCGAATCCGCCGTTCGTTCCGGATGGACACCGGCAAGGTGCAGCGCCTCGTCCACATAAATATTGCCAAGTCCGACGATGACTTCTTGGTTCAGAAGCAGCGGTTTGATTTTCGTCGTGCGCCGGCCGAGCGCCTTCAAGAACGAGTCCGGCGTAAACTTGTCCGACAACGGCTCCAGCCCCAGTTTATTCAGCGGAGGCGACTGCCATTCCTGCCCCGGAGCAAACAGGTGCATCGTTCCGAATTGCCGGACGTCCTTATATCTCAGTTCGGTACCGTCCGTAAAATGAAAGATGATATGTGTATGCGGCTCCACTGGATCGTCCGCCCGGTATACGCCGTACCTGCCTTCCATGCGGAGGTGCGATACGAGTGTCACGCCATCAAGCAGCAAACGGAGAAACTTTCCCCGCCGCTCCACCGACTGAAAAGTATGCCCCTCCAACATGGCGGCAAACACATCCGGATCATCCGGCTTTTGAAGAATACGGGGCAGGTTGACCGTGACGCGGCTTATCTTCTTACCCGCAATCAGCATGTTCAAGGTCCGTCGGACGGTCTCTACCTCCGGCAATTCCGGCACTGCGATTCACCTTCTTTAACTGAAATACTACTTGATGCGTTGAATTACTTCGCCTCGTACCAGTTCGACCCGAAGCTGACGTCCGCTTTCAGGGGAACGTCCAGCTCCAGCGCCGACTCCATCACTTGCGGCACAAGTACCTTCATCGTCTCGAATTCTTCCTCCGGCACTTCGAACACCAATTCGTCATGCACCTGCAGCAGCATGCGGCTTTGCAGGTTGCGCTCCCGCAGCGCTTCGTCCATCTTCACCATCGCCAGCTTGATGATGTCCGCCGCCGTTCCTTGGATCGGTGTGTTCATCGCCGTTCGCTCCGCGAACGAACGGAGATTGAAGTTAGAAGCCGTGATGTCCGGCAAGTAACGTCTCCGTTCAAGCAAAGTCGTCACATAGCCGTCCCTTCTTGCTTGCTCCACGATGGAGTCCATGTACTTGCGAACCCCCTGGAATACACTGAAATATTGCTCGATGAAGGCCGCCGCTTCCTTCCTCGTAATATGCAGGTTTTGAGACAGGCCATAATCGCTGATCCCGTACACGATCCCGAAGTTGACCGCCTTCGCCGAACGCCTCATGTTGGCGTCGACCTGTTCTTTGGGCACACCGAACACGTCCATCGCCGTCTTCGTATGAATGTCCATCTCCTGCAGGAACGCTTCCTTCAGCCGCTCGTCGCCGGAAATATGGGCCAGAACCCGAAGCTCGATCTGCGAATAGTCGGCGGCGAGAATGCACCATCCCGGTTCCGAAGGGACGAACGCTTTGCGGATTTGCCGTCCTTCTTCCATCCGGATCGGGATATTTTGCAGGTTCGGATATTGGCTGGCCAGCCGTCCGGTTGCGGCAATCGTCTGCCGGTAGTACGTATGAATTTTGCCGTCGTCCGGCCGGATCTCCTTGGTTAATCCTTCAATATACGTGGATTGAAGCTTGGTCATTTGGCGGTAGTGCAAAATTTGGCGGACGATTTCATGATGCGGCTCCAGCTTCTCCAGCACTTCGGCGTCGGTGGAATAGCCGGTTTTATTTTTCTTCACGACGGGCAGGCCCAATTTCTCGAAAAGCACTTCTCCCAGCTGTTTCGGAGAGCCGATATTGAACTCCATGCCGGCCAGCCTGTAGATTTCTTTCATCGTCTCGTCGATCCGGCGTTGAAAATCTTTACCGAGCTCTTGCAAAGCGGCGCCTTCGCACTTAATGCCTTGCTGTTCCATGTTGGCCAGCACGATCGCTAACGGCTGTTCCAGCTCATAATACAGACGGCGCATGCCCAGCTTATCCAGCTGTTCTGCGAGCACGGGCTTCAAACGGCGGATTCCGTCCGCTTTGGCCGCAAGATGCGCGGCGAGCTCCTCCAGCGGAGGAACGTGGAACTTGGCGCCCTTGCCGAACACCGCCTCATCCGACGGCACGGTGGGCAGGCCGTACCGCGAAAGTGTCGAGGACAGCGAAGGATCGGCTTCCGTCGGATCCAGCAAATAAGCGGCGAGCTGAACGTCGAACGCCTGTCCGCACAGCTTCACCCCGCTTCGCGACAACACGAGCTGCACGCGGTGCAAGTCGTAGCCTGTTTTGGGCCGATCCGGCTCGGCCAGCCAAGCGATCAGCTCTTCCGCTTCCGAAGCTTTCAATTGTTCCGGTTGAAGCACATAAATACGGTCAACCGCTGTGATCGCCAGACCGATCATTTCCGCTTGATGCGGGTTGTCTCCGGCCGATTCCACCAACACCGCCTCGGCTTTCGGCAGGGCGTCGTTCAACTGGTTCCATGTATCCGCGGCCGATCCGACGATCACCATCTCGTATTCGGCTTTGGCCACCTTCTCGACTGCCGCGTCATCCGCACCGTGCAAATCCAGCCTTTCGAGGAGCGACTTAAACTCCAGCTTGCGGAAAGCCGCGGCGAGCGTGGAAGCATCGTATCCGCTCCATGCCGCATCCTCTACCGTCATATCGAGCGGAACTTCACGGTAGATGGTGGCCAATTGCTTGCTCATCCGAGCATTTTCCATATTATTTTCAATATTTTCACGCAGCTTGCCTTTAAGATTCCCGATATTGTCCAGCACGTTCTCCACGGTGCCGTATTCGTGCAGCAGCTTCAGCGCCGTCTTCTCTCCGACGCCGGGAACGCCCGGGATATTGTCGCTCGGATCGCCCATCAGTCCTTTGAGGTCGATGATCTGGAGCGGTTTTAAGCCGTACTTCTCATCCACGTCCGATGGCGAGTATTTTTCCACTTCGCTTACGCCTTTGCGCGTCAGCAGAACGGTAACCTTGTCCGATGCAAGCTGAAGCAAATCCTTGTCGCCGGAAACGACGACGACCTCCTGCCCTTCCTCTTCCGCTTTCCGCGACAAAGTGCCGATGATGTCATCCGCCTCGTATCCGGCCAGCTCAAACTGGGAAATGGAGAACGAGCCGATCACTTCTTTCAAGAGCGGGAATTGCTCCGACAGCTCCGGCGGCGTCTTCTGGCGTCCGCCCTTATATTCCGCATAACCTTCGTGGCGAAACGTGACCTTGCCTGCATCGAACGCGACGAGGATATGGGTCGGTTTCTCCTGCTCCAGCACTTTCAGAAGCATGGTGGTGAAGCCGAAGACCGCATTTGTGTGCAAACCGTTGCTGTTCGTTAACGGCGGCAGCGCGAAAAACGCCCGATAAATGATGCTGTTGCCGTCGATCAGCATCAGTTTGTCTTTTCCTTTACCCATAAATCCTACACCTCGCCGACAGGTTTTCTACATACTGATAATCATACCATACGGTACCGCATGCCGCACTCCAGAGTGTCCGAATCCGAATACGAAAAAGGAGACGCGTCGCGTCTCCTCCATCAATCGCTTATTCTCAAACGGTGGGTAAACCCAGCGTATAAACATCGGCAGGATTTTCGCACGGTTTTCCGATCAAAAATCCTTGGCCGAAATCGATGCCCATCGACCGAACCAGTTGAAACTCTTCCGGTCTTTCGATTCCTTCGGCCACGGTCCGAATTTTCATTCGCTTGGCAAACCTTACGAACGTCCGGAGCATGTGCTTTTTCATTTCATCCTGGTCCGCATACTGAACGAGCGATTTATCCAGCTTGATATAATCCGGCTTCAGCTCCACAATGGCCTGAAGCGATGAATAGCCGGCGCCTGCGTCGTCGATCGCGATCTGGTACCCTTGGCTTCTGTAATGAGCCAGCATTTTTTTGGCTTCATCGAAATCCTCGATCGAGCTTCGCTCCGTCAGTTCGAATACGACCTGTCCCGGATGGAGTCCACGGGCGGCCAGCCATTGCCGGGTCTGCCCGGACACAAATTGCGGATCTTTCATGATGGACAAGTTCACGTTTATGAATATTTTTTGCCGCGGTCCAAGCAGTGGACTCGATAATACCGCCTTCTCGCGTGCCAACCGGTCTAAGGAGAAGGCATAACCTTCCTCTTCCGCATAACGAAATAAGGAAAGCGGTCCGTCAAACGGGCTGTCCGGCGCACAACGCGTCAGCGCTTCATAGCCGAATATGTTACCGTCCCTTAAATGAAACAAAGGCTGGTATACGCTACGAATATCCCCTTCCCTGAGTATGCGTTCCATTTCCATGCCGCGCACCGGATCCCGCTGCGGCATGCTCCATCCTTGCAGCCGGGAAGCGGCTGCGAGAAAGCCTTCATACAACAAATCCGTGAACGGCCGGTCGCCGGTGCCTGCGATGACTGCAGCTCCGTAGCCGAAGTCGTCGGTGTGCCGCATGACCGGCGCATCCCCGAATGGGTCGCCGAATTCCGCAAAAAGGATATCCCGGACACGTCTGCCCAAGGTGTCCGCATAATGCTCAGCCGCTTGCGCTGACTTGGCCGGAATGCCAAAGTATACCCATAAATGAGGTCCGATCCGCTCCCCGTACCGGACGCTTACTTCGTTCAATCTCAGGGAAAACCATTGGCTCCATCGTTCCGCTTCTTCGTCCTTCGTGAGACCCGCGGCTTGCCTCCAGCCGCCGGGCAGGATAAATCCGACGAGGCCCAAAAATTCGGAATCGTATTCCGGCCATCCGTCTGCCCCCGGCAAGTGAAATCCGCCGATGAATCGTTCAGACCCTGTCATATCATTTGAGGCCATCATTTTGGGCTGATCCTCCGTCCTATGCCTGTCGTTCCGCTTGATCCTCTTGATAGTCGAGCATATCCCACTCCAAGGAGTTTCCGGATCTGGATTTCGCCTTTTTCTTCAGAAGCGCCGCGCGTTCCGCCAATGTATCCGGCGTCCAGCCGTCCGTGTTCTGGCACAGCAGCAGCGCGAGAGAAATCGATACGCCGGTGTTCTCCAGCAGCATTCCGCTGCGGTCCGCCACCGGCCCGTGCGTGCCATCGATGAAGGAAGAAATCCCTTTTTCGAAAAGAACGAGGATATCTTCCGAAATCTTTACCGGGTTTCCGGAATCCATAATGACGATAAAATCGTCTCCGCCGATATGCCCCACGAAGCTGTTATCCGGACAATAGTCCTTCACCACGCTCTGCAGCGTCTCTCCCGTAAACCGGATGACATCGTCTCCCCGATGAAAACCGTATCGGTCGTTATACCCTTTGAAATGGTCCAAATCCGCATAGATGACGGAGAAAGGTCTGCCCTCGTCCAGGCGGCGGGAAAGCTCCCTCCGGATCGGCTCGTTGCCGGGCAGTCCGGTCAACGGATTCGCCCACTGTGCATCCGCCATTCGGACGTTGGTCACCCATTCCAGCAAGGCGCGGATGGACACGATCCCCTTCACTTTTCCCGCATCCGTAACGATCACGGAGTCATACAGCTTATCGGGTTCCCGCATCATGGCGGCCTGCGACAACTGGTCGATCGGCGTCTTTTGATCCGCCACGAGCGGCTGGGTCTCCATAATTTTCGCTACGGGCCGGTTACCGTACAGCGGCAGTCCGAACTGGGACGCCAACATTCGGTGCAGCTTTTCTCTCATCACCAAGCCGACCGGCTGCCCGTTCTCCACAATGACGAACACGTGGGATTCCCGATGAGTTTCAAATTGTCTGGCGATTTCCGAAACCGGTGTCCGGCTGGAAAAGGTGTGAACCGGTTCGACCAGCTCAGCCAGCGACCCGGAGGTTCCGCGAAATTTCCGGCGTATTTCCTGCCGAATTCGGTCCGTTACGACCGGATCCAGGGGAGGCGGCTTTTCTGCGGAATCGCCAATCCAAGGGCCCAGCCCGTACCCGACACCGGCGGATATGAGGGGTCGAATCTGTTCCTTCCGCTGCAATCCGTCCGCGAAAAGCACAATTTTCTCCTTGCGGGCGAGAGAAGTCACCGCCTGCAGCAAACTTTCCCCAACCGGATCTCGGGTCTCCTTCGGAATCCAATCGCCCTTGATGCGGGCGTAATCGGGCTTCAGCGCAATCAGGCGCTCGATGGCCTCCCGATCCGTTCCTACCGCCGAAAGCGCAATCCGGAATCCTTGCATGCGATAATGGCGCAGCGCCGCCACCAAGGTGCCCGGATGATCCGTTCCGTTGTCGACGAGCGTCAATACAACCTGCTCCGGACGGAGACCTGCCGCTTCCATCTTGCTCAACGTGTCGCCCGGATGCAGCTTCGGTTCAAAAACGATCCAGGCCGGAACCGGCACAAACAATTTCACCGGCGTGCTTCCAGAAGGTGCGGCCAGGATCGCCTGCTCCCGAAAATACCTGTCATTATCGAACAATTCACCTTCCCATTCGGAGACGGAAAAAAACTGTTCCGGCGTCCACACTTCGGCTGTCGCCTTATTGAATGGAAGCGCCTCATAGGCAAAAAGCGATCCGTCCTGCATGGACACGATAGGGGCATAGCGAACGCCGATCCGTTCTCGGCTCCAACGCACCGCCTGTTTGCGGCACTCGAATATTTCAAAGGAACAGGGACTGGACGTGACGGCCATCCGCCAAGCCCGCAGCAGGGCGGATAAAAGGTCAACATCCCTGTCTCCGGCTGCCGAATGGCCATCGGTTCCTTCATCTTGGCGCCGGATAAGCGCCGCTCCGCCGCAGATCCGGTCCTTACCGCGCAGCTTCCGTGTTCGTTTACCCGCACTGAATACTTGAACGGCGGTCTCCCGAAGCTCGAACAGCAAGCGGGTCAACGCTTCGTCACGTTCCGCAGCCCACTCCGATCTGGCCATGCGTATCACCATGAGGAGCCCGTCATCCAGGACAAGCCACTTGAAGGCAGCCCCGGTCGTTTTACTGAAACGCATGGCCGTGGACCGGAACAGCCGGGTTAACCGCAAGGAGAAGAACCCCTCGTGATGTGCCGTTTCCAACGTTTGATCCCATGTCATCACGAGGATCCCGATATCTCCTCGCTCCTCTTCTTTGGCTAGTTCCTCGAGCATATCACCGTTGATCCAATTGCCGATTATCGCCATGCTCTGTTACCTCCGACCGAAATCGATCCTGTCGATGTCGTGGTACATTTTACCTAGTACGTTCAAACTACCATACGTTTGTGCATGAATTGTCTTCCCCATGTTAACGAAAGGTAAAATTACAATAAAAAAGGAGACGCATCGCGTCTCCTTGGGCTGCTCTGTTCAGTTCAAATCGGGTCGTTTGCTAGTGACCAAATACACGACGCTCTCTCCGATGTTCGTCGCGTGGTCCGCGATCCGTTCGATGTATCGGGCCACGAATAAGAGCAGCATCGACTGGTTGATCACCTTCGGGTCCTCCGCCATCATGCCGGCAAGTTCTCTGAAAATTTTACCGAAAAGCTCATCCACCTGATCGTCGTCTTTCGCCATTTTGTAAGCCAGGTCCACATTCTCTTCGAGAAACGACCGAATCGAATCGGAGATCATCTCCTGAACCATCTCTGCCATAAGCGGAAGATCGATGAGCGGCTTGATCAGGGTTTGCCCTTCCATTCGGATTGCCGCCTTCGCGACATCCACCGCCAAATCCCCCATCCGTTCCAGGTCGGAGGCGATTCTCAGCGCGGCCAGCACCCGACGGAGATCGGTGGCGACCGGCTGCTGCGTAGCAATGAGCCTGGCCCCCACTTCGGATATTTGCTCCTCGATCCTGTTCAGTTCCGGATCCGCTTCCACCACCTTGCGGGCAGCCTGCGCATCCAAGTTCGACAAGGCGGCCATCGCTTCACCGAGCGCCTTCTCCACTTTTTTGCCCATATCCACCAACATGTCCTGAAGCTGGTTCAGGCCGATATCCAGTTCTCTGCGCGTCACCATGGACGGCACCCCCTTGTCAGGTCCGCTCCGTCAACCGAAACGGCCGGAAATATAATCGTCTGTGGAGCGTTGGGATGGATTCGTGAAAATTTTCTGGGTGTCATCGTATTCCACCAGATCGCCCATCAGGAAAAACCCGGTTTTGTCGGAAACCCGTGCCGCTTGGTACATGTTGTGGGTGACGATCACGATGCAATACTCTTTTTTGAGCTCCGCGATCAGCTCTTCGATTTTGGCCGTCGATACCGGATCCAATGCAGATGCCGGCTCGTCCATGAGCAGGATGCTCGGTTGTACCGTCAACGATCTCGCGATGCAAAGACGCTGCTGCTGTCCGCCGGACAAAGCCAGTGCGGAACCTTTGAGCCGGTCCTTCACCTCATCCCAAAGCGCGGTTTTCCGAAGACAGCTTTCCACGATCTCATCGAGCTTGCGTTTATCCCGAATCCCGTGATAACGGGGGCCGAACGCGATATTCTCATAAATCGATTTATGGAAAGGATTCGGCTTTTGCCACACCATGCCGATATTTTGCCGAAGACGGACCACATCGGTGTCCGGTGCGTTGATATTACGGCCGTTAATCCAGATCTCGCCTTCGACACGGGCGCCGGCAATGACATCGTTCATCCGGTTGAGCGACCTGAGGAAGGTGGATTTGCCGCAGCCGGAAGGACCGATGAGCGCGATCACTTCGCGGGCGGCGAAATCCATGCTGACTTTCTTAATGGCTTGTTTCTCACCGTAATATACGGAGAGGTCCTTCGTATACATGGCCATTTCGCTCATACAAGAACCTCCCTTACTTGGTCGCCGTGAACTTGCGGTAGATCGCCCGGCCGAGCGCGCGGGCACCGAAGTTGAACAGCAGCACGATAATGATCAGCACGGCGGAAGCGCCGGCCGCAATTTCAGGAGCGTCAGGCGCGCGCCCTTCTGCGTTGATTTTCCATATATGCACCGCCAGCGTTTCCGCCGGACGGAACGGATTCAGCGGTGAAGTGGAATGGAACGGATTCCAGTCCGTGAAATCCAGTCGCGGAGTGGTCATTCCCGCTGTGAACAGCAGTGCGGCAGCTTCGCCGAATACACGTCCGGCCGCCAAAATCGTTCCGGTCATGATGGCCGGAAAAGCCATCGGAAGCATAATGGAGCGAATCGTTTTCCAGCGAGACAAGCCGAGCGCAAGGCCGGCTTCTTTCTGTGACTGAGGCACGCTCCGCAAAGCCTGCTCCGTAACGCGCACCATGAGCGGCAGGTTGAACACCGTCAGTGCTAAAGCGCCTGCCGCAAGCGAATATTTCAAATGAAACAGGTTCACAAATACGAGCAATCCGAACAAGCCCACGACGATGGAAGGAAACGAGGACAGAACTTCCACCACGAGCCGGATAAAATTCGTCAAGCGGTTCGGTTTCGCATACTCGCTCATGTAAATTCCCGCTCCGATCCCAAGAGGGATCGTAATGATCATCGTCAGAACGAGAAGGAATAAGGAGTTGAACAGCTGTGGGCCGATACCGCCGCCCTTACGGAACGGCTGGGGCACGGATGTCAAGAAGTGCCAGCTTACATGACTGAGTCCCCGGTACAGCAGATAGCCCAGCAAGGCGGCCAGGACCAACATAATGATGCCGGCAACGGCAATAATGACGGACAATGCGATACGGTCTGCCGTCTTGGCACTCATCGCCCAGCCCTCCTTTCGAGCATACGAACGGTAAACACGAACAAAAATGTCATAATCAGCAGGATCAGCGCCAAGCTCCACAGGACGTTGTTATGCAAGGATCCGCCGACGGTATTGCCCATTTCAAGCGTAATGATGCTTGTTAGGGTCGCGGCCGATTCCAACAGGGACCTGGGCACATGCGGAGCGTTGCCGATCACCATCTGCACGGCCAGCGCTTCCCCGAACGCGCGGGAGATCCCCAGCACGACACCCGTGAGCAAGGACGGAAACGTGGTGGGCAGAATAAGCCGGTAAATCGTTTGCCACCGTGTCGCGCCAAGTGCAAATGAACCTTCTTTAAGTCCTGCCTGCAGGTTGCTTAGTGCATCCGTTGCGATCGAAGTGATGGTAGGCAAAATCATCACCGACAACACAAGGGTACCGGCTAAAATCCCGAATCCCTGGCCTGTGAAATTGTTGCGAAGAAACGGCACGATGACCGATAGCCCCACAAATCCGTATACAACGGACGGAATGCCGGCGAGCAGCTCAATGGCCGGCTGAAGAAAGCGGCGTCCCACTTTAGGCGCAATCTGGGTCATGAAAACAGCCGCACAAAATCCGAACGGAGCAGCTAGAACGGCGGCCAACAATGATACGGATATGGATCCGGCCAAGAACGGCAGTGCGCCGAACAAAGGCGGTTCGCTTTCCGGACTCCAGGTGCGTCCGAACAACAATTCCGGCACACTTACGGCGCCGGATAAGAAGGGGTTCAAGCCTTTCGATGCGATAAACCACACGATCGAAACGATCGTAACGATCAAAAGGGTCACGCAAAAATATGCGTAAACCCTGCCGTACCATTCCTCTCGGATATGCTTGGGAAATCGGAGCCTGCGGTTGCCGGCCGCTTGGTCCTTCTTCACGGGATTCATAAAGCCTCTCCTTTAACAGCAAGCAGAGGCCGACGAATTGTCAGCCTCTTGCCGCCTTGCGGTGTAGTTAAGCTAAGGAGTATTCTGTTATTTACTTGTTGGTGACCGTGCCGTTGACGTCGCGAGCCACTTTCATGGCCGACATCGGGATGTAACCCATGTCTTTTACGTCGCCGTTTTGAACAGCGTCAGACAACATGTAATCCAGGAAAGCTTTCACAGTCGGATTCGGTTCGCCTTTGGTGTACATGTGCTCGTAAGCCCAAACCGGATATTGGCCTGTTGCAACATTGTCGGAAGTCGCCTCTACGCCTTCAAACTTCAAAGCTTTTACGCTGTCGTCGAGGTAGGACAGAGCCAGATAACCGATGGCGCCAGGAGTTTCTGCAACCAGCTTCTTAACCGTACCGGACGAATCTTCCTGAATCGAACCCGGAAGGTCTTTAGAAGGACCGCCAAGAGCCAGGTTTTCAAACGTTTTACGTGTACCGGAGCTTGAAGGACGGTTAACGATCACGATTTTCGCATCAATGCCGCCTACGTCTTTCCAGTTTGTCACTTTACCCGAGAAGATGTCAACCAGTTGTTGTTTCGTCAGGTTGTCCACGTTTACTTTCGGGTTTGCGACAGCTGCAATGGCCACTACGCCGACTTGATGATCGACCAGATCTTTCGCTTCGTCTTTCAGTTTCTCTTCTGCAAAAATATCAGAGTTGCCGATGTCTACTTGACCGCCGGCTACTTGGGTAAGGCCGCCGCCGCTTCCGCCGGGTGCCACGGTAATGGAGACGCCGGAGTTTTCGCTCATGAATTTGTTCGCTACTTGCTCAACCAGAGGTTGAAGGGCTGTGGATCCTGCTGCAGTAATGGTTCCGCTCAATGCTGCGCCGTTGCTTGCGCCGCCCGATGCTGCCGGGCTATTGGATGCAGATGCGTCCGAATTGTTGTTGTTCTTACCGCACGCTGCCAGTGTTAATGCGACGATCAGCGTCAATACCAGGACCAACGACTTTCTCATAATGATGTTTACCCCTTCCTGATTTGCGTGCCTCTGATATATTTGGGACCTAAGCATCAATTGCCTCGGTGTCCCTTGCACATCTCTAATATTAGTTTGTCTTTTTCAACGGTATGTATTCTGTTTGTAAACTCTATGTAAAATCTATTAACCTTGTGTAAACGGTTTCAATAGGGATATGCAAAAAAGCAGCCTCTTAGGGCTGCCCTATCTGTCACGTATTCAGGTCCGGACGTTTGCCGGTTACGAGAAACACCGTACTTTCCCCGATGTTCGTCGCGTGATCTGCGATTCGTTCGATGTAACGCCCTACGAAGCTCAGCAGCATGGATTGCGAAATCGTCTGGGGCTCTTTCGCCATCAAGAGGTACAGATGGCGCAGAATTTGGCTGTACAGCGCATCCACCTCATCGTCGTCCTTATCGAGCTTGTAAGCCAAATCTACGTTCTCTTCCAAATAGGAGCGAACGGCATCCTCAATCATATCCCGAACGAGCTCCGCCATTTTCGGCAGATCAATGAGCGGCTTAATCAGTTGCTGTCCTTCCAAACGAAGTGTCGTCTTCGCGATGTCTACAGCCAGATCGCCCATTCGCTCCAAATCACTGCTGATTTTCAGAGCCGCGAGAATGCTCCGCAAATCTTTGGCGACCGGCTGCTGGGTGGCGATCAGCTTGGCACCAAGCTCGGTAATCTTCGTTTCCAGGTTATTCAAATCCAGATCACCCGCGATGATCCGGCGCGCTTCCTCGACATCGATTGTTTTCAAAGCGTTCATCGCGGCCATGAGGGACTGTCCCACTCGTTGTCCCATCTCGCTTAGCAATTGCTGCAACTCTTCAAGCCCTTGATCGAACTCTCTGCGTTTCACCATATCGCGATGTCCCCCATTTCACTGATACACAATCAGCCGAAGCGTCCGCTAATATAATCTTCCGTGCGTTGATCCTCCGGATTGGAGAAAAGCTTCTCGGTTTCCGAGTACTCGACGACTTCACCGTTCAGGAAAAATACCGTCTGATTGGACACGCGCGCCGCCTGGTGCATGTTGTGCGTCACCATAACGATCGTGTAGCGTTCCTTCAGCTCTTGTGCCAGTTCTTCGATTTTCAGTGTCGAGATCGGATCCAAAGCGGAAGTAGCCTCGTCCATAAGCAGGATGTCCGGCTCTACCGCAAGCGCGCGCGCGATGCACAGACGCTGCTGTTGTCCGCCCGAAAGGCTGAAGGCCGACCGCTTCAGGTGGTCTTTAACCTCGTTCCAGAGCGCCGCTCCGCGAAGGCTGTTTTCGACAATCTCGTCGAGCTTTTGCCGGCTGGTGATCCCGTGAAGACGGGGTCCGTAAGCCACGTTGTCATAAATCGACTTCGGAAAAGGATTCGGCTGCTGGAACACCATGCCCACTTTCTTCCGAAGGGTCTCCACGTCAATGTCCTTACCATAAATATCGGCGCCCGCGATGCTGACGGTGCCGTCGATTTGCGTCCCGGGAATCATGTCGTTCATTCGGTTCAATGTACGAAGCAGGGTCGATTTCCCGCAGCCCGACGGCCCGATGAAAGCGGTAATTGCCTTTTCGGGAATTTTCATCGAAATGTTCTTGAGCGCGTGGAACGTTCCGTAAAACAAGTTCAAGCGGTCAATCTCGATCAGAGCTTGCATTTGAGTTCCTCCGCTCGCAAGTGTTCTCTCTATTATGAGCATATCTTCAGCAGTATACGGCATTATTGTAAATCACATGTACAGGCATTGTAAACGCAGTGTAAATTCGGGCGTCAGCGAAGCTTTCTTTCCCGCACCCACAGCGGAATTCGGAACAGGAAGTTGATCGCCAGTACGACAATCAATAGGACGGCGGCCGCCTTTTGCGATATTAGCTGCGCATCCGGCACGATGGCTTCGGACTGCACATACCAGAGATGTACAGCCAACGTTTCTCCGGGAGACAGCAGGTTGAAATCCCACATGACGCCGGAAGTCGTTACGCCGGCCGTCAAAATGATGACCGCACTTTCGCCGAACGCGCGGCCCGCGACCAGGCTGATGCCCGTTACGATTCCGCTGATCGCGCTAGGGATAAGCGCTTTGCGAATTGTCTGCAAATGAGTGGCGCCCAGTGAGAAGGAGGCCTGCTTGATCTCCTGGGAAACGGCGCGTATCGCTTCTTCCGTTACCCGGGTCAGCACCGGCAAATTCAAGAAAGCCAAGCTGACGGCACCTCCGATGATCGTGAGACCGAGCCCCATCATTTCAACGAACAAAGCGATGCCGAACAATCCGAAAATAAGCGAAGGCACGGAAGCCAGACCCTCGACACATATTCGCACGAAAGCGATGAATTTATTGTCCGGAGCGAATTCAGCCAAATAAATCCCGGCTGCCATGCCGAAAGGTATAGAAACGATAAGCGAAAGGATCATCATATAGAACGAATTGAACAGCGACGGCCCGATTCCTCCGCCCTCTTCTATTTCGCTCGGAAGACCCGTGATGAAATCCCAGCTCAAATGGGTGGCGCCGCGCTCCAAAATGAGTGCCAGAAGGCCCAGAATGATCGCAACGATGACCAATGATACACCCCAGACGACCAGGGAGAATATTTTGTCTTTCAAGCGATTCGAACCGCTGCGAGCGGAGAACGCGTTCGTCGCGGCAGCTTTGGCGGCCGTTTTCATCTTGAAGCTCCTTTCCGCTGGAGCAATCGAATCACGACGATCATCAGCAAAGAAATGAAAAGCAACAGAAATCCCATCATGTATAAGGCGTAGTTCCATGTCGAGTCAAAGGGTACGTTCGGGATCTGCATCACGATGTTGCTCGTCAGTACGGAAGTCGGCTTGAAAAGAGCGTTCGCCAGCTGAGGCGTGTTACCGATGACCATCACGATGGCCATTGTTTCCCCGATCGCCCTTGCCATACCCAGAATGACGGCATACAGGATTCCGCTGCGGGCGGATGGCAGAACGACTCTCACAATTGTATGAAATCTCGTGGCGCCGAGAGCGTAGGAAGCATCCCGGTATTTTTGCGGAACGGCACTGATGGAATCGTCGCTGATTCGGCTGATCGTCGGAAGAATCATGATGCTGAGCACGATGGCCCCAGCCAGAATTCCGTCCGACAAATCCACTTGCGCCCAATCGCGGAGCTTGGGAAGAAGCAGGGTCAAACCAAGAAAGCCGTAGACGACGGACGGAATGCCAACCAGCAGATCCAGAATCGGACGAAGCAGGTTGCGGAGCCATTTCGGAGCCATTTCTGCAAGAAATACGGCCACAAAAACCGATAACGGAACGGAAAAGAGCAGCGTGAGCGCCGTCAGTGCAAAGGTTCCGAAAATGAAAACGAACGCGCCGTACGTTTCCGTTTCCGGCGACCAGTCCGTTGAAAATAGGAAGGTGGTCAATGGAACGGTCTTGAACGTCAGTACCCCGGTACGGAACATGAAAATAAGAATCGAAAACAAAATGAGACAGACGAATATCGCACTGCAAATACACACGACTTTAAACGTACTGTTGTAAAAGAGAAGCCGGTTTTTCCGGTCGAACGCTTTGCCGGAGCCCGACTTCATGCTCTCTCCGAGCTGGCCTTGCACGGCCGCCTGAACCGCGGGCGATGATTCGATCATGGAGCACTCGTTCCTTTCCACGAAGAAACCAGCTTCCCGCGAACTTGCGGAAGCTGGCTGCTTCTATATTGGCACTCGAGAAAGAGAATTACTTAATGGCGGAAAGCGGGATGAATTTCAACTTTTTCAGCGAGCCGTTCTGGAACTTCGCGCTGCGAATATAATCGATGAACGCTTTCGTAACGCCGGTCGGCTGGCCTTTCGTCATGTAGTAGCCATAGCTCCACACTTTGTACTTGCCGTTGATGATGTTCGCTTCCGTCGGTGCAACTCCGTTAATGCTGAGGGCTTTCATTTTGGAGCCAGCAACATATGCGAGAGCTTCATAGCCGATTGCCCCCGACGTCGTTTCCACGTTCGTTTTCATTTCTCCGCTCGACTTCACCGTTTTGACATTGCTGCCGGTGGAGACGATCGATCCGCCTTCCAGCGCCTTGAGCTGGAAGTTCACGCGAGTGCCGGAACCGAACGCGCGGTTCACGATGACGATATCGGCGTCATCCCCGCCTACGTCTTTCCAGTTTTTGATTTTACCCGAGAAAATGTCCTTCAGCTGCTGAGTCGTCAAATTGTTTACTTTCACGTCGGAATTCACGATGGCCGCGAACGGAATGACAGCGACCGGGGTAGCAATTTGGCCTTCAAAAGCTTTAAATCCAGGAACGTCCTTAGTTGCGTCCCAGTCGCATGCGCCGATTTGAGCGATGCCTTTGCGGACGGCTTGCGGGCCTGTTACGGAACCTGCGGACGAAGCGGAAATTTTGACTTTCGGGTTTAATTTCTGGAATTCGCTCTTCGCTTGCAGCGTGAGCGGAAGCAACGCGGACGAACCGTTAATGACGATCGATCCGCTCAAGGAGCTGGCTGCATTTGCGGAAGATACTCCGGTTGTAACAATTGCAAGAGCCATTGCGGCTACAGAAAGCGATTTGAACCATTTCATGGGTTTGTTTCTCCTCTCGGGTTATCAAATTAGATTAACGGGAAACAGGTCTCCATTTGCCGTTCACCTGGGCGTAGATGATTCCGTTGTCGATGATCGCAAGCGACGAGCCTTGGGCGATGATGTCAGATACGCTGTCAGAAACGGTATACAGTTGTTTGGAAGTAACTGCGACGGCATCGAATTCATAGATCAAGTTTTTTCCTGTCGGTCCGCCCGTCAGAAGGTACCATTTGTTGTTTCCTGCGAATACGGCTTGAAGAACGTCTTGATCACCGAACAAGGTTTTGACCGTCTTGTCTTTCATAACGCTGTTCAGGACCGATTTCGTTTTCTCGTCCGCTCCGACTTTGATGTAAACCACGCTGTTGCCGTCTGCCATTGCTTTTACGAACATTTTGTCGTCCGTTGAATTGGTCAATTGAACCGGAGCATTATCTTTGATCGAAGGATCGTTTACAAATTGACAAATGTTTGTCGTTGCCGCACTGGGGTCGATTGTCAGTCCGTCGTCCACGACGTCTTGCCCTTCGGTTGCACCTGGGTCGGTAACTTTCGACATCGTGTTTTGCTGGTAAGTGAACACTTTGCCGTCCGCCGAAACTTGCAGGTTCTCTTTATAGTCTTTTTTGTCGTCCAGAATCGTGCTGATTTTACCGTCTGCAAGATTCAGCTTTTTGATAGAGTTAGATTTTTCGGAATTCAAGAAGTATATCGCCGTTTGGTCAGGAGACCAGACCAACTCCGGCTTAATGCTTGCGTCGTCCGATACTTTCTTGGACGTTTCCAGCCCGAGGTCCATGACCCACACAGCGCCTTGGCTATCGGTATAGGCGGCCTTTTTGCCGTCAGGAGAAACGACCAGCTCGGCAATTTCCGTATTGTCCGTCAGAATGCGATGTTCGCCGGTCTTCACATCTACGATAGATTTAAAGCTTCCAGCTTCCGTATCGTGAGCGACAAGCAGTTTCCCATCGCCGATCCATTGTGCGCTGTCGGCTTCGGGCAGCAGATCGGCGTCGATCCAGGTCGTTCCGGACGCGTCCGTCGTAACTGTGACACCCAATCCTTTCAGGTACATATCCATATCGATGAAGTTGCGGTATTGCACGTTCTTTACAGCAGCCGGAAGCTTTTGCTGCACACCGTCAACCGTGAATTTGTCGCTGTTCGTCGTCAGCTTTACGATGTGGCCGTTCAGTTCAACGGATACATTGTTTCCTTTGAAACTAAAGTCGGCGCCAAGGGCAACAGCCAGATCACCAACACTTACAAGCTTCTTGCCGTTCAGGGTAATCGTGTGAATCAGAGCATCGGCACCGTTGATCAAATAATTCGTGCTCATCACGTTGATCGGTGCTGCAGCGACAACCGGAGGCTTCGCTTTTTTTACCGTAACCGGAGTTGCGGCGGAAACAGCCGAGACCACTGTTGCGCTTACTGCAGCCGTCAAGGCGGCTGCCGCGATCGTCTTTTTCCAAGACATCGAGTCGTTCACCCTTCGTTGGTAGATTTATGTAATACCAGTTACTAGAAAAATGATAAAACTCTAATGTTAATTACAAATCAACGGGCAAGCGGAGTATTGTTAAATCTTTCAAAAAAAAATCCGTCTGGGATCGTTACCTTCCCCGACGGATTATCGTTTTGCGCTCGCCCCCAACCGCCGACCCGACGCGCTGAGCGCGAAAAACCACACCAGAGCCGAGGAGGGACGAAACTTCAAAAAAAATAAAAAGAGCCTCCCGTTAGGAAGACCCTTCTTGTAATGATCGGTACAGCATTATACTTCCGACACGTTGACCCAGGAGCCGCGCTCGATCGAAAGATCGACCGCTTCGAGCACCTCTTGGCAGCGAACGCCGTCCAGGAACGTCGGAGCGAACGGAGTGCCTTCGGTGATGTGCTGCACAAATTCATAGACGATATGGACAAAGCCGTGTTCGTAACCGATTATGTGCCCCGTCGGCCACCAGTTGCCGGCATACTTGTGCGTGCCTTCCGTCACGAGAATGCGGCGGAAGCCAGCCTCGTTCGGCTCGTCGTCGCGGAAGTAAACTTCCAGCTCGTTAAGCCGCTCGAGATCCCAGCGGATCGTACCTTTGCTGCCGTGAATCTCGAAAGTGTTGCCGTTTTTGCGGCCGGTTGCGAACCGCGTAGCGATGAAAGAACCCATCGCGCCGTTTTTGAAGTCGGCGAGGAAGCCGGTCGCATCGTCTACCGTGACTTCGCCCATCTGCTCAGAAGCGGTGCCGGAGAGTCCGGTTGTAGATGCCGGAATCGGCCGCTCCTTCACGAAGGTGCGGTTGTGACCGATGACGCGGTCGAATTCTCCGATCAGGAACCGGGCCAGGTCGATGCAGTGTGCGTTCAGATCGCCGTGCGCGCCGGAACCCGCCACTTCCTTCTTGAGCCGCCAAGCGAGCGGGAAGTTCGGGTCGACGAGCCAGTCCTGCAAATAGGTGGCACGGTAGTGATGGATATCGCCCAGACGTCCTTCGTCGATGATCTGCTTGGCCAATTGCACCGCAGGCAGGAACCGGTAGTTAAAGCAGACCGCGTGTTTCACGCCCGCTTTCTCCGCCGCTTCCAGCATTTCACGGCCGTCGGCCAAGTTCAGCGCCAGCGGTTTCTCGCAAAATACGTGTTTGCCGTTCGCGATGGCGCCCAGCGTAATTTCTTTATGTGCGTCGCTCGGAGCGTTGATATCGACAATGTCGATGTCCGGGCGGGCAACCAGCTTGCGCCAGTCGGTCTCGTAGCTTTCCCATCCGAATTTCGCCGCTGCGTCTTTCACGCCCTGCTCATCACGGCCGCAAATGGCTTTCATGACGACATCCGCGTTCATATCGAAGAACATGCCGACATCTTTATAGGCGTGGCTGTGCGCCTTGCCCATAAATTTATAGCCGACCATGCCCACATTCATTTTGCGATCGTTTACGCCCACCACATTTCACCCGCGCTTTCTTTAAGAATGAGTCCGTTCAAGAAATTCGCGGCTTTCGTGAACCCTTCGTTCACGCTCATAATGCCGTCCTCGTGCTCGATGCTGATCGTGCCGTCGTAACCGACCAGGCGCAGCGTGCTGACCAGATGCTTCCAGAATTCGTCGTCGTGTCCGTATCCCACTGTGCGGAACACGAAGGAGCGGTTCAGAATATCTCCGTAGTGCTTCGTGTCCAAAACGCCGTTCAGTGCCGTGTTGCGCGCATCGATTTTCGTGTCTTTCGCGTGCACGTGGTAGATGGAGTCGCCGAGCGCCTTGACGCATTCGATCGGATCCATACCCTGCCAGAACAGGTGGGACGGATCGAAGTTCACGCCGATGTTGTCCCCGGCTTCGCGGCGGAGGCGCAGCGCGGTTTCCGTGTTGTACACGAGGAAGCCCGGATGAGCCTCGATGGCCACCTTCACGCCGTGTTTGCGGCAGAAAGCGGATTGTTCTTTCCAATAAGGGATGGCGACCTCATTCCACTGCCATTCGAGAACGGTCAGGAATTCCGGCGGCCAAGGGCAGGTCACCCAAGACGGGTATTTCGAGTTTTCCGATTCGCCGGGCTGTCCGGAGAACGTGATGACCGTGTCCACGCCAAGCTTCTCGGCGAGCTGTACCGTTGCCTGGAAAGCTTCGTGGTCGGCTTGAGCTTGCTCCTTGTTCGGATTAAGCGGGTTGCCGTGGCAGCTGAGTGCACTGATCGTAAGGCCGCGGGACGCGACCGCGTCCCGAATTCTCTTGACCGCAGCCTCATCGTTCACGACGGCTTTCGCGTCTACATGAGCGGTACCCGGGTAACCTCCGGTTCCGATTTCCACGGATTGGCAGCCCGCAGCTTTCGCTGAGTCCAATGCCTCTTCAAATGATTGTTGTCCGAATAATACGATGAATACGCCGAGCTTCATTTCCGACACCTGACCTTTCCCCAATAGAAATGATCATGAAATGAGGACGCCTTGATGTACACGCGTACATTCTGCATCCTCATATCATTTTACATGAAAACGTCGTCATATGCCATGCCTGCCAAGAGAGGCTATTTATACGAAGCTGATCGCTTGGCCTTTGTTGGCGGACTCGTACACTGCTTCGAGAATTTGCTGCACGACCAGCGCCTGCTTAGCCGTTACGACCGGGGCCTGATTGTTCAAAATCGCGTCGATCCAGGCGCGCGCTTCCTTCTCCGCCGGTTCGCTGCTCGGAGCGCCTCCGCCCCACACTGATCCCAGCTGGATTTCTTTCGTGTACAGACGGCCGTGCTCTTCTCCGTTGACGCGCAGCCCGCCTTTCATGTCGGCGCCGGCTTTCGTGCCGCACAGCGTGACTTTCGCCTCGTCCACGTCCAGCGTATTCAGCGCCCAGCTCGATTCCAGCCACACGGTTGCGCCGTTCTTCATCGTGATCATGGCGAATGCGGAATCTTCCACGGTGAACTTCGACGGATCCCAATTGCCCCATTCGTTCGCGGGACTTCCCTGCTCGGCCAGCTTGCGGTATGAAGTGCCGAGCACGTTGCGGGGTTCGTAGTTGTCCATCATCCACAAAGCCAGATCGAGCGCGTGGGTTCCGATATCGATCAGCGGGCCTCCGCCTTGTTTCTCCACATCCAGGAACACGCCCCATGTCGGTACCGCTCTGCGGCGAATGGCATGGGCTTTGGCCAAGTATATTTCGCCAAGTTCATTGTTGCGGGCCGCTTCATGCAGCCAGAGCGATTCCCGGCGGAAACGGTTCTGATACGCGATGCTCAGCTTCCGGCCCGTACGCTCGGACACTTCGAGCATGCGCTGCGCGTCTGCGGCCGTTTTGGCCATCGGTTTCTCGCAAAGCACGTGCTTGCCGGCTTCCATCGCGTCGATGGAAATTTGGGCATGTGTGTCGTTCGGCGTGCAGACGTGCACGACATGAACGTTCGGATCATTCAGCAAATCTTGAATGTTGTCGTAGATTTTGGCGTCGGGCGTGCCGTATTGGTTTTTGGCGTCGACCGCCCTTTCCGGTGCCACGTCAAAAAACGCAACGATTTTCGCTTCCGGGATTTTGGCGAGCGCCGGAAGATGTTTCCCCATCGCGATGCCGCCGCAGCCGATCATTCCTACATGAACTGTTGACAAGATGCTTGTCCTCCTTGCGAATGTACTGCGTTAACACTACAATTTAGTGTATCATTGAATGGGGCGTTTCCCATCCTCTCAAATGGGAGGTTTATATGCGATTTTGTCATCCCGGAGGTGCAAGCGCTTGCAGCCCGTCAAAGAAAAAATCGAATATGAGAACCCTCTGCTGTCCCTGAAAATATGGCAAATCATCCGGGATGCCGTACGTACGTTCAATTGGCATTATCACCCCGAATGCGAGCTGCTGCTTGTGCAGAACGGCCGGCTGGACGTCGAACTGAGCGGCGAAACGTATATCATGACTCCGGGAGACGTCGTCATCCTCGGCAGCTCGCAGCTCCATCGCGACCGCAGTTACGGGGGGCCCCTGGAATACATCGTGCTTCAGTTCGATTTGCAGTCCTTTTTCGATCAGAGCACGATTCCCTACCTGCAATATTTCAACGAAACCAAAGTGCCGCTCAGCACGATGAACTACATTTTCAGGGAGAATCCGAAAGCCCGGCTCGAAGCGGCCGACTGCATCCATGAAATTCATGAAGAAGCCCAGCGTAAGGAAAGCGGATACGAGCTGGCGGTCAATTTGCTGGTCAAAAAACTGCTGCTCATCCTCATCCGCAACGACGATCGGGGTTTGCTGGCCGGACAGGACCGGGTGGAACGCATTCGCCTGAAGCCGGTGCTCGATTACGTGGAATCCCGTATTGACGACCGGATTGGCGTGGAAGACGCATGCCGGATCGCGAATATGAGCTACTATTACTTCGTAAAATTTTTCAAAAAAGTGATGGGCATGTCGTTCACGGAGTATGTGAATTTCCGCAAAATTAAACGTGCCGAGCAGCTGCTGCTGACCCGTGATTTGAGTGTCGCCGAGGTGGGCGACCAGATCGGCATGGCCAATATGGCGCATTTCTACAAAATGTTCAAACGTTTCAACGGCTTCTCGCCCAAGGAGTTTCAGCGCCGAATGTTGGCTTGGGGACGAAGCTGACGAACCACCGGTTTAAAACCATTTCCGCCCGGATTTAAACTTCTCCTTACGGGAAGGAATCGGCTGCGGCTTTCCGTCCTCACCGCCAGCCGGCATACCGCTTGTCCCTTGCTGTATCGCGGCAGGGGTTTTATTTTTCGAGGCCGTCTTGGCCTGCTTCTTGACCTTTAACGCTTTCTCGAGTGTCTCCACGCGCTGCTGCAGCTCGGCCAATTCACGCTGCATCTGAATGACGGTTTGCTGCCAATAGCGTTCGGTGATCTCCGAATAATCGTCGATTCGCTCAGCCGGCGGAAGCGACGGGATACGGCTCGGTTCCGACGATGCGGGGACAGACGAAAGCAAACCTTCCACTTCCTCCTTGGTCAACACATCTTGGGACATGCCGATCCTCCTCTACCTCTCGTTTCTAACAAGAATAGCATAATGCGTAACAAGTTGTAACGGACGGAAAATAAGAGAAATTCGGCGCATTTGTCGAACGCCCGGACACGATTTGCGCTAAGCCGCTGCCCAAACAAAAAACGGCGGCCAAATTGGCCGCCGTTTTTGCAATATAACTTATGCAAGCGATTTACGGTTCACGATTAATTTATAACCGACGCCGCGGATCGATTCGATTTGCACGGTCTGCTGATTGAGCTCCAGCTTTTTGCGGAGCGAACTGACATGCACGTCGACCGTTCTCTGTCCGCCGATATAGTCGAAGCCCCAGACGACATTCATCAGGTCGTCGCGGGTAATGACGATACCCGGCCGTTCCGCCAAGTACAGCAGCACTTCGAATTCCTTCGGACGAAGCGTGATCCATTGGCCGTTCACGAACACTTCGTACTTCTCGGGATAAATTTGCAAATCCCCAAGACTGATCACTTTGTCCCCGGGAGACTGTACCGCAGGCTTGTGGTCGCCGTTTCTCGATCTGCGCAGCACCGCCGAAGCCCGGGCCAACAGTTCAGCCACGCCGAACGGCTTCGTAATATAATCGTCCGCACCCAGGCCGAGCCCTTGCACGACTTCCTCTTCGGCGTTGCGCGCGGTCAGGATGATGACGGGGGTTTTCACCCCGTGCTGCCGTATTTTTTGCAGTACCTCGAAACCGTTCATGCCGGGAAGCATGAGATCCAGGAAGATAATCGCATATTCGTCGTGAACCGCCCGGTGAAGCCCTTCCGCTCCGTTGCCGACGACTTCCGCCTCGTAGCCTTCCTGCGACAAATTATATGACACCAAACGGGCCAGCGTCGGTTCGTCTTCAATGATCAGCACCTTGTCTGCCATGCGTCCCTCCGTCCGGCAACCCTGCCTTGGTCGATTCTTATAGTTCATTTGTATCATTCCCATGTCAACGGGACGTCACGCGATTGTCAAGCGATTGTAAAATGCAGGTGAAGCCCGGCTGCGATGCCGGTTAAGGATGAATCACCGGCAGTTCAAGGATGAACTTCGTGCCGACCCCGACGGTGCTTTCCACGCGGATCGTGCCGTTATGAAGCTCCACGAGATGCTTGACGATCGACAACCCGAGTCCGGTGCCTCCGGAGTCTCTGGAGCGATCCTTGTCCACACGGTAAAAACGCTCGAAAATTCTCGGAATATCTTTTTTCGGAATGCCGATGCCGGTGTCCGATACCGTAATGCGCACCCGTTCGTCCCCTTCTTCCCAGGCGGGCAGCTCGATCATTTCGGCCTGCACCTTGACGCGTCCGCCTTCCGGCGTGTAGTTGATGCCGTTTTGCAGAAGGTTCAGCAGAATTTGACCGAGACGATCTTCATCCGCTTCGAGGAATAAACCGTCCGCCGCATCCAATTCCAGCGCGATGTTCTTCTTGGCCGCTTCCGGGGCGAACAATTCCTTCATCCGCGACAGGAACACTCCCAGATCGACAGGCGAATACTGCAGAGGCGCGCGTCTGGATTCGATTTTGGACAACTCCAGAATGTCTCCGATCAGCCGGTTCAACCGTTCGCTTTCGTCATGGATGATGGTCAGAAAAGAACGCGCGGTTCCAGGATCGTTCATGGCCCCCGACAGCAGCGTCTCGGTGAAGCCTTTCACGGCCGCAATCGGCGTCTTCAGCTCGTGGGAGACGTTGGCGACGAACTCGCTGCGCATTTTCTCCAGTCTGCGAATCGCCGTCACGTCCTGCATGACCAGCAGCACACCCGGATCTTCCTCCCCGCTCGCGGGCATCGGAACCAGATTTAACTGAAGCTGACGTTCTTCCGGGTAATAAACCGGCAGCTCTTGTTGATGCGGAATCCGGAATTCCAGCGCTTCCCGGATCAACTCGACCAGCTCGATATGCTGTCGGATTTCGGTGAACGGACGCCCGAGCCGTTCCTTGGCCGCGCCGCCGAGAAGCTTTTCTGCTTCCCGGTTGTAAAGGGTGACAACCCCGTCATGGCCGATCATGACGACTCCGCTCGTCATGTTGTCGACCACGTTTTGCAGTCTCGCTCCGTTTTGGCGGATTTGATCCATCTGTTCTTGCAGATTTTTGGCCATTAGATTCAAGGCGCGCGCCAGTTCGCTGATCTCATCGCGCCCGTCCTCCGGCACCCGAATTGCATAGTCCATGTTCGCCATCCGCTTCGCGGCCGTCGTCATTCGCTCTAGCGGGCGGGTGATCAAACGTGCCAACCGGTAACTGACGGCGGTTGCCAAAATAAACAACACTATCAATCCGAAGCCGAGAACCAACCACATGTTGTATAGGGAGCTGTCCACCATTTTCAAACTCATGGCCAGCCGGACGAACCCCACGGCTTTGCCGTCCATCTTCACGGTCGTCGCCACGTACAGCATGTTTTGCTCAAGGGTGTCGCTGTGGCGTAAGCTGCTTCCGATTCCGGAAGCAAGCGCCTCCCGCACCTCGGTCCGGCTCAGATGGTTATCCATCGTACCAGGCTCGTGATCGGAATCGCCGAGTACCGTGCCGTCCGCCGCAATAAAAGTCACTCGCATGCCCGCAATTTTTTTATACCGCAGCGCCTCAGCCTGCAATTGTTCTTTCAGCGCCGCCGGATCCGACGTATCGGGCCATGGACTCGTCGCATTAATCAACTGCAGCTCGCGGATCATATGATCCTTCAGCTCCGTCTGATGAGTCCGCCGGTAAGAGTCGGCTGTCAGCAAGCCTGCCGCCAGTAACGACAACACGACCAATAGCATGAACTGTACGGTTAATCTTCGGCGAAATTTCGTCATGTCAGTGTCCCGGCGTCTCCTTCCGTTCGGTTCGGGTCAGGCGTTATATTACGCGAAAACCGGGTCTTTGAATTGCGCCAGCTTCTGTTTGGAATCCTGCTCCACGTCCGCGTGCAAGCTGTTGCCGTGTGCGTCCATCGTGACGATTGCCGCAAATCCTTCGACCTCCAGATGCCACATCGCCTCCGGTATGCCGAATTCCATGAAGTCGACGCCTTTGACATTTTGGATGCACTCGGCGTAATATTGCGCCGCTCCGCCTACGGCGTTCAAATACACGGCGCCATGCTCTTGGAGAGCGGCCAGCGTTTTCGCTCCCATGCCGCCTTTGCCGATGACCGCCCGAATGCCGAATTTGCGAATGATGTCGCCTTGATAAGGCTCCTCCCGAATGCTGGTCGTCGGTCCGGCGGCCTTCACGTGCCAGCCGGCTTCGTCTTTCAGCATCACCGGACCGCAGTGATAGATCACTCCGCCGTTCAAGTCCACCGGGGAATCATGATCCATCAAATGCTTGTGCAGCGCATCGCGGCCGGTGTGCATTTCGCCGTTCAAAATGACCACGTCGCCTACGCGAAGCTGTCTGACGTCTTCTTCCGACAGCGGCGCACGCAAAACGACTTCTCGGCGCTTGCCGACAGGAGCAGCCGCGTCATCACTGGCGTCAGCCGGTTCATTGTTCATTGGCACGGCCGAACCGCCCTCGTAAACCCAATCCTTGATTTCATGCGTAGAACCGTCGAGGATGACGCCTTGACGGCGGAAAGCCCAGCAATTATAGGCGACGGACACGAAGAAGCTGGCCGGAAGGCGGTTGTTGACACCGACTTTGCAGCCCAGCAGCGTAACCGCTCCGCCGAAGCCCATCGTGCCAATCCCCAGTTGATTGGCTTTGTCCAAGATGTAGTCTTCCAGCTTCGCCAGCTCCGGAATCGGATTCACATCGTCGACCCGACGGAACAGCTGCTGCTTCGCAAGTTCATAACCCGTCGTGCGGTCGCCGCCGATCCCGACACCGATGAAGCCCGCGCTGCAGCCTTGTCCCTGCGCCTGATACACGGCGTGCAGGATGCATTTGCGGATGCCGTCCAAGTCCCGGCCGGCTTTGCCGAGTCCCTCAAGCTCGCAAGGAAGGCTGTATTGGATGTTCTTGTTCTCGCAGCCGCCTCCTTTAAGGATCAGCCGAACCTCCACTTCATCCCGCTCCCACTGCTCGAAGTGGATAACGGGCGTACCCGGTCCCAGGTTGTCGCCGGTGTTCGCGCCCGTCAGTGAATCGACAGAATTCGTGCGCAGCTTGCCGTCTTTCGTCGCGCGCGCCACGGCTTCGCGAATTTCGCGTTTCATGACGATCTGGTTCGCTCCGACCGGCGTGTGAACGATAAAAGTCGGCATGCCGGTATCCTGGCAAATCGGCGATACGTTGCATTCCGCCATTTCGATATTTTTCGCGATCGTGGCGAGAGACAACCCCGCGCGCGTTGCGCTGTCCTCTTTCTCTTTGGCCGCCGCTACCGCGCGGCGCACGTCGGCGGGAAGGTTGGTGGAAGTTTCGACAATCAATCGGTAGACGCTTTCTTCAAAAGTGGACATGCTGCAGTTGTTCCCCTCTCTGGTCGGTGTAACTCAATAACTATATAATAGCATACAGAAACGGGAACGGGAGATGAGGAGAAACGCGATGTCCCATCATTTTCTGGCTTATTTGTACCGGCTGCGCCATATCGAACGGTGGAGCCTGATGAGGAATACGACGTCCGAAAGCGTCGCCGAGCATTCCTATCATGTAGCACTGCTTTCTCACTTGCTGGGGACAATTGCGAGAGACGTATTCGGGCGCAATATCGACCCCGACAAAGCCGCATCGTACGCGTTGTTCCACGATGCGACCGAAGTGTTCACCGGTGACATTCCGACACCGGTCAAGCATCACAATCCGAGGATTCTGGCCAATTTTCGCGAGATCGAAGCGATCGCCGCGGACCGGCTGCTGTCGACCGTGCCCGGGGAGCTGCGGGAAGCTTACCGGCCTTTCCTGACCGGCGAGTCCGGTGACGCCGAATTGCGGAAATATGTCAAAGCCGCGGATTTGCTCGATGCGTATCTGAAATGTTTGAGCGAAATGTCGGCCGGCAACCGCGAATTCGCGACCGCGCGGAGACAAAGCGAGGAGAAGCTTCGGCAGTTGGATATGCCCGAAGTCGAATGGCTGCTGACCCGCCTGGCCCCCGGCTTCGAGAAAACGATCGACGAGCTTTCGGAAGAAGGGTAAAAAAGGGGTTATCCTGACCGGTCATTCCTGACCGAACGGGATAACCCCTGTTCGCGTAAGCAGCTAAGCCGCGAGCCGACTCTCTTCTTCCCTCTTCATCACCCGATACTGCGCGACACCCGCTCCAGCGAGAAGTACGGCCAGGACGGTGAACAGCGTTTCCCCGTTTGTCGAGGCCAGCAGAAGACCGCCCAGGATAGGGCCGAGCCCCTGCGCCAGCAGACGGCTCGCTCCGAATACCGTAAAATAGTACCCCCGCTTTTCCTCGGACGCCATCAGAGAAATCACTTTTTGCATATGAGGTCCGTTCATCATTTCTCCCAGCGTAAACACAAACTCCGCCGCAAACAACACGATCAGCGTTGCACCGTAACCGTAACCGAACGCGACAACGGTAAACAGAGCGTAGGAGACGCCCACGACCGCATAAGAGCGGTATGCTTCCGTCTTGCGGGCGATCCAGATTTGCAGAAGGATGACCATAACGCCGTTAAAGGACAGCATCCAGCCGAACACGTCCTGAGGCTTGGCAAAATGCGTGCCCAAATGAATCGTAAGCGCGGTTTCCGCCAGTGCATATAAAAATCCGATCGGCAGCGTAAACAACGTTACGAAGAGCAGCATCCGTTCGCTTCCGAACAGAATCCGAAACCCACCGGGCCGTTTACTCGCCGAGGATGCAGCCACCTCTGAAGCGCCCGATATTTTACGGTTAACAACAAGCGGCGACGTCTCCGGCAATTTGAAATACACGAGCAGCGCATTCAACAGAAAAGAGGCGGCGGACAAGAAAAACACGAGCATCGGATTCACTCGGAACATGAGCAGACCGAGAATCGGCCCGACCGCAGCACCTACGTTGAATCCGGTGTGAAGAAGCGCGAACACTTCCGCCCGGCGCTCCGCCGGCACCATATCCGTCATTTGCGCATTGGCGGCCGGCATGAACAACGCGGCTCCGATCCCGTTGATGACGGAGACCGCTATATACTGCCAAATCTCCCCGGCAAACGCGTATCCGATCATGCACAGCATTTGCAGCAGGAGAGAACCGAACATGATCGGTTTTCGTCCGAGACGGTCGCTTAAGCCGCTTCCATACCAGCTGACGATCATGCCGCATAAAGGCGCCAGCCCCACGACCAGCATCGGGAGGAAGACGGATCCTTCGATTTTATGATAGAGATAAAGTACAAGAAAAGGCCGGATCATAAAGCTGGTGACCGTGGACATGGCGGATCCGACCACGCGAATCCAGATTCCGCTGTCATAGCGTCCGATCATTTTACGAACACGCTGCATCATGGTATTTCCCTCTATGTCATGTGACTTCTACGAACGAGAAAGCACCAAATCCCGCAATCCGTCCCAAAATAAATTGATCGCAAAGGCGAGAAACAATACCGCAGAGAGAAGGGATAACGAGCGAATGATGCCGGTTCCCATTCTCGCCGCACGGCTGCCCACCCACGCGATCATGACCGACCACAGAATGCCGGCCAGCACGAAGCCGATCACGAAAGCCGCCAGCACTTCGCCATTCCGAATGTCCAAATCCGCGACTACCGGACCCGCAATAGCGGCAAACGAGAGAATCAGCGTGGGGGACGAAACGGCAAGCCCGGCGCCTACCAGAATGTCGCTCCAACCGCCCCGGCTTTTCATCGCTTCGCCGCTGCCGTTCAGCATTTTCGGCCGGATTGTGTCGCGGATCATATTGCGTGTGAGCCACAGCAGGACGAGCGTTCCACCGATCCATAAAACCCACCGGACGCCGGGATAATGGAAAACCGCTGTCCAGCCGACGAGCGCCAGCACCATGTAGAACGCATCCCCGAAGCAGGAGCCGAACCCGATTCGGAACGATGCCCCAAAGCCTCGGTCCAGCCCCGTTTTCATAATTGCGATATTGACGACTCCAAGGTCCAAACATAATGCCATACTAAACAGGAAACCTTTAACGAAAGCGTACAACACGGACTCCAACTTCGGCTAACCCCCGGCTGTTGTGGCAAAGTTTTTTCATTTTATCATAAGACAGACGAGCAAGGAGAAAAATCTCATAAATCGAGCCTGCCATTTCCTCTTTTCCAGACACACAAAAAACCTCGCGCAACGCCCTTTAGAGGAGCTGCACGAGGTTATCCGCGCTGTCGGATCAAGCGTACCAAGGATTCGTCATGACCCACAAAATCACCAAAAACAGGATGAATACGATAGAACTTAGCGTACGGATTTTCCCGATGGAAGAGCTTGCATTCTGACCGTCTTTCGATGCGGCGGCAACGCGCTTGATCGACGCCTGGACTATACCTGTCAGCGCGGCAATGGCCAGGAACAGTACGACGGAGACGATCATCCAGCTTACGGCATAATCCGAACCGGTCTGGGAAATCAAGTAACCGCCCGTCAGCAATTGGAGCACCAAGGCATACTGTCCGATCCGGCCCGCGGCGGCAAGACCGCTGGCCAAGCCTCCCTGTGCTTCGCCGGACAACTGGCTGAATTTGCCCGCCACAAACGGAAGGACCGCATAAATGCCCATCCCGACCGCCCCGATCACATGCAAAAACAGCATCACATTCAACATCCGCCAAACCTCCACTTTTCAACGTACAAGGACAAGATCAGTATACACGAAACGGTCCGGCGGAACCAATCGAACGTCGGGGAGGAATGCCGTCATGCTAAAGGATTCGATTCAGATACGCCGAACAGCAGCCCTTGATCGTCCGAGCAGTACGCGAAATAGCCCATGCCCGGCACCGTCGTTTTCGGAACGACGACTTTGCCTCCACGGGCCACAACCTTCTCCAAATGTTCGTCGATCGAGTAGACTTCGATCGAGTTGGTCGTCCTCGTCTCTCCGTCCGGCGACCGCATCAATCCTCCGTCAATCCCCTCGTCCCCGGTTTCGCCCGTGCGGATGAACCAATAATCCCGCGCGCCGGGCATTTTCACGAATCGCCAGCCGAACGTCGTCGAATAAAACTCCACCGCCCGCTCGGGATCCGGAACCTGCAATTCGAACCGCAACACCTTGCCCATTGCCAGCCAGCCTCCAGCCTATGAGTTCAATATGTCTACTATTTTAACCGAAGCGGCTCGTACTTAAAATGAAAGGCGCGCAGCATTACTTTCCCAACAAGATGCGTGCATAGGGAGAGTCGATCGGCATGAGGATGACCGGCTCGTTTTGCAAAGTGGTCAAGTAGCTGTCCAGCGTCCTGTAAAAGCGGTAAAATTCCGGATCTTTGCCGTACGCACGGTTATAGATTTGGGCCGCCTGGCCCTCGCCTTCCGCGACGATCTTCTTGGCCGCCGCTTCCGCTTCGGCCATGAGCTCGGTCGCCGTACGATCCGCCTTAGACATTATTTTGCGCGACTCTTCGTCCCCTTCGGACAAGTACCGGGCTGCGATCGACTGACGGTCGGAAATCATGCGGTTATACACGCTCTGTTTGTTGCCTTCCGGCAAATCGGTGCGTTTGATTCGGACATCGACGATTTGAATACCGTAGTTGTCCCTTTTTAACGCTTCCGCCACATCCTTCGTAATGTCGTCGTTGATGTTGCCGCGTTCGGTGTTTTCGCTGATGATATTTTCGTAATTGATGCCCGATAGCTTAATTCGCACGGAGTTAAACACGGCCGCATCGATGCGTTGGACTCCGACACCTAGCGTCTTCACCGTCCGCAAAAATTTTTGAGCGTCTTCAATCCGCCATACGGTGTAGTTGTCCACGATGATCGGCTTTTTGTCTTTGGTCAGGATGGAAGTCGGATTGCTCTCGTAAGTCATTTGGTGCTTCGGGAGCGTCGTAACATTTTCCACAAACGGCAATTTAAACTGAACGCCCGGGGTGCCGACGACACGAACGGCTTCTCCGAATTTCAGCACCACCTTGTACTGTCCTTCTTTCACGATATAAAGAGAATTGAACAGCAAAATGAGACCGATGGCTGCCAATACTGCGTACAACACATGACGTTTCTTCATTTCGCGCTGCCTCCCGGATTTCCTTGCTGCGGAGCCGGTTTGGAACTTGGCAACAGCTCGGTAATCGGCAAATATTTCACCGTGCCGTCTTTCGAATCGGAAATGAAAATTTTCGCATTCGGCAAAATTTTCTCGAGCGTCTCCAGAATAAGGCGGCTTTGCGTGACGTCGGGGCTGGCTTTGTACTGTTCATAAATGGCGTTAAACTTAGCCACGTCGCCTTCCGCGTTTAGAATGCGCGACTTTTTGTCCGCTTCCGCCTTCTCGAGGAGCGCCTGCGCTTCCCCTCTCGCCTTCGGAATCCGCTCGTTCTCATATTTCGCCGCGTTGTTAATCTTCGTGTTCTTTTCTTCCCGCGCGTTCGTGACTTCACGGAATGCTTCTTCCACTTGGCCTCCCGGCGGTTCGATGTCCTGGAACTTCACATCCATGATCTGAATTCCCGTCTGATACTTGTCTTGCAGCTCGAGGAGATTGGCGCGCACTTTGTCCTGGATGTCCGTTTTACCGTCCGTAATCGCGTAGTCCAGCTTCTGCGAACCGATGACGGAGCGGATCGTCGCACTCGCCGCGTTGCGTAAAAATAGCTCCGGATTTTCCACATTGTAGAGGTAATCTCGAATATTGCTCACGTTCCACTGGATGACGGCGTCGGCGGATACGATATTTTCGTCGCCGGTAATCATCAGGGCTTCTTCATCCACCGGCGTGATCGTATCGCCGGATTGGCGGTAACCGATCGTGGTCTGTTGTACCCGCACGGCCTGCACTTTCACCACTTGCTGAATCGGGTACGGCCATTTGAAATGAAGACCGGCTCTCGATTCCCCCGTGTACTTTCCGAACGTCAAAATCGCGGCGCGCTCCTGCTCCTGAACGGTATAAAAACAAGAATACACAATTAACAGCAGGAGGACAGCTGCCGCGCCCCATCCGATTTTTCGGAGCATTCCCGGCGGTAGCTGACCGGCCGGCCTGCGCGCAGTGTTGAGGTCGATAATGTCCATCTTGATTCTCCTTGTCTAGGGAATGGAATATACAGGATGATACGGGGAAGCCGGTCAAACGTTTCAAGCATTAAAAAAGCCTCGATCCTCCGCGGGTGCGCAGATCAAGGCTGCTTGGAATCATGTTTAGAAAAAAGTTACGCGTTTTCGACCACTTTAATAACGTTGCGCACGGACTGTGCGGATTTCTCCAGCGCCGCTTTCTCTTCCGCTGTCAGCTCGATCTCGATGATTTTCTCAATCCCGTCGCCGCCCACCACGGCCAAGACGCCCATAAACAGGTTGTCGTAGCCATATTCGCCTTGAAGCAGCGCGATGACCGGAAGGATGCGCTTTTTATCCTTCAAAATCGCTTCCGTCATTTGTACGAGCGATGCCGCCGGCGCATAGTAGGCGCTGCCGTTGCCGAGCAGGTTGACGATTTCTCCGCCGCCGACGCGAGTGCGCTGCACGATGGCGTCGATCTGTTCTTTGGGCAGCAGCTTCTCGACGGGAATGCCGCCGATCGTCGTGTACCGGACGAGCGGCACCATGTCGTCGCCGTGGCCGCCGAGCACGACGCCGCGTACATCCTCCACGGACACGTTCAGCGCTTCCGCGAGGAAGGTATTGTAACGGGCGGTATCGAGTACGCCGGATTGTCCGATGACGCGGTTTTTCGGGAAGCCCAGCGTCTTGTTGGCGACGTAGGTCATGGCGTCAACCGGGTTGGACAGGATGATCACGTACGCGTTCGGGCTTGTCGCCTTGATGTTATCGCACACCGACTTCACGATGCCGGCATTCGTGTTCACGAGGTCGTCGCGGCTCATGCCCGGCTTACGCGCAATGCCCGCTGTGATGATGACCACATCCGAATTCGCGGAATCCGCATAATTCGCCGTTCCCGTTATTTTGGCGTCAATGCCTTGAACTGGCGTCGACTCCAGCATGTCCAGCGCTTTCCCTTTGGTCGGGTTCTCCATCTGCGGAATATCCAGCAGGACGATGTCGCCCAGCTCTTTTTGCGCCAGCATCAGCGCTGTCGTCGCGCCTGTAAACCCGGCACCCACCACCGTAATCTTCGCACGTCTCACAGCCATCTCGAAATTCCCTCCTTGGGATTAACATACTCCAAGCAGTTCCCGTTTAGTTGCAAAAAAGCAACTAGTTCGGGTTCATTGCCGTTATTCCTGACTTTTAATTGCTCTAACGCAACTAAACCGCCGAAAAACCGCAACAACCCGAAATTAGTTGCTCCAATGCACTTAAATCAATCTATTCATCCTCGAACTGCGACCAAACAAACAAAATTCAATCACGAACAAAAACTCATTCCTCGTGCCACCATCCCCACGCTCTGTCTCCCAAACGTTATTTGCCGGGTGTCCAGAGGGCAGCGCCCTCGGAGTCCCCCTCCGGGGAGGGGGATTTAGGGGGTGGGAGTTAACTTACATATTGGCAATAATGGCGTCCGCAAACTCCGAGCACTTGACTTCTTTCGCGCCTTCCATCAGACGGGCGAAGTCGTAAGTGACCGTTTTGTTGTTGATGGATTTCTCCATGCCTTTGTAGATCAGATCAGCCGCTTCCAGCCAGCCGAGATGCTCGAACAGCATAACGCCGGACAGAATGACGGAGCCCGGGTTCACAACATCTTTGTCCGCATACTTCGGCGCGGTGCCGTGAGTCGCTTCAAAGATTGCATGTCCGGTGACGTAGTTGATGTTGGCGCCCGGAGCGATACCAATGCCGCCGACTTGAGCAGCCAGCGCGTCGGACAAATAGTCGCCGTTCAGGTTCAGCGTTGCGATGACGTCGAAGTCGGTCGGGCGAGTAAGAACTTGCTGCAGCGCGATGTCGGCGATGGCATCCTTCACGAGGACTTTGCCTGCGTCAAGCGCTTCTTTCTGTGCCGCATTGGCGGCTTCTTCGCCTTTTTCGGCTTTGATGCGGTCATATTGTCCCCACGTGAAAGTGTGGTCCCCGAACTCGGTTTCGGCCACTTCGTAGCCCCAGTTTTTGAACGCGCCTTCCGTGAACTTCATGATGTTGCCTTTGTGTACCAGCGTGACCGATTTGCGCTTATGCTTGATCGCATATTCGATCGCGGCGCGCACGAGACGCTTGGAACCATCGGACGAAACCGGCTTGATGCCGATACCGGACGTCTCAGGGAAACGGATCTTTTTCACGCCCATTTCCTTCTGGAGGAATTCGATCACTTTCTTCACGTCCGCGGACTCGGCTTGATACTCGATACCCGCGTAGATGTCTTCCGTGTTTTCGCGGAAAATGACCATGTCGACCAGCTCCGGACGTTTCACCGGAGACGGCACACCTTGGAAGTAACGTACAGGACGCAGGCACACGTACAGGTCGAGCTCTTGGCGAAGCGCCACGTTCAAAGAACGAATGCCGCCGCCGATCGGCGTGGTGAGAGGTCCCTTGATCGCGATGATGTACTCGCGGATCGCCGTCAGTGTGTCGTTCGGCAGCCATTCTCCGTAAGCATTGAATGCTTTCTCGCCGGCGAACACTTCGTACCAGGCGATTTGCTTTTCACCTTTGTAAGCTTTCTCCACAGCCGCGTCAAGAACGCGCTTGGACGCGCGCCAAATGTCGCGGCCCGTGCCGTCGCCTTCAATGAAAGGGATGATCGGATTGTTCGGAACGTTCAGTTTGCCGTTGGTTACCGTAATGGGTTGGCCGGAGGTCGGCGCTGAGAATTTTTCCAATTTCATGATTCATGTTCCTCCATTCGTATATTTCGCAAGAAACCGGCGGCCGCGCCGCTGCCCCAAGCAACGGCCGACCCGCCGGTAAAAGCGTCGTGAAATTATCCCCGCTCGGCGATCGGAACATAGTGCTGATCCGCGGGACCGACGTATTCCGCGCGCGGGCGGATGAGCCGGTTGTCTTCGAACTGCTCGAGAATGTGGGCCGTCCAGCCGGATACGCGGCTGATCGCGAAGATCGGCGTAAACAGGTCGCGCGGAATACCCAGCATCGTATAGCAAGATGCAGAATAGAAGTCCACGTTCGGCTTCAAGCCTTTTTGCCCGGTGACCAAATCTTCGATCTTTACAGACATTTCATAAAGCTTCATGTCGCCTTTCAGCTTGCCGAGCTGACGCGACATCTCCATCAGATGCTTCGCGCGCGGATCGCCGTTGCGGTACACGCGGTGCCCGAAGCCCATGATCTTTTCTTTGTTGTTCAGTTTGTTCTGGATGTAAGGTTCCACGTTGGCGATCGAACCGATCTCGTCGAGCATGACCATCACGGCTTCATTGGCTCCGCCGTGCAGCGGGCCTTTGAGCGCTCCGATCGCGGACGTCACGCCGGAATAAATATCCGACAGCGTGGCCACGGTTACGCGGGCTGCGAAGGTCGAAGCGTTCAACTCGTGGTCGGCATGGAGAACCAACGCCTTGTCCATCGCTTCAACCGCGACGTTCGCGGGTTCCTCCCCGGTAAGCATGTAAAGGAAGTTGTGCGCAATGCCTACGCCTTTTTTCGGGGTGACCGGCTCTTTGCCTTCCCGGATGCGCGCATAAGCTGCGACGAGCGCCGGCAACTGAGCCTGCAGCTTCACCGCTTTGCGGATGTTGGCTTCGCGGCTCATATCGTTCGCTTCCGCATCGTACAGCGCCAGACTCGAAACCGCGGTGCGAAGCGCCGCCATCGCATTGCTGTTCTTCGGATATAAGCGAAGGCCTTCGATGACTTCGGCGGGTACTTTCGCATAATCGCCCAATTGGGCGATAAGCGCGTCGAGTTCCGCCCGGTTGGGCAGCTTGCCGTGCCAAAGCAAGTAAGCGACTTCTTCGAACGATGCGCGTTCGGCCAATTCGTCGATATTAATGCCTCGGTACGTAAGGACGCCGTCGATGATCGAGCTGATCGAGGACGAAGCCGCTACGATCCCTTCCAAGCCTTTGGTTGCCGTCATGAATCTCTCTCCTTTATTTCGGGAATGCCGCGCTTGCCGGCGGCACCCTCCACCTCATCTTCGTCACCGCAAAAATTCTCTCCGCGTGAGATGGAACGATGCCCGACTCCGAAAAATCGCGCAAATCGCAAATATTCCAAGGTTTTCGTGCCTTTTTCATGATAAACGATTTTCAGGACGAAAGAAACCGAGGGACATATAAAAATGCTTTATCGGCACCATAAAGGTTCTTTTACCGCAGGCCGCCTCTAATTATTCATACCCATTGGCTAAGGCGGAGTTTCACCATCTGTACGGCCCTCTGCGAATAGTGAAAGACCCGGAACGGATTTTGCGTTCAAGCCAGCGATACAGCCATAGCCGGTAAACCGGACGGGTAATCGGAAGCAGCAGTGTCACGCCCACGATATCGGAAATGAAACCGGGCATCATGAGCAGCAATCCTCCCGCAAGCACGCACAATCCGTCCAGCATCGCCCGGCCGGGCACCTGTCCGGCTTCCATTTGCCGCTGCGCCTGCAGCCATACTTTGCGGCCTTCGGAACGCGCCAGAGCCGCTCCGGCGAAGCCGGTCAGCAGCAACAGCGCGAAAGTGGGCCATCCGCCGATGTGCCGGCCCATTTCGATGATCCCCCATATCTCAGCGGCGGGGATCAAAATGATCAATATGGCCAGCCATTTGTACATCCGGCGGCTCCCTCCTTTAATCGGACGGCTGCTCCCCCTGAACGAGCGCCTGAAGCTTTGAATAAAACTCGGGCAATTCCCGGTCCAATCGTACCGGCTTCCAAGCGGCATTCACCCAAACATGGCGCGTCGCGCCTCTCACCAGCGATTCTCCGGGAGGGTCGTCTCCGCGGTATAAAGTCCCATGCACCGAAGCAAGATCGCCGGCCACGATGACAGATTCGAAACGGACCCGCAAAGGCGTCATGTCGGTCATACAGGTACATACGGTGACCCAGTCGTCATATTGCGCAGGCTGCAGGAACGCCGCTTCCATGTGCGTCACGGGCAGCAACAGTCCCTTTTGCTCCATCTCCCGGTAGGAGATGCCCGCTTGGCGCACCCATTCCGTGCGGCCGATCTCGAACCAGTTCAGGTAGTTGGCATGGTAGACGACCTTCATTTGATCCGTCTCCTGATACCGGACCCGCAGCGTGTGCAAATGCCATGTTTTCATTTTTGCCGTCTTTCCCTCCCGCAATTGCGGCGAAAGCGACGGCCATTGCCGTCGCTTTCGTTTGCATTTTCAATACCGGTTGTACCGGGGAGCTTACAGTACCTTGGCTTGTCCGGAGTATATGACGCCTTTTTCGGCATACAAAGTGACTTCCATGCCGTCACGCAGCAGTTTCGTCGCATTGTCGACCCCGACGATGACCGGAATGCCCAGGTTGAGGCCTACAACCGCGGCGTGGCAAGTAATGCCGCCGCATTCGGTGATGACCGCCGCCGCTTTCTCGAAAGCCGGCATATAGTCTTTATCCGTAGAAGGAGCAACCAAAATCGCACCGGAAGTCATTTTGCGGATGGCTTCCTCTGGATTGGATGCCGTGATGACTTTGCCAGTGGCGCTTTGCGAACCGATGCCTTGTCCTTGCGCGATCAAGTCGCCGACGTTTTGGATTTTGATCAGGTTCGTCGTGCCGGAGCGGCCGACCGGAACACCAGCTGTAATGACAATCGTGTCGCCCAAGCGGACAAGCCCGGACTCCATGGCACCTTGCACAGCGGTATCGATCAAACCGTCCGTCGTCTCCGCCATCGTTCCCTTAACCGGGATCGCTCCCCATACAAGCTGCAAACGGCGCATGATCTGTTCGGAAGGTGTGACCGCGATGATCGGCGCTTTCGGACGGTACTTGGACACCATACGCGCCGTATAACCGCTCTCCGTGGCCGTCACGATGGCTTTGGCATCCAGATCGAGCGCGGAATTCGCCACCGCCTGGCTGATCGCCTCGGTTACGGATGTTTGCTGTGCATTGGCCTGTTTCATGAAAATTTCACGGAAATGCAGCGCCGACTCGGCGCGTTCTGCGATACGGGACATCGTGAGAACCGATTCCACCGGGTATTTGCCCGCTGCGGTTTCGCCGGACAGCATGATCGCGTCGGTGCCGTCGAAAATCGCGTTGGCGACGTCGGAAGCTTCCGCACGCGTCGGACGAGGGTTGCGCTGCATCGAATCCAGCATCTGTGTGGCCGTAATGACCGGTTTGCCGGCGCGGTTACATTTTTCGATCATTTGCTTTTGCACCAGCGGCACTTCTTCCGCCGGAATCTCGACCCCGAGGTCTCCGCGTGCCACCATCAGGCCGTCGGACACTTCCAAAATCTCGTCGAGATTGTCAACGCCTTGCTGATTCTCGATTTTCGAAATGATTTGAATGTGGCGGGCGTCATGGCGCTCCAACAGCTCGCGTATTTCGAGTACATCGCTTGCGCGGCGCACGAAGGAGGCGGCGATAAAGTCAATGCCCATTTCAATACCGAACTTGATGTCGCCGATGTCTTTCTCCGTCAGCCCGGGCATGGAGATCGCCACTCCGGGGACGTTGACGCCCTTCTTGCTCTTGATCGGCCCGCTGTTCACGATTTGGCATTTGATTTCCGTTCCTTGGATGTCCACAACCGTAAGACCGATCAGGCCGTCGTCTATCAGAATGGTAGAACCAACATGCACGTCGCCCGGCAGCTCTTTGTACGTGACCGGGATGCGGTCTTTGTCGCCTTCGATTTCCTGGGTCGTCAGCGTAATGTACTCGTCCTGAACAAGTTCGATCGGCTCTTGCTTCAGCTTGCCGAGACGAATTTCCGGTCCTTTGGTATCGAGCAAAATGGCGACGGTTTTGTTCACTTCCTTGCTGGCTTGCCGAATCGCCTTGATTCGGTTGCCGTGCTCCTCGAAGTCACCGTGCGAAAAGTTCAGACGGGCAACGTTCATGCCGGCCACGATCAATTTCTTCGTGTTCTCCAGCGATTCGCTGGAAGGGCCGATGGTACAGACGATTTTTGTTTTGCGCATGGTTTCTTTTTCCTCCGTTTATCCATCCAAGGGCTTAAATCTGAAAACTACCATACACGATTCCTGTCGAAAAGTACAGTAAGCGACTAGGAAACCATGCATGGCAGTTTCGGGTGAAACGTCAATTATCGATTGCCGCTTCCGGTTCCGCTGCGGCGGTGGTAAAGGCGCCGATTTTGCGGAATTTCGCATAACGGTCTTCGATCAATTCGGCGGACGACATCAGCATCAGTTGCTGTAGCTGGCGCCAGACCGCTTCCCGAATGGCCGAGGCTTGCTTCTCGACGTCGCGGTGGGCGCCGCCTTGCGGTTCGGGAATGATTTCTTCGATGACGCCGAAATCCAGGAGGTGCTTGGCGGTGATTTTCATCGCTTCCGCCGCTTGGTCGGCTTTGGAGGCATCCTTCCACAGGATGGAGGCCGCTCCGTTCGGCGAAATAACCGAATAGATGGAATTCTCTAGCATAAGTACCCGGTTCCCTACGCCTAACGCGAGCGCGCCGCCGCTGCCGCCTTCCCCAATGACCACACAAATGATCGGAACACCGAACATGGCCATTTCGTGCAAGTTGCGGGCGATCGCCTCGGATTGTCCCCGCTCCTCAGCAGTATCGCCAGGATAGGCACCTTTTGTATCAATGAACGTAATAATCGGGCGTCCGAACTTGTTAGCTTGCTTCATGAACCGCAGCGCCTTGCGGAATCCTTCCGGATGCGGGCTGCCGAAGAAACGCTGAATGTTGTCCTTCGTATCTTTGCCGCGCTGATGGCCGACCAAGGTAACCGGCACGCCGTTCAGCTTGGCCAAACCGCCGACGATCGCCAAATCGTCCGCAAACACGCGGTCGCCGTGAAGCTCGATGAAATCCGTGAAAATATGCGGAATATAGTCCAGCGTCGTCGGCCGCGCATGGTGCCGAGCGAGATGCATGATCTGCGCGGCGGTCAAATTGCTGTAGATCTCTTGCTCCAGCTCTTTGTATTTCTGTTCCAGTCGGCTGATCTCATCCGTAAAATCGATTTGTTTCTCGGCGCCAAAATGTTTCAGTTCGTCGATTTTTTTGCGGAGCTCGGCTAACGGCTTCTCAAAGGGGAGCTCATTCGACATCGGATGGTTCCCCTTTCCCTGCATGCATGTCGAGCAGCTTGGTCAAAAACGTTTTCATTTCCTTACGATGCACCACTTTGTCCAGCTGGCCGTGCTTAAGGTTGAACTCGGCGGTCTGGAAATTGTCGGGCAGCTTTTGACGGATCGTTTGTTCGATGACGATACGGCCGGCGAATCCCACAATCGCGCCGGGCTCGGCCAAATTGTAATCCCCGAGGCTGGCGAAGCTGGCGGAGACGCCGCCGAGCGTCGGATCCGTAAAGACGGAAATGAACAAACCGCCCTGTTCCTGAAACCGCGCGAGAGCGGCGCTTGTTTTGGCCATCTGCATCAGGCTCAAAATACTCTCTTGCATGCGAGCCCCGCCCGATGTCGAGAAGAGGATCAGCGGGAGCCGCTTCTCCGTGGCATGTTCGATCGCCCGGGTCACTTTCTCGCCGACGACGGATCCCATAGAGCCGCTGAAAAAGTCAAAGCTCATCACCCCGACCACGACCGGAAATCCGCCGATCTTGCCTTCGCCGGTCACGATGCCGTCTTTGAGGCCGGAGCTTTTTTTCTGCTGCTCCAGCTTCGCCGCGTAACCCGGGAATTGCAGCGGATCCTGCGAAATCAAGTCCGCATCCAGCTCAAAAAGACGCCCGTCGTCGAGCGTCATCGCAATGCGCTCCCAGGCGTTAAGGCGGAAATGATGTCCGCATTCGGAACAAACCTTCAGGTTTTTCTCGAGTTCTTTACTGAATTGAATCGTGCCGCACTTGGGGCAGCGGTTCATGAGACCCTCGGGAATTTCCCGTTTGGGACGCTCCGCGTTCACCCGCTCCGAAGGAACGACGGCATATTTTTTCTTTTGGAATAAATCCTTGAACACAGCGACACCTCGTTAGGCGCAAAAAATGGCGGTCCGTCCGGCAGGAAGCGGTCCGCGGTGTTCAGGCGCAGCCATCTCTCGGCAGCGTTCGGGTCCTAGGGGTGCAGAATGCTTCCGAGCACTTCCTGCACTTCCCGCACTTCGCCGGAAGGAACCAATATTTCAAATTGCGGTTTGACCAAATTGATCGATCTGACTTGTACGAGAAATCCTTCCTCGGTAAGACGGTTGCGAATCCGTTCGGCGATTTTCTCGGTCGGCGCTATGTAGATAACCGTCCACATGACGGGACCCCCAATACAATCGCATTAAAAAAATTAAGCTTTTGAAGCAGTAAGCAAATCATAGCACATACACCGAGAGACTAGCAACCAAACAACGTCACAACCCGCTTGGGACGCGGCTTCCCGCCGGTTTGCGACGCACATGATTCGGGCGTGGGCTATGCCGATTTCCCGCGTGTCTCGTGCCGTCTCATCAAGAGCGGCAGTTGGCGGGACGATAAATGCGAAACAAGAAAAATAGCGGCGAAATCGCCGCTATTTCAGTTTGACGCTGCCGGTCCCCATCAGTTGCTCGATTTGCTCGAACAAGGCGGGCGAAGGCTTGACGCGCAAATCTTCGGACAAGGCGACCGTGCGATGTCCGCGGTCATAGAAAAGCACCGTCGGCAAAGTACCGGAATGCCCGGCGAGCAGCGACTTCAGCCGGGCTAATACAGCCGGCTGTTCGTGCTCTCCGTCTATGCGGATATACACCCGCTGACGATCCGGCTTCAGATCTGCGACAACCGCGGCACCGCCGGCCTTCGGAGCCCGAGCCGCCGGGACCGGGGCCGGCTGCCGGCCGCCGGGTTTGCGCGCGCCGGCGCCCGAAGCGCGGTCCGCAGCCGGGCCTTGCGACAAGCGCCTCAGCCGCGCCGCTTGCGCGGGCAAGTCCGGCAAATCGAGCGGCAAAATGTCGTCGGCCAACAGCTTGTAGTCCTCGTCTCCCAGCTGCACCTTCGCCCGGACAAGCACCAGCGACCCCTTTTTCACATAAGAGGACGCTGTCTTCCAAACGCTGGGGAAGGCAACCAGCTCGGCCGCCATGATCCGGTCTTCCATTTCCAGAAATGCCATGGATTGTCCTTTGCGTGTCACGAAAGGCTTCAAAGACACAATCATGCCTGCCGTCAGCACGGTCGATCCATCGGCCGCCTCGGCCAGATCCATCAGCCGCTCCAGCCCCAGCTCATCAAACTGCGCATCATATTGGTCCAACGGATGCCCGGACAAATACAAGCCGAGCAGCTCCCGTTCAAACTCCAGCGTTTGAGGCGCGGTGAAAGGCGCCACTTCAGGCAGCTCGACGTCCCAATTCGGATTGTCTCCGAACTCGAACAGCTCGATCTGCAGCTCCTCGCGCTCCTTGCGCCACGAAGCCGCCGCCTCGACCGTCGGGTCCAGAGCTGCCAGCTGCTGCGCCCGATGACCGGGCAGCGAGCCCAGCGCTCCCGCCAGCAGCAGCGACTCGATCACCCGCTTGTTACACACGCGGGGATCGACCCGGCGGCACAAGTCGGTCAGAGACTCGAACGGCTTCTCCTTGCGTTCCTTGAGAATCGCCTCGATCGCCTGGGTGCCGACGTTCTTCACCGCCGCCATGCCGAAGCGGATCGCGTGCTCACCGTCCGCGCCGACAACCGGCGTGAACAGCACGCCGCTCTCGTTCACATCCGGCGGCAGCACGAGGATGCCCATCCGGCGGCATTCGTCGACGTACTCCGCCGTTTTGCGCTGGTTCCCGATGACGGCGGTAAGCATCGACGCCATGAACGGCACCGGATAGTGGGCCTTCAAATAAGCCGTCTGAAACGCCAGCACCGCATATGCCGCGGCATGTGCCCGGGGGAATCCGTAATCGGCGAACCTGACGATCATGTCGTACACGTGATTCGCTTCTTCTTCGCTGTACCCTTGACTCAGACTGCCGCGCACGAAATACGTCCGCTGCTCGTCGAGAATCTCTCTTTTCTTTTTCCCGACCGCGCGCCGCAGCAAATCCGCCTGCCCTAACGAGAATCCCGCCATGGCGGAAGCGATCTGCATGATTTGTTCCTGATACACGATGATGCCGTAAGTATCCGCCAGGATCGGCTCCAGGTCGGGATGCGGATATTCGACCGCGACTTGTCCATGTTTGGCTTTGATGTATTGGGGGATGAACTCCATCGGGCCCGGCCGGTACAACGCCACGACGGATACGATGTCCTCGAACGACGAAGGCTTCATTTCCTTGAGCACACGCCGCATTCCGGCAGATTCCAGCTGGAAAATGCCCGTCGTATCTCCCCGCCCGAGCAGCGCGTACGTCTCCTCGTCGCTGAACGGAACGTCTTCCCACCGCAGCACCCGGCCGGTTTCATCCCGGATCCAGCCCAGTGTCCGCTCGATGATGGACAACGTGCGCAAGCCGAGAAAATCCATTTTGAGCAAGCCCACAGCTTCCAGGTACTCCATCGAATACTGCGTGAGGGCAACACCTTCGGTGCCTTCCTGCAAAGGGACATAATCCGTCAGCGGAGTAGGTGAAATGACGACGCCGGCCGCATGCGTCGAGGCGTGGCGAGGCATGCCTTCGACCCTGCGGGCCATCGCCACCAGCTCCGCGGCTCTGCCGCCGCCTTCCGCGAGCGCCCGGAATTCCGGGCTCTCCCGAATGGCGCGGTCAATCGACATCCCCGGCATGCCGGGGATCAACTTGGCGGCCTTGTCGACCTCGCCGTACGGCAAGTTCATGACGCGGCCCACGTCACGCAGCGCCGCCCGGGCGGCCAGCGTTCCGAAGGTGATAATCTGTGCGACCCGGTCGTCTCCGTACTTCCCGGAAACGTACCGAATCACCTCATCCCGCCGTTCGTCGCTGAAATCGATGTCGATATCCGGCATCGTCACGCGCTCCGGGTTCAAAAACCGTTCGAACAACAGCTTGTGCTTGATCGGATCGACATCCGTAATACGAAGCACATACGCGACGAGACTGCCCGCCGCCGATCCGCGTCCCGGACCCGTCACAATGCCACGCTCGTGCGCGAAGCGGATGAAATCCCACACGATAAGGAAATAATCGTTGAAACCCATACGGCCGATGACGTCGAGCTCATACAGCAGCCTGTCCTCGGCCGCTTTCCGGAACGCCGCGTCTCCCCACTGCGCCGTCCCTTCGTATCGGGCGGCCAACCCTTCGCGGCATAACGAAGCCAAATAAGCCGCGGCATCCATGCCGTCCGGCAGCGGAGCAAATTCGGGCAGCACATGCTGCCCGAATTCCAGCTCGAGCGAGCACCTCTCGGCAATGACCGCGGTGTTCGCAACGGCCTCCGGCACATGACGGAACAAGCCGGCCATCTGTTCGCCGCTCTTGAGAAACAGCTGCGTGGAGGTAATTTTGAACCGGTCGGGATCGTCCTGCGTTTTGCCGGTGCCGATACAGAGCAGCACATCCTGAAGCGCATGGTCTTCCTCGTTCAGGTAATGCGCGTCGTTGGTGGCGGCCAGCGGAATGCCCGTTTCCTCCGCCAGCTTCAGCACGCCCGCCGACACCTTTTTTTGCTCCAACAGGCCGTGGTCCTGCATTTCTAGAAAATAATCTTCGCCGAACAACTCTCTATATCGTAACGCCACGGCCTTGGCTTCCTCGTAGCGGTCGGCCATCAGATACTGGGATAGCTCCCCCGCGAGGCAGCCGCTCAAGCAAATCAGACCCTCCGCATGATCGGACAGCGCCTCAAAATCAATGCGAGGCCGATAATAGAAGCCTTCTAGATGGCCGATCGACGACAGCTTCATCAAATTCCGGTATCCGGCGGCGTTTTTGGCAAGCAGCGTCAAATGATAGGTCGGCTGCTCCTTGCGCGAGGACTTCTCATGCCGCGAACCGGCCGAAATGTAGGCTTCCATCCCGATGATCGGCTTGATTCCCCGCTCCTTGCACGCCTTATAGAACGGTATGGCCCCGTACATGACACCGTGGTCCGTAAGAGCCAGCGCACGCATGCCCAGCTCGGCCGCCTGCGCCGTCATGTCGCGGATGCGCGCCGCACCGTCCAGCAGGCTGTATTCACTATGAACGTGTAGATGAACGAAATCGCACAACGCGTATCCCCTGCTTTCCCCGTAACGATCCATAAGATGTTTTCATTATAGCACATATGTTCGGTTTCGGGCGCAACAGACGTTCAGGCATACGAAGCGGGACCTGTCCCATACATATGATAGTGGAGGGGATGGGACATGAGTCTGTTTTACAGCAAGCTGTATTTCAGCTTTTTCATCGCATTCGGTGTCGTATTGGGCGGCGCGCTGCTGGCCGGAATGGGTTCCGTTTTCCTATGGACCCCTCCGAAAGTCAAAATGCTGGAAGTGGCCAACAGTCTTAAAATATGGGCCCTGGTGGCGGCGGTCGGCGGAACGATCGACCCGATCCGGGTCATCGAGTCGCATGTGCTGGAAGGACAATTGTCTGTCGCGCTGCAACAAATCAGCTTCATTCTTTTCGCTTTTCTAGGGGCTCATCTGGGAACGCAATTGATCCAATGGATGTGCGAAAACGGGGGGTGACCGCAACATGCGCGTCCCGTCTTTCGAGCGTTTCCGGAAATTCTCGCAGCTAGCGGCGTTTTTTGTGTGCGGCATGGTGGTAGGCGCGGCGGCGTTTAACGGCTTGTATCACGCGGCGTACAGCGAGGTCCTGCAGAAAAACTACGAGCTGATGGCGCAAATCGAGGACTACCGGGATCAAATCCAGCGTCTGGAATCCGATTTGGGCAAGGAAAGCGTGATCCACAGCATGATTGTGTTCGTTGGCGTACCGGAGGGCAAACCGGACATCGATGTCGTGACGGAGAAAGAATTGAAAACGAGGATCAAAAAAGATCTCGCCAGCTTCCGCGGAAGGAAGATTTACGATATCGGCAAAGACGCCTCCTTCGCGGAGAAACTTTTTGAGAACAAGATCTATACCGGAATTGGAAACAGCGATTATGCCGTGCGGATCAAGACGATTCTACTCGCAGACGGCGTCCTGCAGGTATGGGTCGAAGCGAGAGTTCATTTGCAGCCCTAAAATGCGCCCGGGCGCATCCTTTGTGATACAATGGGTGGCATCTACGATCGATACGAAAAAGGAGCTGCTTCTCTTGATTCAGGTACTGCAGTGGGCGCTCGGCCTGCTTATCGTCGTCACATCCGTCTTGTCCGCCGTCTTCAGCTATCGTGCCAGACGATCCGCCGACCCTGTACTTCGCGGCTTGAACACGGCCCGCATGAATATTTGCATGGGATTGATGCTCGTCTTTATCTCGCTCATCCAAATGATCGTGTTCACCGGTTCCACGCTTCGGGTCGTGATCGGAGCCATTTTCCAGGTCCTCGGGCTGTTCAATCTATTCGCGGGCATGCGCAATCAGTCCCATTTCAACCGGATGAAACGCGCTTAAGACGGGTCGATCGTCTGGGCGGTCAGCATCGCTTTGGCGATCAGCTCGCCGTCCTGCGACACTTGAACTTCCATTTTCACGTACCGGCGGCTCGCTTCGATGATTTGCGGCTGAATCGTAATGACCGCTTCGATCGGCACCGTCCGCAGGAAGTAAGTGGTCATGTTCTCTAGCACGTGCTCCCGTCTGCGAAGATCCTCCGCTGCCCGCGAGCCGGCCTGCTGCATAAGTGAAGCCAATACGCCTTCGGAAACCGTACCGAGCGGCCCTGACATTTGGGGCGTTGCCGTACCGGTGAAATAGATTCTGCCGTCCTCCTGCCGGCGCTCCGTCATCCCGCTCCACATGAGCGCGTCGAACGTTTCCCCCAAGCCGGAGGAGGGCCGGCTCTCGAATTGCATCGCCCGCAGCACTTCGCTTCGGCCGATCGTGCCGATCAGCTTGCGCTGCCGATCCGTCACAGGGAGCAGCTCCAGCCCTTCCGACACCATCCGGTGAGCGGCCGAGGTGATCGGCGTCGACATCGTCACCGTCATCGGACGGCGGGTCATGAGCTTGTCCAACGTCTGCGAGGAAGAAGCCCCGATCACGTCTTTGGACGTAATCATGCCTACCACCCGATTCCACTCATCCGTTACCGGAAACCTCGTCAGGCCCGTCTCCGCACTCAATTTGGCGAAATCCGCCGCCGTGGCGGACTGTTTTAACGAACGAATTTTGGACGACGGCTCCACCAGATCGGCAATCATCATAATCTTGCGTTTGATAAGCCGGTCGAACATGGCCCGGTTAATCATCGACGCCACTGTGAACGTATCATGACGGCACGTCAAAATCGGCAGCCGGCGCTCGTCGGCGAGCTGCTTCACGTCCTCGCTCGTCCCGAATCCGCCGGTAACCAATACGCCGGCACCTTGCTCCAGCGCAATCCGGTGCGCGTTTTCGCGGTTACCCACGATGAGCAGACTGCCGGCATCGATGTATCCCGCCATCTCGTCTAGCTCCATGGCCCCGATGACGAACTTGTGCAGTGTCTTCTCGAGGCCATCTTGTCCGCCCAGAAGGCTGCCCTGCACAATTTCCAACACCTCCGCGAACGTGAGCTGCTCCGGATTTCCGCGTCTTTTACGGTCCACCCGCACCGTGCCGATCCGCTCTTTCGTGCTGACGAAGCCCAGCTGCTCGGCCTCCTTCAGCGCCCGGTAAGCGGTGCCTTCCGACACTGCGCGATCCTTCGCCATTTGGCGAACCGATACTTTCGTTCCGACAGGCAGCTCCCGGATATATTGCAGCAGCTGCTCGTGTTTCGTGGCTTCCCCCGAAGTCCCGCCCGTTCCCGGCATTCCGTCTACCCCTCTTATGATTCGGATAGCTCCATCCTATCACACTCCGGGCGTCCGAATCTCCTGCCTCTCTATTCAATCAATCCGAGCAGCACATATTCGCGAAAAGAGACGATACCGTCCGCCGGCAGGCTGTTGGCTCTTTCAAAAGCTTTAACCGCATGTTCGGTCGAATAGCCGAACTTTCCGTTGCAGGGACCGTGATAAAAACCGGCGCCTCTCAGCCGGTTCTGGATGAGCATCACGTCCCCGCCCGTATGGCCGCGCAGCAAGCGGCGGGGCAGCTGGCGCGGTTCTCCGAGCACATGGCCCAAAATGGTCACTTTGGTACCGATTTTCACTCTGTTATACAGTTCTTCTACGTGACGATTAAACATCCTGACGCATCCATGGCTTGCATCCGAACCGATCGAACCGGGCCGATTCGTTCCGTGAATGCCGTATATCCCCCAGGGCACGTTTAACCCCATCCACCTTGTACCGAAGCCCGATCCCCAATTTTTGTACTTGTTGATCACTTTGAAATCTCCGATCGGCGTCGGTGTCTCCGGCTTTCCGAGCGCAATCGGATATTTTTTGATCGGCACATTATTTTGATAAAGGGTAAGCGTGTTGGTGCGGGGGTTGATGACAATGGACACATCCGCGCTTTGCGGCGGCTTGCCGGGCTTTCCGAAACGGGTAAAGGCGCTGGAGAAGCATAAGGCAGAAATGAGACAAACCGTCGCACAGAGCTTCAACAAAGTCTTCATCTTCTTCGCATCGCTATGGGAGCAAGGCATAAAAATCCTCCAGCGGCATGGCGCCGGTCATTATAATTCTGTGCAGTTTCAGCAGCCCCTGGCTTCTCTCGGCATACCCGGGCTCGCCGGTAACGGCATATCGATATCCGGCTAGTCTGACCGCCACGACGGAATCTTGGTCATACTTCCCGTAAGGATAGGCAAAAGCGTACGATCGATGGCCGAGCTGGCGGAAAATGGCGTCGCGGGATTCGACCAACTCGGCTCTCTTTTGAGCGGGGCTTATTTTCGTAAAATCGGGATGAGTCACGGTGTGGGACTGGGTATCGACAGTACCCGAAGCCTCCATCATACGCAGCTGCTGCCACGTTAAATATCCCGGCTTGCCCATTCTCCCCGTAATCGCAAAAATGGTCGCCTTCATGCCGGTACGCCGCAAGATCGGATAAGCCGCCGTGAACTGATTGTCATATCCGTCATCCATCGTGATGATGACCGGTTTCGGGGGGAGCGGACGTTGTCCCCAAGCCGCAAGATCGGCGAAAAACAGCGGGTGATAGCCCCTGTCGCGCAAATGCGCCAATTGCCGCTCGAAACGGGCAGGCAGCACGCTGAGCGGATCTTGCGGGTTGTCGGCCACAGAATGGTAAAGGAGAATCGGAATCGCTTCAGCCGGACTTTTGCGTGCAACGTTGTGGGCATGGAATGCGGACGTATAGGCCAGCCATAGGGCGTGTACAATGATGATCGCCGTTTTCATACCTCCAGTTTGCCCTACTCCGCAGGCGATCATGAGGAGTACTTTCCCTGCGAAGGTGGCAATCTACAAGAGTACTTACTCAAGGAGGCTGAAAAATGACACAACACAGGAAAATTCTCATTTTTTCGCTGGCCCTTATTTGCTGTCTGATCTGGACAACTCCGGCTTCCGCCGCGGATCCGGGCAAACCTTACCATTTCGGGTTTAAAAAGAGCAGAGACGGCAAGCTTCCGTCCATCGCCCAGGAAGGTTTTATGGGGGTTCTGCAAAAAAATGAAGCCGTCTTTTTGGGGAATACGAACCGCAAAGAGCTGTATCTGACGTTCGATAACGGCTACGAGAACGGTTATACCGCCAAAATTCTCGACGTTCTGAGAGATCATAAAGTACCCGCCGTGTTTTTTGTCACCGGGCACTTTGTGAAGGATCAGCCGGACTTGCTCAAGCGTATGGCAAAGGAAGGACATTTGATCGGCAACCATTCCTGGAGCCATCCGGATTTGTCCCAAGTGAACGAGACCCGGATCAAGGAAGAGCTGGAGAAGGTGCGGTTGGAAGTCACCCCATTGACCGGACAGCAGCAGATGAAATTTCTTCGTCCGCCCAGAGGCATTTTCAGCGACCGGATGTTAAGAGTTTCGCACCAGCTTGGTTACACGTCCGTCTTTTGGTCCATTGCCTATAAAGATTGGGACATCAAGCATCAAAAAGGGGCGGCTTTCGCCTATCAAAACGTGATGAACCAGCTTCACCCCGGCGCCGTCATTCTGCTGCACTCCGTGTCGAGCGACAACGCCCAGGCTTTAGGTACCATCATCGAGGACGCCCGGAAAAAGGGTTATGTATTTAAACGGCTTGACCAGCTGCAAAGCAAAACGTACCGGTAGCGGGCGAGCATGCATGATCATGCCTCAACACCACAAAAGAGCGGTCTCCCGCTCTTTGCGCAACGCTCAAAAACCCCCCTCCCCGCTTCTTTAGAAAAGCAGCGAAAAAGAAGGCCTGAGTCGCTCATTCGTCGACATCGTGGTGTCTGTTCAGATCTTTAATTCCCCGAGCTTGATTAGCTCGACAACCGCTTGCGAACGACCTTTGACGTTTAACTTTTGCATCACATTGGAAATGTGGTTGCGGACCGTTTTCTCGCTAATAAACAATTGCTGGGCAATGTCGCGAGTCGTCTTGTCCTGCACAAGCAGTTCGAACACTTCGCGTTCCCGATTTGTCAGAAGGAATTTGCTTTTGTGGTCGCTGCCTTTCAACGTGTGTCACCCCTCCTTGCCCGGGAATGGATTGAATACAAGGGATAGGGATACAGTCAACTTTATCATATGAACGGGTTTTTGCTATGGTGCGGTACGACGGGATAAATGGGCCGCGAAACAACAAGAGACGCAAACAAAAAAAGTCCCGAGAGAACTTCGTCTCCCTCAGGACTTGGCGTCGACAATCGATCGTATATTCCGTTACCGTCCGCCGCTTCCGGCCGCTCCCGCACCCAGCCTCCCGGTTTCTCCGCTGATTACACTATCCGGACTACGGGTGAGAGAAGGGAAGATCCGCTCCACCATGGCGTTAAACTCCATCAAATATCGCTGGACGGAGCTTCCTTGACTCACGGCGGCGGCATACCGGTTCATCCGCCCCACAAACTCGGGGTTTGAAGACACGTACACATTTTGAACGGTAGGCGACATGGCACGCACGTTGTCCGCGATTTTGTCGTGGAGCGTCCTCTGGCCAGAGTCTGCGGTGCGTTGATCTTCCATAACCGCGACATATGCGTTGCGATCGGTCACGATGACGTTAGCCGACTTCACTCCCGGTATCGTCTGTAAATGGGCCGCGATTCGATCGCTCCATTCCAGGTGATGATTTCCATGAACGCCGGTAACAAAGTTCTCCACCCTCGCGTCACCGTTCCGTCGGTTCATTTCCATGGCGCCGTCGTCGGCGAATCGTCTGCGGGTCGGCCCGCCGTAGGAGTGCACGCCGTTAATGGTAAGACCGTTCTTGTTGTAAGCATTCTGGTCGTTCTTGTAATAAGGGCGGATATTTTTTTGCCCGACGTCGCCCGTATGATCGTCCACGCACCCGGCCATGCCCAGTGCCGCAGACAGCAACAGCGCCGAAGCCGTCAACGCTTTGCGCATCGAATGCCCCCTCTCGTTAGAGATCGACGGTCTCAGCCAAGACTTAGGATGTGCGCAGGCCTTTGCAGCTATTCCACTTGCGGTTTGGGTATTGTTGTTGTACGATGGAAATAGACTTAATACCAGGTACTAATACCAAGTGATATAAAAGAAAGCGAGGGACCGGTCATGTCCATTACTCACCCGATTTCCGGATTCCAGTCGAAGGCGGCCATCACCGCGATCGGCAGCTACGTGCCCGATGGCGTCATTACGAACGGCGATCTTGAAAAACTCGTCGACACCGATCACGAGTGGATCGTGCGGCGTACCGGTATCGTGACCCGTCACCGGGCCGCGCCGGATCAGTTTACGAGCCATTTGGCCGTTGCCGCGGTCCAGGATTTGCTAAACCGTTATCCGACGCCGGCCGCCGACATCGATGCCGTTATTGTGGCCACAACGACGCCTGATATGCCGTTTCCCTCCGTGGCCTCCCAGGTGCAGCGGGCGTTCGGCATGACGCGCGCGCTCGCGGTAGACGTCAACGCCGCATGCGCCGGCTTCGTGACCGGCCTGCAGATGGCCAACGGCCTTCTGATGACCGGGGCATACCGTAAAGTGCTGGTAATCGGCGCCGAGACGCTGACCAAAATTACTGATTACTCGGACCGAGCCACGTGCATCCTATTCGGTGACGGAGCGGGAGCCGTTTTGGTAGAAGCCGCCGAACAGGGCGAATTCCTCTCGTCCTTCGCCACGACGGACGGAGCGGGCGGCAATCAGGTCTATGTTACGGGACTCGCCGATGTTTGGAACGGCCTTCCGCTCGAAGGTGACGGAAAACTGGTACAGAACGGCCGGGAAGTGTATAAATGGGCGGTGTCTACGATCCCGGACGGCGTTCGGAAGCTGACATCCGACGCCGGTTATACGCCGCAGGAGCTGGACTGGTTCGTACCGCACAGCGCGAACCTGCGGATGATCGAAGCGATCTGCGAGCGCCTGGAGCTGCCGGCGGACAAATCGCTGGAAAGCGTCGTGGACAATGGCAATACGTCGGCCGCCTCGATCCCGCTCGCGCTGGATGCCGGCGTCCGGAACGGCAAGCTGAAGCCGGGCCAACTGGTCGCGCTGTTCGGTTTCGGCTCCGGCTTGACGCAGGCCGGATTGCTGGTACGCTGGACCGCATGAACGGTTCAATTGTAAATCACAAACAGGAATTGGGAGCCCATCTTGGACTCTCTTTTTCTTTGTTTTGCATACTTGTAAACTTTCCTATTGCCCGTTCCAGGCGGAAGCGTTATGGTAAGGGCTGAGTCTGTCTGGAGGAGAGGGTAAGTTTTGTTTTCCGCTTTGCCGAATTCCGCTGAAGTTACACCTCGTTACCGTTTTATCAGCTTGGTGCTTGTGATCGTCGTCGCGGGCATGAGCCAAGGCCTGCTGCTGCCGCTGTTATCGATTTTGCTGGAGCGCTCGGGCGTCTCTTCGGATATGAACGGAATCAATTCCGCTGCCTTATATATCGGGGTTTTCTGCACGATGTTTTTCGTAGAAAAGCCGGTCGTCCGATTCGGGTATAGACCCGTCATCGTCGCCGGCTTACTCATAGTCACGATGTCTATGCTCATGTTTCCGTTAACCGATTCGCTTGCGGTGTGGTTCGTGCTGCGGCTGCTGATCGGAGTGGGCGACAGTTCGCTGCACTTCGCCACGCAATTATGGATCGTGAGTACAAGTCCGTCCGAAAGCCGTGGACGGTACATTTCGTTGTACGGCATGTCGTACGGACTCGGCTTCAGCCTCGGACCGCTTGGCATTAATTTGCTGCCGTTCGGCGAGGCGGCGCCATTCCTAGTGAACGGTTTGCTGTTTGCCATTGTGCTTCTGCTCGTGCTGCGTATCCCGAACCAAATGCCGGAGCGCGCCTCGAAAGGCGAATCCACAGAAAACCGTTTTGTCCGAACCTACCGGATCGCTTGGTTCTGTCTCATCCCCAGCTTGCTGTACGGCCTGATGGAAGCGTCCATGAACAGCAGCTTTCCATTGTACGGGCTGCGCATTGCGCTCGATCAGGCCTCCATCTCGCTGCTGCTGCTCACTTTCGGCATTGGCAGTCTGATTCTGCAGTTACCTCTGGGCGTATGGAGCGACAAAATCGGGCGAAAGCCGGTTTTGATGGGCTGCGCTGCGGCCGGTTCCGCGCTGTTCTTCGCGATTCCGGCCGCCGGCAACAATCTATGGCTGCTCGTTCCGATTTTCGCCGCAGCCGGCGGTTTCATCGGCTCCTTCTACTCGCTGGGCTTAGCCTATGCCGCCGACATTATGCCGCGGCCCATTCTGCCTGCCGCCAACGTGATCGCGTCCATCCATTTCAGCATCGGAAGCGTCCTCGGCCCGAGCCTCGGCGGGTATGGGATCCGCTACGTTTCCATCCACAGCATTTTTTTGTGTCTCGGGAGCGCATTTTTGATCTTCACGTTGTCGGGTTTCTTGTTTAGGAGAAAAAGAGCGGTTGGTGAAGAGCCAATTGTCTTGCACGGTTGAAGAGCTGCTCCCCTTCTATTGCACGCGATGTACTTGCACGTAATCGTCGATATTATCTCGCAGCCGGATCGTCACGGTGGAGGTCTTGACCACCCCGTTGCTGTAGGTCACAGTGAACACGAAGGAATAGGCGCCTTCCGGCAATTCGTTCAGCGGGCCGCCGGCGTCTCCCGAGCCAAGGACGCCTTTCCAAAGCGGCGAGGCCGGCACTGCGCTCAATGCTTTGCGAAGCTGCGGCGTTGCCGCGGCCACTACAGAGACCGGCTTTGTCCAGGAAGTACCGGATTCCGTCACGGTTGCTTCCAGCACGAATGCTTCCCCGGCCCAAAACCAATCCGCCGGACGCTGCGCATCGGGATGTTTCTCGTTGTAGCGGAGCCGGTTCGCCTCCCATGCCTCGGTATGTTTCACCACTCCCTGAATCCCTAACGCTCTTACCATGAAGGTTCTGGTCCGCGTCACGGCTGGCGCTTTGCCGTCGCTGATCGTTTGCTTCACCGTCCACGTACCCACGGCGACGGTTCCTGTCGGTAGCGCCATATCCGGCCCCGTTGCCGCATAAGGATAGGCCACGGTTGCGCTGTCATCCAGCCTCTTCGTTCCCGAAGGATCGAAAACCTCATATCGGACCACCAGGGAATCGCGTTCCGCATCGGCCAAGTTCAAAGACCGGATATGCGCCGTGTCCCCTTCGAAAATCGGCATCGAAGCGTCTTTCCCATCATAAGTGAACACGGTGAAATCACCTGTCGGTGCTGTGTTGTTCACGATTTTTACGCTCATAGTCTTGATCTCGACGTTCCCATTCGGCGTGCGTGCCGTCCATTCGAACGTGTATACCCCGTCCGCGATCGGTTTCTGCGGCGTGAACGAGACACTCCATTCCTTGCTGCCCGTACCGGCGGTGGAAGTTACGGTCCCGCTCAGCGTCAGCGACTTTTGAAACGGCTGCCCTTTAAAAGCGATCACCGTCACCTGATGGGCATACTCCGTAGTCGTTGCGGCGACCGTCATCGGTTGTCCGACGGTAGCCGTGTCCGACACACCATAGGAGGTACGGATCTCCGGCGTTAATTGAATGGGCGTCAAGACTTTCACTGGAAAATCGAGATTCGCTTTCGTGCCGTTGGCCGCATTGGCTTGAATTCGGTAGATATAAGAGCCGTCCGGCGTGGTGGCCGGAATACCGGTGTTCACATCGCTCCATTCGATGTCGCTGCCGCTTTTCGTACCCGTGTAATAGGGAACGACTTTTCGGATGTAATTACCGGAGACCGACATCAGCAGCTCCAAATTCACCGAGGAAGGATAGCGCGTCCACAGCTTGTGGGCCACTAAATTTTCTCCCGCGGGAACCCCTCCAGCGAGCGTGAACGCGCCGTCTTCCGCCTTCAAGTTCCCTTTCAGCTGCGGCGGCGGTGCAGGTGAAAGCGTGAAGGTCATCACAAACGGATCGGACCATACGCCTTCGATATCCTTGACCGTGTACTCCAGGCGGTATGAGCCTGGAGCGAGCTCGTCCGGAATGCGATAATACCATTCCCCGCTGAATTGATAGCGAATTTTTCTCTCCACAATTCCCTTGTTTACCGGGTCGCTTACGTTATGGTCGAGGTCATAAGATTTGTCCACCCACGTTGTCCGATAACAGCTGCAATTCACGTCATAGGTCCAGTCGAGTTCCGCTTCCGCAATGGGCTTGCGATGGACCCGCACGATCGTTTCTGCATCGTTCGAGTAATAACTGTACTTGGCAAATTTCGGGTCCGTGCTCGGTTGGTCTTTTACCCTCCGGAAAATACGGTATTCGCCGGGAAACGCAAAACTGGTTTTCAGCGATTCGGCGGTATATTTCGTCGGGTCAAAAGCGGTAAGGGCGAACGACGCATGCCCGGTCGGATTGTCGTAAAAATGCTCGTCGTGAACGTATTGCATTTGCTGTAGAACAATCGGATCCAATTCCGGATCCGTTTCCTCGGTCAGCAGGTTGAACGTTTCGTTCACAAGCACAGTTTGTGCAGCGGTTGCCGCAAACTGCGAAGAAATCGTGTCGATCACGCTTTGTGTCAATTCCTCGATCGGCTGCCCTTTATTTTCAATGAAGTCGGCCGGCGAGGATTGACCGGTTATTGGCGGTGATCCGACGAGAATGATTTTAGCATCGGATATCCCCTTCACCCTGTTGAAATCCGGAAGTTCATTGATGATGTTGTCGGAGATGTAGATGATATATTTTTGCGAAGTTGTGCGGGTAAACGGATTGGTGAACGGCTGCCGGATGTCTTTATAGAGGGTGCCCGTATAATAGCCGTAATAGTTCGGTACCCAGCGCCAGTCGTAAACGTGGTAAGTTTCCGTCCAAGTTTTGGTCACCGTTCCGGAGTAAGTGTAGTATCGCACCCAGTTGAAGCCGAGATAGTTCCCCTTACTGTCATATACGCCTTGTGAACTGTAGTCGTAAGAGCTCTGTGAAAGAGTGCCCGAATAACCGCCACTGCTGTAATACACGGAGCTAGGGCATTTGGCCGTTTCGGGAGAGCTGCCTGCGGCAACAAAACCGCTCGACGAACAGGAGCTCGTAGCGCCGTGCGAGTCGGACATCGGCTTTGTCGCATCGTATCCGAAGTCTACATTTGTGCCATTGTCCGTCACACTTTGCCGATCCAGCGTTCCGCAATATCCGCCGCTGCTGCACCAATAGTATTTTGCCGGCGGATAGGATTGACCCGTGTTGTAAGTCGTGGATCCCGGTTGTGAGTAGGTGTAGGTGTGCATGTCCCATACATTGACCTGCGGATCCGCTCCCTCTCTCCGCAGCCCATTATTGATGGTGACCGTGCTGCTCTTAAGATAGTCAATCTTGCTTTGGGCAAGATTTTTGTCGGCCATGAAATACGCATCGATCTGCGGCCGGACAGCCGGAATATCTGTATAGATGTCATTGTATGGGATGTAGTTGTCCACGATGAACTCAAACTGCTTGGTGGTGCGCCTTTTATCCGCTTCGGTGATGAATTCAGGGAACGTCTCTTGCCCGAAGTCCTCTTCCACCGTGATCTTGATCCGATACTTTCCAAGCCTCGAAGCCGCCGGTTTATACTGCGTTAAAGGGCCGCTTATCGTGTCGATCCATTCGGAGTAGGTTTCGTCGCCGTTGACATCATAGTAAACCTCGATACGCTCCGTGGTGATCGTGTCGTAATCCGTACTGACCGCATCATCGACGAATGTGACAGCATCCTCACGGCTGATTTGACTGGAGTACGGATAAAAAACGACAGCCGGATTCTCGTCTCTCAGGACGGTGAATGGCAGCACATAAACTTCCGATTTGCGGCCAAGCGCATTCGTCACGGTGAGTGTCACCTGATATTCGCCAGGTTTTTTATAGAGGAACTCTTTATGCTGCGTCCCGTCCATCTTCATTCGACGATCGCTGTCGCTTCCTTCGATTGCAGACCAAGACCATTGCCAGCCGGTAATCGGGTATGCCGCTTGAACATAAGGGTCAATCGCTTGTGCGGAAGTATCGTCGATGGACATTTTCCGATTTTCTTTAAACAGCCCGCCATAGAACTTAAATTGAGCTCGCGGCATGGTGTCGTGGACATTGATCCATCTCTGGGTCGTACACCCTGGATCATAGTCAGGCGGTACCTTCGGATCGTCAGGAGGGTTTGGTACCCACCTAATCGCTATGTAATGGAGTCCGTCTGCATCGTCACCGAAAACATACTCTCCTGAGAAGAAAGCGACATCGTTTACTTCCATTCCATCTACCCAAACTCTTCTCTCTTTCACCTTGCTTGCGTCTGTGTCGTCGGATGCGGGGTAGGCCAATATGTCAAAGGCATCGTTCGGAAGAGTTGGCTTACACGCTAAAGGAGGAGGCAAGAATGGTTGGGGAGGAGGCCAGGGCGGCTGTGGCGGAATGTCATCCACCTCTTTGATCACCGGGATTTGTCCTTTGTGAATGTTTTATTTAGTGTCGTCGTACCGGCGTCGAATACTCTTTCAACATTCGTCGTTCCATAGTGAGCCTCAGCTTTCAGTTGAACGTTAACGGAATCGCCGGCTTTGAAGTCACTGTTTTTGAAGCTCAGGGTTTCAAAGTAATTTCCTATTTGTCTACCCTTATCGTAGGTGACTTTCCCACTCTGATCAGTCGTGACTGTATCCGTTCGTGGATCCTGACCGCTTATTGTGTAGGTTATGGTGAATTTCCAGTAAGCGACGTCGTTTCGGGTGTAATATTCTAATTTTCTAAAAGGATCTTTATACATGACATCTTCATCTGCGGGATCGACTTTACGGTCATCGTTGATGATAGATTGAAAATCAAATGTCCATTGCCATGTATTCGGCAGTTTGGAGAGATCCATTTCCATGGGCTCTCTTGATTTGATTGTCGTACTTTTTAGGCCTGGGTTCTTTTTGCCCTCCAACTTTGTTAACGGAAAAGATTGGTACCAAATGTCACCGTCAGATTGTTGGTGAAACATCCGTCCTTGTCCGTCAGCCCATACGGATGGTGCTTGTTCAACGTACATATAATCGAAGAGGTGGCGAGTAGTTTTGGAAAGAATAGAATCTTTGGGCTTTCCACCTGTTGCTTCGATTATCCCCCCCTCGAAATTGTCGTTATGGACCCACGAATCGAATTGGTTAATGACGCGAGGGCCTGCCCTATAGATGTTATCTGGATTTTGGTACTGTTTTCCGAAATCCGGGGAGAAGCTTGCTGGCCGTTGTCGGTTACCTAATGTCAGATTGCTTTCCCATGGTCGGTAAACCCACTTTTTCTGATCGGCTTCTAATCCACTATTGGCATCATCCCAGAAATAAGGGTTTGAGTATTTGGAGCCACCTAGATCGTATCCATAATAGCGGTATTCTCCTCTAGTGCCATTACTATTTCTGTAGTACGGATGCGGCGGCGCAATCGTTGTATCGGTGTTTTTCCTTGGTTTCCTATCTAATGTCTGCCATGTCGTCTTGAAATCGCTTGCTCTCAAGTTGAGATCATATTCTGTTCCATATACTACAACCTGTTGATCGTCCCACAGCTTCTGATTAAACCCCTTAACAAGAATGCGCTTTTTCAGTGGATCATCGGGATCTGTGAATTGGATACAGGTTGAATACCCTGGAGGTGGTGAAGTATAGGCGTATTTTTCTTTACATGTTGTTAGCGACATTCCTGCGGCCGTAACTTGCTCCATTGGAAGCAGTGTCGTAGTAAGAATAATGAGCATGAGATACGTAATTAACTTTTGTTTGTCCTTTCGTACCAGCCTCATTACTTAACTCCTTTCTTATGTGGTAACAAGAAGGGCTTTTCAGCGCCTTTCTCAGCCTCTTTATTTATCTCCATATGCCCCTACCGAAATTTGGAGGTACTTTCTACCGTTACTGACTATGAGAATGTCCCTTCCCTCAAAAGTCTTTTCGATATTCACGGAATTTCCATTGCGATCCGATGCCACTGCAGTATCGATTAGTTTTTTTACAGGCTCGGGATTCTTATAAACAAGTGATAAGAACTCATAAATCGGCTTGGATGCTCTTTCAGCACGGCCAGCAACGGTTTCAAGAGCAATGTTGTAGTTTCTACTAACAAAGGAAATGCTCATATCTCCGTAATTATTGGAGTCGCTGAAATCCATGTAAAATTCTTTATACAATTCTTTTTCTTTTTGAGTGTCATTTTCGTAGTAACCAAGTACTCCTAGGTGAGCGTCTGTGGAACCTTCGTAGGTAGACTGAGATGACAAAAGTGAATCATAGACTTTTTTCATTTCTTGATTTGCAAAAATAATTACCATAGTATCGAACCCGGGATCATTAACAACTGCATATGGCACACCATTCAAATTGATGTTCACCTTATTTCTTTTCGAACTGTCCGCCAATAGGGATGTGATCTGAACGGCCTCGGCCCGTGTGATTGCCGCCTTAGGATTAAAAAACCCTTTATTTCCGTTCATGATTCCGCGGGCTGCTACTTTACCGATAGACCGGAGGTAGTAATTTTCTTCAACTCGATTCATGTCTTTGAACAATTGCGCCGCAGCGATTTCGGCGTATTCATCGGTAACGTTTCCATGGAAATATGAATCAAGGGTGTAGATCATTGCTGCGGCTCGTTCACGGGTTAGCAATTCATTGTAGCGGCCTGCATATTCATTGTTTCGAATTACACCCATGATTTTGGCGTTTTCAACATAAGAAGCGTACCACGGCTTTCCCGGCTTAAACGAAACTCTAGCGTCCATCACCACTGTTTTAAACCAATCAGGAACCAGAGCGAGCTGCTTCTCCGCCCAGTACATATTGCCTGATTCGTCCTTCTCCGCCATGGACGTATACATCATCACAATAAATTGAGCGACCGTCACCGAATCGTTTGGCCCGAAGGTGCCGTCTGGAAAACCGGCTACGATGCCTTTTGCCGCGGCTTCTTCAATGACCGCTTTTGCCCAGTGACCTTCGATATCCTTGAATTTCATAGCCGTTACCGGCTCGGGGCCGGCTGCGGAAACCCCAGCTTGTCCCGCCAACAGTGCTATCATCGCGATTACAATTAATACCGTTCCATGCCACTTTCTCATCATTTACGCCACCTTTCAGCTTGTTTTTTCTCCATAAAAAAAACAAAAAGAAAGCACTTCCGTCATCCATTTCTGAACCCGCGGGTGCTTCCTCGCTCTTTCCGATATTCGGTTGGATGATCCCATTATAAGAAGAACTTCCAAAATTCGTCAACCATTGATTTCCTGTGACAAGCGACAAGCGGTTAAACCGGCTGCTCATACGCCAATTGATGGCCTTCCTCAAAACCTATGAGGAAGCCTTCATCGAAACCGTTCCGATACGCTTCCTCAAAAGCTTGCGCGTCATCCTGACTGGATACTGCTTTTAACCTTAAACGCTGTCGACTCCGACTCTTTCCGCTTGTTGCACGTACGACTCCTCGTTTGGTCTCCTTTTTCCGATGTGATGCGCCGCGGGAAGCTTTACCCGTCTTCCGTTTCACTCCCCAACACCTCCCACTCGCCGCCCCGAGCTTCGGGAGCACCGGTCAACCTATCACAGCATCTGCCGAAGCACCGGAGGTGCGATAATCGGCAGCCCGCTTTCCCTCGACATGAGTCTTTCCGTACTTATCTCTCTCACCGGCTTCAGATGCAGATTCCATGCCTCCATCGCAGACCGGTTGACGATCCGCCGTACTTTGCCGCCCTCGACGTGATAATGGTTTCCGTCCGGAAGCCTTACTACGCCCAGCAAGCGGCTGCCAGACTCCGTCAGCCCCCGGAACTCAAGTTCTGGCTTTTCATACTCCACCGGCTTTCCAAGCGGCCAACGCCTCAAATCCACTTGCGATACTCGAACAGCCGGGACCGAAACCGTCCCCCTTACCGGATGGCGCTCACCGTTTTCGATCCAATAAACGGTAGGCCCTAGGGCTCTCACGAGAATCCGTTCCGGATAAAAAACAGCCGTATGTGCAGTGGTCCTCTGCGGAGTAATAGAATGTATGCCAGCACTTTCCATCCACTCCAACATTGAATTCCATTTCTCCAAAAGCCGCTCATTGGGCTCTCGTACGCCGCCGAATCCGTTGTAATGAACGAACGTATCTCCCGCCGTCATCAGATGTCTGCCCAGCAGGCGCACCCGAAGGAAGTAATCCTCATCCTCGCAGCTGCCGTTCTCAAAGCCTTCATCGAAAAACCCTATCTGCTCGAATAATTCACGGCGGAAAAGCAGGCAGCATCCCGGCAACCGGTCCGTTTTTCGCCATCGTTTCGAATTTTGCCGGTTGTTTCTATGCTCGATTTCCTGCATTTCCTTCGCTGTCCGATCGGTCACCGGTCCCACCATGCCGATCTGCGGATTGCTGTTCAGACAACGCAGCATGTTGTCGAGCCATTTGTGCGTGACCATCGTATCTTCGTGCAGCAGAGCGATCGTAGTCCCCTTGGCCATCGTCAATCCGACGTTTACCGCTCCCGCATACCCCCGGTTCTTATCCAATTTTCTGCTTCTGACCGCGCCCGCCAAGCTCTTCAAATAAGATGAAGTCCCGTCGTTCGACCCGTTATCGACCACTATAATTTCATGAGACGAGGCCGTATGTTCAAAAATGTTGTCGAGGCATTTTTTAAGCACCTGCAGGCGGTTGAAGGTGGGGATGATGATGCTGGTTCCTTCGAAATGGATGCCGTACCCTCGCTGCCCAACCGCCAATCCCAAGCGTCGGCCCTCCTCAAAACCTTCCTGATAGCCCGTTCGCGCTGCTTTTTGTTCCCTACGGACGGGTGCCACGGCAATACCCCTTTCCGAGTGCTCAGCCTTCGTGATAGAGGAGAACGTCATGACAAACGACCAGTTTGTATCCTGCCTTCCTCGCCTGCAGACCATAATCATCGCCATGACCGATCCGGTCCATCACTTCCCGCCGGAACGCCAAGCAGAAACTCTCGACATGCTTAACCTCTTTCCACCTGGTGGAATCGGAAACATTCACAACGGCCGCGATTCTTTGAAATTCATCCAAGTCTTGAAAAGGATAGTCGACATGTTGGGAACCGCCGGCACGGTTGCTGACGGGGCCGACGATGCCGATGTCCGGTTGGCTGTAGAGTGCCGTGACAAGATTGCGGAGCCAGTTGGGCGTGACGACCGTATCGTGTTTCATCAGCAAAAAGGTATCTCCGTCAGCCATGCGAAAGCCTATGTCGCAGGCGGCGCAAAATCGTTCCGGGTGCGGCAGGGAGAGAAACGGGATCTTTTGCCGGATGCACCATTCGGACGTGCCGTCTGACGATGCGTTGTCCACCACAATGAGCTGGTACGGAACGTCTGATGTGTGGGTTCGTATCGACTCCACGCATCTTTGCAGAAAATCCAGCCGGTTATAAGTCGGAACGATGATGGATACCAGGTTCATCTCACCCATTCCTCGATCACCTGACGGTTTCGATATCGGTCCGGGTACAAAAGTCGAATTCCTGCAGCCGACAACGCATGCCGCCAAGCTTCCGCATAGTCCAAGACAGTTTTGATGAATGCCGCGCTATCTTTGTGCCGTTTGCGGACGGGAACGCGGCCTCCGACGCCCACCTTCAACCCGCTCAGAATGGCGGCAGCATGAGCCTTGGGCGGACACATTAATGCGGCAATCCCAAGCGAATCGAGCGCCCGGCGGGACAGTGCGAACGGGAGCATATTCATCGTATTGGCCTTTAAATCTGTCCGCCTCAAGGAAGTATTCAGGAATTCCGCCATCCGGTAATCGTAAGGCCGCTGATCAAACCGTCCGAGTTCGGCAGACACGTTATTCAGCGCAGCGTCCAAACCGGAGTCCGCTGCCCACAAAAACCTCCCGAGTTTCGCCGCTTTTACGGGACGTTCGGCATCGACGAACAGAACGGTATCGGTACCTGTCAATTTTGCGCCCAGTGCCCGTCCGCCGTCCGGGTCCTGCATTTCCGGCGAGTAAACAATCAGAACGTCGGGTTGCGCCCGTACTTTCTCGAAAAAAGCTGGTGTGGCGTCATGCATCACAACCACCATTTGATGAAGCGGCAGTCCGCGCAACTGTCTTAATACGTGACATAGTGTGGAAGTCTGGCGGGGGGCGTGCAGAACGGCCGCCGCCGTGCCTCGAAGGGGCAATGGGAGCAACTTGAACGCGATGCGGGCACCTTGACGGAAACCGGCGGCATAACGGTTTCCTTGCCGTACCAGATTCAACCATACCGGGTTTCGGCCGAACAGTTTTCGAGCTCTGCGTGACCACTTTTCCTGAACCTTACGTCTTGCAGTGCTTGAACTGATCTGGCCTGCATGGCGTTTGCGCCAAGATTTCCCGTCCAAGTAGCCCAGCGAATAACAAGAGATTTTCATCCGTCATCTCACCACCCTTGGCGGTAGTTGATGTTCTTCCTATTCACGCGGGGCCCGCGATTTTCCAGCCACCAATGGATCGCTTCCAGGTGATCGCCGACAATCAAAGAAGAGAGGGACTGGGTTCGCTCTCGTCTTATTCTCGGTGCGTTGAGCCTGCCCACATCCACATGTCCGCTGAGCCGAACGATCAGCCCGCTTCCGATGGCTTTCGCTTGAGCCAGCGGCGGAACGGCCAGAGATGAAGCGCCGATCACATCCAATGCTTTACGGCTCAAGGCGTGCGGTATCGCCGTCAAGGACGCTCCCCGCAAATCCTGCCGGCCCAAAAAAACGTTGAATGCATGCTTGGCAAGAACGACACGGTGTACTTTGCTTCGTTTGACGGGTCCCGAGTAATCGTTTAACGCCACATCGGCTCCGCTGCTCACATCCGCCACGAAGCGATGGAGTTGTTTTGCCGGAATCACCATATCCGCATCGATAAAAAGCAGAATGTCCCCTCTCGCTTCCAGCGCGCCGATCGCTCTACCGACATCGTGGCCAAGCGGCTTGTCGAAGAAGATGACCCGGGCACCGCTCCTTCGGGCAATTCGGAGAGAACCGTCCGTGGAACCGTTCACCACCGCGATGACCTCGGTATCCGGATCTACGCGGGAAGCTTCTTGCAGCACCCTCTTCAGCGTTCGCCTCTCATTCATCACCGGGATGATGACGGAAACCCGGGGCTTCCGTGAAGAGTGACTTTGCCCGGACGCCTCCGAGCGTGCACCGTCAGCCAATGTTGTTTTCGCCATTGCTTCACCCTTTTCAGATACGGGCAACGGTATACAAGACATTTTATGAGATATTTATCCCTCGGCAACGGCACATGTACGGCTTTCCAGGCGCAAAAAAGCCGACCCAAAAGGCCGGCTCAATGGAAAGGGTAAGACTCAGCGTCCGATTGCCACCCATTGAATGTGTCCGTGCGGTTCGGGACCGAGACGGGTCCGGACCACTTGAAGCACCGCATCGCTCTCCCGTTTCGTCTGTAAAAAGCAGCTGCAGGAAATGTGATCGGTCATCGCGAACAGCACGTAGGAATCGTCGGTAAACGGAACTTCGAAAGTCACAGTCACCTCGATGGATTCCGTCACTCCCTGGAAAGCGTACGGCACAGTGCCGTATGCCATCGATACTCCCGGCAACTGTGCGGCCACCGGCAAAAACGCCAAATGTTCCGCCGATACGCTTCGCGGAGCCAATTTGGCCGCGTCCACACTTGCGTCGACCAGATGTTCCCCTGTCACGGAGCCATCCGCCAGATGTGAACCGGTTACGCTCTTTTCTGCCAAATGTGCGCCGGTTACGCTCTTATCTGCCAACTCGCCGGTGTTCGGGACTTCGACCGGGGTGGATTGCGTTTGAGAAGCTTGAGATTCCAACCGGGACAAATATTGCCTGAGTCCGTGCGACAATTTCTCCTCGGTTACGCTGCCGTCCGCGAGTTTATCCACGGTCACCGATCCTGCGGTAAGCTTTTCCGCGTTCACGCTTCCAGGTGCCAGCTTCTTCGCTGTGACCGATCCCGGTGCAAGCTTCGCCTCCAAGATACAGCCGTCCGCCAGCTTCTCCGTCGTGACCGAGCCCGCCGCCAGCTTTTCTGTATTTACGCTGCCGTCCGCCAACTTCTCCGAGGTGACGGCACCGGACGCCAGGTTCAGCTCGCTCACACTGCCGTTAGCCAGCTTATCGCCGTCTACGCTTCCGGCCGCGAGCTTATCGGCGGTGATGGAACCGTCGGCTAATTTATCGTCGGTGATGGAGCCGTCGGCTAGTTTGAGCTGGGTTACACTGCCGTCGGCCAATTTCTCTGCGGTCACCGCACCATCGATCAGCTTCTCGGCGCCAATGCTTTCGTTGGCAATCTTCTTCGCAATCACGCTGCCGTCCGCGAGTTTCTCCGCTGTTACCGCGCCGAGAGCCAGCTTCTCGCCGCTAACGCTGCAGTCGGCCAATTTCTCCTCGTTAACGGCCCAATAGGCCAGCTTATCGCGGCTCACGCTGGCGTCCGCCAATTTACTCTCGGTTACGGAGAAGTCAACCAACTTATCGGTCGACACTGCTTCGGTCAACAGCTTCTCTCCGCTAATGCTTTCATTGGCGATCTTGGATGCGGTCACGCTGCCGTCCGCAAGCTTCTCCGCCGATACCGCGCCGGAAGCCAGTTTCTCTCCGCTGACGCTGCCGTCGGCCAGCTTCTCCTCGGTAACGGCCCAATGAGCCAGCTTATCCCGGCTGACACTGGCGTCCGCTAGTTTGCTCTCCGTTACGGAGAAGTCAGCCAACTTATCGGTCGTTACCGCTTCAGCCGCCAGCTTCTCTTCGCTTATGCTTTCATTAGCGATCTTAAACCCGGTGACACTGCCGTCCACGAGCTTATCTTCCGTTACTGAGCCTGCCGCCAGTTTTTCGCTGCTGACGCTGTCGTCAGCCAGTTTATCCTCGGTAACGGCCCTATCCGCCAATTTCCCTTCCGTCACCGCCTGGTCGGCCAAATGACCGGCAGAAATCGCCGATTCGCCCACGTGTTGACCCCATATCGATTTCGGAATCAAGTGCGACGAGCTGATGCTGTGAACCGCGATTTTTTCCGCATTTACCGATCTTGCAGCAAGCTGGTCGGTTCCTACGGCTCCATCGGCAATTTTCTCTCGCACGATGCAGTGAGCAATCAACTCGAGGCTTCCGACCGAGGAAGGAGCGAGCTTGCCTGCGGTCACCGAACCGTCTGCGAGATGGGCTTCCGTCACACTGGCGGCGGCCAACTTGCCCGAGGTTACGGAACCGTCCGCCAAACGATTTTCAGTGACGCTTCCCGGCGACAACTTGTCGGTCGACACCGCACCCTCAGCCATTTTCTCTCCGTCAATGATTCCGTCGGCGATCTTAGCCGCGGTCACGCTGCCATCCGCGAGTTTCTCGGCTGTCACTGCGCCATCAGCCAACTTCCGGCCACTGACGCTGCCGTCGGCCAGTTTTTCCTCGGTAACGGCGCCATCGGCCAGTTTCTCCTCCGTCACGGCCCGATCGGCCAGCTTCTCTTCCGTCACTGCCTGGTATGCCAAATGACCGGAAGAAATCGCCGATTCGCCGATGTGTTGACCCAAAATCGATTTCGGAATCACATGCGAAGAGCTGACGCTGTGAACCGCGATTTTCTCCGCATTTACCGAATCCGACGCGAGCTGGTCCGTTCCGACGGCTCCATCGGCAATTTTCTCGCGCACAATGCTTCGATCGGTCAACTCGAAGCTTCCGACCGAGGACGGGGCGAGCTTGCCTGCGGTCACCGAGCCGTCCGCGAGATGGGCTTCCGTCACACTGCCGTCGGCCAATTTACCCGAGGTCACGGAACCGTCTGCCAAATGTTCTTCCATTACGCTTCCAGGCTTCAGCTTGTCGCCGTCGAGTATACCGTCTGCCAAATGCTCGGCCGTCACCGACCGAAGCGCGAGATGCTCCGAAAGTATTGAGCCGGGTGCTAAGTGTTCCGACCCCACCGATTCCGGCATCAAATGCTCCGACCCGACACTATTTAAAGCCATATGCTGGCTTCCGACAGATCCCGGCATCAGCTTGTCGCTGTCGATTAACCCGTCAGCCAGATGCTCCGCCGTCACCGACCCGAACGAGAGATGCTCCGACAATACTGAGCCTGGCGCCAATTGTTCCGAACCCACCGACTCCGGTATCAGATGTGCCGACCCGACACTATTCAAAGCAAGCTGTGCGCTTCCGACGGAGCCTGGCTCCAACTGGTCCGGCCCTACCGCACCATAGGCGATTTTCTCCCGCAGGATGCTGCCATCGGCCAACTGCTCCGTACCCACTGAGCCAGGTGCAAGCTTCGCCGCCGTCACCGCACCGTCGGCAAGATGGGCTTCCTGTATGCTGCCCGCCGCAATTTTGGCCGAGCCCACGCTGCTGTCCGCAAGATGAGCTTCGGTCACTGATTCGAAGCCCAGATGCTCCGAGAGCACCACGCCATCGGTTAAGTGGTGGGTTCGGATCGACTGCGGAGCCAGATGAATGGCCTGTATACTCTCTTGCGCGATTTTATCCGCACTTACCGCGCCTGCCGAGAGCTGATCCGCCCCCACCGCTCCGTCGGCAATCTTATCGCGCAGGATGCTGCCGTCGGCCAACTGTTCCGATCCCACCGAACCGGTCGCAAGCTTCGCCGCCGTCACCGAACCGTCGGCGAGATGGGCATCCTGTACGCTGCCTGCCGCAATTTTGGCCGAGCCCACGCTGCCGTCCGCGAGCTTCTCCTCCGTCACGGAGCCTGCCGCTAGCTTACCGCCGCTGACGCTGCCGTCGGCCAGCTTCTGCTCAGTAACACTTTGATTCCCCAATTTGTCGGCATCAACGCTTCCGTCTGCCAACTTCACACCGGTCACACTGCTATCCGCCAATTTATGCTCGGTTACGCTGAAATCGGCCAGTTTGTCGGTCGATACCGCTCTCGATGCCAGTTTCTCGCTGCTTATGCTTTCATCGGTAATCTTGGCCCGGGTCACGCTGGCATCCGCCAGCTTCTCACCGGTCACGCAACCTGTGGCGAGCTTTCCGCCGCTGACGCTTCCGTCTGCCAATTTTTCCTCGGTAACACCTTGATCCACCAATTTGTCGGCATCGACGCTTCCGTCTGCCAACTTCACACCGGTGACGCTGCCGTTCGCCAATTTGCTCTCGGTTACGGAGAAGTCAGCCAACTTGTCGGTTATTACAACTTCAGCCGCCAGTTTCTCGCTGCTTATGCTTTCATCGGCAATCTTGGCCCGGGTCACGCTGGCATCCGCCAGCTTCTCACCGGTCACGCAACCTGTGGCGAGCTTTCCGCCGCTGACGCTTCCGTCTGCCAATTTTTCCTCGGTAACGGCCCCATCAGCCAACTTCGTACCGGTTACGCTGGCATTTGCCAACTTATGCTCGGTTACGTTGAAGTCTGCCAACTTGTCGGTTGTTACGGCTTCAGCCGCCAGTTTCTCTCTGCTTATGCTTTCATCGGTAATCTTGGCCCGGGTCACGCTGCCGTCCGCGAGCTTCTCCTCCGTCACGGAACCTGCCGCCAGCTTACCGCCGCTGACGCTGCCGTCGGCCAGCTTCTGCTCGGTAACGCCTTGATCCGTCAATTTGGCGGCATCCACGCTTCCGTCTGCCAACTTCACACCGGTCACGCTGCTATCCGCCAATTTATGCTCGGTAATGCTGAAATCGGCCAGTTTGTCGGTCGATACCGCGCTCGCTGCCAGTTTCTCGCCGCTAATGCTTTCATCGGCAATCTTGGCCCGGGTCACGCTGCCATCCGCCAGCTTCTCTTCCGTCACCGCCTGGTCCGCCAAATGACCGGAAGAAATCACCGAATCGCCGATGTGTTGACCAAAAATCAATTTCGGAATCAAATGCAACGAACTGACGCTGTGAACCGCGATTTTCTCCGCATTCACCGAACCCGGCGCGAGCTGGTCCGTTCCGATGGCGCCATCGGCAATTTTCTCGCGCACGATGCTTCGATCGGCCAACTCGAAGCTTCCGACCGAGGACGGGGCGAGCTTGCCTGCGGTCACCGAGCCGTCGGCGAGATGGGCTTCCGTCACACTGCCGTCGGCCAATTTGCCCGAAGTCACGGAGCCGTCTGCCAAATGTTCTTCCGTTACGCTTCCCCGCGTCAGCTTGTCGCCATCGAGTATACCGTCTGCCAGATGCTCCGCGATCACCGACCCGAAAGAGAGATGCTCCGAGAGTATCGAGCCGGGCGCCAATTGTTCCGGTCCTACTGCACCGTCGGCAATTTTACTGCGCAGGATGCTGCCGTCGGCCAACTGCTTCGATCCCACCGAGCCGGCCGCAAGCTTCACCGCTGTCACCGAACCGTCAGCGAGATGGGCTTCCTGTACGCTGCCCGCCGCAATTTTGGCCGAGCCCACGCTGCCGTTGGCCAGATGAGCTTCCGTCACCGATTCGAAGCCCAGATGCTCAGAGAGCACTAAGCCGTCGGCTAAATGGTACGTTCGGATCGCTTGCGGAGCCAGATGAACAGCCTGGATGCTCTCTTGCGCGATTTTATCCGCACTTACCGCGCCTGCCGAGAGCTGATCCGCCCCCACCGCTCCATCGGCAATTTTATCGGGGACGACGCTTTTCTCCGACAACTGCAGGCTGCCGACCGAACCGGGCGCCAATTTCCCTGACGTCACCGCGCCGTCCGCCAAGTGAACGTCCGTCAAGCTTCCCGGCACCACTTTGGAAGCGTCGACGCTTTCGTCCGCGAGATGCTCGGCCGTCACTGAGTGGAGCGAGAGATGCTCCGATAATACCGAACGGGACGCCAATTGTTCCGGACCCACCGACTCCGGCATCAAATGCTCCGACCCGACACTATTTAAAGCCATATGCTGGCTTCCGACAGAGCCCGGTTCAAGCTGATCCGGTCCCACCGCACCGTCCGAAATTTTCTCTCGCAGAATGCTGCGATCGGCCAATTGCTGCGATCCCACCGAGCCGGATGCAAGCTTCGCCGCTGTCACCGCGCCATCGGCAAGATGAGCTTCCTTCACGCCGCGGGCGGCAATTTTGGCCGAAACGACGCTGCCGTCCACCAAATGAGATTCCGTTACCGTTTCGAAGCCCAGATGCTCCGAGAGTACCACGCCATCGGTTAAGTGATGGGTTCGGATCGCTTGCGATGCCAGATGAGCGGCGCCTACACTCTCCGATGCGATTTTCTCCGCATTTACCGCGCCGGCCGACAGTTGATTCACGCCCACCGCGCCGTCGGCGATTTTGTCGCGGACCACACTTTTGTCCGACAGATGCAGGCTTCCGACCGAATCGGCCGCAAGCTTTGCCGCCGTTACCGCGCCGTCCGCCAAGTGAACGTCCGTCAAGCTCCCCGGCACTACTTTGGAAGCGTCGACGCTCTCGTCCGCAAGATGCTCGGCCGTCACCGACTGATAAGACAAGTGCCCCGACAATATCGAGCCGTCGGCCAGATGCCCGGACAGAATGGACTCCGGCATCAAATGTGTCGATCCGACGCTGTTTTCGGCAATTTTCTCGGTCCTGACCGCTCCATGCGCCAGCTGTTCCGGCCCTACCGCTCCTTGGGCAAGTTTCGCACGGATGACGCTTCGATCGGCCAATTGTTCCGATCCCACCGAGCCGGACGCAAGCTTCGCCGCCGTCACCGAGGCGTCTGCCAGATGGCTCTCCTGCACCGAACCGAAGCTCAGATGCGCCGAGTACACCGATAATTCCGCCAAATGTTCGGACAAAACCGATTCCGGCAAGAGATGAGCGGAACCTACGCTTCCTTCGGAGAGGGTGTGAGCATCAACGGCTCCGGGCGCAAGCTGTTCCGTCCCGATCGTCGCATTTGCGATTTTGTCACCGGTAATGCTCTTATCGGCCAACTGCGGAGAACCGACCGAGCCGGCTGCAAGCTTCGCCGCCGTCACCGCGCCGTCTTCCAGCCGATCTTCCCCGATTGGAGATGCGGCCCGCGCAATAAGTTCGGCCAGTCCGGGCGTCAGCTTGCGGGGGCTCACAATGCCGGCGGCCAGCTTGTTCTCGGTGACGGCCCCGTCCGCAAGCTTCGCTTCGGTGACCGAGGCGTCGGTGAGTTTCCTCTCCGTCACGGCCGCATCGCCCAGTTTATCGCGGGTTACCGCACCGCCCCGCAAATGAGCGGTATCCACCGCATCCGTGTCCAGCTTCTCGGAGCCGATCGGACGTTCCGCCTGTTTGGCCAACTCGTATAGATCGGGTGCAAGATGGGAGAGCGTCACGGTACCTTTTCGCAGATGGTAGCCATGCAGCGACTCCGGCTTCACATGTTTGCCCGCGATACTTTCTAACGCCAGATGATCGCCTGCGATGTTCCCTTCCGCGATCTTCTCCGCTGTGACCGAGCGGTCCGCGAGTTTCGAAGAGGTGACCGCACCGTCCCGCAACGTACGATCGCCGATGCTTTGCGGCGCCAGATGAGCGGTGCCGATTACGCCTTGCCCCAGATGTTCGGAACCGATGGAGCCCGGCTCCACATGCGAGGAGGTGACGGCGCGGGCGGCCAGTTGACGCGAGCCGACGGCTCCGTCGGCCAAATGCCGTGTTCCTATGCTTTGCGGTGCAATCTGTGCCGAAGTGACAGCCCCGTCGCTGATATGCAAATCGCGAATGCTTTTCTCCGCCAAATGTAAGCCGAGTACGGCCAGCGGCGCCAAATGCCGGCTTGTCACCGCATCGGAGCCGATGTTGTCGGCCGTCACTGCATCCTCGGCAATGGCTCGGGAAGTGACGGAGCCTGCTGCGAGAGCTTCCGGTGTGACGCTTCCGGCGCTTAGATGAACGGTTCCAATGGCATGCGGCTGAATATGGCGCTCAGCCACGGACCGGTCCGCCAGCACCCTCCCCGTTACGGCTTGATCCGCCAAGGCGTCCGTCCCGACGGACGCTTCTTCCAATTTCTCAGCCGTAACGCTTCCGTCCGCTAATTTGGTTGTTGTCACGGCCAAGTCCGCGAGTTTGTCCGTCGATACGCATTCCGGAGCAAGCTTCGAGGAAGTGACCACTTGATCCGTCAAATGATGCGAAAATACGGAGCGCGAGCCCAGCTGCCGCTCTCCGACGGCTCCCGGCGCGATGGCTTTCTCGGTCACCGATTCCGCCTGCAGCGACGCGGCGCCTACGGACCCGGGCGCCAAATGAGAGGCGGCAATCGATCCTTGTTTGACATGGTGGCCTTCCACGGCCTCCGAAGCCAGCGCAGCGGCCGTCACGGCCCCTTCGTCAAAATGGAACGGCTTCAAAGTTCCGCCGGCAAGCTTATCCGCTGTCACACTTCCCGGGGCGAGCTGTTCCGTTTTGACCGACTGTCTGGCCAGATGCCGGTTTTCCACCGCAACGTCTCCGATTTTCGCGGCGGTCACAGCCTGATTGGCCAAATGGGCGGTTCCCACAGCGCCTTCCGCCAAATGCCGCTTGTCGACGGAACCGGGTGACAGTTGAACCGGCCCGACCGCACCTTCCTGCAAATGTGCCCGTCCGACCGCACCCTCGATCAGATGACGCCCTTCCACAGCCTTCGAGGTGAGATGCCGGGATTCGACCGAAGCGTCCGCCAGCTTATCGGCCGTAACGCTTCCTCTGGTCAGATGGCGCGAATGTACCGCTTCATCCGAAAGCTTGCCGGCAATGATGCTTTGATCGGCAATTTTCATCGAGGTCACGGCATGGTCGGCCAGCTTCGTCGTGGATACGGACAGGTCCGCCAGCTTCGAAGCCGTTACCGCGTTGTCTGCCAAGTGCCGGGATTCCGCGGCTCCATCCTTGAGGTGGCCGCTCTGCACCGATTCGGCGAGCAGCTGTTCGGAACCGACCGAGCCATAGGCCAGTTTGTTTGCCGTTACCGATCTGTCGGCCAGCTCACGCCCCCCTACCACGCCGTCGGCGAGATGCTCCGAAGTCACGGCTTGCGGGGCCAAATGCTTTCCCTGCACCACCCCGATCGCCACGTGCTCGGCGAGTACGAGTCCCTCCGCCAGATGACGGGACTCCACCGCTCCGCGGGAGATTTTGTCGGCTGTTACCGCCGAATCGCGCAGCTTGCTTGCCGTGACCGCCCCGTCGGCCAATTTGGACGTATCGACCGCTTCGTTGGCCAGATTCTCGCTTCGGATCGCACCGCTTTGGATTTTTTCCGATGTCACCGCTTGATCCTGCAGCAGTTCGGACGTCACGACCAGTCCGCTTAAATGTTTTGCCGTTATGGAGCCTTCCGCGATTTTATCGGAGCTGATAATCCGGTCGGCCAATTTTACCGAAGATATGCTGCCGTCTCTCAGCTTTTCCCCCGTAATGGAACGATCTCTGATCTTCTGCCCGGAAATCGAGTTTTTGATCAGATGCTCGCCCGTCACCGATTCGGGTGCCAGCTTGGAGGAGGTGACCGAGCCGTCGGCCAGCTTGATCGCGGTCACGGCAAAATCGGCCAGCGATTCCGTCTGTATGGATTCGGCCGCCAATTGGCGGCTGCCGATCGTATGCGGCGCGATTTTATCCGCCGTGATGGCTCCGTCCGCCACGTCGTCGGTATAGACGATCGGTGCGGGCTTCGAAGGCAAGCGTTTCTCTTCCAGCTTGGCACGGCGCTGCTCCGGAGAGGTCACGCCAGCCGTCGGCTCCCGCACTTCGTCATCCGGCCGGGTTTCCGCCGACTCTTCCGCAATCAACGAAATGAGCAGATCTGCGGTGTTGTCCGTATCCTTCATCAGATCGTCGAGCGATTCCGCGTGGTTCGGAGAGACCGTCTCGACGGATGCTTTCTCCTCCGTTGAATCCGCCACCTCGGCCGTATCCGCCGAATCGGCCGAGGTGGCGATGGCCACAATTTCTTCCGTTTCCTTCGAATCGGATACATATTCCGGCGTTTCGGCCGCCGCCTGTACCGGCAGTTCATCCGGCATGCTATCCATATCTGCAGGCTTTACCCCGGATGCGCCGGCTTTGCCTCTTTTGCGCCCCGGTTTCGTGCCTTGCCGTTCCGTCGGCTGCGTCTCGGATTCCGCGACCGCTGTTCCGTGAACCTCCATATGCTTCGACTTATTCTTTTGTATATCGTCCAGCCATTGCAGCTCGAGTTTGTTCGGATTATCTACGAAATAGAGCGGTTTGCGATTTTTAGGCGTCTTTTTCGGTTTGTCCTTTCTCATGTCCCTCTCCTTCCCCGTCATAAGCCTCCAGTATCATATGCGTTCACCCATAGGCACGCTACGGGGGGAAGCCGGCGGTATTGCACTTTGCATGGCGATGTGGCACACTAAGCAAATGATAAACATGACATGGAAAAAGGAGTGGCCGGCCGAATGAAACGCGGACTGCTGCGCCTGATGACGGAATTATCATCCCGAAAATTCGTTTCCCGGATGGCGGGTACGCTGGCCAAATCGGCCTACAGCCGCAGGTTCATCCGCCGTTTTGCCGATACTTACAAAATCGATGTTCATGAAGCCGAGAAGAAGCTGGAAGAATATACATCGCTGAACGAGTTTTTCACCCGCAGGCTGAAAACCGGGAGCCGGACGGTCGACCCCGCCCCGGAAGCTCTCGTGAGTCCCGTGGATGCGAAAATCGCCTCCTGCGGACCGGTACGGGACGGCCTGCTGCTCCAGGTGAAAGGCCAGGATTATACGCTTGACGAACTGCTGAACGGTTCGCCGAGGGTCGCGCATTATCGCCACGGTTATTATTGGGTGCTCTATCTAAGCCCGACGGATTATCACCGGATCCACTCCCCATGCGACGGGGATGTGGTCGAGAGCGAGCATATGCCGGGCCGGGTTTACCCGGTGAACGAATTCGGACTGACCCACATGCGCAGGGTATTATCCCGCAACGAACGATTGGTGACATACATACGCCACGATAAAGGCGAGCTGGCGATGGTGAAGGTCGGAGCCTTGAACGTCAGCAGCATCCGCTATGTGGAGCCTCTGCCGAAAATGTTGTCTCGCGGAGACGAACTGGCCTATTTTGAATTCGGGTCCACGGTGGTGCTGCTTACGGAAGACGGAACCTTCGACCCGCGGACGGATTTGAAAGCCGGAGACCGTGTCCGAATGGGCCAAAGGCTCGGCACGCTGACAACCAAATCCTGATAAAGCGAAACGCCCGAGTTCCTTCAACAGGAATTCGGGCGTTTTTATATAGCGGCATCCTTCATCGAATTTCCGAAGGACTTTTGCCGGTGTACTGTTTGAATTGGCGGCTGAAAAAGAAAATGTCCCGGTACCCGAGCGCGTCGGCTACCTCGGTGACGTTCATCCCGCCGTGCGTGAGCAGATGTTGCGCCCGCTCGATGCGTGTACGAATCATGTAGGTCTGGACCGACATGCCGATCAGCTCTTTGAACTTGATCGCAAAATATCGCGGCGACAACCCCGCTCTGGCCGCCAAGTCGTCGACCCGGTGAGAGGTGCCGGCATGCTGGCGAATGTAGTTGGCGATCTCGTGAATGCTTTCCGTCAGCTGGTTGCTCGCCTTGCGTTCGACCGGCTCTTCCCGGTCGTGACGCAGCAGATGGATGACGAGCTGCTTCAAAATGAGCCGCGCTTCCTCCTCCGCGGCGAACGTCCGGACAAGGAACAGACGAACGTACCGGGCCAGCAAAAACTCGAAATCGTACGGATCTTCAATCACGCGGTAAGATTCCGGCACCATATCGACAGGCTCGGAGACATCAAAATGAATATAGGTAAGCACCAGCGGCTTTTGGGGATTGTGCGTGGCGCTTGTATGATCGCCGGGACGGAACAGGAAGCAGCTCCCTTTGCCGACCGAATACGGACGGCCGTTGAGCAGCAATTCGCCTTCTCCGCTCCAAACGTAGAACAAATCGTAATTCGCCATCGGTTTTTCCCGCTTCTGCCATTTCCAGCCCGGTTCGCAGGCGATCTTGGCGAACGCGGGAAGTAACACGAAGGACGACGGCGCCGCGTTCAACATCGAATATCCTCCTCAGTTCGACAATCTATGTGATTTCAATATATAAAAAAACCGCGTTTCGGACAATGGCTGTCCCAATTTCCGAAGCACGGTGAAACCGCCGCACGCGAAAGAATCCAATTTTCCCCGGCAATGCCATGACGCTCCCCTGCCGGTTCGTGTATAATAGCTCCTGACGACCTCTAGTAGAATCGATATGAACAGGTGGAAGGATGGAGTGCATGAATCCCCTCGCACAGCAGTTGAACGACACCATTGCCAAGGAGCAGCCCCGTGTATATGAGATGTTGTCGGAGCTGGGCAAAGCGATCTACATGCCGAAAGTCGGCATTTTGAGCCAATCCGCGGAAGCGAAACAAAAAGCGAATCTGTATAACGCGACGATCGGCATCGCGACGGAGAACGGGAAGCCGATGCATCTCGGCGTCATCCAGGAAACGTTATCCGCCTACGATCCGAAAGATCTTTACGAATATGCGCCGCCCGCCGGCAAACCGGAGCTCCGGACCGTGTGGAAAGACAAAATGCTCAAAGAAAACCCGTCTCTCGAAGGTCACAAAATGAGCCTTCCGATCGTGACGAACGCACTCACCCACGGGCTGAGCATTGTCGCGGATCTGTTCGCCGAGGAAGGCGACGCCGTCATTTTGCCGGACAAAAATTGGGAAAATTATGAGCTCACGTTCGGCATCCGGCGCGGCGCCGAAATGGTGGAGTATCCGCTGTACAACGCCGACATGCGGTTCAACGCCGCCGGTTTGCGCGACGCGCTGCTGTCCCGCAAAGGCCGCGGCAAAGCGATCGTGCTGCTGAACTTCCCGAACAATCCGACCGGCTATACGCCAGGTGTGGAGGAAGGCCGCGAAATTGTGGCCGCGATTAAGGATGCCGCCGAAGCCGGCATCAACGTGGTGGCCGTCACCGATGACGCCTACTTCGGCCTGTTTTTCGAAGACTCGCTTCACGAATCGCTGTTCGGACAATTGTGCGGGCTGCATGAACGCGTGCTGCCGATCAAAGTCGACGGCGCCACCAAAGAGGAATATGTGTGGGGATTCCGTGTCGGGTTTATTACGTACGGAGGAACTTCCGACGCCTGTCTGTCGGCGCTGGAGCAAAAAACGCTGGGCATCATCCGCGCCACGATCTCGAGCGGCGCCCATCCTTCCCAGACGTTCATTCTGAAAGCTTTGAAATCGCCGGACTTCCCCGCGCAGAAAGAGCAAAAATTCCGCATCATGAAGGGCCGCGCCAACCGGGTGAAAGAGCTGCTCGACAGCGGCAAATACGGCGGCGATTGGTCGTATTATCCCTTTAACTCAGGCTACTTCATGTGCCTGAAGCTGAACGGAGCGAACGCCGAAGCGGTGCGCCAGCGGCTGCTGGAAGCTTACGGCGTCGGAACGATCGCGCTGGGCGAGACCGACCTCCGTGTCGCCTTCTCCTGTATCGAAGAGCCTCAGTTGGAAGATTTGTACGACCGCATCCATCAGGCGGTACGGGACGTGAAGGCAGGCAAATAGTTGGGACAACAATCAAAGTGCTCCTTCGCCGAAGCGTGGAGCACTTTTTTTGCGTTTATTCGTCCTCTTCGTCCCGCGGTTTCGCGATTCGCCGAGGGATCACCCAGCCGTGCCACACGCACCCGGCAGCAAGCATGGCGGCGTCGATCCACGAGAACGGCGCTCCGTCAGACAGCGATGCGACCGCCCACAGCAGTAAAGCGGCGGACATGCCCGCGACCCGGGCGACAGACGCGGCGGCCGGTCTGCGCGCTTCCGGCTCGATCGGCAGCGTATACACGGACAAGGCCCATCTCTGGCTCCGGACCTCAGTCAGTTGAATGCCGCCGACGAAAAATCCGATGCCCAAGGCCGGCCATACGGCAGCAGGATGTCCGGACGCCGACAGCATCAGGAAGGCGATGAGGAGAACCCACCGGACAAACGCGCCGAATGTATCCCCGCGGCTGAAGGTTTTGGCGTACAGGTAGCGCCAGGCCGCTTGCCGGCTCCACGACAGCCGGTCCGCGAGCCATGCCGCCCACGGGCGGCGTGCCGGCCGGGACTCGGCGGAAGGAACGTCCACGAACCAGCCGAGGAACCGGCTCCACCCGCGCTGCACCGCTTGCTCTTCCTCGATCAGCTTACTCCAAGGTAACGCGTATTGCTGGGGGAGTTTCCAGCATAGCGTGACGATCGTCACCGATAGCACCGAAAAGACGAGCGCCGGCCCCATCGGTCCGAGCAGCAGCGCAGCTACGCAAGCAAGAGTCACAACACAACGCAGCAGCAGAAGAGCAATCCTTCTCGACCGGTACACCGTCCGTCTCTCCTGCCAAGCCCCGTAAGCATTCCAACCCCCCAGAGCCGCAAAGATCAGCCCGATGAGCCAAAGAGACCTGCCTGAAGCCGCAGCTGCTGTGGCCGGTGCTCGCACATAAATTGGAACCAAGATCAAATAAACCGCCAAAACGCGAAAAACACCGGCCTGAATGCTTCGCTTCAAAGCCGGCTGTATATATTGCCGTAATACGGCGGTCTCCATCGCCAGCAGAAATACCGGATCCGCCGGCCGTAAATAAGTTCGGAGCGGAGCCCGAACGGCAGCCAACGCGACGGCGATCGCACCGATGACGCCGATCGGATACGAAGCCGGCACTTCGCGCAGCAGCTCGGTATAGAAGATGACGAAAGCAAACAAAATGGCGGACACCGCAAGACCGAAGCCGCTTTGGAAGACGTACCGGAAATAAGGGAACGTTTCCGCCCGGAACGCGGCCTCGCGGCTCCGTTTCAGCCCGTGCAGAAACACGCCCTTTTCCCCGTCCCGATCAGACACCCGGCGTTCCCCCTTCTCCCGTTCGCTGCTCGGCCGCGAGCACCAGCGCTTCGAAGGCGTCGTCCAGAGAGGCCTCGCCTTCCGGATATCCCGCCGCACGCTTCACGTCCGACGCCGTTCCCTGAGCCACAATACGTCCGCGGTGAAGCACGATGAGCCGGTTCGCATGCCGCTCCAACGCCGGCAGAATATGCGAGCTGAGCAGAATCGCACATCCCCGCTTGCGGGCATCCTCCAGCGCGGACAACAAGCCGCGGATCGCCAGCGGGTCCAGGCCGAGCAGCGGTTCATCGATAATGAGCAGCGGCGGCGATACGAGCAGTGCGTTCATCAGCATCGTCTTTTGCTTCATGCCTTTGGACAGCGTGTCGGGAAGCGCGTCCAGCGCGTCCGTCATTCGGAAATCCCGCGCAAGGTCTGCCGCTCTCCGCTCTGCCGTTTCGCGCTCTATAGCGTAAGCTGTCGCGGTAAATCTCAAATGCTCCCGAACCGTCAAATGGGAGAACAGCACCGGCTGCTCCGGCACATAGGCGCAAGATTGGCGGTAACGTTCCCTGTCTTCCGTCAGCGTCACGCCGCATACGCGAACCTCCCCTTTCTGCGGCGTCATCAAGCCGAGCACATGCCGGATGGCCGTGCTTTTTCCCGCGCCGTTCAGTCCGATCAGCCCGACCATTTCCCCCTCGCGGACTTCGAAGGATACATCGTGCAGCACCGGACTTCTCAAGCTGTAACCGCCCGTGAGCCCTGTAACCCGAAGAGCGGGAACCTGTTGCGACACTTCAGCCAATACCGTCTCCCCTTTCCATTGGTACAACCGTCCATTCCATTATAGCGATTCGAAACGGCGGGCTCCAACGCGGTCCGGAGCAAATGAAAAGGCATCCTCCCGTCCGGGAGGATGCCTGGGTAAAATGAAAATGACGGCTTATTATTGAGGCAGCACTTGAATCTTGGTGACGAGGTTGTTCTCGATGGTGAGCACGACATTGGCATTCGCAGCCAGCGTACCCTCGATCACAACGTTCGCCGCGACGTTGTACACAATCGTCGTAGGCGTACCGTTCACATCTTTGGACAGAGACAGCGTAGCGACGCCTGTGCCGTTCGTGTTCAAGGTAAATTGGTTCACTTTACCGACATCCGTGGAAGTCACCGGTGCAGGCGCCGGAGTTTGGCCGGCTTTGGTCACTTCAATGAAGATGACTTTGCCGTCCACGACGCGGAGCCACAGCTGATCGCCGGCTTGCAGAGCGGCAGCCGCAACTTTGACGCCGTTACGGAAAACAAAGACATCGGCGTTCAATGTCAAATTAACGACCGTGTTGTCGGCTTTCTTCACGGAGAGAGTTCCGTTGGCGTTCGTTTGAACGACGCCTTGAACAACTCCGTCTTTTTGTTCCTGTCCCGGGAGCTGGAGACCGACCTTGGACAAAATGGCGGACAGTTCTGCACGGGTTACCGGCTTGTTCGGCTGGAAAGTGCGGTCGGTGTAACCGGAGACCAAACCTTTTTCGATGGCGACAGCCACATAACCGACGGAACCGGCAGGAATCTGCTTCGCATCGCGGAACGGCAATTGCACGTTCATTTTCGCTTTAGCTTCCTCATCCAGCTTCAGCGCTTTCACAAGAAGTACGGACGCCCACAAGCGGGAAGCCGGTTTTTCACCTTGAATCTCCTTCTCGTATTCGCTGAACAAATCGTGTTCGAGAGCAACTTTCACATAGCCAGCCGCTTGCGGAAATTTCTTTTTGAACTCTTTGAAATCTTTAAAGTTCAACTTCGCGTTGACGTTTTCCGGCTTCTCCGCTTCCGCGCCGAGTCCGAGCATCCGAACGGCGGAAATGATCGTTTCCAGACGGGTCACTTTGTTATTCGGCTTAAAGCTGCCGTCCACATACCCTTTGAACACGTCATTCGCCACGAGACGGATAATGAACTTATAAGCCCACTGATTCTCGTTCAAATCTTTGAAGTTGAAATTGTATTGGACTTTTACTTTGCCTTTGCCGTGATCGTCATCGCGATCTTTCGCGGAAGCGGCCAATCCTGTAGCGCTGCCGGCCAACATGCTGAGAGCCACCGTTGCGACAGCCGTTTTTCTCCAAGCGGGAACCTTCTTTTGCGACATGAGAATTTTCCACTCCTTTGTCCTTTTTCACGGTTTTGAACCGTACGCCTATAGGATTCGGGTGGAAAATCCGGTTTCGGTGGGTATGCCTGCATTTTTGAGACCGGGGGACTAGAAGCTTGTGCTAATTCGTGTCCGAAGGAGGACCTGCTTCCCGTTTCTGTTTCAGCCAACGGGGCGCTCCTTTGTTCTTCAAGTCCCGCGTACGGTCCGCTTTCCCTTTCGCTTTCGCGGACGGACCATTGGCAGCCTTGGTCCCAGGTTTGCTTGGCGTACCGGCCGCCGCTGATTTGCGCTGGGGGGCGCTTGCCGGCTTTACCGGCTTTACCGGCTTTACCGGCTCTCCGCGGGAATGGCCGTTCTTTCGGCCTCTTGCCTCTTCCGCTTCTTCCGGAGAATACAGTCGGCCCCCGAAGAACGTTTTGGGCGCCATCTCGATCCCCAGCTGCTTGGACAATTTATCGACAATAAAACGTTCTTGCGGAGTGATCAGCGTAATCGATACGCCTTCCTTCCCCATGCGGCCGGTCCGGCCCGCTCGATGAACGTAATGGTCTGCGTCAAGCGCAGGCTCGAATTGAATGACCAGGGGAAGACCCGGCACATCCAGGCCTCTGGCCGCGAGATCCGTCGCGATCAACAGGGCGGTCTTGCCCGAGCGGAACCGGCCAAGCGCCTGCCCTCTCTCCCTTCCCGGCGTATCTCCGTACAACGTATCCACCATGACGCCTTCGTATTTCAGCTTGGATGCCAGCTCACCGATTTTCTCGATATCGTTCAAAAAAAGCAGCGCCGGCTTCATCCGGAGATGGTGCACCAGACGGCGGACGAGATCGATTTTGTCCCTTCTGTCGCTTACCAGATACCAGTGCCGGATCGTCGAAGGCAATCCTTCCCCGCCCTCTTGCGATTCCTCGGCGCTGGTTTCGGCAGGCTCCTTCATCCACTGCCGTTCGGCTTCTTTCATCGCGTCCGACCGGGTGGCGGATACGAAGATCGTCTGGCGTTCCTTGGCACATTGCCTCAGCAGACGCTCCACATCCTTTTTGCCGCCCAGCGAGAAAACGCGGTCGGTCTCGTCCACCACCACATGGCGGACATTCGGCAGTACCAGCTTTTTGAGCGATACGACTTCCATGATTCGTCCGGGGGTTCCGACGACAAGCGCCGGCTTCGTTTTCATCCGGTCAAGCTGACGGGACAAAGAGGCGCCTCCGATCAGCGCCACGGTTTTGATACCGAGCGGCGTGCCGTACGTTTCCGCTTCCCGCACGATCTGCATGGCCAACTCCTGCGTCGGCGCGAGCACGACGGCTTGCGTCTCGCGGCGCTCGGGGTTCAGCCGCTGCAAGACCGGGAGCAAATAGGCGAGCGTCTTCCCTGTACCGGTAGGGGATACGATGATGCTGTCCCGTCCGTTCAGGATGGGAGGAATGGCTTGCGTCTGAACGGGGCTTGGGGCGGTAATGCCGGACTGAGACAACGTCTCGGCCAGCTGCGGCGTGATTCCTAACCCCTCGAATGTATGTAAAGGTTGTGTTGGCATCGATCTTACTCCTTCCGTTATTTCTTATTCAGCAGCCGTGCGGCCGCCGCTTCCGTCCACCGGGGGAAAGTCCGGCGAATGCGAACGCCCGCGGAAGCCAGCCACGGCAAATCTTTCTCGGCGATACGGCGTTCCATGACGGTCACGATCGCGCGGGCTACTTTCTCTGCAGGCATCATGATCCATGCGACGTTGCGGGCGTATGTCCCTTCCAGATCGGCACGGTCAAAGAAAGGGGTGTCGGTCGGCCCCGGATTGACGGCGGACACGAGAATTCCGGTGCCCCGCAGCTCTTGCCGCAGCGCGTCGGTGAGGCCGAGTACGGCATGCTTCGTAGCGGAATACGCGGTGGATTTGGCCGACCCGATTTTGCCCGCAATGGAAGCGACGTTGACGATATGCCCTTGCCCCGCCTTCACCATGTAGGGAAGCACCGCTTTGCAGCAGCGCACGACGCCCATGTAGTTCACATCCATCATAACCTGAAAATGCTCCAGCGAAGCGTCGGCAAAAGGGATGAACTCTCCGTAACCGGCATTATTCAACAGGATGTCCAATCTTCCGAATCGTTCGTGGATGGCGGCGGCGACCCGCTGCACCTGTTCCATATCCGTCACATCCATCGGATAAATAGCGTGCTCTCCCGGCATTTCCGAGGACAACGCCTTCAGCTTGTCGACCGACCTTGCGGTGAGAACGGGAATCGCCCCTTTGGCGGTCAATAGCCGCGCAGCCGCCGCCCCGATGCCGCTGGACGCCCCGGTGATGAGCACCACCCGGCCTTTCAGCGATATTTTCATTCGTCGTTCCTCCAATGAAAAAAGCCCCGGAAGGGGGCATATTTTTCCTTTATCGTTATTATATCAGTTTCGGATCAAGCAATCAGTACCTGAATCTCCATTTCGCCGATGCCGTCCATGATAAGCGGAACGGTCAGCGCGCGGCGAGCGGTAAAGCTATTGATCTCCGCCATGACTTTCGGAGGGGTGATGTCAACTTGCAGGCCTTGATTGTAAAGCATCGTACTTGCGTTGCCGCCGATCATGTTGCCGAGTTCGGAAATCGCGCTGCGGCCCAACTCGTCGATCTCGGTAATCGCAAAACCGCCCATCATGGCCGATATCAGCCGAAGGGCGACGCTTTCGCTGAGGCCGAACACGATATCTCCGCTCATTTCGCCGGTCAAACCGATTTGAACCCAGACTTGATGATCCGTGAACTTGATGTCCTTCACCGTCAATTGACCCGTGCTGGGGCGTATTTGCACCATCTGCTCGATCACCATTCGCGCGGAGTCCAAAAACGAGTTGATATACTCAGCTTTCAAGCGTGACACGCCCCTCTGTAAGTATGAATCGAATATCTGGCCGAAATCAGTTTCCTTCATTATACTGGACTTACTTGGACAAGTATACCATTAATTCAACAAAAAACAGGTCTCGAGGTATAGACGTACTGCTCTGAAAGTCCCGGAACGGGTTGAATTTTGTTCGTTATTTTGAGGAAAAAAGGGGAAAAAGAATGCCGAACATTTGGGCTCATATTCAATACGGGCGGGAGCTGTTGGCTGAACTGGGATTGGCGGGCATGGCGGAAAGCCGGGAGTGGAATGCCGCGTTCCAGTTAGGGTGCCAGGGTCCGGATTTTTTATTTTACGATCATTTTTTGCCATGGCAGCCGGCGACGCCGCTGAACGATCTCGGCAGCCAAATGCACAGCGTGCGGTGCGGGCCTTTTCTTCTTTCGCTGTTAGGCCGCGTGAGAGGGCGGGCATTGACCGAACCGGCCGTCGCTTTCAGCTTCGGATTTTTGCTCCATCACCTGCTCGACCGGCATCTTCATCCGTTTGTTTTCAGCCGCTCCGGGTTTCGCAAATGGCACCATCAACGGTTCGAGACCGCAATGGACGCGGTGGTGATGCATCGGAGAGCCGGTCTTCATACCGGCTCGGTACCGGTTGCGTCGGAGATCGATACCGGGGGAAGGATGCCCGGCGGATTTGCGGCCGAATTTCTGGATACGGCGCGGCTGCATTACCCGGTGTTGGCTGCCCGGATCACGCCGGATCAGTTGGATCAAGCCGTCGCTCAGATGGTGTCGGCCCAGAAGCTGTTCTTCGATCCGACCGGGTGGAAAGGCCGTCTGCTCTTCCGCCAGCTGGAGCCGTTCTCTCCCCCGCGCAGACTGCCGGATTGGGATGTGCTCAACGATGCGCATCGCACGTGGGTGAATCCGTGCGACCGCACGATATACCACACGGAAAGCGCGGATGATCTGTGGGAGGCTGCGCTGCGAGACGGCCGCGCCACCGCCGGAGCCGCGGTCACCTGGCTGACTGCCGGCCCGGGTGACGACGCATCCGCGCTGCAGGCGGCCTTCGCCGGCCTGCTCGGCGACATCTCCTACGAGACGGGCCGGCCCTGCGGCTCCGCCTGGATCACGTATGCGGATTCGGTCATTCCGGTGTAACACGGCAGGCAATTAAACTTCAACCCGCGAAAGGCCGAATCGCCTCGCGCTCACCTTTCGCCGTGTTGACGAAGGTGAGCACTGCCATGGCGACGACGAAGAAGAAGGCGACCGCGAGAATGGCGTAACGGCTCGAGTCGGTGAACACTTTCACCAGCGCGAACATCAGCGGTCCCATGAAGGAGATGAGACGGCTGGTGAAGGTAAGGAAGCCGTTGAACTCGGCCGTACGGTCGGGCGGAATGAGCCGGCTGTAAATCGCTCTCGCCGTAGCCTGGGAACCGCCCTGCACCAACCCGACAAGCGCCGCAAGAATATAAAAATGAAGCGCGTTTTTCATAAAAAAGCCCAGCACGACTATAATCAAATACATCATTAAGGAGCCGTACAGCATCCTCTTGCCGCCGACACGCGAGGCCAAAGCCCCGAATGCCACTGTGGCCGGAAACCCGATGAACTGCGTAATCAGCAGGGCCGTAATCAAGTGGGTCGACTCGATGCCGATCGTCGTTCCATAGCTGGCCGCCATTACAATGACGGTATTGATGCCGTCAAACAAAAACCAGTAAGCGATCATATATTTCAACAATTCCGGATAATGGCTGATTTCCCGCAGCGTTTGCGCGAGTCGCTTCACGCCTTCCGCCACTTGGTTCCTTCTCCTCGCCGCTTCCGCAACCGGACGTTCCCGAACATGCCGGAAAATCGGAATGGAAAACAGCAGCCACCAAATGCCGACCATCACGAACGAAATTTGCGAAGGAGCGGAACCTTCCGCCGGCAGCCCGAACCATGTCGGCTTCAAGATCATCAGCAGATTGACGGCCAGCAGCAGGCCGCCTCCCAAATAGCCCATGGCGAAGCCTCGTGCGCTTACCCTCTCCCGGTTCGCGGGCGAAGCGACATCGTTCAGCAGCGCATCATAGAAATTGCCCGCTCCGCCGAAGCCGATCATGCCCACAACGACCAGCAGCGAAACGAACAACACATCGCCCTTGCCCGGCAACGCCATGCAAACACTGGCCGCCGCGCCGATAAATGTGAAAATGCGAAGATACGACTTCTTGTTGCCTGCCCGATCCGCCATCGCACCGAGCAGCGGCGACAGCAAGGCAATAACCAGCGCAGCCGCCGTTTGGGTAAAGCCCCAATCCGCATCGGTACCTCCGATCGCTTTCACGAAATAAATCGGCATGACCGCCGCCATAATCGTCGTGGCAAACGCCGAATTGGCCCAATCGTACATCACCCATGCTCTGACCTGCTTCCGGTCGTCCTGCAAACCGATCGCTCCTTCCGCCAAGCGGCGCTGTCTGACGCTAACCATTCGACAAAGCCATACGGAATCCTGTACCCGGCGAGCAGCTTTACATAAATTTTATGTGTCCGGCCATGCCGCAAGACCTGTCCTGCAGGGTTTTGCGGCCCGCCCCTAAATGCCCTATAATGGACTAAATGACAAAACCTTTTTATATCTTTTCATATGCTGATAAATATATTGAATGCAGGAGGCGGCCCGTTTGAACATTAGTCAGCTCGAGACGCTTCTCACGATTTCCAAAACGCTCAGTTTCCGCAAAGCGGGAGAGCATTTGAATTTGACCCAGCCCGCCGTTTCCGCGCAGATTAAAAGCCTGGAAGACGAATTCAAGGCGACGCTCGTGGACCGCAATCATCCGGTGACCTTGACCGATCGGGGCAAAGTATTTCTTGAACATGCGGAACGCATTCTGACCATTGTGGAAGAGTTGAAGCAGAAGCTGTCCGATCTCGACCATAATCCCCAAGGGCATATCGTGCTCGGGACCACCACCTCGATTGCGATTCAAATTTTGCCGCGGGTGCTTTCCTATTTTCAGAACCAGTTTCCGCTTATCAAAACGACAATCCAATCGATGTCCTCCTCCCAAGTGCACGCCAGCGTGGAAAACGGCACGGTGGACGTCGGAATCGGCTACTTATCCGAGCGAAGCGCGCAAGTCGAAACCTCGGTGCTGTATTACGATACGTTCGAACTCGTTACCTCTCCCCGGCATCCCCTGGCATCGCTCGAGAAGGTCACGGTGGGTATGCTGAAGGATGTGCCGATGATCATGCTGTCTCCGGACACCCAAGGGCGGCGGTTCGTCGACCGGGTGCTGCGGGAACACCAAATTACCCCGAATATCGCCATGGAGCTCAGCAGCAGCGAGGAAGTGAAGCGGATGGCGGAGCTCAACCTGGGGGCTGCGGTCGTTTCCAAGCTGTCGATCTCGGGAGAGTTAAAAAGGGGTACATTGAAAATGATACCCGTGAGCGAGCTGGAAGTCAGCCACCCGGTCGGCGTCATTACGAAATCCGGACGTTATTTGAGCAGCGCGATGAAGCAGTTTTTGAGCGATTTGAAAGGGATGCCCGAAGATCATTTCGTGGGCAGCGAATAAAGCGAATAAGGAGGATGCGGCCGTGAAATTCGACTTGCACACCCACAATGAGAGATGCGGACACGCAACGGGAACAATCGAGGATTATATACGCGCGGGGATCGAGGCCGGCCTGTCGGTCATCGGCATTTCCGATCATTCTCCCTTTTTCGCCCGTGAGGAAGATCATGCGGTTCCCGGCACGGCGATGGCGAAAAGCGAATTCAGCCGTTATGTGGCGGAAGTGCTGCGATTGAAGGAAAAGTACGCGGGACGCATCGAGGTGCTGCTCGGCGTGGAATCCGATTTTTTTCCTGAGCATCTGGAGGTTTACCGGCAAGCTTACGAGCCCTACCCTTTCGACTATATCATCGGATCCGTACATCAAATACACGGCGTCAGCATTTTTAATCGAAACCGGTGGACAAAGCTGAACGAACGGCAAAAAACCGATGTGAAAAAAAACTACTACGAACAAATCCGAGACTCCGCGCACACCGGACTTTTTCAAGTGCTGGGGCACATCGACGCCATGAAAGGTTACTATCCGGCTTTCGTCGACATTGCCGGCGCGGATGCGGAAATCGACGCCGCGCTTCAAGCGGTGGCGGAGCATGACATCGCCATCGAAATCAACACAAGCGGCAAAACGAAAGACGTTGGCGGTTGGTACCCTTCCGATGCGATTCTGGAAAGGGCTCTTCATTTCGGGGTCGATGTCACGTTCGGATCGGATGCGCATGTACCGGGCCGGGTCGGTGACGAATTGGACCTTGTCCGCTCAAGGCTGAAGGAAATCGGGTTTAAGCGTTGGGTGTTTTATCGCCAAAAACAAAAGATCGTCGTGCCGCTGTGACGAAAAGCGGTCTATAAAAAAAGGAACCCGCCAACGGTGGCAGGTTCAACAGAATATGAAAAAAGGGGGTCTTGGAACTAATTGTATCCGGGCTCTGCGACAGACACGTAACAGCAATGTTTCAATTGTGTAACAAAATGGGTACCAGATTTCAGCCCCGTTCGACCCATGTTCATGGTAATATATGTACTACACCGGGAGAAGGGGGTTTCCATCGTGGACAAGAACTCCGGGGAAGCTTACGATTTTCACCATTTGGAGCACGTCAAGGAACAGTCGAAATCCCGCAAAACGCTGTGGATTACGCTGATTCTCACTTTGTTTTTTACCGTCGTCGAGATTGTCGGCGGATTGCTGTCCAATTCGCTCGCGCTTTTGTCGGATTCCGCTCATATGGTGTCCGACGTCGTGGCGCTCGGCCTGAGTATGGCAGCGATCTACTTATCAACCCGTCAACCTAACGCCAAATACACGTTCGGCTATCTGCGCTTCGAAATTATTGCTTCCTTCCTCAACGGGCTCGCGCTTTGCGTCATTGCGGCCGGCATTTTTTATGAGGGCATCAGACGGTTCATTCATCCCGAGCCGTTGGAATTCGGACTGATGATCACGATCGCGTCGATCGGGTTCGTCGTCAACCTCGTGCTGACGATCGTGCTCAGCCGCAGCCATCATGAAGAAGAGAATTTGAACATCCAAAGCGCTTTGTGGCATTTTATCGGCGATCTGCTCAGTTCAGCAGGCGTTATCCTAGCAGCTATTATTATTTACTTCACCGATTGGCTGTTCATGGATCCGCTGATCAGTATGATCATCGGCGGCATTATATTTACGGGCGGCGCCAAAATCCTCCGCGAGTCTACACGGATTTTGATGGAATCGGTGCCGGAAAAGTTCGACCTCGAGGAAATCCGCAAGGAGCTCGGCAAGGTCGAAGGTGTCGAGGACGTTCACGAAATGCATTTGTGGGCCGTGTCCACCGATCATTATTCGCTGACGGCTCACATGTTCATTCGCGAAGACATTCAGCCGTTCTGCATCATTCTGGCCGCCAACGAGATGCTGAAGGAAAAGTACGGTATCACCCACTCCACGCTGCAAATGGAACATGCCACGATTCACCCTCACGGGGAATACGGCAAGCAGTTCCTGCTTCACCGGGAAGAGCGGCGGAACTGATCCATTGCCCGTTGACGAAGAAGGACCCTGCAGTGGCAGCATCTGCCGCCATCGCAGGGTCCTCATTTATTTTAAAGGAAGCTGTGGAATCCTAGCCTTATTGAAACAAAGCCGCATCAAGGGAGAAATCCCCTGTGACCGGACGGACAATTTATTTATTTACTTACTAATGTCAAGTATAATACAATTGTATAGTATTTACTTACTTTTCTGAAGCGCATGTGTTAAAATAGAGGAAAATCCTCAATCCCTGTCAACCGCGCTTCTCACCAAAGGGGGAAAAGTGTATGGATTTTACGAGAATGTGCCCCAAATACGAAGCGGCAGCCGACCTGCTGGGCAAAAAGTGGACGGGACTCATCATTCGCGTCCTCATGGGCGGCCCTAAGCGGTTCAAAGATATGAAGGAACAAATTCCGGATATGAGCGACAAAATGCTCACCGATCGCATGAAGGAACTCGAATCGCTCGGCGTGGTGAAGCGCTCCGTGTATCCGGAGATGCCGGTTCGCATCGAATACGAACTCACCGACAAAGGCAAAGATTTGCAAGAAGTCATTGAGTCGATTCAAGACTGGGGCGACAAGTGGATGTAACCGGAAATAGCAAAAAGACCGTTCCCCTCGGAACGGTCTTTTTGTTGTGCGCCTTCTCACGCATTCAACTGCGGCTCTCGCAGCGCGTCCATAGAAATCGGCATCGCTTCCTGCTCGATCGCCGGCGTGTTCCGCGGTTGTTTGCCGGATATGCTTTTGACCCACCCGGCATACAACCGGCCCATCGCCCGGAGGATCACCGGTACCAGCAGCACGAGCACCAACCCCACTCCGCCGTACACCCACGAACGCAAGTAGGACGACCAATCGGCAAACAGACTGTTCATCAAATAATCGTCGGCAAACAGATCATAGGCGTACATTCTGACGCTCACCTGGTAAGCTAGCGGCGAGAGCATGACCGCCCAGGCCGTGACCGGCAGGACGATCGCCGCAACGAACGCCGCTATGCCGATCGGCAGCTGTAATAGTCCGTACAACAAGCTGCGGTAGGAACGTCCCTGAACCAGCACGGCCAGCAGCGCTTTCCAGCCTTTCCACTGTCCCGTATGCTCGCTTGTCACGATCGGCTCATCTGTGGATCCATTCCGCCAATGATCCGTATACCTGCGCTCCGCGTCCATCATGCGGGTGCTCAGCACCAGCGTTTCCGCCAATAAAGGCAGCCCTATAAGAAAAACCGACAACGGCAGGCTCACGGATAAACCAGCCACCACCGTGAGGAGAGACGCCATTCCTTTCGGCAGCGATAAGATCAGCATCGTCCAAGCTCTTCCCGCGCTCTGCTTCTTCATGTTCACAAGTCCCCGCTTTCCCTGTTCTGCAACCCATTGTACGGGATTCGCACCGTTGTCGAATCCGCTTGCAGACGGGATGTGCGCTCGACCCAGGTCTAGTCATGCGAATCAGCTCGTATGTATTCCGCCCCTTTTGCCGTTATCCCGTTGACTCAGGTTGTCGACTTCCCTTGCCCCACAACAATCCTGAACGAGGGGGATAACCATAAAAGGATTTTTTCGGAGAAACCGGCCTCTGTGCAATTTACACTTATTGTTAAAAAAAGAGCCTGTTGATTCTCATCAACAGGCTCTCTGGAATATGTTACATGCCCAGCCACTTTTTGAACAGATGCTTGGTGGTGTCTTTGTTTATTGCTGCAATCGAAGTCGTGAGCGGAATGCCTTTCGGGCAAGAGCGCACGCAGTTTTGCGAGTTGCCGCAGCCTTCAATGCCGCCCTCGTCCATCAGCGCTTCCAGACGCTCATGCGCGTTCATCTCGCCCGTCGGGTGAGCGTTGAACAAGCGCACTTGCGAGATCGCGGCCGGTCCGATGAAGGAGTTGCGATCGTTGACGTTCGGGCATGCTTCGAGGCAAACGCCGCACGTCATGCACTTAGACAGCTCGTACGCCCACTGACGCTTCGATTCGGCCATCCGGGGTCCCGGTCCGAGATCGTAGGTTCCGTCGATCGGAATCCACGCTTTCACTTTTTTCAGTGCTTGGAACATCCGCTCGCGGTTAATGACAAGGTCACGGACAACCGGGAACGTGGACATCGGCTCCAGCCGGATCGGCTGCTCCAGCTTATCGACCAGCGCCGAGCAAGCTTGGCGGGGTTTGCCGTTGATGACCATAGAGCAGGCGCCGCAAACTTCTTCAAGACAGTTAGACTCCCATACGACCGGAGTCGTTTTGGCACCGTCCGCTTTGACGGGGTTTCGCTGAATCTCCATGAGCGCACTGATTACGTTCATGTTCGGACGATAAGGAATTTCAAACTCTTCCGTGTAAGGAGCAGCTTCCGGGCGTTCCCGGCGCGTGATGATGAACTTGACCGTACGTTGTTTGGTTGCCGTTTCCGCCATCGTTTAACCCTCCTTCTTCTTGTTGCTGGAGTAGTCGCGAATCCGCGGCTTGATCAGAGAGACGTCGACATCCTCATAGGAGATTTGCGGCCCCTCCGACGTCCACTTCGCTTTCGTCGTTTTGAGGAACTCTTCGTCGTTGCGGTCCGGGAATTCCGGCTTGTAGTGCGCGCCGCGGCTTTCGTTCCGCATCAGTGCTCCGACCGTCATCGCCTCGGCAAGCTCGAGCATGTTCCACAATTGGCGGGTAAAGGCCACTCCGGCGTTGTTCCAGCGCGCCGTGTCATTGATGTTGATCTTTTGGTAGCGCTGCTTCAGCTCTTTAATTTTGTTGACCGTCTGCTGCAGCTTGTCGTTGTAGCGAACGACGGTCATGTTGTTCGTCATCCACTCGCCGAGTTCCTTATGCAGGACATAAGCATTCTCGGTGCCGTCCATGGCGAGAACGGATTCGTATTTGCCGGTTTGGCGCTTGCTTTCGCGTTCGAACACGTTCTCCGAAACGTCCTCGGCCGACTTTTTCAAGCCTTTGATATATTCGATCGCTTTCGGCCCTGTCACCATGCCGCCGTAAATGGCGGACAGCAGCGAGTTGGCCCCCAGCCGGTTCGCGCCGTGATACTGGTATTCGCATTCGCCGCAGGCGAACAAGCCCGGGATGTTGGTCATCTGGTTGTAATCGACCCACATGCCGCCCATGGAGTAATGCACGGCAGGGAAAATTTTCATCGGAATTTTCCGCGGATCGTCGCCCATGAACTTTTCGTAAATCTCGATGATACCGCCGAGCTTCACGTCCAGTTCCTTCGGATCCTTGTGCGAAAGGTCGAGGTACACCATGTTCTCGCCGTTAATGCCGAGCTTCTGGTCGACGCATACGCTGAAAATCTCGCGTGTCGCAATGTCGCGGGGAACCAGGTTGCCGTATGCCGGGTATTTCTCTTCGAGGAAATACCACGGCTTGCCATCTTTGTAAGTCCAGATCCGGCCGCCTTCGCCGCGGGCGGATTCGCTCATCAGACGCAGCTTATCGTCGCCGGGAATGGCCGTCGGGTGAATTTGGATGAATTCCCCGTTCGCGTAATAAACGCCTTGCTGGTACACGGCGCTGGCTGCCGTTCCGGTGTTGATGACGGAGTTCGTCGTTTTGCCGAAAATGATACCGGGGCCGCCCGTGGCCAGAATAACCGCATCGGCTTTGAACGTTTTGACTTCCATTGAACGGAGGTTCTGTGCGGTAATTCCGCGGCATACCCCGTCATCGTCAATCACGACGGACAGAAATTCCCAATGTTCAAACTTCTCAACGAGTCCCGCGGCTTCCCAGCGGCGTACTTGCTCGTCCAACGCGTAGAGCAGCTGCTGGCCGGTCGTTGCGCCCGCGAATGCCGTGCGGTGATATTGCGTGCCGCCGAAACGGCGGAAGTCGAGCAGGCCTTCCGGTGTGCGGTTAAACATAACGCCCATACGGTCCATCAAGTGAATGATGCCCGGTGCAGCTTCGCACATGGCCTTAACTTGCGGCTGGTTCGCCAGGAAGTCGCCGCCGTATACCGTATCGTCAAAGTGCTCCCAAGGAGAATCGCCTTCGCCCTTCGTATTCACCGCGCCGTTGATGCCGCCTTGGGCACATACGGAGTGGGAACGTTTCACCGGTACAACCGAGAACAGATCGACGTTCATCCCGGCTTCCCCGGCTTTCACGGTTGCCATGAGACCGGCCAAACCGCCGCCGACGACAATGATTTTATTTTTTGCCATGATGCCTTACCCCCCTTAACCGAACATGACCGGGCTGAATGCTGCCGCAGCCGAAGCGAATTCGTCGCTGCGGAATGCAAAGAGAGACAGCAGGAACAGCACGGACACGATAACGAAAATGCCCATACAAATGTTCGAGGAAATGCGCTGAGCCCGCGGGCCCACCGTGATTCCCCAACTGACGAGAAACGCCCAAAGACCGTTGGAAAAATGGAATACGGCCGCGATGACCGCGATGAAATAAATCACAAAATAGACGGGGTTGCTTACGATCCCGTTCATGTGATTTCCGAGCTCCTCATACGTCGTGTTCCCCAAAGCTACTTGAACGCGGGTGTTCCAAACGTGCCAGAACACGAAAATAAAGGTAATGACCCCGGTAATCCGCTGCAGTGCGAACGCCCAGTTGCGCCCGTAACTGAATCGGCCCGTGTTGTAGTTCGACTGGTACGCGATGTAAAGTCCGTACACTCCGTGGAACAGGATGGGCAGCCAAATAATGAATAGTTCGAGGAAAAAGACGAGCGGCAGCTTATGGATGCCGTGGACGGCGTCCACAAACCCCTGTTGCCCTCCCTCGAATGCGGCATAGTTCGTCAGGGCGTGTTCAATGAAAAAAAGCCCCAGCGGAATTACCCCGAGCAGCGAGTGCAGTTTGCGCGGCAAGTACGAATTTCCACTCATGTCGTTGAACGATCTCCTTTCGCGTCCGAACGGTTGACGCCTGCCCGGCAAATGCCGCCACAATCCGTCACCGTTTTGTCACCGCTTTATAGCTTACTCTTTTTTTGCTTATAATGGAATTGCTTATTTTTTATAAATTGTTATGACGATTTTGCATATGATAAAGGTGGATCCCCATGCTGGAAGATATGCGTTTTTTTGCCGCCATTGTAGAACATACTAGCCTGAACAAAGCCGCGGACAGACTGAACGTTTCGCAGCCGGCCTTGTCCCGCCGCATCGCGAAACTCGAGTCCGAATTGGGCGTGCAGCTGTTCCGGCGTGTCGGCAAACGTCTGGAGCTCACGGCCGCGGGGCAGCTCACTTATGATTTCGCCATCGAGCTTCGGCGATTCCACGGCGAATATTTGCAAAAGCTTAACGCCTTCAAATCCGAGGAAGCACCGGTATTGACCATTGGGGCCAGCCTCACCACCCTGCAGACGACGCTGCCCGATTGGATCAAGGCGATGACCGAAAAGCATCCGAATCTGGAGATCAAGGTCGTCACCGGCAAAACCCACGAAATCGCGTCGCTCGTGAAGGAACGCAAGGTCGATTTCGGTCTTGTGGCGTCGGCGGTAGACGATGATGCTTCCATTACAAGTTTACCACTATTCGAAGATCATCTCATGCTCGTGCTCCCCAAAGCTTCATTTATTTTGGAGAAATCGCAGCTGGAGATGTCGGATTTGAACGGTCTGCCGATGATCCTGTTCGCTCCGGGCACGTGGTACCGCACGCTGACCGACGAGCTGTTTCGCCGTCATGGTGTAAAACCGGACGTGCAGATGGAAATCGACTCTTTCGAGGCGATCGTGCGGTTAATGTCGGCTTGCCGCGCCGGCACGCTGCTGCCTAAATCGTATGTCCGCCCTCAGCTGCTGGCCGATAACGATCTGTACGTCGTGCGCGTGCGGGATTTGGAGCAAACGAAGCGAACGACATCGCTCATCCATGGAGATCCCGCATGGTTAACGCCTCCAATCCGTTACCTGATTGAGGAAACGACGGCCCATTTCGCCCGCGGCGCCCACCTCCCGAAAGAGCCGTCGTGACGCGGCTTTTCGGCTTCATGGCAGGAGTTACCGGTAGGATTGACCGGAAGGTCTATGTTATCCTCAGTAGCGACACAAAATCGGCCAAAACCCGAAAGGGTGCGGGGGAACCGCAACACCGTGCGGCAGTGCCGCCACTTGGGGTGAATCGCAGAGCAGCTTTGCGTAGGGTTGAACTCCCAGCCCGAACCCGACAACTAACCTCGCCGGCCTCTATAAGGAGGAAGTTTAATGAACCGACTCAATTGGAAAAAGGCGGGACTCCGTGCCGCCGCATTCGCCCTCGGAGGCGCGCTGCTTCTCCCCGGATTGACCGCCCATGCAGCCGCAGCCAACTACACCGCAACCGACAGCGACACCTTTTGGAAGCTGTCCAAGAAGTTTAACATCCCTCTGAACACATTGATGGCGGCCAACCCGAAGGTGAACCCGTATAACATTTACGCGGGTCTCAAATTAACCATCCCTTCCGGTTCTGTGAAAGTGCAAGCCGCGCAAACCGTGACGACGATGAAGGGAGAGTCGCTGGCTTACAAGAAAGTGCTGCAAGTGAAAGCCAGCGCTTACTCCGCCTCGGTCGCGGAAAATGCCTGGGGTCCTGTGGATTACTTCGGAAAACCGCTCAAACTGGGCACCATTGCTGTGGATCCGAAAATTATCCCGCTCGGCTCCAAAGTGTATATCACGGGTTACGATTTTAATGGCCTGCCGAAAGGCGGCATGATCGCGACGGCGACGGACTCCGGCAGCGCGATCAAAGGCAACCGGATCGACATATTCATCCCGGGCTCCCGCTCTTACGTGTCGAAGTTCGGTATGCAGAATGTGAAGGTCTACGTATTGAAATAACCCGCATCCCTCCAATTGAACACGAAAAAGCTCCCCGGCGGGGAGCTTTTTTCCTTTTTGCCTGAGGCCGCCCATCCGTCAAGGCAGCGGAATGTTCAGGTTATGCTGTTCCGGCACGTCCAGCAGTTCCGTTAACGTCACCAGCTCATAGCCGTTGTTCCGGAGCCAATCGATGATGCGGGGCAGCGCGTCCACCGTTCCGGACAAGTTTTGTCCCGCTCCACCTCCCGCATGCATCAGAACGACCGAGCCCGGACGAACCGTACGGGTAACGTTGCGGTAAATTTTGTTGCCGGTCAACTGTTTCCAGTCATACGAATCTACATCCCAATTGACGACCGTGTATCTTTCTTTCTTGGCCCACTTCACCTGATCCTGCAATATTTCCCCGTAAGGCGGCCGGATAAGACGGGGCTTAAAGCCGACGACATTCAGAAGCAGCGTCTCGGTTCGCCGGATTTGCTCCTGCATTTTGCCGAGAGGCAGCTTCGAGAAATCGGGATGAAAGTAAGAATGATTGCCGATCACGTGTCCTTCCCGATGAATTCTTTTCACGAGGCCGGGATGTTTCTTCGTCCGGGAACCGACGACAAAAAAGGTGGCACGCACTTTTTTCTTCTTTAAAATGTCCAGTACTTTCGGCGTGTAGCGGGGGTCAGGCACGTCATCGAAGGTCAGTGCGACCTTCCGCGTCTCCCGGGTGGCGGACAGCACGAAGACGCCATGATAGCGGCGCTGAAGCTCCGACCAAGGCATTTTGTCCGGCTTGCCGGCTGCCTGTTTTTCGAATGCGGACAAAAACAAAAGAGTGACGGCGCCCGTAAGCGACATCGCCACTCTCAACCAACGAGAGCTTGCCATCCTGTCCACCCTTGGAAAAAGAATTCCCTAGACTGCTCTCTTTAGCTTAGGCTTGTACCCTCCGCTTCATTCAGGAAGCAGAGGGTTTTTCCTCCAACCCGAGCCGTCTAGCCAGCCAAGCCGTCGTGCTTGCCTGCACCAGGATCGTGAACACGATGGCCATGAACACGACCGCGGATAACCGGTCGGCGCCGGCTATGCCCGTCGCGACGATCATGCCGGAGAGCGCCGCCGGGATGACCCCGGTCTCCCTCACCCAGCACATGAACAGCAGTTCCCGCGAGGACCAGCGGGTTCTGACGTCCGGCAAGGCGGAGGCGTAAACCGCCAACGGACGCGCGATAAAGACGAGTGTCAGCACGACGGCCAGCGCCGGCCACAAATATTCGCGCAGCAGCGCGAAGTTCACCTGACTGCCGAGCAGCACGAAAATAAACATGCGCATAATGACAGCCGCATGGTCGGCCACGTGGCCCATCTCTTCCTGTTTTTCCTCCATGGACAGCCCGAACTGGCTTGCATTTCCCCATACGACACCCGCGGTGAAGGTGGCCATCAGTCCGCTGACGTGAAACGCTTCCCCGAGCACGTAAGAGCCGATGGCCACAAAAAGCATCGTCAGCGAGGCGTAATCGCGGAAAAAACCCCATTTGGGATGCGCCGCAAGATAGGCCAAGACCGCCGACACAACTGCGCCGACGGCCAGCCCGCCCACCGCCGTCTTGATGAAATCCCATGAAATATGCCCGATGTCCAGCGTCCCGCCGCCGGTCAATACGGCAAGAAGAGAGAATGTCAAAATGGAGCCGGTTGCGTCGTTAAAAGCGGACTCGCTCTCCACCGTTTCGCGCAGCCGGGTCCGGACTTTCACCTGCCGGAACACCGGAATGATGGTCGCCGGATCCGTCGAAGATATCACCGCACCGATCAGCAGTGCCGTCGTCCAATCCAGTCCGAACGCCAGTTTCGCGGCGAATCCCGCTATTCCGGCGGTGACCAATACGCCCACAATACTCAGCAAAGTAATGGTGAGACCGACCTGTTTCAGACCGTGCCACCGTATGTTGCGTCCGCCGTCGAACAAAATCAGCGCCGATCCGACCGCGAGAATGAGCTGGTTCGTCAAGGAGCCGCTCGTCTCCGATATCCAATGTAAACCCGAGCCCAGCAGCATGCCGGCCGCGATGAACAACACGACATCGGGCAAACGCAGCCATGCAGCGATCCTTCCGGACAGAATGCCAGCTCCCAGAACCAACAAAACCAATAAAAGCAAATGATGTACGATTTCTGTTGTCGTCTGTTCCATTTTAAGAATGACTCCCCGCGAACGAAGTATATTATTGTCTCACAATATATCCCACAGTATATAAGAACATTAACCGATCATACAACGACAACGACAGCGACAGCGCCACTCTTGAGGGTCCGTTACATCAGATACCTGAAATAAATATAAATATTGGCGAAGACAATCGACAAAAGCATGAGCGGGAACCCGAATTTCAAAAATTTAAAGAACGGGATCGGATGCCCCTCTCTGCCGGCGACACCCGCCACGATGAGATTTGCGCTCGCGCCTACCAGCGTGCCGTTCCCTCCCAGACACGCTCCTAATGCCAGGCTCCACCATAATGGCTCTAAATTTTCTACCCCCATTCGGCCCATCTCCTGAATCATCGGAATCATGGTTGCCACAAACGGGATGTTATCGACAAATGCAGAGGCAATGGCGCTAAGCCATAGGATGAGCACGGATGCGGCAACCGGATCTCCCCCTGTCCATTCGATTGCGCGGGCGGCGAATTCGGCAATTACGCCCGTTTCAATCAATCCGGATACCAGCACAAACAAGCCGACGAAGAAGAAGATGGTGGTCCATTCCACGCGAGCCAGCGCTTGTTCCATCATGTGCTCGCCCGTCAACAATAGAAGCAGAAAAGCACCCGCCAATGCGACAGTCGCGGATTCGAGATGAAGCGCCTGATGCAGGAAAAACCCTAGAATCGTTAAACCCAATACGGCCAGGCATTTGCGCAGCAGTTTAGGATTTTTGATCAGTTTTGCGGTGTCGATGTTCAATAATTCATGTTTGAGTTCCGTGGTCGTCTGCAGTTTATTTCGGTAAATGAGAATAAAGAGCGCCATGTAAACGATCAAAATAATTATCGCAATTGGAGCCAGGTTCTCTATAAACGCCATAAATGTCAGCTCCTTCACCGCGCTGCCGATCATAATATTCGGCGGATCTCCGATAAGCGTTGCGGTACCTCCGACGTTACATACGACGATCTGGGTCATCAGAAACGGAAGCGGACTGACCTTCAGCCTCCTCGTGATGTCGAGGGTAACCGGCACCATGAGCAGTACCGTCGTCACATTGTCCAAAAAGGCCGAGCCGACCGCCGTGACCAGCGAAAGTGCGACAAGAATGCGCACAGGCTCGCCTTTCGCTTTTTTCGCGGCTATTACGGCAATGGAAGTAAACAAGCCGGTTTCGGCGGTAATGCTGACGATGACCATCATGCCCACGAGTAACCCCAGCGTGTTGAAATCGATATGATGCAGCGCAGTTTCTTGATCGACGATGCCCAGCAGGATCATCAGAATTCCGCCGATCATCGCCGTGATCGTCCGGTGGATTTTTTCCGAAATGATAAGTGCGTAAATGATCAAAAACAGGGCAATCGCCCAAATGGCTTGTTGTTCCATCCTGACCTCCCGTTTCACGCTTATCGTTCCAAACTGTAGAATCCCCGAAAAATACAAAAAGAGCCCGCTGTTGGCAGGCTCCTCCAGGTAACTCCGCTATGTTGTTTCGACCCATTATACAATGAGCATATAAATGCTGTAAACAAATTTGCCTGTCTAACGCTCGATCGACTCTTGAAACTCTTCTACCTGCCGATTCGTCCCGATGACGACCATTACGTCATCCTCTGTCAGCACGTCTTCCGCGACGGGCGCGATAATCATGCCTTTGGGCTTATTAATCGCCACCACGCTGCAGCCGAAACGGCCGCGAGAGTTGATATCGGAGAGCGTTTTGCCTGTAAGTTTCTTAGGAACGCCCAGCTCGGCGATCGTATAATTTTTGGACAGCTCGATGTAGTCCAGCAGATTCGGCGACACCAGCTGGTGAGCAACCCGGATGCCCATATCCCGCTCCGGATAGATGACGCGGTCCACGCCGATCTTCTCGAGCACCCGGCCGTGAAGCTCGGAGACCGCTTTGGCCACCACTTTTTTGACCCCTAAGTCTTTCAGCAAGATGGCGGCCAGAATACTCGCCTGAATGTCATCACCTATCGCGATGATCCCGCAATCGAAATTGCGCACGCCTATGGAGCGCAGCACTTCCTCCTCGGTTCCGTCCGCCGCGACGGCATGGGTAAGCACGCTGCTCATTTCATTCACTTTTTCTTCGTCGTGATCGATCCCTAACACTTCGTAGCCGAGCTGGCTGAGCTCGCGGCCCAGACTGGATCCGAATCGGCCGAGGCCGATAATGGCAAACTGGTTCAATTTCATGCGAATAATCCTTCTCCTTATACGGTCGCTTATGATGTCGAATAGCCGGCCGATACTCGGTTACCCGATGATGATTTTCCCTTCGGCGTTACGATACAGCACCCTTCCGGGCTTCGGAGCAATGGCGTAGGACAGCGTCAACGGGCCCAAACGGCCGATAAACATCATGACGATGATGATGATTTTGCCCGCTGTGGTCAAATCCGGGGTCAGGCCCATCGTCAAGCCCACCGTACCGAATGCGGAGGTGACCTCGAACAACAGCATGAGGAACTGATGATCCTCCGTGGTGGACAAAATCATGGTGGCCAGCATGACCAGAGCAAGGGCGAACAGGGTCACCGTCAATGCTTTATATACCCGTTCCTTGGCCAAACGGTATTTGAACATGACGACGTCTTCTTTGCCCCGCACCATCGCGATCACGGCTCCCAGCAGGGCGGCGAATGTGGTCGTCTTGATGCCGCCGCCGGTCGAACCGGGTGACGCCCCGATGAACATCAGGATCACGATGATGAATTGCGTGGCCTGACGGAGACCCGCGATGTCCACCGTGTTGACTCCGGCGGTACGGGGCGAAACGGACTGCATCATCGCCGCCAAAATTTTCTCCCCGAAATTCAGCTGTCCGAATGTTGCGGGATTCGTGTATTCGAAAATGAAAATCACCAGCGTACCCACGACAATCAACGATCCGGTCATGCTTAGCGCCACTTTGGAATGAAGCGACAGCTTCCGGTTGCGGCGATACTCGGCAAGGTCGGACAGCACGACGAAACCGATGCCGCCCAAGACGATCAGCATCATCGACGTAAAGTTGACGATCGGATCGCCCACGTACATCGTTAAACTCCGGTAATGTCCCATAATATCAAAACCGGCATTGTTGAAAAACGAGACCGCATGAAAGATTCCGTAATAAACGGCCTGGCCGGCAGGCATGTCGAACAGAAAACGCAGAGTGAACAGAATGGCTCCGGCAACTTCGATACAAAGGGTATAAAGGAGTACTTTTCTTACAAGACGGATGATGCCTTCGATGCTGCCCTGGTTGAGCGCTTCCTGCAGGATGAGACGCTCTTTGAGGGAAATGCGTCTTTTTAATGCGACTGCAAACAGCGTCGCCATCGTCATGAAGCCGAGACCGCCGATCTGGATCAATGACAGAATGACAACTTGGCCGAACGTGGAATAATGGGTCCCGGTGTCGACGACGACAAGTCCGGTGACGCAGGTGGCGGAAGTCGCCGTAAACAGGGCGTCGAGCCAAGGCGTCGATTGACCGATTGCCGAGGAAACCGGCAAAGTCAAAAGCTGTGCGCCGATCAAAATGATCAGCGCAAACCCGATGACCAACATTTTGGGCGGTGAAGCCGCGAGCCACCGGTAGGTTTTGCTGAACAAGGAAGTCACCTCATCAAGTCTGTACTCGGACCCCGGTACGTCAGCAACAAAAAAAGCATTGGAACCCCAATGCTTCGTGCGCGCATGCGAGTCCTGTTCCTGCAGCCTACGAGGTTAGCTGACGGGTTCGGGCCAGAACAGGCTGCCCTATCGCTTCCGCACTTTACACGGAACGAATTCACCCCGGGACGCCGCTTCTTGATGCGGCGAAGTTGGTTCCCCCGTTTTCGTTCGAAATTCGGCTGATTTATGATTGTTCACGATTCGTACTTCCGCATTATAGTCCCTGCCGATAAACCGGACAACATGAAATTCCTCTCAAACCGGGCAAAAGTGACGGCAATGTGAACCGATTGGTGAACAACACCCGACCGGACATGGTTTTTCTATTCGAAAGCTTCCGTTTTCATCGATTTACGCCGTAATCGCGTAGAAATTCAAGCAATCGATATGCTAAGCTGACTGTATGCGTTTACTTACAAGCTTTTTGAAAAGGGAGAGATAAAATTGCAAGCAAACGGGAGATCTATCGGCCAAAGCCGCTGGAGATGGGCGGCGTGGGCCGGCTTGATTCTCTTCGCGCTCATACAAATTTTGCCCTCCGCCCTATCGTCCCAAACAGGCGGCGGCACGGCGCTCAGCCGCGACGAAGCCAAGCGGCAGGCGCTGCTGATCGCCTCCGAGCGTTTCGGCATTTCGGCGGACCGGGTGGACCGCGTACTTCTGGTCCATACGTCGAACAGCAAGGCGGTCGGCTATTTTTCGAAAGAAGAGCTTTTGTCCCGTTATCAACAAGAATGGGAACCGAATTATCCGACGGATGTATACCGTGCCGATCTTGTGCTTGCTGCGGGTGAAGGCACGCTGACCCTCATGCTGCAAATGCACTCCGGGCAGTTGGTCGGCTGGAAAGACGAATCCGGCACGCATCCGGCGGCCGGAGCCTCGCAATCGGATAAGAGGTCTTTCATGGATAAAGCGATGGCTTATGCCTCGTTCTTTGGTGTTCGCGCCGCAGATTGGGAGCCCGCCGAACAAGGGGCGCCCGGAACCGCCGTGTTTCATTCCCGCAAAAGCGCTCTCGGGGAAGCCCGCGTGCGATTGGAAGTTCAAGTGCCTCCGGGGTACGAGCCGGCTTCCTCCGCATTCCCTCGTTGGCAGGGCGGTTCCGTCACTTACGCCATTGAAATTCCCGGCGATTTCACGGCTTACGTGGAGGATCAGACGCGGCTCTCCAGCCGCCTTAACGCCATCGGCTTCATCGTGCCGCATCTTGTATTGTTCGTCATGGCGATCGTGTATGCGGGCACCCGTCGCAAGCACACGTCTTTCCGGCGCGGCATAGGGTTCGCTTCGGTGTTCTTCCTGTTCTACGTCGCGTTCACCTTTAACATGATTCCCGGTTTGCGTGCGCAGGTGCTGGAGGAAGGACTGCCAGCGGACGACCCTTTGCTGACTGGAGTGATCGTTTCCACCTTGATCGTTGTTGCCGTGATGGCCGCATTCACCTACTTCTCGGCGGTTGGCGGCGACGGCCTGTGGAACTCGATGGGCCGCTCTTTGTGGCCTCGCTGGAGGGATCGCGGCTTCGGCGATTCGGTTGTCGTCAGCATGAAGCAGGGGTATAAGCTGGCCTTTATTTTAATGGGCGTGCAATCGGTCATCCTGCTTGGTCTGCAACACGGAATCGGCATGTTTCAAGCATCGGATGCGACCCAGTCCACTTATAACATGACCTATCCGTGGCTCCTTCTTCTGCTCGCTTGGTGCGCGGGCATATCGGAGGAGATTCAAAGCCGCTTTTTCGGCATCGCGTTGTTCCGGAGCTGGCTCGTAGGCGGCGCGAAAAAAGTACTGGGCCGTGAACCCGGCAAGCGCTCGGCTGCGGTTCTGACGCTGATCGCGATGCTTCCGCCCGGGTTGTTCTGGGCTTTCGGCCACGTGAGCTACGCAGTTTATCCGGCCTACTCCCGCGTGATCGAACTTGTCCTGATGGGCCTCTTGTTCGGCTGGTTTATGCTGCGGTTCGGTTTGTTAGCCGTCATTTTCGCCCATATTACGCTGGATTCATTCCTCATGGCCACGCAAATGGTGTTCGACGGTTTGCCGGGCAACTTACCGGTTGGCATTCTTGGCATTTTCCTGCCCGCCATTGTAGCCTATGTCATCTGGTGGCTGCACCGGGGCGCCGCCCAGCCTCGTCCCGCCGGCTAAACCACCTCTGTCGTTCCAGGGCGGGTATCTCTAAAATTTTACCTTTATCGATATCCCTCTCGCTCAGTTCGGGGCGCGGCACATCTCTCCAAAAATAACCCTTTATCGATATCCCTTTCGCTCAGTTTTTCAGGTCGATCGTTATTCTGAGTGAAGGGGATATCGACAAAGGGCAAGGAAGAAGCCCCCCACTTCGCCGCCTGAACGAAAGGGATAACGGCAAAAGAAAAAAATCGCCCCCATATGGCCTCTGTACAGAGCCGTTGGGGGCGATTCGATTTAAACGGTCGGCTGCTCGGCACCGCCGCTCTCTTCGTTTAACGCGTCGAGTATGCGCCGGGCGAGCCCCTCTCCGATGGACAGCGGCTTGAAATCTTCCACGGACGCCTCTTTGATCGCTTTCAGCGAACCGAAATGACGCAGCAGCTGTTTACGCCGCTTCTCACCGATGCCCGGAATGGCGTCGAGGCGAGAGGCGACCATCGATTTGGCGCGTTTCTCCCGGTGGAACGTGATCGCGAAGCGATGAACCTCGTCTTGAATCCGCTGCAGCAAATAAAACTCCTGGCTGTCCCTAGGCAGCGGGACGACTTCCGGCGGATCCCCGACCAGCAGCTCAGCGGTCCGGTGCTTGGCGTCCTTGGCCAATCCGCAGACGGGGACATCGAGTCCCAGTTCATTCACCAGTACGTCCATCGCCGCCGCAATGTGACCGCGGCCGCCGTCCACGACGATGAGATCCGGCAAAGCTAAATTTTCCTTGAGCACCCGTTCATACCTTCGGCGGACGACCTCACGCATCGTTTCGTAATCATCCGGCCCTTGAACGGTTCTGACGTTGTACTTGCGGTATTCCTTCTTATCCGGCTTGCCGTCGGTAAAGACGACCATGGCCGACACCGGATTGGCACCTTGGATGTTCGAGTTGTCGAACGCCTCAATACGGCCTGCAGACGGGATGCCCAACCATTGGGCCAGCCCGTCGGCGGCTTTCACGCTGCGCTTCTCGTCCCGTTCGATCAGCCGGAACTTCTCTTCGAGCGCCATACGGGCATTATCGCATGCCATCGTGATCAGGGACCGCTTCGTTCCCCTTTTCGGAACCGCGACTTTGATCTTCAGCCAGCGGCGAAGCGATTCGCCGACTTCAGCGCCCTCCCCGGCTTCAACGCCTTCGCCGTCGTCTGACGCATCGTCTGCGGCAGCCGTCTCTTCTTGCGGCGGAACCGGAAGCAGCATTTCGCGCGGCAAGGCGGGATTATCGCTGTAATACTGCGTCACGTAGCTCAGGAAATCTTCATACGGCTCGCCGTAGTAAGGGAAAACCGAGACGTGCCGCTCAATCATTTTGCCCTGACGCATATACAAGATCTGCACGCACATCCAGCCTTTATCGACGGCATAGCCGAACACGTCGCGGTCCTGCGTGTCGTGCAGGTTGATCGTCTGCTTCACCATGAGTGCGTCGATCGCGTTGATCTGATCCCGGTATTCCCGTGCCCGCTCGAACTGAAGCTCCTCGGCCGCTTCCTCCATTTTGCGCTGCAGTTCCTTTTTGATATCGGTGTGCCCCCCGTTAAGAAAACGAGAGATCTCCCCCACCATCCGGTCGTATTCGGAAGGCTGAACCGGGAACTCGCAAGGCGCCACGCACTGGCCCATATGATAATACAGGCAAACTTTATCGGGCAGCGTATTGCATTTGCGCAGCGGATACAGCCGGTCGAGCAGTTTCTTCGTCTGTTGGGCGGCAAAAGCGTTCGGATAAGGTCCGAAGTATTTGGCCCGGTCTTTCACTACCCGACGGGTAACCTCCAGCCGGGGATGCGTTTCGTTCGTAATTTTCAAATACGGAAACGACTTGTCGTCTTTCAACAATACGTTATAACGCGGATGATGCTGTTTGATGAGATTGCACTCGAGGATGAGCGATTCGGTATTGCTTGCGGTAACGATATATTCGAAATCCCGGATCTCCGAGACGAGCTTCTGCGTTTTGCCGTCGTGGGTTCCGTTGAAATAGGAACGCACGCGGTTTTTCAGCACTTTGGCTTTGCCGACGTAAATGATCGTGCCCTCGCTGTTTTTCATCAAATAACAGCCCGGCTGATCCGGCAGGAGCGCCAGCTTGTGGCGAATATTCTCCATCGCCATTTCCCGGTCGGCGTCGTGTGCGATATCGGTTTCCATGTACGGACGGCTCCTCCTTTCGGCAGCGTAACTTCCCTTATTGTAGCACAGCATCGGGCGGTTGGGGTCCGCATGCCGCCGCGATGTCGCAAACTTGTCACCTTCCTGCGCCTTTACAACAAAAAGCGAAGTTGGTTATACTAGGCTTAATGAACGCGTGTCTCAGGAGGCTTCCCATGGAAAACATTCGTGATCCCCGACAGCATGTGAACGAAGAACCGCGCGACGACTTTGCGGATACCGCGATGGGCTTCGCTGTTATGTTCGGTTTCATGACGGTGGTATTCATTGCCGCGGTCGTTCTGAAAGCCGTCATCTCTTAATTTTACGACGACCTTGCATGCGAAATGAAACGCACCCGCCTGCCTTTCCGGCAGCTCGGGTGCGTTTTTCCGTTCATTCCCTTCTCCATCTTTCCAGCTCCGCCGCCGCCGGCATCCCGGTCTGGGCACCTTGGCGCGTAACGGACAAGGCCGAGGCGTCCACTGCGGTTTGGAGCGCTTCCGCCAGCGAAGCGCCGCCTGCCCAGGCAGCGGCCAGCGCTCCGTGGAACGTATCGCCCGCGCCGGTTGTATCGACCACTTCCACCTTCCGGCCCGGCACGCGCACGATTTCACCGTTACGTGCAGATAACACCGCTCCGTTGGCACCCAACGTGACGATGATTCGCTCGGCCCCGCGGTCATGCAGCTTGCGCATCGCACTTTCCAGCACGGCCGGATCGTCCAAGCGCTCAGCGCCCACCAGTGCGGCAAGCTCGGTCTCGTTCGGTGTCACGATGTCCGTCCATTGCAGCCACTCATCCGGGAAAACGCCCGCCGGCGCCGGATTCAGCACCGTTTTTTTGCCTGCCGTTTTGGCCAGTCTCAATGCCGCTTCCACCGTTTCAAACGGAATTTCGAGCTGAACGAGCACAATATCGGCAGCCTCGATTAATCCAGCATTCCCGTGAACGTCCTCCGGCCGCAGCGCCCCGTTGGCGCCCGGCACGACCACGATCGTGTTTTCGCCGCCGGATACCAGGATCGAAGCGATGCCCGTCGCTCCGTCGGTTACGCGCACACCCCGCGTATCAATGCCTTCCTTCCGCAGCACGGCCTCGAGCTTGCCGCCGAATTCGTCGCCGCCCACCGCACCGATCATCCGCACGTCCGCGCCCAGGCGGGCAGCCGCGACGGCTTGATTCGCTCCTTTGCCTCCGGGGAAGTAGGAAATCGACTTCCCGAGTACGGTCTGGCCCGGCAAAGGGAACAACGGCGACTCCACGACAAAATCCATATTGATGCTTCCGACAACCGCCACAACAGGGCGAACCGCTTCGTTCATCCGACGACACCGCCATTTTAGAAATTCGTGCACAATAATCTCAATATTAGAAGACTAGCACGAATCGTCCGACACCATCAAGCGTTCGATTTTTTCTCTCCGGTCCCTTCATACCGAAATTTTTCCGTCCGCTCGATTTGGACAATCCGGCCGTCGTGGACGACGATCTGCACGGTGCCGTATTTCAAGCCTGTCACGGCTTCGGTAATACGGGCCAGCCAGCCTTCATTCAGCTCTACGAATTCCGCCATTTGATTCCCTCCCGTATGCGGCTCAGTGTTCATGCTTTCGGCTGCCGCCGGCGATGCGAATCTCCAATAACGATTTGGCGATCAATGTCGCCACGGCCAGCAGCATCAGCAGCGAGGCGACGGCAAACGCGGCCGCAAACTGATACTCGTTGTACAAAATTTCGATATGCAGCGGCAGCGTATTCGTCTCGCCCCGAATGTGGCCCGAAACGACGGATACGGCGCCGAATTCTCCCATCGCCCTGGCATTGCAAAGAATCATCCCGTACAGCAGCCCCCACTTGATGTTGGGCAGCGTCACCTTGCGGAACACCCGCCAACCGCGCGCTCCAAGGATGACTGCCGCTTCTTCGTCCTGCACCCCCTGCGACTCCATAAGCGGAATGAGCTCCCTCGCTACAAAAGGGAAGGTCACGAACATCGTGGCCAGCACAATGCCGGGAGCGGCAAAAATGATCTTGATATTGTGAGCGGCTAACCAGGGTCCTATAAAGCTTTGCGCTCCAAAAAGAAGCACGTAGATGAGGCCGCTGACGACGGGAGAGACCGCGAAGGGCAGATCGATCAGCGTGACCAGCACGTTTTTGCCGCGGAAGCGGAACTTGGTCAGCGCCCAGGCTGCCGCCAATCCAAATAAAGAGTTCAGCGGAACGGCGATCGCGGCCGTCAGCAAAGTGAGCCGAAGCGCCGCTAAAGCCTCGGGTTCCCTAAGCGCGGACAGGTAAGCTTCCCAGCCTTTGCTCAGCGCTTGCGTAATGACGGTAAGCAAGGGAAGAACGATAATAATCCCCACCATCAGCAGTGCAGCCCCGATCAGGATGCCGCGAACTATCCGCGGTTCGGTCAAATGTTTGGGAACGACGGGGCTCGATTCTCCTGCACGCGGACTTGTAACGATGCCGGCCATCTCCAGTCCCCCTTTACACCGCGTTGCTGCGCCGGCTCGACCGCCGCTGAGCGAAATTGATCCCCAACAGCAACACGAACGAAATCAGCAAAAGCACTACCGCAATGGCCGCTGCCTGCGCATACTCGTACTGCTCGAGCTTAGTAATGATCAGCAGCGGCGCGATTTCCGTCTTCATCGGCATGTTGCCGGAGATGAAGACGACCGATCCGTATTCCCCGATGCCTCGGGCGAACGCCAGCGCAAACCCGGTGAGCAGCGGAGAGATCAGCTCGGGCAGAATGACCTTCAGGAACGAGCGCCATCGGTATGCGCCCAGCATCGCTGCGGCTTCTTCGGTGTCTGTTTCCAGCTCCTGCAGCACCGGCTGGACCGTCCGGACCACGAAAGGAGTGCCGATAAAGATCAGTGCGAGCATGATGCCGAGCGGAGAATAGGCAATCTTGATCCCCAACGGCTCGAACAGTGAACCTATCCAGCCGTTAGGGGCATAAATTGTGGTTAGCGCAATACCCGCCACCGCCGTCGGCAAGGCGAACGGCAAATCGATGAGCCCGTCGATGATTTTTTTGCCGGGAAACCGATATCGCACCAGTACCCATGCCAGCAGCAAGCCGATGAAGATATTCGCGAATGCTGCGGACAGCGACGTAAGAATGCTGAGCTTGTAGGAAGCCGCCACCCGCGCATTCGTCACCGTGTCCCACCATTGTCCGGCCGTCAATCCCGCGGAATGTAGAACGAGAGCGGCAAGCGGGATCAGTACGATCAAACTCAGGTACAGGACCGTAAATCCAAGCGTCAAACGAAATCCAGGCAGTGCGCGGTCCGTTCTTGTTTTCGCAGCCATATCCGGGTTATCCCTTTCGTCGGCCTGCGGTTAAGACCCGGGCGTATAAATTTCATCGAAAATTCCGCCGTCGGCAAAATGCTTTTTCTGGGCGGCCTGCCAGCCGCCGAAATCTTTGTCGATGGTCAGCAGCTTCAACTGCGGGAACTGATCCTTGTGGCGGTCGGCAACAGACTGCATGCGAGGGCGGTAGAAGTTTTGCGCCGCAATCTCCTGCCCTTGTTCAGAGTAAAGATATTTCAGGTAGGCTTCAGCAGCTTGCCGGGTCCCCTTCTTGTCGACCACCTTGTCGACAATCGCCACCGGCGGTTCGGCCAAAATACTGAGAGAAGGCGTCACAATTTCAAACTCGTCGCCGAATTCCTTTTTCGCCAAATACGCCTCATTCTCCCAAGCCAACAGCACATCGCCGATTTTACGCTGGACGAAGGTGTTGGTCGCGTCGCGGGCGCCGGAATCCAGCACGGGAACGTTATGGAATAGCGTTTTAATAAACTCTTTGATTTTGGTCTCATCGTTGTTGTTTTGCTGAGCTGCATAGCCCCAAGCCGCCAGGTAATTCCAGCGTGCTCCCCCGGATGTTTTGGGGTTTGGCGTGATGACCTGGACACCGTCCTTGATCAAATCGTTCCAATCCTTGATCCCTTTCGGATTGCCTTTGCGTACGAGGAAAACGATCGTCGACGTGTACGGCGTACTGTTTTGTTCGAACGATTGCTGCCAATCCTTTTTGGTCAAGCCCTTGGCCGCAATCGCATCAATGTCGTACGCGAGCGCGAGCGTCACCACATCCGCTTCCAAACCGTCGATCACGGCGCGGCTTTGTTTGCCCGAACCGCCATGGGACTGCTTGATCGTCACCGATCCGCCGGTTTCTTTTTTCCATTCCTCCGCAAAGCTTTTGTTAAATTGTTCATACAGTTCGCGCGTCGGATCGTAGGACACGTTCAGCAGCTCTACGGGAGCCGGAACTTTGGCCGATGGGCTCGGACTTGGCGTGACGGAAACTGATGCCGCTGTCCCCTCCTTGTTCGAACCGCAGCCGGAAAGCATCGCGATTAACAGCACAGCCACCAGAAAAAGACCGAAAAATTTCACTCGTGTCATGTAGACACACCCCTCAATCGAAATTGTCGGGAGGAAATTCCGTTCTCTGACTCCGGTGGTCCGGTCGTAAAGAATATAATTCCTACCTGTTTAGTTGGTGATTATAGAATATGCGATGGCCTAGCTGAGTGTCAATAAGTGCCATAAGTAAAATTGATAAATCATTTCTGCACGTTATTGGACACAAAAAAAACCGCGAGAGCCTGCGCCCCCGCGGTCTGTATGAGTGTCAAAGATTGCGGATACGGATTATCCCCGCTGATTCCGTCCCCGAACGTGTACTACTTGGACGAAGGGACGGACGCGGTCCATCAACCGCTGGCCTTTGTGCATTTCCTCGCCTTCCTTGTGCGTAAAGCTGAAATGCTTCTCCAGAGCGTCCAAATCGTGATTCGAGGTGTAAAACGTCGGCTTGCGGTTCATCCGGTAATTCAAAATCGCACCCACAACGTGGTCCCGCACCCAAGGGCTTAAATTTTCCGCACCAATATCGTCGAACACGAGCAGATCCGCTTCTTTCATGAGCGTGATTGTTTCTTTCAGCTTCTGGGGCTCCAGCATGAGCGCCTTGACGTCTTCGACAAAGTCGGGCATGTACACCATGACGCCGGTGAAACCTTTTTTGGCCAATTTTTGCAGCAAATAGCCGGCCATGTAGGTTTTGCCCGTGCCGAACGAGCCGACCAGATAGAGGCCGTGCTTTTGCAGGCCTTGTTCCTTGGTGACTGCCACATAAGCCAAGAGCTCATGCACGGCAAGCGAGCGGTCCTCGTCCAGATTGTCCATTTCCATTTCGTCGTAAGTCTCGCCGAAGATGGTCTCATCGACGAAGAAGCCGGTGATCCGGCGGCGGATTTGCTGCTGGTGCTCGTAGGCCGTCCATTTGGCGCATGGCGATTTGTGATCCGTAATTTGCCAGCGCCCGTTCACTTCGGAGCAGGTAATGACCGTCGAATGACCCTGCATGTCGTTCGGACATTGCTCCAACCCGGGACAAGCTTTGCAATTGCGATATTCCTTCGACATCTGATAGAGACGGTTCAAATTGGCGCGGAGAACCGATTCTCCCATGTCCGGATACCGTTCCCGAAGCTTCTGAACGAGCGGATCTCGCAGCACTTCCGACATAAGCCGCTCTGAGTCGCCGGCAAAGCGGGTCACCGACACACCTTTCAGCGCCTCTTTCAACGATTCCATGCTGGTTCCTCCCTCCCGTTAGTTGTGATCCGGCGCATGATCGCCTTTCAGCTTCCGTGCCAACTCTCTCATCTTCTCGCGCTCTTCCGGGGAAATCTCCCGTACGGGTCCCGCGTCCCCCACGACCGGAATCGAGGGCTTGCGGCGCTGCGTCTTGGTCCGCGAGGAGCCGCCCGCCGGTTGGTCCGCTTCCCCGCGCCGGCGCTTCTCGAGCGTGGCGTTCAGCTTCTGCTGTTCGCGAATGTAGGCCGCGGCTTTCTCGAACGTGTCGATGCCTTTGGCCAGCATATTGGACGCGATGGAATCGATAAACGCATGGGTGAGCCTCTGTGCGTGCTTCATGCCGAATATGTAGTGCGCCAGCACGTTAATGACCGGCTCCGGCAATTTATAATTCAGGTCGATCCGCTCGAAAATCCGGACGAACGAGTCGGGCACCGCCCCGGGAAAATGTTTCTCCAGCATCCGCGTGTACGGTTCGTTCCGAAGCATCCGGTTGTACCGCTCCGGCGTCAGCGTGCCTTGGAACCGTTCCGGCACGTCCAGCAGCACAGCGGCATCTTCCGGCTCCACGCCGGCATCTTCGCTTTCCGCGTGTCCGCGAGACTCGCCTCTGGACAAGAAGCGCTCCCGCTCCTCGTCACGCTTGCGATCCTGCCTGTAAATCAAATGGGCGCGGCGGTTCAGTTCATCCCATAACAGGGTGCCGTCCGTCCCGAAAATCCCGTCCTCGTCCAGTAGGCGGCAAATTTCAGGCACATCCAGATCGTACTTGTAAGCGAGAAAATTGAGCTGAGCCATGGACTCGGGCGCCCGGCCCAATCGCTCGACCAAACCGCGGTTCGCCGCACCTCTCGGAAACCGAAGCAGCATGTCGGCGTGTCGGATCCTCTCCGGCGGCTGTGCCGATTCACGTGCGGGCGCCGTTTCGGTCCAGCCGCTGTCCAACTCGGGATCCACCGGTCCGGTACCAATCTGAAACAGCTCGTAAAACGGAACGGTCACCTCTTCCCGGTTCACGAATCGGGCGAGCTCGGCCGGCGGTTCGGAGATGAAGCCGCGCTTGAGCTCGAGCAGCGCAGGCTTGCCGATTTTGTCCCGGAGCAGCAAGGTCAGATGAAGGTTCGAAAAAAACTCGGAAGCGCCGAGCGGAGATTGCAGCGCATACTCGAACAACGTCTCTTCCGTTAACGGATTATGATGGCGGAACACCTGCAGAAGCCCAACTGCCTCCAGGCGGGAAGCGGCTTCGATCAGCGTTTTGCGGCCTGCGGCGTTCGGCTCCAGACCGAGTCCGAGGAACAAAGCGCGCTGAGAGTCCGGCCGGGTGCAGCCGGCCGAGTCTTCCGCGATGAAGTGATAGAGAAAATGATAGAGTCCGGCCGAGAAAGCGCCGATCATCGGTTGATAGAGCGAAGCCAAAAGCTTGCGCTTCAACCCGTCGAGGGCGAATTCCCGGCAGACGAAGAAACGATGGTTCTCTGTAAATTCCAAAATATTCGACACACGCATTCGGAATTCGACAACTCTTTTCCGTGGAATGGTCTCTCTATTCTAGCACAAAGCAGAACTCGAAAGAGTGAAAATAAAAACACGATTCACTGGGAATCGTGTCTTGATTTGAAATCTTTTTACGTTCGAAGCTGCGGTTCCGGGTCGTCCCTATTTTCCAACATCCAGGTGTCCGGACCGGGTGGACGGCCGGGCGTCGGCTGGTCTTCCCGCTTCTCATCACGGGGCTCCAGCCATAGCCGGATCGCGCCGGCGATCGGATCCGCCGCATAAGTCGGAAGAAAATGCTTTTTCCCCCGGATAAAAGCGGTGGACGCGTTCGGCAGCCCTTGCTTCATCGTCCGCATGTGTTTGTGAAATTGCCGGTCTTTCTCGCCGCATACCAGAAGAACGGGCTGCTTAATTTCCGGAAGCCGGTTCTCCGCTGAATAGCGGAGACCGCTGTCGAAATATTCCCGCCATTTGGCGACGTCACCGGACAGCGTCTCTCTTCGCAGGTTGCGGTATGTTTGGGTATTGTCCGAGTTCACCCACAGAATCGGAGCGGCAACCGAATCCCTCGCCCCCCACCGGCTCGCGATGCTTCCCGCACGCAGCCTTCCCCGGAGCCTCCAGCCGGTCGCTTTGGCCAGTCCGCCTAAGAGCACGGCTCCGCTGAACCGGTTGGGATGCGTCAGCAGCGCTTCGAGCGCCACCATTGATGCCATGGAATAGGTGCATAAATAGGCGGACGAAATGTCGAGTGCGTCCATCAGCTGCCGAGTATCTTCCACAAGCAGCGGAATGGTGAGCCGGGTACCGGATGTGCCGCTGTGTCCGTGTCCGCGGAAATCGAACATCAACGTCCGGTAATCCTGCGATAAATCGTTGCGCAAATACGTGAACACGCGGCTGCCGATACAAGGCGGGTGGAGGAAAACGATCGGCACCCCTTTGCCTTGCAAATGGTAATGCAGATCGACGCCGTTGACATGAATCATGGGCATGCGAAGGTCACCTCGGACACGTTTTCCGTTAGCCTGCCCGATTTTCACCTGTTTCCATCCGGAACACCCAAAACCGGCTGCCTGCGTAGTTAACGGCAAGCGACGCTAAAATTGAGACTGCTTTAGCCGCCGCCGGCGACCAGCCGAGCCCGTGCTGCAGCCCCAGGAGCACCGCGGTGGCGCAAGCCAGCGACAGCCCATTAACCGCTACGAAACGCAGCAACTCGCGCCCATTCACCTTACCCGCGGCTCGAAACGTCCATTTACGATTCCACCAATAGCTGTTCGCGATGCCGCAGCTGAAAGATGCGACTTGCGCTCCTGCGGAAGGAACGCCGAACGTATACACCAAAAGCATAAAAACGGCGAAATCCACGCCGGTGTTCAACACCCCGACAAGCGCGAATTTCGCCATGCGAATTTGCTCCGGACGCAACATGATGAAGCCTCCTGTCCGCCTGTTCAAAACATTTTATAGCCGCCTCTTCGCAATTTGCGAATCGTCCAGCCGCTTACATACGTACCCGCGATGCTTGCCAGAGCCGGAGGAAGAAACATGGCCGCGTACGAACCGAGCGTCAGTTCCGGCTTCCAGAAGTGCCATAGGCCGAGCGGAAGAACGAGGATGACGAACAGCCACAGCGGCAGCCAGGTCGTTTTGATCAACATGTTCAAAATGAAACCGATGCCGAAAAACAGCACGAAAAACAGCAAGCTTCCGACGATTTCCATCAATGTCGATATAAAAGCATCACGCAAGTGCGGTGGCCTCCCAAGTGAAAACTTTCTTCACTCAGTTTACAAGAACGCTTTCGGAGGAGTCAAACGAACAGGATGTGAACAATTCCGGCAACTCTGCTACAATATAGGCATTCTGTTGAGATGGACAAGGAGAGATGAACATGAGCGAAGCCGCCCAAACGCTGGAGGGCTGGTATGCGCTGCACGATTTTCGCAGCATCGATTGGACCGCATGGAACGCCGCTGCCACTGCCGAGCGGGAAGAAGCCCTGAGCGGGCTGATGGAGCTGATCGGCCAGTGGGAAAGCGTGGAAGAGCGCAAGGAAGGAAGTCTGGCTCTCTACGCGATCGTCGGGCAAAAAGCGGATCTGGTTTTCATGCATTTGCGCGAAACGCTGGAAGAGCTGAACGCCATCGAAAATGAGTTCAACCGTTCGGCAATCGCCCAGTTCACGAAAAAGGAATATTCCTATGTCAGCGTGGTCGAATTGAGCAACTACATGGGGCAGCCGGGCGTCGATCCGATGCAGGTACCGGAAATTTCGGCGCGGCTGAAGCCGATTTTGCCGAAATCCGGCCATATTTGCTTCTACCCGATGAACAAGCGGCGTCAGCTTACCGACAACTGGTATATGCTGCCGATGGAAGACCGCAGAAATATGATGAGAAGCCACGGTATGATCGGCCGTTCGTACGCCGGCAAAGTGAAGCAAATCATTACCGGCTCGGTCGGCTTCGACGACTGGGAATGGGGCGTTACGCTGTTTGCGGACGATGCCCTGCAATTCAAGAAGCTCGTGTACGAAATGCGCTTTGATGAAGTGAGCGCGCGGTACGGAGAGTTCGGCCCGTTCTATGTGGGCAACCGGCTCTCCAGAGAGTCTCTGGCGGAGCTGCTGCGCGGATAAAGAACTTCAGTGACATGAACAAAAAGGCAACCCACACGGGTTGCCTTTTTCGCGCGTTCTATGGCTTACAGGAACTTGCCTTTGCGAAGAACCAGCGGGATACCGCCGATGATAAACAAATACCGGAGATCGATCGCTTTTTTGAGCCACGCAGCCACGCGGCCTTTGTACTTCTTGCCGAACGCGATGCCGATCGCTTCGCCTTTGCCGAGCGACGCCACCGTGCCCTTGCTTTGGAACGTAAAAGGCTTCAGCGATTGATTGCGGATGGAGGCGACCAGGTTGTGGGCGCAGTTGACGCCTTCCTGCATTGCGATCTGGGCGGTCGGCGGGTAAGGACGGCCTTCCGGATTGAATACCAGAGAGTTGTCGCCCAAAACGAACACATTGTCGTGGCCCGGCGCGCGCAGGAACTCGTCGACTTTGACGCGTCCGCGCATCGTTTCGAAGCCGGCTTCCTCGATCAGGCGGTTTCCGCGGATACCGCCTGTCCAAATGACGGTTGCCGCTTTGATTTCTTCGCCGTCGCCGACGATGACGCCATCCGGCTTGCATTCCTTGATGGCGGTGCCGATGCGGAACGTGACGCCTTTCTTCTGCAGCACTTCCATGGCGTATTGGACCAGCTCCGGATCAAAGCCCGGCAGTGCTGTCGGGGCCGCTTCGATGTTGTAAATTTTGACGAGCGAAGGATCGACGTCGAATTGCTTGCACAGCTCCGGAATACGGTCGGACAGCTCGCCCACGAACTCGATGCCCGTGAAGCCCGCGCCCCCGACGACGAACGTCAGGTAATCCGTGCGATGCGGCTCGCGCTTGAAACGCGCGAATTGATACTCGATATGTTCGCGGATCAAGCGAACGGAGTTGATGCTTCGGATATTCATGGCGTGCTCGGCCATGCCCGGAATGCCGAACGTTTCCGGCTCGCCGCCGAGGGCGATGACCAAATAATCGTAGGAGAGCGTTCCGTCTTCGAGAATGACTTTGCGGTCTTGCGGACGAATTTGGACGACAGTCGATTTCACGAAATCGATTTTAAATTCGTCGATCAGCTTCGAGATATTCACCCGGGCGTTCTCCGGGTTGTCCGTACCGGCCGCCGGCATGTGAAGATGCGTCGTGATGTAGTGATAGTCATGCTTGTTGACCAGCGTTACATCCGCTTCATTGTAATTCAGTTCCTTTTGGAGCCGAAGGGAGGTCAGTACGCCGCCGTACCCGGCTCCCAGGATGACAATCTTCGGTATGCTGCTCATCGCAATCCCATCCAATCGTTTTTATGTTTTTTAGTTTGTGAAAAATTACACAATGTCCGTCATCGCCTTGCTTCCGCTTGGCTATACAGATGAATCATATCGGCTTTCTTCTCAATTTTCAAGGTTCATTTTCACAATAATCATTGGGCAACTCCACAAAAAAACTTTTCTTGCAGGTTTCACAAGCTTATAATGAGGAAAAATAGTTTCGACAGGTTTTTTCCAGTCCTGACGGAGGTGCACATCGCTTGACGAATGAGAATCCATCCGCCGTAGACGTAGCGATTATCGGCGGGGGTCCCGCCGGAATGTTCGCGACTTTTTACGGAGGCATGCGGCAGATGTCGGTCGCCCTGATCGAGAGCATGCCCCAGCTTGGCGGACAGCTGGCAGCGCTTTATCCCGAGAAATACATTTATGATGTAGCAGGGTTTCCGAAAGTGACCGCTCAAGAGCTGGTCGACAACCTGAAGCGCCAGATGGAACTGTTCCAGGCCGAGATCCGGCTGGAGGAGAAGGTTCTGCAGGTCGTCAAAAAAGAAGAACGCTTATTTGAAATTGTCACCGATAAAGGCAGTCTGCATGCGCGGGCCGTAATTATTACAGCCGGCGTCGGCGCATTCGAACCCCGCCGTCTAGAACTGCCCGAGGCTCCCCGCTTCGAGAAAGCGAACCTCCACTATTTTGTGGGGGATTTGGAAAAGTTCCGGGGGCGCAAGGTGTTAATCAGCGGAGGCGGCGATTCCGCCGTGGACTGGGCGCTCATGCTCGAGCCGATCGCATCGGAGGTCAAGCTTGTCCACCGGCGCGACAAGTTCCGTGCCCACGAGCACAGCGTCGAACTGCTTCACCAGTCGAAGGTGCAGGTCATTACGCCCACCGAAATCACCGCGCTTCACGGCGGCGCCTCGATCGAGAAAGTGACCCTGACCGACGTGAAGACCGGAGAAACGAGCGAGCACGAGGTCGATGCGGTCATCGTGAACTTCGGTTTCGTCAGTTCCCTCGGCCCGATTGCGGAATGGGGCTTGGAGATCGACGGCGGTTCGATTGTCGTGGATTCCCGGATGGAGTCCAGTATCCCGGGCATTTTCGCCGCGGGCGACGTCACCATCTATCCCGGCAAGCTGAAGCTCATCGCGGTCGGATTCGGAGAAGCTCCGACGGCGATCAACAACGCCAAGGTCTATATCGACCCGGACGCGAAGCTGTCCCCCGGGCACAGCAGCAACATGAAATTGTAAAGTCCCGCCAAACGATAAAATGGCGTTCAAAAAGGCATCCTACTTGGGAAACACCGGCACGAGCGGCCGCTTCCGAAGGAGGATGCCTTTTTTGTTATGTCCCGTATGCAATGGATTGCTCCCCCTAGCCGCGTCTTGTCCGCAATGCGGTGCCTCCGCCGAAGATGAAGGTCGTCGGGAGGACTGGAGCGGACCCTATGCCCCCTACGAAATCACGGCGGTTTGGAGCGAAACGGAGACCGAAGCCGGAGGCTGCACTCATCTGGCTCTTTGTCCGAATTGCCGCATCGATTTTGTCGTCAACGTGGAAACTTGGCATGCCTAAAACTCCCGCCCTTCCGGCAGCTTCAGACAGCGCCGGCGAATTTCCGACCGCAGCATCCGGACGAATTCCCAGTCCAGCCCCAGACGGATCGCGCTCCGGTATGCGTCCAGCAGCGAATCATCAGAAAGCTTCGGAAACATAAGCCTCACCCTTTCCATGAGATGGATAAGTTCGTGAGGGCATCTTAGCATGTCCCGCTCGGGCCGGACAACAGACGTTTTATCCACAGGAACCTGTGAGTAAGCTGGGGGCAAATTGTTGAAAAGTGTCAGGAACCTCTGTCGTTATACAGTGAATAATGTGTACGAAGTTATGCACAAAAATGTTTCAACAGCTTCCATAAAAAACTTTCATATTCGGAAATGCGGCGATAAAAGGATTGTATAGAAAAATATGTCAGAACCAATCATTCACTGCGGTCGAGTGTTGACTTCCAAAATCCAAATATGTCCGTTCCGGTCGATCCCGTAGTCGTAACCGAGTTGCCGGATGCCCGGAAAACGGCGTTCCAACAGCTTCGTGCAAGTTTTCGTCAATTCCCGCATTTCTCTCTTTTTGGCCTCAGCCTCTTTAGAAGGAAACGAAAGGCTCAAACCTTTGGATCCGCTCACCAAGGTACCACCGCGGCAAATGTTCGTGACGAACAGCCCGGGCTTGGCAATTTTTCCGAGAATCGCGACGAATCTCCACCTTCCGTTACGCTTCATGTACTTCAACCGAAAGTCGATCGGCCGTTGCTTGTAACAGGCCAAATCGATGCCTTGCTGAATCAAGTACGGTCTCCGGCGGCGTGCTCGATGCACCGCTTTCCACACCCCCCTGAACGAACCGAACTTTCGGGTGCGGGACTTGTAAGCGTACAAATAACCGCCGCCTTGACGGCTCACTTTCATTACGCCGAGCCCCCCGCCTCCGCGAACCGGCTTCAGCACCACGACTCCGTAACGTCGCAGCATCCTATGCAGGCGCTTCCTATTGAACGGTTTGGTCCGAGGAATATGCGGGGCCGCCTTGGGACTGGCCAGCAAAGCGACGGTTTTCAACCATTTGCTGGCGACCTGCCGTCCTCTCTTCTGTTGTTGCATGCTGCAGGCCTCCTTTCGCAAAGTCTTTTCCTTTATACATACTCCGCGAAAGGGACAGGTTCTTGGGTTGAAGACGCCCGCGATTCGCCCGAAAAATGACGGAAGCACAAAAAACCTCCCGACACGGGTGTGTCGGGAGGTTGGGTGTTCGGCGTCGTCAGCAGGCGTCCGGGTTCGGTTTGCCCGCATCGGCGGCGGTGCGGAACGAGGAGCCGCAGCCGCACGTGGCGACGGCGTTCGGGTTATGAATCGTAAATCCGCCGCCCATGCCCGACTCTTTCCAGTCAATCTCCACGCCGTACAAGTACTTGGCGCTTTCGCCGTCCACGACCACTTTCAGGCCGCGAATGTCGTACTCTTTATCGTCGGAATGGATTTCGTCGTCAAAGCCCATTCCATAACTAAACCCGCTGCATCCGCCTTCTTTCACGCCGATACGCAGGAACAAGTTCTGAGAATCTTCGGCCGCCAGCATCTCTTGAATTTTCTCTCCGGCCAATTCGCTGATGTTCACCATGTGCTTTCCTCCCCAACCTAAAGCGTCAATCCCGTTCTCTCCTCAGTATACCCCAGCCGCCTGACCGCCTCAAGCGTCTCGTCGCCCAACCAAAAAACCGGCGCTTACGCGCCGGCTTCTTCGTCTTTCCACTCTTTCGAATTTCCACCTGCTTGGGCGATCGCTTTCAGTTCAATCCGGCAACGGAATGTGCCCTTCTCGTTCTGAAGAAAGTCAGACAGGCGGCGGAACACTTGGGCAAGTTCCGGACCGGTGGAGTCGGTATCGAGCGTGTAGCGGAACTGGTCGGCGGACAATCCGCGGACGCGGCTTCTGTCGGTGTCGCGGGAGTCGCTGTCCTGCAAGCGCCGCCATTCTTTCGAAGGCTCGAACTTGTCCATTCTGCGCACGATTTGCTCATAGATGTTTTGTTTTTTCAGCCACATGTAGTATTGAATCGGATTCGTCAAACCCCATGCCTGGCTCAAATCTTTGATCGTATAAGCCGCACGGTATTGCTGGAGGGTCTGGATCTTCTCGGATTGCTCCATTTGTTCAAGCCGGCTGAGGGGCAAAATTTCAGGTTTCAGGCGAACGCACCTTCCTTTGCATGTTGTTTTGTAAGCTAAACATAACCAATATTTGTTTATATTTCAAGTTGATTCCCCTTTTTACTGCGGTTTATACCTTTTTTCCGATTCTTCTATTTACAGTTGCCGGGGGTCAAGCGGAGGTTTATAATGTTTACAGTTGTTGACCCGGAAAGACTGCATGCAGAAAAAGAAAGTTATTTTTTTCACAAATGGACGGAGGCGGACCTATGACTCTCCTTACGACAAACGCCGAGCGTCAAATGGCCGAAATCGCCGACAAGGTCAGGAATGGACAACGGCTTTCCTTCGAGGATGGCGTGTTCCTGTATCAATCGGACGATTTGCTGACCATTGGGCAGTTGGCGAATGAAGTCAACCTGCGCAAAAACGGCAAAAAAGTTTACTTCATTGAAAATATGAGCCTCTACTTTACGAATGTGTGCGAAGCGCACTGCGCGTTCTGCAATTTCCGCAAAGACGAGGGCGACGAAGGCGCTTATACCCTCTCCCCGGAGGAAATGATCGCTTTTGTGGACCAGCACATCCATCCGGACGTGCGGGAATTCCACATCGTCGGCGGACATAATCCGCACGTACCGTTCGAATATTACGTCGAATCGATTCGCACCTTGAAGCAGCGGTATCCGAATGTCACCATGAAAGCCTACACGGCGGCGGAGATCGATTTCTTCTCGCGAATTTCCGGCCTCTCCTACCGGGGAGTGCTGGAAAAGCTGATCGAAGCCGGTCTCGAATCGCTCACGGGCGGCGGCGCGGAAATTTTGTCGGAGCAATATCGTAAAAAAATGCGGGTCAACAAAGCGAATATCGAACAGTATTTGGACGTTCACCGCAACGCCCATCAACTCGGACTACGAACGCATACGACGATGCTGTACGGTTCCGTCGAGTCGTTGGAGGAGCGGGTGCAGCACATGATTCATATCCGTGAGCTGCAGGATGAGACCAACGGTTTTCAAGTGTTCATCCCGTTATCGATGCAGCCGATCAGCCCCAAAGCGGGCATCCGGCGCCGCAATTCGGCATATGACGATTTGAAGGCGATCGCGATCAGCCGGCTGATGCTGGACAATTTCCAGCACATCAAGGCATACTTTATTAATATCGGTACCCAGCTTACGCAAGTGGCGCTGACGATGGGCGCTTCCGACGCGCACGGCACGATCGTCAAGGAACGGATCAGTCACTCGGCCGGCGCATTAACCCCGGCGGGCATCACACGGGAAGATTTGATTTGGCTGATCAAAGGCGCGGGCAGAATTCCTGTGGAGCGGGATACATTTTATAACGAAATTCGGGTATATGAGTAGTAAGTCGGCCCCGTCGGGAAGACGGGGTTTCTTGTGTGCATACTAAGTCGAATGCTGACGGAAAAGGGGATATTGTTCGTGAACAGAGTGGTCGTTTTAGGCGGAGGATATGGAGGACTCACCGTGGTCAACGAATTGCTGGACTCGGATCTTCCGAAGGGCACGAAAATCTATTTGGTGGACCGGATGCCTTTTCAAGGTCTGAAAACGGAATATTACGCGCTCGCTGCCGGGACGGTAACCGATACGGAGATCCGTGTCGCCTTCCCCGAACATGAGAACCTGGAAATCGTATATGGCGAAATCGGCGGGGTTGACTTTGAGAACCGTCAGGTCGCCGTATCCGGTCATGACCCGCTGCCGTACGATTCGCTTGTCATCGCGCTCGGCTGCACCGACAACTATCACGGAATTACAGGTGCCTCCGAGTTCTCGTGCAGCATTCAATCTTTATCTGCAACACGCCGTACGTATCAGCAAGTCAACGACGTCCGGCCGAACGGTCAAGTCACCATCGTGGGCGGCGGCTTAAGCGGTGTGGAAGTCGCGTCCGAGCTTCGGGAAAGCCGGTCGGACTTGAACATTCGAATTCTCGACCGAGGGGACAGCGTGCTGAACGGATTTCCGCCGCGTCTGCGCAAGTATGTCGCCTCCTGGTTCCATGAACACGATGTGGAAATGCGGTCGCATATCTCCATCACTTCGCTGGAGCAAGGCGTCATTCACAACGGAGCTGAGGCGATCTTGAGCGACGTTACCGTATGGACGGCCGGCATCCGGCCGGTGGACTTGGTTCACAATCTTTCCTTCGCCAAAGACAAGCAGGGCCGGCTGATGGTCAACGAGTGGCACGAGCTGGTTGATGTGCCTGACGTTTATGTGGTCGGCGACTGTGCAAGCTCCATTTTCTCGCCGAGCGCTCAGCTCGCGGAAGCGATGGGCAAGCAAGTCGCGGAAGTGATTAAAGGCAAGTGGGACGGCAAACTGCCGAAGCTTTCGCGCATCAAACTCAAAGGTGTGCTCGGCTCGCTCGGCAAAAAAGCCGGTTTCGGCATGATGGGGGCCACGCCGATTATCGGGCGCGTTCCTCGTGTGCTCAAAAGCGGCGTTTTGTGGATGAGCAAGCATCACTTTGGATGATCTTTAAGATTGTTTTATGGGGGCTCCCCCAAAAGTAATCGGAATATGCTTCGAAGGACTGCTTCACTTTTGGGGGATGAGTCAAAGATCGTCCAGCAATTTATCCAACGCGGATTTCTCCGCTTCCTGTTTTTCGATTTCTTGCATGATGAGATCATACAGTTTTTCGGCGGTTTCGGCGAAAACGGCCTCCCCGTTGACCAACGCGTACGGGGACAAAAAGCATTCTCCGCAGTTGCCGAGACAGCCGTATTCGATCACATCAACTCGGGGATCGTTCTCCAGCCGTTCCATGACTTTGTCGGTTCCGTGATGCATGTTGCTTACGCAAAATTCTACGATGTGCATGCGCTTGTCCTTTCCGAAGTACGGCGCGGAAAACGCGAACTTCCGTTTGAATTTGGACCGTTTTGTACTATAATAAGATCTGAAAGGAGTGGATGGTCATGAGTGAAAGCGTACAAAGCGCCTCGATGTATGATGAAGTGCTCGAAGTGCTCGATAAATTGCGTCCTTTCCTTCAGCGGGACGGCGGCGACGTGGAACTGGTCGACGTGGAAGACGGCGTCGTCAAGCTTCGCCTGATGGGCGCTTGCGGCAGCTGCCCGAGCTCCACGATCACGCTGAAAGCGGGTATCGAACGCGCATTGATCGAAGAAGTCGACGGCATTCAAGAAGTTGTACAGGTATTCTGATTATAGGTTCTCCAGAATGAAACATAACAAGGTCCTGCTCTTATGGCGGGACCTTATTTTTTCCCCAAAAAGTGAAGTATGCCTTCGAAGCCTATTCCGACTACTTTTTGGGGACGCCAAGTGCATGATTATTGATCGTCGTACGGATAGGATCCAACCCGCCGGAGACGTCGATTGTGTTGCCGGTAATGAAATCCGACTCCGGCTGGCATAGAAACAGAATCACCCTCGCCACATCCTGCCCCGTTCCCGGTCTGCCGCGCGGCGACTCCTCGTCCTGCTCTCCGGCTACGTCCGCGATCGCTTTTTCCTTGTTCCCTCCGCGAATATCCCCCGGGCAAATCATGTTCACCGTAATGCCGTTCGCCGCTTCTTCCACCGCCAACGTCTTGGTGAACGATACGAGACCGACCTTGGCTGCCGCATACACCGCTCGGTGCGGCCAAGATCTCGCTTCGGCGGCATGCCCGAAACCGAAATGAATGATTCTGCCCCATCCCCGGCTTCTCATGCCCGGAAGCACCCGGTGATCGAGCAGCATCGTGCCGACCAAATTTCCGTTCATCAAATAAAGAACGTCATCCGATGAATAATCCGCGAATAATCGCCGTTCCCGAATGAAGGGACCTGCATTGTTGACGAGAATGTCGATGCCGCCAAGCTCCCGCTCCACGTCGGTGACGAGCCGTTCCGCTTCCTCCGTCCGCGCGATGTCCGCTTGCACCGCCACGGCTTTGCGCCCCATGGCGGCGATTTCAGCCGCCACTTGTTCGGCTTCTTCCCGGCTCGATACATAGTTCACCGCCACATCGCACCCGGCGGCGGCAAGCTCGAGCGCCGTCCGGCGTCCAAGACCTTTGGCGCTCCCGGTGACAAGCGCAGTTTTGCCTGCCAGCATCACGTGATCTTCTCCCCCTCTTATGACAAACCCCGCAACTGCCCGTTCAAGTACCCGAACGTACGGCCGAGCGTATCCCTCACCATGATCCAGCCTTCCTCGGCATCCGCCAGGTTACCGGACAAATTCTCCAGCCTTCCCCCATCTCCGGCTCCCGCCAGGAGACGCTCCATCAGGTCGTCCTCGAGCTCCGCATTCATATAATGCACTTCCATATTCCGCCGGTTACGGAGCCGCTTCATCGCTTCCCGGTGGCGTTCCTTCAAGGAGACCAGCTGCTCGGTCAGCTCGCGGTGTTTTCCGGTTTCTCTCATTTGCCGAAGTACCGTATAAAAGGAAAAATACACCTTGATTTTCTCCGTTTGAAGCTCTAGGAGAGCGTTCACCAGGGTGCCCAGTTTGTCGAGCAGCGAGAACATGCGAATATAGGCGTTTTTGTCAAAATAAACATGCCGGTCGTAATCGAGCTTTTCTTCCCGTTCCATGTCATCCCAACGCGCCGCTCGGATTCGGGTCCCGTATAACCGGGCGGCGAACAAGCTTTCTTCCAGCTCGTTCAACGAACGGTACAACCCTTGCGCCCACACGGCGTACGTGCGATACCGCATGGAAGACGAATCATTGCCCCCGGAGCGTTGTCCGCACAGCCGGATAAACGTATTCAATTCATCCGCCGTTCGTCGCAGCGGCTCGTCCCATTCGCGGGGCGGCTGCCCCAACAATGATCTTAGCAAGCCCGTTCCTCCCGTTGCCGCTCGCACTGCCCTTGATGACGGCAACCTATTTCATGTCGTTGCCTTATAATTGTAGCCTAAAAGAGGCGGCCCGCTCAACCGCCGGGCACGGATGAGACAGGCGCGCCTCTCCCTGGAAACACGCTATTGTCATATTAAACCGGTGACGTCGAATTCCTCACGACCAGCTCGGGCAGCAGAACGATTCGCTGTTTCGCCTGTTCTTCTCCCGTCATCTGACGGTGGAGCAAATCGACGGCTTGCCTGGCGATTTCGCGGATCGGCTGTCCGACCGTGGTCAACGCCGGGTCGATGACGGTGGCCAGAAACGTGTCGTCGAAGCCGACGACCGAGAGCTGTTCCGGTACTTGGAGACCGCGGGATCGAGCGGCTTGAACCGTACCGATGGCGAGCAGGTCGTTGCACGCGAAGATCGCCGTAGGCTGCCTCGGTCCATCCAGGAGCATGCCCGCCGCTTCCATGCCGGCACGAATGGAGAAGTCGCTGACGACCACCCGGTCTTCCCGGTACGGACACCGTTGCTCGGCCAATGCCGCACGGTAGCCTTGGAGCCTCTCGCGGGAGCTGGCCAGATCGATGCTTTCCACGATGATCGCGATGTCGCGGTGTCCGTTTTGCAACAAATGCTCAGTCGCCGCATAGCCGCCCCTAAAGTCATCCACCAGCACGGTATTCACCGGCAGCTGAGGCACTTCCCGGGCAATCAGGACGATCGGCAGCTTTTTTTCCGACAGCGTCTCGAGCGATTGTGGATGAGCCGCCCCTGTGGCCAGCAAAATCCCGTCCACTCCTTTTTGCTGAAGGAAGGTTAAATAGTCGCTTTCTTTGTCGATGCGGTTGTCTGTGTTGCAAATGACGATGTGGTAGCCCAGCTCAAAGGCCCGGTCCTCCATATGGCGCGACATCTCGGCAAAGTATGGGTTGGAGATGTCCGGGAGCAGCAGTCCGAGCATGTTCGTTTTTTTGCTCGACAGGGCGGAAGCGACGAGATTCGGAAAATAATCCATCTCCGCCATAATGTGCACAATTTTTTCTCTCGTCCGCTCGCTGATTTTGCCGTTGCGGTTGATCACCTTCGATACGGTGGCAATCGATACGCCCGCCCGCCGGGCTACGTCGTAGATAGTTGGTTTCATATTGGCGTCAGTAGCGTGCCACGATCATTTTTTTGCGGGTGTAAAACTCCACGCCGTCCTTGCCGTTGGCATGCAGATCTCCATAAAAAGATTTTTTGTAGCCGGAAAACGGGAAAAACGCCATCGGCGCCGGAACTCCGACGTTGATGCCCAGCATGCCGGCGTCGATCGTCTCGCGGAATTGCCTCACCGCTCCGCTGTTTGAAGTAAAAAGGCAGGCGCCGTTGGCAAATTCGGATGCGTTGGCCCACGCAATTGCATCGTCCAGCGTATTGACGCGAACGATTTGCAGCACCGGGGCAAAGATCTCATCCCGCCATATTTGCATGTCCCGATCCACTTGATCGAAAATGGTCGGGCCGAGAAAATAACCGGCTTCCCCGGCGGCGGCCGATTCCCGTCCGTCCAGCAGAAGCTTCGCGCCTTCCTGCACGCCCTTTTCGATGTATCCGACCGTCCGCGATTTGTGGTTGTCCCGGATGACCGGGCCGAGGAACACGCCGTCGTCCATTCCGTTGCCGATCACGAGCCGCTTTGCCCGATCGGTCAGCAATTCGGCCAGGCGATCTCCGATTCCGCCTACCGCCACCACCACGGAGCAGGCCATGCAACGCTCTCCCGCGGAACCGAACGCGGCATTCGTAATTTCTTTGACCGCCAAATCGAGGTCTGCGTCCGGAAGGACGATCGTATGATTTTTGGCGCCTCCGAGCGCCTGCACGCGCTTTCCGTGTGAAGCCGCCGTTTTGTACACATATTCGGCGACCGGCTGGGAGCCGACGAACGAGATCGCTCTCACATCCGGGTGCTCCAGCAGGCCATTGACCACTTCATGCGCCCCATGCACCACGTTGAACACACCGTCCGGCAGTCCCGCTTCCTTGAACAGCTCCGCCAGCCGGTTGGCCGTGAGCGGCGTACGTTCCGACGGCTTCAGCACGAACGTATTGCCGCAAGCGATGGCGAGCGGGAACATCCAGGACGGCACCATCATCGGAAAATTGAACGGGGCGATCCCGCCGACGACGCCGATCGGGTAGCGGTACATCGCGGACTCTATTCCCGTTGCGATATCCGGCAGCACGCTGCCCATCATCAAGGTGGGCACGCCCGCGGCGAATTCGACGCACTCGATGCCCCGCTGCACCTCTCCGTAGGCTTCCCCGTAGCTTTTGCCGTTTTCGAGCGTCACCAGGCGGGCGAGCTCCTCCCAGTGCTCCACCAGCAGCTGCTGGAATTTGAACAAAATCCGGGCACGGCGGGGAACCGGCGTTCCGCTCCAAGCCGGGAACGCCTCCTTGGCCGCCCGCACCGCGGCGTCCAAATCCGCACGGTTGGACAAGGGAACCCGCGTGATCGTTTCGCCGGTGGCCGGGTTAGGGACAGGCTCGCTGCGGTCCGAAGCCGAAGCGACAAATTGGCCGCCATAGAAATTGGATAATGTATGAGGGTAAGACATGGGTGTTCCTCCCTTATTGGCTTTACAGTGCCTTATGGTCTCTGAGTACCTGTTCCACTTGGCCGAGAGTCGGCATCGCGTCGGAGCAGCTGTGGCTGGACACGACGATATTCGCCGCAGCTGCGCCGTAGTTTTGGCACCGGGCAATGTCCCAGCCCTGCTGCAGCCCGTAGATGAACGATCCGGCGAAAGCATCGCCGGCTCCGAAAGTTTTCACGACCTGGGCCGGAAACGTGCGGCCGGGATATACCGAGCCGTCGGCGGCGTACGCGACGGATCCGTCGCCGCCCCGCTTGATGACGACGAGCGACGCCCGGTTTCCAAGCCACCGGCGGGCAACTGCCTCTTCGTCGAACGGTGCGCCGGTGTCGGCTTCGAGCAGCGCGAATTCTTCTTTCCCGCCGAGGATCACATCCGCTTGCTCGGCCGCCAAACTGCAATAGACGCGGATCATATCCTGGTTCGCCCACGTATACGGACGGTAGTCGATATCATAGATAATGGTCGTGCCATGTTTGCGCGCGTAAGAGATCGCCGTGAATACGGCTTCTCTCGACGGACTTGCGGCAAGCGCGGTTCCCGATACGACCAGAGCTTTGGCACCGGCGATTTGCTGCTCGTTCACGTCCGCCGGCTCCAAATTCAGATCCGCCACGTTATCCCGATACATCAGGATGCTGCAGTCCGTCGGCGATTTGATTTCGGTAAACGCCAGTCCGGTCACGCTGCCCGGCTTGTCGGTGATGACGGACGAAGTGTCTACGCCGAGCTGTTCCAAATAACGCCGGATGAACCGGCCGAAGGCGTCATCGGCAATTCGGCCGATAAAGCCGGTGCGCAAGCCGAGTCGGGATAAGGCGACCGTGATGTTCGCCGGGGATCCACCCAAATATTTGGTGAACGTCACGGTATCCTCCATCGGCCGGTGAATCTCGTTGGCGTTCAGATCCATGCACAGTCGTCCGATGCTGACGACATCCAGCGTCCGTCCGTCAGGAAAACGAACTCCGTTCATGACGCGTGCCCTCCTCTCATTTTCGCATCAGCCATTCGTGATCCGGGTCGTTGTGGAATTTCCACGTCCGCACCGGTCCCGCCATTATGTTCAGGTAATAGCTGTCGTAGCCCGGAGCCGCGGACACCGGGTGATAGCCTTTAGGCACCAAAACCGCGTCTCCGTTCCGAATCGTGAGTGTCTCGTCAAGCGACCGGTCATCCGTATACACCCGCTGAACGGCAAAGCCGTGCTCCGGCTGCAGGCGGTGATAATAGGTCTCCTCCAAATACGACTGCCGCGGCAAATCCTCTTCGTCATGCCGGTGGGGAGGATAGCTCGACCAATTGCCGTTCGGCGTAAACACTTCAACGACCAGCAGGCTGTCCGCCGGTTCCTGCTCCGGCAAAATGTTATGGATCGTGCGCGACATGCTTCCATAGCCGCGCGGCTCGACCCCGACCCGCTCAGGCGTAATGAGCCGGGCTTCGTATGTTCCTTTGCCCGGTGCCGAACAGATCGCGATTTCTGCGTCCGTGACGGCCGTCAAGCGATAAGCGGAATCGTTCGGAACGTATACGGCATAAGGCGGGATCCGTTCGAAAATGTTCATTCGACGGCCGATGTTACGCCACGCTTGCCCGCCCGCTTCGGCATCGGCATATCCGCTTAGCAGCACCAAGCACACTTCACTGTCGCCCGTAGAGCGTTCCAGTGCTTGCCCGGACTGAAGCTTGCATACCTCGAAACCGACGTACTGCCACCCCGCCGATTCCGGCGTGATGCGAAGTACAGAACCGTCGGCACCCGCTTCGCCAGTGGGAACGATAAGTCGACTCATCGATCAACTCTCCTTTCCGAGCAACTGCAGCAAATGCTGCTTGCCTTTAGCCGCATAAGCCTTCGGTTCGGCCGCCGACGGATCTTGTTCCGCTTCGAGAATCATCCAACCCTCATAGCCGGCGCGATCCAGGGCGCCCAGCACGCTCCCAAAGTCGATGCATCCGTCACCGGGCACTGTGAAGACGCCGTTCCGCACCCGTTGGAGAAAGCCCTGGTTTTCCCGCCTGGCCTGCTCGAGTACATCTTTTCGAACGTCCTTCAGATGGACATAGGCGATCCGGTCGGCATACGTTTCCGCATAGCGCGCCGGATCTCCGCCGCCGTAGACCGCGTGCCCAGTATCCAGCAGCAGATGAACAAGCGAAGGATCCGTTATTTCCATCAGCCGAGCGATCTCTTCCGGCCCTTCCACCACGGTGCCGGCGTGGTAATGGTATACCAGCTTCAACCCCGCCTCGCGGCAGATTTCGCCGGCTTGGTGCAGCCCTTCCGCCAGATGCTTCCATTGGTCCTTGCTAAGCGTCGCTCGGGTGGCCGCCGACGGATCCGCATGGGGAGCGCCGAGCACCTCGCAAGTCACGACATGCCGGCTTCCCGCCGTTTGCAGAAACTCCACGTGCCGGCGATAAGCTTCCAGCTCTTGCTGCCGCAAAGCAGGATCCGCAAACCGGACGCCCCGCCACCAGGAAGCAAGAGCCAAGCCGTGAGAACCAAGTGCAGCCTTCACTTCCGATGCGGTTTGCGGAAACTTCCGGCACATCTCCGTGCCTTCAAAACCGAGATCGGTAAAATCGCGCATCAAGTCCTCGAACGTATAATGATCGCCCAGTTCGTGCATGTCCTCGTTCACCCAGTTGATCGCGGAAATCCCGAGGCGTACGCGATTGGCTATAGACAGCATGTTCTTCTCCCCCTTTTAATACGGTCTGGCGGTACGGCGTACTTCGTCATTCGCGGTCCGCGCTTCCGTGACACGTGCACTTTCCGACACTTGTGCTCCATCCACCCGCCACCAAGACTCGTATCCGTCCGTGTTGGTACCGGGCAGCACACGAATATGCACCAATGCCGAGCGGTCGGCGGCTTTCGCCTGCTCCAGCGCCTGCCGCAACGATACGGCATCGTCGGCCGAAAATGCCGCGCAGCCGAGATTTTCGGCGATTCCTCGATAGTTGATCGGCAGCACATTGCCGCTCTTTCCGACGAATTCGTTGCCGAAGCCGTCGCTTCCGTGGCCGCGCTGGAGGTTATGAATGCATTGGAATCCGTGATTATCGAATAAAAGGACGATGATTTTGCGATTTTCCTGAAGGCTCGTCACCAGTTCGGAGTGCAGCATCAGGAAGCCTCCGTCTCCGACGAGCGCGTACACATCGCCGCGGTCATGCGCCAATTTGACGCCGAAGGAGCCGGAAACTTCGTAGCCCATGCAAGAAAAACCGTATTCCATATGGTAGGATTTCGGCAACTCCGGCCGCCACAAGCGATGCAGATCGCCGGGCAAGCTCCCCGCCGCGCACACGATGACATCCTCCGGCTGAACGAAGTCGTTGATCAACCCCAGTATCCGAGTTTGCGTTAATCCGTCCGCCGCTTCCAAAGCATAGAGCCGGTCGACTTCGGCATCCCACTCCCGCTTGCGCGCGGCGATCACTTCCGGATCGTGCTGGGTCCGATAACCGGCGGCGGACAATTTCACGGTCAATGCCTCCAGCGCGGTTTTGGCGTCGGCGAGAAGCGGCACGGCGTCCAATTTGACCGCATCGAATGCGGCAATGTTCATGGAGAGCAGCTCCGTCTCCGGGTTTGAGAACGCTGTTTTCGATGCGGTCGTGAAGTCCGATAGCCGCGTCCCTACCGCCACAATCAGATCGGCTTCCGCCACCGTGCGGTTAGCCGCAAGCGTACCGGTGACGCCTACGCCGCCAAGGTTGAGCGGATGTTTCCAAGGTAAAACGCTTTTGCCCGCCTGCGTCTCCGTCACCGGTATGCCGAAAGTTTCGGCAAACTTCTGCAGCGCCTCCGTGGCCAGCGAATAATGGACGCCGCCGCCTGCTACGATGACGGGACGTTTCTTGCCGGCCAGCAGCGCCGCCGCGCGGTCCAGAGCCGACGACGACGGCGGCCGGCGGTCGATGGCGTGCACCCTTTTGCGGAAAAACGCCTCAGGATAGTCATAAGCCTCCGCCTGCACGTCCTGCGGCAGCGCCAGCGTAACGGCACCCGTGTCGGCCGGGTCCGTCAGCACCCGTATCGCCTGAAGCAAGGAGGCCATCAGTTGTTCGGGCCGGGTGATCCGGTCCCAATACCGGCTGACCGGCTTAAAGGCGTCGTTGGCGGAAATCGTATAATCCATCGGATGCTCGATTTGCTGGAGCACCGGATCAGGCTGTCGATCCGCGAAAATATCACCCGGGAGCAGCAGCAACGGAATGCGGTTCACCGTCGCCGTCGCGGCCGCCGTCACCATATTGAGTGCGCCGGGGCCGATGGATGTCGTGCAGGCGTAGATGGACAAACGGTTGCTTTGTTTGGCATATGCGGCAGCGGCATGCGCCATCCCCTGCTCGTTCTTCCCTTGAATGAACTCCAGCGATCCGCGGCTCCGCTCCAATGCTTCCCCGATCCCGGTGACGTTGCCGTGCCCGAAGATCGCCATGACCCCTCGTACGAACTTTCGCTCCTGTCCGTCAATTTCCACATACTGCGCATCCAAAAAGCGGAGCAGGGCTTGCGCCATCGTCAAACGAACCGTTTTCATCCCGCGAGCTCCCCTTCCATCGCCGAGATTTCCTGCAATTTAACCGGGCGTCCTTCTTTCAGAGAGAGACGAGCCGCATATGCGGCCAATTCCGCCTGGAGGCCGTCATAACCGCTCACCGGCACGGTTCCCCCCCCTCGTACCGCAGCCATAAACTCACGCATTTCCTGCACATAAGACGCACTGTAGCGTTCGAGGAAAAAATACTTCGGCTTCTCCCGATGAACGCCTTTGTCGTCGAACAGCTGCGCATTACTTGGGTAGTCGTTATCCGCGGTTATGCATCCATCCATCCCGAACACTTCCACCCGTTGATCATATCCGTAGGAAGCTTTGCGGCTGTTATCGATCATGCCGAACGCTCCATTGGCGAACTTCAGAGAAATCATCGCCGTGTCGATATCCCCCATTTCCCCAATCGCGGGGTCGATCAAAACGCCGCCGGCCGCATAGACCTCCGTAATCTCGCTGCCGCTCAAGTATCGCGCCATATCGAAGTCGTGGATCGTCATGTCCACGAACATACCGCCGGACGACCGTACATATTCCGGAGACGGAGGACTCGGATCCCGCGAAGTAATTTTCACGCTGTGCACCTTGCCGATTTTGCCGGCTTCCACCCACTCCTTGACCCGGCGAAAGTTCGGATCGAAACGGCGGTTGAACCCGATCTGGAGTGGCACGCCTGCCTGTTCCGCAGCCGCGATCGCTTGTTTCGTACGATTGAAATCGAAAGATACCGGCTTCTCGCAAAATATCGCTTTTCCTGCCCGGGCCGCGGCCGTAATGACGTCCACATGCGTATCGGTCGGAGAACAGATCAGCACGGCCTCCAACTCGGGATCCGCAACAACCTCCCGGTAGTCGGACAACACTTTCGGAATCCCGATAGATGACGCCCACTCCCGCGCCGCATCAGGATACAAATCCGACACAGCCCTCACGTTCACGCCCGCCGTACGCACCAAATTCTCGGCATGCAGCCGTCCTATTCGGCCCGCTCCGATAATTCCGATCTGTACCGGTCTCATTGGACACCTCTCCCTGTTTTTATCTCCCGACGAACAGTCTACCTAAGGTTAAGCGCTTTCCTTCATTGAATCATGCAACCGCTTTCTTTGTCAAACATGATTTTGGTTAACCGTTTTCTCCAAAACGAGCAAGTCCATCCCTCTGTTCTCCCAGCTTTGGTCGTTATCCCCTTCACTCAGGTCCTCACTCACCTGTTTTATATTACACCCCCTTTACCGATATCCCTTTCGCTCAGCACATGCAGTTCAAACTGTCTCGCCGCATCTCCCTACGATCACCGTGACTGCTCTCTTTTCCGCCTTTTGTCGTTATCCCCGTCGTTCAGAAAAATATCAGGCTACTACATTTGTCCGCATTTGTCGCTATCCCCTTCACTCAGAAAAAAAAAGTACACCCTCTTTCCCGCCTATTTGTCGGAATCCCCGTCGTTCAGGTCGCCGGGAGCCCTACTCCCACATGAACCTGAGCGAAGGGGATTCCGATAAAGGAGCTTTTAACCCGAACCATCCTATGCCGCTGTCCCCGTCGTTCAGGTCGCCGGAAGCCCTACTCCCACATAGGCCTGAGCGAAAGGGTTTTCGATAAAGGGACTTCTAATCAAATCTACTTTGGGGATATTGGCCGGATGCGAAAACAAAAACCGCAGCTTTCGCTGCGGCTTCATCAGGTCATTTATGAGGAAAATATTCCGACCAACGTTTATCGACCAATTGCACGATATCCTCACGGGGGAACAGCTCGTCCGGATAGCCCGGCTTCATGCGCGAGTCAATGACGATCGGCAGGCGATAGGAGATATGATGCCGTCCGGCGTCGCTAGCGGCATAGATGTCCCCCGCCGGGTTAAACCGGGTGAACGTCGTCCACAGGAACGACGTTTGGCCATCCGCGATATCCGCGTCATCGACCAGCACAACCATCGGCCACGGAGTGCCGGCCAGATGCATGTACTCCGCCAGCTCCGACGCGAGACGCGGATTCTCCGAATAGGAAGCCCCTTGCACGACAAGGCAGCCTCGGCAGTACGGTTTGATGCGGTCTATGCCGGGCAGCGGTCCGCCTTCGTAAGCCGCCGGCAACTCCCGCACGGGATCGCCGACGCCGAGCAGCACGGCTTTGCTGCCGTGGTTCAAGCGCGGACCCGTGTAGTCCAGCGTATCATGCGAGGTATTGTCGAATACGAACAAATCTTTCGCCGGATCGAATCTCTCCAGCATTGTCTCGAGCAGCACCGGGAAGTCGGCCAAATCCAGCGAGCGGTCGGTGAGCATCAAAATTTTGGTGAGGGTAAGCTGTCCTTCTCCCAAAATGCGAAACGCGGTACCGAGAGCTTCTCTAGAATAGCTCTCCCGCACGACGGCTGCGGCAAGGGAGTGAAATCCTGTCTCCGCGTAAGTCCATAAACTGCGCACCCCGGGCATGACAATCGGAAAAGCCGGCGATAAAAGCCGCTGCAGAAACTCGCCAAGGTAGTAGTCTTCCTGACGCGGTTTCCCGACTACAGTGGCGGGGTAAATCGCGTCTTTGCGGTGCCATACATGGTCGACATGAAATACCGGAAAATCATGCGTCAGCGAGTAATAGCCGTAGTGATCGCCGAAAGGCCCTTCCGGGCGGCGTTCATGCGGCGGCACTTTGCCGACGATCGCGAACTCCGCTTCTGCGGGAATGCGATGGCCGCCCAAAGGGTTGTCCGCCATCGGCAGCTTGCCGCCCAAAATTAAGGAGGCAAGCAGGAGCTCCGGAACATTTTCGGGCATCGGAGCGATCGCGGACGCGATTAAAGCCGGCGGACCTCCGAGGAATACCGATACCGGCAGCGCCTGGTTTCGTTTCTCCGCCTCATGATAGTGGAAGCCGCCGCCTCTATGGATTTGCCAGTGCATACCCGTCGTCCGGTCGTCGAAAATTTGCATTCGGTACATCCCGAGATTATTCTGTTTCGGATGATCCGGATGCTCCGTGTAAACGAGAGGCAGCGTGACGAACGGACCGCCGTCTTCCTGCCAGCTCGTGATGACAGGTACTCCTTCGAGCGGACGCTCCCGCTTGGAAGCTTGAAGCACCGGCGCTTGGTCCGAAGACACCTTGCGCATGCCGACCTTCAACAGATCGAACATCATATCCTTTTCCCGCCACAAAGCAGGCAAGGTAGGCGGCATCAGCGAGTCCATCGCGCCGATCAGACGTTTCACCAACGCTTCCGGCCGCGGACCGAATGCCATATCCACCCGGCGGCTCGTGCCGAACAGATTCGTCACAATCGGAAAACGGCTGCCTTTCACATTCGTAAACAGAAGAGCCGGTCCTTCCCGGTCGATGACCCGCCGATGAATTTCGGCGATCTCCAGTACCGGATCGACCGGCGCCTTGATGACGGCCAGTTGGTTTTCCCGGCGAAGCGCCTCTAAAAAGGGCCGCAGCGAAGAAAAGATCATGTTTATGCCTCCGATAATCGTCTAATCACGCGACAAATGCCTTGCTCGCAGGGCCAGTAAGCAAAGCATGCTGAACAGCGCTGAAATGATAATGGTATGAAGCAGACTCGTAAAAACATAGACGTCGGGGTTGTCCAGCGTATAGGATAGCAAACCGCCGCTTAACACTTGCAGCACGACAAGCCACAAGGAAATGTTGGCCAATCTTGTCGTCTCCGAAGCGGCTCCTGTCCGGCTGCGGACGAAGAACACCAACGCCACGACGAGCAGCAGCATCACGAATGCAGCGATCCGATGGGCGAACGCAATCCCGGTGGCTCCGGCCAACTCGGGAACGACATCGCCGTTGCACAGCGGCCAGCCGATGCACCCCCCGCCTGAGTGAGTGTGTCGAATATAAGCGCCTAAATATACCACGCCATAACAGTACACAAGAATCACAGCAGTCAGCTGAAAAACGGATCGGGGAATACGCCCGAGACTACCGGATGCTGTATCCGTTACACTCTCGGAAGCGTCGCCCGTGGCCGCGAGCCTCTTGGCGTACGAATACAGCAGCCAAGTGGAGGTGAAAGCGAACAGCGAAATGCCGAAATGCAACGCCAGCACGGCGGACGACGTCGGCCACACGACCGCCATCGCGCCGAGCGCCGCTTGGAGGAACGTGAAGAAAAGCCCGGCCGAAGCGTACCACACCGGTTCTTTGCGCCGGACAGGCCGCCACATCAAAGTCACCAGGAATGTCGCGCCGATGAGCAATCCGACAATGCCGCTGACCGCCCGGTGCGAATATTCGACAAGCGATTCGACGGTGTAAGCCGGCACGAATTTGCCGTTGCACAACGGCCAATCGGTGCCGCATCCCCGGCCGGAGTCCGTGTTGGTGACGAGAACGCCGACCAACAGCACAAGAAACATGCCGAGACAGGTAAGCATCGTTAATAATTTATATCGTTGAACGGTCATGCCCATCCCCGATTTCTATTGTGAAAGTAGGCACATGAAGGCCATTTCCCATTATACCGAACCCTGCCCGGCAAAACCATGTTCAAAATGTGAACTCCGCCGCACATAAAAAGCCGTTCCCGGACATTTTTCCCCGGAGAACGGCATTTCGGCATCGGCAAGGCGCCGTGTTATTTCGACGGTGTTATCGCTTCTGCGACGGCAACCGCCCGGTCCAAGAACTGCTCGATCTCTTCCCTCGTTTTGCGCAGCTTGCTGACAAACCGGACGAGCTCTTGGCCGTTTTTGAAAGCGATGAAGCTCGGAATTCCTAAAATATTCAGCTCTTCGCACAACTCGGGCATTTCATCCCTGTCGATCTCGATTAGCGCCAGCTTATCCGCATAATCGGCTTCGACCGCCGGCATGAACGGATCGATAAAATGGCAGTCTTTACACCAGGTCGCCTTAAACACAGCCACCGTCAGGCGGTCCCCGCCGACCGCCTCCCGAAATTCCGCATCGTTCGCAATTTTTTGCATCTATGTTCTCCTCCCGGCTCGTGGAATCAATCGCCTGTGACCCGTACGGATATTATACGCCCCGGCCGATTCGGCTACAAGCTGCCGGAATTGGTTATCCTCCCCCTATGGGAAAGTTCGGATAAAGGTGGATGCGAATGGCGTATTTGTTGAAGAAGCTGGCAGAGGGAGTTTGGCGTAAAGCGACAGTATACTGGCGGTCGGCCGTCATGAGTGGATCACCGCGCCAGCTCACCTGGCATCGGGAAGTGGTACAGGAACTGGCGGCTGCTTGGAAAGAACAGAAAGAGCGGAAATGTGATGGCCCGTTTTCGTTTACCCACGCAAGAGAGCGGATCATTTGTGAACATATTCGAAAAGAAACGACGGTATGGAATCGCAACAACGTGACACGCACACAGGCTTATTGGAACGTGTATCGGGAATTCCCCGAACTGCACTGGGCACTACTCGCCCATCTGGTGTCCCGCAACGGCGGCTGGTGCATGACGGATCTCCAAGGACAGTGGCTGCCCAAGCTGCTCGGCGGGGACTTGCGCGAAAAACATTTTCAACTGCTGGAATGCTGCAATGCCCTCATTTTCCGTGATGCGTATCCGCAGCTCAAGCTTTACGCGGAGAGCCGGCGCACGGGAAAATCCCTGCTGCACCTGCTTCCGTATTTCGAAGTCTCCGCGTTCATGCTGCCATTGTGGCAGCGTTTTTGGAAGCATACAGAGTCGGCGTTGCTCACCGTGGCGTTAATCATAAATGAGCAAAACGTCATTCAGGGGCCGATAATCGAGGGCAGCTGCAGTGACGTTCTCGAGTCCCTCTCGTTCCGCAGCCAGCCGTTGCTTCAGACGAATCAAATTGTGTTCCCGCTGCTTCCGCCCAGCCGCGAGCCCGGCCATGCTCCTTTACGCCTCGCCGGAAGGATCATCGAGCGTTTCGAAAACTTGCATGAGCGGATCGCATTCGGTAAAGAGTTGTACGCTATTTTATTCGGCTATCCCAAAATATTGTCCGGCGCGGAATCGTTCGCCGGGCTTGTGGCGCATACCGGCTCGCGCGCCGACTACTGGCCGCAGCGGTTTGACCCGCGCCGAATAAAAACCGGCGGAACGCCCCGCAAAAGGAGGCATTCCGCCGGTGAATTATGGTACAGCCCGCCGCTGGAAGCCGCATGGCCCGATCAGCCGCTTCCGGAAACCGCGCCGCCGGATTGGTTTACAGCCCCGGACGCCGTGCTTCCTTATCTGAACGAGCCACGGCCGCCGAAGATTCTGGACATGACGTTCGAACATTTGCACGGCCAGCGGAAGCTGCAAGTCGCCGCCGAAGCCGCCAACTTGACGCGAAGCCCGTGACTACATCTGCTTGGCGGCCGTTTTGCCGCTCAAGCGAAGGATCGGTGCCAAGAGCCTGCGTACCGGACGCGGATAACCGGCGGCTTCCTCCGGAGTGATGACCTTCAGCAGCACGAGCAGCGTTGGGTACAATCCGATCACCGCCAAACCGATCACGCAAGAAGAAACGAAAAAGGCCAGTTTAGGCGGAACTCCCTGAAGCAAGGCGAGCACACCCGACTGCAAGCCCCAAATGGCAGCGGATACCACCGCGACGGTGACCAGGAATCCGGCCCAACGACGCCGCTCAATGACGGTAAACGATGACCGTTTTTTCAAGCTGAGCACGTTAAATCCTAACGCCCAAATGAAACAGCACGAAGTCGCCAAGATCAGGCCATATACGCCAAGCCAGGGCGCCAAAATGAAGCTGAGGATCACCTTAAGGACAATGCCGGTCAATGCATGAAGAGTTGCTTTTTTCGGTTCACCGATTCCAAGCAGTATGGAGTTCGAAACCATCATGCCGATCTGAAAAATCGTTCCGAACGTCAGCATCGCGACAATCAGGCTGCCTTTCGGTTCTTGGAAGAGCAGCCCGTTCACACTGTAAGCACCGACAGATAACAACAGGACGATCGGCATTCCGCTGAACACCGCGATACGAACGGCCAGCGAGGACTGCCGGCCGACTGCCTCACGATCCCCGACGGCATGCGCGGACGAGATGACCGGAATGATCGACTGGCTGAGCGCAACCGCGAGGATGACGGGAATACCGGCAATCGCCTGTGCGTTTAATCCCAGAAGACCCCACCAATCATTAATGAGCTTCGGGTCAAAGTGGCCGCGGGTCAAGGATTTGACCATCATGTTATCCAGCGTATATAAGAGCTGTACCGTAATGGCGGTCATCACGATCGGAACGGAAAGACGGAACATTTCCCGATAAATGTCGCGAAGCGCCAGCTTTCGAGAGGCATCTCTGGTATTCAGAGTTTCCGCACGATCATTATTTCGAAGCTTCTTGGCGTAATAGAGCATAACCGCAAAAGCGCCGATACTGCCGAACACGCTTCCGAGGGAAGCTGCTGCAGCAATTCCTTCATCATTGCTCGCATTCCAGCTGTAAACCAGGAAAGCCAACAGTACCGCGGCCATTACGCGTAAAATTTGCTCCACAATTTGCGACATTCCGCCCGCCGCCATGAATTGCCGGCCTTGGAAGTAGCCCCGCATCATCGCGATCGTTGGAAACAGCAGCAACGACGGGGCAATCGCACGAATCGCCGACGCCGCCTGCGGCTCATGCAGAATGGGACCGGCTATCCACGGTGCCAGAGCAAACATGCCGGCGGTAATGACGGCACCCGCGATTCCGCCGAAAAGCAGGGCGGCACGGTAAACTTGCTGCGCCTCTCCGATGCGTCCGAGAGCATATCGTTCCGATACCATTTTACTGATAGCGCTTGGGATGCCGGCAGTGGCGACTACGAGCAGCAACAGATAGACACCGTTTGCCACCGCAAAGTAACCTTGTCCCACCGAGTCCATGATATAGTCGAGCGGCACGCGTTGGAATACGCCCAACGCTCTCGCCACCAGCGCTGCGGCGGCGAGAATCAGCGTGCCCTTTACAAGCGAATCTTTTTTCACGTGATGTTAAGCCTCGATTCCGTTGATCGGCTCGAGCGGCTTATGGTTGCCGCGAACCGGTTTTGCCGCACCCGATGGTGCCGCCCATTTGACGCCGTTGGCAATGACGCGGCGAACGTGCGGATGGAAATAGGTCGGGTACGTTTCGTGCCCCGGACGGAAGTAAAACACTTTGCCCTGGCCGCGATGCCAGGTACAGCCGCTGCGGAACACTTCGCCGCCTTCGAACCAGCTGACGAAAATCAGCTCGTCCGGTGCCGGGATGTCGAAATGCTCGCCGTACATTTCTTCCGGCTTCAGCTCGAAGTACTCCGGCAGGCCGGCCGCGATCGGATGAGCCGGATCGACGACCCAGATGCGCTCCTTTTCGTTCGCTTCGCGCCATTTGAGGTCGCAGCCCGTGCCCATGAGCTTTTTGAAAATTTTTGAGAAATGTCCGGAGTGCAGCACGACCAGCCCCATGCCGTTCAATACGCGCTGATGAACACGGTCCACAATCGCGTCGTCGACCTCATGGTGCGCCATATGTCCCCACCACACGAGCACATCGGTGTTGTCGAGCACTTCCTGAGTTAAGCCGTGCTCCGGCTCCGGAAGGGTCGCCGTGCGCACGGTCAGACCTCCCTCGGCTTGCAGACCTTGCGCGATGGCGTTGTGAATGCCCTCAGGATAAACGCTGCGGACGGCTTCGTGGACTTGCTCATGCTTGAATTCGTTCCAGACGGTAATTCGGATCATGTTCTATCTCTCCTTAAGATTAATAGATAACGAGCCAAACGATGAACAAAACAATCATGACAAGCTGCAGCAAAATTTTGACCACGGTGCTGCTAAGCAGCCCGATGAGCGCCCCCCAGCCGACTTTGATCGATCGGACGACCAAATCCCGGTTCAACGAATTTCCGCGGGAGATACTGTCCATCAACTCGCCGATGATGGCGCCGGCCAATGGACCGATAATCAAGCCGAACGCCGGGATGATGAATGGACCGATCAGGATGCCGATTGTGCTTCCGATCACCGAGGCCCTCGAGCCGCCGTATTTCTTTACGCCCCATGCGTTCACCACATAATCGGCGACAAATAGGACGACCACAATCAGCGTCTCCAGCGTCCAGAACCAAAAGCCGAATGGCGTGAAAGAGAAAAACAGCCCGTACACGAAAAATGCCGCATAGATCGCGAGTGCGCCGGGCAGGACCGGAAACACCGCTCCGGCCATGCCCAATGCAAACAACGCCACGATGAGCAGCCAGCCAATAACATCCATCCGATCTCACGCCTTCAATACATATTGGCGGATCATATGGGCCACCCCGTCTTCCAGGTTGGTTCCCGTGACGACGTCGGCCGCCGTCTTCACTTCCTCCTGCGCATTGCCCATCGCGACACCGAGCCCGCATGCGCGGATCGCGGCGATGTCGTTCAGGCTGTCGCCCACCGCTACCGCTTCCGAAATGTCGCAGCCGATCATCCGGCATACTTCCTCGATTGCCGCCGCTTTGGAAACCCCTGCCGGATTGATCTCAATATTAAAAGGAGAAGAGTTCGTGATTTCGAGACCGCCCCATTCGCGGATTTCACCCAGAATCTGTTCCAGTACCCCGTGATCCTCGGTATAATAGCCGAATTTCAGCCAGCTGCTGCGTTCCGCATCTTCTTCGATCCAGCCATCCTTGTTGTAGATGCGCTCGGTGGTGTACGCCCAAAACCAAACATCTTGGCGCAAGGCCAAGTCATGCAGCCTGATGATCATATCGGCGGGAAGCAGCGTACGGCGGTACAGCTCATGCGGACTCCGCCAAATCTCGCCCCCGTTTACGGTGATTAACGGGCCGTCGAGGCGCAATTGTTCCGCGAAAGGAACCGCACTCGGAAAACCCCGGCCGGTCGAAATACATACCGCGATGCCCGCCTCCCGGGCGCGTCTTACCCATTCTGCATTCATCTCGCTGATCTCTTGGCGGTCGTTGAGCAGCGTACCGTCCAGATCGAGCGCCAACAGGCGATACTGTGACATTCGTTTAAGTCCACTCCTTCTTGCCGAAGCTACTTTCCCATTATACCGCCGCAATGGACGCGACACCAATCGGGAAATCAAAAAAATCCGCCCCGGTCGGGGCGGACAGCAATGATAAATATTATTGACCTGCCGGCGGTGCCGGGCTCTCGCCGGGTGCGGCCGACGGCTCTTCGGCAGGCAAAGCCGTTTTGTTCGGCGTGCCGGTGAGACCGATGGCGGCATCGTATGCGTCGAATATTTTGCGTGCGATCGGTGCCGCGGCCCATCCGCCGTATCCGCCTTGCGGCACCACGACAGCCACCGCGAGCGTCGGATTCTCCGCCGGCGCGTAAGCGATGAACACCCCGTTCTCAATCCGTTTACCCGCGATGTCCTGCTGGGACGTACCGGTCTTCCGGTAAAAATTGTACGGGAAATTTTCAAAACCTCGCACAGGTACGAGCTTCATGCCTTTCTCGATCGTGCTCCAGTAAATGTTGGGAAAATCGATCGTGTTCAGTACTTCCGGCTTGTAAGACTGCACCACATTGCCGTTCGCGTCCTTGATTTGGTCCACGAATTGCGGCTTCATACGCTTGCCGTGGCTCGCGAGAGTCACGGCATATTGGGCAAGCTGTAATGCGGTGTACCGTCCCTGCTGACCGAAAGAAGCATAAATCAAGGCGGATTGGGGACTCGACTTTTTGGCGTCAATGAGATAGTTTTTCCATCCCTTGGACTCTCCGGGCAGTCCGCTGCCGGTCAACACGCCGAGACCGAACTGCTCCATATATTTATCCCAAATTTCCACGCCTTTGGCACCGCTTCTCATATACAACGCGTTGCCGACCATCGCGGACATAAATGCGTTGGAAGATTTGGCAATGGCCATGGTGGGCGTCAGCCAGCCGTTCGCGGCATTGCTCGCATTGCGAACCTTCGTCTCGTGTCCTTTAGCACCGAAAGGGAAATACCCCGGATCGTTAAAACCGCTGGACGGGGTGATCAATTTCTCGGCCAAACCGACCAAAATGGTAAGCGGCTTCTGCGTAGATCCCAGGTAGACGAGGGAAGACGGGTGTTTCCGGCGTTCCTTGTCATCCGCGTAAGGCGCTTGCGCTTCCCGAATGGCTCCGTTAAGCGTGAAAAATTTCACGGCGTTATAATCCTTGGAGCTGATGCCGCCCGCCCACAGATTCGGGTCGTAATCCGGCATGCTCGCCATGGCCACCACTTTGCCGGTTTTGACTTCCATCGCCACGGCAAAGCCGGTGGTCGCCTGATTCCCCTGCGCTTCCACGCTTCCCGGTGGTGCGTGACGAAGATGATCCAGCTGGTCCATAATGGCTTTTTGAGTTGCCAACTGGACATCCTTGTTGATCGTGAGATATAAATTATCTCCCTTGACCGGCTTTGTCAGCTGCATGGGGCCGACGATTTGGCTGTCTTTGTTGACGGGATACGTTTTGAGACCGTTCCGTCCGCGAAGCTGCTCCTGATACATCAGCTCCAGGCCGTCAAAGCCCACTTCTTCGGACTCCAAATATTTAAGGGTCGGATCCTTGATCTCGCTCAAGTTCGTCGCTTTGTACACGTCGAGCGAGGAGGCGCCTTTAAATTGTTTCATATATCCGACCAATTGCACCGCAACTTTCTCGGGACTGTATTGACGGATACTTTCCTCGACGACGTCAATGCCTTTGAATTCTTCACGGTGTTCCGCAAAATAGGCGATTTCGGCTTTTGTGAGGCCGGATTTGATGCGCCGCGGTTGGAACGCGTAGTGCACCGCGCCTGCGAAGTCCATGTCTCCAAAAACGTCGTCCACGGTCAGCGGCTTTTTCGTCTTCTCTCCGTATTTGTCGAACACTTCCACAAGCCGAGCGGCCAGCTCTTTGCCCATCTCTTCTTTCGTTCCGGGCTCCAGCGTGAAATAAAGCGACTGGGTGGACGTCGAATAGGCGATCGGCCGCCCTTGCGAGTCATATATATTGCCGCGGATCGGCGGAATCGGCACGTTGCGCGTTCCGAGGTCGTGTTCCTTGGCTTTCAGCGTGGGACCTTCCACGAATTGAAGAATCGCCAGCCGGACGATGAGCAGCGAGAATACGGCGAACGTGACGAAGAAAAACATGTTGAGACGGAAACTGAAATGCCGACGGTTGCGCAATTCTCTTTTTTGCGCATCATCGGACGAAGAATTGCTCACCGGTGAACCCTCCTTGCCATTTTAAGCCTGCCTTATATGCGTATCGGAAAAACGCGGCGGGTCAAACCAGTTACCTGTTTGGGCCCAAGTAGGATCGAGCGGTACCCACCCCTGCCGTTCCGGCAAATACACTTCGTTCCATGCGTGTGCGCCATAGCCTCCGCGACCGTCGTAGCCTTGCCCGGTCACGACCCTGACCTCCAGATCTACTGCTCTGGCCATCGCGGCATACAGCCGGGCGTAATCGATGCAAACGCCTTTGCGCGTCGCGAACGTCTGCTCCGGATTTTGCTCGCGCCATTCGCCCTTCGTTTCATAAACGAGAACTTTTTCGTTATCGTAAGTAATCCTCGTGCCTACCCAATCGTATAATGCGCGCGCTTTGGCCTCCGGGCTCTCTTTGCCCTCTGTAATGCTCTTCGCGGCCTGAACGATGTCGTCCGGAAGCTCCGCGTCGATGACGTCGTAGCGCTTCAGCCAAAGTTCGTCCATCTCCTTGGACATTTTCCGGGCGAATACGGGCAGCTGTTGCTCGATCAACGAGCCGGCGGCCGGCCGGATGACTTGTGCGGCAACCTCCTGATATAACCCGGACTGCTGAATGTAACCGGTCATCGGACCTTGAGGGGAGATCGCGCAATAGCCGAACAAAATCGCGGTGAACAGCAGCGCTCGTCCCGCGCCGAGAGCGGTGCCGATCGCACCTCCTGCGGCGCGCCCGACCCAGCCGCCCGAAGGCAAAAGCGCCAGCGGCAGCGTGCCGGCTTCCGCCGCGAACCGGGCAGCCAATCCGATAAGCAGGCGGATCAGCGAATAGCAGAGCAAAATCAAGACCGCGAACCGAAAGAGCGGCAAATCACGCAATCCCGATACGATCGTATAACCGAACTGCACGACGACCGAGGCGCTCGGATCGGGACGAGGCATCCCGTGCCCGGTCAGCCACGTGTACAGTCTGGGAGACAGCGCCGATGCGGCCACTGCGGACAGTACAACCGCCGCTACCGTCACGAGCGAGGAGGCCAAAAAAAAGAAAAGCTGCTTGGCGGAGCCCGGCGCACCTCTTCGTATGCCTTGCAGCATCGAAACGGCAACGATCGCGAGCAAAGCCGCTGTCACTACATTTGTGTCCTGGATTTGCCAGGCATTCCAGCTGGACATCTTTCACCCTCCCATCCGTAAAATATGACGCGAGGGGTGGCGTATCCTGCGTTTATTTCACGGCCGACTCGCGGGCTTTCACGACCAGATCCCGCACTGCGCCTTCCATATTCCATTTGCCGAGAGAAATGCCGCGGAACTTGACTTCCACTTCACCGGAGTTGGGAACTCCCGACAGCTGAAGGTTAGGGGTTTCGACCGTATACGTGCCGTCCCCATTGTCCCGGTACCGCGCTTTATCCGCTTCGCCGGCCATCGCTTTGATCGCCTGGTCTTTCAAATCGGAGGTCACCTTGCTCCCGACCTCTTGCAAATCGTTGATGCTATAACCGCCGTATGCCACAATCCCGACCACGATGGCCGCGATCAAAACCCATTTGACGACCGTTTTGACCACCTTGGAAACGACAAAAATCGCCAGGACCGCAACGACCGCGACAACCCAGTGATCTTGCAAAAATTGCAGCCAAGCTTCCGGAGTCCATGACCCAGGGTTGAAATTCATCAACGATTCTCCTCCGACAATGAAATGAACACGGTAAAATCATACCGCCTCCATTATACCTTACCTACTTATACCCCGTAAACGACGGTATATCCCGGAGTTGCCGGACGTACAAGTAGGATAGACAGCCGGCTTGGATAAGCCAGGGTTGACGGGGAGGTTTCGTATTCGTGAAAACAGCGGTTTGGCTCTATTTTTTTATTTTCGTCGCGTTTTTTGATTTGCATGCCCAGTATCCGATGCTGACTCCGTTCGCGGTCTCGTTAGGCGCGGCTCCGTCTTTTATCGGCCTCGTGATGGGCATGTACTCGCTTACGCACCTGCCCGGCAATTTATTGGCCGGTTACGGGGTCGATCGGATCGGCAGCCGGCTGTTCATCGCGGGGAGCTTGACCGGCGCAGGCGTTTTGCTGCTGTTTCAAGCGCGCGTCACCGATCCTTGGCAGCTGCTGTATATCCGTTCGGCCAGCGGTTTCGTGCTGGCTTTCTTGTCGCCCGCGTGCATGGCCATGCTGGCCAAAATGGCCCGCGACCATATCCACCAAGGGAAGCTGATGGCCGGTAACGGGCTTGTGCATACGATCGCCTCCGTCGTGTCGCCGGCGGTGGGCGCTTGGCTGGCCGCTTCGATCGGATTCAACGCATCTTTCACCGTACTAGGCTGGATTTTGCTCGTTACCGGCATCACCTCTTTGGCGTTCATAAAAGAACCCGAAAAGGTGCCGATGAGCAGCAACGGACCAACGGATGCGGCAATGCCTAATCCGCATGCCGAACAGCCGAACTTGCGGCAGCCGGAACTAAGCCAGTCCGACGGCACTGCGTCTTTCCCGTGGATCGTCTTCATTTTGCCGGTGGCTCTGGCCTGCGCGCAGGGCATTTTGTCGTTCGAGCTTCCGATTCGCGCCAAAACTGCCTCTGATGTCATGAACACCGGCTTGCTGTTCTCGGTGATCAGCTTAGGCTCTCTGTCGACGCTCGCTCTGCTCTTCCTGAACCGTTACCTGCCGTATGCCCGCACGATCGGAGGTCTTGGCCTTCTGGCCGGTGCGTATTACGCCCTCGCCGCCGGTTGGCCCGTCCCGATCGCCTTCGTTTTGTTCGCGTTGGGCATGGCCAAAGGGGTCATTTTCCCCGCCATGACCTCCTTTCTGCTGCAACTCAGCGGAGCCGGCCGCTATGGCAGAACGTTTTCCTTTCTCTCGATCTCTCTTTCCATCGGCTCCTTTCTCGGTCCCGTAGCGGCCGGCATGATCAGGGACCGGTTTTCTCCGTTTTTCCTGTCATTCCTGGCCATTATGACCGCGATTCTGCTCTTGTACCCTCGTCGTACTTATCATGAAGGCTGGGAAGGAAAGCCGGCCGTACCTCACGCATAAAGCCCGTCCGCGCGGTGTGTGGGTTAGCGCACAGGTCAAAGCCGATTCGGGCGCATATCCTGCTGTGTGGGGGTGACCGCATATGACCCAATTCGCCGGGCTCAGCCATTCGCACGTCAGGACCGCCATTCTCGTGCTCGTCCTTTTCGTATTGCTCGTTATGGTACTGTTCGTCTGACGAAAGGCGAAACCTTACCCGGCTTTTCGTGGTACAATACAAAAAACATTCTCCTTCCGAGACGCCGCAATATTGGGGGTTATCATCATGGACGATGTCGCGATTATCGTGGAAGGCAAAAACGACAAAAGCCGGCTCACCCGCGTGCTGTCGCCCGAAGTGCCCATCCATTGCACTTTCGGTACACTGAATACGCTGAAGATTGAATCGCTTCGCAAAACGATCGGAGATCGTCATGTGTTCCTGTTCATGGACAACGATTCATCGGGCAAGCGCATCCGGGGTGTGCTGAGGGATGTGTTTCCCGACGCCGAGCACATTTACACTCGCCGCGGCTATAAGGGAGTCGAAGGAACGCCGGAGGAATATTTGATTCAACAGCTCGAAAAAGCCGGGTTGGAGGAATATATTGTGTATCCGGCCCCCGTCTCGGTTTGGCCGAAGGAATAAATGCGCAAAAACCGCCGTCCCGTACCGGGCGGCGGTTTTGTTTGTTCGTCATTGCATCTTACAACAAGCTTTTGATTTCCTTCACAAGATCGCTGAGCGGCCGGTTGTCTTTGCCTTTCGCGAAGTAATCGTTGGCGGAAATCCAGTCCCGAATTTGCCCTTTCTTGTCCAGAAGCACGATCAGGTTCATATGGCCGAAGTTCCCTTTATCATCTTTCGTGACCAAGATCTGATATTTTTTGGCGAGCTCCGCCGTTTGCTTCTCATCGCCCCGCATAAATTTCCAGCCGGCGTAATCGACATCGAATTGATCGGCGAACTGCTTGAGACGCTCCGGCGTATCCCGCGTCGGATCAATCGTCACCGATAAAAATTGCACCTTGTCTCCGAAGAGACCGTCTTTTTTCAATTTTTCCTGCGCCTGCGACATCAGGAACGTGGTCGGCGGACATACGTCCGGGCAATAAGAAAAGAAGAAATACAGTAAGCGCACTTTGCCGTTCGTGTTTTCGAGGGAAACGATCTTTCCTTCCGTGTCGGTATATGCGAAAGGTTCTCCCTGCCCCTGTACGGGCAGGCTGGAGCCTTTGTTCTGACTCCACAGAACGTACCCGCCGAGCGCCAGACACAGTGCCAGTACAATCAGCGGAAATCCGTATCTTTTCAAAAAAGGACGCTGCACTTTATCTTGAGCTTCCAACACCTACACCCCGTTCGTATCCAAAATCATCACCAGAAACACGACCATCAAATAATTGATGGAGAGGAAGAAATCGGTTTTCGCCCATTTCTCGTCGAATTTCGCCCGCAGCCCGACGGCCGCATGGATGAGCCAGGCTCCGCCGATTACAAGCGAGAAGACTAGAAAATAGATGCCGACGTAGCCGTATTGATAAAACAAGATAGAGGCCGGCAGCAAAAGTGCGATATAAGGCAGCATCTGCCACTTCGTCCGGGTGACGCCTTTCACGACCGGCAGAAGCGGAAAACCCGCGGCGCGGTATTCTTCCCTTCTTCGGATCGCCAGCGACCAAAAATGCGGCGGCTGCCACAGAAACAGCAGAGCAAACAAGAGCCACGCGCCTTCATCCACAGCGGCCGTCACGGCGGTATAGCCGATCACCGGCGGCATGGCGCCCGAAATGCCGCCTACGGACGTGCTCCACGTGGAGTTGCGCTTCAGCCACATCGTATACACCACGACATATGCGAACATGCCGAGCAGTCCCAGCCATCCGGTCAGCGGATTGACCAGCAGGAACAGGACCGCGAGCCCGGCGATTCCCAGCAAAATAGCATAAGTCAGCACGAAACGCGGGCTCAGACGTCCCTGCGGAAGCGCCCGGTCCTGCGTGCGGGCCATTTTGGTGTCGAAATCGCGGTCGAGATAATTATTGAATACACAGGCCGAAGCCATAGTAAGAGCGGAGCCGAGAAGCATCCACACAAGAATACGGTAGTCGATATGCCATCGGGATGCGACCCAGAAACCGCCGAAAGCCGCGAACAGATTCAGGCGGATAATGCGCGGCTTGGTCAGGGCTACTAGATCTTTGAACAACGAGGTTCCTCCTTGATGTCGAATTGCGGCATCGGCGAACTTAATCAACTCATGATACCGCAATGGAAAGGGCTTGACAACGTAACCCGCGCGGTGTTCATCAAATCGCCACCGCATGTGAACAACGTGAGAACGTCGGCCTCGCGAACCTGCTAGTAACAAATTGCGGGCGTGAGAAATACACTGTATTGCGACAATCGCCCAGTGCGAAAAGGAAGGACTGACGATCGTATGGCGGTAGTCAAGGCACCCAGCAAGCATTTGAAATTGTTGGGCCGTTTGATGCGGGCGGAAGCTGAGGGTGAAGGAGAATTGGGGATGTTGATGGTCGGAAACGTGGGGGTGAACCGCGTTATCTCCAACTGTCTGGACTTTAAAAACATCCGCACCATTCAACAGATGATCTACCAATCGCCCGGAGGATTCGAGGCGGTGCGAAAGCCGTATTTCTACCAAAAAGCGAGGACAAGAGATGTCCGTCTGGCGAGACGAAACGTGAACGGCGAGCGCCAAAATCCGGCGACCAACGCGCTTTGGTATTTCCGTCCAACCGGCGCATGCCCGTCCACATGGTGGAACCAGCGTCATACGGGCAAGTACAAGAAGCACTGCTTTTATGCTCCTCAACCGAGTGATTGCCCGGCCGTCTTTTAATAACCGACAAAAGGAGGAAACGACATGTACAGCAGCAAAATGTGGCCCCCTGCTTCTCCGACGATGGTATCCCCAGCGGCGCAAGCGCCGGGATTGGGCGCTGCCTTGCCGAATGCAGGCTATCCCGCAAGTATGCCTGGAGGCTTTCCGGGTGTGGGAGGATATCCGACGGGCGTAGCCGGCGCATCCGCCATGATGCCCGGGATGCTAGCCCCGCCGCCGATACCGAGCGGTGCCGGCTTGACGCCGGACGGAATGGCCTTTCCGACTGCTCCGCCGGCCGCTGAGGAGTCGTATATCGAAAATATTTTGCGGATGAATCTCGGCAAAGTGGCGACCATCTTCATGACGTTCGAAAGTAACCGCGAATGGAACGCGAAAGTTTTCCGGGGTGAGCTTGAAGCTGCCGGCCGGGATCATATCATTATCAGCGACCCGACGACGGGTCGGCGCTATGTGCTGCTGATGGTAAATCTCGACTATATCGTCTTCGACCAGCCGCTTGTTTATTCGCTTCCTTTCGGTACCGGCCCCGGTCCCGGGACCACCGGACTTACCCGTTCGGAATAAGCGGTCGAAACGTCCATACGCGTAACCCTTCACGGCCGCCTTTTACCCAACATTCCATATTCCGCCACTCGGAACGCCCCTCCAGGCGTTCCTTTTGCTTTTGAGCTGCTTCGTCTTCTCCGGTTGTCCGCCATAATTCCACAAAAACGCCGGGTTGTGCGGTATTTTCCAGCAGCTCGCCAGTCCGCCACAACTCCTTGTGTTCGGACGCCCAGCGGCGAAAGGCTTCCCGGTGAAGTTCCGGGATTACATATTCACAAAAAAGGATCATGCCGCGCCTCCTTTTAAAGATGAGTACTGAAAACATGCAGATTATACCAGACTGAATGCGTGCTGTCCCGGAGCGCACTTGACGTCTGTTGCCTGTAAGCCGCACAATAACAGAATGCAACTTTAAAAGCCCGAGGATTAACCCTCGGGCTTTCGGTACCGGACGCGGCTGCGTCTTAGCGGCTACCGCCCGTTTGGCCTGCGAAGCCAGCCAGTCCGCCAGCGCCTTGAGACAGCGATTGCTCGACGCTAGCGATCATGTTCTTCACCATATATCCACCGAGTGCACCAGTTTCACGAGCCGTTACGAAGCCGTAGTAACCGTCGGCAGGAGTTTGTACCCCCAGCGATTGAGCAGCTTCCGCCTTCAATTGGTTCAAGCCGGCGCGAGCTTGAGGAACCAAAGTCCGATTAGATCTAGGCATGTGTGAAGTCTCCTTTCGTCTTGATGATTATGGGGTGCAAGCTTGCCTTGTTAGTATGCTAGGCCGCGTAAAAAATATGCTCAAGGAGGTTATAAAAGTGAGCAAGACCGCAGCGCTGTTATTTGCCGTCGCATCAGTACTTGGAATGTGCGGGACCGCGTTTTCCATTAGTTACAACCCGTGGCTGGCCGTTCTGTTCGGTATCGTGACTTTCGGCATCATGGGCCTAGGCTTCGTGGTCAAAGCCCGCGCTTCGCGCAGATAATCGATATTATCGCTCAACGGGCGGCAAAAAACCCATGGCCTGTTTCACTTCACGGAGCGTTTGTTCGGCCGCGGTATTTGCCCGTTCTGCGCCGTCCCGCAGGATGGCGTGCACTTCTCCGGAGGCACGAATGTCCTTGTATTTTTGCTGGATTGGCTCCAAAGCCGCCACCACCGCTTCTCCTAAATCTTTCTTAAATGTGCCGTAACCTTGACCTTCGTACGCTTTTTGGATGTCCTGCAGCGATTTGCCGGTGACTTGCGCAAAAATGTTCATCAAATTGCTGATCTCCGGCTTTTCCTTTGGATCGTACACGATTTCCCGGCCCAAGTCCGTTTTGGCCCGGGAAATTTTTTTGCGAATTTCGTCCGGCGAGTCCAGCATCGCGATGTAGCTTCCGGCGTTCGGGCTGCTTTTGCTCATTTTTTTGGAGGCGTCGTCGAGCGACATGATCCGCGCTCCCACTTTCGGGATGAAGGGTTCGGGAATAACGAGCGTCTCGCCGAAACGATGGTTGAAACGCCCCGCGAGATCCCGCGTCAGCTCCAGATGCTGTTTCTGGTCGTCTCCGACCGGAACGAGGTTCGTCTTGTAAAGAAGAATGTCGGCCGCCATCAAAGCCGGATACACGAACAAGCCCGCGCCCACGGCATCTTTTCCGGCGGACTTGTCTTTAAACTGGGTCATCCGTTCCAATTCGCCCATGTAAGACAAGGTCGTTATCAGCCAGCCCAGCTCGGCATGTGCGGGAACATGGGACTGCAGGAAAATTGCAGCTTTCGCCGGATCCAGCCCGGCCGCCACGAACAAAGCCGCCACAGACTCGCTCTGCTCGCGCAAAGCCGCAGGCTCCTGCGGTACCGTGACTGCGTGCAAATCCACGATCATGTAAAAGCAGTCATGCTCGTGTTGAAGCGCCTCAAAGTTGATCATGGCTCCGATATAATTGCCGATGGTCAATTTGCCGCTCGGCTGGATGCCGGACAATACGCGTTGTTTAGACATTTGGATCTACCGCCTTTTCAGGGAAAAATAAAAAGGCTCTCCCGCCCGCAAGGGACGTGGAAAGCCGTGTTGCCACCCTTATTCGCTACGCGGATTGCGCAGCCTCTATGTTCCGGTAACGGGGAACGACTCGGAGAGGATCGGGCGCAGCCTGCGCCGTTAGCTCCCGGCTCCCGGCTCCATTCCGTACGGATGTGCGCACCGGTTCGCAGCCACCACCGGCTCTCTGAAGCGCCTTACTCCGACGTACTTGTTCCGTTCACAGCCGATTTGTAACTCGGTTTTTAGAACATTATACTCTTCCGCAGGACAAAGTCAACCGAGCGGCCCTTCATACATGGCTTCCCCAATATAAACCGGCCGCCCTGACGGACGGCCGGCACCTTATGTATGCTACTTGTTGGAAACGTCCTTTCGATCCCGCTGTTTCGGCTGAACCCGGAACAGGATGTTGGCCATGTTGTAGTTGGATTCGAATTGTACACTCGCGTAAATTTCTCCTTGCCGCAGAGCGAAATCATAGGAAATTTCACCGTGCGTCCAGCCGCGTTTGTGTTGAAGAGCTTCCACGGCCATCCGGCGGAGCTGCCGGACTTGCTCGGAACTCATGCCCGTCCCGCTGTTCTCCTTCTCCCCGCACATGACGGGCAGATGGCGAATCCCGAATTTGCCCACTTCGTCGTTCCGAACCTGGATGACAATCGTTCCTGCTGAAAGCCCTTTCAATTCACTTGCCAATTGCTCTAAAACCAAATCCACCTGACGTGCCAACGACACCTGCTCCAATGAATCATTCTCCTCCTTTTTTCCCATTAAACTCAGCGACTAGGACTGACCTATGACTGTGGACTCATTATACTTGAAAAAATAGAAATTTACAATCATTTTGTAAACATTTGTATCATCATGTCATGAAATGTTTGCAAATCTCGCGCGCCGCTGCGTATCTTTTCGATGCACTGCTCCAGAACCAACTTCCATTATCCTCATCCTTTATCGTTATCCCCCTCGCTCATGCACTCGCATTTTACCCACCTTTATCGCCATCCCCTTCGCTCATGTACTCGCTTTTACCCACCTTATCGCTATCCCCCTCGCCTCGTCCGAACGATCTTCCCACCCCCTTCGCCGCAGTCCCCCCAAGATTTACTCACGGCTTTTTCCACCCTTTATCGCTATCCCTTTCGTTCAGAACATTTTCTAACTCATTTGACCGCTAGTTATCCCTTTCGGTCAGGCAGCCCACCACTTGCTAATGTACCGATTAATATCCCCTCCGCTCAGAAAATAATTGGGAATTTTAATTGAAATAAGAACATACGTTTGGTAAAATGAAAACAACAGAATTGCCAGACCAGCGGACAAGGGGGTATCAGGATGCAATCGTTTTGGGAAGAAGCTTGCAGTCTTTATGAGACAGAGGAAGATTTCATCCAATTATTGTACAAGCTGAAATGGCCGGAAGGCTTTCGCTGCCCCGATTGTGGACACAAACATGCCTATCTCATCGGTACTCGCAGACTTCCGCTGTATCAATGTTCGGCTTGCGACACCCAAACGTCGTTGATCGCCGGCACTGTGATGCAAGGCAGTCGCACTCCGCTGCGCCTTTGGTTTCAAGCGATTTCGCTCCACACCCGCCCTGAAGGCGTCAACGCCGTTCAATTGTCCCAAGCGATCAAAGTCACCTACAAAACAGCCTGGCTTATTTGCCATAAAATTCGCCATGCGATGCAGCGCCAAAATTGCCATGAGATGCTTACCGGATTGATTCGTATCACCGACGCGAAATTATTCCCGCGTACGACCGGCTCCTCAGCATGGCACGAGCAAGAGCAATCGGTATTTGTCGCCGCATCCGCGGATGAAGCCGGGCAAATCGAACGGATCAAAATCAAAAAGCAAAATAAGCATGTTCTCAAAAACTGCTATGAATCGCCTAAAGTAGAACCTTTTATTTCTGAAGTTGTGGACCCTAACCTTGCCGAAAAAGTTACCGTATCTCGTCATTATTTTGGAGGTAAGCGAGACTATGTGCTGCTCAATATTGCTCAAAAGGCACAAAATGCGCTGGCACGAACTTTCCGCGGCGTCAGTCCTAAGCATTTACAAGTTTATTTGGATCAATTTTGCTATGTCTTCAATCGGGTTAATCGTCCCCTCCTTCAAGAATTACGGATGGCTTGCAGTTCCGGGCCTTGCATCACTTATCCTGCCTTGATCGGCGCTACGGCCGCAACACGTTATCGATTCCGGAAACGGAAGACGATGGCATGGAGAGAAGCAAGTTAGTCTCTGCGGTTGAACCATTGAACGGCACTCCCTGCAACCTGAGCGAAGGGGATATCGACAAAGGGAAAAAATAGGTGGATACACCGATTGAAACAACGAAAAAGCCCCGGAAGCGAGATGCCACCCGAAGCTCTTTCGTGAAGAATCTATTTCGTTTGTTACTTTATTTCTGAATGAGCGCAGCGTAGCGATCGACGTCTGAAACCGCACGTGAAACGGCAGATCGCCAAAATTCCGGACGATCCAAAGCCACGCCTAAATGACGGGAAGCCAGATCTTCAACCGTCATCACCGCAGTGTCCCGGAGGAGAGCGTCATAACGTTGATGGAAGTCCGCGCCTTCTTTTTCCGCCACGGCTACGAGACCTGTGCTGAATAAATATCCGAACGTGTACGGAAAATTGTAAAACGGTACATCGGTAATATAAAAATGCATTTTCGAAGCCCAAAAATGAGGGTGCCAGCTGGACAGAGCATCACCGTACGCTTCTTTTTGCGCATCTACCATCAGCTCGTTCAACTCGGACGCCTGCAGCATGCCAGAGGTGCGGCGTTCATAAAACCGCGTTTCGAACAAGAATCTGGCCCGAATGTTCATCAAGAAGGCAACCGCGCTTTGAAGCCGGTCGTCCAACAAGGCCAGCTTTCCTTGGTCGATGGTTACACGCTTCAGCAGGGCGTCGCTCACGAGCGCTTCCGCGAAGGTCGAAGCGGTTTCGGCCACATTCATGGCATATTCCTGATTCATCGGAGGCAAACCATGAACCAAGTATCCATGATAGGCATGACCTAATTCATGCGCCAACGTCGACACATTGTCCGGCGTACCGGAATAGGTCATAAAAATCCGGGTTTGCTTGTCCAGCGGGAAGTCCGTGCAGTACCCGCCCGGGCGTTTACCCGCACGATCTTCGGCTTCGATCCAGCGTTCTTGGAAAGCCCGGCGGGCCAATCCGGCCAGATTGGGGGAAAATTCTGCGAATGCGTTCTCGATCAATGAGGCGGCCTCGCTGTATGGAATATCCGCCTGATTGGAAGGCAGCGGAGCAGACACGTCCTGCCAGGACAGCTTTTGCTTCCCCAGCAGTTGAGCCTTCAATGATAAGTAGCGCTTCAGCGGCTCAACAGCTTCCGCAACAGCCGTCCACATGGCGTCCAGCGTCTCGCGCTTCATGCGATTGATGCGCAAAGGCTCATGGAGAATATTTTTCCAGCCGCGTTGGTGGTTAAGTTTTAAGCGGAAGCCGGCCAAGCGGTTCAGCGTATCCGCGCAAAGATCGGCTTTGCCTTCCCACGCTTGTTCCCAGGCTTCCATCATCCGATCGCGGACGGCTTGATCCGGGTGACTCAGCTTGTTAAAGGCTTGTCCGGCGGACAAGGTGACCTGCCGGTCTCCTTCCTCCCAAGGGATGCCGACTCCTCCGACAATCGTGTCGTAATGTTCGCCCCAACCGTGGAACCCGTCGACCGCAAGCTCACCGGCCAACGCTTCCAGGGCTGGAGGAAGCTTTTCCTTGATCCCTTGCCTACGCTCGTTCAGTACAAAGGACAGCTCCGCACGTTCCGGGGTCTTCAGCCAGGTGTCCCACTGATCTTCCGGCATCGAGGCAAGCTGAGCATCAAACAGATCCAGCACTTGGCGGAAGCGGGCGGCCAACGTTTGCACACGTTCCGTCCAAGATACGGCACGGCGATCGCCCGTGTTCTGCGACGTCAAGCACAATACGAACGACTCGCTTTGCCGGAGCCGGGAGAGTAGCTGCTGAATTTGCGATGTCCGTTCGCCAAGCCGTTCAATATTCGCAGCTCCGCCCTCACTTTCCCGGAGTTGAGTGAGCAGTTCCGCCGTCGTTCGTTCGGTCTCCGACATAAATTCAGCAAACTTCGGCGATTCCGATCCGCCGGGGAAGAAGACTTCCAAATCCCAAACCTTTGCATAGTCGTTCGTCATCTTGATCATACCCTCCATTTACGACCCGCTATTGTCTGTTGTATGTTGTATGTACAGTGAAATGAGGTGTCCGGCATGATTCCATTCCGTAACAGCTTACCTTACGATATTGTGATGAAAGATGTGTATGTTCCGGAGTGCCCATTTTGCGGACAAACCCATGTACTGCTGCCCATCAAACCGGATGAAGTCCGGGATTTGCGAGGCAGTGTCCGCAAGCGCGCAGTGGTGTTCCCTTGTTGTCATACCCGGTTGCAGCTTGTGGACGCCGACGGCGACTACTTGCTGGCCGACCGCCCGTTGAACCGGAAGTAACGTTCGGCCAATTGATGTTCAAGCTCAAGCGCCGGTCTCTTTCATTTCTTCGGGCATCTCCAGGCCTTCGTTCATGATCTCTTCGCGGATAGACTGCCACATTTCACGCGAAGCCCGGATCATCGAGGCATCCGTAATGTTTTTATCCTGAATGACACGGCCGAACCACCTGACCGCCTCTTGATATTGTTTAAGTCTCCGGTGAAGTTCCCCGATCAAGTACATGAGACGCGCGTTGCTGAGTGAATCGCGCTCCGTTTCGAACACCCGTATATAGGCTTCCACGGCAAATGCGAGAAATCTTTTTTCTTGTTCCTTGTTGCCCATATAACGATACAACCAAGCGATATGATGCAGCAAACCGGCGATGACCCTGTCTTTTTCATCAATCGCTTGCCCGCAAAGCAATGCCAGCTTGTAACATTCCATGGCATCGCTCTGCGTACGTTCTCCTGCAAAAGCTCTCGTTATGATACGGTTGCCCACTTTTTTGTCATACGCTAATCTTTGCTTGGCACTCAGCTTCTCCGTGAAATGCTCGGTAGATGCGAAGCCGCAATGCGGGCAAACCCGCACGACGTAAAAATCGGGATTGACCGAGTTGTAGTGCGAGCAAAAGTCGGAATCTCTGTGTACCGCTTTTTTAAAGCTCGGACGAACGCGGGAGGTTTGAAAAGTCTCTTCGCAGCACGCACAGGTCACCTTGATTTGAAAAAGCGGATCCAACACCGATCATTTCCCCTTCGAATTTAGCTTTCATCTTCCGAATTGATGAAATGATGAGCGGGTCCGGACAATCGTTCAATCACGGCTTCTTGGAGCGGTTCTGAAATATTCGTCTCCGCCAGAGCCTGTGACATGCAGGAAAGCCACGCGGCCGCCCGTTTGGGCGTTACAGGAAAAGGCAGGTGTCTGCCTCTCATCATCGGGTGTCCATACTTTTCGGAATACAGCGGCGGACCTCCGAAAAATTGGGTAAGAAACAAAAATTGCTTGTCCATCACCGGCTGGATGTCTTCGGGAAACAGGGGAGACAGCAGCGGATTCGCTTGCACTTTGGGATAAAATTTTTCAACCAATTCTCGAACGGCGGATTCTCCGCCTATCGCATCAAACAATGTCTCATTGCTGTACAAAGTTGTCCCTCCACCTTGCAATATCCGACTTTCGGCACTCCCCATTATACCACAATAAGGCACAGAAACCCTGAATAATAAAACAAAAATCGCCCCGATGGAGGGGCGGAAGTGTCGTTATTCTATAGGCCTAAAGCACTCAAATCTCTTCTTCCGGCGTAACCAAAGCTTCACGAATGACATACACGAAAGCGCATACAAGCAACCCCGCCACGATTCCTGTCATTCCGTCCTCACCCCAACTGTGCCGTCAACCGGCATATTCTGGTCCTATTGTACCATAGAAGATATTCAAATTTCTATCCTTTTTGTAATCGTTTGCAGACTAAATTTGTCCTGTTAAATACGGGAAAGTATCGGGGAACGGCTTCATACATTGGACAAGAAGGGCAAGACGGAGGTGCGCCGTGGAGATTCGATCGCTCGAAAATAAACAGGTGCCGGAGTACCGATTCAGAGGTACCGGCGCGCTCGCCCTGGGAAGTGCGGTTTTGTTGGTGGGCGGACTGGCTTTGGCCATGCCTGACGTGGCATTGAGCGCATCTTTGCGCGGGGTCAAGGTGTGGTGGGAAGTGTTATTTCCCGCACTGTTCCCGTTTTTTGTTCTCTCCGAGCTGCTGCTCGGATTCGGAATCGTTCATTTGGCCGGCACGCTTCTCGATCCTTTGATGAAGCCGCTCTTCCGCCTTCCGGGTGCAGGCGCGTTCGTGGTGTCCATGGGTTTCGCTTCCGGTTACCCGGTGGGTGCCAAGCTCACTTCCAGACTGATCGAACAAAAGCTCGTGAACCGGGAACAAGGGGAGCGGCTCGTCGAAATGACCACCACCTCCGATCCGATCTTCTTGATTGGCGCGGTGAGCGTCGGATTTTTCGGACGGCCGGAGGCCGTTCCGGTGCTGGTGCTCGCCCATTATGGGGGCGCTTTGCTGCTCGGATTTCTGGGCCGTTGGAGGGAGAAACCGGAATCCGCAGCCCCAAGTGCCGAACACAAGTCCATCGCATCTCCCAACCCTGGCGCCGGCAGACTCCGTTCCGCCATTGTGTCCATGCACCTTGCAAGGCAAGCGGACGGCAGACCGTTTGGCGTACTTTTAAACCAATCGATCCAATCTTCCCTTACCTTGATGGTCATAGTAGGCGGCCTCGTCGTTTTTTTCTCCGCCGCTCTCGATTTGCTGGTGCAGAGCGGTGTGTTGACCCCTATGCGCCAGGCTTCCGCCTGGATCCTTTCCATGGCCGGGATGCCTGCGGAACTGTCTTCCTCCTTCATTAAAGGCACCTTTGAAGTGACATTAGGCGCACGGGCGGCGGCAGAAGCAGCGGCGGAAGGCGCTCCCCTCCCCTTGGTCGACAGGCTGGCCGCAGCAGCCTTCGCCTTGTCTTGGGCCGGCTTATCCGTACACGCCCAGGTAGCCGGCTTGATGGGCCGCACGGGCTGGCGGTACGGTCCTTTCGCGCGCACACGTTTCCTCCACGGCTTATTGGCGGCCGGTCTTGTCTATGTTTTGTGGCCATTATTCCACTTTGCCTCGGCAGCCGGTTTACCCGTCTGGTTGAATGCTGCGGCCGCCCCGCGTATCGAACACGTGCTGTGGCCGCCTCTCTTGGCGATCGCCGTCTTGGCATCACTGACGGCTGCGGGTGCTGCCGCTTGTCTGATCGGAGGTTTACGGCGCCGCTAAGATCGAAATGCCCGCGTGAGGATTGTTTTCCCGACCTTTATTGTTTATGATCGAATAAAGAAAACAGGGAATAGCCCTCGCAAAGGAGCGTCACCGTTGAAATATGCGCTGCTCGACCGCGGAGATCGATTGTCCCGGGAACTCTCGGAACAATTTCAGACCCTGGCGGCGGCCCGCGGGCTTACGCCGGACGACACAGCACCCGAGCTCGTTCTTTCCATCGGAGGGGACGGCACGCTTTTGCAAGCATTTCATCGTTTTAAAGACCGGGTGGACGATGTCTCCTTCGTCGGAGTTCATACCGGACACCTTGGGTTCTATGCCGACTGGCAAAAGGACGAGCTCCCCACGCTCGTCGAATTTATCGCAACCAAACAACCGTGGAAGGTGAGCTATCCGCTCATCCAGATCGATATCGTCACCGATGCGTCCACCGTCTCGCATTTGGCGCTCAACGAATTTTCCTTGAAAAGCGTCGACGGCACGCTGGTGGCAGGCATCAACATTAACGACGAGCCTTTCGAAATGTTCCGGGGAGACGGCATCGTGGTCTCCACGCCTTCCGGAAGTACGGGGTACAACAAAAGTTTGGGCGGAGCGATCATTCATCCGTCCCTCGAGGCCATTCAAATCGCCGAACTCGCCTCGATCAACAACCGGGTGTACCGGACGCTCGGCTCTTCGATCGTACTGCCGAAGCATCATCACTGCGATATTACTCCGGACCCGGAAGAGCAGCTCTATCTCGGCATCGATCACCTGGTCATGCCGATGACAGGCGTACGTTCCATCATCTGCCGCGTGGCGGAATCGAAGATCACGTTCGCCCGTTACCGCCCGTTTCCGTTCTGGAATCGGGTGAGGAGCGCATTCATCGGCTCCGAGAATTGAATCTAACAAGCAAAGGGGATGAACCTCACCGGTTCATCCCCTTCTCGTTCTGCAGTTATTCGTTGCCGCGATTATGAAAATCCGGCCTGTTTCCGGCTTCGCGAGGGCCGCCCTCGGGCCGGTTGGGCTTGCCGCCGAAGCGATTTCTGCGGCGGTTTTTGCCGGGCCAGCGGCCTCCGTTCTTGGCGCCTTCCGGCCGTTCCGCGGACCGGACCGGCTCTGCCGGCCTAATGCTGCCGCCGGCCGCGGGTCTTTCGCCCCCTTGCGGACGCGGCCCCCGCTGCCCTTGCGGCCTTCCGCCCGAGCGGCCTTCCGCTGCGGCGGCTTGTCCGCCGCCGGAACGTTTGTCCGCTCCGCCGCCGTACGGCCGGCTTCCCTGCCGTCCAAAGCCGCCATCACCTTGGCGGGACGAACGCGCATCGCCGCCGGTCTTGCCTGCCGCCGCGGACTGCGCCTGCTGATTGCGGCGCTCCGCCTCTTGCGCGGCACGCGCGACGGCTGCCGCCCCGGGGACGCGCACCGGTCCGCCCGGCCTCTCCTTCAGCGGCCAGCGCATTAACATGCCGCCCGTCGCCGCTGCCGCCGTTTCCGCCGTCGTCTGCGCCGCCGCTTCCGAAGAAGCGGCCGACTCCGCCGCGGATTCCGGGGATTGGACCGACAGGCCCAGATCGATAATTGGAGTTCCCGGCGGCAATGCGTCCACATCCGCCCTCGTCAAGACAAAATAAGCGCAGCCGAAATTGCAATATTCGTTCAAATAATCGACCAGGCTGGAAATCGTCGTTTCCTTGGTCGCACGCGGATGACCGTCCTTATAAAAGCCGCGGAGCCTGAGCTGGCTGTAACCCCAGTCGCCCACGATATAATCGTAGCGGTCAAGCACCTCGCTGTAACGTTCCTTGAACGCTTCCGGGTTCCATCCGTTTTTGTGCTCATGCACGAGTGTAAAGGCGTTTCCGCCTGTCGAAACGATCACGGTATCTCCTCCCGGTTCAAGCCTTGCCGGCTTCAGCTGCCGCCGCGGACTTGACCTGTTCGTGTGCGTGATAGGAGCTTCGTACGAACGGACCCGACTCTACATGAGAGAAACCGCGGGCCAATCCTTCTTCTTTCAGCCGTGCGAATTCATCGGGATGTACGTATCGCTCCACGGCTAAGTGTGTTGGAGTCGGCTGCAAATACTGTCCGAGCGTCAAAATACCGCAATCGACCGCGCGCAGGTCGTCCATCGTTTGCAGCACTTCTTCTATTGTTTCCCCGACGCCGAGCATCAAGCTGGACTTGGTCGGAATGTGCGGTTTCAACTCCTTCGCCCGCCGCAGCAGTTCCAAGGAACGATGGTATTTAGCCTTCGCCCTCACGCGGTCCGAAAGCCGTTCCACCGTCTCCACATTGTGATTGAGAATATCCGGGTTAGCATCCATCACGATTTTCAGCGATTCGAGATCGCCCTGAAAATCGGGAATCAGGACCTCCACGCTGCACAGGGGCAGCCTTCGGCGAATCGCCTGTATGGTAGCCGCGAATATGGACGCGCCTCCATCCTTCAAATCGTCCCGGGCCACGGAGGTGACGACGCAATGCCGCAAGCCCATCTGTTCGGCCGCTTCGGCGACGCGCTCCGGCTCCTGCAGATCCAACTCGGTGGGCAGTCCCGTTTTGACGGCGCAAAACCGGCACGCCCTCGTGCAAATATCTCCTAAAATCATGAACGTCGCGGTACGGTTGGCCCAGCATTCGTAAATGTTGGGGCAACGCGCTTCCTCGCATACGGTATGCAAAGTCCGGCTGCGCATCATATCTTTGAGCTCGCGATACGGCTCGCCGGTCGTGAGCTTAATTTTCAGCCAGTCGGGTTTTCGCGGTTGTGCCTTGCTCGTCATCGCTGTTCCCCTCTTTCTGTCCCCTATTATAGCATGATTCGGATAAAAACCAATGATTTGCAAACCCTACAGCTACCTGTGAAACGAGGCGGCATGGTCGTATTCCGCCGTGAAGGAGGGCATCCGCATTGCTGCGGCGAAGACAATCCGGCGAACACCGGCGTTGCCGCTTGGGTAAAGCGGCTGTAACCGGTATTCTTGCATTTTTGTGCTTGTCCACGTTATCCGTACCGTTCGTACATGGGGACGAAAAACCGAAAACAGCGCCAAACGGAGCGGAAACAGTTCGCCGGCTGTACGAGAAGGTCGGCCGATCCGTCGGACTTCCCCCGCACCTGGTCGCTGCCATCGATCGTTACGAGCTGACGATCAGCCGTGCCCGCCGAAAAACGAGACCGCTTGCTCTCAACGCTTTAACCGGCATCTACATCCCCGACACCCGATGGGCTGGCGAATTAAACCCGGATCCGGGCGATACGGTACCGGTGTCCATCCGGTTTTTCGGCGGGATCGGACGGGACGGTTCCGGCGACGGCATCGCCGACCGCCGGAACGACGTCGACCTTCTATATACCGTGGCGAGCCGGGTACGCGAATATGGTTCCGGAAACGACGACTTCGCCATCGGCCTGTGGGAATATTACCACAATATCCGCGCGGTCCAACGGGTCATGCAATTCGCCAAACTGTACGAAGCGTTCGGCAAATCAGATTTGTCCAAGCACGCATTTCCTCTGCCTCTCAATTCCAATTACACTTATCGCAGCACATGGGGCTACAGCAGGAGCTGGGGCGGGTATCGGATTCATGAAGGCACTGACCTCTTCGCCGGCTATGGCGTGCCGGTCCGGAGCACAAGCTACGGTATTGTCGAATTAAAAGGCTGGAATAAATTCGGCGGCTGGAGAATCGGCATCCGTGACCTGGATAACTTGTATCATTATTACGCCCATCTGTCGGGGTACAACAAATCGCTCAAGGTCGGAGACCTTGTCCGCCCCGGAGACGTGATCGGCTGGGTCGGCAGCTCCGGTTACGGACGACCGGGTACGCAAGGCAAATTTCCGCCGCATCTCCATTACGGGATTTACCGGGACAGGGGGATGGTCGAGTGGGCGTTCGATCCGTTCCCTCTGTTGAAACAATGGGAACGGGAAGAACAAAAAGCGCTCCGGATGAACCGGAAGCGCTAGTGGGAAGCGGACGGCTGCGGCTGGGACGGCAGCGAAATCGCCGGAGCCTGAGGAGCTTTGCTGCCTACCGCGTTACCTTGATTGTCATAGTAGTACATCGGCACATTGCCCACGACAAGCGCGTAGGACAACGGGATTTCCGTCTCCAGCGTGTCGGGATCCTGATCGAACGGGATCACGACGGCAATTTCCGTGCGGATTTTGATAAATACTTCCACGAGCAGCATGTTGATGCCCGACTGGGTCTGGCGGGTCCCGACTTCGGCCCGCACGGCGCTCGCCGGGTGAAAGCTGACCGAAACTCTCGGACCGAATGCCGACAGCAGCGGACTGTTCATCGCGTGCCCGATCGGAATATGTTCGGGAACCTCTTCCTTCTCCTTCAATACCCGCTCCACCGTTTGAATCGTCCGGGAAGTCAGCTTCATCTGCTCCCGGTAGTCGATCAGAAACCCGGTAACCTTACCCTGGCTGTCGAGCTTCCAGCTGATCATTTTGTCGGCATCCGCCGTTTGCGCGATTTCCTGCGTAATGGCCGTATTGATCGCTTCCGTCGCCATTTGTTTGATTCGTACCTTCGCCAAGAACAGCAGCGGCCCCTTGATTTCCTTATCGAAAAACACAAAAGACTGAACGATTGCGAACAGCAGGAGAAGCAACAGGAGGATCGCCCATTGCTTGCGTCCCAATTTCTTGCGCCGTTTGGGCGGACGCGGCGTCCATTTTTTCGCCTGCATCCCGCCGGATGAGCCGGAACCGGGCAGCCGCCACTTCGGCGATCCCCACCGGCGAGGTGCCGGCTTCGGAGGCGACCAGTTTCGGAGCGCCGGAAAACCACTTCCCCATCTGCGCCGCATGAGCGACCTCCCCGCATGCAAGTCCTTTTTCTCCGTTGTCTCATGAATATGCCGCGGCCGCCAAAAAAAGAAGGAAGCGCAGTCCGCGCTTCCTTCCTTTACGGCAACACCGGCTCTGTCCGGTACTCGGGCTCGGGAATCGAGAGCAGCAGTTCGCGCACCGATTCCAGCCGGTTATAGGCCGGATCCAGCCATTTGTCCATCGCTTCCCCTTCCAGGATGAGCGGCATGCTGCCTTCCGCTCCGTAACCGGACGCGGTCACGATCGTGCACATCGGATATTCCTGTTTTTCCGAGTCCAGCCATACGTCGAACAAACCGGCCACGCCGAACACCCGCTTTTCCGCATGCCGGCGGCGGTAGACCGCGATCCGTTTTTTCCCTTCCCGGCGTTCAAAAAGCAGTGCGCTGCACGGGATGACGCAACGTTTTTTGGCGAGCATGTTCAGCAAATAACGTTTTTCTCCCAAGGTCGCTCTGTCCGCATGAAGGGAACTTTTGCCCCAATACGGCATTAACCCCCACCGCTGCGCGCTCAGCCAGCGCTGTCCTCCGATCGGCCGGATGACGGGAATTTGACCCGTCGGCTCGTACTGCTCCTTTTCGAAAAATGCGTACTCGATCCGGTCCACCTTGAATTCGCTCGTCAAGTCCGCCAGTTCTGCCGTCAAAGCGTATCGCTCATTCATGGATGTCACCACCGTTTCCTCCGATAAATGGATAGGATTAACGGTAGCTTCCTCTTTTAAACGCGAAACAATCCATACCCCGGCAGGTCGACAATCGGCTTGCGGTCCGCGGCCAGCCCCGGCTCGCGGCCGTGGAGCGCCACGTCCGCGAGCCACCGGGTGAAACCGGCGACGTTCATGCCTTCCATCTCCTGTGAGCTGAAAAACCCCGCCGCATCCACTTCAAATCCGTCCGGCTTCGGTTCGCCTGCGACATACTCCATCGAGAAGGCGATATACACGTTATGAATGCTTCTCGGCTGATCCCGAACGGCTACGATGTTTTGGACAACCGCCCGGACGCCGCTCTCTTCGAAAACTTCCCGCTCGATCGTTTCCGCGATCGGTTCCAGCTGCTCGATATAACCGCCGGGATTCGTCCAAAATCCTTTACCCGGCTCTTGCGCCCGGCGCACGAGCAGCAATTTACCGTCCTTGACCACGAGCGCTCCGACCCCGATACTGTAATTCCCCCAATGAACGAAAGCGCACTGTGTGCACGCGTTTCTCATCGTCCCGTCGAAGTCTCGCCATTCCATCGCATGTCCGCATAAACTGCAAAATTTGGCTTCCAATAGGCCACCTCGAATTTCTAGATCGCTTTCCATATGTACAAGTCGATTATACTGCCACCTCACTACATTCGCGAATGCAATCCTTATTCCTTCATCTACGCAACAAGCTCCTCTCCTAAAGGAGAAGAGCTTGCGCCATAAGACGAATTGACCTCTAAAATTTTAAGCTGTACCGGGAATCCGACAAAATCGACGCCACGACTTCAGCGGTCTCCATACTTGAGATGTCCAGCAGATGCTGACGATTGATCTCCAGATTCGCGAGTTTCTGCATCAAGAACACGGACCGGTTGATCAAATACTCGTCTCCCCGCTTTTTGAGTCTCTGCGATAAAGCTGTCTCGTCCGCCCATAGTACGATGTATCGAATGTCTACGTCTAAATCCTTTAACTTCTCGCAAAACCACATGAGCTCTTCTTCCACCACATAATCAACTACGACATCGAAGCCGTGCACCAAGAAATTCCGGGTCAACAGCACGATGTTCTCCCATGTCATGGATATCAGCTTCTCCCAGGGGACTTCCTGCACAGGCATGTGCATGAGGAGATCCCCTTCGAGTCTGACCGCTGCGCCTTGCAATGTCCGAGACAATTCCCCAGCCGTAGTGGACTTGCCGACGCCGACTGGGCCGGAGATGAGATAGACGGTTTTCCCGTGATTTTGTGGCAAGCGAATCATCCTTTGTGCCTAATTGGTAATTAAAAGAGTGCGGGCTTAAGCGTCCACGATTGCAGCTTAGACATCCGAATAATACGAGGCGCTTTAAAATCCTCGGGGAAAATGACCCACCCTTTTCCCCAATTATCGTCGTCCTTGGCATGAATTTGCGACCGGAGACGGCCTTGAATAACAGGCACTTCATCCTTATCCGTCAGCCCTTCGTGAATTACTCGTGCCAAGGTGCAGGTCAGGTCCACGGGATTGATCCTGGAGGAACCGGCCTCGAACGTGTCAGGAAGCTGTTTGTAACCCAATACACGGGGATATGCCTTGGAAATGGCCTGTTTAAGATCCGCCACCTTCAGGGAGGACACAGGATCGCTGGCCTCATCGGTCTCGGGCCCGTATATCAGCTCCGGCTTGAGCGGCTTTTCCAGCAAATAGCTGCAAAAGAGAGAATGAAGATCCGAAGCGGATAACGAGTACCCCTCAAACTGCTCAAAATAAAGCTCGTCCCCGATTCGGGCGGCGATCTCCTTCACCTGCTCCCGGGTCAGCTCTTCCTTCGCTGACCGCTCCAATTCCCGCGCTTGGATGGAGGTGATATATTCGACGTTATCTTTTGAGAGTGTGTAATCGAGAAACTGCCCCAGCATCTGCAAATAGTGCTCCATTTCCCCGGGAGGCCTTAATGGTGCAGGCTTCCATTGCTCGCGGGGCGTATTTCTTCCTCTGGAGAAGTTCACATCATCCCAAAACCGCGTGGTTGCGAACTCGGTGGGATGATAAACGATGCTCACAAATCCGACGGATTCCCCGGAAAGCTTCTCATAGATCTCGTCGAACTGCCGCTTCGCCGTTTGTAAACCGTCTTCTGTCAGCTCCATCCGCATAAAGCCGGTCAGCTCCATGAAGTTCAGCACACCCCCATACCAATAGGGCCGGCTGTTCAAGGTGATCTGCTCGTGATTATCCAAATAGACCGGCACTCCCCATTTCAGAAGCGCAGGAAACGTCTGCGGAGCCCAGGCACCCCCCGGCTGCCCGTAACACGTCACCGGCATGCCCGTAATCCGCTCCACGTCGCGAAGACCCGGATGCTCCTCCCGGTCGAATTGTTCGGCGCCATTGCGGAATCCCATCGGCTCCAAATATTCGCTGATCGTCGGGTGAACGCTGTGATAGTCCGTGTGGTAACCGACCTCATGCTTTTTCAGCTTTTCGAGTATGTCGATCCGGTTATGTGCCTCCAGCGCCCTTGCTTTTTCCCCTACCAGCTTGAAGACGCCCGGAATGCCCCTCTCCTCGCAGAGGTTCAATAAGCCGAGCAACGCTTCCTCCGACTCCGGCGTCGTATAATCCTCGACATCGAACCAGAACAGCACTTTAATGTTGGCCATGTCGCACTCCTTCATCCGATAGATTTCGGGCCTCTTCCCGTAAAATAAAGCCGCCGGCACTGATCATCCGATTCCCTTGCGCCATGAATTCGAGAATCGCGCGCCTAAGCGCCGTGTCCCGAGGTGCGGTGGCCGGATCGATATGACGCTTGCCGAACACCCGGCTGAATGTCCATTCTTCCATCGATTTCAGCGGAAACAAGTGAAAATCGTTGAGAAAACGCACGATATTCGAGCTCTCAGGCAGAAGCCGGCGGAACTGCGGGCTGAGCAGCCATGAGCCGCAGGCGAACGCCTTGAATTCGAGTTCCGGAAAATATGCCGAGTAAAATTCGAGTGCCAGCTTATAAGATTTACGGCATAACTCGTGCGACATTTTGCCGCCTTCCGGGATATGTACATGCAGTACAGGGTCGTTCTCCGCGAGAACTTTCTTCCACTCCTCTTTCGGAAGACACAAGGTTTCCCGCCGAGCGTATCCGCCGCTTGAAATCGGCGTCCCTACAATCGCCCGTTCTCTCTCTTCGTACGAGGATTCCCATCTGCCTTCCTCGTCGGACATCCCATTGTTACCATCGATGAGTCCATGCCGGTCGTACCAAATACTCGCCGCGGACAAAGCGGCAACTTCTCCGGTTCGGACGTGGCGGAAAACATGAATCTTGTAGCCAAAAGGATCATGGACAAACTGCAATCTCCCCAACCGGAACAATCGGCCGGTGAAGTGCAGCTTGAGCCAGTCGAAGTTTTCAAAACCCCATTTACCGTAACGGCGCCTGTAATCGCGGATCCAGACCGTCACGTCTTCCATCGTATCCGTTAAAATACCGGGAGGAAGACCTTTTGTCCGATAGTCATCTATCGTGTCCGGCAGGCCGGAGATCAGCACGACGGCGTAGAACATGCCGGTTTGCTCCCCGAGCAAATGTTCAAGCGCCTCGTATTCCGGCCACAAATCATCCGTCAGTTCATCCGTTTCCCATGAACGGAACAACTTACCGCGGCTCTCGACTGCCCATTCCGCCAGCTTGCCGTTCTCCCGCATGAGCCGCATGGCCGTTTCATAAGCACCATAGATATCGGGCGGAAGCCGCAAAATCTCGTTTGCCGTCTGCAAATAGGATTCGGATAAAAAGCCGGTCTGCATGTTGGGGACACCTCTTATTTTCAGAACAATCCGGTCTTAAGCCTGCAGCCTCTCATAATTCCGCGCAAAATGAACGGAGCCGTGCAGCCCCGCCAGATTGCCGAGCGCCGCAGCCGTTACTTTGGGCTCACTGAAATGGTAGTATTCGCGAATCTGGGCCCGAATCGGATTCAGTAAATAATCACCCGCCCGGGAAGCGCCTCCCCCGACAATGACAACTTCCGGATTGATCAGAAACATGAAGCTGGCGAGCCTTCTTCCCAATATCGTCCCTACTCTAGTAAATACGTCCAAAGCAAAGGAATCCCCTTCCTCGCAAGCCAGGAAAACATCGTGCGCGTTCAGTTTTTTGCCGCCGGCAACCCGGTTCAGGATGCTCTCCGGATGCGACGAGAGCCCGCTCTCCGCCAAACGGGCGATACCGGTCGCCGAGGCGATCGTTTCCAGACAACCGGTTTTCCCGCAGTTACACCGAAAGGTCGCACCTTCCACCGGATCATGGCCGATCTCGCCGGCAAACAAAGTCGATCCGCGCAACGGTCTGCCGTCCAACAGTACGCAAGCGGCCAAGCCCGTGCCGAGCGTCACGCTCAGAATGTGACGGTGGCCGACACCTGCGCCCGCATGAGCTTCTCCCAGCGTATAAATCCGAACATCGTTATCTATATACACGGGCACGCCAAGCCGGCGTTTCATTTCCGCGGCGAACGGAACGTTCTTCCACCCCAAATTTGAGGCGCCCAAAGAGATGCCGTTCATCGGATCTACGATTCCCGGCACGCCTCCGCCAATCGCCTCTACCCGATCCACATCCAAGCCGTGACGCTGTAACAGCTCTCGTATTTCCCGCTCCAGCAAATCCAAGTAATCGTGCGGGTCGCTTACGACATTCGGCCAGTGAGGTTTAATCGTTCCGAAAGTGCGAACGTCGAGCAGCTTCATATCCGCATTGAACATTCCCAGCTCGGTATTGGTCCCCCCGATATCCATCCCGATGAAGTATCTCTCCACGCCTCTCCACGGCTCCCTTCACAGATCATTGTCTTTGATAGACCGGCTTGCCTCTGACATAAGTCGCCAGGAGCTCGAGATCTTCATCCACGACAAGAAAATCTGCGTCTTTGCCCGCAGATAATGAGCCTTTGCGGTCCGAAAGGCCGGCCTGCCGGGCCGGAACGCTAGTAATGGAAGGAAGAATCCTCTCCAGCGGGAGGCCGGTGAACTTGACCGCATTTCGCAAAGCGGCCAGTGTCGTGAGCCCGCTTCCCGCCAGACTCGTACCGTCGGACAGCAGCACCTGTCCTTCCTTCAGGGTGACGGAGCCATATTCCCCGTCAGGAAGACCTGCACAGAAGACGGCATCGGTGATCATGCAGACCGAAGCCGGTCCCTTGACCGCAAACAATAGCTTTACGACCTCGGGATGAACATGGATTCCGTCGCAGATCAGTTCGGTCGTCAATTCCGGCAGGACCATTCCTGCTCCTGCCGCGCCCGGCTCACGATGATGAAGCGGGCTCATGCCGTTAAAATGATGAGTCGTGTGACGCACGCCAGCAGATACCGCGGCTTTCATTTGCTCCAAGGTTGCATTCGTATGACCGGCGGAAACCGTAATTCCGCGGCCGGCCAAAAAGGATACGAGCTCCAGGCCTCCTTCGCGTTCCGGTGCCATCGACACGATTCGGATCGAGTTTCGCGATGCCTCCAGATAAGCTTTCATCTTATCGACCGAAGGCGGCTGAATATGCTCCAGCGATTGGGCGCCCCGCCGAACGGCATCAATGAACGGACCTTCGAGATGAATGCCCGCCAAGTCCGCTCCGCCGAGCTCTCCCATCATCGAGGACACAGAATCGAGGACTCGAAGAATGGTTTCATGGTTGGTCGTGCTGGTGGTCGCAAGAAACGTCGTCGTACCGTGCGCAGCGTGGAAGCGGCTCATGCCGTCCAGGTGCTCGAACGATTCGCCCAGCACGTCATATCCTCCGCCTCCATGGACATGTACGTCGATGAGTCCGGGCAGCAAGCCGCGGCCGCCGCAATCCACCGTTACAATTGTTGTATCCTCGGGCCTTGCTTCACCGTTCGCTCCAGCAGCGGCAATTCGGCCGTTTTCATCTACCAGCATCCAGCCGTCGTCCACAGGACCCTCCGGCAAGTACAATTTGGCATGGTCAAACATCGTTTGCTTCGTTTCCATGACGGTTTGCGCCCCTTCTTTCTCTAGCCTTTAATGCCCGAGAATGAAATCCCTTTAATGACGAACCGCTGCAGCACGAGGAAGAATACGAGAAGCGGGATCGTAGCCATCACGGCTCCGGCCATGAGCAGCGGCTGCTGTGAGGTGTATACGCCTTGAAGAGAGTTGATGCCGACGGACAATACGCGCATCGATTCGTCATTGGTCACGACCATGGGCCACATAAAATCGTTCCAGCTCCACAGCACGACGAAAAACGTCAAGGCCGCGAGCGCCGGCACGGTCAGCGGAAGCAAGATGCGCCAGAAGATCGTCCAATAATGACAGCCGTCGATGACCGCCGCTTCTTCTAGTTCCTTGGGCAGCGTGAGAAAAAATTGCCGCAGCAAAAACGTGCCGTAAGCGGAAAAAATGCCGGGAACAATTAACGCCTTATAGGTGTCCACCCAGCCGAATCGGACCATTTCAAAATACTGGGGAATGAGCAGCACTTGGGAAGGTACCATGAGGATGGCCAATACTCCGATAAAGATCGCCGTTCTGCCGGGAAACCGGAGCCGGGCGAAGCCATACGCCGCCATCGCGCACAAAAAGACCTGCGGAACGGTCCGCCCAACGGTGACCCAAATCGTATTGAAATAAAACCGGCCGAACGGTACTTGCTCGAATATTCTCGGGTACCAAGAAAAATCAGGCTTTGCGGGAAACCACACCGGCGGAATTTGAACGGAATCCGCATAGGTTTTGAACGAAGTCGTGATCATCCAGAAAAAAGGAAGCAGCATCGTCAGGGCACCGAGAATCAATACCGAATGGATGACAACGCGCGCGACCGGGTTTGTACCTTTTTCGCCGACCATGGATGTGCTTCCTCCTTATTCATAGTGGACCCACCTTTTCTGCAGGTACATCTGCAGCATGGTGATTAGGAATATAATGACGAACAACACCCAGGCTTGTGCGGAAGCATAACCGATTTTGAACCAGGTGAATCCATTCTGATAAATGGAGAACACCGCCGTGCGCGTGGCGTCCTGAAGAACCCCGCCGGCTCCACCGCCTGACGTCACGGGAGTCAGCATGAAGACGAGGTCGAACACCTGGAAGGCGCCGATCAAGCTGGTCACCAGTACAAAGAAAATCGCCGGCGTGAGCAGCGGCACGGTAATGTTGGCAAATCGGCTCCAAGACGTCGCTCCATCTAACGAGGCCGCTTCGTAGTAAGTATCCGGGATCCCTTGCAAACCGGAGAGAAGAATGATCATGTTGTAGCCGATACCGCCCCAAATGGCGATGATCATAATGCTTGTCAAAATAAAACGTTCGTCCGTAATCCAGCCGGGCCCGTCAATCCCGACAAGCGACAATAAATAATTGATCAAGCCGTTGCTGCCGTTGTACATCCACTTCCAAACAACGGCAATCGCTACGGGCATCGTTACCGATGGGAGAAAGAAGATGAGCCGGTACACATCCCGGCCTCTTATTTGGCGATTCAGCATCACCGCCACCATGACAGATAAAATAATGGTGGCCGGGACCGTTATGGCGGTGTAAACAGTCGTCGTCCTTAACGCTTTGAGGTACACTTGGTCCGAGAACATCTTCACGAAATTGTCCAGACCGATAAAATTCATGTTACTAGAACCGTCCCAGCTCGAGAAGCTAAGAACCAGTGAAGCGATGATAGGAATGACTACGAAAATAAACAATCCGATGACGACGGGAGCGATAAAAAAATAGCCCCATAGCATTTCGCGAGTACGTAAGGCGGATTTCACAGCCGATCCGGTCAACATCATTTGGGGCTCTTTGGCTAAAGACATGGAATCCCCTCCTTGTGGAAAAGGGTCCCCGGCGAGCAGGGACCCCCCATTCTTAATTCGTGGCGGCCAATACTTTGTTCGATTCTTCGGTAATCTTCTTCAAGCCGTCAGAGGGTGTTTCTTTATTCAGCCAAATATTCGTCAAATGAGTGTTGACCGGCGTTTCCCACTCGGGATCGAAGGCGCTCGGATACGGCTCCGCGATTGAAGTGGAATCAATGAAGATTTTCAAATTGAGCGGCATCGATTTGACCCATGCGTCCTGTGTGCCATTGAACGCCGGGATCACCGTGCCGGTCTCGGCCTGCAGCATCGCCACTTCCTTGGAGCCCAAATACTTAAGAACCTCCCAGACCTCGTCCGGATGTTTCGAATTAGCATTGCCGACCCAAGCGACACCGTGAATAATATTGCCGCTTTTCATGTGGGACGGCAGCATCTGGACGTCCACCTTATCCTTCAGCGCGTCATAATATGGCTTGGCTTGCCACGAACCGCTCATGATCATGGCCACTTTGCCGGATTGGAACAATTGCAGCGGATCGTTGTCCGTCATGTATTGGCCGTCCGGCGAAGAGCCGTCTTTGTACATCAGGTCGAACAGGAATTGAACGGCTTCAATGCCTTCCGGGCTGTCGTATTTCAGGGATTTCCGGTCTTCGGCGATCGGCAGCACGCCGTTTTGCACGAGGAAAGGATATACCACTTCCTGGGTAGACAGATGGGCGGCAATTCCCCACTGGGAAGCGGTTTTGCCCGATTTCACCGTGAGCTTCAACGCTGCACTTCTCAGATCATCCCACGTCCATTTGTCGGACGGATACGGAACGCCGGCTTTATCGAACATCTCTTTGTTATAGAATAATCCGATCGTGTCATAGTCCTTCGGGATCCCGTAATAGCCGTCTTTCGAATACAGCTTAACCAACGATTCCGGGTAGTTGGTCATGGATACTCCGTCGGTGTCGACCTTGTTGTCCAATTTCATGAGGAAGCCCTTCGACTGAAATTTCGGGAAATTCGGTCCGTTCATCCACATAACATCGGGGCCGTTTTTGGCAGCCAGCACGGTTTGCAGCTTGGTGTAGTAGTCCGCTCCCGCGTTCAGCTGCGGCTTCAGGTTGATATGATCCTGCTTTTTGTTGAATTCTTCGGCGATTTTCTTCATCGTGGCTTCCTGCTCCTTCGCCGGGAACCACCAGACGATATCCACTTTCCCGCCCGACTTGCCTCCTTTGCCGCCCGATCCGCCTCCGGATGAACAAGCCGCGGCACCGAGCGCAAAGAAGACAGCTATACAGCTGATCACCAAACGCCTGAATTTCATACCGAACCCTCCATTATTATAAACTCGACTCTGCGAGCGCTTTCACAATTTGGCCGTCTGCACGTTTTATGCGTTGACGGTCAATCCCTCTTCACCCAGCACAACGGCATGGCCGGTTTCTGCGGACTTGTTCGCGGCGAGCGTCGCTTCGACCGTCTTCAAGGCATCATCATAAGGCGCCAAGATCAGCGATCTGTCTCCGGTCAGCACGGCTTCGATAAACGCGCTGTCCTGCGCAAACATCATATCTTTCGTTTCGCTCTTGACTGTCACGGTGCGGTTGTTCTCCGTAATGCTCAAGGTAGATCCGTCCAGTACAACACGGAAGTCCCGGCCTTGCACTTCGACCGCTACCCGGTGATCCGGTTGAATAAAGCAGGTGTCCACATGCCCGACGGCGCCGGAATCAAACACAATGGACATCGTACCGACATCGGGAATATTCAGATTCTCGATATCTCCCATGACGCGCAGAGCCATCTGAGCGTATACTTTGCGGATATCGCCCGCGAGGAAGCGAACCATATCGACGGTATGCGTCGTCTGCTCGACCAGCTGCCCGCCCGATTTGGCCATGTCTCTCCACCAAGGTGTCGGAACAAAGCTGGTCATATAGTGCGCGCGAACGAGACCGATCGTTTTGCCTTGCAGGAACTCTCTCGCTTTGGAAGCGGTATCCAGATAACGGAGCACGTACCCCGATGCGCTCATAATGCCGGCTTGACGAATGATCTCCGCTTTCTTGCGGATTACGTCCATATCGAGTCCGAGAGGTTTCTCCACAAATAGATGAATGCCTTTAGCGCATGCCTTCTCCTCAATATCTCCGTGAGCAAAAGGAGGTACGCAAACGAACAGCACGTCCAGTTGTTCCGACTCCAGCATCGCGTCGAAGTCGCCGTAAGCCTGCATCCCGTAACGATCGGCGGCCTTTTGCGCGCTTGCCGCGACCACATCGCACACCGCCGTCAGCTGCACCTTTTCATGAATACTCAGCGCTTCCATATGGGCTCCGGCGATACCCCCGGCGCCGACGAAGCCGACTCTCACTTTACTCATACGTCCCACAGCTCCTTCCCATTATCGCTCGTCTCCGCCGATGATAATATCCAGGTGACGCGCCGTGTCGAACGCCGTCTGATAAGGACTTGCCTCATACCAGCTCAGCTCTGCGGTCAACGTGTCCGTGTACCCGATTTCCGTGAGCGCTTTGCGCACTTCCGGCCAATCCACGTCGCCTGCCAGCAGCGGTACGAATCCGTTGATATTGCCGACGCTGATCTTGAAATCTTTCACGTGGACTTTGCGGATACGAGAGCCCAAAATCCGGATCCACTGTTCCGGGTAGCCGAAGTTGAGCACGTTCCCGACGTCGAAATACGCTCCGACATAGGGGGAATCGAGCTCATCGATATACCGGGCCATTTCGAGCGGCGACATCAAAAATTTGTTCCACACGTTCTCAATTCCGATATGTACCTGATATTTTTCCGCAACCGGCACCAGCTTCGCCAGCTCCTCCTGACTTCTCCGGTAACAGGCATCGTAGCTGTTATCGCCTTCTTTCTTTACGAAGGCGGGCACGCAAAGGATAGTGTCAATACCGAGTATGCTTGCAAGCTGGATTTGTTTTTCCACGATCTGCCGGCCTCGGGCTCTCACCTCTTCGTCTTCGGAAGAGAGGGAGTTTTGCCACATCAGACCGGAAGACAAGCTGCGTAATTGAATGCCGTAAGAATCGGCCAGCTGCTTGATCTTCTCCGCTTCGGATGCGGTGGTATCGAGTGTGAGACCGGTTTCGCCGGGAGCGTACAGATTCAGCTCGACCGCGTCGAAACCGGCCTTGCTGCTGTAACCGAATACGTCTTCGAGACGGGTACCGTCGGGAAAACACCACTGATTGATCCCTTTGAGCATTGTTCCATCCCCTTTCTCTGCCTATCAAATTCATTGTAGGCCGCAAGGAAGGAGGCGAAAAAGGGGACAACCATTACTTTTCATAGGACGATGATGACCAATCGCGATGTGCGGATTCTCATTTTTTGAGCTCTCCCGGGGTTACTCCCCAGAATTTTCGGAACAATTTGATGAAATAGCTGGTGTCCAAATAACCGGTGCTCCTTGCCGCATCGGATACTTTGAGGCCGGTTTGAAGCAGCTCCCTCGCTTTTTTCATTTTTCGCTCCAGCACGTAATCGGAGAAGCATTTGCCCATTTCTTTCTTGAACAAGCGGCTCAAGTAAGAAGAATTCACATAAAGCCGATCCGCGGCTGTGTGCAGCGTGATATCTTCATGCAGGCTTTGATCGATGAGCGCTAAAATGCTTTTGATGAGACGGTGAGTGCCGGATTTTCGCTCCGCCTCCGCATAGCTCATGATTTTGCCTACCATACTTTGGCACCAATCCTGCATTTGTTCTTTCGTTTGAATCCCGCGCGGAGATTGCAGATACACCGAGTCCTCATCCAATACATCGGAGACGGACCAGCCTTGCTCGTGAATGACCCGGATCAACAGACTTTGCACATAAAGCCTGTATTCCTGGAAGGCGTACAGCGTATTCAAATTTTCCATCTGCTTGTCGAAGATCGAGACGATTTCGGCAACCGATTCCGATCTCTCGCCGATTTCCACCGCGATCAGCAATTTTTTCTCTAAGTCGTCCGAAAACTCAAAAGTATAGGCTACGTTCGACTGCTCACGATAAGGGATGACGATTTCATGTCCCAGTACTGCGCGTTCTTGCAATGCTCTTCTGGCCTGTTTATAGGACACGGATACCGAACCCATTCTGCCGGCCAGACCGATTCCCGCACTCGCGGTCACCTTCAGGCACTCGCGGGCAATCGAAACAAGTTGGGTCATCGATTGGTTGGTCCGCTGCATGAAAGCTCCCGTGCTCTCCGACTCGGAAGCGGCAAAAATCACGACGGTCGCTCCGTCATGGTCCTGAAATACGAAACAGCCCTCCCGGCCGAACAATTCGTTCGCGATGCAGTATAACGAGAAGTGCAGCAGGGGCATGTCGGTTTTGGTGAACCGGTTCTCCGTGTGGAGCAGCGGATCCACCTCGGAGACGGCTGTACAATAAGGGCGGCGTTGATGTACCGCCATGGATAGTTCCCGGCTGAGCCTGTGAATCTCCGCATCCGAGTAATTGCCGCCCACCCAGTTTCTCAGAAAGCCGTCGCGCAGGCGCGGCAGGTGGTCCAGCCATCGGGACTGCAAAGCTTCGAAGTTATGGCGCGTTTCCCGAGCTTTCCGGGTCGCTTCCGCGGCCTCGAGCACCGCATTCATAATTTCTTCGTCGCCTGCCGGCTTCAATAAGTATTTAAAAACGCCGATTTCCAGCGCTTTTTGCGCATATTGGAAGTCATCGTGTCCGCTGAGAATAATAATCCGGGTATCCGGCGTCTGCTTCAGCATTTTGCCCGACAACGACAAACCGTCCTCTTCCGGCATGAGGATATCCATAATGATGATGTCCGGTTTCTTTCGTTCAAAAATAGATTTGGCTTCGAGACCGTCCGAGGCTAGCGCCACGACTTCGATCCCATGTGATTCCCATGGAATTTGGTAGGCGAGACTGTTGAGCAGCCGAACTTCATCCTCGACAATCATCAGATTCACGCGATGACCTCCCGTTCAAGACGTTTTCTCCAGCGGAATGAAGATCCGGACGACGGTCCCTTCGAATTTTCGGCTTTCGAACTGAAGATCCGCCTGTTCCCCGTAATGAAGTAATAGCCTCGCTTTCACATTGCGAATGCCGAATAAGTCCGGAATCGGATTCTCAGTCGCCAAGGAGGAATGGACGGTAATTTCACCTAACCGCTGCTTCACGTAAAGCAGGCGCTCCTCATCCATGCCGATTCCGTTGTCCTGGACAAGGATCTTCAGACGGTTGTCTTCGATCTCCGACGCAATGGTCAGCTCCCCGCCCAGTTCTCTTCTTTTTTCGAGCCCGTGAAAAATCGCGTTTTCGACGATCGGCTGCAGCACCAGTTTAATGATATTCAGCTTTTTGGTGGGTTCGGCCAACCGAACTTCGTATTTGAACTTGTCAAGCAACCGTAATTGCTGGATACGGATGTAATAATGCAGATGCTCAACCGTCTCTTCCATGGTGAACGTCTCTTTGCCCTTACTCAGGCTCAATCTGAAAAATTTAGACAAATTGAGCACCATTTCGCTGATTTCGTCCGCCTCGTAATTGCGGGCAGCCCAATAGATGGAGTCCAACGTGTTGTACAGAAAGTGGGGATTGATCTGCGACTGCAGAAACTTGAGGTCGGTTTTCGAGCGCTGGATTTGCTGCTCATAAATGTCCCGGATCAAATAGCCTTGCTGCTGAGCCATCTGGTTGAAAGAATCCATGAGAAAACCGAATTCGTCGTTACGTTCTTTCTCGAGATATACGTTGTAAAACCCTTTGCGAATTTGATGCATGCCCCGCGAGAGCATTTTAAGCGGTGAGGTGATGTTCCGGTACAAGATCCAGGAAATGATCAAAGCGAGCAAAACGCTGACGATGATGATCATGAAGATGTATTCCTGTATTTGCTTCGATGCCTCGTAGAGCGAGCTTTTGGGCTGAACGAGCACGATCGACCAGGAGGAATCGGGCGATGACACTTTACTGACGAAAACTTCCTGTTTTCCGTCGGGTGACAAAGCAAGGAAGCTTCTCCGTTTGTCCGAGATCCATTTAAATGTAAAGCGGTCGCCCGATGAAGCCATGAGTTGATTCTCGTTGGATAGAAGAAAGACTTGGCTGCTGCTGCCGGAAAGTAATTGCTGAAGCGACTGCAGCAGTACAGCCCGCTGCACGGCTACGGTGACAATGTTCGAGTTATAACCGGGCCTGTCCAATCCCATCGCGCGCACAAGCAAAACGTTGTCTTTGTTGTAGATGTAGTCGACGTTGCGAAAACGGTCTGGCGTGCCGTCAGGATTGACGAGTACACTCAACCCGCGAAGCTGGTAAGCCCTTTTGTACCAGGACTCGTTTTCGAACGATACTTTCCTGACGCCTGTCTTCGACGAAGAGACGAGCGTGCCCGTCTCCTGCTGGTAAATCGAAATATCGGAAATGAACTGATTCATCGCGGAAATTCGCGAGACCTTGTTCATGATCAGCGTCGAACCGAATTTTTTGCCCATCGTGTCCGTATCGGACAAAATGCTGTTCATCTCTTTGTCTGAGGCAATCAATATCGAGATGTTTTCGATGCTCCGCATGATCACATCGATGTAATCGATGGACGCCGACAACGCCGCATAGGTTTTGTCGCTCGTTTGTTGGATGAGGAGCGCCTCGGAATCTTTAATGGCGTAGAGGCTGACGCCGATTAACGGAAGCATGACGATCAGCAAATAACAAATGAGACGTACTTGAATCGAGTGAAAGGCTTTCCACAGACTGTACATTTTCGTTCTCATCGGCACCACCTTCCCCGTGCGATGTTGACGGAATTGCTCACCCTTTCTCTGTTCTCGCCCTTGCAAATCTTATCCTTTGTGGAACTTCCACTTGTTTTGTCGAATCATAAGTCCATTGCGGGTGGGTAAAATTTACTGTCTCTCCTAACGCAGAAAGAGCAGCCCGCCTTGGCGAGCTGCTCTTTCGGTGATGTACATGATGAACGTTAATCATTCCCGCCGGCAACCGTCAATACAGCGACAACGCCAGTGTTCCACGTTCTCTCGTCGAGTAAAGGATCGCTTCCGAGCCTTCGATTTCCACACTGTCCAGAGTAGCAAGAAACCGTTGAACGGTTCGTCTTCCGGTCGCCAGCTTGCGTTCCAGCACTTCCAGCAGCATGTCGATCACTTTCCGTCTGTCGTCCTTGCAATATACCGGGATTTGATTTTCGTGAAATTCTATGATGACTTTTTTGAGTTCCGTTTTCATTTTTCGTCACCTCGAATGGCCATTTTCGCTGTGCTACATCCTTTATAATAACTTACCATCACTATATAAAATGAAGCTTAATATTTTGTGAAAATTGCGAGAACACGACGAATAATTTTACAGGAGCAAGAAATAAATCGTACGGAAACCCAAAACGCGGAAAGATAATAGGATGAGAAAGGCTGGATTCTGCGTGGGAGTTTACCCGTGCAGTTTCCAGCCTTTTTGGTGTGTTCGTGGACACTCATTTTTAAGCGTGGGCAATTATTTGGAGAAGATTCATCGGAGCCTTCTTCGACAGGTTTAGTGGAACCATCCCAGCGGCACCAGAACCAAACCAGGAAACGCGGTCAAGACCAGCAACAGGATAATCTCTACAATCAGGAACGGCCAAACGCCCTTCATGATGTCGTCCATGCTGATCTTGCCGGCCCCGGCCGCGACGTTCAGCACGGTTCCGACCGGCGGCGTCAAAAGGCCGATACAGTTGTTCAATACGAACAGGATCCCGAAGTACACCGGATCGATGCCTGCCGCCGTAATGACCGGCATGAGCACCGGCGTCAGGATAAAGATCGTCGGGTTCACGTCCATCGCCGAACCCACGATCAGCACGATCACGTTGATAACCATGAGAAGCAGGAACTGATTATGCATGAACGGTTGAAGCATGTCCTCGAGCTGTGCCGGAATATTGGCCACCGTAATGAGCCAGCTCGAAACCATTGCGGCTGCCGCCAACAACATCACGACACTGCTGGTTTTAGCCGCTGCAATTAACAGCCTGTAAAGCGTCTTGAGCTTGATTTCGCGATAAACGAATAAACCGACAAACAATGCGTATACAGCAGCTACAGCCGCGGCCTCCGTAGGCGTAAAGACGCCGCCGCGCAAGCCGCCGATTATGATCACAGGCATTATCAACGCCCAGAGGGCATCACGAGTCGCCTGCCATTTTTCTTTTGCCGTCGTTTTCGGTTGTACTTTCACCTTTTCTTTTCTGGCAATCCAGGTCCAAGTAATCGATAACGCCAAAGCAAGCAGGAGTCCGGGCACGATGCCCGCCAAAAACAGCTTAGAAATCGAAACGCCGGCCGTTACGCCGAAGACGATCATGGGGATGCTGGGAGGGAGGATCGGAGCGATAATCCCGCTTCCCGCTATCAAGCCTGCCGAACGGTTTTTGTTATACCCGGCAGCCGCCATCATCGGAATCAAAACCGCGCCAAGCGCCGCCGTATCCGCAACAGCCGAGCCGGATATTCCTGCGAAGATGACGCTGGCGATAATCGCTACGAACCCAAGTCCGCCGCGAATATGGCCAACAAAAGCCATCGCAAAATTAACAATACGCCTCGTTATCCCCCCCGCGTTCATGAGCTCCCCGGCAAGCATGAAGAACGGGATCGCCATGAGCGGGAAATTGTCGGCTCCATCGATCAAGTTGCCCGCGAGAATCTGGGTATTGAAATTGCCCATGGTGAACATCAGGACGATAGCGCTGATTAATAGAGCGAAAGCGACCGGAATGCCGAGTGCCATTACGGCAAGGAGCGAAAGGACGAAAATCGCCAAAGTCATGATTTCTTCGCCCCTTCCTCATGGTTGTCATTGTCTGTCTCATTCTGCTGCACAAGTTCGTCCGAATCTGTTGTCATGATGAACTCGCGTTCTTCCATTTTTCCAGCCAGCACCCGGTAAAGCCTGGCGAAGACAATCAGGACCATGCAAGCACACATAAGACATCCGACCGCATAAATATAGGCATAAGGCATGCCTGTAGCCGGGGCGGATTGGTCGACATTCAGGATCGTCAATTTCCAACATCCGATAAATACGAGCACCATCGTCGCCAGAATCATGAGATTGCTGATGACGTATACGATTTTCTTGCCTGTTATCGACAGCTTTTTAATAAGAGAATCGACTCCCAGATGCTCATTGTCCTTCAGCGCCAAAATGGATCCAATCAAAATGGACCAAATGAACAAGAACCGGGACACTTCCTCCGACCACGTGATCCCCGAGTCAAAGGCGTACCGGAGAACGACGTTGCCGAATACGAAAATAATCATGAGTGAAAGACACACCGCTAATAGGAAATTCAAGAAGGCGGTGATCTTGTTGATCAGTTTGTTCATGTAAAACACCACCTGTAAAGAGGAGAGAAGGGTTCCTGAATGCAGAACCCTTTCTCCGCCGATTATCCTTTATTCAAACAGGATTATTGCGTATTCTTGACTTTTTCTACGAGATCTTTAGCCCACGGGAATTTGCTGTAGTAATCGTCATAAATCGGTTGGACGGCCGTTTGCATTTGAGTCATGAAGTTTTGGTCCGGAGTAACGAATTCCATGCCTTTCTCCATCAGGAACTTCTTGTCGGATTCATAGCTTTCTTCGGAAAGCTGCCATTGATAATCGGCGTATTCCTTAGCCGCTTCTTCAAGCGCTTTCTTTTGGTTATCGGACAGTCCATTCCACAGCTTCAAATTGATAATCAGAACATTCGGAGTGAAGCCGTGGCGGGACTCCAGAATATATTTTTGCACTTCATAGAAACCGTTTGCTTTCACAACGCCGATCGGATTGTCTTGGCCATGAACGACCTTTTGCTCCAACGCAGTAAATACTTCGGACAGCGGCATCGGGGAAACGGTTGCACCGAGCAGCTCACCCAGTTTTACGAAGACAGGCGTGTTCGGCATCCGCAGGCGAAGGCTCTTGAAGTCTCCCATGCTGGCTACCTTCTTGCTGGAGGATACCATCCGGAATCCGTTCGCCGTCCATGCCAGCACGTGTACGCCTTGTTGTTTTTCCAGCTCAGCAGCCAATTCTTGCCCGATCGGCCCCGTAAGAACGGCTTTCGCATGTTTGAAGTCTCTCATCAGGAACGGCCATTCCGGAACACCCATTTGCGGAACGTCTGCTTGCATGATCATCCCCGGAACGCCGAGCTCGATCGTGCCATTCCGTACGCCGGTGTAAAATTCTTTTTCCCCGCCGAGTTTGTTGTTCTCGTAGATTTCCACTTTTAACGAACCGCCCGATTTTTCTTCAACGAGCGGTTTGAACTTGTCCTTCAAAGCGATGTTTTGCGGATGGTCGAGACCATAGTAGTTCGCGACTTTCAAGGTATAAGACTTTTCGCTGCTTCCCGCTTGGTCTCCGCCGGCTGCTTGGCCTTTTTCCTTGCCGCCGCAAGCTGCCAAAACCGTTGTGACTGCCAGAACAAACACGAGTGTGTAAATCCACTTTTTCATTGTAAAATGCCCTCCCATATCTAGTGGTGGTTATATGATTGCTTTGTTTTACAAAGTAATCATCGCTTTGATGGTGCCGGATTCCGGCGTCATGAAGTATTCGAACTTATCGATGATTTGATCGAACGGGGTTCTGGACGTGATGAAAGCATCGGTGTCCACATGCCCCTGCCGGATCATTTCAATTACATTTTCAAAATCTTCAACCGTCGCATTGCGGCTCGACAGGATGGTCAGCTCGCGTTTATGGAATTCGGGATCCGGGAAGGAAAGATCCGCTTGCACGAGGCCGACATAGACGATCCGCCCGCCATGCGCGGCATACTGATAAGCGCCGCTCATGGATTTCGCATTGCCCGTGGCGTCGAATACGACTGTCGGGAATTGCCCGTTCGTGATGCGTCTCATTTCTTCCGCCGGGTTCTCTGAAGCATTCACCGTGTAGTCCACCTTGGCCCAGGTTTTGCAGAAATCGAGCCGCCCCTGATTCATATCCATGGCGATCACTTTCGCTCCCGCCAGTTGCGCGAATTGCATGACTCCGAGGCCGATGGGGCCAGCCCCGATCACTAGTGCAAACTCGCCTTTCTTGATGTCTGCCCGTCTTACTGCATGGGCGCCGATGCTCAGGCACTCAACGGTTGCTGCTGCATCCAGCGAAATCTCACTGGTCTTCATCAGATGGGAAACGGGAACCGCGAAATATTCCTGCATCCCGCCATCCGCATGGACGCCTAGGACTTGAAGCTGCGAGCAGCAATTGGGTTTCCCGCTCAAGCACGCGATGCATTGTCCGCATTCCAGATACGGGACAATCGTAACTTTGTCGCCTGCTGAAAAAGCGCTTCCATTTGCTTGGACCTTTACCACTTCGCCGGCCAGTTCATGTCCCAGTACCCGAGGATATTCGAAAAAGGGCTGACGGCCTCTGAATGCATGGTAATCGGTACCGCAAATGCCGATCCGGCGAACGCGGACCAGTGCTTCCCCATCCTTCAAGGTCGGTTCCTCTACCTCACGCATGGCCAGTTGGTTCGGTTCATTCAAGCTGATTCTTTTCATAATGCCTCTTGCTCCTCCTGTGTGATTCTGGGTGAAGGCGATTTCACCATGCGACGAGTAACAGTAATTCTGCTGTGCTGTGAATCTTCTAATATGTAACATTTCACATTCTGCATATCAAAGAATAACTGAAAGCGTTTCATCCGTCAACAGTTTTTAAATTTGTCAAAAGCAATGTCGTAGCTTATAATTTTTGTAACATGTTAAATGCTACAGATTTTTCGATAGAAAGAAGGAATCCTGCCTTGTCGGAGATCGAAACCTCCCTATTAACCACACAGGTTTATAATGTAATCCGCCGAAAAATTCTCGGCGGCAAATACAGTGCAGGCGAAAAGCTGGACATTCACAAGCTGGCGGAAGAATTTGGCGTCAGCCGCTCGCCGGTCAAGGACGCCATCAATCAGCTGGTGCATGAAGGGCTGGTTGAAATCATTCCCCGAAAAGGAACTTATGTCACCCAGATGGACTTAACCGATTACATAGAGTTGCATGACGCCCGATTGATGATTGAAATGTGGGCGGCGCAAAGAGTCGTCAAAACCGTTCAGGACGAGGAAATCGCGCAATGGGAGCAGATTATCCGAGAGATGAATTCTCTCCTCGATGTCCATCCATTTCCCTTTGAATTGTACAACCAGCTCGATTTGAAATTTCATCGCAAGCTCGTCCAATGGACAGGCAACAAAAAAGTTCATGACATGTACTTTGCCCTGAATTCACACGTTACCTTATCCCGCATCGTATACTCAACTTCCTTCGAAAGCACCCTATCACGGCACAAGGACCACGAGAAATTACTAGAGGCTTTGAAGGAGCGAAACATTCCCAGCTTCCTGGGAATCTTGCAACTACACATTGAAAGCGTCAAAAAGGAAACCGAGCGCCGTTGGAACGAGCTCATGAAAAAAGAATGAGAACAGAAGCAGCCACCGACCGGTTGACGGTCAAGTGGCTGCTTTTTCATCATTACATCATCCGCTGCCGCTGCGCTTCGAACAGCAACACCGTCGCCGCCATGGCCACATTCAGCGATTCGGCGCGGCCGGTGATCGGAATAATGACATTGTCCTGCACTGCGGCCGACACTTCTGCGGACAATCCGCCGCCTTCGCTGCCGAATACGAGCCAAACGCCGCGCCGAAAATTGTAATCGTAACAAGATTGCGCGGCCTGCAGGCTAGTTCCGACGACCGTAACGCCGCGCTCGCGAGCTTCCGGCAGCAGTTCCGTCAAATCCGCTTCCGTGACGGGAACATGGAATAAGGCGCCCATCGTGGCGCGGAGCGTTTTGGCGTTGTACACATCCGCCGTTCCGCGACCCAGCACGACCGCGGTAGCTCCGCAAGCTGCAGCGCTTCGAATGATGGTGCCTACATTGCCCGGATCCTGCACGCCGTCGAGCACCGCTACGAGGCCGGCGTCGGGATCGAACAGCTTGTCCGGCGGCAAACTCTTCTTCTCCGCAACGGCAAACACAGGCTGCGGCGTCTGGGTGGAGCTGCATTTGGCGATCACTTCCGGCGACACGGGCACCCAAAGCGGTCCGGCCGTGCCGGCCTGCTCCGACTCGGCGTACACCGCGAGCTCTTCCGGGATGCCCGCTCCGGCATCAAAGGCCACATGCGTTACCGGCCACCCCGCGCGCAACGCTTCCTCCACCAGGTGGGCGCCTTCGAGCAAAAATTTGCCCTCCCGCTCCCGGTGTTTCCGTTCCGTCAGCTTCGCCCATTCCTTCACGCGCGAATTGGATGAAGAACTGAGATAAGGCTCAAGCTTCGGCATATTCCTGCTCCAATTGGGTCAATTGGTCGTTCCGTCCCACGATCACGAGCACATCGCCCTCTTCCAGCAAATCATCCGGCCTCGGGGTGATGTTGATTTCACCGTCGCGTTTGACCGCCAGTACGTTGCAGTTGAATTTAGCCCGAATGTCCAGCTGCTTTAAGTTTTTCCCGATGATGGCGGAAGATGCCTTCAGCTCTACGATGCTGTGCTCAGCAGACAATTCGATATGCTCCAAAATGTTCGGCGATATGAGCTGATGCGCGACCCGCAATCCCATATCCCGCTCCGGGTAGACGACTTTATCCGCTCCGATTTTGCCCAGCACTTTGCCGTGCAGTTCATTCTGAGCCTTCACGATAATAAACGGAACGCCCATATCTTTCAATACCAGCGTCGTCAAAATGCTGGCTTGGATATTTTGTCCGATTGCCACGACCACCACGTCGAAATTGCGGATTCCCAGCGCGCGCAGCGCCTCTTCTTCGGTAGAATCCGCGGATACCGCCTGCGTGACGGCATGCGCCACATCCTGAACGCGCTCCTCGCTCTCGTCGATGGCGAGCACCTCATATCCCATTCCCGCCAAATACTTGGCGACACTGGAACCGAAACGGCCGAGTCCGATGACCGCAAATTGTTTTTTAAGCATGTCCCGTTCCCCTCTCCGTAACAAGCAACTATTTCCTATTATAGCACAAGAGACCCCCGCGGCAGCAGGAGCCCCTTAGCGATCACCGTTCTCTGTCCCGGCATTCGTATACGATCGATCCGCCGACCACCGTCGTTTCGACCAACGGGTAATCCCGCCATTTACGCACGAGGATCAAATCCGCGGCTTTGCCCGGTTCCAAAGATCCGATTTCTCCCTCCCGTCCGATCGCACGTGAAGGATTCAAAGAAGCCAACGCAGCCGCCTCAGAAAGCGGCACCCCTTGCTTCTCCAGGTCGAATACCGCTTGAAGCAGCGACGCGGGATGATAATCTGAGCAAATAATGTCCGCCGCATCGGCGCGGACAGCCTCCGCCGCATTCAGATTGCCGTCGTGGGATCCGCCCCGTACAATATTCGGAGCGCCGACGCATACGTTCATGCCCCGGTTGCAGGCGAACCGGGCGGTCTCCATGTCCAGCGGAAACTCGCTGACATCCGCGTGAAAAGCCAAGGAACGCTCTACCGCTTCCTTGGAATCGTCGTCATGGGAGGCGATGGCGATGCCGCATTCTCTCGCGTACCCCGTCAAGTCGCGAAGCGTATCCCAATCGACCCGCTTCCGCTTCTCCTGCAGCTCCGCTACAATGTGCGCTACCTCGTCCACGCCGACGCCTTGGTTTTTCATCACATAGCGCTCAAAAGCCCCCGGCTTCCGATACTGCCCGATTCCCGGCGCATGATCCATCAAGGACAAGTAGTCGACTGCCCCTTCTTCGATGAGCTTCCGTGCGAGCGGCATCCCCGTCAAATGGGAAACCTCATACCGCAAATGAATGCCGTGCCGGATCATCGAGCGCTCCTCCCGGCAGGCGCGGATTAACTCGATCATTTGGCTGACGAGATTCTCACCCCGCAAGCTCAAACCCACACCCAGCGACAGAGAGTGGAGCATCGTCGTAATGCCGTGCCCCGCCAGCTTTTTCTCGAATTGCAAAAATGCCATCATCATCGGAAAAAGGGTGTTCGGCCGCGGCTCCGTCTCCTTCTCGATGGCGTCGCAATGGATGTCGACCAATCCGGGCAGCACCCATCTCCCCTCGGCATCCACTACTGTGTCACCGGCTTCCTCGGCTTGCCGGGCCAACCCCTCGGCAATGTCCGTAATACGCCCGTTCTCGATGGCAATGTCCGCCTTCGTGACTTCATGCGGGAGAACGACCGTCCCTCCGCGTATGATCAACCGACTCATCCGACCACATCCGTTTCGAATCATTTCTCTACCCAATTTTATCAAATGCGAAACACGAAATTTGTCGACGTTTGTTTGAAATGCTGATACAATTCATTTGGAACGCAGGCTGTTCCCATTTTGAGCGGTGAGGTGTTCATAAATTGGATATTATCGCATTAAAAAGCCGAATGGACGCAAGACAACTGATGTTGTTGGAATCCGAAGTCAAAAGTCAGGGCAAAAATATGTTTCTGGCATATGTTTTATGGTATTTTCTTGGATTACTCGGCGGCCACCGGTTCTATATGCAGAAAAAGGGCTCTGCCGTCGCGATGCTGATCCTGTCCATCACCGTGATCGGACTGATCGTCACAGGCATTTGGATAATCGTCGACGCTTTCTTGCTGCATACGTGGGTCAAAGATCACAATCGCCAGCTGGAATATAAGCTCGTACATGAAATCTTGGGCCACCAAGCGCCTCCGGCGCCGTCCAGCTTCTAATCCGATGAACAAAACGGATCTGTCCCTGGAACAGCTGATTTTGCTGCAGTCCGAAATGCGCCATGCCGAGAAGTCTCTCGCCCTTGCGTATTTCATGCTGATCGGCGGTCACCTCGGCGTACACCGTTTCTACTTGCGGCGTTTCGCCAGCGGCGGCATTCAATTGGCGCTGTTCTTGGTCGCCACGGCCTGTTACTTCGTGTACGGAATCGCCGATGCTGTAGATGAAACCTGGCGCCCTTGGCATGCCGTGCCGATTGCCTTCCTTGTGTTATCCGGGCTGGCTTTGTTCATCTGGATTATCGTCGACATGTGTATCCTTCCGCGAATGGTGAGAGAGTGGAATTCGGCCAAGGAGGCCGAAATCATCTCTCAGATCACCCAAATATCCTGATAACGACTAAAGCGACAAAGAGCCTCCGGCCGGTCATGGGCTGGAGGCTCTTTGTCATGTTTGCCGATGTGCTTAAAGTTACGGAGCCGTCTCCAGAAATTTCACGTCGGGCATCCGCTCCATCGCGGTGCGCATCGCGTACTCGTTCTCGAAAAGCGCCACGTCGTTGTCGTTCTTATCTTTCACCAGCGTCGAATTGATCCGGAATTTCGAAGGATCTACCTTGTCGGCGACGATCCATCGTGCGAATTGGAAAGGTGTGCGGGACAACAGGATATCGACGCCATACTCGTTCTTCATCCGGTACTCGAACACCTCAAACTGCAGTTGTCCGACCACTCCGAGATAGGTGTCTTCGAAAGGACCGACCGAGCGGAAAACTTGCACCATGCCTTCTTCCGTCAGCTGGTCGAGTCCTTTCAGGTACTGCTTTTGCTTTAGCGCGTTCTTGATCGTTACTTTGGCGAAAATTTCGGGCGAAAACGTCGGCAGCTCGTCGAACGTGACGCTGCTCCCTTCGCTCAGGGAATCGCCAATACGGAAGATGCCCGGATCGAACAAGCCGATAATGTCGCCCGGATAAGCGGTTTCGACGATATCACGGTCCTGCGCGAGGAACTGCTGCGGCTGCGACAGCTTGATCTCTTTACCCGCACGCACGTGGCGGACCGACATGCCGCGTTGGAACTTGCCGGAGCATATGCGCAGGAAAGCCAGGCGGTCGCGGTGGGCCGGATTCATGTTGGCCTGGATTTTGAAAATATATCCCGAAAACTTCTCGTTTTCCGGTTCGATCGGTCCATCCGTGCTGCGGCGGGGGGTTGGAGGCGGCGCGAGCTGCAGGAAGTTTTCCAGGAATGTCTGCACCCCGAAGTTGTTCACTGCGCTTCCGAAAAATACCGGCGTCAGCTCTCCGATTTTGACCTTCTCGTAATCGAACGGATCTCCGGCCACGTCGAGCAGCTCCAGCTCTTCAATGAGCTTATCCGCCAAGTAGTCGCCCGCCATTTCGCGGATGACCGGATCGCGGTAATCCGATACTTTGCGTACTTCGATGGTCGAATGATCGTTGCCTTGGAACAGCTCGACCTGGTTTTTCATCCGGTCGTACACGCCGCAAAGCTCGCGGCCCATGCCGATCGGCCAGTTCATCGGGACGGAGCGTATGCCGAGCACCCGCTCGATCTCCTCGAGCAGCTCGAAAGGATTCTGGCCTTCGCGGTCGAGCTTGTTGATGAACGTAAAAATCGGAATGCCGCGTTTGCTGCACACCTGGAACAGCTTGATCGTCTGCGCCTCCACGCCTTTGGCGACGTCGATCAGCATGACGGCGCTGTCCGCTGCGGTCAGCGTACGGTAGGTATCTTCACTGAAGTCTTGGTGACCGGGAGTGTCCAAAATGTTAACCTGCTTGCCGGCATACTGGAACTGCATGACCGACGAGGTAACGGAGATTCCCCGCTGTTTCTCGATTTCCATCCAGTCGCTTGTCGCGTGGCGCGCGGCCTTGCGCGCTTTGACGGAACCGGCTACATGAATGGCTCCTCCGTACAGGAGCAGCTTCTCCGTCAGCGTCGTTTTCCCCGCATCGGGGTGAGATATAATCGCGAACGTGCGGCGTTTATCGACTTCCTGCCTCAGTTCGGTGCGAGTCGTTTCGCTCATGAATTCGATGATCCTTCCCTCGTAAAATAACAGCTTTCATTATAGCACAAAAAAGGTTACCCGGCGTGCCCAAGCGCGCGCGGGATAACCTTCTCCCCATCATGTTAACGCGAAGCGTTATATTGCTGCTGCTCGGTGTTTGGAGAGCTTAACGTCTCATGCGTTCTTTCACAGAAGCATTTTTGTCGATACGCAGGTCATCGCGATATTCCACCCGCCCGATTCGGCAGCCCGGTCCGATCGTCACCCGGTTGCCTCTTACGACAGAAGCGGTTGTATACTCAAGATGCACGGTATCCCCTTCGATCAGATCCGAGGTCAACTCTCTTTCGCGGCGCGAAGAAAGAACGGTGTTAAACCAATGGACCCGGCTTCGTTTCACGGTAATAGAGCCGCCGCCGATTTCCTTAGCCCGGGAATATCCGTGCAGTCGGATGTCCACTTCATCCGCATTCAGCAATCCGTCCAGCTCTATCGCTCCTCGTACCTGGAATGACTCTGCCTCGCAATTACCGGATGCTTGCAAGCCGCCGGTGATCTTAACCTGTTCTCCCGTCAGATTGCCGGACACCTCGATCTGGCCTATCGCGCGTATTTTGGACACTTTCATGTCGCTGTGAACGTGGCATTCCCCGGTCAGCTTCAGAAGAGCGGCCTGCAGGCTTCCATCCAAGTCGACCGTCCCCATGCACTTCAAGCTGCGGCAGTACAAACCTCCCGACATCTTGGCTTCTCCAGTAATCCGGACGTTTCCGAAACGCCCGCCGGCCGAAGCTGTGGTGCCCACCAGCTTCAAATCAGGCAAAATGGCTTCCGTCACCGGTCTTCCTCTCCTTTCCCACTTTCGCCGCCGGATGCTTGATCAATTCCGAACGATATTCGACGAGTCCGATTCGGCAGCCGGGACCGAGGATCACGCGGTTGCCCCGGACAATGGAAACGTGAGAATGCTCCAAGTCCGCTTCATCGCCTTCGATCAGGTCCGCCGTCAGCTCCGGATTCCAGACCGGAAACATTCGCTGCCATAGTTTTTTCCACGCCCCCTGGACGCCTTTACGCACGCGGATTGATTCCCCGCCGATTTCCCGAGCTTTGCCTTTTCCGTACAACCGAATGTCCAACTGCCCGGCGTTCAGAAGCCCGTCAATCTCAAATCCGCCTTCGGCGTCGAACCTCTCGAGTGAGCAATCGCCCTTGACGTTCATGCCGCCTTTCAGCACCAAAGTTTCTCCGTGCACAGGCCCCCGCACGTCCGCATATCCGTCGATTTGCGAGGATTCAGCCGACAGCCGCCCCTCGACCTTCAACTTCCCTTCACAGCGCAGCGAGGCCGCTTGCAGATCCCCTCTCACCGTTACGATTCCGCTGATTTTGCACCCATCGTCGGCCTGCACGTTTCCTTCCACCTTGCCGACCCCTTCTATCGTAACTTGGCGGTAATGCCCGCCCGGGGCCGTGCTCACACCGCTGATGTGCAAATCCGGCACCTTGTGGTCCATGGCCGGTTCCTCCCTCATACCAGTTTACCTTTCAGCTCTTCGATGATTTCCGTAAGAGAAAGGCGGGCAATGACCTTCACACCTTTTTCGAAAAACAGCTCGGTCGGCATCGACAGCAGAGCGAACCAGGAAACCCCCATTTTCCGAACAAAGACCAACTCGCAGGCTTTCCCTTCGAACTTCGGAAAAAACTCCTTCAAGGTCTCGAGCAGCCGTTCGCCTTCCTCCAGACTCATATCGCCCGCCTCAAGCAGCTTGTCGATCACGTAAAAAAATAAAATCATCTCGAACGTATATACCGTGTGATCGGGGTCATTCGGTGCGAATGCTTGAAGAGCTGTTCGCGAAACAATGTTGCGCTTTAAGAGTTCGCTGCTGCGCATTTCATAATCGGGCAAAGCCGGGGACAGTTTTCCCGCTACTTGATCGAGGGAAAGATCATCCTTCATGTTCAGAATTTTATCGATTCTGCTCAAGATCAGCTCTTTCGGGAAAAAGGTCTCTTGGCCGGTAAATGTCGATTTGCGAATGAACCATTCTTCCGGAATGAGTTGTTTTCTTTTCCACCGGTACAGCTGGCCGTATGAAATGCCCGTCAAATCCAGCAGCTCTTTTTTCGAGATCAATTCTCGTTCCATCCTCATCAACTCCACCGTCAGTGTAACATAACATTGTTACGTTAAGCAAGAGGAAAATGGAAAAAAGACCCTGCCGCCCATTAGGTGACAAGGTCTCCCCTTGTATGATCGTTTATTGCTCGGCCAGCAGGAATGCCCGTGCCGGTGCAGCGTCGATACCCGTCAGCTTTAGCGGAGCCAGGATCAGCGTATAGGGACCGGCCTCCACATGCTTGAGCCGAAGCCCTTCTACGATGATGACGCCGGCGCGCATCAACGTGCGGTGCGTCGGGTATTCCGGCTGCGCGCGCTCGATTCCGAGGGAGTCGGTAGCGACCAGCGTGATGCCGATGTCGGCCAAATAAGCGGCGCCGTCCTCCCGAAGGAACGGAAACTCGAGGTCGAACTGTTCGGTCATCGAACTCGAGGTTTTGAAGAGGATCCGCTCGCCTCGTTGAATCGCGAACGGCTCCAGATCTTCTTTGGTGATGTACCCCTTCACATGGGTCAAATCCAGGACGCGCGCAGGTCCGCACAGTTGCTCCAGCGTCACGGTCTCGATCGTGTCGCCGCCCGCCAGCATGTGCAAAGGCGCATCGACGTGCGTTCCGCAGTGGACGTCCATGTCCAGCCGGCTCTCATGCGGTTTCCCCTGATCGTGGTTTTGCACGTTCGTAATACGCGGCTTTTTGTGCTCATAGCTCTTCCATACCTGCATGCCTTCCTCAATCGTCATGCTGATATCGATAATCCGCCCCAATCCCATGTCAGCACCTCCGGCTATTCCGCTCAAATTTATTTTTCGCTGTTGGTGACCCAAATCACGTTGTCTTCATCCTGCCCGTTGACGGGCCACCAATGGAAGCCGTCCTCATGGAGAAGCTTTTCCGTTTGCGCCGGCCCCCAGCTTCCAGCCGGATACAAGGCCGGCTCGATCGCGTGTTCGCGCCAAGCGGCCGCAATCGGGTCGATCAGCTGCCAAGCGGCGGCCAGCTCGTCCCAACGGGTGAAATACGTGTGATCGCCGTGTACGGCATCATAAATCAACCGCTCATAAGCCTCCGGCGTGTTGATGCCGATCTGGCAGCTTTGGCAGAACTCCATCGCCACCGGTTGGATCGTCGTCTCGTTGCCCGGTCTTTTCGCATTAATTTTAATGTAGATGCCTTCCATCGGATTGACGCGGATGACCAGCAAGTTCGGCAGCAGGTCCTGTCTCCTTGCGAACAGCACGTTACCCGGCACGTTTTTGAATTCCACGACGATCTCGGTCGATTTCACCGGCAGCCGTTTGCCCGTACGCACATAAAACGGTACGCCCGCCCAACGGAAATTGTCGACGAACACGCGAGCCGCGAAGAACGTTTCGGTGACCGATTCCGGATCGACGGAATCCTCTTCCCGGTAGCCCTTCAGTTCCTTATCCCTGACCGTCCCTTTGCTATACTGACCGCGTACAATGTTCTTCCGTACTTCGTCGGGCGAAGCGAATTTGCGCACCGAGCGGAGGACCTTCACCTTCTCGTCGCGCACATCCTCGGGATCCAGCCGGCTCGGCGGCTCCATGGCGATCATGGTCAACATTTGCAGCATATGATTCTGCACCATGTCCCGAAGCGCGCCGGATTTATTATAATACGCGCCGCGCTCTTCCACGCCGACCGTCTCTGACAGCGTGATCTGCACGTTGGCGATATGCTTGTTGTTCCAGAGAGGCTCGAAGAAGGCGTTGGCAAACCGGATCATCTGGATGTTCTGGACCATTTCCTTGCCGAGATAATGGTCGATCCGGAACACTTCGTCTTCCCGGAATACGCGGCAAATTTCCTCGTTCAGCTTCTCTGCCGACGGATAGTCGTAGCCGAACGGCTTCTCGATGACCAGCCGGTGCCAGCCCGGCGACTCCAGCATGCCGCCGTCACGCAGGTTGTGCGACACCGTGCCGAACAGCTCCGGTGCAAGCGCCAAATAAAAGAGCCGGTTGCCGGGAATGTCGAACCGCGTTTCCAAACGTTCGGTGAGCGACTTCAGCTCACGGAAACCGTCCACGTTCCCGATATCCAGCGAGTGATAGCTGAAATGCTCGGCGAACGCCGTCCACTCGCCGGCTTCACCGGGTTTGTAACGGCAAAATTCCTGAATGGATTGATGCAGATCGTCACGGAACTGAGTCTCCGTACGAGGGCGGCGCGCCACTCCGACGACCGCGAACCGTTCCCCCAGCTTTCCTTCGCGATAAAGGCTATATAATGCGGGAAACAGCTTGCGGCGGGCCAAGTCGCCCGTCGCTCCGAAAATGAAATACACCGCTTCATGTGCAGTAAGGTTTTCCATTTTATTCTCCGGCATGTTCCTCATCTTTCTTCCAAGCGGATAGTTTGCGCCGTCTCCGGCGCCCGCGGATTGCTGTAATAGTTTAGCGTTGTAGTGTAGTTTAGCATATTCATCCGGCTAACGCCATGTCCTGGGATGGGATCTCCCCGTTAGCGGAAAATGAGCAAAACACCCGGTTACAGGCCCATACGCATGAGCCCGCAGATGAATAAACTGCCTCTGAGGTTTATGGAAAGGAGGAAGGAGCCATGTTCGAGATGCGCGTTGCGCCGGAAGAACAACAGCTGCGCCAATTTTACGGAATGCCCGTACGTCTTGTCATGAAAGACGGCAGCTTCAAAATGGGTCGCCTGACAGGCTGCAGGGGAGGCCGGATCATTCTGAACGGGACCGACGGCGATGATGCCGAGACCGGATTGTCCCGCAGCAAGCATTCCCGGCGGAACAGCCGTACCCGATCCCGCAAAGCGAAAGACACACCCGTCGGCGCTTTTCCGGACGCACCACCCGAAGTAGCGGGCGGGTTCGGGTTCGCTCCGTTCGGTCCGGGACCGGCGCAATTTCCGGCCGTTCCCCGGGAGTCCGTTCCGCTTCATGCGGTAGATTCGGTCCTGATTTTGTGAATCCGGGCATGCGCAACAACGCCCGTGGCAGCCGAGGCGGCGACGGGCGTTTTCCATCCGGGATCTCCGAATGGCAAGCGATTCGATTGATCTTCATAGGGTAATAAAGTAGCAATCAAGCATTCCGGCGAGGTGATGGGTTGTGCTGAGATCGTGGCGCGTATCGGAACGCTGGGGACCGGTTTCCCGGATTCGGCGGGTTGAACCGTTCCGGGAGGACGAACCCGCGGAAAGGGAATGGATTCGGTACATGCCTTCGTTCGACGGCCGCGCTTCATACGGCAGGGAGAAGCGTGTTTTATGGCCTGCCGACTGGTCCTCCGCCGCTTTATATAACGAATCGGGTCTACTCAGGAACCTCGACGCTATGGCAGTCGGACAACAGTTGGATTTTGAGGTCTAAATGAATTTTCGGGGGCTCCCCCAAAAGTAATCGGATTACGCTACGAAGCTTGACGTCACTTTTGGGGGAATGATTTATTCCGCCAGTCCGTTGCGGTGCGCATAGATGGCCGCCTGCGTGCGGTCATCCACCCCGAGCTTTCCGAACAGGTTCGTCAAATGATACTTTACCGTTTTCACTCCGATGAACAGCTCATCCGCCACTTCCTGATTGGACTTGCCCTGCGCGATCAACTTCAGCACTTCCATCTCCCGCTCGGTCAGCTCGTCGTGAGGGGGAGCGCTATTTTGGGCCGGTCGGCGGAACCGGTTCATCATTTTGGATGCGACCTGCGATTCCAGCACCGACTGGCCGCGGGCGGCAGCCCGGATCGCATCCGCGATTTCGGAAGCGCGGGACGTTTTCAGCAAGTAGCTGAACGCCCCCGCTTCAATGACCGGATACATTTTCTCATCGTCTAGAAAGCTGGTGAGCACAATCACGCGGATATCGGGCATTTCTTCCGTCAGCCGGCGCGTCGTTTCGATTCCGTCCATGCCCTCCATCACTAAATCCATCAGAACGACATCCGGCTTATATTCGCGGGCCAGACGCAAGCCATCCATGCCGTTGCCGGCCTCGCCGACCACTTCAATGCCTTCCTCCGTACCGAGCACCGCCGCCAGTCCGATTCTCACCATTTCATGATCGTCCACCAGCAGCACCTTCACGAGTTTCTCCTCACTCAACCGACTCCACCCCCATCGTCATCAACGGCACCCGGATCTCGATCCGCGTTCCTTTGCCGGGCGCACTAGCCACATTGAACGAACCGCCAAGCTCGCTCACGCGTTCTTCCATATTCATCAGGCCGTAAGAGGTCTGTTTTTTCGCATGCAAATCGAAGCCGACACCGTTATCCCGTATGCCTAGCCGGACCGCTTCGCCCCGCCGCTGAAGCTCGATGCCCATTTTCGTGGCCTTCGCATGGCGCAGCGTGTTGGAGATCGCCTCCTGCACGATCCGGAACAAATGGTTTTCCATCCCTTTGTTAAGCGGCAGGTCCTCTTCCATATCCAGCGCGATGTCGATCGGCACCTTCGCCTTCATTTCCTCCACCAGCTCGGGAATCGCCTGGGACAAGCGCTTGCCTTCGAGATGGATCGGACGCAAATGAAGCAGCAAAGCGCGCATTTCCGACTGCGCGGCTGCGGCCATCTCCTCGATCAGCTCCACCTGGCGTTTGGCGCGATCGAAGTCCTGATCCAGCGTCCGGCTGAGCGCAGTGGCCGTCATCGAGATCGCGAACAGCTGCTGGCTTACCGCGTCGTGCAGCTCGCGGGCGAGTCTTTGCCGTTCCTCGACGACCGCGCTCATTCGCGCCTGGGACGCCAATTCGGCGTTATGGCTCGAAAGCCGTTGAAGTGCGGTGACCTGCTCTTCCCATTTGCGTCCCATTTTGCCGAGCTGTTCGCCGAGCCTGCCGATTTCGTCGTTCCCCAGCGGCGGCAGCGGCGGACTCGGATTCCCTTTTTCCAAAAGCAGCATCGTTTCACTAAGCAGCCGAAGCCGGTGTCTCACCGGATAACCGCGCAAAAATCCGAAAGCGGCCCCGGCCACCGTCAGGACGACGATGGTGACCAATGTGAACGTGATCACGGAATTCCATGGGTACACTTCCACCGCCAATCCGTAACGGATCAACAAATAGATGACAAGCGCTCCGATGCACAGAGAGAAAAGGACGGCTTCTCCCATCTGACGCCACACCATATTGGCGACCTTGCGCGACTCCATCCTTTTCCCTCCCTGTACCGGCTACACTGTACGGATCTTGATATCTCCTACGAGATAAAACAATTGCAGTTTCAACCGATATTCCCGTTCTTCATAATCGGGGGACCGCCAGGAGAGCCGATGCATCATGCCTCCGTCCCTCGTTTGCCGGAAACCGATCTGCCCCACCATCACCGAGGCTTCGACATGAAGCCCGTAATCTTCGGGCACGGTGAGATCCACATCGCCCACCAGGCCTTGTAAAATAATGATCGTTTCTTGTTCCTCCGGGACGGCCACGGTCATATCCATCCGGATTTCCCCGACCGCCTGCCAGATGCTCATCGACTTGAGCACCCACGATTGCTCGTCCAGCCGGATGTTCAGCATCAAGCGGTGGGCGCTTCGATAAAGCCCCGGCATGTTCGGCCGTCCGCGGAAATAATAAATGCCGAGCGACGCCAAAATAATGATGGCAAATAGCGCAAATTGGTTGATGATGAGCATCAGCGAGCTGACCGCGATGAGCAAAATCGACCACCGGGACCTGTCCCAGCGGTAACGGTAAATTCCGAGCAGCAGCAGGAGCACGGCGTTGACCGTGGCGAATCCCGCCACGCCTCCGAGCGCGAGGTACAATCCGGCCGCGATCAGTAAAAAAGCGTTGCTGGCAATTATCATGACTGGCCGTACCTCCCCCCGCTGCATTGGAATCCCGGTTTCTACGGCGAAAGCCATAACGGAATGTTCCCGTTATGGCAGATCGCGATTTGCGCTGTCAGCGTGGTGCCGGCACTAAATTCCGACACGCAATGTATAGCATACCATAGGTTCTCTCTATGGAGAACGGTGGATTATTCGGCTTCCGACTGCGGTGCCATCCGGCTTTTCAGCGCGGCCAGCTGCTGCTCCACTTGGAACGATTTTTCCGGATCCAGGCGGATCGGCGCTCCGGTGATCGGGGAGCTGGGCATGCGGGCCACATCGGCTTCCGCTTCCAATTGCAGAATGCGTTCTTCCATGCGGGAGAAACCGCGGGAGGCATTGCCGCTTTCGATCGTGTGAAGCGCGGTCGATTGGGCGATTTGTTTGCGCGCGTTGGCCATTTGGGCACGTGCGGCAAGCTCGTTGCGCTTATTACGCAGCTTGTAGTACTCTTCCTTCATTTCGTGCAGCTGCCCTGTCAGCTCAGCAACCTGAGCGCTTGCCTGCGTATGCAGACCGCCCAGCTCGTGCGCTTGCTGATCGTACTGCACTTTCTCTTCCAGCAGCTTGCGGGCCAGCATTTCGTTGCCGCTCAGCAGCGCCTGTTCCGCCTGTGCTTCACGCTGCGCACTGAGGCGCGCTCCTTCTTCCAGACGCTGCTTCATGCGGCGCTCCGCCGCCATTTGGCGGGCGACCGTAACTTCGGCATCGCGGATTTCCACTTCCATGTCGCGGAGATATTGATTCAGCATGACAATCGGATCTTCCAGTTTATCCAGCAAATCGTGAATCGAAGCTTTCGTCAAATCTTTCATTCGTTGGAATACACCCATGGGTTATTCTCCTTTCGAGTCCTTCTCCATTTTGGAGATTTTATGTTTGAGCTCTTCAATTTCCCGTCTTAACGCCTTTTTCTCAATATCCTCCATCATGGCATCCAGCCCTTGCTTCTGCGTGCCGGCTGAAGGAGCCGGTCCCGCGCCTCCAACGGGATGTCCGCCATGTGCAGCCGGTCCTGTTCCCGGCCAGCCGCCCGTTCCGTGATTCCAGCTCGGGCCGCCGTAATGCGGCTGCTGACGCGGCTCCGATCCCGGCCATCCGTATCCGTGCGGGGCCGGTCCGGGGCCGTACGGTCCGCCGTATGGCTCCTTCGGAATGACAAAACCGGCAATGATGTACACGAAAATGATGGATCCGGCGGAAAACACTGCAACAATCACAAGCAAAATCCGGAGCAATGTCGCGTCGACGCCCAAGTATTCCGCCACTCCGCCGCAGACGCCGAATATTTTCCGGTCCCGCGACGATCGATACAATTTACGCATCCTGATACCCTCCCAGCCGCTTAACTTCCTTGCTGCAATTTCTGCTTCAGCTGCTGCAGCTCGCGCTCGATCGTTTCGTGAACAGCCGTGCCGACCCGGTACATCGTTTCCTGGCCGAACCGCCGTAAATCCCTCAGACTGCGCGTTTCCAGCTCGATGTCGGTCAGGCGGTCATCCAGCCTTTGGAACATACCCGACGGATCGTCCGTACCCGGACCGAATCTCGCGTTCAGCCTCTGCTGCAGCCGCAAGGACTCCATTCGAGCCACATAGAATTGGCGGCGGTCATATACGCTGCGGTACTCGCTGCGCAGCTCCTGCAGCAGCTGCTCCAAATCGTTCAACTCGTGCCGGCTTTGCTCATAAAGCTGCCGGTAACGCTCCGCTCTTTCCTCATGGGCCACTTTATCCTGCAAGGCCAGTTTGGCGGCATATTCTTCTCCGGCTTTCAAAGCCGTGAGCGCTTGCTCCTCGCGTTTGGCCGTCCAGTGTTCGGCGTCTTTCCACTGCTTATACAGACTGTCCGTATGAGCCGAGTATTGCCGCTGCAGCTGTTCGCACTGCACGATTTCCTGATGCGTCGACCAAAGGAACTGATCAATGACGCGGACGGGATCCTCGGCTTTCTCCAACCGGTCGTTCAAAGTCGCGACCGTCATATCCCGCACTCTTTTGATAACGCTCATCCGTTGCTCTCCTCCGTTTCCGGCTTGATTCTTTACTCATCTCATCAGATTCTCGCGCCGGGTCTGCGCCGAATCATCGACACACCCAAAGCGATCGCCGCAATCGCCGCCACCCAGACGAACAAGAACGACAGTTTGCCCAGCAGCATCATCGCGCCTATAATCCCAAGAACAGCGCCCAGCATCCTGCTGCCGTTTTTCCATGCCATCACGCCGAGAGCCAGTACCAGAATCGGGATCAGCAGGCCGGCCAGGAACCCGAAGATACCGAGTTTACCCAGGACAAGCAACGCGCCGAAACCGATCAGAAGCACCGCAAGCCCGTTTCCGCTTCTCATTTGTTTCACCTCTTTTCTCTCACTCACAATCTCATTGTAAACGCACGCGCATTTGTGCATAACGGACTTACGCATGTTTTTGATCCTAGACTGCGGTCGGGGCCGAAGGCCGTCTTAGGACCTTGTCCGCTCCGCCTTCCGCCTATCCCGGTGTTTCGAAACCGTGCCCGGACGGCTAATGGGTTTTAAGACAGCAATAGGGAGGAGGAATCACGATGCCTTGGAAACATGGAGATTACCCCGAGTCCCTCAAAAACTTCACCGCCCCTATCCGCGACAAAGCCGTGGAAATTGCCAACGCGCTGCTGGAGGAAGGAATGGACGAAGGGCGCGCCATTGCCATCGCCACCGCCCGCGCCAAAGAGTGGGGCGAGGACCATGACAAGCAAATCCGCAAAAAGGGACATTAGGCGGTTCGACGTTCATGTATCGTAAACAAGGGAGATCGCCGAAGGCGTCTCCTTTTTTTATTAGAATTTATTGACAACTGCATTTAAGGTTTGTTATTTATTAATAAATAAATTATCTCTAAGGAAAGGAGGTTGCATTCCCCCATGAGCCCAAAAGAGGAAGAATCGAAAAACCGGAAAGCCGAAATTCTCGAAGCCGCTGCCGCCCTGTTCGCGGAATCCGGTTATTATAAAACGACCACAGCCGACGTCGCCCGGGCCGTCGGGGTGACCCAGCCCTATGTGTTTCACTTTTTTAAGTCGAAGGAGCAGTTATACCTGGCCGTCCTCGACAACGCCTATGAGAAGATTTTGCATGCCTTCAACACGGCCGAAGCGCCTCCCGAACAGCTGCCGGAAGCGATGGGCAAAGCGTTCGCCGATCTGCTCGCCACCCACCGGAACGAAATCTTGCTGGTGATGATGTCATACGCCACGCCGGAGGACGCGGTGAGACAGAAGTGCCAAGAAAGATTCGATACGGTGTATGAGAGAGTGAAAAGCCGCTTCGAACAGGCAGGCATTCCGGATGCCGCCGGCCGCGCGCGCGATTTTATCGGGCAGGGCATGATCATCTCGCTTGCGGAAACGTTGAACCTGCCGAAATTGCTGCCTTGGCATGGCAAACTGGGACCGGACTGCGATTAAGGAATACTGGCAAAGCGATTGGTTGACAAGCGCTTTGCCATTTTTCGGCCATAGTATTTATTGATCTATAAATAAAAAGGAGATGAATTTCAAAATGTTTACTGCATCTCGTATTCGTTTGTTGGCTGTGACATGCGCTGCTTTGTTTATGGCCATGCTCGACAATTTGGTGCTGGGTGTCGCCCTCCCTTCGATTCAGAAATCTTTTCAGGCGAGTGTGACCGATCTTCAATGGTTCATGAATGCTTATACGTTAGCCTTCTCGGTGCTGCTCATCCCCTTCAGCGTTCTCGGAGACAGGTTCGGACGAAAAAGAATGTTTTTAACCGGCGTCGTGCTGTTCACGCTCGGTTCCGCACTGTCCGGTTTGAGCGATAGCTCGATTCAGTTAATCTGCTCGAGAGCGCTGCAGGGAGTCGGCGGCGCGGCCATTGTGCCTTTGAGCCTAACGCTCGTTCACTCGGCCTTCCCTGAGAAAATGAGAGCCGCCGCGCTCGGCATTTGGTCCGGTATATCGGGCCTCGGCCTGTCCGTCGGCCCGCTGGTAGGCGGCCTGATCATTGAAGGAGCTCCTTGGCAGCTCATCTTCTGGGTCAACGTGCCGGTAGGTGTGTTAGCACTCGTTTTGGGCGGAATGTGGCTGCAGGAAGCGAAAGGGGAAAATAAACCGGTCGATCCGGTCGGGATTTTGCTGCTGGGTATGGGATTGTTCGGTGTCGTCTTCGGACTGGAACACGGCAACCAAGACGGATGGGGATCCATGACCGTAGTCGGTTCGCTGATTAGCGGCGTTTTGCTGCTCGGGTTCTTCTACTTATGGGAGCGGACTCGCAAGCAACCTTTCGTCCGCTTCCATTTTTTCCGAAACGGTAAATATTCAGCGTTGATCTTCGCGGGGTTTTGGATGAATGCGGGAATTTTCGGCTCCATCTTCCTTCTGACCCTGTTCCTGCAGCAGGCACAAGGCTATTCTGCACTCGAAGCCGGTGTTCGCGAAATGGTGTGGACCGGCTGCACGATGATCGCGGCCCCTTTAGCTGGTTTGGCGGTATCCAAAATCGGCGGACGCACCGTATTGTCGATCGGTATGTTGTTCCAAACGCTGGCGCTTCTCGGCTTCGGCGCCCTTATCTTCTGGGAAGGTGCGGACGTTCCGTTCGGGTACATTGCCCCGTTCATGATGCTTGCAGGCACAGGCATGGGCTTAAGCTTTACGCCTCTTGCACACGGGATACTGTCTTCTGTACCCGCGCAGTCATCCGGAGAGGCCAGCGGTGTGAGCAACGCCACTCGTGAACTCGGCGGCGTCTTCGGTATTGCAATCGGAGGGCTCATCTTCGAGTCGGGTTCCGTCATTCAAACCCCGACCGATTTCGGCGATCATGTGGTGCCGGCGTTGCTGGCCAGTTCAGCCATGATCGCGTTAGGTCTCATCAGTATTCTGCTCTTCGCACGATCCAGGGCCAAAGCGCAGCGTGAAATGGAACAACCGGTTGTAAGCAGCACGGAAATAACGGCATAACACCATTATGCTACTAGAACAGAGAGGTCACCCTAAAAAAGTGACCTCTCTCTTTTAATATATAGCCGTTCATACTGTAACGATAATTTGCGAAATTACAGCAGCCAACCTGCGTACAAGTTTTCCACAACGACATTTCACGAAACTACAGAACACTTTGGAGCAGCAATATGGTCCAATGGTTTCTCCAGTTTCGCAAAATGAAATTACAACGCATCATTACTTGCCAAATGGCATTCCTATTTCGCAAAATGTCGTTAGAGATCAGATGCCCCGGAAAGGTGAAAAGAAAAAAAAGCTCTCGAGATCGTGTTCATCTCAAGAGCTTGTTGTTTATGTAGTGGTGCCGGTGAAGGGACTTGAACCCCCACTCCCTTGCGAGAAACGGATTTTGAGTCCGTCGCGTCTGCCATTCCGCCACACCGGCATGTAAGTGGCGCGCCCTAAGAGATTCGAACTCCTGACCTTTTGATTCGTAGTCAAACGCTCTATCCAGCTGAGCTAAGGGCGCACGCTATGAAATTGTAGTGGAGGCGCCACCCAGATTCGAACTGGGGGTAAAGCTTTTGCAGAGCTTGGCCTTACCACTTGGCTATGGCGCCAGATATAAAATGGAGCGGAAAACGGGATTCGAACCCGCGACCTTCTCGTTGGCAACGAGATGCTCTACCACTGAGCTATTTCCGCAGAAGTGAATGGCTGGGGATCTAGGATTCGAACCTAGGAGTGACGGAGTCAAAGTCCGTTGCCTTACCGCTTGGCTAATCCCCAATATTCATTTGGTGTAAAAATGGGGCGATCGAGGGGACTTGAACCCCCGAGTGCCGGAGCCACAATCCGGTGCGTTAACCACTTCGCCACGACCGCCATAATATTCAGTTTGGCAGGGGCAGCAGGAGTTGAACCCACACCAACAGTTTTGGAGACTGCTGTTCTACCATTAAACTATGCCCCTATGGTAAATCGTATGGGTACTCGACCATGGGTAAACTGGTGGAGGCTGATGGATTTGAACCACCGAACCCAGAGGGAGCAGATTTACAGTCTGCCGCGTTTGGCCACTTCGCTAAGCCTCCACGACAACGAAAATCAATGGTGCCGGCGAGAGGACTTGAACCCCCAACCTACTGATTACAAGTCAGTTGCTCTACCAGTTGAGCTACACCGGCAAGGTGTGTAATTCTTTCATGGATGGTGGCTCGAGACGGAATCGAACCGCCGACACGAGGATTTTCAGTCCTCTGCTCTACCAGCTGAGCTATCGAGCCGTTTGTTCTTCACTTTTTGAAGATAAATGGCGGAGCTGACGGGATTCGAACCCGCGGTCTCCTGCGTGACAGGCAGGCATGTTAGGCCTCTACACCACAGCTCCAGGAAGATTAACTCGATCAGTTCAGGTAAAGCAATTGGTTGCGGGGGCAGGATTTGAACCTGCGGCCTTCGGGTTATGAGCCCGACGAGCTACCGGACTGCTCCACCCCGCGTCGTTATTCATCATCTTCCATTTCAAGCGGCGTTTCTTATCATACCTTAAACCGTACCGCTTTTGCAACCCCAAATTTTTGAGATTCGAGAAGAAGATTTTGGTGACCCGTAGGGGATTCGAACCCCTGTTACCTCCGTGAAAGGGAGGTGTCTTAACCCCTTGACCAACGGGCCATGCGAAAATTTGTTTCTGGATCCCCGAAAAGTAATCGGAATAAGCTGCAATGCATCGCGTCACTTTTTGGGGTAAAATACTGGCGGAGAGAGAGGGATTCGAACCCTCGAGACGCTTGTGACGCCTACACGATTTCCAATCGTGCTCCTTCGACCAAACTCGGACATCTCTCCATATGGCTCCCCGAACTGGACTCGAACCAGTGACAACACGATTAACAGTCGTGTGCTCTACCAACTGAGCTATCAGGGAATATTGTAAAGCCGGCCTGGCGGCGTCCTACTCTCCCAGGACCCTGCGGTCCAAGTACCATCGGCGCTGGAGGGCTTAACGGTCGTGTTCGGGATGGGTACGCGTGGAACCCCTCCGCCATCACTACCAGACCAA